>JAZKBT010000004.1:0-19330 GCA_040388475.1 Bacteroidota bacterium | reverse complement strand
TTGGAGTTGGCAATGGGTTAACGACTACTGTTGTTGCGGATGAAGTGGCCGAACAGCCATTACCATCTGTTACTGTTACAGCTTTACTGGATGAAGTATTTACTGTGATCGATTGGGTAGTCTCCCCGGTGTTCCATAACCAGGAATTTCCTGCACTTGCTGTGAGGTTTACTGATCCACCCGCACAAAAAGTTGTTGTGCTTCCGGCAATAATGGTTGGAGTTGGCAATGGGTTAACGACTACTGTTGTTGCGGATGAAGTGGCCGAACAACCATTGCCGTTTGTTATCGTTACTATTTTGTTTGATGAAGTATTTGCAGTTATTGATTGGGTAGTTTCTCCAGTATTCCACAACCAGGAACTCCCAGCACCAGCTGTAAGAGTTACTGATCCACCGGCACAAAAGGTGGTTGGACCTCCCGCTGTGATCGTTGCTGATGGTAATGCATTCACAGTTACTGTTGTTGCTGATGATATGGCTGAACAACCATTACCATCTGTTACTGTTACACTTTTATTGGATGAAGTGTTTACAGTGATCGATTGGGTAGTCTCCCCGGTATTCCATACCCAGGAACTTCCTGCACTTGCTGTGAGGTTTACTGATCCGTCCGCACAAAAGGTGGTTGTGCTTCCGGCAGTAATAGTTGGAGTTGGTAAAGGGTTAACGGCTACTGTTGTTGCGGATGAGGTTGCCGAGCAACCATTACCATCTGTTACTGTTACAGTTTTGTTTGATGACGCACTTACATTTATTGATTGTGTTGTTTCTCCTGTATTCCATAACCAGGAGTTCCCTGCACTTGCAATTAAGGTTACTGATCCACCTGCACAAAATGTAGTCGCGCTTCCTGCGGTGATTGTTGATATTGGTAAAGCGTTTACTGTGACTGTCGCTGTTTGTTGGCAACCAAGGTTGTTTGTGTAAGTGATAACTGTTGTTCCTGCTGATACGCCTGTAACAACGCCTGCATTATCTACTGTCGCAACGCCCGTATTCGATGATGTCCAGGGGGTAACTGCTGCGGCAGTACCGGAACCGTTTAATGATGTTGTTAATCCTGCACACACACCCAACGTTCCGCCAATCGTTGGTAAGGCATTCACTGTGACTGTCGCTGTTTGTTGGCAACCAAGGTTGTTTGTGTAAGTGATAACTGTTGTTCCTGCTGATACGCCTGTAACAACGCCTGCATTATCTACTGTCGCAACGCCCGTATTCGATGATGTCCAGGGGGTAACTGCTGCGGCAGTACCGGAACCGTTTAATGATGTTGTTAATCCTGCACACACACCCAACGTTCCGCCAATCGTTGGTAAGGCATTCACTGTGACTGTCGCTGTTTGTTGGCAACCAAGGTTGTTTGTGTAAGTGATAACTGTTGTTCCTGCTGATACGCCTGTAACAACGCCTGCATTATCTACTGTCGCAACGCCCGTATTCGATGATGTCCAGGGGGTAACTGCTGCGGCAGTACCGGAACCGTTTAATGATGTTGTTAATCCTGCACACACATTTAAGGTTCCGCCAATCGTTGGTAAAGCATTTACAACAGCTGAAGCAGGAACCCCGGTAAACGTACAACCTGTTGATGAAACCCTTAAAGTTAATGTTCCTGTATAGGTGCCTACAGGTGCACCGGGAACAACCTGCACTGTAATTGCTCCACCTACAGGAAAATTGTTCGATGCAAATGGAACATCGGTCAAAGCAACCGGGCCCGCCGTCCATAATATCTGATATTCATCAGGGTTAAATAATGCTGTTATAGTTACAGGAAATGAAGTTTGACCAAAACAAATATCCGGTGTAGCGGGTGTTATGCTGATTACCTGGGGTCTGGGGTTGATGGTTACTACATTACTATACGCAAAATCTCCGGCATTGTCAACCCGTCTTCGATAGTACGTCGTTCCCGTTAAGGTATAGTTATCGCTTAAGTTGGTCGTATTTCCTCCTACAATCGTTGGTGCTGTCCCAAAGTTATCAGTAGATCTTTCCCAGGTATAAACAATAGATTGAAAACCATCTTCTCCGGAAATAGGGACGGTTTGTACAACCACATGTGCCGCATTATATGTTTGGCAGGCTGCAGCCGATATAGTACCTCCTGTAAGTTGTGAAAAAGATATTACCGGTAACGCAATGCAGACCAACACAAATAAGAATAACTGCCTGAGTTTACTGGAGGAAAAAAAGCGAAGCGTTTTAGTAGATTTTTTAGAAACGCTTATATACCTCCCCGATGCCCCCACAAACGGATGCGCATAAGTCTGAGCGGCACAGGAAAAACCACATTTCATCAATTGGATATTGTAATTACTAATATAAACTTTTCTCAATGAAAAACCATTGCATCTGATTGATTGATAGCAGTTATTTCATTTACATGTACGTAAAAAACATGCGGTTCGTTTCCCGCGCAACATATTTGAAACGCAAAATCCGCCGCTTATGAATTTTTTAACTTCTTATTCGGCTCTTTCCCTATTTTCGTCACCACAAAGCCGCAATACAAAATATTCCGGCAGCCCTTTTTACCAATTCACCGTCTATGAACTTCTAAACAGAGCTTAGAACTTCTAAGTGTTTAGGCTCACATTCTCCCGACCACCTGCACAATGGATGATCCATTGTAGTTTATTTCTATTTACTTATTCATAATATTACTCTCGTAATGACTAATTATACAGATCATAAGAACAAAAGGTCCGTCTGGTCCTGGCTCAAACAATCACTCAACAGCGAACACCAGGATTTTACCACCGGTAGTATCCGCAAAGCCATTTTTATGCTGGCCATTCCCATGATATTGGAAATGTGTATGGAATCGGTTTTTGCAGTGGTAGATATTTTCTTTGTAAGCAAGCTCGGGCCACATGCCATGGCCACAGTTGGACTTACTGAATCATTTTTAACGCTTGTCTATTCCGTTGCCATCGGTTTAAGCATGGCTGCTACAGCTATGGTGGCAAGACGGGTGGGCGAAAAAAGTTATGATGGTGCAGCCAAGGCCGGTGCACAGGCTGCGCTGCTTTCTTTTGTTGTAACTCTTATCATCAGTTGTCTCGGTTTGTTTTTTTCGGCGGATATTTTGCATTTGATTGGCGCAGGACCCGAGGTTATAGCCATGGGCGCTACCTATACTCGCATCATGCTTACCGGGAATGTGGTGATCATGCTATTGTTTCTTATCAATGGAATTTTTCGTGGTGCAGGAGATGCAGCTATTGCTATGCGCAGTTTATGGCTGGCCAATATCTGCAATATCATTCTCTGCCCGATATTGATTCACAAGTTCGGTTTACCCGGTGCAGCCATGGCAACCACTACCGGGCGAAGCATTGGTGTGATCTACCAGGTATACCATCTTTTCAAAGGAAAAGGCGTGATCAAAATTCACCTGCATCATTTTAAACCTGATCTCAGTGTATTAAAACCCATATTTACGATTGCATCAACAGGAACCTTGCAATTCCTCATCGGCTCTGCCAGCTGGATCGCGATGGCCCGTATTATTTCAGGGTTTGGAAGCGAGGCCGTTGCCGGCTATACCATCGCCATTCGCTTACTTATTTTCTTTTTAATGCCCGCATGGGGATTGAGTAATGCTGCAGCTACATTAGTAGGACAAAACCTCGGCGCCAAACAACCCGAACGCGCAGAAAAGTCTGTATGGAAAACAGCGCAATACAATGCCATATTCATGGGCATCGTTTCATTGTTGTTTATCACCTGCGCAGAATTTTTTGTAAAGCTGATAGACAATAGCGACCCGGGAGTTATTAAAACAGCCGTGCAGGCACTGCGTATCGTTAGCTGCGGTTATATTTTTTATGGCGTGGGCATGGTAATGATCAATGCATTCAATGGCGCGGGCGATAGCAAAACACCAACCTGGATCAATCTTTTCTGGTTCTGGATCTTCCAGATCCCGTTTGCCTATTTACTGGCGGATGTATGGAAGATGGGTCCCACCGGCGTATTCATCGCCATCGTGGTTACAGAAACCTGCATCACCATCACCAGCGTGATCCTGTTTAAAAAGGGGAAATGGAAATTGATTAAAATTTAGCGGATTGGCGAATGACGGATTAGCAGATTGACGGATTAAATAATTCGTCAATCCGCAATCCGCCAATCCGATAATTATTTAGAACCAGCCACGCCTGCGGAATACAAAGATCATCCAGATGGGAACGATGAGCATGAGCCCGATCGCAATAAAAAATCCGTATTGGTTATGCAGGTAAGGTATCCTGTCGAAGTTCATTCCAAAAATTCCACCGATCACGGTTGCCGGCGCGAGTAAACAGGTTACTACAGCCATCACTTTCATCACCTCGTTGGTCTTGAGGTTTACATTGCTGAGATAAAGGTCCTGTAAGTTCATCATCATATCACGGTAGTTCTCCGCCAGGTCATTCGCCTGCAGGATATGATCATGGATGTCTTTAAAATATTTGGTAGTACGCTCTTCCAGCAATGTGCTATCGCTGCGGATAAACCCATTCACAAGATCTCTCACAGGGCTTACGTTACGTTTCAATACGATCAGTTCTTTCCGCAAATTATTGATCTCCGCCAAAGCGCGTGTATTACTGCTTCGGACAATCTTTTCTTCGAGCAATTCGATTTTTTCTCCCAGGTTTTCCATCACCACATAATAATGATCAATGATCATATCGAGCAATGCATAACACAAATAGTCTGCTTTGCTCTGGCGCAGTTTACTTCCTGTTAAACGCAACTTCTCGCGTATAGTATCAAATACATCCCGATGAGAATCTTCCTGGAAAGAGATCACAAAACCTTTTCCCAATACAATACTGATCTGTTCTGTTTCCACAGCACCAGTGCGTTCATTGAAATAAAGCATGTTGAGCAAACAGAAAAGTATCGGGTCCATTTCATCCATTTTCGGTCGCTGGCCAATACTCATAATGTCTTCCGTGATCAATGGGTGAATATTAAAATGACCGCAGATCTTATCTACCGCATCTTTTCGTAAACCATCTACATTGATCCAGGTGATATGTTCGTTATCCCTGAAATCAAAACTATCTTCTACGCTGTCTAAACATTTTTCATACAGATCCTGCGGAGAATAATCAAATACACAAACTTTGATCTCACTGGCTTCTTCACGCTTTGGGGCCACTGTTGGGTTGACCTGGAAAATATCGCGCGTTCGCCTGGTGTTGAACAGGCTGGCCACTTTAAAATATTTCAGGTATTTATTCTCCATAGATTGAAGGTACGAATTAGCGAATTACGGATTGGCTGATTTTGGGCACGTTCATTTATATTCACAAAAACCATTTCGTTTACATTTGCGTTCAACTATTTACTAATGCCAGTACTCCCTAACCCTTCTTTTAAAACACCTTTCTGGCAATTCGGCGGGCATATGCAAACAATTATTCCGAGTCTTTTCAGAAAAGTAGATTTTACCTACCGGCAAAGAGAAAGGCTTGAACTGGCGGATGGCGATTTTGTAGATCTCGATTGGCATTTCATCCCCGGCGAAAGAAAAAAATTAGTGATCATTACCCATGGACTCGAAGGTGATTCACACAGGCATTATGTTGTAGGGATGGCCAAAGTCTTTACCTCCAATGGTTATGATGCATTGGGATGGAACTGCCGTAGCTGCGGCGGTGAACTAAACCGTCTCGCGCGTTTCTATCATCACGGCGATGCGGGCGACCTGAAATCGGTGATTACCCATGCAATTCAAAAACATGGATACGAAGAAATTGTACTGGTTGGTTTCAGCATGGGCGGCAGTTTAAGCCTGCGTGCCGTGGCCGAATATCCTGATGAAGTTCCTTCACAAATAAAAAAAGTAATTGGCTTTTCTGTTCCCTGCGACCTGCTAAGCAGTGTGAAGATCTTATCGCAAAAGACAAATAAAATTTACAGCACACGCTTCCTGCGCAAACTTGGTGAAAAAATAAAACAGAAAGAAAAACTGTTTCCGGACCTGATCAGTTATGATGGTTATGAAAAGATCAAACACTTTGTAGACTTTGACAATCGCTATACTGCACCCTTACATGGTTTTACAGATGCCTATGATTTTTATACACGCGCCAGTGTAAAACCTTTCTTACAAAATATCCGTGTTCCTTCCTTGATCGTGCAGGCGATGAATGATAGTTTTTTATCACCCGAATGTTTTTGTTATGATGAGGCTGATAACAATGCAAATCTTTTTATGGAAACACCGGGCCAGGGCGGGCATTGTGGTTTTATGTTAGCGGGTTCGGAATTTTCGTGGGCCGAGTTGAGAGCATTGTGTTTTGTGATGGATACAGAATGAACCTTGCCGCACTATGCAAGTTATTTTTTTGCCGCGCCCTTCAGGGCGTGGGCAATGTGATCTCACCCCTCTCAATGTTTCGGGGCTTTAGCCCCGAGTGTAAATAACACAGGGGGCTAAAGCCCCGAAAACATCTACTACTCTGATCCTTTTATCTACGCCCTGAAAGGCGCGGCAAAGGAACAATAAAACAAGACTACTCCCTGTTCAGTGCCGCCACAACCATTTTTATTTCCGTATAGCTGATGCTACTAGGCAAATTGTCTTTCAATACTTTCAAACCCATCCTTCCGTATTTGTTTGCGGCCGCAGTAATGAGTTCCTGTTTATCTGCAGAAACAAATTCATTCACATCAATCTCCCCGGTAGTAACATAATGACTTAGATGTGCTTCAATTGTCATCAGTGAAAATCCACGCTCAGCCGAGATCTCAGAAATAGATTTTCCCGAACGATATAAATCATAACTGATCTTTTTTGTATCGGTTGCCCTTTCACGCGGCGCAACAACTTTTAGTGCTTTTTTTGTTTTTGCCGGCTGTTTTAATTCTATACGTGTTATTAAGGAATGATCATTACAATAATCCTGGATCTTTTCTAAGAATGGTATACCATACCGTTCAATTTTATATGCTCCAAAACCGGAGATTTTCGGAAGATCATTTTTTGAAAGAGGTAAATAGGTTGCCAGGTCAAGTAAAGTGCTATCACTAAAGATCAGGTAAGCAGGTACGTTTTCTTCGTGCGCTATACGGTTCCGAAGTTTTTTTAGTTCTTCAAACAACTCCTTTTCATAATCGTGCTGCTGGTAAATCACCGGTTCTTTAGCAATGGTTACCTGTATCGGTGCTGATAAAAATGCTTTTTCATTTTTAAAAAGAACCGCATTGCTTTTATCAGTTAATTTCATCACCGGGTATTCACCACCGCTATTCTGAAGATATCCATAACGAAGTAATTCGCGTACATAATGAAGCCATTCATCTCTTGAAGTATCTTTTCCTATTCCGTAGACTGATAATTTTTTATGTTGTTCTCTTATTTTTTCACTGTTGCTTCCTTTTAAAATATCAACCACATAATTCATCCCGAATGATTGATTGAGACGATAGACAGCGCTTAATATTTTTTGCGCAATAACCGTAGCATCTTGTACTTCGGGTTTATCCAAACAGTTGTCGCAACTACCACAATAATCCGGTGCATCTTCTCCAAAATAATTCAATAGATATTTTCTGCGGCAGGTGCGTGTTTCGCAGAGACCTACCATCTGGTCAAGTTTCTTTAAAAGGATCTTTGTTTGCTCCGGGTTATCCTCTACCTGTGCAAAACCGCGTAGTTTCATTACATCGCCTGCACCATAAAACAAAATGGCCTCGCTGTGTAATCCATCCCTACCGGCGCGGCCCGTTTCCTGGTAATAACCTTCCATGTTTTTGGGAAGATCGGCATGCACTACAAAACGCACATTGCTTTTATTGATACCCATTCCGAAAGCGATCGTTGCTACCATTATCCGTATATCATCTTTCAGAAAAAGATCCTGTCGTTCATCACGTATTGTTTTTTCAAGACCGGCATGATACGCCGCTGCACTAATACCATCTGCGCGCAGGTCCTCTGCCAGTTTTTCTGTTGCAGCGCGACTCAAACAATAAATGATACCGCTATCCTCTTTGTGTTCTTCCAGGTAATCTACCAGCACATCATAAAACCCTTTTTTGGGTTTGATGTAGTAATAAATGTTAGGACGGTTAAAACTATTTTCAAAAACACGATAGTCTTTAACATGCAGTTGCTCAATGATGTCTTTCTTCGTCAATGCATCGGCCGTTGCCGTTAATGCGATAATGGGTATGGATGGAAATTGTTCTTTCAACTGGCTCAATACCCGGTACTCGGGTCTGAAATCATGTCCCCATTGACTGATGCAATGCGCTTCGTCTATTGCAAATAAAGAAACAGGAATCTCTTGCAGGAAACGCAGGAATTGTATCTCTCCGCCAACCAATCTTTCCGGTGCTACATACAATAATTTCAATTCATTCCGGCGAAGCTGTTGTAAAATGAATGATTGTTCGCCGCCACTTTGTGAACTATTGAGAAATGCGGCTTTTACACCGCTTAATACCAAGGCATCCACCTGGTCCTTCATCAACGCGATCAAAGGACTCACAACGATGGTTACTCCCGGCAAACACAGAGCAGGCACCTGGTAACAAAGGCTTTTACCTCCGCCTGTTGGCATGAGTACAATGGCGTCTTTCCCTTTTAATAAATGGGTGATGATCTCTTCCTGGTTATGGCGGAACTCGGTGTATCCAAAAACCGATTCAAGTATGGTATGTGGCTTTTTGATGGTGTTCATAATGCAGCTGCAAGATAATATCCGCCGCACTCACTTCAGAAAGAGTTATTACGCTAAAAAACGGGTGTTTTTCCCGTTGTCCGGCAACGATGTTTTGTGTTTTTTTACACTCGACTTATTTACAGCTAACTAACGACAACTAGAATATTTACTATTTAAAAGTCGTATCCTATGAAAAACTCCGTTGGCTGAATGGCTAATTTTTGACCCATTTATTCTGGTAAGAAAGGCTGTCTTGAGAAAGGCAGTCTTTTTATTTTAGCGAAGAATGGCACGCGGATGACGCGGAAAAAACGGATGGTCACGGATTTGATCCGTTAAAATCCGCCTCTTTCCGCGTCATCCGCGTGCCATTGCCTGCATAAAAAAGAGGTTGCCTTTATAAGACAACCTCATAAAATATTATCATTAAAAATCTACAAATCCCTTATCCAGATATTCCTGTAACTCATCGGTTCGCCACCATCTCTTCCATGATCCTGTAGTACGATCGCTTCTTTATCGCCCACCTTTGTGTATTTCGGCTGCCCGATCCATTCTGTATTTCCTTTGATCTCTACATTATTCTGTACCAATACGCCATTATGCAAAACGGTGATACGTGCGGGCGACTGCACTGAACCATCGGCATTAAATTTAGCCGCTGTAAAAACCACATCATACACCTGCCATTCACCGGGTTTACGGCTGGCGTTTACCAATGGAATATGTTGCTTATAAATACTTCCGGCCTGGCCATTTACATAAGTTGGGTTGTTGTATGAATCCAGCACCTGCAGCTCATATTTTCCCATAAAGAAAATGCCACTGTTTCCACGCGATTGGCTGGCGCCCTTGATGGTTGCGGGTTGGCGCCATTCAATGTGTAACTGGCAATTACCGAATTTTTGTTTGGTGGCTATATTGCCAGAACCCTTTACAACAGTTAATGCGCCATCATCATCAATCTTCCATCCAACAGCGCCGCCGTTTTCTTTTTCTAACTGGTCAACATTCTTTCCGTTAAAAATAACAATTGCGTCAGAAGGTGCATCGCCGGTATTATTTCCAGGCGTAACGAGTTTAGGAACCGGTTCCCATACTTCTGTTTTGGCAGATTCTTTTACGAGGCTGTCTTGGTTTACTCTTCTTTGTGCATTTGTTGTAATGGCAAAAGCGAGGATAGTGGTTGAGAATAAAATTGTTTTTTTCATATGGTTCATTGGTAATTGAGTAAGAAAAAATAAGAACTTTTTGGGAGATAGAAAGGATAATTAGGAAAGTCTTACAAAATCGATGGAGCATTTCCTTTAAACCGTGCCTCTGTGCCTCTGTGTGCAATTTTTTTTCTCACACAGAGACACCAAGGCACGGTTTTGAACTCCGCTTATAAAACAGGTTTTACCATTTTAGACAGCCTGATTGTTTTATCTCTTTGTATGCTATCAGTCCCTTCAGAAGGAAAATCTTCTGCCTGCAGTTCTATTCTTCTTGTAATATCATTTAATGATGTCAATCGCTGAACCGTGTATGGAATGGTATCCAATCCGGAAACGAATTTTAATAGATAGGTATAGATACCGATCAGGTTACCTGCCAGTATCGGGGCCGCGGAAACAGTATTGGTTACCAGTAAGGAGATCCCGATCACTACCATCACCATCAGTTCCATAATGCCGAAGTTCCACGCTTCCTGGTCACTGATGCGCACCTGCCAGTGGCGAAGGTTATTAAAGTGTTTGAAGATGGCGGTTTTATCGCCCGAAGAAATAATATCTACCTGTTGTTCCAGCTCATCATTTTTAAGACGATTTAACCGTTTCATTCTTTTGCCATACACATAACTGATACCAACAACGGGTAAAAGGATCGCGAGACATAATGCTACTACCGAGCTGTCGTAAAAATATAAGAGGATAGCAGAGCCTATTAAATTGTACGCGGCTTCTATTACATATACCAGATCAAACTCAAGAAAATCTACAAACTCGCGTGCCAATGTAGAATGCGCGCTTAGTTTGGATACCTCGGATTGATCGATTCGTCTTGATAAAAATCTTGTTACCAGTGAAGTGTAAATAGCAGAGTACGTGCGCGTATCATAACGATGTCGCAAAGTTCCTATTACGATCCAGGCAAGATGCACACCGGAGAGAACGATCAATCCGCGATAGCTTCCTTTGATCAGGTCGTTCACCGCTTCTCCCAAAAAGAACGGACGCAGCAATGAGCCCAGCATCTCGAGTGAAAATAATAAGTATGTGAACACCAGTTGCGCCCGGTGCTTTTGCATCAGCTTTCGAAGAATCTCAAATCTTGACATTTATTGCTTCCTTTCTTATATGTACTGTTAGACGTTATTGTAACTATTATCATTCGGTGCGCCGGGTTTTGTCCATAGACGATGGTCCATGGACCATAGCGATCCCTGCTTAACTATGGACTATGGTCTATTGACCATGGACCAATACAGTCTTTCTTAATGGGTAGTAAGTAGACTCCGAAAACGGGACAATGTTTAAGACGAAGCGTTGGTTTCTCTTTCCGTAACCGAATTACCGGGTTTGCCTGTTACCAGGCCCCTGCAATTGGCTGCGCCGCATTGGCACTGAAAGGGCTCCATGTTTGCATCCAGGAAAGATGCATAGTCGAGGGTTAGCTCCTGACCCGGGTTGATCTGCGTGAGAGCTATCACATTCAGACCATCATAGGCTGTGTTGGGTTGGCAACAATGGTTTTGAGGAGCCCATTCCGCCGGATCATCATCCCAGAGCAAAAATACTTCATTACTCAACGGGTATGCGTACCTGCGGAAGATTAACTTTTCGTTATCCGGCCAGTTCTCCTCTACAAAACGGCGGGTTATGATGCGTTGCTGGCGGCCTTCTCCTTTGAAGACCAATTCTTTAGGTTGTATCCGGGTGGTGGCATAAATGCCATAACCGGCAATCGCATTTCCTTTAACTATATATTTTTTTTGTATGCGTTCGTAGCGGGCCATGCCTTCGGCGATCATCAGCCGGAGAAAAGCGGCCTGTCCCGCACCATCGTGTTTAAGAATATGATCGGCAGAACCTTCATAGCCTTCACCATAAAAAACAGAACAGGTAAAGTTGATCTCGAGAAAATACAATTGTCCTTTATCGTTCAAACGGAAATCAAGTCGCGCATAACCGGCACCGTTAAACCCTTTGAATATTTTTTCTGCCGCTTCGCGGAGTTGTTTTTCGATAACAGGATCATTGCATGGAATATTTGCATTGGGATGCAGCTCCGATGTTTTTAATGCATAGGTCTTGAATGCAAATCCTTCAGGAAAAATATATTCAACGGGTTTAAATGTGGTGGCAGTTTTTCCATCAGCATTTGCAGCGATCAAAACGGTGAACTCGCGGCCATCTATATATTCTTCGGCAAGCAGTTGAGGATATTCCGTAAGTGTGGCTGCTACTTTTTGTGTAAGCTCTTCTTTATTATGAACCAATGAATGTTCATCAACACCCAAACTATCGCCGGCTTTGGCTGGTTTTACAAATAAGGGAAACTGTAAACGTTTACACGCGGTTTCAATATCGATCTCTTCTTCAATTAAAACATAGTTGGGCGCTGCAATGCCTTCGCAATACGAAACATACTTCATCAACTCTTTTGGCGGGTCGTATAATAAAGTGGTAGGACCTGTGTAGGGAAGTTTTAATAAGTCAAGTGTATAGATCACATCTATCGAAGGAACTTCCCATTCAAGATATCCTTCGCATAGGTTCACAAAAATATCGTAGCCGTGGTGTTGTAATGCTTTGAGTTGTTTGTACGTAGTGAGTTTGTTGAGGAAGACATGATCAACCTGGTCGCCCGGCAACAATGCAGACAGATCACGTGGCGGATCATAATTTTTGTAGTCCACATCGGAGGTTGAATAGTCGGGTTGTAGTACGCAGATCTTCATTTTCTCACAAAGGCATTAGCCTGCTTTCCTGCGAACAGGAGGTGCAATGAATTGTTTTGGTTTCAGTTTTATTTCTTTTCTTCTGAAGGCATCATTGATCACCGCAACAATCAGTTCGGTAAATGAAATACCACTCATACGCAATATAGCACCGATAGAGGTATAATCTTCATCTTCACTCAGCCCGCATTGGGCATTTACTTCAAGTACGTATAATTTTTTGGTTGATTGATCCATTCGGATATCAACTCTTGTATATCCTGTGCCGCCCGTAGCTATATATGCATCAAGACTTAATTGTTTAATTGCGGCATGCAGGGATGGATCTGGCGATTGGTATTCGTAGAAATTGTCTTCGCCCGGCATGGGTGTTTCTTCTTTATATATCTCCCATAGACGGTCGAATGAAAGAAATTTTTCTGTATCGGGTAATGATGGATGAAAGACTCTTTCAACAGGTTCCAGCACTTTGCATTGTTTGGGAAATTTTGCAGAGCCAACGATCATTGTTGTGAATTCCGGGCCGGTAATAAATTCCTCCGCAATGATGCCATCTGAAGCAAGGTTCCATCCGCGATAGCCATCGAACATATGCTGCACCTGCTGTTGTAATTCTTCATGGGTGTGTACTACATTCTTAACGCCAACACCCATACTGCCACCGGACACTGCGGGTTTTACAATAACAGGCGAGCCTAATTTTTCTAAAATGCCTTCGGTGTTTTGCTCACGCGATAGGATCGCCTCCCATTTGGCATTGGGAACATTCGCTTTATCAAAAGCCTGTTTCATCGGGATCTTGGAAGTGGTGATGCGGTAAAAATATTCATCCGACCCGGTGTACACGAGTTCGTTTGCTTCGAGTAACTGAACAACTGAAATACCCGGTGTGCCATTTACTTCATCGCCATCGCATAAATTCAGCACAAGTGGAAAAAATTTTCCTTCTTCTTTTTCTGCAATAATATTTTCAATGATCGTTTCATAATCATCCACTGTTACCGGCTGCCAGTGCCAGGGAAGATCGAGTTCCGCAAATGTTTTGGTGTATTCGGCAATACTCTGCGAAAAATCGTAGTAGTAGTCAATATTCGCATCATTCGTTACAAGATAAGGAGCCAGCACCCAAACTTTCAGCCTGTTGCGCGGTACCGCAGGGATCCATTCGGTAGAGAGAGACATGGGTTTATTTCTTCGTTCTGTTTAAGTGTTGTTGTTGTATAAAATCTGTGAGTTTGTAACGCATCGCTTCTTCATCTGTTAAAAATGCCGCACCCTGTATACGGTGTAAACATTTTGGTGTACCGCAAAAACAATCAAAAGCCTGTGTCATTGCCCATTCGCTTGACGGATAAAAAAACATCAGTTCATCACCGGGTTGTATTTCTTTTAATGCAAGCAACTTCATATTGGTTGTATCAAAGAAAACATTGGGTTCACAGCTATGGTTGATGTATTGTAAAAATTCAGGTAATAAGGTTATGTGTTTATTCTCTCCTGTTTGTACAGTAAGATAAGTCGGTGTCTCTAAAATCTTATCTGCAGTGAATTCACTAATTGTATCTCCTGCATCAAAGAATGCAGCAGCGTGTAATGATTTTTCACCTGTTAAACTGTTTTGCATGATATCTGCAAAACCATGTTTGCTTAACATTTTGTAAGCGGAAGTAACAGCAGTGATCATATGCGTTGCGTATTAAAGACCTAATAAGTTTAAATTTCAATAAAATATAGATGGATATTGAATTTACAGATGTTTAGTACTCCACATTTATGTGGTAATTTATTAACAGGTAAGCCTTATGCTTTAACCTATTAAAAAGAAGTTAATGCGAAAGATAGAAGAATGAATGGCCCGAGGTTACCGTTCAGGCCGCTCTAGCGTCCCGACCGGAGCATTTTCATCACCAATGTATACAGTATCAGGTGGCGCATTTGTTTGGGAGAAGATGAGAGGAATGGCTGTTTCATTTTGATTAAGCAATGTGATAGGGTATTGCCATACTAATGTAGGCATAAATTCCAATTGGCGTATAATCATACGTCAAAAAATATGTCGGTTGCATTGACCTTGTTCTCTGATGAGTAACAAGGAAAAGATATTGACCCGCTTTGCCACGCATCTTACCCGGCTCAGGCAGGAAAAGGGGCTTAGCATCCGCCAGCTTGCAGCAACATCAGGTTTGGAGTATAGCCAGGTACAGCGAATAGAAAAAGGAAAGGTCAATTTTGCTTTTACTACTTTAATCGCCCTTGCACAGGGTCTTGATATGGATCTTACTGAGCTTTTGGGAGAGTATAAGATTCCAAGGGCCTGACCTGCAGGCTGGTATCCAGCATCGATACTGGATGCTGGATTCCGCAATAAAATACCGTGTTTAAACGGTTGTCGCGATTCTTACGCCGTATTACTTTAGATATGCCAACTTATCGAACCAAGTGTGTGACGCGTCCCGCGTCACAAATTCCCCCCGGCAATCATCATAACCAGTGTTTGTTTTGCATTCGGTAAAAATCAGCGCGTAGAAATACCCGCAATTACTTACATCAAAATATGGCATATGGAAAAGCGAAACATCAGGGTCATGATCGCGGATGATCATGTTCTTTACAGGAATGGTCTTCGAAATCTCCTGACACAGACCAGGAATATTGAAGTAGTTGGAGAGGCCTCCAATGGACAGGAACTGGTTCGCAGATCGATTGAACTCACACCCGATATTATTCTTACCGATATCGCGATGCCGGTAATGGATGGCGTACTCGCCACCAAAGAGATCACCAGGAGAAAACTCGGTTGCCGGATCATTGTTCTCTCTGCACATGGAAGGGAAGAGCCCATCTTAAAAATGCTGGAAGCAGGTGCATTAGGTTATGTTTTAAAAAGCGCCGAAGCCGAAGAAATATCCGAAGCCATCCGTACGGTATATTACCACAAACCTTATTTCTGTAGGGAAATCACAGAAAAGTTAACGGAGATCGTTACCAAAAATTACCAGATGCCGCCACATGCTGATATCAGTTTTACGGACCGTGAAAAAGAGATCATGCGGCTGATCTGCCGTGAGTTTACCAGTAAAGAGATCGCTTCTACCTTGAATCTTAGCAAACGAACCGTGGAAGGTCACAGAACGCGGATGATGGACAAGATAGGGGCGAAAAGTATTGCGGGGATTATTACGTATGCGTTGGAGAGGGGGATCTATAAGATTGTGCGACAGTTTTAATTTTTTTTCAATAAGAGCTAAATGAGAAAAAGAGTGTAACAGGAGGGATCTCTCTTGCTACACTCTTTTTCTCTTGTCTTCTCTTATTGAAATCAATAGCCCCAGCGTTTCATGATCTGCAGGTCCTCTTTCACGCAGTCCAACGGCGTTTTACCCTGGTATGATTCCTGCTCAATAATAAAATGCAAAGTGCCGCCTGATTTTTTCCCGAGATCGGTTACAGCTTTTGTTTTGGCAACCCCTTTTCCTAAAATAGTACTTTCATAACTGCCGGTCATGATCTCTTCTCCTTTTTTGACCGCGATCTCATCTTTCACGTGCAGAGATACAAACCTGCCAGGATGTTTTTTGATGATATCGTAGGCATCTGCGCCGGTGCCATACAGGTTGCCCATATCGAGTTGCTGAACAACCAGCGAAGGATCGGTTTCTTCTAAAATGATGTCGTATACTTTTTTACCGTTCAATGATACCGTAAACTCAAAATTGTGGTTATGATAACCAAAACGCATTCCTGATTTCTTACACAGTTCCCCGCTTTTATTAAAGACCTCCATGTATCGTTTCATATCGTCGTAGGTCTTGCGCAGGTTCTCATCCAACCATGGGCTGATCACGATTTCCTGTCCTACGGTAGCCGCATCATCTACTGTATATTTCCATGCGTCGGTGAATTCTTTTTTAGATGCATCCCAATGATCCTTGCCCATTACTGTATGACCGCTCAGCATCTTCATTCCATGGCCATCTAAAATCTTTTTAAACTCGGTGGCATTAAAGCCGTAGAATTTCCGGTTGATATAATTTGCGTGCTCTACATACCTGTAACCCATATCAGCCAATGCTTTCAGGGTTGCCAATGGATCTTTTTTCATTTCATCACGAACGGAATACAGTTGAATACCCGTGATCGTTTTAGGCGCTGCGGCAGCAAGTAACTGTTTTGAAAAAACAGAACTGCCTGCAAGTACAATAGCTGTTCTTTGGATAAATGAGCGGCGGGATGTATTCATGGGATAGGATTATTAGTTGAGTATGAATATAAGAAACCTCCGCGGGTTTATTTTAAATGTTAAATGCTAAATGTTGAATTAGGGATATTCATTTACAATTTAGCATTCAACATGTAAAACAATGCTAGCGTTACCTTTTTTTCAGCGGATCTAATAAATACGAGAGGCCATTCAGTTTGATGACATGCATTGTTTCCAGCAAGATGCCCAGTTTCCCTTTAGGAAATCCTTCTCGTTGGAACCATTCGAGATAATGGTCGGGGAGATCGCAGAGCAGGCGGTCCTTGTATTTGCCGAAGGGCATTCGCATGGTCACCAATTCGAGTAGTAATTCGGGATGAGGCTGAGAGGTATCAAATGGCATATCCCGAAAGTAAATCATAGAGTTTATTTATTGCCACAGAATACACAGATTTGCACAGATTGTTCTGTGTAAATCTGTGTATTCTGTGGCAATTGGATTTCCTTTTAACTTGCAGCTATGAAAACGGCTTCGATACAGGATTTAAAACAGGAACTGCAGGAAACCAGTCAAAATAAATTACTGGACCTGTGCCTGCGGCTGGCTAAGTTTAAAAAAGAAAATAAAGAACTGCTCACCTATCTTTTATTTGAAGCACATAATGAAGAAGCTTATATCGACAGTGTAAAGACTTTGATAGATGAAGGGTTTGCTGAATTACCAAAAAACACAACCTATCTCACTAAAAAAAGCCTGCGCAAGATCTTACGCATCACCAATAAATACATCAAATACACGGGATCCAAACAGGCGGAAGTGGCATTGGTGATTTATTTCTGCCAGAGGATGAAAGAGATCGTTCCGAATATTCAAAGGAGCACGGTGTTACATAATTTATACCTCGCACAGATCAAAAAGATCAACGCGGCTTTGAAGTCGCTTCATGAGGATCTGCAGTATGATTACAAAAGGGATCTAGAAGAGTTGTCTTTAGAGGAAGGTTCTATCTTAACTAAAATATTCGGGAAGCGGAAGTAATCTGAAAATTTCAATAAGAGCTATAAGAGAAAAGGAACAAAAGAGGAAGCTCTCTTACTACACTCTTTTTCTCTTATAGCTCTTATTGAAACAATTACGACTCCTGATCAAAATACAATTTGTAGTAGTGTTTGCCGGTCATTTCATCATACCCTTTTTCAATCAGGTCGCGGCGGCCATGGATATAAACATGAAAATTCTTATCCAATTTTAATACGCTTTTAAAAACGCGTTCCTGTTTTTTTACGGCAGATAAATGGATGTCGAATTCATCTTCTATACTTACCTGTCGCGCTACTTCATAGGTTTGTTTGTATTGTGTGAAGCTGTCTATTACTTCGGGATGATGCAATACCTCTTCTGCAAATTCATTGAATTTGAATTCGTCTTTTGTTTTGAAATATTCCATGCTACGGTTAAGCATGTCTATCTGCTCGCTTTTGTTTACATCAAATTTTTCCGCGAGTTCATTGCTGATAAATAATTTACACATGCCCAATGCCGCATCGGTGTGATGGTAACTGTTGGCGCAGCGCGTTACCTGTAGAAAATCGGTTACCCAGTATTGGGCATCGTTTTGTTTATTGGTATTATCTACTACGCAAACCACGTACCCTTCGGCGCGGTTCTGTTTAAATACCAGGCAGCCTTTATCCAGTTTATTGATGTTGATCCCGTCCTCCGCAATCACTTCCCAATTCTCGCCATGCGGAAATACTTTGAGGAAGGTCTCTTTTGTTTCACTTTTAAAGATGCCGATCGCTTCTGTATATTCTGTACCGAAAGGAACATTGTTAAAATGCACCACGTACAATTCACCTTCTTTTACTTTGGCATGTGTGCTTTTGCTGTAAAGGAACTGCGCCAGTTGCACACTTTGTTTGGTGAACTGTTTTGGGTTATCGAACATTTCTGTTACATAATGATATACCTCGTTCATCTCCAGGTCACTGATATGTGTGAACCGGTATTGTTCATGTTCATTGAACGGCCCCAGGAAGTATTTGGCCAGCAGGCCCCGTACGATCTCATCATTTAAGGTTAATGGATTGGCTGATAATTTCAATGCCTCACCTCTTGTTGGATTACCCACTTTGTGAACGATGACCTGTTGTAGTTCTACACTGTCGATATTTGTCATAGAGGCGAAGATAAGTCTGGACACTGGATGCTGGACACTAGCGGCTGGATGTTAAACAACCAGAATCCAGTATCCAGTATCCAACTTTCCCCTCCTTTGGCAGGAATTTTGTGCCTCTTCCGTCGCGCTCAAAACCAAATTCGTTTTTCGGCCATAAATAATGCACCTTTGCAGTAGATTTTACAGCCAAAAACGGCAAATACATTCATCTAAAGAGTCCTCATGTATACACAGATCTGGAGCAAATACCTTCCCATTATCAAGATTTTATTGAAGCGAACCCTCAATGGCGACCAGGTATTGGATCTGAACCGTATCGATTTTGAAAG
>JAZKBT010000003.1:2225-216660 GCA_040388475.1 Bacteroidota bacterium | reverse complement strand
TCAGCCATGATTCAATTGATTTTTGGTTTTTTAAAAATTACAGTTGATTTAAAAAATTTGTTCCCGCAATTCTACTGAAAATTGTTTTGAAAAAACAAAACAATGTTTCAAAATGTTAAAAAAGGGAATACAAAATAACTCTTTTATTGAAAGCTGCCAATTTAGATTTTTGTGAACTTTTTGTATGCGCCCTGCTTTTTTTCAGGGGGCGAAAGATACTGCTTAAAACAAACGCCCTCCAACACTTTTCACCGACTAAAAACACCTTTTCACCATTCGTACTACTATTCAATAAAATGTGCCTTTTTTTCAACGGGTGCCTTATCTTTAAAAATTATTCAAAAACCATTATTATACTGATTATGAGAAAACAACTATTAGCCGTTGCACTATTGGCGGGAACCATGGCTATGGCACAGGGAGACTCATCCCGTACTGCCGGCGGCAACCAAAGAGGTGGACCCGGGGCTGGTTTGCCAGCAGTAAGAACAGGGCCAAGACCCTACAAGGAAGTGATCACAGATAAGGCTGTGAGCACAAAAGGCATGTTCACCGTTCACAGGGTCGAAGACAAGTATTATTTCGAGATCCCCAATGCAATGCTGAACCGTGAGATCCTTTCTGTAACCCGTTATGTGAAAGTACCTACGGTTAGTGGCGGACGTGGTGTATATGGTGGCGAAATCGCCAACCAGCAAACACTGGCTTTTGAAAAAGGACCTAGCAACAACATATTCCTCAGGGTAATTACACTGATCAATACAGCCGATCAGAAAGATGATATCTACAAAGCGATCTCTACTTCTAACCTGAATGCGATCACTGCTGCTTTCCCTATCGCTGCTATGTCTCCTGACAACAACGGCGTGGTAGTAGAAGTAACCGATTTCTTCAAGAACGACAACCAGGTAGTTAGCATCAATGCCAATGTGAAAAGAAGCCTCGGCCTCGGGCCTTTGGCAACTGACAGATCTTTTATCCAAAAGATCGCCGGCTATCCTGTCAATATTGAAGTGAAAACCGTTAAGACCTATTCAACAGGTGGCGGTGCTCCTGCTGCACCGGGTGGTGGCGGCGGTGGTACTTCGGTTCCTGCAGCAAATTCTGCAGGTGCGGTTACCATTGAGCTGAACACCTCTTTGTTGCTGCTCCCTGAAACACCAATGAAACCAAGACTCGCTGATAAAAGAGTTGGCTTCTTCACAGAAGACTACACCATGTTTGGCGACGCACAACAGAAAGTGGAAAGCAAAGAATTTGCTGTTCGCTGGAGACTGGAGCCAAAAGACGAAGATGTTGAAAAATGGAAACGCGGTGAACTGGTTGAACCTAAAAAACCGATCATCTATTATATCGACCCGGCTACTCCGAAACAATGGAGAAAACACCTGATACTGGGTGTGAACGACTGGCAGGCTGCTTTTGAAAAAGCAGGTTTCAAAAACGCGATCATGGCTAAAGAATGGCCCGCGAGCGATACCACTATGAGCATGGAAGATGCGCGTTATTCCGTGATCCGTTATTTCGCATCAAGCACTGAAAATGCTTATGGACCAAACGTTCACGATCCTCGCAGTGGCGAGATCCTGGAGAGCCATATCGGCTGGTACCATAACGTAATGAAACTGGTACACGACTGGTATATGGTACAGACCGCTGCCGTTGACCCACGCTCAAGAAGCATGAAATTCAGTGATGACCTGATGGGCGACCTGATCCGTTTTGTTTCATCACACGAGGTTGGACACACATTGGGTCTTTACCACAACATGGGAAGCAGCAGCCAGACACCGGTAGAAAAACTCCGCGATAAAGCATGGGTTGAAGCCAATGGTCACACCGCTTCTATCATGGACTATGCACGTTTCAACTACGTGGCACAGCCGGAAGATAATATCACCAAAGCAGGTTTATACCCACGCATCGGCGATTACGATAAATGGGCTATGCGTTGGGGTTATGGATATATTGCCGGTGCTAATGAAGAAGAAGAAAAAAAGAACAGCAACAAGCTGATCATCGATGCTTTAAAAAGCAATCCACGTAACTGGTTTGGTACATACGAGCAGGGCAACACCGCTGATCCAAGAAGCCAGAGCGAAGACTTAAGTGATAACGCAGTGGTGGCAAGTGAATACGGTATCAAGAACCTGAAACGTATCCTTGAAAAACTTCCTGAGTGGACAAATGAAGAAGGCGCACTCGCTGATAATATCAACGAAATGTATGGACAACTGCTTGGACAGTTCCGTCGTTATGCCGGCCATGTTACACGTAACATCGGTGGTGTTTATGAAACCTTCCATTCTGATGAACAGAATGAAGCCGTTTATGAAGTAGTGCCAAAAGCAAGACAGAAAGAAGCATTGGCTTATATGAACAGGAATTTATTCCAGACACCAAAATGGCTGATCGAAAAAAATATCTGGAACAAGATCAATGCACCGGGATCAGTAGACCCGATCGTTTCTGCACAGGAAGGTGCATTGGCGAGTGTAATGTCGCCAGACAGGATCAACCGCATGCAATTCTCTGTTGAGCGTTTTGGCGCTGAGAAAGCGTATAGTGGTTTGGATATGTTGAATGATCTGCAGACCGATCTGTTTAGTGAACTGAAAACCAATAAGGCTATTGATGTTTACAGGAGAACACTACAGAAAAGTTATGTAGACAAACTGAATGATATCCTGAACCCTAAAGAAGTTGCTGCAGCTCCGGCAGGTTTTGGCCAGCCAGCAGGCGGACGACCTAACCCTTACCGTTCCGGTTTAACTGAAAACAGTGATGTATCGAGCATTGCACGCGCACAACTCGTACAACTAAAAGGACAAGTAACCGCTGCCGCTGCAAGTGCAACTGACCGCATGAGCAAAGTACATTTACAGGATTTGTCTGAAAAGATCAAGAAAGCACTGGATCCTAAATAAGATCACTGATTTCGATCACGGATTTTACGGATTTAAATATGATGTTAACCCCCACAGTATTGTGGGGGTTTTTTATGTATCTATTCCGAAGACATGGTGATTTGAGAAGCTTCTGCCATAGGCTTAATTACTAACTATTAACTATAAATTACTAATTAACCCTGCGCCCTGACGTAACTTTGCGCAAAGTTTTTTTATATGAGATATGGTATTTGTTTAGTGATTCTTTTTACCACACTATTTGCGAGTGCACAGGGAAAGAAAGAACGATGGGGTTATTTGAGAGACAGTATTACGCATGAAGTGATCGTATTGGCGAGTGTAACCAACCTGAATACCAATACCACCGTAATGACAAGTGCCACGGGTCGTTTTAGAATTGAACTGACCGAGAACCAGGTGCTTTCTTTCGCTGCGATCGGTTATCATTTCGATACCATTCATTACAACAAAGAATTTCTTTTACAGGATACCCTGGACTTATATTTATCGCCATTGGCGCATAACCTCGGGAATGTTACGGTAAGAACAAGAGGTATGAGCCGTTACCAGTTAGACAGTATTGAAAGAAGAAAAGATTTTCTGGGTGATGTTGATTATAAGATCCCAACCATCGCGGCAGCAAACTCCGGCGCGGGTATTGCTTTGAACCTAGATCGTTTTTCAAAACGTGAAAAAGCAAAACGCAAAGCATTTGAGTTTTTTGAAGAGAATGAAAAGGAAGCCTATATCAATTACCGTTTCCCTGCATCGCTTGTTACCAGGTACAGCAATTTAAAAGGAGAAGAACTGCAACAGTTCATGCAGCTATACAGGCCCACTGTTAATTGGCTAAGACATAATACAAGCGAGGCGGATATTATGTATTATATCAATGATAAGTTGAAGTTGTTTTTTAAAAGATAAAGGTTGGATGACGGATGATAGTTGCTAGTTGTCAGATAAAACCGAAATGGTGATCTGTCATCTGCCAACCAGCATCCAGCAACTATTCATATCGCAACGCCTCTATCGGGTTCAAGCGCGCAGCTTTCATGGCAGGATAAATACCGGCTGCAAGACCAACTGCGGAACAGATAATAATTCCGGTAACCACCCAGCCCCATGGAACCACGAAGCCGGTACCTAGCACAATAGAGAAAAGATTTCCCACCAGTACCCCGAGCACAATTCCGAAGAGTGCACCAAGTAAACTGATGATCAGGCTTTCGAATAAGAATTGCTGACGTACATTTTTGCGTTTGCCACCGATGGCTTTGATCAGTCCTACTTCTTTGGTTCGTTCGTTAACCGCAACAAGCATGATATTCATTAAGCCGATTGCAGCACCGATCAATGTGATCAATCCGATGGCACCTGCTGAGCCCGTGATGCTGCTTAAAAAACCGATGAACATTTCAGCAAACTTATCACTGCGTTCAATCACGAAATTTACTTCTTCTGTGGGCTCCAGCTTTCTTACAGCACGAAATACAGAAGTAGCTTCATCTGTGGATACATCCAGTTGATTTACGTTGCTTACAATCACACCAACCATATAGGAAGGGTTGGCGTTCTGAAAATGTCTTACGTTAGTGTAGGATGTGAGCAGCATATCATCCTGCCGCATCATGGCACTCGATCCTTTGGGTTTTAATAATCCTACCACGCGGTATGGAAGGCTTCCTACCCTTATTACTTTATCAATACATTTTTCGGGTTTATCACCGAACAATTTAACAGCTACATTACTTCCCATCAAACAAACACTGCGGCCGCTTTCTACATCAAGTGTGTTCAGGTTTCGGCCAACATTGATCGTGTAACCATTCACCGCTAAATAATTTTCATCGCCACCCCATAAAGTGATCTGCGGGTTTGTCTTTTTTTCTTCGTAATGAATTTCCTGTGCACCTGGTCCTCTCCGGTAAATACTTACCTGTGAACCCGGGAAATTATAATTGGCTTTAAAGAACTCTGCTTCTTCGCGGCGAATGGGTTTGCCAAGATTGGATTTTTTTTCTTTAAGTCCACGTCTTGTTTTTTTTAAGTCGTCATTTCCATTCCCCCCCATACGCGCCCTTGATTCTTTATAACGTATGTTGAATGCGTTGGCACCCATGGATGAGAAGCTTTCTTTCAAACTCTGGTTCATTGCCTCTATCGCCGTAATGATGCCGATCAGCGCCATGATCCCAAACGCGATGATGGCTACAGTAATCCCTGTACGCAATTTATTGCTGCGAACCGTACGCCATGCGAGTGAAAGGGAATCGAGGGTGGTCATGGGGTGAGTGTTGAGCCTTAAAGATAGAGAAAAGCTGTGAGCTATGAGCCGCGATCCGTGAGCGGTTCCGAAAGTTCGTAGCCTCTACTTAATTCCTGGTACGTCTCTTTTATCTGAAGTGCGGGCTCACAGCTCAAGGCTCATAGCTCGCAGCTGTCTAAAAATAAAACCAGTTCAATATAATCGAAGGGAAAATGCCTGTCAGTATAATAAAACCTGCTAAAAGCAATAATCCAATTTTATAAGGGGTAGTCACATCTTCTGCTTCCGCTTCTCCCTCTTTAAAATACATCGCCTGGATAACACGGAAATAGTAGTAAACGCTTACCGCGGCAAACAGAACCGCTATCACTACAAGGCCGAGAGAGCTCCCGGTTTTTACTACAGCTGCGAGCATATAATATTTGGCAAAAAAGCCCGCTGTTAAAGGAATACCCGCGAGTGAAAGAAGACAGATGGTTGTAGCCAGTGCTAACACAGGTTGCGTTTTTGCAAGGCCGTTAAAACCATCAAATGTATAATCCTTCATTTTGATCAGTACTGAGAAAATGCCAATAGTAGCAAGACAGTAGGCTGATGCGTATAAAAGAATTCCTTCTTTCGCCATATCATTTCCGGCATACAAAGCAAACATCATAAAACCTGCCTGTGCGATACTGGAATAGGCAAGCATCCGCTTAACGCTTTGCTGGAACACCGCAGTAATATTACCGATAAGCAAGGTTGCTACGATCACAAACCCGAGCAATAATTTCCAGGTTACGCCTAACCCTAATGTATGTTGATCGAATAAACGAATAAAGGCAATAAACCCTGCTGCCTTCACAATGGTTGCCATGAAAGAGGTAAACACACCGGGCGCACCATCGTATACATCTGGTGTCCAGAAATGAAATGGCGCTGCGGATACTTTAAAACACATGGATACAAACAGGAGGATCATACCCGCGATCTCAAGAAAAGAAGTGCGGGGTATCAATCCACCGGAACTCAGTGATTTATCAATGCCTAATGTAAAGCTTCCTGTACCACCATAAATCAGTGTGATACCCATCAGCATGATGCCGGTAGAGAATGCCCCCATCAAAAAATATTTCAAAGAAGCTTCGTTGCTTTTCAGGTTGCGTTTATCGGCTCCGGTAAGAATATACAATGGGATGGACATGATCTCGATACCGAGAAACAACATCAGTAACCCGTTAAAAGAAGAAAGTATGGAAACGCCACACAATACAAAAAAGATCAAAGCATAATGGTCCGCCACATTCACACCCATTTTCTCAATGGCTTTTCCACTCAATAAAACATAAATGAGTGTGGCAGCAATGGCTATGGAATTAAAGAACATGCCAAACTGTTCAAAGCTGAGCAGGGAATGTGTATCGATATGCAACACATATATCCCATAAGTGTTCAACAGGTTCGCTGCTAACAGCAATACCAAACCCGCTACCGCAATAGCGGTATACGTTGATCTGTTCTTTGTAAAGATGCCGCTGAACATCATCACTACACCCAGTAAAGCAGAAACTATGATTGCATTCATAAAACTTATCTTGGTCCCGCTTACAGCGGGATTATTTCAAACATTAACGGTTATACAATATCGCGTGCACGGTATCTTTTGTCATATCGATCATCGGCTGCGGGTAAACACCTAATGCGATCACGATGATCACAAGCACTACCAGTATCCATTTTACATTGCCACTGATCTCTGTTGCATTGGCGGTTCTCTCAACCGTATTTCCATACAATACTTTCTGAACCATATTCAGCGTGTATACTGCCGCGAGAATCACACTCACGCCAGCCGCTGCCGCCATCCATATATTATACCGGAACAACCCATTGAACATAAGAAACTCTCCAACAAATGCATTGGTCAAAGGCAATGCAATGTTGGCAAACGACATTACTACCAGCAGGATAGCCAATGCAGGCGCTTTCTGTGCCAGGCCACCGAGTTCGCTGAATTTACGTGTACCAAGCCGCTGTTCTATGGTGTCTGCAACGATCCACAGACCGATCACGTTTACACCGTGATTGAACATCTGGATCATCACGCCTTCCATGCCTGTTTTATTATTTGCAAAGATGGCAGCGCACATCAAACCGATGTGTGCAATGGATGAATAGGCGATCAAACGTTTGATATCATCCTGCCGTATAGCGATCAATGAAGCATACAGCATGCCGGTAACAGAAAGTATGATAATGATATTTGCAAATTGTAAAGACGCATTCGGGAAGATCGGTAGCAGCCAGCGTATCGCTGCAAAAATTCCCATCTTAACCATTACTCCACTCATCACCATCGTAACAGATGTAGGCGATTGCTCGTATGCATCAGGCTGCCAGGTATGGAAAGGGAACACCGGCATTTTAATCGCGAACGCAATAAAGAATAACCAGAAGATAAATCTTTCCGATCCGATACTCAGTTTGAGATTATAAAAAGACTGTAAGGCAAAAGAGTGATCTGGTGTTTGGTAATAGAGATATAAAATACCCACCAGCATTAATAAAGAGCCAATGAATGTGTAGATAAAAAATTTAAAAGTAACTGCGATCCTTTTTTCCCCACCCCATAAGGAACAGAGAAAATAAACAGGGATCAGTGCAAGTTCCCAGAAGAAATAAAACAATAATGCATCACCCGCTACAAATACTCCGATCAATCCGGCCTGTGCAAGCAACATTAACCCATAAAAACTTCCGGGGTTTTTATAGTCATTATGATAGGTAGCGATAAAAATAACAGGGAACGAAATCGTAGTTAACAGCAATAACATTTTACCCATACCATCTGTTAGCAGGCTGAAACGGCTGCCCATTTCTGATAACCATGGAACATCATAGAACAGGTTTGCACCGTGCAGGAAAAAGATACCGGTTACTGCAACAGCCAGTATTACCAGTGATGCGAATAACGACCATGCCTTTGCTGTTTTAGCTTCCTTTAAAAAGAAACTAACCAGTCCGGCAACCAATGGGATCAATATGAGAAAAACAGGGATCATATTCTTTCTTTACGCAACAAGCAGTTTAAAATAGTTTATTGAAAAGTTGCACAATAGTATTGTCATTGAACCATATCAGGAAAAATACCACCATGGCCAATACCATGATCAAAATATAATTTCCTACCTGGCCACTTTGTAATAGTCTTAATTGTCTCGAGCCATAACTCACCATCCTGCCAACGCCGTTTACCAATCCATCGATGCCACTTTTTTCAATGATGTTTTTGAAGAACCCTGCCAATGCATTCAATGGGTTTACGATCACTGCATCATACAATTCATCAATGTACCATTTGTTTTCCAACAGCTTTGATACACCTGCATTCTCCGCTTCTGTTGCCTGGTATTTCTTATACCTGTTAACGGCAAACACGATCATGATAATGATGGCGAGTGTTGAACCTCCCATCATCAAATATTCCTGTGATGCTTCGAGATGATGATGTTCTGCCATTTTTGCTGATTCGGCAAAAATGGGTGCAAGAAAATGTTCCAGGCTGTGTGCATGTTCTGCAAATACTTCTGGTATACCCACTAAACCACCAACTACCGAAAGTATCGCGAGAACGATCAACGGTACTGTCATTTGCCATCGGCTCTCATGCACATGGTGTTCCTGTTCATGTGTACCACGGAATTTTCCAAGGAAAGTAAGCGTGTATAAACGGAACATATAAAAAGCGGTCATTAAAGCACCCGCAACACCTATATAATAATACAAAGGACTCACACCATAAGAAGCGGTAAGGATCTCGTCTTTTGAAAAGAAACCTGAGAATGGGGGAATACCTGCAATAGCCAAACACGCAAGTAAAAAAGTAAGATGCGTAACAGGCATGTGTTTTTTTAGTCCGCCCATTTTACGGATATCCTGTTCATGGTGCATGGCATGAATAACAGAACCAGCACCAAGGAATAACAATGCTTTAAAGAAAGCGTGCGTCATTACATGGAATACTGCACCGGTATATGCACCGACGCCTAATCCTAAAAACATATAGCCTAACTGGCTCACTGTTGAGTAGGCCAATACTTTTTTAATATCATTTTGTTTCAATGCGATGGTGGCCGCGAAGATGGCTGTGGCCAAACCGATCACAGCAACCAATGTTTGCGTTGCGGGTGCCATCGTATATAAAATATTACTGCGTGCGATCATATAGATACCTGCTGTAACCATGGTGGCTGCGTGGATCAGGGCAGATACAGGTGTAGGGCCCGCCATTGCATCAGGCAACCATGTGTACAAAGGAATTTGCGCACTCTTACCCATTGCACCTACAAACAACAACATGGTAATAGCCGTGATATCGAATGAACTGAGTTTGGCCAAATTGGCTGCTGTAAATACTTCACCATACGTTGCCGTTCCCAATTTGAATAATAGCCAGAACACTGCAAGCAGGAAACCAAGATCACCAATACGGTTCATCACAAAAGCTTTGCGCGCGGCGTAATTATAGTTGTTGTTTTTGAACCAGAAACCAATCAGCAAATAAGAACATAGACCAACACCTTCCCAACCGATAAACATGATCACATAGTTGGCGCCCATTACCAGCAGCAACATAGAGAATACGAACAGGTTCAGGTAAGCGAAGTAGCGGCCAAAATGCTGCGGCTCTTCTTCATGCATGTAAGCAGAAGAATAGAGATGGATCAAAAATCCAATACCTGTAATGATCAGCAGGAACAAAGAAGACAACTGGTCAACCTGGAATGCAAAAGGTATTTTGAACCCATCAACATCAATAAAATTAAACAATGTACTAACGGCTCCGCCATTTGCTTTCACATCAAAGAATAACAACAGGCTCACAACGAATGATGCAAGAATTGCTCCGCTGCCCACCACGCTTACCAATGATTTGGACATCGACTTCCTACCCAGTCCGTTAACCAGGAATCCCAGCAGGGGAAATAAGGGAACTAAAAAAACAAGTTTGCTCATATTCTAAGGCTGAAGGCTTAACGCTGAAGGCTTAACGCTGAACACTGATTTGCGTTGAGCGTTTCGCGTTAGGCGTTTCGCATTTTTAGTTTTTCAATCTGTTCAAAAAATTAATATCTACCGAATGCGTATTTCTATACATCATTACAATGATGGCCAGTCCCACACTTACTTCTGCTGCGGCTACCACCATAATAAAGAATACAAACAACTGTCCGTCAATTCCCGCCTGTGATGCAGCACCATCTGCACCAAGTCCAACCTGGTGGTGCATTTTTGAAAAAGCAACCAGTAAAAGATTGACTGCATTCAACATCAGCTCAACACACATAAATACAACAATGGCATTACGGCGCGTTAACACGCCAACAATACCAATGCTGAATAAGGTTAAACAGAAATAGATATAATATTGTATCGGCATTTTTTATAAGCTTAATGCGAAACGCTTAACGCGGAGCGCAATGTTTAAATATTATGACTTGCCTTGGCGTTCAGCGTTACCCTTCCGCGTTTAGCGTTAATTACTTTTTTCCTATTACAACAGCCCCCACCATCGCGCTTAAGAACAATACGCTGGTAATTTCAAACGGCACTACATAATCACTGAACAATGCTTTTCCGAGATTTTTGATCAACCCGATATTTCCACCAGACATCATTACATTTCTTCCGCCCATTTCAACCGCCTGGCGTGTGAGCGATACCAGCATTAATAAAAAACATCCGCCAGAAATAACACCGGCGAATTTCATCCAGATATGTTTACGTGGTTCTGTTTCTGTATTGGGATTCATCAACATGATCACAAAGAGGAACAATACCATAATAGCACCTGCATACACAATCAGGTTAACGATCGCAAGGAACTGTGCGTTCATTAAAACATAATGTCCTGATATGGCCATGAACACCATGATCAACCATAATATGCTGTGCACAGGGTTCTTGCTCACCAATACCATAACAGCACAGAAGACAGCAAGCGCGGAGAGGAAGAAGAATAATATTTCGGTCGTACTCATATTTTTAATTAATAGTTAGTAATTAATAGTTAATAATTAAAAACCGGTCGCCCAATTATTAATTATTAACTACTAATTATTAATTCGGCTTCGCCGTAGTTGGTTCATGTTCCCCGCGCGCTTTTGCAAACGCTTCAGGCTCAGTTTTTGGATCTGGTATTAACAGGTCCTGTTTTCCATAAATAAAACTCTTACGGCTGAAATCTGCAGGTGTAAAAGTTTCACTTAAATAGATCGCGTCTTTCGGGCACGCTTCTTCGCACAAACCACAGAAAATGCAACGCAGCATATTGATCTCATATTTGGCTGCGTATTTCTCTTCACGGTATTTATTTTCTTCGCCGGGTAAACGTTCTGCACCTTCCATGGTGATGGCTTCTGCCGGGCATGCAACTGCGCATAAGCCACAGGCCGTGCAATTCTCACGTCCTTCTTCATCACGGTTCAACACATGCAATCCGCGAAACACAGGGCTGAACGGCCTCTTTTGTTCCGGGTAACGGATGGTTGGTTGCTTCTTAAAAATATGGCTGAATGTAATAGCCATGCCTTTAAAAATAGCCGGCAGGTACAAACGCTCCATGAAACTCATGGGCTTTTTACTTACCGTTCTTGCTCTGTTTGTTAATGCCTGCATACAATTCAATTATCGAATTAGCGGATTACGGATTGGCGGATTCGAATTCGTTAATCCGCCAATCTGCAATCCGTCAATCATTTTTGTAAATACAATATTACCGCTCCCGTGATCAACATATTCACCAATGCCAATGGTATTAATTTCTTCCAGCCCAAATTCATCAACTGGTCATAACGGAAACGCGGGATGGTCCAGCGGATCCACATGAAGATAAAGATGAATATCACGATCTTGGTTAACAATGCGCCCACACCTAATATCGCTGCAATGTTTGGTGCGAGTGTACTTTCATCTAAGAACGGAATATCGTACCCGCCAAAGAACAGGCAAGCCATGATGGCGCTGCTCATGATCATATTCACGTACTCAGCAAACAAATAAAAACCCAGTTTCATTGACGAATACTCCTGGTGATAACCAAAGTTCAATTCATTCTCCGCTTCCGGAAGATCAAATGGTGTTCGGTTACACTCAGCCATGGCGCAAATGAAAAATATTATAAAGCCTAATGGTTGGTAAACCACGTTCCATAAATGACCAGACATCTGCTGTTCAACGATCGTTTTCAAACTCAATGAGCCAGAGATCATCAACACTGCGATCAATGACAATCCCATCGCCAGTTCATAACTGATGGCCTGTGATGCGCCTCGTAAGGCGGCCATCAAAGAGAATTTATTATTCGATGCCCATCCGCCGATCATGATACCATATACACCCATACTCACCACACCAAATACATATAAGATCCCGATATTGATATCGGCCACCTGCAGATCAATGCTCCTTCCAAACATTTCTACATGGCTGCTCCATGGAATAACAGCACAACTCATCAACGCGGCCGTCATTGCCAAACCAGGACCGAGTATGAAAAGAAATTTATTGGATGTGTTCGGAATGATCTCTTCTTTCATGATCAGTTTCAACCCATCTGCAAAAGGTTGTAACAGGCCAAAGGGCCCCGCACGATTGGGACCGGGTCTGTCCTGCAAAACCGCTGCCACTTTGCGTTCTGCAAAAGTGGTATATAATGCAATACCCAGGCTCGCGAATACGATAATCGCAATGAGTACGAGTTTCTCTATTAATAATATCCAGTCTATAGCAAGTAAAGTCATGAGTTATATAGCTATTAGTCTTTATTCGGATTAAAATCTGTTGAATGCGCCGGTCCGTCTATCAAACTCAGTTCGATATTGGGTTTGTTTACTTCACTCACCGAATGAATGTCGAGCATTACTTTCGGTTGTCTTCCGGCATGCACCGCTTCAAATATTTCTGTTGGTTTATGCAAACCGATATTTCCCTGGTAATGTCCTGCCGAAATTACCGATTGGCGGCTGATCATTCTTGGTCCTTCTATGATCCAGTCACTTGTGTGTTTTTTATCGAAACGGCAGGTGTTACAGATCCATGCGGGTTTACCATCTTCCAAACTTTCTACTTCACCCCATTCATCTTTTCTCGCAGTAACACGGAACACTTCATCACCACGGTTCCATAATGTTACTTTACCGCTGCAGGTTGGGCAATCTCTATGCGCATCCATTGGTTTTAAGAACCATACACGGTTTTTAAAACGGAATGTTCTATCAGTTAATGCGCCTACAGGACAAACATCGATCACGTTACCGATAAAATCATTTTCCAAACTTTTCTCAATCATGGTTGCGATCTCCGAATGATCGCCCCTGTCTAAAATACCATGTTCTCTTTTATTGGTCAACTGGTCGGCCACGTATACACAACGGTAGCAAAGGATACAACGCGTCATGTGCAATTGTATATAAGGACCAATATCGTGTTTCTTAAACGTGCGTCGCTGGAACTCGTAGCGTGTGCCTTCTTTACCATGATCATAACTCAGATCCTGTAAATGACATTCGCCGGCCTGGTCGCAGATAGGGCAATCGAGCGGGTGATTCAATAATAAAAACTCAACCACTCCTGCGCGCGCATCCAACACTTTCGGGCTGGTAATATTTTTTACTTCCATCCCATCCATCACCGTGGTGCGGCATGAGGCAACCAGCTTTGGCATTGGGCGCGGATCTTTTTCAGAACCTTTGCTTACTTCTACCAAACAGGTGCGGCATTTACCACCACTACCCTGCAGTTTGCTGTAATAGCACATAGCAGGCGGTGCCACATCGCCACCGATCTTGCGCGCAGCATTCAGGATAGTAGTGCCTGCCGGTACTTCTATCGTGATGTTGTCGATGGTTACTTTAAATAATGGTTGTTCCGACATAAGTCAAAATTCAAAATTAAAAAGTCAAAATTAGAACCCTAACAATGACTATTTAGCGTTTACGATAATAGAAGCGATGATCTTTGATATTTCATCGGCTTCTTTGATCAACTCGTTCACCTTTGGTTTAGAAACATCGATTGTATCTCGTATAAGACATAACCAATACTTTGTTTCATTTGCGGACTTCAATGCAATTGCGAAGAAATTTTTCTAGTCTTTCTTCAAAGTGCTTGCTTTTCCTTCTACCACATTTGCGCCTATCGATGTCCCGCTTCTTACCAGTTGATCGAATAAAGAACTATAAATCCTATCATACTTACAGTCACCAACAAAGACTATAATTTCTTTCGAAAAGAAAAAACATCTATGCCTGATGTTATATGGCTTCTCTCCTTCATTCAATTCAAAAGATTCAAATTCAGCGTCCATTTTTGAATTTTTACTTTTGAATTTTTGAATTATCCAACAGGAACATGAATCGGATCCGCATAATGCGCCAATCCATAATTCCTTTTCACTGCTTCATCAGGATGTAATACATGCCATTCAAATTCATCCCTGAAATGCCTGATGGCTGCTGCTACGGGCCAGGCCGCTGCATCACCCAATGGACAGATCGTGTTTCCTTCTATCTTTCTTTGTATATCCCACAACAGGTCAATATCACTTAGTTTACCTGCACCATTTTCCAGGCGCAGTAATAATTTTTCCATCCATCCGGTTCCTTCGCGGCAGGGTGAACATTGCCCGCAACTTTCGTGGCGGTAGAATCGCGCAAATGTATAGGTATTCTTAACTACACACTGATCTTCATCCAATACAATAAAACCACCTGAACCCATCATGGATCCTGTTGCAAAACCTCCATCACTTAAACTTTCATAGTTCATGTAACGGGTTTCGCCTTTTGCAGTTTTCAATAATAAGTTAGCCGGTAAAATAGGAACAGACGATCCACCGGGAATACATGCTTTTAAACGTTTACCATTGGGTATACCGCCACAATATTCATCGCTGTAAATAAATTCTTCTACAGAGATGGTCATATCGATTTCGTAAACACCCGGTTTGTTGATATTACCGCATGCCGACATCAGTTTTGTTCCTGTAGATTTTCCAACGCCGATCTTGGCATACTCCTCTCCACCCATATTAATGATAGGAACAACAGCTGCTAATGTTTCTACATTGTTTACAACCGTAGGTCTCAACCACACACCCTGTATTGCGGGGAACGGTGGTTTGATACGAGGGTTACCGCGTTTGCCTTCCAGTGATTCGATGAGTGCCGTTTCTTCTCCACAGATATAAGCACCAGCTCCGCGATGTACATAGATCTCGCAATCGAACCCGCTTCCCTGGATATTTTTTCCAACAAAATTATGTGCGCGCGCTTCTTCAATAGCGTGTTCTAAAATATCAACGATCCATGCATATTCACCACGGATATAAATGTAAGTGGCGTTACTTCCCAATGCAAATGAAGAAACAACCAGGCCCTCGATCAACAGGTGTGGCAAGAATTCCATCAGGTACCTGTCTTTAAAAGTACCGGGCTCACTTTCATCCGCATTACAAACCAGGTGACGTGGAATACCTTCAGGCTTTGCAATAAAGCCCCATTTCATTCCTGCAGGAAAACCTGCACCGCCACGGCCACGCAATCCGCTTTTCTTTACTTCTTCAACAATGGCTTCGGGACCCATCTTGAGGGCTTTCTCAACGCTACGGTAGCCACCTTCACGACGGTACACATCATAGGTTCTGATGCCTTCAACATGCGCTTTGTCTAGTAATATTTTTACGCCCATATCTTAAAAGTTAAAAGTCAAAAATTAAAAGTCAAAAATGGGCGACCTCTAATTTTTTTCTTTTTAATTTTTACTTTTTAATTATTCTTCGCTGCGGTTCTCCTGCATTCATCAATAATCGAATCCACTTTTTCTTTTGTCAGGTGTTCACGATATGTCTTACCCAACTGCATCATCGGTGCATAACCGCAGGCGCCTAAACATTCTACTGTTTTTAAAGTGAACATGCCATCTGATGTTGTTTCACCTGGTTTGATACCGAGTTTATCTGTGATATACGCAACAATATTATCGCTGCCATTCAACATACATGGTCCTGTCTGACAAACCTCGAACATATACTTACCAACAGGTTTCAGATTGTACATGCTGTAGAAAGTAGCTACTTCATACACTTCTATCGGTGCAATTTGTAAAAGCTCTGCTACATAATCCATCGTTTCAGGGCTTAACCAGCCTCCGAATGTATCCTGTGCCAAATGCAAAACAGGCAACAACGCACTTTTCTGTTTCCCTTCCGGGTAATGTGAAACGAGCCTGTTGAACTCTGTTAATTGTGTATCGTTAAACTTCGTCATAGAAAATCAAAAGTTAAAAGTCAAAAGTCAAAAGCGACTTCCTACTTTTTAATTTTTACTTTTTAATTTTTAATTATTACGCATCCATTTCTCCTGCAATCAAATTCAAACTGCTCATCGTTACAATTGCATCACTCAACATTCCTCCCGTTACCAATTCAGCATACGCCTGGTAATAGATAAAACAAGGTCTTCTGAAATGCAAACGGAACGGTGCGCGGCCGCCATCGCTGATCAAATAATAACCCACTTCGCCATTACCGCCTTCTACCGATTGGTATACTTCTCCTTTCGGCATATCCACTTCGCCCATGATGATTTTGAAGTGCCAGATCAATGCTTCCATTTTTGTGTACACATCTTTTTTCTCAGGCAGGTAATATTCAGGAACATTGGCATGGTAAACTTCCGCTTCTTCTCCTTTGAACTCCTGGATCTTTTGGTAAGCCTGTTGGATGATGCCCAGGCTCTGCCACATTTCTTCATTGCGTACGAGGAAACGGTCGTAGTTATCACCTGCAGTTCCTACCGGTATGGTAAAATCAAAATCTTCGTAACTGCTGTAAGGCGTGTGAACGCGAACATCATAATCAACACCTGCTGCCCTTAGGTTCGGTCCTGTAAAACCATAGTTCAACGCGCGTTCTGCACTGATGCCACCCGTGCCGATAGTGCGTTCCATGAAAATGCGGTTGCGTGAGAACAGGTTCTCGAATTCTTTTAAGACTGCCGGATATTCTTTTAAGAATTTCTCGAGTTTCGTGAACGCTGTATTAGTGAAATTCCTTTCAAAACCGCCAATACGCCCAATATTAGTAGTAAGACGGGACCCGCATACTTCTTCATATATTTCATAAATTAATTCGCGGTATTGCATCACGTACAGGAAGCCTGTGTAGGCACCTGTATCAACACCCACAATAGAATTACAGATCAGGTGATCTGAGATACGCGCCAGCTCCATAATGATCACGCGTAAATAATCAACGCGCTTGGGCGTTGTAACGCCTAACAATTTTTCGCAGGTTAAATGCCAGCCCATGTTGTTGATCGGGCTGCTGCAATAATTCAATCGGTCGGTTAGTGGTGTGATCTGGTATAAAGGTCTGCGTTCTGCAATTTTTTCAAATGCACGATGTATATAGCCTACAGTAGATTCAGTAGAAACAATGCGTTCTCCATCCAGTTCCATAATATTCTGGAACACACCATGCGTAGCCGGATGCGTTGGCCCAACGTTCAACGTGGTGGTTTGTTTCTCGATTGAACCTTCCGGCAGTTTGATATGATGTTGCTCTGACATTCTTTGTTTTGTTACATTATTTAGCTTTCTTCCAATTCCTTAATGCTTTGAAAAGAATCATGATAAAATATACCATTGCGCCCAGCAAAGCTCCTAATGAGAAATTGCGAAGCATTGTTGACTGGGTAAAGATGAACAGGGCCAAGGCTGCTATCGCTATGATCGCATACCATTTTGTTCTGTTCGCCTGTATCCAGTAATACATTCTCATATTCATCAATTTGCGGATTAGCGGATTGCGGATTGGCGGATTCTTAATTCTATAATCCGCAATCCGCTAATTCGTAAATCCTACCGTCCAAACATCTCATCATCCTTATCCCTTCTTGTCTGATCCTCCAATGGATATTCTTTCCTCATAGGGAAATAATCCATTTCATCTACATTCAATATTCTTTTCAGGTTAGGGTGCCCTACAAAGTTCACACCGTAAAAATCAAAGGTTTCACGTTCCATCCAGTTGGCTGCTGAAAATAATTTGGATGCAGTAAAAATATCGGGTTCTGAAATACTTGTAAACACTTTAAAACGGATACGGATATTCTCTTTAAGATTATGCAGGTGGTACACCACAGCCAATTCGCGACCCGGTTGATCTGGATAATTCACCGCACACAGATCGGTCAAAAAGCGGAAATTAAGTTCGGCATCTTCAAACAGGAACTGCAAAATCTTAAGGTTGTTTTCTTTGGATGCTTCGAACGTGAGCATACCATAGGTATCTTCAAATTGGAAAACAGCGTCTCCAAATTTTTCTGTTAAGCGTTTTTGAATTGTTTCGTTGGTCATTTTCTTTCTTTGTCCATGGTCCATAGTCCATGGTCCATAGTAAATACTTAGTTTTATCCATGGGCTATTGACCATGGACGATCGTCTATTCTATTCCGTATCCATTCATCAGCGCCTTATACTGCTCGCTGTTTCTTCTGCGGATGCTTTCCTGTCCTACCAGTTCCTGTATTTTCATAAATCCGTCAAGAATGGCTTCGGGTCTTGGCGGACAGCCGGGCACATATACATCTACCGGGATGATCTGGTCAATTCCCTGCAGAACACTGTATGTATCGAATATACCGCCGCTTGATGCGCAGGCGCCCACAGCAATTACCCAACGGGGCTCAGCCATCTGCAAATAAACCTGGCGCAGAACCGGACCCATTTTTTTTGCAATGGTACCCATCACCATTAAAAGATCACATTGACGCGGAGAGAATCCCACACGTTCAGAACCAAATCTTGAAAGGTCATAATGCGAACCCATGGTTGCCATGAATTCGATACCACAGCAGGATGTGGCAAAAGGCAACGGCCATAAAGAATTTTTACGGGCCAGCCCTACGACATCGCTAAGTTTTGATGTAAAAAAACCTTCACCTGCATATCCTTCAGGTGCTTCTATAGATGCAACCGCATCTGCTGATTTCGCTTCTCTCGGATGAATATTAAAACGTACCGGACGTGACATAAATTCTAATTAAAAGTGAATAATTAAGAATTAATAATTATGATCTCTGCACATGCCTGCTATCCTATAATTATTAACTATTAACTGTTAATTATTAATTGCTCCCTAGTCTTCCCAGGTTAAGGCACCTTTTTTAATGATATAGATGAACCCTGTTAAAAAGAACGCTACAAACATTAATACTGCACCAAATCCGTTCCAGCCCAATTCACGGAAATTGACCGCGTAAGGGTAGAAAAAGATCACTTCCACATCAAATAACACAAAAAGGATCGCCACCAGGAAGTATTTGATGGCCATCGGCTGGCGCGCATTTCCATGGCTTTCAATGCCGCTGGCGAATGTTTCCAGCTTATCTGCTGTTTTACGTTTAGGGCCCAGCCATGCGGAAACACCGATCATGGTGGCTACAAAACCGGCCGCAAAGATCAGTTGTACCCCTATCGGAAAGTAATTGGCCGCAGAATTTGACGCACTTGCATCTAACAAAAAAGAAAGCCAGTTCATGAAAATCAGTTAATGTGGCGCAAAAATACGGTAGTGAGGGATATAAAAGAAAAACTCCCCGGTTATGGGGAGTTTTTTCTTTTATTTTTTACTTGCCTTTACCATTAGCACCGCCGCCGGAACTGCCGCCACCTGGCCTCCTGGGTGGTTGTGGCTTGCTATAGAAATCTATATTTTTCTGAAACTCAGCTTTAGCCTCTACTGCATATTTGTTATTCGCGTCATTAGGATCAGGAAAAGTCGCTATTATATCGTTACACAGGTCAATTCCTTTCTGGCAAATGCCCAGGAACTGTAGAAGTATTTCCGATTTAGGCGCATCTGCAGTTGCAGGTGGTTTCAGTTCGGAGTTTTTCTTCAAAGTATTGAGCATATTACCATAAGTATAGATAATAAAGCCCTGGTTCTGGAGGATACTCAGCTTATATTTTTCCTTGCCTACAGCGGCATACACGGAATCAAGATACATCAGGCCCGCAACCGCGATACCTTTGGTAGTATCGGGGTCTGCAGCCAAAGCTGCTCTTTTAAAGAACGAATAAGGTTGTGCTTTAGTCGGGAACGTAACCATATACTTCCTGGCAAAATCCATCGTTTGCGTGTAATCTTTTGCGTTGAATGCCGCAACCATAAGCGTATAAATATCATACTCAGTCAAATCACCTCCACGCAAAGCAAGCATCTTTTGCAGCCACTCAATCTGTTGTGGATACATTTTAGCTTTGGCATACAGGCCGGCTGCCTGCTCCATATATTTTATCTTGTTTACTTTAGACGTATCATTGGCAATCGCTTTATTGATATAACCGATCGCTTCATTCTCACTTCCCGGGAATTTAGAGAATACTTTTACTGCAAACTCATAATCCTGTGGATTGATATCTCCTACAGGGTTATTGGCAAAATAATCAGCCAGGTATTTTTTAGCCTGCACAGAATCACCTGTTCTATCGTAGTTCAATGCATATAACAAATTCAGTTTAGGCAATGTTTTTATGCCTACTACAGCATCAAGCTCTTTTATTTTTGCAATTGATTCTGCATTTTTTCCTGCACGGAACAGGTAATCTGCGAGATAGAGATCATTCTCAGGTAACTTATCTGCATTGGCAACCCACTTATCCAGGTATTCTTTTGCTACATTCACATCCCTGTTTGCATAGTAATTAAAGTAGGCCAGGTATACGGGTGGAAATGCAGGATCAGCTGCAATTGCTGCATTAAAATTCTGTTCGAACAGGTCCTTGTTATTCTGGCTCTGGTAGATCTTACCGATACGGTAAAACGCCCTTGCATTTTTTGGATCCCTGTTTGTTGCATCCTGGTAAGCTTTTACAGCTTCACCGCCATTCTCACCACCCATTTTCAGGTAGTTGATACCCATGTTTACCATGATATCGGGATTGGTCAGGTCAATCGCTGCGGCCTGTTTCAGTTTATCGATCGCATACGCGTGATCGCCTGAGCCGAGGGGTACAAAAGCATTCGCGCGGCCAATCGCATTTAATATATCGGCATTGGGTTTTCCCTTATTCTTTCCTTTTGTTTCGGTACTGGCAGTAATAGCCTGCTCAAATTTCTGTTTAACAGAATTCATGTCGCCTTTCTCAAGCATTTCAACATGGCCCATGCCCACGAGCAACCATGGATCGCTGCCTACTTCCTGTAAACCTTTCCGGTAAAGTTCTTTGGCAGATGCTATCTGTTCTTTGCTAACCTCACCGCTTTCGTTGGTAAGCATAGACTGGCCCAACCAATAAATAGCCTGGGCATCTTTGGGATTGGCATCATAAGCTTTCTGAAATGCTTCTTTGGCACTCTTGTTCTTTTCATAATTCAGGAATTTGATCCCAGCTGGTACCTGGGCCATCAAAAACTGTACAGCGAGCATTGCTGTTAACATCAGAGAAACGGTCTTCTTCATTTTTCAGTTTTTATTATTATAGTGTCAATCTGCATTTTATTTTTCTCTTATCTCTCCTTTCCGCATGTTGAAACCCATTTTTGCCGGAACGAGAAACGATCTCCGAAAAATCAGCTGTCCTCTTTCCAGGCTCATGAAGTTCATAAAGCCTGTTCCGACGCCGGCAGAATTTTCTTTGAGTATATAATACAATGGTCGTGCCAATGGGTATTCTCCATATGCCAATGATGCCTGTGAAGGCTTTGCATACAGTTCTTTCTCTTCACATTTAACACATTCAATTAAAGCCGTGCGTATCTTTTTTAGATACGCCTGTTGTTTACGGTCATAGCTGTCACCTACCCAGCTAAGGCCCACAAAACCGATCAGGTTAGGGTTATTGGAAACAACATCGATCACTTTCTCACTTCCTTCTGCAGCTACTACATTACTACCGAGCGGGGTGCCCCGCAAGATACTATCCTGTAGGTAACGAACCGTGCTGGTGGCATTTTTCCCATCCATCACTGCCGGCATCTTATTTTTCCCGCTCAGAATATCTTTTAACTGTGCAATCGTGAACACACTGTCTTTCGATTGCCTGTTCACGATCACTACTACAGCGTCATATGCCAGTATGCCGTAGGTGGGTTTAAATCCAAGGTTATCTTTGTACAGTTCCTCTTCCTTTTCATTCAACCCTTTGGCCACTATCACCATGCGCGTACTATCAGACTGCAAATCCCGTAAACAGGCTGCTTCAGATTTGTAAGAAACATGGATCGTGGTATTTGGGAAAGAGGCATGATGAACGCTTAACTGTTCTTCTATCACAGGCTTAAAGCTTTCATCCACGCTGATATTGATCGTACCTTTTGAAGAGGTTTCACGGTCATCCTCTTTTTTACTTGTCCCGCAAGAAACAAAGAACAACAATAAGCCTGCGTATAACACTTTCGTTCTCATCTTAATAATCGCGCTTAATGCCCCGGTATAAACGAAAACTGCCATACAATACACAAAGACCGCCAAAGAAATACCTGAAAAATTCGTTCTCTTTATCCAGCAATTGTTCAATGTGCAGCTTTTCTGCAAACAGCAGGGCCACTGCCATTCCTAATATGATCAACGAGATCGTAATGTCGTAAGACATACGCATCAGGTTGTAACTTTTTTTCTGTTTTACTCTGAAATCATTTTCCATTTTACAGCTCTCCTAAACAGGGATGGGCAATTTAGTTAATAATTTTATTCGCGTGCAACAATTGTGACCGACAATTTGCTAATATTCACCGGTACTGTTTCATATAAGATGCCCGATAGTATGGATTTCCATAAATAACCATGCCAATGCTAATGAATGTTAGCACGCGCTTAACATTGTTTGTAAACGCTTGCAAATATGTATAATGCCTGATGATCAGTATCTTTGTGTGATGAAAATTTTGATGGTATGCCTGGGTAATATCTGCAGGAGTCCATTAGCCGAAGGAATATTACAGCATAAAGTAAACGAAGCAGGTTTAGGTTGGGTGATCGACAGCGCCGGTACAGGAGGCTATCATATTGGCGAACAGCCACATATATTATCACAGAAAGTAGCGCTGCACAATGGTATTAATATCTGTAACCAGCAATGCCGCCAGTTTACAAGAGAAGATATAAAAGTATTTGACAGGATCTTTGTGATGGACCTGGACAACCTGAACGAAGTGAAAAGGATCAGTAAGAATGACTGGGACGAAAAGAAAGTGAGCCTGATATTGGATCAATTATACCCCGGTGAAAACAGGGAAGTTCCTGATCCCTGGTATGGCACGGAGAAAGATTATCATAGTGTGTATGAGATGCTTGAGAAAGCGTGTGATAAAATAATAGAGAATTACAAACAATGAACGTTTGTGGTTTGGAGTTTGGGGTTGGTGTTACCGCCTCCAACCACAAACCCCAAACTCCAAACCACAAACTCTACGAATGAGCAAACCCGGCTTACCACAAGGAACCAGAGATTTCAGCGCCGCCGTTGTACGCAAACGCAATTATATTTTTCAAACGATCCGTTCCGCATTTGAGCTGTATGGTTTTCAACCGCTGGAAACACCGGCGATGGAGAACTTAGATACATTGATGGGTAAGTACGGTGAAGAAGGTGATAAACTGATCTTTAAGATACTGAACAATGGTTTGGACAATCCTGATAAGCTCAGCCAGGTGAAAGATGATTTTGAAAAAGTGTTATCCGGAAAGAATACCAAAGGCATTACGGAAAGAGCGTTGCGTTATGATCTTACTATTCCGTTTGCACGATATGTAGCCATGAATTATGGTCAGCTCACGCTTCCTTTCAAACGCTACCAGGTGCAGCCGGTTTGGCGCGCAGACAGACCACAGAAAGGGCGTTATCGTGAATTTTACCAATGTGATGCGGATGTTGTTGGCAGTAAAAGTTTATTGAACGAAGTGGAACTGGCAGGCATTTACAGCCAGGTTTTTCAGCAGCTGGGTGTCCCTGTTGAGATACATATCAATAGCCGCAAAATATTGGCCGCACTTGCAGAACTCTGCGGAGGCGCCGATAAGATGACAGATATTACTGTTGCAATAGATAAATTAGACAAGATCGGTTTGGAAAAAGTAAAAGCCGAACTAACACAAAAAGGGTTGCAGGATGAACAGATCAGCATCATTGAAAAATATCTTTCCATTCAAGGAACAAACGAAGAGAAAATTACCGCACTAAAAACATTGATCGGTAATAATGAAACAGGAAATAAAGGAATTGAAGAGATTGAATACATCCTTAACTATCAAACCAGCAACGCGCAACTCATAACGGATTTTACTCTCGCTCGCGGCCTCAATTATTACACCGGTATCATCTTCGAAGTAAAAGCCCTGGATGTACAGATGGGCAGCATCGGCGGTGGCGGAAGGTATGATGATCTTACCGGTTTATTTGGTGTACCGGATGTTCCGGGTGTTGGTATCAGTTTTGGTGTTGACAGGATCTATGATGTAATGGAAGAGCTGAAACTGTTTCCCGAAGAAGTACAGGCGGGCACACAGGTACTCTTTTTTAATCTTGGCGAGGCCGAAAGTAAAACCGCTTTTGGATTGATGCAGCAACTAAGAAACAAAGGAATACCCTGCGAGTTATTTCATGAGAACGCAAAATTTGACAAGCAATTTAAATACGCCGACAAAAAGCAGATCCCGTATGTGATCATACTCGGAAGTGAGGAACTCGCAGCAGGCACTTGTGTTGTAAAGGATTTGAGGAAAAGCGAGCAGAAGACGATGGCGCAAGCAGATCTAATCCACTTCTCATTTTGAAATCGCGAAATTGGGAAATTGGGAAATTTCTTTCAGGCAAGCACCGGATACAATTCCAAAATTTCCCAATTTCCCAATTCCAAAATTGTAAAACTGGCATAATTTTTTCAGTTAGCCATACAAAAGAAAATATGAAGAACCTTGTGTTGTTTACCATTGCTGCACTGCTTGTTATGACTTCATGCAGTAGAAAAACAACGCCAACAGTGTCTGTCCCGGCAAACAGAACAGAAAAGCCACCACCAACTATTGTTAATGTTGATAAAGAGAAGGAAATAACGCTACCTGAAACCTTACCCCCTGCCATCACCACAACTCCCGAACCGGCAGCTACTTTTTCAGCACCGATGATCGTGATCGATGAAGCTGGAAAGGTTATCACCCCAAAGGAAAAATTGCCCGGGGATATTGCCGAAAAAGTTGATTATAAAAAGATCACCCATGCATTTACACTTGAGCAGCGTAAGAACCTGATCTATCGTTTTAAAATGGTTCCGCCAAGGGTATTGTTTGTACCGGAAAATCTCGCTTCCAAAAGCGCAAGGGGCACATATGTTGTTTATAAAAAGAAATTCTGGTATTGGAGGAAAGATGATGCTTTGTTTCACCTGGATGAAACATACTATCAGTAACAGCCGTGAGCTGTGAGCTGAACCTTTCATATTGAGGACACTGGCAATCTTCAGACTACGGCTCGAAGCTCATAGCTCACAGTTAAAAATAAAAAAGCCGGATACATGATCCGGCCCTGGCATATTGTCAAGCAATCCTATCGAACCGAAACTGTAACAAATGACTTCTTTGTTACAAACTCTTTTTCTGAATCAATGCAACATTTTTTCCTCTTCTTTGGCGCCTTCCAGTTGATAACCTCTCGCGTCTATACTTACACCAATGATCTTTTTGTTGGCATCGCGATTAAACTTTGCTGTTCCGCTATTGGCTGTGATCGAATACAGATCACCCTCCTGCTTTACCAACGGTGAAACACCGGCAGCAGATTCAATGACCAATGCGCCCTTTTCCAGCCTAACCTCTACATGAGTGATCACGCTGCCATCTGGAAAAACATATTTACCTACAAATTCTTTTAGGCTGGCAGAATCTTTCGGGCTTTCCTGTGCTTGTGCCATCATAAAAAAGCAAAGGGTAAAACCAAATAACAGGAAGTATTTTTTCATGCAGTATTTTTTTGCATACACAAAATAATCTTATTTGATATATCAAACGTTTTTTAAGGGGCTTAAAATATGCTTATGAGGAGTTTCACGGAAAGGCGCAAAGGGTGCAAAGGATGCAGGGATATCTTTGCGATCTTATGCGCTTTTCTTTGCGCCTTTGCGTGAAAAAAAACTAAAAACCCATAGCCCTGAGATGATGTTTCATATGCGCCACATAATCACAGATGAGCCAGTCAAGGGTTTGTGTACCTGTCTGGTTGTATTGAGGTTGTACCTCGTAAGAAAGTTTTGTTGCAGGAATATTGTTCACCACAAAAATGATCTGTTGGTTCAAAGCCTGCCATAAGTTAAGCAGGTGTTGTAAAGGAAGCCCCTGGTAATTATTCACTTCCATCAATCCATCCTGTTGGTAAGAAATAATAATATAAGGCTGATCCAGCAATTGCGCATCTGTAAAACGCTTGAGGTTATTGATGGCAGAATCGATCAAATGCCCCAATACCTGCTGCCTGCTCCATTTTCCCGGTGCAGGATGTTGCAGTAACTCATCAGTTGATAAGCTTTCGTACTTTGTACATACGAGTGTGATCAATGCACCAAGCTGCTTCATTGCATCCTGTACATCGGTTTCACTCTCCTGTAAAAATCCTTTATCCTGCCACATCTTATTATTTTGAATGTTAAATGTTGAGTTTTAAATGTAGCCTTTCATTCAACATTTAGCATTCAACATTTAAAATAAATTTATAAGCCTTCATACACAACTGCCGCCCCCTGTCCAACCCCGACACACATTGTTGCCAATCCATATTTCACTTTCTCCCTGTTCATTTCATGCAATAAAGTAGTGGAAATGCGTACACCACTGCAACCCAAAGGGTGACCTATCGCTATGGATCCGCCGTTTACATTTACTTTATTTACATCCAGGTTCAGTTCTTTGATACAGGCAAGACTCTGCGATGCAAAAGCTTCGTTCAGCTCAACCAACCCGAGATCATTCGCAGTTAACCCTGCGCGTTGCAATGCTTTTGTTGAGGAAGGAACCGGGCCCATTCCCATGATCGCCGGGTCAACCCCAGCTACTGCCATGCTTACAACTCTTGCGATTGGCTGCAGGTTAAACAGTTTTACTGCTTCCTCACTCGCCAGTAACATTGCCGCGGCGCCATCATTGATCCCTGATGAGTTGCCTGCCGTTACCGTTCCATCTTTTGCAAAAGCAGGTTTTAAAGCTGCCAGTTTTTCTAATGATGTTTGCCGCGGATGTTCATCTTGGTTGAACCAGGTAATCAAACGGTCGCTGATCATTTCAATAGCAGTGACCTCATTCTCCCACTTACCTGCTTCCAATGCGGCAAAATATTTTTGTTGTGATGCAAAAGCAAATGCATCCTGGTCCTCACGGCTGATATCCCAATCCTTTGCCACGTTTTCTGCTGTTTCTCCCATACTGAAGGGATAATACATATCAGCCAGTCTTTTATTGGTGAACCGCCAGCCGATGGTTGTATCATAGGTTTCCATTTTCCGGTTCCAGGCACCATCGCTTTTAGCTGTCACAAAAGGCGCTCTTGTCATGCTCTCCACTCCACATGCTATGTACAACATTCCTTCATTACACATGATGGCGCGTGAGGCATCCATGACCGCCTGCAGGCCACTGGCGCATAAACGGTTCACGGTATTGCCGGCAACATTTACCGGCAACCCTGCCAGTAATGCGGCCATCCTGGCTACATCGCGGTTATCTTCCCCGGCCTGGTTAGCGGCACCGGCAATTACATCTTCGATCTTTGAAACATCGATCCCCTCATTTCTCTGCAGTAAGGCGCTGATGGTATGTGCGAGCAGGTCGTCGGGGCGTATGGAACTTAATTTACCACCATAACGGCCTATCGGTGTTCGTACTGCATCAATTACATAACATGTTTTCATATCAGGTGTTCTTTCCTTTCAGTATAAATAGCTAAAATAGTAGCGCAAGATAGAGTTTGTATCACAAAAATGTTCCCTTGAGGACGATACGGGGTATCTTTGCAAAATGAATACCCCTTTACCCAATATACGCCACCTGGGCGTATCTGACCTGGAAGCTTATTTTGAATCCATCGGTGATAAGAAGTTCCGTGTTAAACAGGTGCATGAATGGATCTGGCAGAAGCACGCGCATAGTTTCGATGATATGACCAACCTGAGCAAGGCCCTGCGCACCAAACTTTCGCAGAGTTTTTCGCTGCCGGCTTTAAAAATAGACGCTACTCAATTCAGTGATGACGGAACGGTTAAGAGCCGTTTTAAAACGTTTGATGGACACCTGATAGAAGGTGTATTGATCCCTACGGAAGAGCGCAAAACAGCCTGCGTTTCATCACAGATCGGTTGCAGCCTGAGTTGTAAGTTCTGTGCCACGGGGTATATGGATCGTAAAAGAAACCTCACTTATGATGAGATCTACGACCAGGTAGTGATGATCAACCAGCAAAGTGAGAAAACATTTGAAAAGAAACTGACCAATATCGTTTTCATGGGCATGGGTGAGCCATTGATGAATTATTCCAATGTACTGAGGGCGATCGAACGGATTTCGGCAGAAGACGGGTTATTCATGAGCCCCAAGAGAATCACGGTTTCAACAGCCGGCGTGGCAAAACAGATCAGGATGCTCGGCGATGACAAGGTGCGTTTTAAACTCGCCCTTTCTTTACATGCGGCCAATGATGCCAAGCGTAACCAGATCATGCCAATCAACGAGACCAATAACATTAAGGTGCTTACTGAAGCGCTGAATTATTTTTATCAGCAAACGGGTAACGAAATCACGCTGGAATATATCCTGTTCAAGAACCTGAACGATTCTGATAAAGATGCGGAAGAACTGACAAGGGTTTTCCGCCAGATCCCGGCCGATCTGGTCAATATTATTGAATACAATCCCATAGACGCTTTCCGCTTTACCAAACCAGATGAGGAAGGAATACAGAATTTTATGGGTATTCTCGAAGCCAATAAGGTAAATGCCCGCCTGCGCAGAAGCCGCGGTAAGGATATTGATGCGGCCTGTGGCCAATTGGCTAATAAGGATAAACATTAGGTAATTAGCTTCCCCAAAATATATGATGCAGCCCCCGGGCTGCATTTTTTTTACCAGGCGTATCTGTTAAAGGTTGGCACGATTTTTTAACATTTCTCAAAAACGAAGCGCCATGCAAAAGCTATACTTACTCTGTTTTATTATCACTGCGCCTTTAACAATTGTTTTCATTAACTGTTTAAACCTGCTGGATCGTTCATGGTCTTACTTAAGAGCAAAAACTTAAAGACCATGAAGAAATTTTTTATCGCAGCAACTGCACTTTTACTGGTAGCAGGTTCATTGCAGGCGCAAACGGGGAAAGAAGGAAAAGAAGGTGCCAAAGGCATCCATCATAGAGATATGCATGCGAAAAAACAATTCGCCGGTATCAACTTAACTGATGAACAAAAAAAGAAAGCAAAGGAACTGAACGAGAGTTACCAAAAACAATTTGCAGAGCTGCGTAAAAACAGCAGCATGACTGTTGGCGACTACCGTACAAAGACCGCTGTGTTGAAAAAAGAGCAGCATGAAAAATTCCAGGCGCTTCTTACTCCCGAACAAAAAACACAGATAGCTGCGCAAAGAAAGAACAGGGAACAAAAAATGAAAGAAGGCCAGGCTAAGCATTTTGATAAAATGAAATCAACGCTTGGATTAACAGATGAACAATCTAAAAAATTAAAAGAGAGCCAGGCAGGGTTCCAGGATAAAATAAAAAGTATCCGCCAGAACCAGTCATTATCTGAAGATCAGAAAAGAGAACAGGTAAAGGCCATCGCGAAAGAACAACATGAACAATTAAAGTCTGTTCTTACACCCGAACAATTACAAAAGATGAAAGGTGGGCGCAGAGGCAGAGGCATACAATCAGAAAAATAAGCAAGCAGGGTTTTTGGATGAATAACAGCAGGAGAAGCGGGCAAAAGCCTGCTTCTCTTTTTTTTGGCTACCTTTGCGGCTCCTGTTGAAAAACAGCAAAAAGTAAAACATGAAAAAACAACGTACCGACAACTTCGACAAGTTTGCCAATAAGACCAAGGGCAGCGCCGTAAAAGAAGCTTACCGCCAGGAAAAGAAAAAGAATAAACTCGAGGCCCGCGCAGCAGGTGAAGAAATGCGCAGAAAGAAGATCGAGAAAATGCGCGGCATCACTCCGGAAAAAGAAGACAAACCGCAGGACGCTAAATTCAGAGCGAAGGATAAGGGAAAACCCGGAGCGCCGACGAAGAAATTTGAAGTCAAAAGTCAAAAGTCAAAAGTTAGAAGCGAAGGTTCTGATAAAGTGCAGGCAACCGACTCCAAGGCACAAACCACAAACCACAAACCACAAACTACAAACGCTTCTGACCTGATGCCTTTGAACAAGTTCATCGCTCACGCAGGCGTATGTGGCAGAAGAGAAGCTGCTGAATTGGTGAAAGAGGGAAAAGTAACCGTTGATGGTGATAAAATATTTGAACCAGGTTATAAAGTAAGTGCTGCGAATAAAGTGATCGTGAAAGGAAAGCAGGTATTTCTGCAAAGGAATTCTGTTTATATCTTATTGAATAAACCCAAAGATTTTTTAACCACATCCAATGATCCGCAGGGAAGAAAGACTGTGATGGACCTTGTGAAACAGGCAACACCCGAAAGAGTATATCCTGTAGGAAGATTAGACAGGAATACAACAGGCGTTTTAATACTCACCAATGATGGTGAACTCGCGCAAAAATTAACCCACCCTTCCTTCGAGATCAAAAAGATCTATGAAGTAACGCTGGATAAGGTAGTTAGTAAAAAAGATCTTGAATCGATCGTAGAAGGTATTACACTTGAAGATGGATTTATTCAGGCTGATGCAGTAGGTTATGCAGATGCAAAAGACAAGACCGTTGTTGGCATCGAGATCCATAGCGGCCGTAACCGTATCGTTCGCCGCATATTTGAACACCTTGGCTATGATGTAAAAAATCTTGACAGGGTAATGTTTGCCAATCTCACCAAGAAAAATGTTGAACGTGGTAAATGGCGTTTCTTGCAGGAGAAGGAAGTGAGGTTGCTGAAATTCATGAACAAATCCTTTCTCAGGAAAAGTAAGGACACAGAAAAAGTGAAAGGTGGTGAGAAAAATATAAGCGAAGACTAATCCATTTTGAAATTTTGGTCCCGAATATTCGGGAGGAAAATTTCTTTAGAAGCAGGCACTTATACCAATTCCATCCGCCGCGGCGGACCCAATTCCAAAATTCACTCATGCAATTAGATATAATTTTCGAAAACGACCAGTTCATCGCGGTCAATAAGCCTTCCGGTTTACTCAGCATTCCTGACAGGCTCGGGCAGGAGATTTCTTTGAAGGATATCCTGAAAGAAAGATATGATGGCATTTATACGGTGCATAGACTAGACAGGGACACCAGTGGTGTTATCGTTTTTGCAAAAAGCGAAGAGAGTCATAAAGATCTTTCCATGCTATTTGAAGGAAGAGAGATGGAAAAATATTATGTGGGCCTGGTATATGGCAACATGATGAATACATCAGGTAGTATCGATGCCCCGATCATGGAACATCCGGGTAAGGCGACGAAAATGATGACGCATGCGAAAGGGAAAGTTTCCTTAACAGATTATGAAGTACTCGAATCGTTCCGTTTGTTTTCATGGGTACAGTTCAGGATCCATACAGGAAGAACACACCAGATCCGTGTACACATGCAGCATCTCGGACACTCCATTGTATGTGATGAAATTTATGGCGATCCAAAACCATTACTATTGTCATCACTCAAGAAAAATTTCAAACTTTCTAAAACAGCAGAAGAAGAAAGACCGGTTCTTTCAAGATTGGCGCTTCATTCTTATAAACTGAAATTTACATTGAATGGAGAGAGCTTCGACCTAGAAGCCGCTGTACCAAAAGATTTGCGTGCCGTACTACAGCAACTGCGCAAATGGAAGGGGTGATCGTCACTGCGAGGAACAAAGCAGTCTGTGTCTTGCATAAACAGGCTGATTGTTGAAACACAGATTGCTTCGTTCCTCGCAATGACGGCTGAAATTCAAAGTTCGCTACTGATTCTTATAAACTACTCCATTCTTCATCACAAACTCCACCTTACTCATACTCTTCACATCTTTGGTCGGATCTCCATCAACTGCGATAATATCTGCGAGTTTATTTTTTTCTATTGTGCCAATGCGGTCATCGCCTAACAGATCGGATGCATGTAAGGTTGCTGAACGGATAGCTTCAAGTATGGGCATGCCCGCTTCGGTCATGTAAACAAATTCCATCCAGTTCTTGCCGTGTGCATATACGCCGGCATCTGTGCCAAATGCAATCTTTACACCTGCTTTGTATGCCGCAGCAAATGTTCCCTGGATCTTAGGCCCGATGGCCAATGCTTTGGGAGTAACGATGTCAGGAAAATAACCAGGTTTCTTTGCAGAATCGGCAACAGATTTTCCGGCGATGATGGTTGGCACAAAATACGTTCCCATTTTTTTCATCAATGTCATCGCTTCTTCATCCATATAGGTGCCATGTTCAATAGAGTTGACACCTGCGCGGATAGCGCGTTTCATGGCTTCTGCACCATGACAATGTGCGGCAACTTTAAACCCATAATCTTTTGCTGTTTCAACAATCGCTTTCATTTCGGCTTCTGTGAATTGCGGATTCTCGCCACTCTTTGCAACACTTAATACGCCGCCTGATGCTGTGATCTTGATCAGGTCGCTTCCTTCTTTGTAACGTTGACGCACTGCTTTCACACATTCATCCACACCATTTACAACACCTTGCGAAGGACCCGGATCGCCCATCAATTCTCTTTTATAGCCATTGGTAGGATCACCGTGGCCGCCAGTACTTGCGATGGTTTTTCCTGCAGTATAGATACGGGGTCCGGTTATCAATCCTTTATTGATCGCGTTACGCAGAGAAATATTTACGCCGCTTCCACCAAGATCACGTACGGCAGTAAAACCAGCCATCAATGTTTTTTCTGCATATCCAACAGATTGAAAAGCGAAATCAGCAGGATTAAATGTGAATGTTTCCATGTACTTGCCCGGATTGGTTTCACTTTCCGTATGTACATGCATGTCGATCAATCCCGGCATGACGGTTTTATTTTTCAGGTCGATCGTTTTATCATTGGAAATGGCCGCCGTATAGCCTTTCTGAACATCCATTATTTTATTTCCCTCAATAATAATGGACATCTCTTTCAATACCTGCAGGCTTTTTACATCTATCAATTGCCCGCAATGAAGAATGGTTCGCTGCGCGGTTGCAATACTCATTAGCGATACTGTAAGTAGTAATAAGAACAGCTTTCTCATAGCATTAATTTGCAGTAAGATAAGAAATGGCACGCGGATGACGCTGAAAAAACGGATTTACCGCGGATTTTTTATCCGTGCCTATCCGTTTTTTCAGCTTCAGCCGCGTGCCATCTAAAATAAAAAGACCGTCTCTTTCGAAACGGTCTCTTAACACGTACAAAAAATGAAAACTATTTATTCGGTTGTGGTGTATAGCGCAGGTAAGGTTTTACCACGTTCACACCTTTCGGGAATTTTTTGATGGCATCTTCTGTGCTTACCGCAGGAACAACGATCACATCTTCACCTTCTTTCCAGTCTGCTGGAGTGGCTACACTGTAATTAGCTGTTAACTGCAATGAATCGATCACACGCAACACCTCAACAAAATTGCGGCCCGTTGATGCAGGGTAAGTGATCATCAGTTTTACTTTTTTATCGGGCCCGATAACAAACAGCGAACGAACCGTAAAAGTTTCTGATGCATTCGGATGTATCATACCATATGCATTGGCAATACTCTTATCCTGGTCGGCTATGATCGGAAAACCTACTGTTACATTTTGTGTTTCATTGATATCTGTGATCCAGCCATGGTGCTTGTCGAGGCCATCTACACTTAACGCCAATACTTTTACATTGCGTTTTTCAAACTCTGCTTGTAGTGACGCTGTTTTGCCCAGTTCGGTTGTACAAACAGGTGTATAATCCGCAGGGTGCGAGAACAGAACGCCCCAGCTATCTCCTAAATATTCATAGAAATCAATTTCGCCGATACTGGTTTGTGCTTTAAAGTTGGGAGCTATGTCCCCTAAACGTAAACTCATAGTTTTTTTGGTTTTGAAAGGTAAAAATAAGTATTTCCTATTAAAACAGTAGACTAATTTTTTTTATGGTGTAAACTGCCTTTGGAAATGTGCTGCTGGACGGGGGGTGTGAACTTCGGATTTACGGTTCTTGCTTTTTTCAACAGGGTTTTGCCGTATTTGTTCTTTACATCATCTATGGCCTTGTAGAGGTTATTCTTTTTTTCGGCATCGTCAAATAAACTACCCTGTACCGCATGATTTGTTAATTCGCTTAAGCGAACACCCAACAGCCTTACCGGTTTGCCCTTGCGGTAGAGTTTATGAAAAAGATCGATGGCCACCGGTATCAATTCATCATCGCGAAGCGTATAATCGATAGTGGTCTGGCGAGAGGTTGTTTCGAAATCGGGATAGCGGATCTTAACGGCTATGCAGCCGGTCAGTTTTTCATCCTGCCTCAATTCATATGCTATCTTCTCAGTCATGCGAACCAGTTCACTCAGCAGGAATGATGTATCGGATACATTCTCTTCGAATGTGTTTTCAGTTGAGATCGATTTGGCTTCATGGTACGCATGTACTTCGCCGGTATGTATTCCCTGTGATTTTTTCCAGAGATCGGCGCCTGATTTTCCCAGTTTCTTTTCCAATACTGCCACCGGTGTTTCGCTAAGTTCCCTGATGGTATGGATACCCATCGCTTTTAACGAGAGAAACATCTGTTCACCCACGCCTGAAAATTTATTTACAGGTAAAGGCGCAAGAAATTCTTTTTCCATACCGGGTTGTACAAAAAGATAGCCGTTGGGTTTGGCTTCATCGGTTGCAATCTTTGCTACCATTTTATTGGAAGCAAGTCCGAATGAAATAGGCAACTGTGTTTTTTCAATGATCTCCGCACGCAGATCGATGGTCCATTGCAGGGGATCAAAGAATTTATCCATTCCTGTCAGGTCAATATAAAACTCATCAATAGATGCTTTTTCAAACAAGGGTGCTTTGGCGGCAATGATCTCTGTTACCCAACGTGAGTAGTTACTGTACTGTCCACGGGTCCCACGTACCAGTATGGCATGCGGGCATAATTTCATGGCGGTCTTCATCGGCATGGCGCTATGTACTCCGAATTTTCTTGCTTCGTAACTACAGGTGGTTACTACTCCCCTGTCGCGCGAGCCGCCTACAATCACCGCTTTCCCTTTGAGTGTGGGATCGATGAGCATCTCTACACTTACAAAAAAAGAGTCGAGATCAAAATGGGCGATATAACGTTGGGGTGAGCTCATCGGGTAAGCAAGTTATTCAGAATTAGCGGATTTGCGGATTACGGATTGGCGAATTAACGAATTGCGAATTGGCGGATTCTCCAATCCGCTAATTCGATAATTCGTAATCCAATAATTGAACTATTTCCACGGACAAGGTATCGGCCTGCTCGTTCTCTGAGGTGAACGGAAGATCAATGAGAACTCAAATGTTTTCAGACCACTCATTGTAGTGTTTGAGGGACCAGTATTGATATCGTAAGTAAATCCTGCCTGTACATTTTTAATCATCATACCCAGATAAGGTATCACAGCTTCATTACCCCTGTACCAAAGACCGGCATTTAAAACAGTAGGTAACTCTTCCTGTTCATCTACGATGAACCCAAAATTTACGCCAACTGTATAAGAGTTTACATTGCTTTCCAATGCATACATACCATTGGTATTGAAAACAAGCCTGGGACTAAGGAAAGTCTGGTAATCTGCATGAATATTATATCTCGGCGGATCTAATTGATTGGGATCATTCAGTGCAGAGCGGTTTGTTTTCAGAAAGCGATAACCGGCCACACCAATATCGAAATTAGAATTCTCGTCTGAATAGGTATATGTGAGACCGGCCGACATACCAAAATACGGTTTGATATTACTCAGGTAAGGTTCATTGGTAGGTAATGCGCGGTTAAAGCCCGATGATGCCAGTTGTTCAGAAAAACTAAGCTGCGAAAAATCGATCAGTGTATTGGAGTAAGTTCCGCCAAGACCCAACGACAATCCATGCCTGTCGTCTTCATCAAGACTTACATGCGAACTCAGGATCAGGTTGAATGAATTGCTTCTGTATGCGCCTCCCAACCCTTTATCCTGTAGAAATAAAAGACCACCGCCGATATAGTTGGTTTCTTTTCCTTCCTGGCGAAATAATTTTCCATCCAGTGAAACAGAAGTGGTGTTAAGCGGATCCAGCCCTTCGCCGATCCATTGAGCTCGCCTGTTGGCCACGATGCGCCAATTCGCATCACCATTGCCAGCCAGCGATGGATTCAGGCTGAGTGGTGAGGAATAGAATTGCGAAAAGATCGGATCCTGCGCAAACAGCCCTGTATTATTCATCAGTAGAAGAACAATAACCGTTAAAAAATATTTTACGTATTTATTCATCAACAAAAAATTGATCATCGTAATAAAAGTGTTTGACCCTTTAACTCAACAGTGCTTCCATCATTTGCAATACCTACTGCTACCCAAATATAAATAGCCATTGGCTGCGGTGTTCCGTTACGGCTACCGTTCCATCCCACATCAGGATTGGTTGTTTCGAACATTAATTGATTAAAGCGGTTGTACACTTTAAAGTATTTGAATGTTTTTATTCCTGCGAGGTAAGGATACAACACATCGTTCACACCATCGCCATTCGGTGTAAATGATTTTGGCACCAGGATGTTTACCATCTTATCATCAAACACCCTTACCAATAATGAATCTTTAGTAATACAGCCCGCAGGTGATATAAGATTGATGAGATATTCCTGTGTAACCTGGTAATTAAAATTAACTGAAGCACTATCGGGCCGGTCTATCCCACGGGTAGGTGTCCACAGATAACGATAACCAGGTATACTTCTTACTGCGAGTGGCGTAGACACGCCTTTATACGCACTTACAGAAGGCATACGCACAGCAGCAATCGGGAACTGTATACTGATCGTACTGTCTATAAAAGTTGGATTAGCCGGGCAATAAAGTTGCGTTGCCGTTAATCTTATATGACGGTCGCCTCCTTTAAAATAGGTATCTGTTGCGTGATATGTACTCCTGGTGGTGCTATCACCCATGTCCCATAACCATTGAATCGGTCCCGTAAAACTGGTATCGGTCAGGTTAGTGAAATTGATAAGGTTATTAATGCAATAAGAATCGTAGGTAAAATTCAGTTTGGGTTGTGATATCACCGTAAGTAAAACCGAAGCCACTGCCGTATCTACACAGCCATATTGGTTTGTTAAGATGGTATTATACCTGCCTCCCGTTAAAGTACCGATTGAATCCGTTGTTACACCGGGAAGGTTTACCCCATTCAGTGTCCATTGGAATTGCAATGTATCCGACGAAGGATAGCTTACAAATAATGTATCGATAATGTTATTACAGATATATGGTCCGTGCAATGAGATGATCTGTCCTACAGGTAAAGGATTTATTTTTTGTACAAACGTAGCTGTGTCAACACTATCAACGCACGCAAAATCATTCACACGTGTGATCGAAACAGTTCTTGTCGCTGCCGGGTTTGCCGGAAGTATCCATCTATAAGGTGAAGCTGTAATACCTGTTTGTGTTTTGGGTACGCCGTTCTCGAGGTAATCAAAACTCCATGGTGCCTGCCCTGCAAAATTAACCGTTAAAGTATCGAACGGATACCTGCATATAACAGCATTTCCTGTAATGGCTGCTTTCGGCACAGGTCGTACATTAATAGTAGCTCTGAATGGAGTGCTTGAGCAGCCGGTATTATAAGCCACTACTGTATAAACCACCGAACTCATTAACCCGGTGAGATTGGTTAGTGTTTGACTGATGATCGTTTGCCGGCTTGATGCAGCACTTGAACCTGACACAGAACCTGCCGGTGTTACCACAGGAGTACCCCAGGTATACGTTGTATTCGGAGGTGTGGTGGTTGGTGTAACATCAAATACGGTTCCGCTACAGATGGTGGCCGTTTGATTGGCTATCGGTGCCAAAGCAATTCCCACTGTTTCAACCAGTGTAAACGGATTTCCTGCACAACCTGCTGTGCTTGGTGTAACCGTATATACCATTTGAGCGATCGCGTTGCTGGAATTAAATAATGTTTGCGAGATCACAGGAACACCTGTTGTTTGCGGACTTCCGCCAACAACTGAACCAAATGGTACGCTGCTGGGTGCGGGCCAGGTATAGGTTGTATTCAGTGGTACTACTGAAGGAGGAACAACTGAAAAAGTAGAACCTGTACAGATAGTATCTCTCACATTGGCTACTACAGGAACCGGTTTTACCAGGACCGTAATTTTGAAACTATTACCGGCACAACCATTGGTAGAAGGAAGAACTATATATGCAGCAGTATCCACAACATAATTACTGCTTGACAATGTTTGACTGATCAATGCCTGGTTAATGGATTGCGCCGACCCGCCTGTTAAACTATTCACCGGTCCAATTACAGGAACACCCCAAGTATAGGTTGTAGCTGTTGGCACATTAGCTGGCGTATAACTGAAAGCGCTACCGCTGCAGACAGGGTTTAATATGATATCAGCAATAACAGGTGTTGGATTTACCGTAACAGCAGCTGTGAAAGAAGCACCGGAACAACCATTGGCAACAGGTGTAACCGTATAGGTAGCAGTTGCTGCATTTAGTGTTTGATTGGTTAGCAACTGGCCAATATTATTTTGAGGACTTCCTTGCGCAGACATTCCACCGATCGCCCCTGCCGGGTTACTTGACGGCAGTGTCCACGTGTACTGTGTAGCTACAGGGATGTTTAGAGGATTGATATTGAAAACAGTATTACCGCAAATAGTTTGTGTTTGATTGCCCACGGTTGGTGTTGGGTTTACGATAACACTAACCGTTTGCGCATTTGTACAGCTGTTTGCAGTAAGAATATAATTGTACGCAACCGTAACCTGGTTAATCGTTGTATTCACGAGAAGCTCAGAAGGATTATTAGCACCCGATCCTGCACCCGGCCCATTGCTGATAGATGGCTGTACCGTTCTGTTCCAGCTATAGGTAACACCTGTTGTGGCAGAAGCAGGTGTATAATTAAATACAGATCCGCTACAGATAGCAGGAGGAGTGAGTGAACTGGTTAATAATGGAGTTGGATTAACAACTACTGTTACGGTTTGTATATTAAGACAGGCATTCGGTGTATTAAGTGCATAGGTATACGCAACTGATACCGGAGCAGAAGTTATATTAATCAGCGTTTCATTTGGGTTATTGATTCCTGCAGCAGAAGTATTACTAATACCGGGCACTGTGGCTCTTGTCCAGCTAAAAGAAGTACCAGGTGTGTTGCTGGCAGGATTATACGTAAAGATTGAATTACTGCACACAGCAGGTGGTGCCAGGCTGGTGCTTAATACGGTTGCCGTATTTACAGTTACTGTCACCAGGAATGATGTACCCGTACAAGCACCGGCAGAAGGTGTTACCGTATAGGTAGCAGTAGCGGGACTTGAAGTTGTATTATTTAAGGTTTGAGAGATCGTATTCTGTGCAATTGGTTGTGGAGAACCATTTGAAATAGATGTTGCCGGGCTATAAGTGGGTTGAGTCCATGTATAGGTAGTTCCTGTAGGAACATTGGCCGGGCTTACCGTAAATGCAGTATTGTTACAACTACTGGTTACCTGGTCAACAATAGTAGGTGTAGGATTTACCAGAAGATTAACCGTTTGCGGATTGGAACAACCGTTGGCCGTAAGCGTATATGCATATGGAACAATAACTGAATTGGTAGTATTATTGATAAGCACTTCAGCAGGATTGTTTATCCCGGAAGCTGCCGCATTACTGATGCCGGCGACTACCGCTCTGCTCCAGGAATACGTTGTTCCTGCAGTGGCTGAAGTATAGCTGTAATTAAATACGACTCCGCTACAAATGGCGTTAGGTGGTGCACTACTTAATGTAGGCAAGGGTTTAACAGAAACGCTAACGATTTGTGTGCTTACACATCCATCCGGTGTACTCAATGCATAAGTGTAGGGTACTATAAGGGTATTGGGTGTAGTATTGATTAATGTTTCATTGGGATTTCCTGTGCCAGTAGCAACAGGGTTACTGATGCCACTAAGGGGATTCCTTGTCCAGCTGAATGAACTACCCGTCGTATTGCTGGTTGGCAAATAACTAAAGGGACTGTTACTGCATATAGCCGGTGGATTAAGACTACTACTTAAACTGGATATGATATTCACATTAACAGTCAATACAAAGGGCGATCCTGGACAACCATTTGCGCTGGGTGTAACGTTGTATACAGCAGCGGCAGGATTCGTGGTCCCATTACTTAAATTTACTGTGATATTGCTTTGTGAATTACCAGTTGCTCCACTATTAATGGTAATGGATCCCAATGGGTTGCTTGTGGGTGCCGCCCATGTATAGGTGGTTCCTATCGGCACGTTGGCAGGAGTTACTGTGAGGCTCGTATTACTACAGGTAATGGTTGATTGATTAGCAATATTAGGCGCGGGATTGACAACTACACTAACCGTTTGTGTATTTGAACAGCCGTTAGCCGATATGGTATAAATGTAGGGAACAGTAACTGCTGTATTACCTGTATTCACAAGAACCTCTCCAGGGTTGCCCGAACCCGAAGTTGCCCCGTTACTGATAGAAGATATTACAGCCCTTGCCCAGCTAAAAACAGCGGGTGAAGTAGATGATGCGGGTGTATAATTAAATGTAGCCCCACTGCAAATGGCGCTAGGGGTTAGTGTAGAGCTTAATGTTGGTGCCGGATTCACTGAAACGATAACCGTCTGCGTATTCGTACATCCGCTTGGCGTAGTTAACGTAAATAGATAACTAACAGGTAGTGCTGTCGTACCTACATTAACCAGCACTTCTCCGGGGTTACCGCCATTGGCGCTGCCGCTATTGGCTGCATTGGTGCCGAAAACTCCCCGTGTCCAACTAAAACTGGTACCAGTAACGTTAGCGAGGGGTGTATAATTAAAGGTTGAATTACTACAGATCGGTAACGGGCTCAAACTGCTTGTTAAAGTAGCGATAGGATTTACAGTAGCCGTAATCAATTGTGCGTTGGTACAACCTGTGTTATCTGTTGTACGGAATGCATAAGTAGCCGTAAGTGGTGTCGTGCCACTATTAAATAATTGTTCGTTAACGCTTGTGGTTCCTGTGTTAGTATTAGGGGATATACCAGACGTATAAAATCTTGTCCAGGTATACGTAGGTGTTACTGCTGCAGAATTGGGCGTATAGACCAGGTTAATTCCGCTACAAACATTAAGGCCACTTGTGTTGGATATTGATGGAACAGATGACCCGGCTGTAACAGTAACCACAACCTGGAAATTACCGCCGATACAGCCATTGTTATTGGGTATTACGTCATAAGTTGCTATACCCGCACCTGATAAGGTTTGTCCAACAAAAAATTGCCCATTCTGTGCACTATGCCCTATTATTCCAACCGCCGATGGCGTTGTCCACGAATATAATGTTCCGTTGGGTACATTGGAAGGCGCATAATAAAACCTATTCCCGCTACAGGAACTGAGGGCAATGGGACCGATTACAACAGGTGTAGGATTTACAGTAACAGATACAAGCTGTTGTGTACTTACACAACCTGTAACCCCGTCAGTAATTATAAAACGATAAGTCACTGAAATGGGTTGTGTTGTACTGTTTACCAGAGTTTCATTAACATTTGCACTCGATCCCGATCCAGTTCCACCACTGATGTTAGCGGTTACATCCCTTGTCCAAGTAAATGTAGGGCTGGACGCCAGAGTAGCAGCTGCTGTATAAATAAAAGGAGCTCCGCTACAAATAGCTGCCGGGCTGATGGTACTACTCAAAACAGGTTGGGGATTTACAATAACGGGGATGGTTTGCGTATTAGAACATCCATTTGCACTTAATGTAAACAGATAATTTACCGTTACAGCCGCAGGTGGATTGGTAACATTAGTCAGGACTTCATTGGGATTGTTGGACCCTGAGCTGGCTCCATTATTAATGCCTGTAACAACTGCCCTGCTCCAGCTATATGTGGTACCCGTTGTAAGACTGTTCGGTGTATAACCATAAGCAGAACCGCTACAGATAGATACAGGTGAACTACCGACATTATTCAGGACCGGTTTCGGGTTAACAGTAACATTTACAAAAAAGGGATTACCTGCACAGCTGCCAGATAAAGGTGTAACTGTATATATAATAGTTGCCTGACTTGTGGTAGGATTGTTTAACGTTTGTCCGCCTACAAATAGCTGTGGGGCTGCCTGTGCAGAACTTCCATTTATCGAACCAGCGGGGCTGCTGGTAGGGGCAGGGTCGCTCCAGGTGTAAGTAGTTCCTGCCGGAACATTAATAGGAGCATAGGTAAACGACGAACCGCTACAAATAGTCACCGGCACGTTGGCAACTACAGGTTTCGGGTTAACAGTAACTTCCAGGTTAAAAGTTGTGCCTTGTGAAGTCGTAACAATATAAGTGGTTATTACCGGAACAGTATTGGTCGTATTTACCAATGTTTGCGAAACAGCAGTCTGGCCTGTTTGAGCACTTGCACCTGTAACAGTACCGCCCGTGGTGGAAGGAAATGACCAGTCATACGTTTCACCCGGCACTGCACCCGGCTCATTAAAAGTAAAAGCAGTTCCGCTACAGGTTGTTGCGGTATAAGTTTGCTGTGCGTATGCATTAATGGAAGAGAAGATTGCCAGTATAAAAATACAGGCCACTGACAGTACACGAAATTTTCTGGATGAAATTCCCCCGGCACGGATCATAGGTTACACATTGAATAAAGGATATAAATTAGGTATACTTCGAAATATACCCAAAACTTTCGCCTCTTTTCCGGTTTATAAAGCCTTTAGAGGTTACTTATTTTGCTATTTATAGAGCTATTGATTACCAGTTTTGTTGCCTGAGGGGATACAAAGAAAAGGGAAAAGCGTATTTTAATCAAACCTCTTCTGCATTTTCTCATTTTTTGAGATAGTGGGTGAGCGAACAATTTTGGGGGTATACCAGAGTCAACTATCATCGGTAAATATCCAGCAAACCATCTGGCAAAGTCACATGTACTTCTTTCTTTTTGTGGTCTATCTTATCCAGTGTTTCTGCATGCAAGGGTATCAGGGCCTCCTTTCCGTCAAGGCTGATGCGGAGTAATACCTGGTGCGGCTGTTCAATCACTTCTTCTATCGGTCCCAGGTTTCCTTCTTCATCAGAGATCAGTTGGAAGCCGAGTAAAGAGATAGGTGCGGTTTTTCCGGCAAGTTTTCTGAAATCATCATCCAGTAACCATACGTTCCTGGTAGAAAGCCGGTTTGCAGATTCACGTGTATCAATACTTTCCAGTTTCACATAAATTTCTTCCGTATCCTTTGCCTTGGATGATTCTACAAAATAAGGCAGGTAGGATCCTTTATTCTCCTCAACAAAAATGGCTTCAATATCTTTCAATTCGGTTTTTTTACCCAATGCATGTTTCAGTATCACTTCCCCCTTCAAACCAAAAGCGGCAACGATTTTTCCTATGTTGATGTAATTGTTCATTGGGTGCAAAGGTACGAGCTGGTAATAAGTCAAAAATCAAAAGTAAAAATTCAAAAAACGGAGATCTGTTTTGAATTTTTACTTTTGAATTTTGAATTAAATAACAAAGCCCGAAACTTTCGTTCCGGGCTCGTTGTTAGAATATTGTAAGAGTCATTCTTACTAAGCTTCAGCAGTTCCTTCAGCAGCCTCTTCCTGTTTAGCTTCCACTTTTTTTACAACTGGAACATAAACTTTCTTGGCTCTTTGTGTTTTTCTGTGCTCATCTGAACGACGGGTAATGTTAGCTTCATGTTCACTATGCCAGGTCTGGAACTTGGTCATAGCTGCTGTTTCATCAAACAATCCCAGTTTTACACCTCTTAACAGGTGTTTCAGGTACAATACTCCCTTGAAAGAGAGAATTCGGCGTACAGTATCGGTGGGTTGAGCACCTTTGTTTAACCACTCCAGCGCCTTTTGACGGTCTAACTGGATAGTTGCTGGTACTGTAAGCGGGTTGTAAGTTCCAACTTTCTGGATAAACTTACCATCTCTTGGCGCACGTGCATCGGCCACTACAATAAAGTAGAATGGACGTTTTTTGCTTCCGTGGCGCTGTAATCTCATTTTTACTGCCATGTTAAATAGAAATTTAACGTTAGGAATTTGGTTTATCCCACTAAGAATAGCGGGACGGCAAAACTAACAGTAAAACCGGTTTTATCCAAGTTTCTATGTAAAGGATTTGTTAGAAAATGAATTTTCCCCGCCGAAGTGGGCAATTTGGGCTGCAGTTGCGCCCGTCCCGCTTATTGCGGGGTCGCACACTTGTGCTTTTGGATCATCAATTGGCGAATTAGCGGATTACCGGATTGTCTGTTGTCAAATCCGCTAATTCGTAATCCGCCAATCCGCTAATTGATTTATCTTCTCATCCCCGGCATTCTTCCCATCGGCATATTACTCATCGTCTTCATCATCTGCTTCATCTGCTCAAACTGCTTCATAAAAGCATTGATCTCGGCTATATCTTTCCCGCTTCCTTTGGCAATTCTTTGTTTACGGGATGGCGACATGGCATCGGGGTTCGCCCTTTCAAATGGTGTCATCGAACTGATCATCGCTTCAATTCCTTTAAAAGCGTCATCCTTGATCTCAATATCCTTCATGGCTTTTCCTACGCCCGGTATCATCCCCATCAGGTCTTTCAGATTACCCATTTTTTTGATCTGCTGCAATTGGTCCATAAAATCCTGGAAATCGAACTGGTTCTTGCGGATCTTCTTTTCTAATTTTTTTGCTTCTGCCTCATCATAATTTGCCTGTGCTTTTTCTACCAGGCTGGTAATATCACCCATGCCTAAGATCCGCTGCGCCATACGATCGGGATAGAACACATCCAGCGTATCCATCTTCTCACCACTGCTTACAAACTTGATCGGTTTGTTCACCGTGTATTTGATAGATAATGCTGCACCACCTCTTGTATCACCATCTAATTTGGTTAATACAACGCCCGTAAAATCCAAGCGGTCATTAAATGCTTTGGCTGTGTTCACCGCATCCTGTCCTGTCATTGCATCCACCACAAATAAGATCTCGGCAGGATTCACCGCCGATTTGATATTGGCAACCTCCATCATCATTGCTTCATCAACCGCCAAACGGCCGGCTGTATCTATGATGATCACATTCTTATTCTTTGCCTTCGCTTCTTTGATCGCATTTTGCGCGATCTCTACCGCGTTTTTATTTTCCCGTTCGCTATATACATCCACCCCTACCTGCTCAGCCAATACAGTCAACTGGTCTATCGCCGCAGGACGGTAGATATCAGCTGCCACCAGCAACACAGATTTTCCTTTTTTTGTTTTCAGGTAACTGGCAAGTTTGCCGGTAAACGTTGTTTTACCACTACCCTGCAAACCCGCAACCAATATGATCGCCGGGGCCCCGGTAATATTGAATTGCGCTTCTGATCCTCCCATCAGTTCGGTAAGCTCATCCTGCACAATCTTCACCATTAACTGGCCGGGACTGATCGCGTTGATCACCTTCTCACCGGTAGCTTTGTCTCTTACCTTGTCTGTAAATTCTTTGGCTATCTTAAAGTTTACATCCGCATCGATCAATGCACGGCGGATATCCTTTATCGTATTGGCAATGTTCAGGTCATTGATCCGCGCCTCGCCTTTGAGGTTCTTAAAGGCCGATTCTAATTTTTCACTTAACGAATTAAACATGGTTCTCTTGTTTCAATCTTTCACAAATAAAACGGGTATAGCCGAAGCAATATCCCGAAGGATTGCAAATATAGCCTGACTATCCCATAGGGATAAACGCTTTGTAGAAAAAAAAGATAATGTGAACCCTTGCCCTGTAAGGGCTACCCGCGAAATGATCGAAATTGTAATGTTTTGCCCCTACAGGGCAATTAGCATTATCTGCATGCCCAAGACTACAGAGCGGTTGCCCCGATGGGGCATAACCAGGTTTATTTCTACCCGAGATAAAAGCGTAGATGCTTGCTTCTATTCGTGCTGCGAAGTTTCGTGATTGCTTTGTCCTTAATTTGACGTACCCTTTCTCTTGTTAAATGAAACCTTTCCCCAATATCCTCCAAACTCAAAGGATGATCCACGCCGATCCCGAAAAAATAACACACCACGTCTTTCTGCCTGTCGGTTAGTGTGCGCAGGCTGCGTTCTATTTCCATCCGCAACGACTCGTAATGAACGAGTTTTTCATCGGTTTTTTCTGCATTCGGATTTTCCATCAGGTCAAGCAAAGTGCCGTCTTCCCCATCGGATAATGGTGTATCCATACTTACATGGCGAAAGCCCACACTCATGGTGGCGGTTACTTCATCAATGCCTATTTCCAATAGATTGGCCAGTTCTTCGGGAGTGGGTTCACGTTCAAATTCCTGTTCCAGTTGCTGGTATGCTTTGCTGATGCGGTTGGTAAGTCCCACTTTATTTAAGGGTAAACGCACAATACGGCTCTGTTCTGCCAATGATTGTAAGATGCTCTGGCGGATCCACCATACAGCATAAGAAATGAATTTGAAACCACGCGTTTCATCAAAACGCAATGCGGCTTTGATCAATCCAAGGTTTCCTTCATTGATCAGGTCGGGTAAAGTAAGACCCTGGTTCTGGTATTGTTTGGCAACAGATACCACAAAACGCAGGTTGGCTTTGATGAGCCTGTCGAGCGCCAGTTGATCACCTTCACGGATACGCATGGCCAGTTGTACTTCTTCTTCGGGTGTGATCAAATCTACTTTTCCTATTTCCTGCAGGTATTTCTCCAGGCTCTGGGATTCACGGTTGGTAATGGACTTCGTTATTTTGAGCTGGCGCATACTCATAATAAACAGATTTTGGTTGTTTGTTAGTATTGGTAAAGGAACCAGGATTGCAAGGTTGAGCGAACAAAACACTACGCCACATAGTCGGTTGTGTAGCAATTTAACATTTTTTCAAAACTTATCAAAAAAAATATTTTTCACAACCTATTGAAAAACAATGTTTTAACATGGATCGGTAAATAAAAAAACCGTTTGCCTGTTTGATTGCCTCACCGTTGCCAAAAAAACATTTGGAAGCGAGGGATTATTTAATATTATTGCACACCTACGACAGATTGTAGGTTAAAGAGATTGTAATGAGTAAGAAGCAACTATTTACGTTGGAGTTTCCAGTCAGATGTTCACCAACTATACTATACGAATTTTTAGCTACTCCCGCAGGTTTACAGGAATGGTTTGCAGATAAGGTAGATGAATGGGAAAATGTTTACAGTTTTTCATGGGGCGGTGGTACACCGGATAAAGCAAGCGTATTAGATAAAGAAGAAGATAAGTTCATCCGCTTTCATTGGCTACACAGTGAAAAGAACGAATATTTTGAGTTCCGTATTGAAAAAACAGAGATCTCTAACCAGACCATTTTAGTGATCAAAGATTTTGCAGAGAAGAACGAGATCAAGGACCAGAGCCAGTTATGGCAGTACCAGATCAAGGACCTGTTTCACAGGTTGGGTGGTGCAGGGTAGAAGTAGTAAGTGGTAAGTTATAAGTTTACCGCTGCCTACTTAAAACTTACCACTTATTACTTACCACTTCCCAATAGCATTTGCAATATTTCTCGGTAGCTCTCTTCAAAAAATACTGGCAATTTTTCCCAATCCGTTAATGGAATTTTTTTAGCAAGCTTGATAAAAGGTATTTGCGAAAAAGAAGGTATGTCCGGGTGCCCATGCACCAGGTAATTGTCTTCTTCAAAATGATGTTTCCATTGCTCATTGCCGGTTCCGATATACCAGTCATCGTGTACGGCTTTATCAAAATACTTTTGAAGAGATACTTCATATTTCTTTTTGCAACTACCCGATAACTGGAGCGTAATGCTGCAGAACTTTCCCCACCAGAAAAAGCTTCGAATCGCAAATGCATCCTCATTCGTAAAATGCCGCGGATGATCGAGCATTACCCAGGGCAGGCCCTCGTACTGCTCTCCTTTTGATATTTTGGGTGAACGGAAATCAATATCCTGCTCCGCAAGAGAGGGATGTTTTGCCAGTTCCTCACGATAGATTTCGCTTAACTGTCCAAACAGCTCATATACTTTACCGATAATGGCATTCTTTGTTAAAATCCAATCGGCATTATTTACCAATTCGAGTTCCTTTGGCGAAAGCGTTACTTTTGCAGGGCTCATTCAACAATATTAAGAAAGGATAAAGTGATAAAAAAACTTGATATACTCATCATCCGTTCATTTATCGGTCCCTTTTTTGCCGCGTTCGCCATTGCTACGTTTGTATTAACCATGCAGTTCTTCTGGTTATACATAGATGACCTGGTAGGAAAAGGGCTCGATCTTTTCATCATTTTAAAATTGGTTGGCCTCGTTACTTTATTCTGGGTGCCGATGGCATTACCGCTTGCCTTGCTGTTCTCCTCCATCATGACATTCGGCAGCCTGGGTGAAAGTTTTGAACTGGTAGCCATCAAAGCGTCGGGTATTCCTTTGCTTCGTTTTATGCGGCCATTACTGATCATTTCAATTTTTATCGGTGGCCTTGCCTTCCTGTTCGCCAATAATATCATACCCTTTACACAATTAAAATTATCAGCATTAAAATATGATATCATCGTAACAAAACCCGCTATGGATATTAAAGAAGGGGTTTTTTATGATAAGATAGACGGCTACGTGATCAAACTCGGGAAAAAAGAAAAGAACGACAGTATCATTCACAACGTGATCATCTTTGAAAAAAAGAGCGGGCTGCAGGATAATATGCTGATGGCCGAAACCGGCCTGATGCGTGTTACACAGGATAAAAAATCGCTTGAATTTATTTTAAAGAATGGATGGCGCTACGAAGAAAAAGGGCAACACGGAACTACCAATACCGAGTTTACCCGCATGGGGTTCAAAGAATATAAAAAAGTATTCGACCTGAGAGGTTTTGGATTGAACCAATCAAAAGACAGCGCGTTTTATGATCCCAAGATGCTGAGTATCCGTCAGCTCAATTATGCGATCGATTCTCTTGCAAACAGGGATAGTTTTTACCTGAAACGTTCCGAAAGAGAAGTCGCTCCGTATATCCGTTTTGCCCGCTATTTAGATACCGGCTGGGCAAAGATCGATACCAGTAAAATCAAGCTCAGGAAGGTGAAGAATTTTGAAGAACTCGCTGTGGATTCTTTAAAAAATAACCTTGTTGATGCAGCCATCACCCAGTTAAACAGCATCAAGGGAAATGTAGCCGTATTGGCAACCGATTACCAGGAAAAAAATAAAAATCTTCGCCTGCATGAAATTGAATGGCATAAAAAACTAACCCTATCAGCCGCCTGCCTGGTAATGTTCCTCATAGGCGCACCACTCGGTTCTATCATCCGGAAAGGTGGACTGGGATTGCCGCTTGTTTTTGCGATCATCTTTTTTGTAACCTTTCACCTGTTCAACACTTTCGGTGAGAAGTTTGTAAAATCAGAACAAACCAGTGCATTTTCGGGTATGTGGCTCTCTACATTCGTATTGGTTCCCATTGCTGTCTTTCTTACCTATAAAGCCATGCGCGACTCGCAGTTATTCAACCAGGAATTCTATTACCGCTCTTTCAAAAAATTGCGGAGTTTTTTGGCTAATTTTAGGATCACAAAAAAATCATCTTAAATCATATTCTATGAGTAACCATAACGAGAGCCGACGCAGATTTATAAAAACTACCGGCATTGCAGCAGGAATTGGCATCACAGGTTTACCATCATTCGTAAATGCAGAGCCGGCAACCTTAGCCACTTCTTTTACGCAACAACCTTTGCCCTACGAATACAAAGCACTGGAGCCTGTAATAGATACCATGACGATGGAGATCCATTACAGTAAACATGCAGCCGCTTATGCCAAGAACCTGGCAGATGAATGTGTTGCACAAAAAATAGATACGACCAATACAAAACTGGAAGACCTGTTACGCAATATTTCAAAATACTCTCCAAAATTGCGCAACAATGGCGGCGGCCATTATAACCATGAATTATTCTGGCAATGTATGAAAGGAGGAATTGCCGGCGTTCCGCAGGGTACATTGGCGGCAGCCATCAACCAAAGCTTTGGCTCGCACGAAGCATTTAAAACACAATTTACCGATGCAGGCAAAAACCGTTTCGGTAGCGGATGGGCATGGCTGGTGATGACGAACGATAAAAAATTAGTGGTAAGCTCAACACCCAACCAGGATAATCCTTTAATGGATATTGCTGAAGTAAAAGGAACACCTTTATTAGGCCTGGACGTTTGGGAGCACGCTTACTATTTAAAATACCAGAACAAAAGACCTGACTATATCAACAACTGGTGGAACGTGGTTAACTGGGATTTTGTGCAGAGCAGGTTTAACTTAGGATAAGAAAAATCAAAAGTCAAAATTAAAAAGTCAAAAATGCGAACTCTTTTTTGACTTTTTAATTTTGACTTTTTACTTAATAAAACAATATGAAGACAACAACCAAATGGGTCGACGCCCTCGCCTTTGATGCAACCGCAGACAGCGGCCACACTGTTCGTATAGATACTTCCGTAGAAGGCGGTGGATTGGGCAGCGGCATGAACCCTAAAAAAATGGTGCTCGGTGCATTGAGCGGATGTAGTGGAATGGATGTGGTAGAAGTGCTGAAGAAAATGAAAGTAGCATTCACCAAACTGGAAATAGACGCAGAAGCCGACCAAACGGAAGATCATCCGAAAGTATATAAGTCGATCAACATGATCTATCGTATAGATGCAAGATCAGAAGACCTTGATAAAGTAAAAAGAGCAGTGTCTTTATCACAGGAGAAATATTGTGGTGTGTCTGCGATGCTTGCGAAACATTGTGCGATTAATTATACGATTGAATTAATTTAGTTAAGAGATCAAAGAGGAAAAGAGATAAACGAGATACATAGTACCCACTCTTTTATCTCTTTCCTCCTTAACTCTTAGCTTTACACAAATCATTTCCCCTGCAATCATCCAAACAAAATTTCCGCGTACAACTCTGGATCACCATCCTGAGCGTGGTGTTGTTCTTAACCAAGATCATCGCTTACCAGTTCACGCATTCACTGGCCATACTTACCGATGCATTGGAAAGTATTGTAAATATGATCGCGGGTTTTATCGGGCTATACAGTTTATATGTGGCTGCCAAACCGCGCGATATTGATCACCCATATGGCCATGGCAAAGCAGAATTTGTTTCCGCTGCAGTTGAAGGTGGGTTGATCGTTGCTGCGGGCGTTATGATCATTTACCAAACCATTCTCAATTTAGTAGAAGAGAATCCCATACAAAAATTAGATACCGGTTTATTACTCATCGGTATTACTGCAGTAGTTAATTTCCTCGCAGGAGCGTTCTGCTTAAACATCGGAAAAAGAAATAATTCTTTGGCACTCCAGGCAAGTGGTAAACATTTGCAGGTTGATACGTATTCAACACTGGGCATTATTGCAGGGCTTGTTATCATGCTGGTGACCAAATTATACTGGCTCGATAAACTGATCGCTTTGGGAATGAGTGCGCTTGTGATCTACAATGGCTACAGGATCATCCGGTCTTCACTGGCAGGAATTATGGATGAAGCGGATATGAAACTTCTTAACCAGCTTATCACAGTATTAAACGAGAAGAGGCGCCCCAACTGGATAGATCTTCATAACCTGCGCGTGATCAAATATGGCGCCTTACTGCATGTTGATTGCCATCTTACCGTACCCTGGTACCTCAACATACACGAGGCGCACCTGGAAATAGATGAACTCTCTGCACTTATCAAAAAAGAATTCGGTGATATGATCGAACTGTTTGTACATACCGATGGCTGTTTACCTTTCAGCTGTACCATCTGCACCAAAACCGATTGCCCCGTTCGCCAGCAACCGATGAAAGCAAGATTGGAATGGACGTTACAGGATATTATTTCGAACAGGAAGCACCAGTTGTAGTTTTTGCCGCGCCCTTCAGGGCGTGGATAATAAATGACTCTTTATGGATTATTTTTCGGGCTTTAGCCCGGCGTTTACACTCCGGGCTAAAGCCTGAAAGATGTGAGAGGACTTATTTCATTACCCACGCCCTGAAGGGCGCGGCAACACGAATTCATCATTCCGTGAGCCAATACATTCTTACATTTGCCTAACATAAAAGCATCAATCATCAATCCCAAAAATCAACGATCATGAAGGTTTGGAAAGATTACCAGGAACAACACAAGGACCGTTTCCTTAACGAATTACTTGAATTATTACGCATACCCAGTATCAGTGCAAGAAGTGAACATAAAGACGATATGACTCGCTGCGCCGAAGCCGTAAAACAAAGATTACTGGAAGCGGGTGCAGATACCGTTACCATTTATCCAACCGCCGGGCATCCTGTTGTGTATGGAGAAAAAATATTTGATACATCGAAACCAACGATATTGGTATATGGTCATTATGATGTGCAGCCTGCCGATCCTTTGGAACTATGGAACAGCGGCCCTTTTGATCCCGTGATAAAAGATGGTAAAATTTATGCACGAGGATCATGCGATGACAAGGGACAGTTTTACATGCATGTAAAAGCATTGGAAACAATGACCAAAACAAACACTTTACAGGCCAATGTAAAATTCATTATCGAAGGTGAAGAAGAAGTAGGCAGTCCGAACCTCGCCACATTTGTAAAAGCAAACAAGGAATTACTTAAAGCCGATGTGATATTGATCAGTGATACTTCTATGCTCAGCATGGATACGCCATCGATCGATATCGGTGTACGCGGATTGAGTTATATTGAAGTAGAAGTAACCGGCCCTAACCGCGACCTGCACAGTGGTGTATATGGTGGCGCAGTTGCCAACCCCGTTACCATGCTCGCGAAAATGATCGCATCCTGTCATGATGAGAATAATCATATCACCATTCCTGGTTTTTATGATGATGTGGTTGAATCCACTTCTGAAGAAAGAGCAAAAATGGCACAGGCTCCTTTTAATGAAGAGGAATATAAAAAAGATCTGGGTGTTAGCAGTTTATGGGGAGAGAAAGGATATACCACCAATGAAAGAACAGGTATCCGTCCAACATTAGAAGTAAATGGTATTTGGGGTGGTTATACCGGTGAAGGTGCAAAAACCGTTCTGCCATCAAAAGCATTTGCAAAAATTTCGTGCAGGCTTGTGCCCAATCAATCATCAAAAAAGATGACTGAGAAAGTATTGAATTATTTCAAAAGTATTGCACCCGCAGGCGTAACTGTAAAAGCAGAAGAGCATCATGGCGGTGAGCCCTATATGACACCAATCGATTCCAATGAATACAGGGCCGCAGCCAAAGCGATCCATACAACTTTTGGAAAAGATCCGATCCCGGTTCGTGGCGGAGGAAGCATTCCCATCTGCTCATTATTTGAAAAAGAACTCGGTCTCAAGATCGTTTTCATGGGTTTTGGCTTGGATAGCGACAACCTGCACAGCCCGAATGAGAAATATGATATTTTCAATTTTTATAAAGGAATTGAAACGATACCATACTTCCACCAGTTTTACGTAGAGATGAAATAATATTTTCTTGCCACAGAACACACAGATTACCACAGAAAAATCTGTGCATTCTATGTAATCTGTGGCTATTTTTTATCGTATCAAAATGACAACTGAAAAAGAAAAGCTCCGCATCGATAAATATCTCTGGGCCATCCGTTTGTTCAAAACACGGAGCCAGGCAGGTGATGCCTGCTCCAAAGGAAAAGTGAAACTGGGCGGCGATTCTGTAAAAGCTTCCCGCATCGTAAACATCAACGATGAATACGAAGTAAAAACAGAAGCAAAAAAATGGGTAATAAAAGTAACCGGTCTTTTACACAGCCGTGTTCAATACGCTGAAGCCATAAAGTATTATACCGATATCACACCTCCCGAAGAACTGGACCGTATTAAATTTGAAGCAGCTACTTTTCAAACGGGCAAGCGAATGAGTAAGATTGGGCGCCCCACCAAAAGAGAAAGACGTGATCTCGGTGGATTTATGGAACAATAAAAAAGGACTAAATTAATCTGATAGTCTGGAGTTAGAAGTCTGGAGACTGGAGTAGGGCTGTTGGAAATTAATAGCTACCTTAAAAATGCGGTAACCCAACTCCAGTCTCCTGACTCCAGTCTTCTAACTAATACTTCCCCACAGGTATTCAGTATGTTTGCAACATGAATATCGATATTCTTACAGTAGTTCCCGACCTGTTGGAGAGTCCTTTCAACCACAGCATCATGAAACGTGCTCAGGAAAAAGGATTGCTTACCGTGCGCACACATAACCTCCGCAAATGGGCCATCAATAAACATATGCAGGTAGATGATTACCAGTTTGGTGGCGGCGCTGGTATGGTAATGATGCCAGAGCCATTGGCCAATGCCATAGATGAACTGCAACAGGAAAAAAAATATGATGAGATCATTTTCATGACGCCTGATGGTGTTTCTTTCAACCAGAAAGCAGCCAATGCATTATCAATGAAGGAAAACATACTCATCATCTGTGGTCATTACAAAGGCATTGATGAGCGTATCAGGCAGAAATATGTGACCAAAGAAATTTCCATAGGCGATTATGTATTGAGTGGTGGTGAACTTGCAGCGGCAGTAGTGGTAGATGCCATTGGCCGCTTGATACCCGGTGTATTAAATGATGAGACTTCTGCCCTTTTCGATTCCTTCCAGGATAATTTACTGGCACCACCTGTGTACACGCGCCCGGCAGATTTCCGTGGCGACAAAGTACCCGATGTACTGCTACAGGGCGATCCCAAAAAAGTAGAAGAATGGCGGCATGAGCAATCTCTGGAACGTACCAGGTTGAGAAGGCCAGACTTGCTTGATGAGAATTAATAATTAATAGTTAATAGTTAATAATTATCCTAAAGTAAGAAGCCGCTCACAACTGAACGGCTTCCTGCTTTTAAATGTTAGAATTACAAAATATCAATTTGCACTTCTCATAATTATTAATTATTAACTACTAATTATTAATTAAGCCTACGGCTTCGGGTGATACCACTTCTCCTCCAACCCTTCATTGATCTGTACATTCCCGTTCTCTACTTCTGAATCGATCGGTCCGTAACTAAGATTGAATTTCTTCGGATACTGAACACCTTTGAACTCACCCCATTCTTTCACCAGGATGACCGCCTTTGTACTTTTAGGTACCTTACTTCCGTAAGCCTCTAATAACCCTCTAAAACCGGTAAGGTTCGCAGCCATATCACCTGTTGCTTCCACTTGTTTTACCAGGAAAGTTTGCTGGTCAATACAATAAGTAACAACCTGTCCGGTTTTTAAAGTCAATTTGATCTTGTAACAGGGAACCTTACTTACTTTTTCTGTTCCTGCAAGCTCAGCTTTATGTCCTTTGGCAGCATAGTTAACCAGTTCGGGAAAAGCGCCTGCACAATCAGTTTCATATTGTTGTGCAACAACATCTTCGGGTTTCATCCTGTTTAACACTGCGCCATTATTAGCACCGCCGCCACCATCTCTTCCTCCGCCGCCTCTGTCAAAACCACCGCCGCCACCCGGTCCGCCGCCACCAAAGCCGCGCATACCCGGAACATAGATATAGCCTGATGTATCTGTAAGCATGGTAAAGCTATCACCCATACCCATGATACCACCCACCTGCCTGCGGAACAGTTTTCCTTTTTCACGCACAAGCGTTTGCAGAATATCGATGTTCTGACCCATTACATTGAACTTAACATTGCTGATCACCTCAAGCATCTTAACACCTTCCAGTTTTTCCCTGCCACCGGCAGCCGCTTCATACTTAGCAATGATTTCATCGGCTGTTTGAGCTTTTACCGAAAAACCCGCGAGCAGTAAAAACAAACCTGCGAAAATTTTTTTCATATACTTACTTTCGTTATTGATTAGTTTGTAAATGTAATTGCTTTCCTGCGATTGACTTTCAACGCAGCTCTAAATTAAACATCATTTAAGATATTCTATGCCTACCCAATCATTCAGTATTACAGGAAACCTTGTTGATATACATAAGAAAGCAATCTATTCTGCTGAGATTGTTGTAGAAAATGGCGTGATCATAGCTATTGCCAAAATCGGTGACGGCCCATCATCAATCGGTAAATTTATTCTCCCTGGTTTTGTTGACAGCCATGTACACGTGGAGAGCAGCATGCTTATACCCAGTGAGTTTGCAAGACTGGCCGTGTTGCATGGCACAGTGGGCACAGTAAGTGATCCGCATGAGATCGCAAATGTATGCGGAATGGAGGGTGTTGAATTCATGATTGAAAATGGCAAACAGGTTCCTTTCAAATTTAATTTCGGTGCACCGAGTTGTGTGCCCGCAACTATTTTTGAAACAGCAGGCGCTTCATTAAACAGTGAAGATGTAAAAAAATTATTAGCCAAAGACGAGATCAAATACCTGAGCGAGATGATGAATTTCCCGGGTGTATTATTCAAGGATCCGGAAGTGATGAAAAAGCTCGCAGCTTCCCATGCCGCAGGAAAACCGGTTGATGGACATGCGCCCGGATTAAGAGGAGAAGATGCAAAAAATTATATTGAAGCCGGTATCTCAACCGATCACGAATGTTTTACAGCGGAAGAAGCAGTAGACAAATTACAATACGGCATGAAGATCCTGATACGCGAAGGAAGTGCCGCAAAAAATTTCGAGGCGTTAATAGAATTGCTCGACGATCATCCAAGGATGATCATGTTCTGCAGCGATGATAAACACCCGGACAGTTTGGTTGCCGGCCATATCAATCAACTCTGTGCAAGAGCAGTGGCAAAAGGAATTGATGTGTTCAGCGTTTTACAGGCGGCTTGTATCAATCCGGTGTTGCATTATAAATTAGGTATCGGTCTTTTGCGCGTGGGTGATCCTGCTGATTTTATTTTGGCAAATGATCTCGTTGATTTTAACATCCATCAAACCTATATCAATGGTGAGCTGGTTGCGGAAGATGGAAAAACATTTATTCAATCTGTTACAGCAACACCCATCAATCAATTTGATTGCCAACCGGTAACAGTTGTTGATCTGAAAATAAAAACTGCAGATTATCCATCAGCCGGGGGAAAGATCCCGGTGATAGAAGCGCTCGATGGTCAACTCATCACCAACCGTTTGGAATTAGCGGGAAAAGAAAACAATGGTGAATGGGTAAGTGATACAGAACAGGATCTATTGAAAATGGTGGTGGTGAACCGCTACCATTCTGCCCCCATCGCAAAATGTTTTATTAAAAATTTCGGTTTCAAAGAAGGCGCCATTGCTTCTTCTGTAGCGCACGATAGCCATAATATTGTTGCAGTAGGCGTAGATGATGATAGTCTCGCAAAAGCCATCAATCTTGTGGTCGCTGAAAGAGGTGGTGTGAGTTGTGTAAAAAAATCTGCTTCAAAAGTATTGGGTCTGCCGGTTGCAGGATTAATGAGTGCAGATGATGGATTTAAAGTTGCTGAGGCTTATACAGAAATAGATGCGATGGCAAAGTCTTTAGGCTCTTCGCTTGGTGCACCTTTTATGACATTGAGTTTTATGGCGCTGTTGGTGATACCGCATTTGAAATTGAGTGATAAGGGGTTGTTTGATGGGGATAGGTTTGCATTTGTATAAAACTTACTCACCGATAAAAAATAATAATTTTCTGCGAAAATACTTACCTTTGACGTTAGTAACGTAACACGTCAGTATGATCATATCTTTTGGCAACTCACAAACCGAAAATATTTGGAATGGTGAACGGGTAAAAAAACTGCCAAAAGAAATTCAGGAGGTTGGGCGCAGAAAACTCAGAATGTTGAACAACTCAATCAATCTTGCTGATTTGCGGATACCGCCATCCAACCGCCTTGAGAAACTGTCTGGTAAATTAAAATTGTTTTATAGTATAAGAATCAACGACCAGTGGCGTATTATTTTCAAATGGGATTCCGGTAATGCTTCTGAAGTAGAGATTATTGATTATTATTAAAATTAAAAAAATGGCAAAATTAAAAAACATACATCCCGGAGAAGTTCTGTTGGAAGAATTTCTATTGCCGTTTAATATCTCAGCTTATAAACTTGCAAAGGATATTGGTATTCCTCAAACACGTATTTCAGAGATTGTTAAAGGCAATCGCAGGATTACAGCAGATACCGCTTTACGGCTTAGCAAATACTTCGGAAATTCTGCTAAATTCTGGTTGGGTTTACAGGATGATTTTGATATCGAAGAAGAAAAGGTTATCAAAAGCGGTATTTTGAATTCGATCAAAACATTAAATGTTAACGCGGCTTAGGAACACCCGAAATATTGGCAGTAACTATAAATCATTATTTTCCACCTGTAACCTCCCCTGTCGCCTTCAACACCACCACCGCCACACTATCTGTTCCCTTCGGCGCAAAATATCGTGTTTTGAATTTGATGGTCTTGCCCGGCGCAATATTCTCATATACTGTTTCAATACCTTCATCCAGCTTCACACCCGTCTTGCTGAAGAATGATAATTTGATATCTACATCTTTATACGAACAAACCGTTGCGCTATTGGTGAGATGCCCAATCACTACTGTTTGGCCGATAAGATTTTTACGATCACGGTTATCTACAGATAAAAATTTAGCGGGATTGTTCTTCTCTTTATCGGCCAGTGTTTCTTTTACTTCTTCGTAAGATTTTGTATCGAATTTCTTTTCCTGTTTGTCTTTATTCTTACAGGCAAACAAACAGGTGCATACCAGGATAACCGCAATTAGTTTTTTCATTTGGGTGTGTTTCGGGAATTAAAATAAGAAAATATTCGGCAATGAATCTGTTAAGAAATATTTCCAAATAAACAGTCAGAATGATTTTTAGTCCCAGAGGGACTCTAGGTCGGTAGAAAAATACAGTCCGCAAGCACCAAACGTTCCTTCGGAACGTCGGGTAGCCCCGATTTTGATGAGTTACCCAACAGTTGTGCCTACGGCACAATGAAACTTCACAAAACTTAAATTTCCCATTCCAACTGATAGAATTTAGTTTTGGGGCTTTAAAACCCCTGTAATTACTGTATTATGATAGTGAATCTAAGCGACCAACACAGCCTTGTAAGTAACTGGGTTTCCGAACTCAGGGATATCAATGTGCAGGGCGACCGCCTGCGTTTCAGACGCAACCTGGAACGTATCGGCGAGATCGCTGCTTACGAGATCAGTAAACAGCTGCCATGGGTAACGGTAGAAACACCTACCCCATTGGGTACCCACGACAGTAAAATGCTGGAATCGCAACCGGTACTCGCTACCATTTTACGGGCGGGATTGCCATTACATAATGGCATGTTGAATTATTTCGATAAAGCCGATAATGCTTTCATCTCCGCCTACCGCAAACATCACAGGGATGGCACTTTCGAGATCAGCCTTGAATATATGAGCTGCCCGGTGCTTGATAACAGGGTAATCATCATCAGCGATCCCATGCTGGCTACCGGCGCTTCGCTTGTTAAGACCATTCAATACATGAAAAGCGAAGGAAATCCTAAAGATCTCCATGTTGTAGTGGCTATTGCATGTACAGTAGGTATCGAGTTCATTAAACGCGAATGTGGCGATGATATTAAGATCTGGTGTGGCGATATCGATGATGAGTTGACTGCCAAAGGCTATATTGTTCCGGGTTTGGGCGATGCAGGCGATCTTGCTTTCGGAACCAAAATGCAGGCTTGATCAAGGCAACTGAAATTGTAAAAGAATCGTTAAGAGAGGTATAATATTTGCGGGATATCCCCGTCAACTTCAGCGGATTCACTTAAATTGGGAGTTCAGGGTATGCGAAAACTAATTCTATTCTGCTGTTTGTGTTTGTGTATGGGTGTTGCTATGGCGCAGGATCCGCACTTTTCGCAATTCTTTTCATCGCCGCTTACACTGAACCCGGCGCTTACGGGTAAGTTTTATGGCGACTACCGCATAGCCGGTAATTACCGCAATCAATGGCCCTCTATCAATAATGCGTTTACAACGGCAACCGTTTCGGCTGATTTTCACATCATGCAGAACAGGATATCCAGTAACGACACATGGGGTATGGGCATTGCTGCTTATAATGACAACAGTGCGAATGGAGCGGTTAAATTCAATTATGCGTCTCTCTCAACAGCTTACCATAAAGGACTTGATGAAGATGGGGTACATACACTGGGTGCAGGGTTCCAGGTTACCTATGCCAACATGCTCATTAATACTACTGATTTGAAATTTGAGGACCAGTTAACCAGTGTAGGTTTTACAGGTGTAACATCAGAAGTGTTCAACAGCGCCGATCTTAAATGGAATAAAATTGATGTGAATGCAGGCATACTGTATAATGGAAGTACTTCTGACCGTAATAATTTTTATTTCGGGGTGAGTATGTATCATATCAATCGTCCACAGCAAAGTTTTACCGGCGCACAATATGTTTTGAACCCGAGAACCACAATCCATGGCGGGGGATATTTTCCGGTAGCGCAAAACAGCACCCTGCATGTAAGCGCCTTACAGATGTTCCAGGGCGGTGCTTCTGAAACAATGGTAGGAGGAGCCATTCAACTGATGGCCAACCCGGATGTACCGAAACCTACCAGTTTGTATGTCGGCAGCTGGATGCGCTTCAACGATGCGATCATTCCTTATCTCGGCCTGGAGTTTGATGATTTTCGTTTGGGGTTAACGTATGATTACAACACATCATCACTTAAGACCGCCTCACAGAATAGGGGTGGCATTGAAATATCGCTGATCTATATTCACAGACCGTCTACTGACAGGCCGGTGAACTGCCCTAAATTTTGATCGCGGATTACTCGGATTTTTTATTTGATTGATAAGAAGGGTATCACAGATTGTGATACCCTTCTTTGTTATATTTTGTCCTTTAGAAATCCGATTCTTTCACGTGGTTGTTGTTTTTGATGTATCAATGTTTTGATTGCATCGAAAATGATTTTGAACTGTCCATCGTACTTCTTTTCAAGTTCCTTTATTTTTCTGGTGAGTTCCTTATTCCCTTCCAATAACTGTCGCATTTGCACAAAGGCCCGCATAATGGCAATATTTACTTTAACAGCCTGCTTGCTTTTTAATATACTAGAAAGCATGGATACACCCTGTTCAGTAAATACCATGGGCAATGCCGGAGCATATTTCAATTGTAAAAGGTTATCACAGTTTGTGATAACCTCATGAAATTCTTTTTTGGTTAACTGAAACATAAAATCTTTAGGGAAATGATCCATATTTCTTCTTACCGCCTGTTTGAGCACACGTGTTTCAACGCCATACATTTCAGCAAGATCAAAATCAAACATTACTTTTTGCATACGGATAAAAAATATCCGTTGTATTATTTTTGCAGGATAAGTAGGAATAGATTTACGCATAATTAAAATTTTAAACGTTAATCTATCAGAAAACATCATTCTGTGGTAGCGTGTTTTGTCCTATTTTTTGACAGGTATATTCCGCAAAAACCTCTCCCAATTCTGGTTATTGGTGATCACTTCGTTATGTCCTTTACTGCTGAACATAAAGAGTTTGTTATTCCCGCGCAGGAGTTTTTCGCTAACATCATCCTCATTCAGAGAGATCATCGGAATATGTAATGAATCTGTTAGTTGCTTCATGATGAAATGGCTGTTATCAAAAGTGCCTCCGTCTTTTGTATAGATGTTAATGAAGCGATGTTCCGGAACGGACAACCATTCCAGGTAAGCATCATTGCCGCCATACATCGCGTCAAACAGAATCACTTCATTCACCGGTGTTTTATTGATGATGCGGCTGATCACACGATAGGCGCCGCTATGGCCCGCTAATGTGATATCATACAAACCGAGGTAATCATAATCGATCTTGGGGCCGCGGATATTTTCATACATTTTTTGTCCCACTTCTCTTACCAATTGCTGAAATTCTTTAGGCTGCTCAAGTTTACCGCCATAACTATCAGGTGCGTTTTTAGGCCCTTCGGGGAAAACAAAAATGGCATTCCTGCCTGATGCATCAAACTGTTGCAGCAACTGGTATTGTTGAATGGCGCTGTCGATACTATTACCCCAACCATGAAACCAGAAAACAAGATTGATCCTGCCATTGTAATTGAAATTCTGTGGCACATAGATCAAGACACTGCTGTCATTATAATTCGTAAATGCATCATAATGTTTGCCGCTATAGTCATGGCCTTTTGCTCTTGCGGTATCAGGAAACATCGCATGGGAGCTTGTAAACCGGATGATCTTTCCTGTTTGTGCCGATATCGTATTCATCAATAAAATCAACAAAATAAAAACAGGAATTTTTTTGCACATCATGATTTGATTTTATTATGATTATCATTATACTAAAACTGTGGCCATTCTTTTCTTTGTACAACTTCGTGACTTAGTATCTTAGTGGTTCAACTTTACGCCGAATCACTAAGACACCAGGACACAAAGTAACACGAAGGATTGATCAGGATTTCTTTCCGCTAACATAAGGATTCTTCGTTAAAATAAACCGGTAAGGCAACAAGGCGTCTTTCCCCGCATAATCCACACCAATTCTCGGCGTTGCTATGATCTGTGATGGTTTTACTTTGAAACCATCATCAACAATAAATAATTCATTACCCAATAAACTCAGCCCGGTGTGCTGTGTATAAATGCCCATAGCTTTTGACACATTTCCGGGGCCCCTTGTTAAAGTGTGATCTTGTTTTAGCTTACCCGTTCGTTGTAACATATGGTCAATGCCTGTTAACGGTTCCATCGCGCGTATCAGTATTGCATGAGGCACATCCTGCACGTTGGTTACCACGTTAAATAAATGATGAATGCCGTAACACAGATATACATAAGACACACCGCCGTTAGCGTACATGATCTCGGTGCGGTTGGTTCTTCTGCCGCCCCAGGCATGTGATGCTTTATCAACTGCACCATTATAAGCTTCGGTTTCAACAATACGGCCGGATGTTACCATGTTGTTAAATGAACTCATCAATACTTTTCCGATTAATGCTTTCGCAATAGCACAAACATTTTTCTGCCTGTAAAATTCTACGGGCAATTTATCGGAATCCCTGAACGTTATAGCTTTCATGACCATAAAATTACCAAATGTGTTAACTTCGCAAACCTAAATTATCCAATGTGCTGAAAGAAATGATCATAGGCGTACAGGCGTATTTCCAGGCCCACAGGTTCATACAAAAACACAAACTGTGGAAATGGATACTGATACCAGGCATCATTTATTGCACCCTGTTCATCATAGGCATGTATTTCTTCAGCCGTACTTCCGCCAGTTTTATCGAATGGATGAGTCATGAAACAGGTTTGAGCGATTGGCTGAACAGGATGGAAAGCAGTTTCCTCAGCTTCCTGTTTGTGATTGGCAATATTTTATTGTGGTTAATATTGATGCTTTTCTACTTTTCCCTGTTCAAATATATTTTCCTCATCGTCGGCTCACCACTATTCGCCTATTTAAGTGAAAGAACGGAAGCGATCATCGAAGGAAAAAGAGATTTTCCTTTCAGCTTTAAGCAACTGTTGAAAGACATGAAGCGCGGTGTTTATATTGCTATTAGAAACAGTTTATGGCAAACCGTATACACATTATCGATTCTGTTACTGAGCCTGGTTCCATTGGCAGGATGGCTCACTCCGATACTGGCAATATTGGTAGAATGTTATTACTACGGTTTTTCTATGCTTGATTATAGTATGGAACGCCATAAACGTTCACCCGCCGAAAGTATTTTCTTCATCGGAAACCACAAAGGGTTAGCAATAGGAAACGGTTTGGTATTCTACCTGATGCATATGATCCCTATCTTAGGATGGATATTGGCACCAGCTTATTCGGTGGTGGCTGCTACGTTAAGCATGTATCCCTTGAAACAGACTGAGAAGTGACAGTTTGTGGTTTGTGGTTTGTAGTTTGTGGTTGGGTTTCTGAATTTTTCAACCACTCACTAAATGAACGGCTCCCAACCACAAACAACAAACTACAAACCACAAACTTACCATGAGCCCCGGAAAACTCTATCTCATACCTACCGTTCTCCACGAGGAAGCATTGGAAACCATTCCTGCTTATTTGCTGGAGGCGGTAAAAGACTGCCAGGTATTTTTTGTTGAGAATGAAAAAACAGCCCGCCGTTTTTTAAAAAAACTATGGAAAGAAATGGTGATCGATGATTACCAATGGTTCGCCATTCACAAAGCGGAAGAAGAAGTGAGGAAGGAGTTTTTGCAGGTATTACAATCCGGAAAAAATATCGGTATCATTAGCGAAGCAGGTTGCCCCGGCGTGGCCGATCCCGGGCAGGTATTGGTGCAGGCCGCGCAACAGGCAAACATTACCATAAAACCTTTGGTTGGCCCGAGCTCCATCTTATTGGCATTAATGGCCAGTGGAATGAATGGCCAGTGTTTCCAGTTCCACGGGTATTTACCGATCGATTCATTTGAAAGAAAAAAGAAACTAAAAGAACTGGAAGCCGATTCGCAAAAAAGGAACTGCACACAAATTTTTATTGAAACACCTTATCGCAACAACCCGCTTATTAAAGATGTATTGGAAAGTTGCCGCGAGGAAACAAGGTTTTGTATTGCAGTAGATATTACGGCATCTGCTGAATCAATCCGAACACAGAGCATTAAGAAATGGAAAGCCAATATTCCTGATATTCATAAACGGCTTGCCATTTTTTTGCTTCATGCATGAACCGATATACGTCTTTCGTTTTGTTGAATGATCCAATAAGCAACCAATAAATTCGGCACCCAACACAACCACGCAACAATGCGATAGGCAGGAACAAAACTTCCCATACCAATCGTTAAAAGAGGAAGCCATATTCGTAAAGTAACTGCCGCAAAACAAGCAGCATAACTGAATATCATCATACGCTTGTGCAGGTCAAGCTGGTTTTTCCTGATGCTGATATAAGCCATTAATGTAGTGGAAAACCAAACGATCCCTAAACAGGCAAACCCTGTTGAAGCGACCCATCCGCCGGTTGCAAAACACGCAATATAAATACCTGCTGATGAACTAAGCAAAACAGCAATTACATATATCTTGCCAATACGCCTGTGTATACTGATGTTTTTATTACGGAAGTTTGGAGCGAACTGTGTCCATCCAATCAATAAAGCAATACCGCCTAAAATGATATGCGTATAAAAACCAATGTTCCAGAATGTACTCGTTAAAAGTTCTGTTGACTTGGAACTGAGCAGTCCGAAAGTTCTGTCCTGTATAAAATAAATAACAGGATACAGGCCAATAAGTACCGCGAACAGTACGAACAGGACCCATATAATTTTTTTACCCATTTTATAAGCCGTATTTATCTACCAGATAGATCAACGCCGCCATATTCACCGCTCCCAATAGCAACTCTCTTTTATTCACCGCTTCAAACACATCGCTTCTTGCATGGTGCAGGTCGAAATAACGTTGCGGATCGGGTATCAGTTCTCCTACGGGCGTACCGAATGTGCGGTTCAACGGACCAATATCTGCCCCACCTCCATCATTCGTTAATTCAAATGTTCCGTAAGGAGATAAAAGCGGGATCCAGTTCTGGATCTTTGCCATCTGTTCTTTACTCACCTGTAATGAAAATCCCCTGGGTGTAAAGCCACCCGCATCGCTTTCCAATGCAAAAATGTGTTTCTCATTTTTGGTTTTTGCTTCTGCAGCATATTTCGCCCCTCCGCGTAAACCATTCTCTTCATTCGCAAATAAAACAAAACGTAAAGTATGTTTGGGTTTATAACCGATCGCCTGCAGTGCACGCATGATCTCTATGGTATGTACCACACCAGTGCCATCATCGTGTGCACCTTCATTTACATCCCAGCTATCCAGGTGTCCGCCAATGGTAATGTATCGGTCAGGAAATTCTGTTCCTTTTAATTCAGCTATTACATTATGGGCGGTAGTATCCGGTAAAAAATGGCCATTCGTATACATGGCCATGCTGATCTTTGATTTACGGGTGAGCGTCCATACCGCATCTGCGTCCCTTGGGCCAACAGCTATGGCCGGGATCTTCGGGAATGAATCGTTGTACACCATGGCTCCGGTATGAGGGTCATTGGATGTTGATTCCGTCAGCGACCTGATCATCACTCCCACCGCACCATATTTTGCCGCACGGCTTGGTCCTGATCTGCGATAGATGCCCGCTTCTCCATAAGAAATAAAGGGTTTGATATTGGTGGGATTGAATCCATTGTTATAATAAACGATTTTTCCTTTTACTTCATCTTTTCTTCTTTCCAGTTCGGCAAAATCCTGTACAGCCAATACTTCGCCCATTATGGTACCACTACCGAGCGAATTTCCCAGTGCAAGTACATCGAGTTCGCGACTGGTCTTGTTTCCATCAACCAGTATAACAAAGGCTTTGTCGTTGCCACCCCGCACCCAATGCGGTACCATACATTCCTGCAGCCATACATTATCGGCACCATTCTTTTCCATGGTTTCTTTACCCCATTGTACCGCTTTGGCAAACGCGGGTGAACCGGCCAACCGGCCACCGATCTGTTTGGTTAACTGGTAAAGCTGTTCGTAAGCCTTACCATTACGCAGGATCTCATCAGATATTTTTTTGATCACCGCTGCATCATCAACGGGCTGGGCCATTGCCGCAAAGGGCAAAACAAAAAAGCCAAGGAAGATTTTTTTCATAGCACTAAAGTTAACTATTTGTATTGTTTGAACAAGTGGGATGAGCGGAATCTCTGGATTGAAGAATTAATTGTTACTTGCGAACAATTCGGTTTGTGGTCTGTTGTTTGTGGTTTGTAGTTCTCTTGAACTTCGTAAACCACAAACTACAAACCACAAACTACAAATCGAACAGTTATGAGATTAGGTATTGTTTGCTATCCCACTTTTGGTGGAAGTGGTGTTCTGGCCACAGAATTAGGTAAGGCATTGGCCGATGAGGGGCATCAGGTGCATTTTATCACCTACCAGCAACCCGTTCGCTTAAATGTGTTCAATGCCAATATATTTTATCACGAGGTAAGGGTTCCTACCTATCCTTTATTTGATTACCCGCCTTATGAAGTGGCGCTGGCAAGCACCATGGTTGATGTGATCATGAATTATGATCTCGACCTGTTGCATGTGCATTATGCGATCCCTCATGCTTCGGCCGCTTATATGGCCAAGCAGATCGTAAAACAAAAAACGGGCAGAAACGTTCCGGTGATCACTACGCTGCATGGTACGGATATTACGCTGGTTGGCAAGGATAAAACCTATGAGCCCGTGGTTACTTTTTCCATCAACGAAAGTGATGCCATCACCGCGGTTTCACAGAACCTGAAAGAGGAAACCTTCCGCTCCTTTGCCATTCACAAAGAAATACAGGTGATTCACAATTTTGTAGATGTGGCCCGTTTTAATAAAAAACCGATCGATGCTTTCCGGAAAGTGGTAGCACCGAACGGAGAAAAAATATTGATCCACGCATCCAATTTCCGTAAAGTAAAAAGAGTGGATGATGTGATCAAGGTATTTGCAGCCGTACGCAAAGAAATGCCCGCCAAATTATTAATGGTTGGTGATGGTCCTGAAAGACCTGCCACCGAAGAACTGGCAAGAGAATTGGGTGTTGATGAAGATGTTCGCTTCTTAGGCAAACAGGAGCAGATCGAAGACATACTGGCGGTAAGCGATGTATTCATTCTTCCTTCGGAATATGAAAGTTTTGGTTTGGCTGCCCTGGAAGCGATGGCCGCACGAGCGGTTGTGATCAGTACCAATGCAGGTGGTTTGGCCGAGATCAACATTCAGAACGAAACAGGATTTTTAGCCGATGTGGGCGATGTAAAAGCGATGAGTGATTTTGCCATTAACCTGCTGAAAAATGAAGCGAAACTTGAGGTGATGAAGGAAGCAGCCTACCAGCAGGCTTGCAGGTTTGATATCAAGAATATTATTCCGGTATATGAGGAATTGTATAAGCAGTATTGCAGGAGGGATCCGTGTAAATAATTAGTAATTAATAATTAGTAGTTAGTAATTATCTGCTGATCGGAATTTATACACTAATTGCCTGGTCTATGCTTTTCAGGATGGTAATGCACACTTGTTTTAGTTCTTCTTCAGTGATGGTTAAAGGTGGTGCTATCCTCATTCTATCGGGCGCAAACAGGAACCAGTCTGTGATCAATCCATTTTGAATACATTGGTGGATGATGTCCTGGTTTAATTGATCGGATTCAAATTGCAATGACATCCAAAGACCACAACTGTTTTGAGAGATGATGGAAGGATGAACAAGCATTTCTTTAAGGATCTTTCCCTTTCTTTTTATTTCATCAACATAATTTCCTTTCAATAAAACTTCAAATGCTGTCTTACCCGCGGCGCAGGAAACAGGGTGTCCGCCAAAAGTGGTGATATGGCCCAAAACAGGATCATGTGTTAATGCGTTCATCAATTTTTGATCAGCAATAAATGCGCCCAAAGGCATCCCGCCACCCAGGGCTTTTCCCAATAACAAAAGATCAGGCACAATATCAAATTGTTCAAATGCCCATAGTGTTCCGGTTCGGCCAAATCCTGCCTGTATCTCATCCAGGATCAGTAACACACAATGCTCATCACATTTTTTTCTGATCGCCTGCAACCATTCTTTGGATGGAGCAATAACGCCACTTTCTGCCTGCACGGTTTCCAGTATTACGCAGGCTGTTTGTGAGTCGATGGCATTAAGAACCCCGTTGTTATTGTAATCATAATGATACACATCCGGCAACAACGGGCGAAAAGCATTGCGCCAGTATTCATCTCCCATTACGCTCAAAGCACCTTGCGTACTGCCATGATAGGACCTGTTGAATGCAATGATCTTTGAACGGCCCGTAACACGTTTTGCCAGTTTCATCGCCCCTTCTGTTGCTTCGGCGCCACTATTGGTGAAGTAGACACAGTTTAAGGAAGCAGGTAAATGATCGGTAAGCAACTTGGCATACGAGGTTTGCGGCGCCTCAATAAATTCACCGTATACGATCAGGTGCATGTATTCTGCCGCCTGTTCCTGCACAGCTTTTACAACATCAGGATGAGAGTGGCCGATATTACAAACACTGAAACCCGAGATCAGGTCCACATATCGTTTTCCATTAACATCTTCCAAATGAATGCCCGAAGCTTTCACCATTTCAATACCAATTGGTGCCGGAGAGGTTTGCGCTACATGACTCAGGAATAACTGTCTGTTTGAAATTGCACTCATCTTATTTGTGTACTCCAACTTAATGTTGGAAATTTAGAATACCAAAAATCGCATATTTATGGCAACAATACTATCGGTTAATGACAAAGCGCCCAAATTTGGCAAGAATTGTTTTGTAGCACCCAACGCAACCATTGTTGGAGATGTGGTTATGGGCGATGAATGCAGCATTTGGTTCAATACCGTGATCCGTGGAGATGTGCATTATATTAAGATGGGCAACAAAGTAAATGTACAGGATGGCGCAGTGATCCATTGCACTTACCAGAAAAACCCAACCGAGATAGGTGATAATGTTTCCATCGGCCACAATGCATTGGTGCATGGCTGTACCATTCACGATAATGTATTGATCGGCATGGGCTCGATCGTGATGGACAGGTGCGTGGTAAACAGCAATTCCATTATCGCTGCAGGCGCCGTTCTACTGGAAGGCACGGTAGTAGAAGCAGGCAGTATCTATGCAGGTGTTCCCGCAAAAAAAGTAAAAGATATTTCCAAGGAACTGATCAATGGCGAGATCAACCGTATCGCTAATAATTATATCAAGTACGCCTCATGGTTTAACGAGCACAATGACAGCCCTGGAGAGATTCAAAAATAAATACCTAATGAAAAGAGTTCCTGTTGTTTTCCTCCTTCTTTTGTTGAGTGGTTTTATCCAAACAGAAAAGAAAAAAGATGCACCACCGCCGGTGCCCGCTTTCTTCGGCGCAAAGGATCTGAAAATAACGATCAACTATTTTAATGAAAAATCTATACCCGGGCAGTTAGGCGGAGATTGTTCTGAACGATATGCGTTTGATACACTTGCTTTATTTTCCGGTAATATGATGCTGTTTACTGATCTCGGTTCATTGGCCATCATGAAGATCAATTACCGCTTGATCTCTTTTAAGATAGATCATGTTGAAATGCTTGGCACACAAAGAACAACGTTCTTTTCAGGAGAGGGCTACACAATAAAATTCGTTAGCAAAGAACTCAAAAAATTGGGTGATGAATATTTTGTTCGTGGCGGCACCCTTGAAATTTCAAAAAACGGGCAAAAGAAAATATTCAATGTCTTAGGGAAGTATGGTTGCTGATCTTAGTATAAATGCTCTTCCATTGTATCCAGTATCGTAAGATAACTGGCATACCGGTCAACAGAAACGGTTCCCGCATTCACTGCATCTTTCACGGCACAGCCCGGCTCATTAATATGCATGCAGTTATTGAACTGGCAATCATTGATCAGTTTACGCATCTCCGGAAAAAAATGTGACAACTCCTGTTTACTGATATCCACCAAACCAAACTCACGCACACCCGGCGTGTCAATGATCTGCCCCCCGGTATTAAGGTCAAACATCTCGGCAAATGTGGTTGTGTGCAATCCCTTGCCGCTCCATCCACTCACTTCCTGTGTACGCAGATTAAACTCAGGGAAAACTGCATTGATGAAAGTGGATTTACCTACACCACTGTGCCCGCTCAATAAAGTAGTTTTATTGTGCAGCAATGTTTTTACTTCATCAACCCCTGAATTATTCTGTACACTTACCAAAACCACTTTATATCCTATCCCCTCATAAATATCTTTCAGCAAAGAGAATCTTTCCATTTCTTTTTTCTTATAGATATCCGCTTTGTTAAAAACAATGATGGCCGGGATATGATAAGATTCGCAGGAGATCAGGAACCTGTCCATAAAACCTTGCGAGGTTTTGGGTTCTTTCAATGTGGCAAACAAAATGCTCTGGTCGAGATTGGATGCAATGATATGGTGCTGTCTTTTATTATGCGGGGAAACCCTTGCCACATAATTACGGCGGTCGTGGATCTGATCTATCATAGCCGATTCTTCCTGCACATTTTCTATTACCATCTCCACTTCATCACCCACGGCAATGGGGTTGGTAGAAGTGATCTCATCTATTTTAAAAATACCTTTAATGCGGGCATTATACATGTTTCCGTCCTCGCCTTTTGCTACATACCAGGAACCAGTTGATTTATAAATACGCGCCTTCATACAGCGAAGATAAAGGATAGTGTATCAGTATAATATAAACCGTGGCTCTGTGTCTTTGTATGAAAATAAATTGCACACAGAGGCACAGAGGCACAGTTTGGAGCTAAATTTTGCTAAATATTAACCTCTTCACCTTCATAAAGCATTGAGTACAAAAGCATGTGGAGGGGAAATTCGATATCTTCGCAACCTATGTCGAAATTTGCGCATGATGAAGTAGTGCCTTACCAACATAGCCAGCTGGACAAAAAAGAACAGGTGGCAGATATGTTCAACAGCATTGCTTACCGTTATGATTTTATGAACCGGTTCCTCAGCGCGGGTATTGATGTGTGGTGGCGTAAAAAAGCGATCAGCCAGTTACAGAACCTGTCGCCAAAAAGAATGCTGGATGTTGCCACCGGAACAGGCGATGTGGCGATTATGACTTATCGCATGCTGCAACCCGAAAAGATCACCGGGATCGATATTTCTGAAGGCATGCTGGAACTGGGCAGGAAGAAAATTGAAAAACTGGGGTTGGACAAACAAATAGAACTGCTGAAAGGCGATAGTGAAGTGATCCGTTTCGACGACAATAGTTTTGATGCCATTACCGTTGCTTTTGGTGTACGCAATTTTCAAAATCTTGATAAAGGATTAAAAGAAATGTATCGTGTGTTACAACCCGGCGGCAAATTGGTGGTACTGGAGTTTTCGAAATCGACTGGTTTTTTATCGGGTCTGATCAATTTTTACATGAATGTGATCACACCCATGATCGGAAAATTATTTGCAAAAAACAAAAGCGCTTATCAATATCTGAACGATAGTGTTCAGGCCTTCCCCGAAGGACAAACCTTTTTAAACATTATGCATGAAGCAGGATTTACCCAAACGTATTTGAAAAAACTTAGTTTCGGAATATGCACTATTTACTGCGGAAGCAAGTAGTCCTGCCTGTTATCATCTTTCTTTCCTGCGCATCGCAGCTGCATGCACAGAAGGAGCTATATCGTCGTAACCACGACGATATGACTTATTATTTTGGGTTAACCCTGGGATATAATTATTCTTTCCTGCACATTTCAAAATCACCCATGTTCCTGCAGAACGACAGCATCATGTCTGTTGAACCAGGTTCCAGTGGCGGTATAGCCATGGGTTTGATGGCGACTGCGCGGTTGAGTGATCATTTCCAGGTAAGGGCCAATCCGCAACTGATCATTGGCGGTTCAAAATACATTGCATACACTCTCAGCAAAACAAAAGTTGGCGAGGCATCTTTCCAGAATCAGACGCTACCTGCCACCCTTGTGAGTTTCCCGATACAGGTAAAATTCAATTCGGACCGGATCGGAAATTTCAGGACCTACCTGCTGGGTGGATTAAAATATGACTATGATCTTTCCAGTACTTCCACTGCAAGAAATGCCGAAGACATCATCAAACTCAAGCCCCATGATCTTGGGTTTGAACTGGGTGTGGGTTTTAATTTTTACCTGCCTTTTGTAACCATCTCACCGGAAATTAAGATCAGCAATGGTTTTTCCAACCTGCACCAGTACGATCCCGCACTGAAATATTCCAATGTGTTGGACAGGATCTTGTCGAGAATGATTGTTTTCTCGATTCATTTTGAGGATTGATTTTGGCGCGCTGAGCCTTGAGCCTTGAGCTTCCAGCTTGTTCATCTTAACCTTGATAAATTCTTTCCTCCCGTGGGCGGTGCAAGCTCGTGCCTCATAGCTCACAGCTCGTAGCTTTTGCTTAAATTGCCGGTCTATGAAACAGTACATTATCAAAGACACCTGCATTGTAAACGAAGGGAAAAAGATATATGGTGATGTATTGGTAAAAGGCGGGAGGATAGAAAAGATCGCAACGGCCATTGATACCAGAGAAAAAAGTATTGAGATCCAGGGCAACGGCCAATTTCTTATACCCGGCGCCATTGATGACCAGGTGCATTTTCGCGAGCCAGGCTTAACCCATAAAGCCACGATACAAACAGAGGCCCGTGCAGCTGTAGCGGGGGGTGTAACCGCGTTTATGGAAATGCCAAACACACAACCGCCGGTATTTACACAGGAATTGCTGGAGAATAAATACGAGATCGCACGCAATACCTCCTTGGCCAATTATTCATTTTTTATGGGTACTTCAAATGATAATATTGAAGAGATTCTTAAAACCAATGAAAAGAAACATGAAGTGTGCGGTGTAAAAGTATTTATGGGTTCATCAACGGGGAATTTATTGGTGGATAATCCATTGATGCTGGATAAAGTTTTTTCCGGATCCGAGTTACTGATCGCCACACATTGCGAGGATGAAGCGATTATCAAAGCCAATTTCCAGGCGTTAAAAAATCAGAAGGGAAAATTAGAACCATCTGACCATCCAATCATCCGCAATGAAGAAGCCTGTTTCGAATCATCCTTCAAAGCCATTCAATACGCAAAAAAATATAACAGCCGCTTACACATATTACATATCAGTACAGAAAAGGAATTACAATTATTCAGTAATATGCTGCCCCTGGCAGAGAAGCGTATTACCGCGGAGGTTTGCGTGCATCATTTGCATTTTACAAGTGATGATTATGCGGCATTGGGTAACCGCATTAAATGTAATCCTGCCATTAAAGCACCTCATAACCGCGAAGCTTTGTGGAATGCTTTGCTGGACGACAGGTTAGATGTAATAGCCACCGATCATGCCCCGCATACCTGGGAGGAAAAACAGGAAGATTATGAACACGCGCATGCAGGTCTTCCATTGGTACAACATTCTGTACAACTCATGCTGTACTATGTAAAAGAAGGAAAGATCAGCATAGAAAAGATGGTTGAAAAAATGAGCCATGCAGTGGCTGATTGTTTCCAGATCAAAGAACGTGGTTTTATCCGCGAAGGATATCATGCAGATCTTGTATTGGTAAACATGGACCGGCCCAACACCGTTGCCAAAGAAAACATTCTTTACAAGTGCGGATGGAGCCCATTGGAAGGGTTTACTTTCCCTTCATCTGTAACCCATACATTTATTAATGGCCACCTGGTTTATGGAAATGGAGTGTTTGATGAATCACAGATGGGACAACGTATGAATTTTAACAGGCAATAAAATTTGTAGTTTGTGGTTTGTTGTTTGTAGTTGGGTTTCCGAATTTTTAAACCACCCGCTAATGGAACGACTCCTAACCACAAACTACAAACCACAAACTACAAACCGACCCAAATGCAGGTAGATAAAACCACGCTCGCCGATCTTTCGATTTTTCATATTGAAGAAGAACAATCGGTTTTTCATCATCTTAACCATACCCAAACCAATGGCGGCAGGGAATACCTTCGCTACCTGTTGGCCAACCCGCTGGATACACTCGATGAGATACTGGATACGCAGGAAACATTAAAACTGCTGATGGAAGTTGCCAAAGACTGGCCCATTACGGTAACCAATGGTACTGTGATGGTGATCGAACGGTTTTATGAAACGCCATTGGATAATTTTTCACAGCATCCAAATGCGATCAACAGCCAGTTTTATAAAATATTCAATAACCACGATTATTCGCTTCTCCGTTATACTGTTGAACATGCGATCGATTTTACGAAAGGCATGCAACAGATCGTTGACCTGTTATTTGAAAAAAAGCTGAGCAAAAAACTCGCCACATGGGTTACACGGCTCTCTATGTTGTTGACTAAACCGATGATACAGGAACTGATGCAGGCCGACAAGAAAACATTAACTCCCCAGGATATTTTAAGGTATGGAGGTTTTATCCGTCACCATTACAAACCACAGAATTTTGAACTGGTAGATCTCTATAGCAGGTTTGATGCTTACCTGAGTGTTGCATGGGCCTGTAAGAAATATGATTTTTCATTCCCGGAGATCAAAGAAAGTAAGGAGCCATATATCAAAGCAACCGGGTTGCATCATATGTTACTGGAGCTTCCCGTTTCGTATGATATTGAAATATCACCGAATAAAAACTTTCTTTTTCTCACCGGCGCTAATATGGCCGGCAAAAGCACTTTCATTAAAGCCGTTGGCGTATCGGCTTACCTGGCCCATTTAGGACTTGGCGTTCCCGCCAAAGAAATGCAGTTGAGTTTGCTTGATGGATTGTTGAGTAATATACAGGTGGTAGATAATATCATTAAAGGTGAAAGTTTTTTCTTTAACGAGGTTCAGCGGATCAAAAACACGATCGAAAAAATAAGTGACGGTAAAAACTGGCTGATACTGATCGATGAATTATTCAAAGGAACCAACCAGCAGGATGCAGTAAAATGCAGTATCACAGTAATCGAAGGTCTGCGCAAAATGCAGAACGCCTTGTTCATTCTCTCCACCCATTTATATGAGATCGGCGATGATCTCAGGAAATACAATAATATCCAGTTCCACTATTTTGAAACCTCCGTACAAGACGACCAGTTATTGTTCAGTTACCAGTTAAAGCAAGGCATCAGCAACGACAGGCTGGGGTATCTTATTCTGAGGAAAGAAGGGGTGGTGGATCTTTTGGAGAAGTTGTAAAGGGCACGAATTAAAACGAGTGGACTCCGTAAACACATAATGCATTTACAAATCGGTCATCATTCGTTCTAATTCGTGTAATTCGCGTTAAAATTCGCGTTGGAAAAAAATATCTCCCTTAATCCTTATTACCTGCAAATAATAATTATCTTGATACAGTTAACATTGTGTCACTATGAGAAAATCTGTCTGGCTGATCATTTTGGGTTTGTTGTACCTGATCACATTGGAGATCATGAAAGTGTATTGGATCATGCCTTTCCCCGGCAGCCAAAAATCTGATTCCGTTTCATTTGCTTATTTTCTTCACAGGAACGCCTGGTGGCTGCGTATTGCCGGCGTTGTACTCATCACCGGCCCGCTGCTCAGCTCACTGGCCAAAGGGAAGATCTGGCAGAAGACCTTACTTGTATTAGTGATACTTCTTTATCTCTTTATCTACTATCTTTTTAATTTCCGATTTCTTGCTGATAAAATATTTTATGAGCCGACAGAAAATGCTTTTGTACCGGCTGCTGCTGATACTACGAATAAAGACAGGCTCATTATCGGCGTGGTAATAAACAATGAAGCAAAAGCATACCCTATTGAACTCATCGGTTACCATCACCAGGTGATTGACAGTATGCAGCAGAAACCTATCATGGTTACCTATTGCACGGTTTGCCGCAGTGGCCGTGTATTCAGTCCATATGTGAATGGAAAATATGAGAAGTTTCGCCTGGTGGGTATGGATCATTTCAATGCCATGTTTGAAGATGCCACTACCAAGAGCTGGTGGCGCCAAGCTACGGGTGTAGCGATTACAGGTAAATTAAAAGGTCACCAGTTAACAGAGATCCCATCTACCCAAATGCGTTTGGGTGAGTGGCTCAGCATGTATCCTTCTTCAGAGATATTTCAGCCCGACAGTAATTTCAAAAAACAATATGCTGGATTGAAAGGTTTTGATGACGGAACCATTAAAGGCAAACTGGAGCACCGCGATTCATTATCATGGCACAATAAATCATGGATAGTAGGTGTAGCAGGTAAAACAAAAAGCCGGGCCTACGACTGGAACGAATTGGTGAAACAAAAAATGATCGCCGATTCATTGGATGAATTGCCTTTGCTTTTAACAGTAGAACCGCATGGCAAAACATTTTATGCACTCAACAGGAACCTGGATGGAAAAACATTACAGTTCGTACCCGGGTTAACCCAGGGTGAGTTGGAAGACATGCAAACCCATTCTACCTGGAAACTAAACGGCACCTGCACACGCGGGCCCTTGCAGGGAAAACAATTGCAACGCATACAGGCATACCAGGAGTTCTGGCATTCCTGGAAAAGTTTTCATCCTAACACAACCGCATATCAAATTAATTAACATGAGACTGACTGTATTCATCATCGGCTTGCTCACCTGTTTTTTTGTTTCGGCGCAGGAACTGGTACCGGGTGCTTATTACTGGGATAAAAGTCCTGTAACAAAAACGAAAACAGGCAGTATCAAAAAAATATTTTCCGGATCGGGGATCCCTCTTTCTCAACACATCATGAACGGTATTATATTGTCAAAAGGGAAAACAATTAAGTATGAACCTTCTGCCACAGACAATGAATTGTTCTTTATTGTTAAGTCCGGTCCTGTTGCTGTAACCCTGCTGGATAAAAAATACACCATCGACAGAGGTTCCGTAATCTTGTTACTACCGGGTGATAAATTGAGCATCGAAAACACAGGAGATAAAGATGCAGAATTATACGAAATGGGTTCCCGATCTTTTGCAGCACCTGATCCAGAACGCGGAAAAGCTGCGGGCCCCTCTTTTGTAATGAACTGGAACGATATGGTATTTAAACCACATGATAAAGGTGGTGTACGCCAGTTGTTTGACAGAAAAACCACTATGATGGGCCGTTTTGATATACATGTAACACAACTGAATGAGGGCTTTAACAGCCATCCTCCACATACCCATAAACTCGAAGAGATCATTCTCATGCTTGATGGAAATGCAGAAATGACAGTAGGAGCCGATCACCAGAAAGCCAATGGAGGAGATGTTGTGTGGATGGGCTCAATGGTATCTCACAATCTTACCAATGTAGGCAAAACACCTTGTTTGTATTTTGCGATCCAGTGGAATTAATGAACCAGCAGGTTCCATAATTGATCACCAATAACAGAATAAAATAATCATCGCCGTTAAAAAACGGCAATAATTAACATCTTCCGTTAGGTATAAATACGCTACTCCCATCTCATATATACTTCTATCTTACTTCCCGTAAAGAATCGAAAGCATATGCTTGTAAAAACCTTTGGCAGCGCCGTGTATGGCGTAGAAGCCATTAATATTACGATTGAAGTAAACGTAAGCATGGGGCAGCATTATACCATTGTAGGATTGCCAGATAATGCAGTGCGTGAAAGTTTGCAACGCACAGAGAGCGCCATCAAAACAAACAATTATTTTATGCCGCGAACAAAGATCGTGGTGAACCTGGCACCCGCGGATATCCGGAAAAGCGGTTCTGCATTTGATCTTCCAATCGCTATGGGAATTTTGGGTGCCAGTGAACAGCTCGCAGAACCTGATCGTTTAAAAGACTATGTGATTATGGGTGAACTGAGCCTGGATGGAGCCATACAACCCATTAAAGGTGCATTACCTATTGCCATCCAGGCGCGTAAAGAAGGTTTCAAAGGGTTGATCGTTCCCATTGCCAATGCACGTGAGGCCGGCATGGTAAATAATCTCGAAGTATATGGTGTGGAACATTTAAAAAATGTGGTTGATTTTTTTGAAGATGCTAACTCCTTACAACCCGTTATCGTAAACACACGTGAAGAATTCTTCAGCAACCAATATGAATTTGATATTGATTTTACTGAAGTAAAGGGACAGGAAAATATCAAACGCGCCATGGAGATCGCAGCAGCAGGCGGACACAACGCGATATTGATCGGTCCCCCGGGCGCAGGCAAAACAATGCTTGCCAAACGATTGCCAACGATACTACCTCCATTAAGTTTACAGGAAGCGCTTGAATCAACAAAAATATACAGTGTAGCAGGTAAGTTGCCGGAGAATAGTGCATTGATCAGCAAACGCCCCTTCCGTTCTCCGCATCATACGATTTCTGATGTGGCACTTGTGGGCGGCGGCGGTACACCACAACCAGGTGAAATTTCTTTGGCGCACAATGGTGTTTTATTTTTGGATGAATTACCCGAGTTCAAACGAACCGTACTTGAAGTAATGCGGCAGCCAATGGAAGAAAGAAGGGTAACCATCTCCCGCGCTAAAATGGCGTTGGATTTTCCTGCGAATTTTATGTTGATCGCTTCAATGAATCCCTGCGCGTGTGGATTTTACAATCATCCTGAAAAAGAATGCAGTTGTCCGCCCGGTGCGGTTCAGAAATACCTCAACAAAGTTTCCGGCCCATTGTTAGATCGCATTGATCTGCATGTTGAAGTTACGCCCGTTGCTTTTAGTGAACTAAGCAGCCAGCAGCAAAGTGAAAATTCTTCTTCCATCCGCGAACGTGTTATCAAAGCGAGAGAGATACAGGCCGAACGCTACAAAGAACATCCCGGCATTTATGCCAATGCACAAATGAGCAGTAAACAACTCCGCGAAATTTGTGTGATCGGCACGGTTGGAGAAAACCTGTTGAAGAAAGCAATGGAGCGATTGAATTTAAGTGCACGTGCTTATGACAGAATTTTAAAAGTAAGCCGAACGATTGCTGATTTGGCTGCGAGTGAGGATATTAAACCGGAGCATTTGGCGGAAGCGATACATTATCGTTCGCTGGATAGAGAAGGTTGGGCGGGCTAAACTTTTGGAAAGTTTTAGAACTTTCCAAAAGTTATTCAAAGTTGTTCATATACATGTTATATCCATCACACTATTATCATTTATACAACCATGCCAATGGCAGCGAAGACTTATTTCCTGAAGAGAGGAACTATTATTTCTTTCTCGAAAAGGCAAATAAGTATATAACTCCATTCATGAATGTGTATGCTTATTGTCTTATGCCCAACCATTTTCACATGTTGGTCAAAATCAAAGAAGAGGAAGTGTTATTCAATATTTGCGGGCAATCACAGTCTTTCAGCCAAATGAATGAAATGCAGAAAATTGAATTTGTATATCACAAAATCAGTAAATCACTTTCAAACCTTTTCAGTAGCTACACACAATCTTTCAATAAGTTATATCAACGAAAGGGAAGCCTTTTTATGCCCAATTTTAAAACCAATTCAATTGAAGATGACTTATCCTTTTGTGCAATTACCCATTATATCCATGCCAATCCTGTTCATCATGGTTTTGTAAAAGACATAACTGAATGGAAATTTTCTTCTTTTACATCACTTTGTTCTCAAGCGACCACTAAGCTTGAACGGGATTATGTTATGGAAATGTTTGGAGGGCTAAGAGCTTTCCGGGAATATCATTCAAAACCCATTGATCGAAAATATAAATGGTATGACTGACCGAACTTTAAACTTTTGGAAAGTTTTAGAACTTTCCAAAAGTTTACTCGCACTTCATCGCGGATAGTTGTAGGCAGACAACCAACAATGGCAACAGAAGCCAACACCAATATTATAGTTTGTAGTAGTATATCGACTACGTGTTTTCACGGTTTTTTTGTTACACAAGTAAAAAAAACGGATTTCACCTGCTTTTTATTTCTCAAGTGATATACATTCATATATCACTAAAATAAGCGTATGAAAACAATTTTAATGAAAAAGATCAAACAAAAATTTACGCTCCTCGCTGCACTTGCGCTCGGCGTGAGCGTGTTTTTCGCATGCAAAAAACAAGACGTGCAAAGCTCCACATCGTCAGTGGATAATACCGTCGCAATCAAAAATGCCGTACAACAATTCAGCGAATCATTCGTAAAAACCGCCTCTGAAAGCGAGCGAAAAAACGTAACGGCGATACTTCAGCACCTTGAGTATGGAAGCGCTGCAATGATTGCGCTCGGCGACACTGCAACATTATATGTCGTTAGGATGAATCAAGGTTCAACCACAACAGAAAAGTTTATGGCGGTACTCCAAGAACACGGAGAGTATGGCTTTGACGGTTTGTACGAAGCGAAAAATATCGCTGCAATCAAATCGGTATTTACGACAAATAGATTGCCTAAAGGAGATTCAGTATATGTCCGAGGATTGAATGGCTATCCAACGAAAGAATGGATAACCGCTTCCAACGGAACGTTGACGTACAGAGTTGCTCGAAGCAGCAAAATTAAAGATATTGCAAAATTGAAACAAGCACAACTGAGTGATGCCAAATACCAGCTAAATAATGTAATTGAGCCGTGTATTTATTGGTATTGGTGGGAGTATTATCCTGGGTATGGTTGGGTGCCGGTTGATTTTTTATATACAACCGGTTGTGATGGAGGCGGTACTGCTGGAGGGCCGGTAGAAGAACCTGATGAAGTTAATTTAGAGGCATTCCAACAAATGATGGATGATTATGCTGAAAGTAGCCCTGATGAAGGAAATAATAATTACACTGCTAGCCCATCTCCTGCAGATGGAATAGATCCCGTAATGGGCATTGTCAGTTGGACAGTTGGAAAGCATCTCCTTCATGCATGGAGTGTTATTGCAGATACAAAGTATGGATATTATCATACAGAGTATTTTTATATCCCTTTAATGAGGATGGTTCAGAATTACAATGTATTTCTTTATAAAACTGATGCAATCAATTTTATAGGTACGAATGCTGCAATTACTTCAGCTTGGACAACAACTAGTCAAATAGATCAAATTTTAAACAATAATACTGAGAATGCAAAAGGGAAGACAACCGTCGCTGGCATTATAGAACACAAAACGAAGGTAAAAGTAATGATTAAGGGGGTGGAAGTTGAAAAAGAGGTGGGATCGGTAACACATGTTGATGCGAAAACAATTGAAATTATCTTTCAATAATGGAATTTACTAATTTCAGAAACTAAACATCCTAATTTGTTAAGCTAAATGATTTTATGAAAATGATCAATTTGTTTTTTGCAGTAATAATATCTCTCTGTTTTAGTTGTTCAATACGAGGTCAGAATTTCTCATATAGCACTCGAACTTATAGTATCGAAAAAAACATAAAAACTGATATGAGAATTCACGGAAACTATATAAGCTTTAGCCCCTATTTATTTGAATTTAATATCAGAGTCAATCAATATGACTCAATACTGGACAATACAGGTCAAAAAATGTCTTCGATTACATTTGATACCGCCAGTATTTATTTAATCGATATTAATAAAAAATTGTTTTTTGAGTTTGATTCCTTCAAAACAAATGCAAAATTGATTTCAAGCGGACAACTCCAAAATAAAAAATATGGGGCGAAATTAAAAGAAAATAAGGCCATAGAAGCTGATACTGCTTTTACTAAAGATTTATTAAGAGACACTATAGTTTTTGGAAAAAAACTATCGTACTACTCGTCGGTTGAAAAAAATGTGAATAATGCAGATTCTATGATTACGCATATTTTTTTCCTAAAAAACCCCAATTTTATTTCCATTCATGATATACCAAATCGTCTGGTTAAAGATGGATCATATAGTATGGTTGGCTTTAGTGTTCATCTCATCGAACAGAATGTATCAGTAAGTAACGAGTTAGAAGTTTTCCAACCTTTAAACCAATTTGATGAGAAAATTTGCATTGGCATCATAAATACGATGGTTGCTTCTAAAAAATAACGTTACCAAACTTTATGTATTGGCTGCAAAGCAGTGCGTGTATTCTGTATTGACTTTATTGTAAAGATTTCATAAACACAACAGTCGACTTACCCATATTAAACAGCGTCTTTAAAAGTAACGAAAAAACCGCCGCTCAATGAGCTGCAAGAACCAGTTAAACTGACCTACTCATTCCGAAGCAAACTGACCTACCTTTTAGCCGGCGAAGATTTGAATTTTCAGTGGTCAGATAATTAGTGATCATACGAGTAATTGATACATGCTCTGTCGCTCTGCAGCATTACAAATTTACAAACAGCAATCGCATTTTCCTTCCGTTAATTGCTTTTCAATTTATTCAATTTACTATCAAAGTTTTAAACTTTTGGAAAGTTTTAGAACTTTCCAAAAGTTTACTCGCACGGATGTCAGATTAAAATAAGTCAAATCTAGCGCTGTTGCTGGTCGCGTGACCAACACATCACAAAATTTTATTTGGCAACAATACCGGCACTTTCCCTCGATACTGTTTATACATATCACCATAAAGAATCCCCAGCCTTTTCTCAGCAAAAAAGATCGCAATAAAAGAATAGATCGTTAAACAAACCGCGCTGATCAAATTATTCATATACGGATACCCCAAAAACACACCCCACATAAAAATGATCGCACCGGCAAACATCGGGTGACGCATATAAGCAAATAAACCTGTTTGCTGTAATTCAGTATCGGCTTCCATTCCAAACACAACCCCCAATCCACTAAAGCTGATGAGATAGTTCCATGTATAGATCACCATTACAACAACACCCGAAAGGATCAGTATAGCTGCAATAATTTTCTCTATCCAATGCGGCCTGAACAGTATGGTATCTATTGCGGCGAAATGATAGTGTATGAGTATAAGCAGTGTAACAAAAATTAATAAAGAAGCAATTGCCCGGTAATATCTCGCTGCCTTTCCCATGATCCTTGTTACGGCACGCGTAGCAATGCCGGATGCAAGAGTGCTATGAACAACTCCAAAAATGATCCATAGGATGATGAGTGTTATGTAGGGTGGCTTTAACATGTTTGTTCAGAAATATTCATCGTGGTTACCGTTCAGGCCGCGGGAGTGTCTCGACCGGGGTTAATACTGCCCTGTACTCAACATCACCAACGTACATGCTTCTACGGGTTGTATGCCATTTGTTTTTGCCAGATCATACAATTCATCATTTTCCGCACCGGGATTAAAAATGATCCGTTTGGGGTGGAGTGATAATATATAGTCGTAATACTGTTTCTGGTGTTGTGGATTTAGGTATAAAGTAACCGTATCCACATTCTTCTCATCAGGTCTTTCAGTGATCACTTCTGTGTTTCCCACCTTCCCTTGCTTCTTTCCTATTGCTACAACATCATGCCCGAAACGCTTCAGTTTGTCTATAGCCAGGAAACTATACCTCGCCGGGTTATCGCTCGCCCCCAATACAACTGTCTTTTTCATGAGATAAAATTAACGGATTACGGATTAGCGGATTAACGAATTCGCTCATCCGTAATCCGCCAATTCGCCAATACACTTACTCAATAACCATACCACCAACTAAAAGTTTTCCTACCTTTCGCTGATGAAACAATATTGCCTGATTTTTGCCTTTTTGACATGTATCTGCAGTCTCAATGCCCAATGGAAACCTTTTCGTTTTGCGTTTCTTTCCGATACCCATATCGGATCACCCAATGGCGGGGCGGAAGAGGACCTGCGGCGGACCGTGGCAGATATTAACCAGATGACCGATATCGCGTTCGTGGTAATCACGGGCGATATCACTGAACTCGGCACCGATGCCGAGATCAAACTGGCCAAAGAGATCCTGGATGGATTGAAAGTTCCTTATTATATCATCCCCGGAAACCACGACAGCGGTTGGAGCGAAAGCGGTGGCGTAACATTTGGTAAAGTGTTCGGCTACGATAAATTCAATTTCGAATACAATGGCATCAATTTTCTCGGTTGCGCTTCCGGGCCCTTTGTTCGTATGAGCGATGGTCATATCCCACGCGATGCGGTGGTTTGGCTGGATAAGGAACTAAAAAAGATCGACCCGAAAAAACCGGTGATCTTTCTAAATCATTACCCGCTTGATAAGGATCTCGACAACTGGTACGAAGCCATCGATCGCTTAAAACAACACAATACACTCGCCGCTCTTTGCGGTCATGGCCATAATAACCACGCGTTAAATTTTGAAGGGATCCCCGCAGTAATGGGCCGTTCCAATCTCAGGGCCAAAGCTGCTTATGGCGGGTATAACCTGGTTGATGTACGCACGGATTCAATGATCTTTTCTGAAAGAACTCCGGGCATCATCACCAAAGCACCATGGACAAAAGTTAAATTAGAAGCGCACCAATACGATCTTACCAAAACCTATCCACGTCCTTCCTATCTGGTAAACGACAGCTTCCCCAATGTAAAAGCCAAATGGACCTATAGCTCTGATGCCAATGTAATTTCTACACCGGCAGTAGCGGGCGGTCTCGTGATCTTTGGGAACAGTCTCGGAAGGATCGATGCTGTTTCCGTTTCTAATGGAAAAAAACAGTGGTCTTATCAAACCGATAATGCCATTTATTCATCGCCGGCGGTTAGCAATAACAAATTGGTATTGGGTTCGGGTGATGGAAGTATCTATTGTCTTTCTGCTAACAAAGGAAAACTCCTCTGGCAATATAAAACACAGGCGGCTGTGCTCGGTTGCCCGTTGATCGATCACAATACAGTGTATATAGGAGGAAGCGATCACCATTTCCGCGCATTGGATCTCAACACAGGAAAAGAATTATGGAACTTTGATGGATTGGATGGTCCCGTTGTAAGCACACCCGTTCTCTATAAGAATACCATCATTTTCGGTGCCTGGGACAGGAACCTGTATGCACTCGATGCCACAAACGGAAAGCTGCTCTGGAAATGGAACAATGGTTCTACGGTTCGTAACTTCTCCCCGGCATCCTGTATCCCGGTGATAAAAGATGACGTAGTTTATATTGTTGCACCCGACCGTTACCTCACAGCACTGGATTTTACAACAGGAACCACTCTTTGGCGCAATAATGAATCTACGGTAAGAGAATCGATCGGTATTTCTGCCGATGGGGAATATGTATATGGCAAAACAATGACCGATACCATTGTAGCTTTCAAAACTTCCCGCGAAAAACAAAAAGCGGCCTGGAAACTGGATTGCGGTTTTGGGTATGAACATGTGCCGTCTATGCTGATAGAAAAAGACGGGCTGGTGTTCTTTGGTACCAAAAATGGAAAAGTATACGCGATCAACCCGGAAACACGTAAACGTATATGGACTGCCAAGATCGATAATTCGATGGTGAACACGGTAAACGTGATCAGCTCAAAACAGGTGGTCGCATCTACCATGGATGGAAAAGTAGCTCTGTTAGAAATCAAATAAGAAGTTTTATGCGCAAATTCATTATTGCAGTTTTGTTCCTGTCCGTTTATACAACCGGCCATTCGCAGCAACGGATCTTCATTTATCCTTCGGAAGAAGGAATTGTAAATAAGGGGTTCGATACCACGGCGCCTTATATGGATTATTATCCTTCCAAAAATCCATCACTAAAAAAAACGGTGGTATTGATCTGCCCGGGTGGCGGCTATCAGCACCTTGCCTGGGAGAAAGAAGGTGTATTACCGGCTAAGTTCTTTAACGAAAACGGCATCGATGCATTCGTTTTACGATACCGTCTGAACAATGCCAAGCAGGAGGGCCATCGTTTTCCCGATCAATACAATGATGTAACCACGGCCATACGCATCATCCGTTCGCGTGCAGATGAATGGCATATTGATCCGGCAAAGACAGGCGTAATGGGCTTTTCAGCGGGTGGGCACCTGGCTTCTACCGCTACAACGATCTACCAAAAAGGAGATCCTTCTGCTACCGATCCTTTAAAAAGAATAGATACAAGGCCCTCATTTGCGATACTGATGTACCCGGTGATAACCATGGATACCACGTTTGCGCATCGCGGCAGCCGTAATATGCTGCTTGGTAATACACCTACCGAAGAGATGGTGAATGCTTTATCGACTGAAAAACGCATTACTTCATCAACCCCACCCGTTTTCCTCGTGCATTCAGATGATGATAAAACCGTTCCTCCTCTCAACAGTGTAGTTTTTTATGAGGCACTAAAAAAGAATAAAGTGCCCGCATCCATGTTTATTTATGATCACGGCGGACATGGTTTCGGGATGGCCGCTACCGATCCTGTGTTAAGTCAGTGGCCCGCTCTTTGCATACAATGGTTACAAAGACTGGGTTTCAGATAAATTCCCCAATGATGTTTTAAAATTAAACTTGTCGTAAATGACGTTTTTTGCAGAAATATTTTTTTAACTTTCATGTCTCATCATTAACAAAACAAAAACTAATATCATCATGGCAAAAGCAAGTAAGAAAAAAGCCGCTAAAAAACCAGCTAAAAAAGCTGCGCCCAAAAAGGCAGTGAAGAAGGCAGCAAAGAAATCTGCTCCTAAGAAAGCCGCGAAGAAAGCACCTGCAAAGAAAAAATCCGCTCCTAAAAAAGCAGCTAAGAAAACTGTAAAAAAAGTAGCAAAAAAAGTAGCGAAGAAAGCAGCACCTAAGAAAAAATCTTCGGTGAAAAAAGCAGTAAAAAAAGCAGCCGCAAAAAAAACAGCACCGAAAAAGGCAGCTAAAAAAGCAGCGCCGAAAAAAGTTGCTAAAAAATCTCCTGCAAAGAAAAAAACCGCACCAAAGAAAGCTGCGAAGAAAGCAGCACCGAAAAAAGTAGCAGCGCCTGTTGCTAAAAAAGCAGCACCTAAGAAAAAACCGGCAGCTAAGAAACCAGTGCCTGCACCAGTAGCGGCACCAGCTCCAGCGCCGGTACCAGCGCCGATGACAGAACCTACACCTGCCACCCTTTTCCCTATTGATGGAGAAGCACCAACAGATGACAACGGCGGAAAAGTCATGTAGCCGAATAACACAGTACCTTATTAACTCCGGTTGTCAAACAATGATAACCGGAGTTTTTTATTTTCATGACCTGATCCATAAAAAATAAGCCATATTTCAACGGCCATATTTGAATATCTTTAAGCTCCTGCTTACTCATCATTTACCAAAATTTAACCTATGCGTTCTTTCTGTATTGCCCTTCTTTGTTTTTGCAGCGTGATAAGCCACGCACAAACCACCACTTCAAAAATTGCCGACAAAACAAAAAACATGAAACGTTATGATGGCTATTTCACTTTTTGGTGGGATGCTGTGAATGGCAAACTTTGGTTGCAGGTAGACAAATTTGATAAAGAGTTCCTGTATGTGAACTCATTACCGGCGGGCCTCGGTTCCAATGATATCGGGCTCGACAGGGGTTTGATCGGCGGTACCAAAGTGGTTGCTTTTAATAAAGTGGGCAAAAAACTTTTCCTGGTTCAACCCAATTACAGTTACCGTGCTTTATCAAATGATAAGAATGAGCAACGCGCTGTTCGCGAATCATTCGCGCAATCTACGATCGCCAGTTTTGTGGTTGATGAAGATGAGGGTGATAAAGTATTGGTAGATGCCACTTCTTTTTTTGTAAGAGATGCTTCCAATCTTGCCGACCGGATCCGCCTCATGCGCCAGGGAACCTATGTGTTCAGCGAACCGCGTTCTGCAATGTACATGGCCAACACAAAAAATTTCCCTTTGAACAGTGAGTTTGAAGCCACCATTACTTTTACCGGTGGTAGTGATGCGGGGCGTTTTGTAAGTACGGTAACACCTTCTTCAGAAGCGATCACAGTGAGAATGCACCACTCATTTGTACAATTGCCCGATGATAAATACAAACCGCGCCGGTATGATATACGCAGCGGTTATTTTGGTATTTCATTTTTTGATTACAGCAGTCCGATTTCAGAGCCGATAGATAAAATGTTTATCGCGCGCCATCGTCTTGAAAAGAAAGACCCATCTGCAGCTATAAGCGAAGCCGTAAAACCCATCGTTTATTATCTTGATAACGGAACACCTGAACCCATCCGTTCCGCATTATTGGATGGTGCCAAATGGTGGAACCAGGCTTTTGAAGCAGCCGGTTTTAAAGATGCATTCATAGTAAAAATATTACCCGACACAGCGGATGCGATGGATATCCGTTACAATATGGTGAACTGGGTACACCGTTCATCAAGGGGTTGGAGTTATGGTGCATCTATTACCGATCCACGTACCGGTGAAATCATCAAAGGACAGGTTACATTAGGTTCTCTTCGGGTACGACAGGATTATATGATCTTCACTGGTTTGCTTTCTCCATTCGCAGAGGGCCAGGTCATATCACCGGAAAACGATCGCATGAGAGCTGCCGCATTACAACGTTTACGGCAGTTGGCAGCACATGAGATAGGACACACATTGGGTCTGCAACATAATTATGCATCCAGTTATAATAACCGCGCATCGGTGATGGACTACCCGCATCCAAATGTTTTTGTGAACAATAAGGGTGAAATTGATTTCACGCAAGTTTATACCAATGAGATTGGCGAATGGGATAAACGCGCCATCACCTATGGTTATTCCGATATACGTGTTGACGAGAACAATGCATTAAACGCCATCCTCGAAGAAAATACAAAGAAGGGACTATTATTTATTGCCGATGCAGATGCACGCGCCGCGGGCGGCTTACACCCCAAAGCACATTTATGGGATAACGGATCAGGTGATGCAGTAGACGAATTAAAGAATGTATTGCAGGTGCGCCAAAAAGCCATGGTGCAATTCTCCGAACAGGCCATCCGAATGAATACACCTTTAACAAAGCTGGAAGATGTACTGGTCCCTGTTTATAACTACCATCGCTACCAACTGGAAGCAACCTGCAAACTGATCGGCGGTATGAATTACAGTTACAGTGTTCGCGGTGATAAGCAACAAACACCACAGGTTCTATCCAATGCTTTGCAACAAAAAGCATTGCAGGCGGCATTGGACTGTTTGTCGCCCGATATGTTGACCATGCCTGATAAGATTACCCAACTGATTCCACCCCGTGCACCAATGACTGGTGTTGGTGAGTTATTTCAAAAAAGAACAGGGATGAACTTTGATCCCCTCGCTGCAGCAGAAGCATTAACTGAATATGAACTGGATTTTTTATTCCATCCTGAAAGGGCCAACCGCCTGGTACAATTTAAAGCCCAGGCAAATACCATCGGCTGGGATGATGTACTGGATGCCATTATAACCAAAACATGGAAGGCCCCTTTACAAAAAGGTTTGAAATCAGAAGTGCAGTTACAAACACAACAAATGGTGTTGACTGCTTTGTTAAGCCTTAGCCAGAACGAAAACGCCAACTATGCTGTAAAATCAATTTGCTTCGACAGGCTTGAGTCTTTAAAAAAATATGCCGCGCAAATGAAAAACGGTTCTGCGCAGAGAGCGCATTATAGTTATGCGATAGAACGCATCAGCAAACCAAAAGATATTCCTCAGCCCACGCATAAGGATATTCCGCCGGGGGCTCCGATAGGCTGTGATTGGGATCTTTACTAAATTTTTAAAATTTCGATAGAAGATAAACGAAGAAAAGAAGCGACTCCGAATTTCGAAGACGCTTCTTTTCTTCGTTCTTCTTTTATTGACATAGTTATTCAGCAATTTTGAGTCCTGCACTCACCATGCGTATCTCCCCAAAACTGATCGTATCAGGCAAATTCTGTTTCAGGATCGTTGCAGATGCGTTACCCAATTTAGAAATCGCTTCTTTGATCAATACCTGTTTTTCATCACTGATCAGGTCATTGATATCTAACTCACCTGATCCTACAAAATGGGCCAGGTGCCCTTCAATGGTACTATAGGTATAATTTCTTTCTTTGGCAATTTCGTCAATGCTCTTCCCGCTTTTATATAGTTCAAAGCTTACCAGTTTGGTATTGGTTTTTTCTTCTTTTGGTTTTTTGGGTGTTTTTGCCGGATTACCAATAAATGCTCCCATATTGGAAGAAAGTCCGTTGCGCGAGCAATAATCTTCTACCATTTCAATTATTTCATCGCCGTATTTATCAATTTTTGCTTTGCCAAAACCTGAGAGTTGCACAAGATCTTTTTTTGTAAGCGGCAGGTACGTTGCAATCTCAGCAAGGCTTTTTGCATTTGCTACCAAATAAATAGGCACACCCGTTTCTTCAACTATATGGTTACGCCATCTTTTTAAAGAAGTCAGCAATTCGTTTTGTGAACCGCCCGCATCATCCGTTACTTTTTTATTTCCGGCATAACAGGTAATGGTAATTTTCGGTTTTGCAAAGTTCAGCTTATGCTGTAGAAAGCCGGTAACAGAAAAAGGATGCCTGCAATAATCAATTGCGTAGGTATTATATAAGATCTCGGACAAAAGTTCCTGCAAATCTTCATTGATCAGTGTGGCAGTTTCTTTATGTTCGGTAACGATCGGATGTGTTTCAAGTTTTGTTTTTATTTCAGCAAGTTTTGGCAGGAACCAATTAGCTGCATCACTGATACGTTTTTGAAGATTTTCATTTTCTTCAATAATAGATATTTCTTTAAAATAGGGTTTTGCTTTTGTCACAAAGTTCCAGCCCACACTTTTGATATTGTTGCAGAGAATCTGTATTTCGTCGAACCATGATTTTGTTTCCTGGTTCAATTTTTCCTGTTCTTCATTGATATGCGATTGCAATTTGTTTAGGATACCAGGCAATGCGGAAAAAGAAAAGATCTCTTCTATCAATCCCTGTGTAAATATTTCTCTTGCCCCGGCAAATCTTTCTTCCAATGAACCTTTATGCGAGAGCGACTGATGCGCCTTTATCACATTCGTATTACTCATGATAGCAGACGATGGAATTTTAGAAAGCAGCACAATTCCTTCCAGGCTTGTGCAACGACTAAGTGCAACATACACCTGTCCGCTGCTAAAGGCGGCGGCTGCATCGATCATTAATTTTTCAAACGTAAGTCCCTGGCTTTTGTGAATGGTGATGGCCCACGCTAACCGTAAAGGATATTGCGTAAAAGTTCCGAGGATCTGTTGCTCAAGCTTACCGTCTTCTTTATTTAAAACATAACGGTTATTTTCCCAGGTGTCTTTATTTACTTCTATTTCTTTGCCGCTGCAGTTTACAATGATCTTATCTTCTTCCAAAGATTGTACAACACCAATCTTACCGTTGAAGTATTGTTTGCCTATAGTATCATTTTTCAGGAACATTACCTGCGCGCCTTCTTTCAATACCAGTTCTTTTTCTGCAGGGAAAGCTGATTCCGAAAAATCTCCTTCTACTTCCGCTGAAAATGTAAATGCCGAAGCATGCAGTTTTTCCAGTTCCACTTCATTGATCAGATCTGCCTGTTTGTTATGGGAAGTAAGTGTAATAAAATTATCTTCTCTTTCAGGAAGAAACCCCGGGAGATACCTCGTGTGAAGATCCTCAAAATCGTCACTGCTCATGTGATTGTTCCGCACTTTGTTGAGGAGGTTCACAAAAAAATCTTCTTTCTGTCGGTAAATCGTATTCAGTTCAAGTAATAATGGCATTTGTTCTTTCACAGCAAGACTGTCGAAGAAAAACGGGGATTCATAAAATTCCTGCAATAGTGCCCATTCCTGGTTTTGCGCCACGGGTGGTAATTGATGCAGATCACCAATACACAGGATCTGAACGCCCCCAAATGGAACGTTACGATTTCTTCTCAGGCTTTTTAAAATAGTATCGATCGCATCCATTGTATCGGCCCGAACCATACTGATCTCGTCTATTACGAGCAGCTCCATTTTACGAAGCAGGTCCTGCCGTTGCTTGTTGTATTTTAGTTTACCCAGCAGTTCCTGTTTATGATTGGCTGTTGGTAAAAATGGATGAAAAGGCAATTGAAATAAACTGTGCAGTGTAACGCCACCAGCGTTGATCGCAGCAACACCGGTTGGGGCTGCGGTAATAATATTCTTTGTACAATTATTTTGCAGGTATTTTAAAAATGTTGTTTTGCCGGTACCCGCTTTCCCGGTAAGGAAAATATTTTCATTCGTTTCTGTTACAAAACGATACGCAAGGTCAAACATTTCATTTTTTTCGATCACGCTCATGAGCTGGCATTCTTAAGCGCTAAAGTTAATTTCATTTTGGGGAATCGTCGTGTTTTAATAAGGTTTAGACTATATGCTTGAAGATGCATTCGCCTTTGGTCTAAAAAACAAGAGTGCCGAATAATCTCTCGCAGAAAAAATTATTAGAAACTTTTCTAAAGTCGTGCGAAAAAATACGCAGCATTTACGCTTAGTCGCAACCAATCGTGCCTTTGTGTCTTGGTGTGAGATTTAATTTGCTCACCAAGGCACAAAGGCACGGTTTTATCGTAGTGAAGATTATTTTATTAAGACGATCTCAACCCTCCTGTTCTTTTGTCTTCCGATAGAAGTGGCATTGGTGCTAACGGGGAGTGTTGCAGCAAATGCTTTTGTGATGATAATATCAGCTGCATAATGCAAGTGATCCATTAAATATTTTTTTACCGTTTCTGCACGGCTCAATGATAAGCGTTGATTATAGCCGTCATTCCCCAGGCTATCCGTATGCCCTAACACTTCTATTCTTTTAAATGTTTTGTTTTTGATCTTGTCGATCAGCGAGTCCAGTCGCCCGGCAAATAAAGGATTCAATTCTTTCTTATCAAACTTGAATAGCACATCAGGTATTACAAGCGTATCATTTACAACTACCGGCGGAACTTGCGGAACAACTGGTTGATGAACCACGGGCGGTGGTGTGTCTTTGGGAATTTCAGGTTGGGGATCAGCGGGCGGTTCATCTAATTCGTCAACAAATTTTCCCGGGGTATGCCGGTAATTAAGCAGGTATAATGCTTCCTGGTTTTTCCAGCTTTCCTCACAGGCTTTGCCTGGAACAAGTGGTGATAGTTTTACATTATCGATTGAGTAAACGATCATTTGCTTTTGTGCTTTGCCGGGAAATATTTCTTTTGTCATATTTCCGATCAGCAAATATTTCTCTTCACCAGTGGCAGTAAACTGAATGCTGTATGCTTTCCAGCCAAGTTCCCGGTCCTGTGTTTTATTTTCCTGCGTAAGATGAAGTCTTTCTTTTGCTCTTGAAATACGATCCTGGAAATGAAAGGGCTCAAAATCCAGCCACAAAAGATCCACATGCGCGAATGATTGGTTCTCTGGCGTTTTGAAAGAAACACTAAAAACATATTCGGTGCCTTTTACCAGCGGGCAGAGCAGGCGAGTGTAGAGATAGGTTCTTGAAATGCCGGGGCGTGCCATATTTTCCATCACCATATTTTCATGATGGTTGCCAACAAGATATCCGGCTGTGCCTTTGTTGGCAGATACTGCATCGAGTGGTATGCGGAACCAGGCTTCCGGTGCACAAATGGCGCGGAACTCGGTGCAGGTGTTCCTGTGTTCAAAGTTACCATTGGCTATTAAGTTCTGTGCAGGAAGATATATTGCACATGAGAGAGTAAGTAATAATAGCAGCAGTCGGGTCATCATTTAAATATCTATAATTATATTCAAAGATGTTGTTAATACGGGAGATGGCACGCGGATGACGCGGAAAAAACGGATAGCAGCGGATCTGTTTTGTTTATCCGTGATGATCCGTTTTTTCCGCGTCATCTGCATGCTATTTTCTCTCAAAAAAAAGAAAGCCACCTCTTTTGAGACAGCCTCCTGTACTATTTATTGAGCTACCCAATTCTATTTTTTTACCGGGAAATGCCGTATCGTTTCATTAAGTTCTGTGATTTTTCCATTAACCATTTTCAGATCATTGGATATAAATATTGAATCTGTTTTCCCCTTTTTATCAGTAGTCGTTTGCACATACCACAAAGTTACATACTCATCTTTTTTATCTTTTGAAATAACGGATTCAAAATCCTCCATATTTATTTTCATGGAAGCGACATCTTTCCAGGATGAAATAAACAGGTCTTTCAATCCTTGCCTTGACAATTTACTTTCCATATAGTCTGATTTCCAGGATACCGTATCAGCAAAATAACCAATACATTCATCCAGCTTGTTATTCTCAAAAGCTTTGAGTGATGCAAGCACCACTGCGGTATTTTTTGTGCTTCCGGTTTGCCAGTTATCAGGGTTTTTAATTGTATATGCGTAATCTGGGTGGGTTGCTTCGGCAGAGTCTTTTTTAACCGTGTCTTTTTCAGCAGAACTGTTGCAACTCATGGCAATGGTCGCCAGGCAAAGAAGGATTGTTTTTCTCATGTAGTTTGTTTTTAGATAAAAAAAAGCTATTAAACAAACTACTCTTTTTGTTTAAGAAATGCAATATAAAAGCCCCTGCTAAAACAGCGGGGGCTTTTATACAAACTATTTTATAATTGATTATACCAACATTCTCAAAGGTTCTTCCAGCAAGCTTTTCAGCGTTTGTAGGAATGCGGCGCCAGTGGCTCCGTCTACGGCCCGGTGATCGCAGCTCATGGTAACTTTCATCACATTACCTGGAACCACCTGCCCATTTTTTACAACAGGTACCTGTGAAATACCACCTACTGCCAATATGCATGAATCTGGTGGATTGATGATGGCAGTGAACTGATCGATACCAAACATACCGAGATTAGAAATAGTGAACGTACTTCCTTCCCAATCGGCAGGCTGCAATTTTTTATCTTTTGCTTTTTGTGCGAAATCTTTTACTTCTACATTGATCTGACTCAACGATTTGCCATCGGCAAAACGTACCACCGGCACAAGTAGTCCATCTTCTACTGCTACTGCAACACCAATATTGATATGGTGATTGTAACGGATCTTATCACCCAGCCAGCTGCTGTTTACTTTAGGATGTTGACGCAAAGCAAGTGCAGTTGCTTTCAACACCATATCATTAAAGCTGATTTTTACCGGCGCCACTTCATTGATCTTTGTGCGGGCGGCAACGGCTGCATCCATATCAATACTCATGGTAAGATAAAAATGCGGCGCTGTAAATAAACTTTCGCTCAAACGGCGCGCAATGGTTTTGCGCATTTGTGAAACCGGTACCTCATCAAAACTTACCACACCTGATGGAGCAGCAGGCGTTGGTTGGTTTGTGGTTTGTGGCTTGAGGTTTGTAGTTGTTGCCGGTTGTGCAGCTGGTTTATAATTATCAATATCCGTTTTGGTAATTCTTCCGTTATCGCCTGTTCCTTTTACATAGCGCAGGTCGATTCCTTTTTCAGTAGCTATTTTTTTAGCCAATGGTGAAGCGAAGATGCGGCCATCGTTTACAACTTCAGCAGCGGGTGCCGGTTGAGCTTCGTTTGTGGTTGCTGGTTTGTCGCTTGTGGTTGCTGGTGCTGCAGCAGGTTGTTCTGCCGCAGGTGCATTTGTTCCGCCCGCTTTTACTGCTGCAACGATCGCATCTACATCTGTTCCCTGTTTACCGATGATGCAGAGAAGATCATTCACTAATATTTTATCACCTGCTTTCGCGCCCTGGTATAACAACACACCGTCTTTATAACTTTCCAGTTCCATAGTGGCTTTATCCGTTTCGATATCAGCCAGTACTTCTCCTTTTTTTACGGTATCGCCTACATTTTTCTGCCAGCCTGCGATCACACCTTCGGTCATTGTATCGCTCAGTCTCGGCATCAATACCACGCCTTCCATGGCCACTGCATCTACCGCAGTTTTTGCAGCGGGTGCAGCAGTTTCTGGTTTATTTTCTTTTGCTGCGGGTTTTGCGGGTGCTTCTTCTTTTTTGTTTTCTGCAGGTTTTGCGCCGCCGGTAGTATGTTTTGCCACCAGTGCGGAAACATCTTCGCCAGCCTTACCAAAAATGGCCAGCAGGTCGTTTACCTGTAATTTACCGCCGGTTGGGGTTCCGATATATAATAACACACCATCCTGGTAGCTTTCCAGTTCCATGGTGGCTTTATCTGTTTCCACTTCTGCCAGTAGATCGCCTTTCTTTACATTATCGCCCACATTTTTATGCCATGCGGCTATAACACCTTCAGTCATGGTGTCGCTCAAACGGGGCATTAAGATCGCTTCAGCCATAGTTCAATTGCTCTTTTATATGAGGCGTGAAATTACCACGATTAAATGGATTCACAAAACCACGATTGGCAGATGATAGATGACAGTTGGCAGATGACGGGCAAGAAACAGGCTTTGTCTGATAACTGACATCTGCCAACTGTCAACTAACATCTGTTATCTATTAACCTAATTACTGCCCCTGTGCCAGGCTATACGCTTTCTTATCCCCCCACATATTCAGTAATTCTGTTGAACAGATCTTGAAATCCTGCGAGAGACGTTTGTAGAGTTCCATGATATCCACCTGTGTTACCGGCACATCACCCACACTTTCGAACCGGGCACAGTATTGATTCACCAGATTGGTAAAGGATGAGCCTTTGGGCCATACCTGTGTGCCGCGGTTACTGATGGTAACCAATTTAAAGATCCCGCCGGTATGGTGAAGGCATTTATCCGCGATCTCAAGGGGCTGAATATTACTTTCAATGAACATATCTACGCCAACGATCGAGACATCGTTCAGATCCAGGCTTTCGAGCATGGGGTTTTTCTCCAGCTTAAAATGTGTTTGTGTAGGTGTCTGATTGGCAATAAAAGGTCTTGGGTTATGGGCGGGCATTTTTCCAAAATTCCCGATGATCGCGTTGGCAAATTCAGTGGTACTGAGTGATGGAATGCTTTTATCTCCAAAATCGCCTGTATGCACACCGCTCTCAAGTGTATAGAGCAGGGCATTTTCGATCATATTGGATGTTTCCATCAATCCCAGGTGGCGCAGCATGCCAAATCCGCTTAACAATAATGCGGTTGGATTGGCGATATTCTTACCTGCAATATCCGGGGCTGTTCCATGAACCGCTTCAAATATCGAGATATGGTCGCCGATATTGGCCGAGGGGGCAAAACCCAGTCCGCCCACCAATCCTGCACAAAGATCGCTTACAATATCACCCTGGAGATTGGTCAGAACTACCACATCAAAAAGATCGGGACGGCTCACCAGTTTCATACAGAGATCATCTACGATCACGTCATCCGAATTCAATTCAGGGTATTCTTTTGCCACTTCATTAAAAACATCGAGGAACAGGCCATCCGTTAATTTCATGATATTGGCCTTGTGGCCGCAGGTAATACGCCTGGCACCCTTCTTTTTCGCCATTTCAAAAGCGTATTTGATCACCTGCATACTTCCCGGGCGCGTAATAAAGCGTCGACTGAGGGCCACATCATGGGTAGGCATGTGCTCAATACCGCCATAGGTATCTTCAATATTTTCGCGTACAATCGTAATATCAATAGGGATGCCCGCTTTGCTGAATACGGTATCTACCCCATGCAGGGTCTGGAAAGTTCTTTTATTGGCATACGTGTTCCAGGTTTTACGGGCCGTTACATTCACGCTTTTTACGCCTTTGCCTTTGGGGGTTTCCATCGGGCCCTTAAAAAGGATTCCCAACGACTCAATGGTTTGCTGTGCTTCCGGGGTCATTCCGTTGCTGTACCCCTTATCAAAGACCCATTTTCCCATGTCTACAAATTCAAATTCGATGGGCAGTTTGGCGGCTTTAAAAATAGAAAGCACCGCGTCCATGATCTCCGGACCGATCCCGTCTCCGTTTGCAACAGCAATTTTTGTCATAGCAGAATTTTAAAGGTGCAAAATTACGGCCAAAAGGCTAGATGACCATGTTAAATACACAGAAGGTTCCATGATCCATGTCATAGTGTATGGTATAATTTTTTCAGGTTGTTTCTTTGGTTCAATTCCTTATTTTTACTAAAAGCAATCCTCCGCATGGTATCTAAAATTTCAGAAGGTGTTGAAATAAGTGTTGAGACCTTTTACCAGGCCGATTACAGCAACCCGCTGAACAGTGAATACATGTTTGCTTACCGCATCACTATCGAGAACCACAATAATTTCACGGTTAAACTGTTACGTCGTCAATGGTATATTTTCGACAGCAATGGTGAGCATCGCGAAGTAGAGGGCGAGGGTGTAGTTGGTGTGCAGCCTGTTTTAAAACCCGGTGAAAATTATCAATACGTAAGCGGCTGTAACCTGCGAACCGAAATGGGCAAAATGCATGGCAGTTATCAAATGGAAAATGAAAACAGCAAGCAGTTATTTTCGGTAAATATTCCTTCTTTTGAAATGATCGTCCCTACAAAAATGAATTAATAATTAGTAATGAATAGTTAATAATTATTAAACCCAATTATCACGAACAAGCCGGATCTTCCTCAATTATTAATTACTAACTATTAATTATTAATTCCTATTTTGGCTTGTATCTCGCTTCATCAAATATCTGTCGTGCCGGTGTTTTCATTAATGCATCGGGCGAGAGGTCTTTCTTTTTTTCCATCCATTTTTTTACGATCTGCCAGCCTACGAACTGCCCGATATTTCCCGGTGCAGCATCGCCCAAAGCGGGCGTATTAGGTCCCTCATTCATGTAGTCACGTGTAAGGTTTGGATCGTTTTTATACAACATGTCGTTCTGTATAAAAAAACTCCAGATGGTCTTTTCACTTTCATAGCATCCTTCTAATTGTTTTTGCGTGTAGCCGGTTTTAATACTATCTGCTGCGTCGGGCATCAGCAGGTCCAACAGGTAAACACGTTTGCCTGATTCAACCATTTGTTCAATCAATGGCTTTCCCATGCTGCTGTTGGGATACATATCATCAATGATATTTTTGATACAATTCACCGGAATATATTCCGGAGCAAACCTTCTTGATATAAAAACCGGGTACATCTGCTGGCCCATTTCACTCAGGTACAACGGATAATCATTGCCCATATATAATTGTAACCCTACAGCCATCGCATTGGATGTAATAATATTTCCATAGCTATTGATCGGACCAATAAAAGTGATCAGCTTTACCGGCAACCTGTAAGAAGGAAAATAATAATGAATGAACTGAAAACTTTTTTTGATCTCTTTTTCTGCCGGCCCAATGTTTTTGAATTTTTCTGCTGCAGCTTGATACATGCTTTTGTAACTCGCAATAAAACGACGAATATCCTTACCTGCACTGTCTGCCGAGGTTCCGAGAATATTGAACAGGAAATCCTGTGTAAACCCCGGATGTTTTTTATTCAGCTCCTCCAAAGAAGCATCTATATGAAGCGTATCGATCGTAAAAAAATCTTTTTCAAACCGTTCCGTTAGCAGGGATATGGCAACTCCTGATACATTGGGTGTATTTTTTGTTTTACAACTAACTGCAAAAAAAAGTACGCAGCATATTACTAACAGTTTTTGTTTCATGGTTTGTTTATAAGAAACACAAAAGTAAACGCCTGCCAACAATAAACATGACTGTTTAAATAATAGTGTGTTAAAGCCTTATTTTTTTTCTTCTATCACCATGATCCCACCTATCCCGTTTTTGGTATTCAGGTAAAGTGATCCATACTGGTCATTCGAGAGAAATTGTATCGGGGAAAAGAACAATTCTTTTTCAGGAAATTTTTCGATTTGCTGTTTGCCATCTTTCATTGAAATAAATACAGGATGTGGCTCATCTTTTTCATCCGCCTGGTATAATACAAGGCTCAGTTTCACTTTTTCGCCACTTACCAGGAAAATACGGTTATACATATCATCCGATCTGCGAAACACATCCAGTGTTCTGATCGATTGCCATTCGATCCCTTCCTGCTCCTCCAGTTTGATAAAAATAAGTTTAGGCGCATTCCAGCTCTTTGCCCTTGAAACCAATATAGACTCTCTAAAAGTTATGTCCGGCATCGGCAAACTATTCCGGTAAAACCGGCCACGTTCAGGCATATTATTTTTGGGGTTTACCAGGTGGTCAACACTCAACCGCATCACCGCAAAACTTCCGCTATCGGCATAGATCATATCCTGTAACTGCAGGCTGTTGCGTATGGTTGCATCTGTAGCTGAGAACCCCTTTTTAAATGACTTGATCATTTCAGGGCTGAAAGGAATAAATCTTGGGCTTAATTCGCTCTTTCTTACACGGGGAAAAGAAATACTGTAAATCCCGCTGGTTACTTTATCCATTCCATCCGTATACAACCCTTCCGCCTGTAATACATTACTATGATCGTTTTGAAACACCCGCATGGTTTTTAACTTGACCTTCTGCAGCGTAAAGGTTTCGCTAACGATCTCTTCTTCATTAAAAGAAATGCTATTTAAGGTAAGGTCTGTAGAGATCCGGTAATTGCTATACTTGTCGTACACCAGTATATGCGTGTTACCTGCATTATCAAGAAAAGTTTCGGGCTCTATGTTTCTCTCTCTATCATACCTGAAACTATATGCCAGTTCTTTTTCTATTTCACCATCTGCGCCAATGAGGGAGCCTTGTATATAACCCGAATCATACCCCCTTCTGCTATACTGGTAGAACAACACTCTTTTTTGATCATTGCTTGCGATCACTTTTAGAGGAACATTGATCGTTCGTATGATGTTCTGTTTTTTTTGTAGTACAGTCCCATTTACATCGAGTTCAAGAAAATTGCTTTTCATATTGCCCTCTTCTCCGGGTGAAATAGTGATAAAAGCGATCGATCTTTCACGAAAAGAAACTGACATCAATTGCCCGGGAACAGGGAATGAATGACTGGCTCCTTTTTGCAAAACGGTATCATATATATAGATATCCAGTTCATTGGACTTTGTACGGTTGAGCAGGAAAAAATGGTTACCGACCTTACCCAGGAATCCCTGGTACAAAAGCGGCAGATCGGTGATTGGGAAGAACCGGAACGAATGCGTTTGTGCTGTTACAGAAATACCAGCCGAGAAACAGAGGGCCAAAATCCAGCTTCTTTTTATAAAGCGAAAACAGTACATCCGGTTAAAAATTATTTGTGGCCTGAAAAACACTAAAACTAACCCAAAAGTTACGGAACTTTGCGGAATGAAAATATTTTTAGCGCAGCAGAATTATCATATAGGCAATTTTGAAAGCAATACAAATAAGATCATCCATGCCATCCGCGAAGCAAAGGCAAAAGGTGGCGACCTGATCATGTTCAGCGAAATGTGTGTTAGCGGTTACCCGGCAAGGGATTTTGTTGAGTTCAATGATTTTATCGGCAAGTGTTACGATGCAGTGGACCGCATACGCCAAGAAGCAGATACCATTGCTGTGTTGGTAGGAAGCCCCGCACGAAATACTTTACACAAAGGAAAGAGCTTGTTTAATGCCGCCTTTTTTTTATATGAGAAAGAGATCAAAGCAGAGATACACAAAACCTTATTGCCTACCTATGATGTGTTTGATGAATACCGTTATTTCGAGCCTGCTTTTGATTGGCAGGTAGTTCATTTCAAAGGAAAAAAATTAGCCATCACTATTTGTGAAGATATCTGGAACCTTGGTGATAACCCGTTGTATCGTATTTGTCCGATGGATAAATTAATGGAGCAGCAACCAGACCTGATGCTTAATATCAGCGCCTCCCCTTTTGATTATACACATGATGAGGACCGCAAATCAGTGATTAAAGCCAATGTGGTAAAATATAAGATCCCGATGTTCTATTGCAATGCAATAGGCAGCCAGACAGAAGTGGTGTTTGATGGCGCTTCTTTAATTTTTGACAAGGATGCAAATCTCTGTAAAGCCCTTCCCATGTTTGAAGAAGCTTTTGAAAGCGTGGTATTAAACGATGACGGAACAATTGATGCGCCCATTATAGAACCCGCCAGCCGCGTACCCGATAAAGAATTGAACCCGGTAACATTGGAACCGGAATTAAATATTGCACAGGTTTACGATGCATTACTGTTAGGGATACGCGATTATTTTGGAAAAATGGGTTTTACCAAAGCCATATTGGGTTCATCAGGTGGCATTGATTCAGCCGTTACACTGGCGCTTGCCTGTGATGCGTTGGGAAAAGAAAATGTACGTGCGATTTTAATGCCTTCTCCTTATTCAACGGATCATTCTGTAAATGATGCAGTACAACTCAGTAAGAATTTAGGCAACCCATACGATATCATCCGTATCAACGATGTGTATGATTCTTTTTTGCAAACATTAAAACCTGTATTTGGAGATCTGCCTTTTTCATTGGCGGAAGAAAACATACAGAGCCGCAGCCGTGGAAATTTGTTAATGGCCATCGCAAATAAATTCGGATATATTTTACTCAACACATCCAACAAAAGCGAGCTCGCCACCGGTTATGGAACCTTGTACGGCGATATGGCCGGCGGACTGGGTGTATTGGGGGATTGTTATAAATTACAGGTATACGCATTAAGCCGTTATATTAACCGCGATAAAGAGATCATACCCTTATCGGTTATTAATAAAGCACCGAGTGCAGAATTAAGACCCGATCAGAAAGACAGCGATAGTTTACCTGAATATGATGTGATGGACCAGGTACTTTACCAATACATTGAAAGACGCCTTGGACCCGAGGAAATAAAAGTACAGGGTTTTGATGCAGCTTTAGTTGACCGCATTTTGAAAATGGTAAACACCAACGAATACAAACGAAACCAGTTTTGTCCCATTATCCGTATATCGCCAAAAGCATTTGGTGTAGGAAGAAGGGTGCCGATAGTTGGGAAATATCTTAGTTAAGAGAGGAAGGAGGAAAAGAGATTAAAGAGTATTCGCTAAAATTATATACTCTCTTTTATCTCTTTTCCTCCTTTATCTCTTAGCCATTAATAACCATCACAGGAACCGTACTATGAAATGCCAGCATTTTTGTATGGCTCTCTTTGAACAGGCTTGCGAAGAACCCATGTTTTCGGGATACTGCAATGATCAGATCAATTTCTTTCGCTAAAACAAATTCATTGACCGCTTCCACAAAATTGTTGTTTTTAGCAACATAATATTCAGGCTGCAGTCCGTGTAATAAGGAATGTAACGCATAATTTTCGGCAGTTAGATTACCTGAATAAGCAACTGCTTCTTTATCCCCGGACTCTTCTACATGAAATACATAGAATTTCGCTTTGGTTTCTTCCAGGATATTCCTGAGACTTTTAACCGGTATGGTTTTATCGTTTTTATCAAAATCACTCGCTAACATCACAGAACTAACCCTTGTAAAACTTGTTTTTGCAGGAACAATGACTACCGGTGTTTTGGTATGTTTTGCAACTGACAATGCATTACTGCCGATCAGTTTTTCTTCCAGCATTCCGCCACCGCTTATACCCATCACCACAAGACCTGCGTTTGTTTTTGCGCAAACTTCATCCAGGCCATCGGCTAAAGCACCGTATTCATTGATCGTATCTATTTCGATATTATTTGCAAAGGCTTTGATCTGTATCATAAAATTATCCAACCCCTTTGCACTGTTCTCTTTTGAAGATTCTATATCCAGCATCTGAATACCCGGCGTTAACGGATCAATCGTAACCGGTATTTCGTAGGAATGGTACAGTACTATTTTTTTAACCCCCAGCTGTGCCGCCAACTTTAATGCATACATCGCTGCATTTTTTGCGGTAGGTGAAAAATCGGTAGGTAATAAGATCGTTTCCATAAAGCGATTTTAGGAATGTTTCGTTCCTCAATTTTACTGAAAAAATCATGCCCCAAAAATGATCTCTGTCAGCCCCGCGCCGTTGATGCGTCTTCACATCAACCATCATTTAAACCTGATGGGGGTGTGATGACACTATCACGCAACAAAAAAGCCCACTTTGTAACAAAGTGGGCTTCCATTATTTTTAGTCTGCAGTTTTTAACTGATATTCTCAATGATCCCCGCAATACCCTGCCCGCCACCAACGCACGCAGTAACCATACCATACTTTTTATCCAATCGTTTCATATCATTCAATAACTGAACCGTGAGTTTGCAACCTGTGCAACCCAGAGGATGACCGAGCGCTATGGCTCCGCCATTGATGTTTACGATATCAGCGTTCAATCCCAGTTCGCGGATCACTGCAAGGGATTGAGAGGCAAATGCTTCATTCAGTTCTATGAGGTCGATATCACCCAGATTCATACCCGCCTGCTTCAATACTTTTGGAATAGCGGCAACAGGCCCAACACCCATGATACGGGGATGCACACCGGCAGAAGCACAATTCACCAAACGGCCGATGGGTTTTAATCCGAGTTCATTGATCATCCGTTCACTCATCACCAAAGCGAAAGCCGCGCCATCACTCGTTTGCGAAGAGTTGCCCGCAGTAACAGTTCCACCGGTGGCAAAAGCGGGTTTTAATTTGGCAAGCGCTTCTGTATTGGTATCTGCCCGAACACCTTCATCGGTATCAACCACGTAAGAGCGGGTTGCTTTTTTTCCTTTTTCATCCAGGTAAACTTCTTCAACTGTGATAGGAAGTATCCCACTTTTAAAATAGCCTTCCTGTATCGCTTTCATCGCTTTCTGGTGCGAGTTATAAGCAAACGCATCCTGGTCCTCGCGGCTCACTTTAAATTCTTTGGCAACTGCTTCAGCAGTTAATCCCATACTCAGGTAATAATCCGGTTCATCTTTCGCAATGGCATAAGAAGGAACGGTTTTCCAACCAGCAGTTGGCACAAGACTCATACTTTCAGTTCCGCCGGCAATAATGCAATCAGCCATACCTGTTCTGATCTTGGCTGTAGCAATGGCAATACTTTCCAGGCCGCTGGCGCAATAACGGTTAATGGTAAGACCGGCCACATCAATACCCAATGCGCGTGCAGAAATGATCCTGCCGAATTGTAAACCCTGTTCTGCCTCAGGCACTGCATTTCCCACGATCACATCATCCACCCTTTTGGGATCCAATTGCGGAACAGAAGAAACCAATCCTTTGATCACTTCCACGGCCAGGTCATCCGGGCGAAAAAAACGGAACCCGCCTTTTTTACTCTTGGCCACCGCGGTACGGTAACCGGCTACGATATAGGCTTCCTGCATAACAAACGGTTTTGTATAACCAAATGTAGGAAAAAAAACGAGAAAAGGTTGTTTATGCAACCAATTAGCGCATTTTGGAATCTTGGATTGGGAAATTGGGAAATTGTAGCGGGCCGTCCTGCAATTTCCCAATTTCCCAATTGCACATTCCAAAATTCCTTCCCATCTTCGCTCCATGCTCTATCCCCTTCTCCGCCAATTACTGTTCCAATTCCCGCCGGAAGATGTCCATTGTTTTTCGATGAACCTGTTGAAGAAGGGAACCGGTATTGGTCCGATAAAAAGCCTTTTGAAAAACAGCTTTTCCGTTACAGATCCTTCTCTTCAAAAAACGGTTTTTGGGCTGCATTTCTCAAACCCTGTTGGGCTCGGTGCTGGTTTTGATAAGAATGCGCTTTATTTAAATGAACTCGAAACTTTGGGTTTTGGTTTTGTAGAGATCGGAACCGTAACACCCAAACCACAGGATGGCAATGATAAACCCCGTCTTTTCAGACTCCCTGCCGATAAGGCCCTGATCAACCGGATGGGATTTAACAATCACGGTGTTGACATAATTAAACAGCGGCTCGAACAATGGAATAACAACAAACAACAAACAACAAACAACAAACTGATCGTAGGTGGTAACATCGGCAAGAACAAGGTCACACCTAATGAAGACGCCTGGAAAGATTACTGTTTATGTTTTGATCAGTTATTTGATGAAGTTGATTATTTCGTTGTAAATGTAAGTTCACCTAACACACCCGGTCTTCGCGAATTGCAGGAGAAAGATTCGCTGAAAAAAATATTATCGGAATTGCAGGATCGCAACACAGCAAAAGAAAAACCCAAACCCTTACTGCTGAAAATAGCACCTGATCTTACCAAAGAACAACTGGATGATATTGTTTCACTTTCCTTTGAAACAGAGTTAAGTGGGTTGGTGGCAACAAATACTACCATAAGCAGGGAGGGGTTAAGTGAAAAATCAAAAGTCAAAAGTCAAAATATTGGTGCGGGAGGGTTGAGCGGTGCACCTGTGAGGCAAAGGGCTACAGAAGTTGTTCAATATTTGTCAGAACAAACCCAGCATAAAATTCCCATCATTGCCAGTGGCGGCATTTTTACAGGAGCCGATGCGAAGGAAAAACTGGATGCAGGAGCAGAACTGGTTCAGGTATGGACAGGGTTCATTTATGAAGGCCCGTCTATCGTTAAAAATATTTGTCAATATCTTGCAGCAAAATAATTGTTATGGAATCATTGTTTACTACCGAGAGCCTGGTTAGTTTTTTAGTATTGGTTGTGTTGGAGATCGTGTTGGGTATAGACAATGTGATCTTCGTCAGTATCATTATGAACCGTCTGCCCAAAGCGCTTCAGTCGAAGGCAAGACTTACCTGGATGATCACCGGTATCATAACAAGAAGTATTTTATTATTCGGACTGAGCTGGTTACTGGCACAGAAAGGAAAACCACTGTTCAATGTATTTAATAAAGATTTTGATATTGCCAGTCTTGTAATGATTGTGGGAGGCCTGTTCCTGATGTATAAAACGGTTAAGGAAATTCACCACAAGCTGGAGGGAGAAGCAGATATGGAAGCGGGTATCAAAACAAAACCGCTTGGTTTTGGTAATGCAGTGGTACAGATCATGCTGATCGATATGGTATTTAGTTTTGACAGCATTATTACGGCAGGAGGTACTGCCAAAAGACTAGAAGTAATGATCGCTGCTGTGGTGATCGCGATGATCATCATGTTCCTTTTCAGCCCCAAGATCTCTTCGTTTATTCATAAACACCCTACTTTAAAAATGCTTGCACTTTCTTTTTTAGTGATGATCGGGCTGGTGTTATTGGTAGAGGGCTGGGATAGTGAGCGTGCGCATGACATGCATTTAAAGAACTACGTATATTTTGCCATGGCATTCTCATTCCTTGTAGAACTGCTTAATATGAAAGCACGTAAGAAATATGTGCAACCGGTTCAATTGCGTGAACCGACACTTGTGGAGGAGAAAGAAGAAGAGAGGGACCAGGCGCATTAATAACAAGTGCTGAGTTTCCGCTTTACTATTTTTGAAACACATAGGGACATAAGTTCAGAACCGAGGGCACATAGTATATTATGTGCCCTTTGCTTTAACCTATGTCCCTATGTGTTAAAAAAAAACTTGCACATATAAGGTTTAAGCATTTACTTTGTATTTCAAAGTACTTTCTATGGAAGAAAAAAATGTACATCTTGATACACTGCAGGACATAAAAGAGATGATGGAACGCAGCAGCCGTTTTATCAGCCTCAGCGGCTTAAGCGGCATCGGGGCGGGCATCTGCGCACTGGGTGGCGCTTTTTTTACGTTACGTATGATCTCGTCAGAAACGGACAGGGGCCTGGATTACCGGCTACTTGCATTTGAAACCGGCAGCGATTTACAACAAGGCTTGTTACTTATTGGCGCGATCACCTTTGTAGCTGCGCTGATCGTTGCTTTTACATTTACCTATATGCGCAGTGTAAAAACAGGCAACGCGATCTGGAGCACAACATCACGCCGTTTATTATGGAACACATTGATACCACTGGCAGTAGGCGGTATTGTAGCCATCCGTTTTATTCAATGGGGATATGGCGGTCTTGTTGCGCCAACCTGCTTATTATTCTATGGCCTTGCATTGATCAACGGCAGCAAATACACGGTGAGTGAGATCCGCTGGTTGGGATACAGTCAGTTGATACTGGGCATCATTAATCTCTGGATGATCGGTTACGGTTTACTATTCTGGGCATTTGGATTTGGGGCGTTACACATTATCTATGGCGCTATGATGTGGTGGAAATACGAAAAGAAATAAGGAGCGAAATCAGCAACATGAAAAATCCGATCGAACATCTGAACAAAATATTTGACAGCCGCGTCCGGCTCGGCATCATGAGTGCCGTGCTGGTAAACGATGAAGTAAATTTTAATGACCTGAAAGAATTGATACAGGTAACAGATGGCAACCTGGCCAGCCATTTAAAAACATTAGAAGATGCCGCATACATCAAAATAAAAAAAGGATTTATCGGGAAGAAAACAAATACCACCTATTCTGTTACCAAAGCAGGGGAGAAAGCTTTTAAGATCCATCTTGACGCGCTTGAAAAAATGATCAGGAATATTCAATAACAGGTTATTATGAAACGTTTTGAATTCAGCTGGCTATTGTCGCAGGATGGATCGATGAAGAAAAGAATACTAACAATTTTTTATCCGTACATATGTTACAGCTATTTAAAAAAATAAGATGTGCCTGTCTCGTTGCATTAACACATAATGTAGCCCTGCCTCTTTTGAAACATATTAGAAAAGTAAAACCTTTCCCATACACAAAAGAGCAATTACTGCAAATGGAGAAAGGTACAGTAGGCAAGGATCTCGCAGATTTCCTGGATGATAAACAACTGGAACTTCTTTCGCACTATGCAAGACATGATATGAAGCACGTAATACTCGGATATAATACCACGGAAGAGGGAGAACTCTGCCTGCAATCTTTTATGTTCGGCAATGGAAGAGTTTCGTTTCCTGTTTTTTCAACCATTTTGTTTGGGCTCCTGACATCGCCTGAATACTGGAAAAAAATGTATGCTTCCTATAAAAAAGGCAAAGCCTGTATTTCTATCCATAATTGGAACTGGTTTGCATTGGTACCCAAGAAAACGCTTCAGGTAAGGAATGAAATTTTTATATCCCGGAAACAGACTCTATTATGAGTTGATTTACACAATACGGAGAAACCATCAAGCAAAAAAAAATGAAAAGACAAACACTCCTTAGCGCATTCCGTCATGCATTCAACGGGTTGTTCTATTTCCTGGGACATGACAGGAATGGACGGATCCATTTCATGGCCTGCTTCCTGGTAACACTGGCCGGTTTTTATTTTCGTATTCCTGCTACTGAGTGGTGCATACTATTGATCTGTTTTGCATTGGTAGTGAGCTTTGAAATGTGTAACCATGCGTTGGAAAATCTTTGCAATGTGGTACATGCAGATCATCACCCATTGATCAAAACTGTTAAAGATGTAGCGGCGGCGGCGGTATTATGGTCAGCTGTTATCAGTATTGTGATTGGCTCGCTGATCTTTATTCCTAAAATAATTTCTATCTTATGAATCTGAAAATATCGGGCACGAGTAAAATATTACTATTATCCGTTGCCTTTTCCATGAGTTTATTACTTGTTCGTTTTGTGTATTCCAATAATACGATAGAGTATCGCTTTTACGGCTGGAACACTTTCCTGGCAGCGATCCCTTATCTCGTTAGCACACAACTGATCAAATTGAGGAAGATCGGTTTAACAGCTATTCTTTTTTTATGCGTGTGGCTGCTATTCTTTCCCAATGCGCCCTATATGATTACCGATCTTTTTCATTACGAGCCAAGACCGGATGTTCCATACTGGTACGATCTGCTGCTGGTAACATCTGCTGCATGGAATGGATTGATACTGGGACTCACTTCTTTGATGAACGTTGAAATCTTTTTAGCAAGACATCTGAAAAAAGCCTGGGTGATGATTTTTGTGTTTATAAGCCTGTTGCTTTGCGGTTATGGCGTTTTTATCGGCCGCTTCTTCCGGTTCAACAGCTGGGATATTCTAACTGCTCCGCGGGACCTTGCTTATTCTTCTGCGAGACATGTATGGCGCTGGCAGCAATATCCAAAGCTTTGGGTGTTCACCCTTCTATTTTCTGTTTTGTTAACCATCATTTACTTCACACTAAAAAATCTACCACACAGGACTGATAATAAAACGAAATAAGTCAAAATTAAAAAGTCAAAAGTCAGAACGAGGTAATCAACTTTTGAAAAGTTTAAAACTTCCCAAAAGTTGGTTCCTCAATTTTTGACTGTTGACTTTTTAATTTTGACTTATTCTCTATTAGAAATCAAATCCTAAAGCAAAATACCAAACAGGTTTTCCTTTAAACACGCCTTTCATTGGCCAGCCTGCATCAACTTTCATAAAGTAACCAAGCAGTGTGCTGCGTACGCCAAATCCATAGCCGCCTGCAAATGGGCCCAAACCACCGGCATCTAATCTTACTACAACCGGGTTACCCGGTGATCTTACGATCACACCCGGACGGTGGATACCGTTATAACTTCCGTTCCATGCAGTACCCAGGTCTACGAATTGCACCAACTGGAAATTGCGGAGAAAAGCATTATTGATCGGCCTGTTGATCAAAGTTGAGAACACCGGAAAACGGAACTCACTATTAAGCACCACTGCATTGTTTCCATTGGCAACATTCTGGTTATAACCACGCATGTTCACTGCGAGTGATTGAAATGCATAGGACTGATCAGCTGCAGGCTGGTTGTCGTTGAATTTAGGACTAATCCATCCATCGACACCACCGAGATAATAGATGAGCTTCTGGCCGCCCCATGAGAAATCACCGGCAGCACGTCCTGCCCAGATAAAATTGCGGTAGATCTTATGATAATACCTCGCATCAAACCCAAGATTCAGTGTTGCCTTTCCGTTTTGTAATGATGTTTTAAAGGTTGGCATGTTCACATCCAGGTACACTTTATATCGCAATCCCACCCAGATATTCTGTGTTGGGTTAATGGTGTTATCATGAACATATTCAAACCTTGATACAATGTACCGGGTTACCGTATCCGGAGTCCTTAATGCAGCAGGATCACCTATTCCTGCCCTATTATCATAAGGACGCATTACACCCCTGTCTGTACGCAGGCCAACCGTAGCGCGAACACTTTTAACTTCATTGAATGGATAAGAGAAATTCAACTGGTAAAGATTGGTATACAGCATAGAATTATACTGGAAATTATAAAAGTTACTTACGTTACTCCTATAATAAGTAGCACCCCAGTCTAAACGCTTGCGGAGATTCTGGTAAGTAAAGAATACATCTTTATCACTCAGGTCGGTACCAAAACGTACGCCGCCTACAAATTTCACATCTTCCATCAGGTCGCTAACACCTACGCGGAAAGTGAAATTGAAATCGTTCCCGTTATTCAACTGAACAGGACCGGAACCGCCGGCATAAGGCTGGTAACGGTTGATGAGTATATTATTGGTGAACCCACTCAATACATAATCGGAATTAAATTTCAACCGGTAATCAAACAGTTTTGCTTTGGAAAGAACAGAACTTGTGGGAAGTGTGGCAGTTGTTTTATTCTGTAATGCAAACGCACTGGTATCTGGTTTTTCATCAGCAAATTCGTTCTGGAAAAAATCTTTTTTCTTGGCTGTATCCGATGCTCCTTTTTTATAAATGATCGCTTTGCCATCCGCAGCCTTTTTCTCTGCTGTTAATTTTCGGATATATTCGGTTGGGCGCGCACTCACATTTCTTTTGGCAAGTGCTACTTCATCTACTTTTAATTTGTACACGAATTTATAATCGCCCTCCTTTCTTACTTCCGTTACTATTCCGTTGTTGCCAGCAATACGTGTTTCGAGTAATGAACTTTGGTAATTGGTAATAGGGAAAGTGTACGTTGAGTCTTTGTATACCTGGAAATAACTCACACTATCCGGTTCTGGTTTCTGCCAGGCACGCAAAGTAGAATCAAATTCTTTGACAGATGGATTGCGCAACAACTCATCACCTATATAATATAAAGTATCCAACCCGTTACGCTGTGTTGCAAAGAAACCTGCCCAGCGGTTGCCGATACCATTTTCATTAGACACATAGGTGAAGTGATTGGTATTGTACTGCATCGGGTAACGCGCGTTGCCCCCCGGTTTTACATTGGTGAGCTTGGCAAGCTGTTTTAGTTTGCTGTCGTTAAGAATGTCTACTATATAAATATTGAATGGATATTTCCCCGGCAACACAGTATCTGAATTCGGCGCATCCGGACCTGGGCGGTTTGATGCGAACACGATCCCGGAACGGTTAGGAAACGAAACAAAGGTTGGATCGAGATCATCATAAATATCATTGGTGATCTGAACACTCTTGTTTTCTTCTATTTTATAAGTATAGATATCTGAGTGACCATTTTTCACCCCGCTCATTACAAGCGAGTTTGCATCAAGCATAAAAGAGGCATCCAATATCTGGTCGAAACCTTCAATTGTTTGTTTGTATCTCTTGAATTTAGCGAGCACATCATACACAAACATTTTTGTTTTGCCAGATTCCCAATAGATCACCAGTAAACGGGTTCCCTTCACATCCCATGCGAGGATGGGATAATTGGGATTGATGTCACCCTGGTTGGTACGAACGCCTATTTTTAATAAAGTCTTTGCATCATAAAAATTCTCCATCAGCTTTACAGCATACTGGCCCTTTTTAAATTCCACCACTGCATAGGTACTGCTCTTCGGATTTGGATTGGCCTGGAAACGGATATAGTCGTTCTTTGATACATCTTCCGATACCACCATCTGTCCTTTGGGTTGGTTACGGCGCTGGCGAATATCTTTCGCATAAACTTCCTGCTCATACTGCATAAAATCAGACAATACTTCTTTGAACTTTCTTTTACAAACACGCAGACAGGCATTGTTCAGGTTTTTGTAAATACGTGCGAGGTATAATAAGTAGGTGATATTTTCTTTGCGGTATTTCTCGCCGATATAATACCAGAAAGCATGACCAGCCAATACCGGTTTTTCAAAAGCGAACTGGTAAAAATTATTGTATCGCCCGCTGAGGAGGGCGCTTTTCAGTTCATCATCTTTTTCTGTACTCCAGGGTTGTGCGGCATAGGAAACATATCCGTCCACGAGCCATTTGGGCAGATCAAGCAATGCCTGGTTACTGGCGAACTCGCCGATATCATCTCCAAACAATAAATTATCAGTTAATACTTTGGCAATGCCCTCTCGTACCTGGCGCTTCAGGTGATCGTGGTTACCGTCGAAATACACCACAATTTTATTGTTCACCAATTTGGTAACACCGCCTGAATTTTGCCAATCGCTGCCTAATCCTATGTTGCTGCTTTTATAATCGTTGTAATCATTATAGATCACAATATTGGCACGGCGCTGCAAGGAATATTCAACAAAATTTTCGATTGATAAGAGTTCTTCTTCTGCTACCTGGGCAACAAATTTACCCAGTTCCACACCACCCTGCGCCACATAGCTGTTGAAATTGGGCGACTGGTAAAATTTCCAGATGAATTTTTTATGCTGCACACGGTTTTTACCGAATTCCACAGAATTCACCTGGGCGGATGAAAACATGGGTAAAATAAAAACGGCAAAAACAATCCATTGAGTGATTCGATTCAGTTGCATATCCGAACTTTAGTGTTTTAAAATTAGGCATTTACGGTTAAAAGCAGGTAAAAATACGTTTATGATCAAGGTCAAGGTGTTTACGTTCAGTCCCGTTCAGGAAAATACATACGTGCTTTACAATGAACAGAACAAAGCTATTATAATAGATGCCGGATGTTACTTCAGCGCTGAACAGGAAACGTTAAAAAATTTTATAAATAATACGCAACTTAAGCCGGTAAGGTTGCTGAACACGCATTGTCATCTTGACCATGTTTTTGGCAACAGGTGGGTTTCGGAAACCTGGAACCTGGAACTCTGGCTCCATTCGGGCGAGGAACAGATGTTGCAACTGGCACCTTTATCCGGTGAAAAATGGGGTTTGCCGTTCCAGAACTATCGCGGGCCGCTCCATTTCCTGGAGGAAGGCGATACCGTTATGCTGGATGATGATGAACTGCGCGTGATACTTACCCCCGGTCACTCTCCTGCCAGTATCTGTTTTTATTGCGAAAAACAAAAGATCCTGATCGGTGGCGATGTTCTTTTCAGGGAAAGTATTGGCCGTACCGATCTTCCCGGCGGCGATCATGAAACGCTGCTAAAAAGCATCCGCGAAAAATTATTTGTATTGCCTGATGATGTGGTGGTGTACCCGGGACATGGTATTCCTACAACGATCGGGTATGAGAAGGAGCATAATCCGTTTCTTTAGTTTACTGGTTTATTAGTTTATGGGTGGCTCACTAATAAACCAATAAACCGCCTTACCGAACCCTCATCCTTTCCATCGAAATCTCCCCCTTATCCACGCTGTTGTTCCATGCATTATCATACGCCATGATAAAAATGGCGCCAAGATTTTTGTGGGGAGGGATATAATCGTCGAATTTTTCTTTGTAATCGGCCTTCATTCTACCCTGAACCGTTTTCCAGACATCTTCCCACACAAGATCCTTGCCCAAACGCAACCTGCCGGTGATCTCATCAATCAAACTTTGGTTTACTACGCCGGCAGCCACCTGTTTGGATGAAATGATCTGTGCTGTTGGACAGATCTTTAATATATCATTCAATTTCTGGTAACCGCCGCAGCTACCCAGCAAAACCAGTTTGGAACTTGACGGCAAACGACTGATGGTCTCCTTCAGGTAATAACTATGGCCACGATGGATCACTATTTTGGGTTCAATATCATGATCTTCAAGATAACCGATCAGGCTGTCCTGCGCCTCAATATCCAGCTCACGTTTTTCATCTAACGGAAGATTGGCATAGATGGTAATTGGTGTTGTATTCTTTCCGGCACTGCTGATCTCTACCCATTTAGAATTTTGTTTGATCTTCCAGTTGGCATTGCGGAATTTGTTCATGAAAGCGGAAAAATAATTCAAAGCATCTTTATCTCCGTAAGAGAATTGCTGAATAATGATACGGCCCGAAGTATCCTGCAAAGATTTTTTCGACATTACATAAACCGGGTCGATACCAAGCTCCGCCGCCATATCAATTTTTTTGGTTGAATCCATCGAAAGGAATATGGTGTTGAGAAGCCTATAGATCAGCTGTCCTTTGCGGTTCTTTTTGCGGTTGCTTTCATCAAGATTGCTTTGCACCTCACCAAGGATCAGTTTGCGGATATCTTTATTATAAATACTGGCGTATGAGTCGGCAACGTCTACCGCATCTTCTAATGTGGTAGCGGTCTCAAGCCCGTCAACAAAACTACGCATGAGTTTTTCTGAAGTTTCTGCGCTCATCCTGCCCAAAAAATCATCAAGCGTATTATACGCTGCACTCATTTTTATAAACTTCTTGTAGTAATCATTATGTACTTTAAACAGCAAAGAATCCGAACGCGGTACTTCCATACGTTTGAATATCCTTGGATACACACCTACTACAAAACTGGAGGTATAGATTTCTTCCTCACCCAACACGGCGAGGTAATACAGCTCTTCCGGTGATAATCCTTCCAGTTTTTTGAAACGGATGTTCTCATTGCTCACATCATGCAATGCATTGATCTCATTAATAAATAATTCGACTGCTTTTGATTTGAGTTTATTGGTAAGCACCATCGCAGCCATGGGCGTATCGCCTTTTTGCATGCGTTCCGCATAATCGATGCGTGTTCTCACCAATAATTTATAATAACCGGTAGAAGAATCGTTCTTCACATAGGGTGCGATGGAATCCATTGTGATCTTTCCCGTGTACAGGTTATCAAGGAACGGGAAATACATCCTGCCTGTTTTGGAAGCGGCCAGCTTGCTGATGACCTTAACCAATGGATGATTAACCGACCGGATCCTTTTTGCCAGTGCCGAAGTGGGTGAAGCCGCATAATCATACAGTTCTCCCTGGTTACGGAAAGCGGCTTTGATGATAAGGCTATCTGCAAAACGATTATTTGGAAAACGGGTAAGGATCTTTAAAACATCGTTCGGTTTCCGCTGGATGGATTTTAAAACAAGTACATCTCTGGCAGCGGCGATCCCTGCGTTATTCTTAAGGGCAAAATTATCTATCAGGATATTGTCAATTTCCGGCTCATTGGCAGTGATCACGTCAAGGATAGATTCACCTGCCAGTTCGGCGTGCATGGCATCTTCATAGGCTTTCACAAGTGGGGGCAGCATGGTAGCGGAAAGATTATGGGCCTTGTAACCCGACATATAAGCTACCAGCATTTCATTCACCCCCCGGAGCCATTTGAATTTGCCATTATCATCCAGCTTGCCATTCAGTTCTATCTGGGCCCGCATATTGTTAACCCGTATACGGAAAGACTTATTAATGGATTGATCCAGCACTTTGGTGCCGGTAACCGGGAAAAGAGTATCGGTCTTACTTTTCAGTTTTGTGATGGCATTCAGCGAATTCAATATGTTTTCGTGGTGCAACTCACGCGATGCAGGTATCGGCGGCATTTTGATTTCCGTTTGTGCAAACAGAGCCAGTGCTCCAAAAACAGCTAAAACAGTAGTGTAGATCTTCTTCATGTGCATATCCTTAGGCAAAAATACTGCCATTTGGGTACAAGACACATTTTTGCCCCCTTTTGCAGTTAACAATAACATAATAAAGGCAAAAGCACCGATTGCCATTCTTTAAAATTAATTTTGTGTAAACATTAGGTTAACATGGAAGGCAAACCGAAGAAGATCTTAATAGCAGACGACGAACCGGATATATTGGAAATAGTAAGTTATAACCTTGGCAAAGAAGGATATGAGATCTACACCGCCAAAGACGGCAATGAAGCCATTGAGAGGGCCAAACAACTGCATCCCGACCTGATCATTTTAGACATCATGATGCCCAGGAAAACCGGCGTAGAAGTGTGCGCTATTCTCCGTTCGCAACCCATTTTCCAGGATACGCTGATCATTTTTTTAACAGCGCTGAGCGATGAGGCATCACAAATAAAAGGATTGGAAACAGGGGCCGATGATTATGTAAGCAAACCAATTAGTCCAAAGGTTTTGATCAGTCGCGTAAATGCCTTGTTCAGGAGGGTCAATAACAAAGACACAGGCAAAGGTATTACCTGTGGCAACATTAATATTGATCCTGTAAAATTCCTCGTAACCATCGACCAGGAAGAAGTGATCTTAGCTAAAAAAGAGTTTGAATTATTATACTTACTGGCTTCCCGCCCGGGCCGTGTATTCCTCCGAAACGAAATACTGTCGCAGGTTTGGGGCAACGACGTGATCGTTGGCGACAGAACAATCGATGTTCATATCCGCAAAGTAAGACAGAAGCTTGGCGTGGATTGTATTACTACGGTGAAGGGAGTTGGATATAAGTTTGAAATGTGATTTTTTTGTCCATAGACAATAGTCAATAGTCCATAGTAAGAGTTAACTTGTGTTTGAAACTATGGTTTATAGACCATGGACTATCGACCTTCCGATGTTTAAAACCAAGAACCTTTCGCCGCAACAATTATCCGCTTTTACAGCGCTGATCTTGTCCTTTCCGATAGCCATCGGGATATGGATATTGACAACCAAATGGCTTGTTGCACTGGTCTCTCTTGCAGTTACTTTTGCCGGCAGTTATTTACTCATCCGTTTTGTTCTCGAATCGTTCATTTACCGTAAGATCAAACTGATCTATAAATTCATTTACCAGACCAAAGCCAGCAAGCGTGAAGAGACCTATTACAAATATATTCTGCCACAAAAAGGTATTGATGAAGTAAGACAGGATGTAGAACAATGGGCCGAACAAAGAAGCGCCGAAATAGAATTGCTGAAGACAAATGAAGCCTACCGTAAAGAGTTCTTACAGAACCTTGCGCACGAGTTCAAGACCCCCATTTTTGCCATACAGGGATATGTGGACACCCTGTTGGGAGGGGCAATGGAAAACCCCGAATTGAGTAAACGTTTCCTCGAAAATGCTGCAAGGAATGTAGACAGGATGGTAAACCTGGTTGAGGACCTGGATGAGATTTCCAGGCTGGAGAGCGGCCAGCAGCCCCTTTACAAAGAAAATTTTGTGATACAGGATATGATACGTGAAATGTATGAGGCGCTTTCCATTAAAACGGCGGCCCGTAATATCCGGTGCAGTATCAAAAAAGGCTGCGAATCTCCTATTACTGTATTTGCGGATAAGGAAAAGATCAAACAGGTGTTCATCAACCTGCTGGAAAATGCCACCAAATACGGCAAAAAAGACGGAAGTATTGTGGCCAGCATCTATAAAACCGACGGTCAGCATGTATTAATAGAACTAAGTGATGATGGTATCGGTATCTCAGAAGAGCACCTCCCCCGCATATTTGAGCGTTTTTACCGAACAGACCGTGGCCGCAGCCGTGATGTAGGCGGAACAGGCCTGGGATTAGCCATCTGCAAACACATTATCGAGGCCCATGGACAAACCATGCACGTAAGAAGCAAACTGGATGTGGGAACGACCGTTGGATTCACCTTAGAGGCACGAAAAGATTGATGAATATTGAACATTGAACAAGGAATGTTGAAATAGGGATCGCCGTTGTTCGTCGGTCGCTCAACAACAGCGACCCCTACTTCAACATTCAAAATTCCTTGCTCAGTGTTCAATATTTAAAAGCCCCGATAGACATCGGGGCCGACATGAGAAAAAGTGTTATTGCTATTAGTGTGCGGTGCAAAGGTGTTATAGCCGTATTACCTGAATATGAACAGATTGCGATCAAAATGTTATGTAATCGAATCGTGGTCGGTAATAGTATTACAAAAAATCGCGGATAGCCAATGTTATCTAATCATTAATTCTTTCTTACAGGTTAAGTATCCCTTTCATAACCCTATTTTTGCCTAAATTTTATTGTATGGGTATTAACAACTTCGGTCGCTTTTTCATGCCAAAGAACAAAGTTTTCTATGAACTGTTTGAAGATGTAGCCGAGAAAGTACACGAGATGGGCATTAAGCTGAAAGAAATGGTAAGCGAGCATGACCATAACAAACGGGCCGGCATCCTTGCCCAGCTTGAGGACCTTGAACACAAAAACGACGATAATACCCACCGCATCTTTACCGAACTGGGAAGAAATTTTATTACACCTTTCGACCGCGAAGACATTCACTACCTCGCAAGCGCATTGGATGATATTGCAGACTATATCTATGGTTCAGCCAAAAAGATCAACTTTTACGGAGTGAACCCGAACGATACCGGCATCCAGAAAATGGCCGACCTGATACTCCAGGGTTCTATTGAGATCAAAAAAGCGGTATTCGGCTTACGCGATATGAAAAATCTGCGCGAGATGACCGAGGCCATGGTAAAAGTGAACAGCATAGAGAACCAGGCAGATGATGTGTTTGATATGAGCATTGAAAAACTCTTCAACAACGAGAACGATTTTAAAGAAGTGATCAAGAAACGAGAGATCTACCAGGTAATGGAGATCGCGACAGATAAATGTGAAGACGCTGCGAATGTGATTGAGTCGATCATTATTAAATACGCCTAGCGTTTTAATTAGTAATTAGTAGTTAGTAATTAGTAATTAAAGCCAACCGCTATTATTACGAACTATTCAAACTATTCAATTACTAATTATTAATTACTAATTACTAATTGCTTTCCCATGTTTACGCTACTCATCGTCATTATTGCCCTCGCTTTTATCTTCGACTATATTAACGGCTTTCATGATGCGGCCAATTCTATTGCAACGATAGTATCTACCAAAGTGCTCACGCCATTCCAGGCGGTGCTTTGGGCAGCGGTGTTCAATTTTGGTGCATTCTTTATTTCCAAATACATTATTGGTGGGTTTGGCATTGCCAATACCATTGCCAAAAGTGTAACCCTGGAACAGGGTGATCCACTTGCTTTATATGTGATACTGGCCGGGCTTTTATCAGCCATTACCTGGAACCTTATCACCTGGTGGTTTGGAATTCCTTCCAGTTCATCTCACGCATTGATTGGTGGTTTGATCGGTGGTGCGGTGGCGCATTACCATACATTTGGTGTGGTGGTTGCGCAGAAAGTGATCCCCATCATTTCATTTATTGTACTCGCTCCTTTGATAGGTATGATCATTTCCTTCATACTTACCATTACCATCGTTCATATCTGTAAAAGGGCCAATCCCTATAAAGCAGAAAAATGGTTCAAAAGGCTTCAGCTGGTTTCTTCCGGTGCATTCAGCATAGGGCATGGCGGTAATGATGCACAAAAAGTAATGGGACTGATCGGCGCAGCCATGGTTACCAGTAATTACATACCCGATCTGAAATCCATACCAGACTGGGTACCGCTTTCCTGTTTCATTGCGATTGGTTTGGGTACAATGAGTGGCGGATGGAAGATTGTAAAAACAATGGGTACCCGTATTACCAAAGTAACACCACTCGAAGGTGTGGCCGCAGAAACAGCAGGAGCGATCACCTTGTTCCTGACAGAACATTTTAAAATTCCCGTCTCTACAACGCATACCATTACCGGCTCTATCATTGGTGTAGGCGCTACTAAACGCTTGAGTGCAGTTCGCTGGGGTGTTACAGTAAACCTGCTTTGGGCGTGGGTGCTAACCATTCCTATCTCAGCCATCCTCGCAGCCACCTTCTTTTATCTTATGAAAATTTTTATTTAACAGAACTATCCACTGTTTTTTATAGATCAGAATACATTTATCTTGCAGCATATTTATTTTTATGTCCAAGATTTTAGTAACAGGCGGTTGTGGTTATATCGGCTCCCATGCAATTGTTGACCTTGTAGAAAATGGCTTTAGCGTTATTTCTATTGATGATAATTCAAGATCCACTTCTTATGCCATTACCGGTATTGAAAAGATCACTGGAAAAAAAGTAAAAAACTACAAGGTCGATCTTAAGAATTTTGATGAGACCCGGGCTGTTTTCCAGGAAAACCCGGATATTGAAGGTGTGATACATTTTGCCGCATACAAAGCGGTTGGTGAATCTGTGGAAGAACCTTTGCTATATTACGAGAACAATATTTTCGGCCTCGTAAACCTGATGAAATGCGTGCAGGAATTTGCGATTCCCCATTTTGTTTTTTCTTCTTCCTGTACCGTGTATGGTAACCCCGACAGCATTCCTGTAACTGAAACCACCGAAACAAAAAAAGCAGAATCCCCATACGGTGCCACCAAACAAATGGGTGAAGAGATCTTACAGAATTTTTCCAGGGCAAACCCCGCTACCTCTATTGTTTTATTAAGATATTTTAACCCTGTAGGCGCACATCCTTCTGCGATAATAGGAGAATTGCCCATTGGCCGGCCACAGAACCTGATTCCTGCCATTACACAAACAGCCATCGGCAAACTTCCTAAAATGATGGTGTATGGCAATGACTATGCAACAAGAGATGGCAGTTGTCTTCGTGATTTTATTCATGTTTGTGATATTGCACACGCACACACTTTAGCTATTCAATTTCTCGCTGATAAAAAGAATACGACAGCCTGCGAAATTTTTAACCTCGGAACTGGCAAAGGCGTTACTGTTCTCGAAGCCATCCAGGCATTTGAAGAAGTAAGCGGTGTAAAACTGAATTACGAAATAGGCCCCCGGCGTGATGGTGATGTGATCGCCATCTATGCCAACAACAACCTGGCAACAAGCCAACTCGGCTGGAAAATTAAATATGGATTGAAAGAAATGATGCAAACCGCATGGGCATGGGAACGAAAGATCAAAGAAGCGGAAGAAAAAGTACAGAGTAATTAATCGTTGACCATTTGTAAATGGCTTGTGCGAAAACTACGCAAATGCACTGGCAGTTGCATTCAACATCATTTCAATGAATTGTAAAAGGTAAATACTTTAACCAGCTCCTCTTCTTTCCGGCATTTGATATCATTCTTCGCAATAAAGTCTTCCAGTTCTGTTTTTTTATTACCGAGGAGTTTTATTACGGCATTATTGTCCTTGTTAAGTCTTTGTATTCCTTTGCCAGGTGTATAGATATAGTACACCTCTTTCTGTTCAAAAACCCTTGTCATGTTAGCGCTGCCGTACTTTTTTTCATCACGGTAATTGACGAAAATATATTTCAGCAAGGAAACGTTACCTGAATCCAGCCGTACATAAAAATTGGATACATCCTGTTTATCGATAGCAGGAAAACCACTAACCAATGTTTTATTTTTTGCGGGATCGCTGCAATTAAAGAACTCGATCTTTTCAACGGGCGTGGAAGCGGCCATTTCTTTGCCTTCTCTGTCAATATAGATCAGAAGATTCTCCTGGAGATTCAGTTTTACTTTAATGCCGGTATAGTATTTACCGTTCTTTATTTTGAGATTAGCCGTACAGTATTCGTCTGCATAAAAAGGAGTTCCTTCTATCTCATATTCTGTACGCAGGTAGATGGGGCGCCCGCTTGCATCATGCAGGAATTCGTTGGTCTCGTCCATAAAACGGAGCACCTGTTTTTGTGCTGATGACAAAAACGGTATACTCCCTATAAAAAAGATCAATAGATATTTCATTAAGCAGTTATTTGCGCCACCTGCTTAAAATTACAATAGAAAATTTATTGTGTCACCATTTTGGCTGCATTCTCCGCCATTTGCAATGATTCGATGAATTCATCAATATCTCCATTGATCACAGCATCCAGGTTATAAGATGTGAGGCCAATACGGTGATCGGTTACCCGGCCCTGCGGCCAGTTATAGGTGCGGATCTTGGCACTTCTATCGCCTGTACTAACCAATGTTTTTCGCTGGCGGGATATTTCATCTTCCTGTTTGCGAACCTGTTCTTCGTACAGTTTGGAGCGAAGCATGTTCATGGCTTTTTCGCGGTTGCCAAGCTGCGAACGCTCTGTCTGGCAAACTACTACTACGCCTGTGGGTATATGGGTAAGAAAAACTTTTGTCTCTACTTTATTTACGTTCTGTCCGCCGGCACCACCGCTACGTGCCGTTTCCATTTTTACGTCACTTTCTTTCAATTCAAAATCCACTTCTTCTGCTTCAGGCATCACGGCTACTGTTGCAGCTGAGGTATGTACCCGTCCCTGTGTTTCAGTATTGGGAACCCTTTGCACACGGTGTACCCCGCTTTCAAATTTCAATGTTCCGTATACATCTTCGCCCGTTACTTCTACCACTACTTCTTTGTAGCCACCAACAGTTCCTTCGCTTTCACTTACCAATGTTGTTTTCCAGCCGCGGCGTGAGCAGTAGCGTAAATACATGCCCAACAGGTCACCGGCAAATAAACTTGCCTCATCACCTCCTGTTCCGGCACGGATCTCGAGAATGGCATTTTTATCATCCTGCGGGTCCTTAGGTATCAACAGGCGGGTCAGTTCTTTTTCGAGGGTCATTTTCCTTTCTTCCAGTGCGGGCAGTTCCATTTTGGCCAGTTCACGCATTTCTTCATCGGAAGAGTTCTGGGCCTCTTTGGCAAACTCATGATCGTTCAGCACCTTTTTATACTCCTCGTAAGGCTGTACGATCTTTTCCAGTGAACGGTATTCCTTGCTATAATTACCAAATTCTTTCTGGTTATTAATGATCTCGGGATTGGTAAGGGCAATGCCTACCTGTTCAAACCTAGCCTTTATTGCATCAAGCTTATCCAGCATATCTTTCAAAATTCAGGTGGCAAAAGTACAATTTTACCTGCGTTTTACCGATGTCTATCTCTCTTTGAGGTTCCTGTAAGCGGAATTCGTATCTTAAATGCCTAAAACTGAACCCTTAAAATGGAAGTCCACCATCATGCACACGGCCACAGGCCATCCAGGAACTGGAAAAGTTATGTAGGCGAGTTCCTGATGCTTTTTTTGGCTGTTTTCTCGGGTTTTGTTGCTGAAAATCTTCGCGAGAATTACGTTGAAAAAGAAAGGGCGCATCAATACATCAACAGCATGGTTGCGGATCTTAAAAAAGATACTTTACGGTTACAATTGCTCATTAATGCCAATAAAAAACTGGCAAGTGAGGTTGACTCCTTTTTATTTTACCTGAGGAGCCGGCCTTCCAATGAAGCGAACAAAAAATTATATACACAAGTCCTTTCAATAGGAAGCAGTAATCTGTTTGAGAGTGAAAGCGGCACCATGACCCAATTAAAAAATGCCGGCGGATTACGCCTGATAAAAGATACAGCAGCCGTTAATAAAATTGCAGCATACGACCAGTTCAATGAAATGATCAAAAAACAAGGGGATGTTTATTACAGGTCAACTCTTGATTTGTTAACACTGATGGAAGGGGTAATGGATTTTTCAATAGCCGGAATGGCGGATTCAGATAAAGATCCGGTGTTTTATCTTGACAGGGATCCAGGCAAATTAAGAATGCTGTATAATAAATCTTTCATACACAAAAAGATCATTACGAATTATTCGAGTAATCTCGCACAACAAAAAAGACACGCCGATACTACCATTGCATTACTCCGGAAAAATTATCATCTAAACTAATGAAACAACTCCTCATCCTTTTACTTTTCCCTTTTTCTCTGGCCGCACAACAGGCAGATGTTCTAATCAAAAACGGCAAGATCTTAGATGGCACAGGCAATAGCTGGCACTATGGTGATATCGCTGTTCAAAATGGGAAGATCGTTGCTATGGGCAAGCTGTCTAAATGGACCGCAGTAAAAACGCTTGATGCCACAGGTCTCATCGTCGCCCCCGGTTTTATTGATGTGCATACGCATATTGAAGGCGAAGAAAAAAGAAACCCTACCACAGATAATTTTATTTATGATGGTGTTACTACAGTGGTAACCGGCAACTGCGGCGGATCGAATGTAAATATTGCGAAATATTTCTCGATGCTCGATAGTTTGAAAACATCTATCAACGTAGCCTCACTCATCGGCCACAATGATGTACGCAAAGCCGTAATGGGTTCTGCCAAACGCGATCCAACAGAAGAAGAAATGAAAAAAATGGAAGCACTGGTAGAACAGGGAATGAAAGATGGTGCTGTGGGTTTGTCTACCGGGCTGATCTATATACCGGGTACTTATTCAAAAACAGAAGAAGTGGTTCGTCTCGCAAAAGTGGCTTCGAAATTCAATGGGGTGTATGCCAGTCATATGCGCGATGAAGGGGATAGCGTAACACAAGCCATTGAAGAAGCCATGCATATTGGCCGCGAAGCAAAAATGCCTGTAGAGATCTCGCATTTTAAATTAAGCGGCCAGCAGAACTGGGGACGAAGCAAAGAAACGATTCCAATGATCATCAAGGCAAGACAGGAAGGTTTGGATATTACGATAGATCAATACCCATATACCGCAAGCAGTACCTCTTTAAGCACGCTACTTCCCGACTGGGTATTAGCTGATGGACAGGATTCTATCAAAGCAAGACTGGCACGGCCCGAAGTAAGAAAAGAAGTGAGCGATTATATGCTGAAGAAATTAAAAAAACGCAAACTCAAAAATTTCAGTTACCCGGTAGTGGCTACTTTCCGTGCAGATAGCACATTCAATGGAAAAAGTATAGAGCAGGTGAACCTGATGAAAGGAAGAAAACACAAACCGAAAGAAGAAGCCATTACCATTATGGAAATGATGGAGCAAGGTGGTGCGGGCATGGTGTTTCACGGAATGGGTGATGAAGATGTAAAAGCGATCATGCGTTATCCGTTTAACATGTTTGCGAGCGATGCGGGCATCCGTATTTTTAATTCAGGCAACCCGCATCCACGCGGATACGGAACCAATGCAAGGGTTTTGAGTAAATATGTGAGAGATGAAAAAGTGATCTCACTCGAAGAAGCCATCCGCAGAATGACCTCACTTCCCGCCCAAAAATTTCAATTGCAAAACCGCGGCATCCTTCGCGAAGGGTTCGCTGCAGATATTGTGATCTTTGATGAGGAGAAAGTACAGGATCTTTCTACCTATGATAAACCACATCAATACACAACCGGTTTCAAATATGTATTGGTGAATGGGCAAGTTACAGTAGACGAAGGTAAACACACAGGTACAAGAGCTGGTAATACCTTACGTTTGAAAAACTAGCATATGAGAAAATATATTTCACTTATATGCATTGCTGTTTGTTCACTGGCAAATGCACAACAGGGAAAATACAAAACATTGGATTCGGTTTTGCGTGCCTTTGCAGCGAATGATCATTTTAGCGGAGTGGTGTTAATAGCAGAGAAAGGAAAAATCAAATATGAAGAAGCATTTGGCTATCGCGAGTTTGCTTCGAAAGTTCCGCTAAAGGAGACAGATATTTTTGAACTTGCCTCCGTGAGCAAACAGTTCACCGCGATGGCGATCATGATGCTGAAAGAAAAAGGTTTATTACAGTATGATGATCTTGTAGAAAAATACCTGGACATACCCTATAAAGGAATTACCATTCGTCACCTGCTCACCCATACCAGTGGATTACCCGACTACCAGGGTATTATGGATAAATATTGGGATAAATCTAAAGTAGCGGGCAATGAAGACATACTCGCTTACCTGAACAAATATGCACCACCAAAACTAGCCGGGCCGGGCACTAAATACGAATACAGCAATACAGGTTATGTTCTATTGGCAAGCATCGCAGAAAAAGTAAGTGGGAGAGATTTTGTTGAGTTTGTTACCACAGAGATTTTTCATAAGCTTCGGATGAAACATACAGCCATCCGCACATTGGAGGAAAAAGCGGCGGTAAAGAACTTCGCGATCGGGCATATCTATGTAGAAGCAAAAAATAAATTTATAAGGGCTGATTCATTTCCTTCTTCCGATTATACGATCTGGCTTGGCAACCGAAAAGGCCCTGGCCGTATCAGCTCAACAGCGCAGGATCTGTTGAAATGGGATCAGGCTTTGTATACCAATAAACTTGTCAGCCAGCAAACACTCGAAGAAGCTTTTACGCCAATGACACTGCCCGATGGCAAGTCGACCTATTATGGTTTTGGATGGTTCATTCCGAATAATTCTTCAGGCAGGATCGTTTGGCATAGCGGAGATAATCCGGGATACAGAACACAGATCATGCGTTTTATCGACAAACAATATACACTGATCGTGCTGAGTAATAGTGCGCCGGGGGAATTCAATAACGTTATTAAATCGGCGCGGGCCTTGATTAATTAGATTATTAAAATATTTTTTTGAAACACATAGGAAAAGAATAGAGCACATAGAACAAACTATGTTTATCTTGGTTTTTACCTATGTTCCTATCTGTTTCAAAAAAATAACAACATTAAACCATCCACCTTTTATGCTCAAAAGATTATTTATACTCCTCCTTCCGATTACGCTGCATGCACAGAATATTCAAAAGATACACGACAAAGCCGTAGTAGTCGATTCACACAACGACATCCTTACCGCCTGTTTTGAAAAAAAGGTAAGCATGGATAACAACCTGAAAGGAAAAACACATTCAGACCTTAACCGTTTTAAAGAAGGAGGAGTAGACGTACAGATCTTTTCTGTATGGTGCGACGGAAAAAAAGAAAATCCATACACATACGCCAACCGCCAGATGGATACATTAGATGCTGTTGTAGCCCGCAATCCCGGTAAAATCGCCATCGTAAGAAACCAGCGTGAATTAAAACGTGCCATCAAAGATAAAAAACTTGCCGCCATGTTTGGTGTGGAAGGTGGCCACATGATAGAAAACAACCTCGACAACCTCGATAAATTATATGCAAGAGGCACGCGGTATATGACTCTTACCTGGAATAACTCAACCTCGTGGGCCACATCTGCAATGGATGAAACAAACAAAAAAGACAGTCTTGTCAAAACACATAAGGGCTTAACTGATTTTGGGAAACAGGTGGTAAAACGTATGAATGAATTGGGCATGATCGTAGATGTTTCGCATGTGGGTGAGCAAACATTCTGGGATGCGATCAATACCACAACCAAACCAGTGATCGCCTCGCATAGTAATGCATGGGCGCTCTGCCCGATCTTCAGAAACCTGAAAGATGAACAGATCATAGCAGTAGGAAAAAATGGTGGCGTGATAGATCTTAATTTTTATTCCGGTTTTGTAGACAGCACCAATAAAGCCAAAGAATCCCTGTTTGCGCGTGCACACAGGAAAGAACTCGATTCATTAAAACAATCCGGTGTACAAACAGAATACGCGTTAACGATGATCTCTGAAAAATACGCTTCTGAAGTACAGGCGGCCAGGCCCCCATTGAGTATGTTGCTGGATCATCTCGATTATATTGTAAAATTGGCAGGTGTTGATCATGTGGGACTGGGTTCAGATTTTGATGGCATCAATTCATCGCCACAGCAATTGGATGATGTAACAAGTTACCCGCTAATCACAAAAGCGCTATTGGAAAGAGGCTATAGCAAAAGAGATATCGGCAAGATCATGGGAGGAAATATTTTACGGGTATTGAAAGCGAATACGAAATAACCAAAGTGTAAAAACTTCTTCGTTCTTCTTTTATCGAAACAAATACTTGTTTTATGAAAAAAATATTTTTCTTCTGTGCAATATTACCCATACAGTTGTTTGCGCAGTCATTTACCAAAACTGAAACCGCTGAATGGGAAGCGCAGGCAAAACGTGTAACCATTATTCGGGATAACTGGGGTATTCCGCATATTTATGGCAAGTCTGATGCAGATGCAGTCTTCGGCTTATTATACGCTCAGTGCGAAGATGATTTCAAACGTGTAGAAATGAACTACATTGAAAAACTGGGAAGACTGGCAGAAGTAAACGGTGATAAAGATATTTACAATGACCTGCTTATCCGCATGCTGATCGATTCTGCTGATGCGATTAAGGATTACCAGGAAAGCCCCTTATGGCTAAAAAAACTGATGAATGCGTATGCGGATGGCATCAACTATTATCTCTATAAACATCCCAATGCAAAACCCGCTTTGCTCACACGATTCAAACCCTGGTATGCATTGTTGTGGACCGATGGAAGTATCGGTGCCATTGATGTGGGAGATGTTACGGTTAATGAGCTGAGGAATTTTTATTCAGGTGAGGCGCCGGTTACTGCATCTCTCAAAACAAAAGAAATAGATCCTTTACCGGGTGGTTCCAATGGTTTTGCTATCGCTCCTTCTAAAACGGCATCGGGTAATGCCATCCTATACATCAACCCGCATGTAACTTTTTATTTCCGTCCGGAAGTAGCTGTGGAGAGTGAAGAAGGTTTGCATGCATATGGTGCAGTAACCTGGGGGCAATTTTTTATTTACCAGGGGTTTAATGAACACTGTGGCTGGATGCATACATCAAGTTATAGCGATGTGGCTGACTCTTATATAGAGAACGTAACAAAAAAGGATAATGAATTTGTTTATGAATATGATCATACAACAAAGCCTGTTACCAAAAAAGAGATCTCCATTAAATACCTGAGTAACGGTTCACTCTTAACTAAAACCATCACTACCTATTACACACATCATGGCCCGGTGATGGCGAAGAGAAATGGCAAATGGATCACCGTCCGTTCCAATAACCGCAACATCAAGGGCCTGATACAATCCTGGCAGCGCACCAAAGCCAAAGGTTTCGACGATTTTAAAAAGAGTATGGAACTATTGGCAAACACATCGAACAATACCGTTTATGCAGATGATAAAGGAAACATCTCCTACTGGCACGGGAACTTTATGCCAAAGCGCGATCCCAAATTCAACTGGACAAAATCTGTTGATGGCACAACACCTGCCACTGAATGGGATGGCTTACACAGTTTAAATGAATTGATACAGGTACACAATCCAGCCAGCGGATGGATACAGAATTGTAACTCTACGCCTTTCACTGTTTCGGGGACCAGCAGTCCCAAAAAAGAAAATTTCCCTGTGTACATGGCACCTGCCGGCGAAAATTTCAGGGGAATCAATGCGGCTAAACTGCTGAATGAGAATAACCAATATACCATTGATAAAACGATCGCAACAGGCTATGATACTCATCTCGCCGCTTTTGATCTTCTCATGCCGACCTTATTAAAAGCCTACAACGCTCAAAGAAATAATCCTGCCTACCAATCATTGGCCGAACCAATAAAAGTATTGACAGACTGGAATAGAAATTCTTCCGAAACATCTGTTGCTACCACGGTTGCGATTGAATGGGCACAAAAAATATGGCCCACTATTTTAAGAGGAGCCAATGCAGGCGAGAATGCGGACCAGGTTGATAAAACGAAATTTTTTGCTGCATTTGCATCGGCGGCTGATGTATTAAAACCATTGGCTGCAGCTATCGATGACCTCACCAAAAAATTCGGTACCTGGCAAAAACCATTTGGCGAAATTAACCGCTACCAAAGATTAACAGGCAACCTTTCGGAAAAATTTGATGATGCACAATCGAGTATCCCATGTGGCTTTGCAGCGTCTACCTGGGGTTGTTTGCCTTCTTTTGTTGCAAGGAGTTACCCTGGCACCAATTTAAAATATGGCTATAACGGTAATAGTTTTATCTGCGCAGTAGAATTCGGTAAAAAAATAAAAGCCAAATCTTTACTCGCAGGCGGTGAAAGCGGCGATATCAATTCAAAACATTTTGGCGACCAGGCAGAAATGTACACGAAAGGAAAATTCAAGGATGTGTTGTTCTATAAAGAAGATGTGATCAAAAAAGCCGAGAAGACATATCACCCTGGTGATAAATAAAGCAAACGAACTCAAAATATACTAAACATGAGACAATTATTATCCTGTATGATAGCTGTTATCGTTGTATGTACAGGCAGTAGCTATGCGCAAAAAAATACAGATTTAGCTTTTACTGTTTCCGTTAAAGATGCGGCAAAGCATCAATACCATATCCGTTTAATTTGCAAAGGAATCAGCAAAGATGGTATAGAATTCAAATTGGCGGCATGGACACCGGGTTATTACCAGTTGATGAATTATGCAGACAATGTATCAGGTTTTCACGCATCAACAATAGCCGGAGATACATTGCCATGGCATAAACAATCTGCAAACAGTTGGCAGGTTCAATCCAAAAATACCCAAGCGGTAATTCTTGATTATGATGTTACAGCACCAAGGCCATTTGTTGCAGCTAATTATCTTGATGCGGAAAGAGGTTATATATCACCGGCAGGTGTATTTGTTTATCCCGCCGGAATGTTGAAACACCCGGTAACCGTTACCATTGTTCCTTATGCCGGATGGACCATGGTGGCAACCGGATTAGAAAGTCTGAAAAATGATCCCAATACTTTTACAGCACCTGATTATGATGTTTTGTATGACAGCCCTTTCTTAATGGGAAAACTGGAATCGCTCCCATCCTTCACTGTAAATAATATCCCGCATCATTTTATTGCATATAAACCCGGCGAGTTTGATAAGACCAGGTTCATGAATGACATGAAAAAAATTGTCACCACTGCTTCAGGCATTATTGGCGATATTCCCTATGATCATTATAGTTTTTTGGCCATAGGCCCCGGTGGTGGTGGTATTGAACATTTGAACTCTGCCTCTATTTCATTTGAAGGAAGCAGAATATACAATTCAAAAGACGCCATGATCAGGATCTACAATTTCCTGGCGCATGAATATTTTCATCATTACAATGTAAAACGTATCCGTCCGGTAGAGCTTGGACCATTTGATTACGATAAAGGCAGCCGCACCAAAATGCTTTGGTTATCAGAAGGCATCACCGTGTATTATGAATATATCATTTTGAAAAGAGCTGGCTTTACAACAAGTGAAGACTTGTTGCAAACATTCTCAAACTCCATTAAAGAATATGAAAACAAGCCCGGTCGAAATTTTCAAACACCGGCAGATGCCAGTTATACCACATGGGAAGATGGTCCTTTTGGGCGTACAGGCGAAGATGTAAACAAAACCATTTCTCCTTATGATAAAGGACCTGCATTGGGAATCTTACTTGATCTTAAAATCAGGCACGAAACCAAAAACAAAAAATCGCTTGACGACCTGATGCGTTTGTTATACAATAAATATTATAAACAAAAAGGACGTGGGTTGACTGAAAAAGAATTCCGCGATGAAGCAGAAAAAATAGCAGGCAGTTCACTGGCTGATTTTTTTGATTATATCTATACATTAAAAACAGTAGACTATCCCACCTATCTGAATTATGCAGGACTCTCAATAGATACCTCCACGTATATACTTCCCGGCGCATGGTCAGGCATTGTTACGAGAAGCAGGAATGATTCTTTATTTACCGGTGCGGTTGAATGGCAATCACCAGGATGGAATGCCGGGATAAGATCGAGAGCCAGTATTATAAAGATTAATGGCAACACCGCCACAGAAAAAACATTCCGAGACCTGGTGGCTTCTGCAAAAGAAGGCGATAAGATAAAAGTGGTTTTTATCTTATCGGGAGTGGAAAAAGAAACAGAGATAATTTTAGGCACCAAAAGAGAGCGAAATTATACGATCAAACCTATCCCCAATCCTGATGCATTACAGGAAGCCATTTTGAAGGACTGGTCCAGGGTCATCGTGCAGTAAGTTTAAGTGTACATAAAATTTTGCTTGAAAATGCGATCACTTTAAAACAACAACCAATAGATGTTCCATTGCCTACAGGGATGACTTCGGGGATATATTATATCAGGTTGATTAATATGCATACGAGGAAGTCTTATGTAGAGAAGTTGATCGTTCAATAATCTTAATAGTCTGGAGTTAGAAATCGGGAGACTGGAGTCGGAATTTCTCAAACTTCAGTCTCCCGACTTCTAACTCCAGACTCATCTTTATTTCTCCACCGATCGTATCCGATACTGCTGTATCAACCCCGGGTTCTCCGGTGTCAATGTAAAACTCACCATCACATTTGCTTTCTCTCCTTCCATGATAAAATAACCGCGTAATTGATTTTCGGGAACTACTTCTCTTACATTAATTATTTTTCCTGCTTTGGCAAAAATGGCATTCGCATCTTTTTTCATCACATCAGTAAAATAATCAGAGAAAAAATTATCTGCGAAGATTCCTGAAGTGGTGGCGTTATTAAAATCGGGAAGCAGTTTTACCAGTTCATTTCTTCTTTGGGTTAAAATATTGGATGCAGACAGTTGTCTTGGTTTTAACTGTGCCATACGTATCAATGTGTCCATCACCATTACATTGGGTGTAGTTGCTGATGCATACGTAACATTTGCAAAATAGATCACACCTAAACCGTACTCAGGCAAAATGGCCCAGTTACTTCCAAAGCCGGGTAAGCCGCCACTATGCCCAACCGTTTCACGTTCGTCACAATCTTTTGTCCAGCGAAGCCCGTAAGCATACGCTGCAGCCATTGGACAACCGCGGCCGCCGGGGTATCGGTAATTGGCATTGAGTGATGAAAAACGCCAGGGCTGATGCATTTCGCGGATAGAACTTCTTTTTAGCGGTCCCGCATCTGCTGCATTACTTGGCGGCCAGGCTGATTGATGTAATGCCACGTATTTACTGAAGGATTCAATAGAGGTAATCATTCCGCCCATCGCACCGTAGATCCCATCATGCAATAAGGTTTCTTCGCGCCAGTTATCATTGATCCATCGATAGCCATGTGCGAGTTCATTGGCAGGTACTTTTGTATATTCCCATTCTGCCTGGTTCATACCCAAAGGTTTCCATATATTTTTTGCGATGTATTCGCTGTAGGGTATGCCGGTTACTTTTTTGATGATGTACCCTAACATCGCAAAACCTAAATTGCTATACTCATAGGTTAACCCCGGATCATTCGAGAATGAAATTCCTTTTTTGATCAATGCAATAAGCTCAGCATCGGTATCCGCCAGCTGCCTGTCGCCCCAGGGATTATCTTCGGGAAACCCCGCTGAATGTGTCATCAGATTTTTTATCGTGATCTCAGGTGCGTCTGTAGTTAGTTTCTGGCCCTTCATTTCAGGGATATACAAATACACAGGATCGTCTAATTTGAGCTTGCCTTCATCCCGCAGTTTTACAATGGCCATTGCAGTGAAGCTCTTGCTCATAGAAGCGATACGGAACATAGATCGTGTGGTAGCAGGAATTTTTTTATCAATATCTGAATAACCACCACTTCCCGCGTATACCAGTTTTCCATCAAGCACGATACCGAATGCATAACCGGGAAAATGATTTTTCTCTGCATATTCCCTGTATATTTTTTCAACAACAGGAAAGAAGGTTTCTATTTTTTTTAATCGCCCCGCATCTGTAAAGGATGGTGGTTGATAATCCGCATTGGGATTGGGTATCGCAGATTTATTCTGCCCGAACACACTCAGCGATAAAACTGTCGCTGCAATCATAAATATTTTATGCATAGTGGTTTTTTAAAGAGATGATTAAGATAGGTAATTCCTGATAACAACTTCTATGATTTCACGCAAAGGCGCTAAGAAACAACGCTAAGAAAAACCCTTTACCTCTTTGCGCCTTTCATGAAAATTCCTTCCGTGATTTGTACTGTCTTTCAATAATTCATCAATCGCTGAACAAATTCCGCAATTTTATTTTTCGCCATAAATTGCTTTTCCAGTTCCATGTTAAATGGTATCGGTGTATCCATGGAAGCGCAACGCATTACCGGGGCATCCAGCAATTCAAAACAATGTTCGCTGATCCAGGCACTGATCTCTCCTCCTATTCCACCCATTAAGTTGTCTTCATGCAGTAACAATACTTTGCCGGTTTTTGTAACAGCAGCTCTGATAGCAACATAATCCAAAGGCAATAAACTACGCAGATCGAGAATATGCAAAGAAGTTTGTGGGTTTTGTTCCTGGTATTCCGTTGCCCAATGCACACCGGCACCATAGGTGATTATACTGATATCGTCTCCATCTTTCACAACTCTCGCTTTACCGATCTCTACTTCATAATATTCTTCGTGAACGGGCCCGCTGATACTTCTGTACAAAGCCTTATGTTCAAAAAACATCACAGGATTGGGATCATTAATGGCAGCGATCAGTAAACCTTTTGCATCATGCGGTGTTGATGGATATACCACTTTTAATCCCGGCACATGTGTGAACCATGCTTCATTGCTTTGCGAATGAAAGGGCCCTGCACCTACACCGCCGCCTGTGGGCATACGTATCACTACATCGGCGTTTTGTCCCCAGCGGTAATGGATCTTGGCTAAATTATTTACGATCTGGTTAAAGCCAACACTCGCAAAATCTGCGAACTGCATTTCCATCACGCTTTTATACCCTTCCAGGCTTAATCCCAATGCCGATCCAACGATCGCGCTTTCGCATAACGGCGTATTGCGCACACGTTCTTTACCAAACTCCTCAACAAATCCTTCTGTGATTTTAAAGGCGCCCCCGTATTCTGCTATGTCCTGGCCCATGAGTATCAGGTTGGGATGATGTTTCATGCTTTGATGCAAGGCATTTTTTATAGCATCTACCAGACGAAGGTCAGTTTGTGGTTTGTGGTTTGTGGTTTGTGGTTCGTTGATAGTCATAACATCTGACTTCGAACTTCTTACTTCCGATTTTTGTGCATACACATCAAGCAATTCTTCAACCTCGTCCGGTTTTATTTCCTCTGCTTCCGCAGCAAGTTTCAATTCCTCGTCAATATAAATTTTGAATTCATTATGAATATCTGCGATCTGCATTTCGGTAATGATGTTCTCTGCAGTAAGAAACTGTTCAAAATTTTTGATGGGATCTTTTCTGCCCCATTCTTCAAACAATTCTTTGGGAACATATTTGGTGCCGCTGGCTTCTTCGTGGCCACGCATGCGGAAGGTCATGCATTCAATTAAATAAGGTTTTTGATTGTTGATGCAATAATCACGCACACCGCGGATCGTATCTAATACTGACAGCACATTGTTGCCATCTATTTTAATGCCTTCCATGCCGTAACCTTTGGCTTTATCAACCAGGCTCTCGCAGCGATATTGTTCGTTAACGGGTGTACTTAATCCATAACCGTTATTCTCTATTACGAATATCACAGGCAGATCCCATACGGCAGCAACATTCAATGCTTCATGAAAATCGCCTTCACTTGTTCCGCCATCACCACTGAACGCAAGAGAAACTTTATCTTCTTTTTTAAGTTTATATGCCAGCGCCACGCCATCAGCAATCGCTAACTGGGGGCCAAGATGCGAGATCATGCCGCAGATATAATGTGCCTTACTTCCAAAATGAAAACTTCTTTCACGCCCTTTACTATACCCTTCTTTATTTCCCTGCCATTGCATAAAGAGTTTGTGCAGGGGCATTTGGCGGGATGTGAACACACCAAGATTCCTGTGTAATGGCATCATCCACTCATCTGGTTGTAAGGCAAGTGTGCAACCAACTGAGATGGCTTCCTGACCGATACCGCTGAACCATTTGCTGATCTTCCCCTGTCGCAGCAATACAAGCATCTTCTCTTCAATCATTCGTGGAAGAAGAAGATTGCGGTAAACGTATATGAGTTCTTCGTTTGTAAAATGTTCGCGGTTGAAATCCATTGCAGATGTTTTATCGTGAGTGGTGAAGCATTAATCGTGAGTCGTCAGTTGTGAGAGTGCCCACTCACGACTGACGACTCACTACTCACGTGACTAAGTTACTTGTATTTGTCTTGTCCAAAAATTTATCGCCAACAAAAAAGCCACCCTGCTGTTCGCGGGATGGCTCAATTTATTTGCAGGAACATCTTATTTATTACTTCCCAGCTTGCTCAGTAAACGGAGTATTTCCATATATAACCAAACCATGGTTACCAGCAGGCCGAAAGCGCCGTACCATTCCATGAATTTAGGTGCGCCTCTTTCTGCTCCCTGCTCGATCATGTCAAAATCCATGATGAGATTCAGAGCAGCGATGGCTACGATAAACAAACTGATGCCAATGCTCAGCATGCTGCTATCGTACATAAAACTTACGGTTACCCCAAATAGACGCAATATCATAGTAAGCAGGTAAAAAACAGCGATGCCCAAAGTTGCACTGATAATAACCGATTTGAATTTTTCAGTCGCTTTTATCACACGGAAATTATACAGCAGGAACATGGCAATAGCAACGCCAAATGTGAGTCCTACCGCCTGCATGATCAGTCCCGGATATTTTTCAGCAAACTGTGCATTAATGATCGCTGAGATACCACCGATAAAAAGACCTTCCAGTAAACCATACAAAGGAGCAAGATATCCTGCCCAATTGGGTTTAAAAGTAATGGCCAATGCAGCTATCAATCCACCGATCGCGCCGGTGATCATTAATGTATATACAAGGCTCGGTTGTCCCTGTTCAAATAAATGCCAGTTGTACGCTGCACCTGCAACAACCATCAGCATCAAAAAACCAAATTTGTTGATAGCGCCCCTTACACTCATCGTTCCCTGCATGTTTGCTTCAATATGCATGCTCTTGTCAAACATCTTCTGTGTAAGTGTTGGATTGCCCGATTTAAAAATTGCCATAGTTTATAAAATTTATTAACGTCAAATATACAAAAACTAACAGTGGTTTGGAGGCAGTTTTCTATAAGGAAAGTTTAAAGTTCGTTGGGGCAAACAAGTCCATAGTCCATAGTAGGGGCTGTTTCTGCTATGGACCATTGACTATGGACCATTGTCGATTTATTCCCCCCGATGCACCGGCCTCTTCAGCCCCGGGTAATGATCCACCGTTTCAAATACATACTTAGGGTTTTGCTTGAGAATATGTATCAATTTGGCCAGAGAATCCGCGTCGGAAGGGCGCTGGAACATCCTGTCATGGGTCAATAATACCAGGTGATTGGCCACATGGGTATCCTTACGCGCAAAAGTACTGTCGATAAGAGCCGCCATCTGTGTAGCCGACTGAAGCGGTCTCCCGCTTTTTTTGCGGAAATGCCATTCTGCGTCCCATCCGATCACATTATAGCCGGCACTATCGAGCAAATGCGCTACAGGATGCACCAGGTCGGTGGCTTTTACTTCGCCCTCCCGAACCCATGAACGGTTACCGGGAAGACGTGCGATCTTGTAAGGCACGTGTAACAGATCCTGCGCCTGTAAAAAATCTGCTTCCGCCTGTAAAGGGTGATGGTAAAAAGCAAGGTATTTGCCTCTTGCATGAGAATAACTATGATTAGCCAGCAAAAATTCAGGGTATCCATTCCTGATCATCGCAACGATCTGTTTACCGTCACTTTTTTGCATGGAATGCAGTCCCACCATAAAAAAACTGGCTTTTACGGCTTCTTTTTTACAGAGATCATAACAGGTTACGGTTCCGTGTTGCGGGCCATCATCAAAACTGAGGTAAATGTATTTTTTGGTGCTGTCGTAAGCGAGGGGTTGCCATTCGAGGCGGTTGGCCGGCTTTTTCACTTCTTCGGTATCGTTTCCATGTGCCCGGAGACAGGCAGTAAAACCTATCACCGCCAAAAGGCAGACCAATCCTGATACATACTTCTCTCCTCCACCTTTCATGGCTGCAATTAGTTTTAAACAAATATAGGGTGCGGCCAGGATTTCGGTTCCAAAAAAAGGGTGATATTGATCAGTTATGGGTCTTAAAAATCAGATTTATCAATAGGTTCGTTATATTAGCTTCCCAAATTCAATCAAATTTCCAGATGGACAGAAAAGAAGAGCTTTTACAGAATGTAGTTATCAAGTTTGCAGGCGATAGCGGTGATGGTATGCAGCTAACCGGTCAGCAGTTCACGAATAATACAGCGATGCTGGGTATTGATCTGGCCACTTTCCCTGATTTCCCTGCGGAGATCCGTGCCCCAATCGGTACGTTACCGGGTGTGAGTGGTTTCCAGTTGCATTTTTCTTCGAATAAAGTGTTCACGCCCGGAGACATTGCCGATGTATTGGTAGCGATGAATGCCGCAGCGTTGAAAGTGAATTTAAAAGCCATCAAACCCGGCGGAAAGATCATTGTAAATATTGAAGGATTTGATGCCAAGAATTTACGTCTCGCTAATTACCCCGATGGTGTAAATCCATTGGAAGACGGAAGCCTCGATAGTTACGATGTTACCAAAATAGATGTTACCAAACTTACGCGTGAAGCACTGAAAGATTTTCCTGAACTGGGTAACAAGGAAAGAGACCGTGCAAAGAACATGTTTGTATTAGGTTATATCTATTGGATGTATAACCGCAGTCTCGATAACACCATCGATTTCTTACAGGAGAAATTTGGAAAAAAACCAAGTATCCTCGACAGTAATATCAAAGTATTACAGGCCGGGTATAATTATGGCGATACCACAGAAGCTTTTACTACGCGATATAAAGTAGAAAAAGCAAAAATGGAACCGGGTCTTTACCGCAGTATCATGGGCAACCAGGCATTATCATTGGGATTGATCGCGGTTGGAGAGAAAAGTGGTTTGGAAATTTTCTTAGGTGCTTATCCCATTACACCCGCTTCAGATATTCTGCATGAATTAAGTAAGTATAAAAATTTCGGCATCAAAACTTTCCAGGCGGAAGATGAGATCGCCGCGATAGCTGCTGCTATTGGTGCCAGTTATGGCGGATCATTGGGTGTTACTGCAACATCAGGTCCCGGTATGGCTCTGAAAGCAGAAGCGATGGGCCTGGCTGTGATGCTTGAAATTCCTTTACTCATTATCAATATACAGCGTGGCGGTCCATCAACCGGTTTGCCAACCAAGACTGAACAGAGTGATCTGATGCAGGCTTATTATGGCAGAAACGGTGAGTGCCCGATGCCGATCATCGCCACATCAACACCAAGCGATTGTTTTGATGCAGCTTATGAAGCGGCACGCATTTCCATACAACACATGACACCGGTTGTTTTATTAAGTGATGGATATATTGCGAATGGAGCTGAACCATGGAAGTATCCTGTTTCAGCGGACCTTCAACCCATCACTGTTAATTTCAAAAAGGAACTGGCGGAAGACGAACCGAAATTTCAACCATATAGGAGAGATGCTAAGTTAGCGCGTTCATGGGCCATTCCAGGAACCCCTGGATTAGAGCACCGCATCGGTGGTTTGGAGAAACAGGATGTGACCGGTAATATCAATTACGAACCGGAGAACCACCAGCACATGGTAAATGTTCGCCAGGCAAAAGTTGATAAGATCGCTGATCATATTCCATTGCAGAAAATTGACAGTGGTCCTGAAAAAGGAAAAGTATTGGTGATTGGATGGGGTTCTACTTATGGTGCCATTAAAAGTGCCGTATTGCAATTACAGGCCGAGGGCCATGCAGTGAGCCACGCTCATATCCGTTACCTGCGCCCGTTCCCAAAAAACCTGGGTGAGATCATGAATAATTTTGAGCACGTATTAATTCCCGAGATCAATAACGGCCAACTCGTAAAGATTATTCGTGATCAATATTTAGTTGATGCGAAGCCTTATAATAAAGTGATGGGTATTCCTATTACTAAGGGGGAATTGGTGGATGTGATTAAGAAGATGTTGTAGGTTTTCCCTTCGGGAAAAATGGCACGCGGATGACACTGAAAAAACGGATTGGCACGGATTTAATCCGCGTTGATCCGTTTTTTCCGTTTAATCCGCGTGCCATTCTTATGAATGTAAAGATCCCTGCAATTTCAAACTAACTTTCTCTACATCTACAGCAATCTTATAAATAAAATAAAACTGGTCCGTGATCGATTTGAAATCGGATAGTGTTTTGCGGGTGCTGGTTTCCAATTGCCCCTGTTTTAACTCCTCCTGTCTTTGCGATACCAATGCATTGATACGTTGACCGAGTAACCGGATCTGCTCGGGATCGGTTTTAATGATGAGATCCTTCGCTTTTTCTTTTCCTTCCAATGTATCCAAAGATTGTTGCAATGCCTGCAAAGTAGCAGTGATCAGGGGACGATAATCTTCTGTGATATATTCCGGTTGAACAGTATCTGCATAATAAGACAGCGTAGCAATATGCGAAGCCATCATGTGATTGGCCACCACGAACTGGTGCAGTTGTTCCGGATTTTTTTGTTTGCGTTTGGGTTCTGACAACATCTTGGTAAACGTATCAGAGAGATTGGCCAGCGATACCCAACTGTTTCTTCTTACAACGATCGCATCCTGTTTGTCAACCGGCTGACCTGTAAATGTTGCTGTGATGATCTGATAATATTTGATGATGTCCTTCAACGCCTCGCTCATATATTCATTGATGCGTTCATGCTCCCAGACAGGTGCAATGAGATAGCCAAATACAATCGCGATCACAGAGCCAATACCGGTATCGATCACGCGGTCGATCATGATGCTTCGGAAATCTTTGGGATCGAGCAAATGAAACATCAGTAATAAGTATAAAGTCATCAATACCACGCTAACAAAATATTGTTTGCGCATAAAACTGTAAGCGCCGATCATCGCGATTGCTAACAGGATCACAATCGCTGTTTCATTTTTTACCAGGTACAATACCAAAGCGCCGATACTTGCGCCGATGATCGTACCAGATAAACGTTCTATGTTCCGCTGTCTTGTTAAACTGTAAGCGGGTTTTAATATTACGATCACAGCCAGTAAGATCCAGTAACTATGGCCAAGTGGAAAAAATTCGGCCATGATATACGCAAACAATGCTGCCGCAGAAATACGTAGCGAATGACGAAAAATATTGGATCGTAGAGAAAAATTATCAATGATCAGTTGAAGATCAACCGGCTGGTGTATGATAAAATCTTCCGGGTCGGGGGTGTTGATCTTTTTGCGCCGGAGTTTTGGATCGTAAGAAGTATAATAATGTAATGTGCGGATATGCGTTGCGATCTCATCAATACTGTCAAGTATATGGCGCAGGCTGATAAAGCCATCCAGATTTTCGGGGCGTAATTTCTGTAACCGAAGTTCTTTTAAATGTTTTCTTTCTTCTATCAGTTCCGCATCGATCCTCTTATCATAGCCAGAACGGCGGCCGCTTTTTAATGCGATCCCGATCTCATCCAGTTCATCAGCCAGTGTAATGATGAGGTGACGATATTCGGTCAATATCTCAGTATCATCAAAATACTTATGTAGTTTTTCGTAATCCTGGTGCGAGGTCATGGCTACTTCAAAAAGATCGGCAGTATCCATAAACACCATCATCAACACACGGCCGGTATGCGTGGATTCTTTTACGATACTTCTTGTTTTAAAAATCAGTTCAGCAACCAATGTTTGTTTCTCCTGAACAATGATCTGCGTGCGGAGGATTTCTGTATAATTCTTTTCCTTGTCTGTTCCAATATCATAAAATACTGCCCTGGCTTTTAAATAATCAGCCGTAGCCATCACATATTCACCTAATGCCTGTTGTGTAATTTTATATGGACGGATACTATTCACAAACAAACTCAATAAAATATACCAGCTGCCGCCCGCAAGTATATACAATGCATTATAGAATATCTGCCATCCTGTGTAATGATGTTCTGTTTGTAAAACCAAAACAAACAAAGCCGCTATACCGATAGAAGTTGCCCGCGCACCGTACACGCCTATCATAGAAAAAGCAAAACAGCAAACAGGCAACAATACCATAAACAACCAATGAACCTGTTGCACCAGGCTCACCACTATCGCCACTACAAATATCAGAAGTGCACAAACCAGCAATCCATTCCGGCGATGATGTATGGGGCCGGGGTTATCTGTAATGCTTACACACAAAGCACCCAGGCCCATCGCGAGACCTATAGACAGCAGATCAAAATACCCCAGTATCAACACCGGTACCAGCACACCCACCGTAATACGCACACCTTCACCCACATAGTGGCTGCTGATAAAACTGCGGTATTGTTTCAGGTAATCCATCTTCTATAAAGGTACTGGCTAAAAATTGTATGCCTTGTTTTGAATAACTTTATCCTTTATACTTTTCTATGAATATTGAACAACTGCAGGAATATTGTTTACAAAAACCCGATGTGGAAGAAACGCTCCCTTTCGGACCGGATACGCTGGTATATAAAGTAAATGGAAAAATTTTCCTGCTGACGGGGCTTGAGAGCCATCCCCTGCAATTCAATGTAAAATGCGATCCCGACAGGGCGATAGAACTGCGTGAAGAATATCCTGAGCACGTATTACCCGGTTACCACATGAATAAAAAACATTGGAACACCATCATTGCTGATGGAACGATCCCACAAAAGATGATACGTGAATTTATTGATCACTCTTATGATTTAGTTAGGGGCAAAAAGGAAAAGTAATCTCTGCGAAAACTCTGCTCCTCAGCGACTCTGCGGTGAATTTTCACTTCGAATTGCAAGAGGGTTTCTATTAATGAACCATTTTCACCGCAGAGCCGCAGAGTAAATGAGATAAACGCAGAGAGATCACTTAGGCTTTACATTCTTCTGGTAATACTGGCACCATTCAGTCAGGGGACAGATCTCGCATTTAGGATTGCGGGCGATACAAACATAGCGGCCATGAAGGATTAACCAATGATGCGCGCGATGTATCATCGCTTCAGGAATATATTTGATCAGTTCTTTCTCGACCGCTAAAGGTGTGGTTGCTTTTTCACTTACCAGGCCGATCCGTTTACTCACACGAAATACATGCGTATCAACGGCCATATTGGGTTGTTCATCTATTACGCTGGTAATTACATTGGCTGTTTTTCTTCCCACGCCAGGTAACTGGATCAATTCATTCACCGTCATCGGCACCTTGCCATCGAATTTTTCCAGCAGCATGTTGGCCATGCCGATTAGGTGTTTGGTTTTATTATTAGGGTAAGAAATGCTTTTAATTAAGGGAAAGAGATCGTCAAATGTGGCATCGGCCATTTTTTGCGGCGTGGGGTATTCACGGAAAATAGCAGGTGTGGTCATGTTCACACGTTTATCTGTACACTGTGCGGAGAGAATAACAGCTACGAGTAAATGGAAAGGATTATCATAGATCAGTTCCGTTTCTGCATCGGGTATGTGTTCATTGAAATAATGCAGAACGTGTTCGTATCGTTGTTTCTTGGTCATCTGTAAAATAAAGCTTTCCTAACTGTGCCTCTGTGTGAAAAAAAATTGCACACAGAGGCATGGTTGATTTAAAACTGGTGGAAACTGTCGCCAATAAATTTTAGTGCGTCCGTGATCCCTGTTCTCCAATAGGTCCATGTATGTCCGCCATCGCGAACACGGTATTCATGTGGCACTCTTTTCTCTGTGAGGGCTATATGAAGCAGACAGTTTCCTTTTGTTAAAAAATCATCATCGCCACAATCAATCCAGTAACGCACTTTCTTCAGATCATCTGCTGATTTGGTTTCTACTATTTTTAGTATCGCGTTATCATACCATGCTTTGGTGAGTCTGTCTTTCCCTTTCAGGTCACGGCCGAATAACTGGGCCCATGTTCTTGCGTAGCTGGCATCCGGCATAGTAGCAACGGCATCATCATCCAATACAGCAGCGCTGAAAGGAGCGGCAGCAGCAAATAACTCCGGATATTTTAAAGCATAGATCAGTGTGCCATAACCACCCATAGACAAGCCCGCCACACCACGAAATTTTTTCTCCCCTTTGATTCGGTACTTTTTTTCCACTGCAGGCATGAACTCTTTCACAAAAAAATCTTCATAATTCTCTTTGCCATCGTACGAGTTGATATAAAAACTGGAATCGCCGTTGGGCATAACAATGATCATAGGAGGAATGGTTCCTTCTGCGATCGCTTTATCAGCATAACGGTTCACTTCGCCAAACTGCAGCCAGCCGGTGTTATCATCTGTGTATCCGTGCAAAAGATATACTACCGGATAAGTGCGGCTGGAAGTTTCATAATCGGCGGGCAGGTAAACGGTGTAGGCAACATTTTTATTCATGATGCTGCTTTTGATAATTTCCCGTTCGTATACTTTACCATGCGACTGAGCAGCAGCAAAGATTGTTACCAGGCAAAACAAGAAACCACCGGTGAAGCGGATGATACAATTTCTCATAACCAAGGATTTTAGTGTAGCTAAATTTAGTGGAAAAAACCAAGTCAAAATTAAAAAGTCAAAAGTCAAAACCGGGCGGCCCTTTTTGAATTTTTACTTTTGAATTTTGATTTCTTATTTCTTCTTTGAAGCCGCATCTGTCGCATACTTCATAATAGCCTTAATGGACTGTTTTGAGGGGGATTTCAGCTTAAGTTTATCCAGCTGTTGTATAGAACGGCGCAAAACATGCAGGCGGTCTTTGAGTTCCAGATCCTCATCATGTAGTGCTTCTTCGATAGCTTCCCGGAGTTTGGGTGAACAATCATTGTACAGGTACAAGATGAGATCCTCTTCTTTGAATTTTTTCATATACACAGAATAACCACTTAAAATAAGAGGATACGTCGTGTATTTAAAACGGGGAAGCGGTGGGAATATTGTTAGCCTTAGCAGGAAAAACTGCCGAACGTTTTTGCCGGAAATTTATTTCTTAACAGCTGCAGAATCTTCGATAATATAAATATCCTCGCCATCTTTTTTCATGAGGTAGTGTTCACGGGCAAATTTCTCAAGCGCAGCAGGATTATTCTGGAGGTCCTGGAGTTCTTTTTTCGTCTTTTCTATCTCCTGTACATAATATTTTTTCTTTGCCTCTAGTTTTTGAAGCTCCGCCTGTCTTTCTTTCAACTGGAAATAATCGCGCTGGTCAAAAAACAGCATCCATACCACAAAAAACGCCGATGCTACCAGGTATTTATTGGTGAGTATAAGGGCGATTTTTTTCATACGGTATTAAATAACAGTTGTTAGTAACAGGAATAAAAATAGAGAATAAGTATTTCGGGTGAGCAGTAAACTAATTAACAGGTGTGGAGAAGGCAGCTGTGAGCTTTGAGCCATGAGCTGTGAGCAAGAACGTTTCTGTTCAAGGCTCGCGGCTCATAGCTCATGGCTCGTAGCTTTCTTATTTAGATCCAAACTTGATCTTTCCCTTCGGATAAACACCTGTACTTCCCAGCATCTCTTCAATACGGATCAACTGGTTGTATTTGGCGATACGGTCGGTGCGTGAAGCAGAACCGGTTTTGATCTGGCCGCAATTCAAAGCAACTGCCAGGTCGGCGATCGTGGTATCTTCTGTTTCACCGCTTCTGTGGCTCATGATCGTGTTATAACCATTGTGCTGTGCGAGTGTTACCGCATTAATGGTTTCGGTTAATGTTCCGATCTGGTTCACTTTTACCAATAATCCATTGGCTATGCCTTTATCGATACCCGTTTGTAAACGGTTAACATTGGTTACAAAAAGATCATCCCCTACCAACTGGCACTTATCGCCGATCGCCTGGGTAAGATTTTTCCAGCCGTTCCAGTCGTCTTCCGCCATACCATCTTCAATGGAAGCAATCGGGTATTGTTTGGCCCATTTTTCCCAGAACTTAACCAATTCATCGCTGCTCACCACTTTACCACTGCTCTTTTTGAATACATATTTTTTCTTCTTTGCATCCCACAATTCACTGTTGGCCGCATCCATCGCAATCACGATCTGTGATCCTGTTTTGTAACCTGCCTGGGAGATCGCTTCCAGAACAGTCTCGATGGCTTCTTCATTGCTTTGGATATTCGGCGCAAAACCACCTTCATCACCTACATTGGTACTGAAGCCTTTTTTCTTTAACACACTTTTCAATACATGGAAGATCTCAACGCCCCAACGCAATCCTTCACTAAAAGAAGACGCGCCAACAGGCATCACCATAAATTCCTGGAAATCAATTTTATTATCCGCATGTGCACCACCGTTAAGGATGTTCATCATCGGCATCGGTAATGTTTTGGCGTTGGTGCCACCGATATAACGGAACAAAGGAAGGGCAGCTTCTTCTGCAGCAGCTTTGGCAACAGCCATGCTTACTGCAAGGATCGCGTTGGCGCCCAGTTTGGTTTTATTAGGTGTACCATCAAGAGCAATCATCGTTTCATCGATAGCAGCCTGTTGAGCCACATCAAAACCAACGATCTCTTCAGAAATAATATCATTTACATTTTTAACGGCTTTCAGAACACCTTTGCCGGCATATTTCTTTTTATCATTATCACGCAGTTCAGCTGCTTCATGGATACCTGTGCTCGCCCCGCTTGGAACCGCTGCGCGGCCCAGGGCGCCGTCATCTGTTAATACATCTACTTCTACGGTTGGATTACCGCGGCTGTCTAAGATCTGCCTGGCATGTACTTCAATAATGTAACTCATGGTCTGTTGCTTGTTTGGTTAGGAGCCGCAATTTAAGGAATGGCACGCGGATGACACGGAAAAAACGGATTTGTACGGATTTTTTTGAATTACAGTGATTTATCCGCCCTAATCCGTTTTTTCCGCGCTCGCCTTCGCGAAGCTTGTGCCACCGCTAAAGCTTTGGCAAGACGCGGTCAGTGTAGCGAGGTCATCTGCGTGCCATTAAATGTTTTATGCTGTAGTGAGTCTTTTAAAAATACTTTCGAGGCTGTTCCCTTCTGTTTGCAGTGAAACGATGTTGAGATTATAGGCAACTGAAAGATTAAACAGGTGCTTGCGCACGAGATCGGGATTGGCAGTATGCAACCTAAAATTTGATTCGCTGATCTCATCAATCTGAAAAACGGTTTGCAGTCGTTCAAGTATCCCGATCTCCACTTTGTCGTTGAACTGTACATTCAGGATATGTGTGTCTTCTTTTCCTTTCTGCAAATTGACCAATGTATCATTCGCAACAATTTTTCCTTTATTAATGATGACCACGCGGTCGCAGATGGCTTCCACTTCCTGCAGGATATGTGAGGAGAAAAGGACCGTCTTGTTTTTTCCCTGTTGTTTGATCACGTTGCGGATCTCGATGATCTGGTTCGGATCAAGACCACTGGTAGGTTCATCCAGTATCAATACTTCAGGATCGTGTATCAATGCGGCTGCAAGACCCACGCGCTGTTTATATCCTTTTGATAACTGGCTGATCTTCTTTTTTGACTCAACCGTTAAACCGGTAAGCACGATCACATTTTCAACCGCTGCTTTTTTATCTTTTATCTGGTGGATACCCGCAACAAACTGTAAATACTCCCGCACATACATTTCAGGATACAACGGATTAGCCTCGGGTAAATAGCCGATCTTTTTCTTTACAGCGATGGGATCCGCTTTTACATCCAATCCGCAAACCGTTGCCTTGCCCTCATCTGCCTGGAGATAACCGGTAAGGATCTTCATGGTAGTACTCTTACCCGCGCCATTGGGCCCCAGAAAACCAACGATCTCCCCCTTACCCACCTGGAAAGAAGCCTGGTTCACCGCTTTCTGTTCCCCGTATTGTTTGAGGAGTTGCGAGATTTCGATTGACATGGGCGCAAATTTATGTTGAATTTTAAATGTTAAATGTTAAATGAACCTGTATTTCATTCAGCATTTATTCTTCAACATTTAAAATAAAGTTAGTCAATCAGCTCAGCCGATCTTTCCGGCAAATGATCATACTCACCTTTCAAGGCATACCATCCAAATATCATCATGCCAATGGCGATCGGAATAAAAACAACAACAAATACACCCCACTGTATTTTGGTATCGATCACGGGTTTCTTATTGATCTCAACAGCAGCTGTTCTGATCAGATAAAATACAGCCACAGGGCCGAGTAATAGCCAGATGATGCCTGCGAATCTTTTTATTTGGTTCATAATTTTTTATGTTGAGTGTTGAATGCTAAATGCTAAATGTTGAACGCAGATGCTCTCATGCAACATTTAACATTCAAAATTTAAAATAATATCAATCGTCTACTTCCGGATGTATCCTGTTATTAATATACAAAGTTCCAATCACCAAACACACTGCTGCAATAATAATCGGGTACATCAATCCTACTAATGCATCGTTTGTATAGATCGTAGTTAACAATGTTGCAATAAATGGTGTCAATCCGCCAAATACTCCATTCCCGATATGATACGGTAAGGACATAGAAGTGTACCTGATCTTTGTTGGGAATAATTCAACCAGGAATGCCGCTATCGGTCCATAAACCATCGTTACATACAGGATCATGATGAAAACGAATAGTACCATTTTCCAGTAATCGCTGCTGCCAACTGTTTTGGAAATTTTTATATCTGGCTTCAGGGTTGTTTTTTCTGCCGCTGCGTACACAGTATCTTTTTTTGTTTCAGAGAGCACCATGCCATCCGCATAAAAAGTTTTTGTGACTACGGTTCTGAGTGTATCAGGTGTATTAGCAATAGCTGTGCGTGTTGTTTTGATTTGCTTCAGATCAGCCATCTCCTGCTTCGTTGTATGATCAGTGAGCGTAAGTAATTGCTTAAATAAAAACTGGTAAGAAACAATGGCAAGAAACATACCCGTTAGCATGATCCATTTTCGCCCGACCTTATCGCTCCATGCACCAAATACAACAAAGAACGGCGTGGCAAATAAAATGGCCCAGATCAATAGTGTGCGTGATTGATCAAAATCTACTTTACAAACATTCTCAATAAATGATTGCGCATAAAACTGGCCGGTGTACCACACAACACCTTGTCCCATGGTAGCGCCAAACAATGCCAGCAATACCATTTTCAAATTCGACCTATGACCAAAACTTTCTTTTAAGGGATTAACAGAACGTGTACCTGCTATTTTTAATTTTTCAAACAACGGCGATTCTTTCATTTTTAAACGGATGTAGATAGACACTACTACCAATACAATAGAAACCAGGAAAGGAATGCGCCAGCCCCAGTCATTGAATTTGGCAATCGATTTTGCCTGGTCAGCATCTAAACTATGACGCGTTAATAATATCACGCCTAAGGAAACAAACAGACCCAATGTTGCTGTGGTCTGTATCCACGAAGTAAAAAAACCTCTTCTATGAGCCGGTGAATGCTCTGCCACATAAGTTGCTGCACCGCCGTATTCACCACCGAGAGCAAGTCCCTGTAACAAACGCAATAACAACACCAGTATCGGCGCAGCAAAACCAATGGATTCATAACTTGGTACCAATCCAATGGCAAATGTGGAACCACCCATTAAAACAAGTGTGAGCAGGAAAGTGTATTTACGGCCGATCAGGTCGCCCAGTCTTCCGAACACCAATGCCCCGAACGGACGCACAATAAAACCCGCCGCAAATGTGGCCAATGTTGAAAGAAGCGCCGCAGTAGGATTGGTTTTGGGAAAGAACTGGTTTGCCAGCACGGTGGCCAGGCTGCCAAAAATGTAAAAATCATACCATTCGATCAATGTACCGAGCGATGAAGCGCCGATCACTTTCCAGATGCCTTTTGTTTCTTTCATAAGGGTTATAATCTTTATGAACTTACATCAAAGCAGGGAAATCTCCAATAATTATGTAATTGGAAACTGGAGTTCTTAATTACTCACAATTGTTAGGATTGCTGATTGTTGATCTTCATTTCACCGCAGAACCGCAGAAAAACATGAGTTAACGCAGAGGCTACTCTGCGAAGCCTCTGCATCTTTGCGGCTCTGCGGTGAAGAAAAAGCATCCTTTAGAAACCGAATTATCTTTCATCCCTGTATTATTATTCTTATTACTAACCACTAATTATTAATTTGCCTTTTCAAAATTGAGCAGTAATGTCCTCCTATCCTTACCAGATCACCTCATTCGACGATTATAAAGAAAAATACAAACAAAGCATTGACGATCCATCCGCTTTCTGGAACGATGTGGCGCAGCATTTCAGCTGGCGCAAAAAATGGGATACGGTTTTGGAATGGAACTTTACAGAACCCAAAATAGAATGGTTCAAAGGCGGCAAACTGAATATCACAGAGAACTGTCTCGACAGGCATATCGCCACACATGGCGATCAACCCGCACTGATATGGGAGCCCAATGCACCGGATGAACATAGCCGTACACTCACCTATAAAATATTACTTGAAAAAGTTTGCCAGTTCGCACATGTATTAAAAAACAATGGCGTAAAAAAAGGTGACCGTGTTTGTATCTATATGGGAATGATTCCCGAGCTCGCTATTTCGGTATTGGCCTGTGCCAGGATCGGTGCTATTCACAGCGTTGTATTCGGAGGTTTCTCTGCGCAAAGTATTTCTGACAGGTTACAGGATGCGCAGGCAGAATTTATTGTTACCTGCGACGGTGCTTTTCGCGGTGCAAAAGATATTCCTTTAAAATCTGTGATCGATGATGCATTGATCGGTAACAAAACGGTAAAACGCGTGATCGTTTGTACCAGGACAAGAACACCGGTTTCTATGATCAAGGGAAGAGATGTATGGTGGGAAGAAGAAATGAAACGGGTAGAGGAACAGGGATTAACTTTTATTGAAGCAGAAGAAATGGATGCAGAAGATCCCTTATTTATTTTATACACCTCCGGCTCAACAGGAAAACCCAAAGGCGTGGTACATACCTGCGGAGGCTATATGATCTGGGCGAATTATACGTTTGTGAATGTTTTCCAATACAAGCAGGGACAGGTCCATTTCTGTACGGCCGATATTGGTTGGATCACTGGTCACACCTATATTGTTTACGGACCATTAAGCGCGGGCGCTACTTCATTAATGTTCGAGGGCGTTCCCACCTGGCCCGATGCAGGCAGGTTCTGGAACATCATTGACAAATACAAAGTGAATATTTTTTATACCGCGCCAACAGCCATCAGGAGCCTGATGGGTTTTGGTTTGGAACCTTTGCAGGGAAAAGATCTTTCTTCTTTACAGGTATTGGGTACGGTAGGCGAACCCATCAATGAAGAGGCCTGGCACTGGTATGATGAGCATGTAGGAAAGAAAAAATGCCCGGTAGTAGATACCTGGTGGCAAACGGAAACCGGTGGCACATTGATCAGCAATCTCGCAGGTATCACACCGGCCGTTCCGAGTTGGGCCACATTGCCTATGCCGGGATTACAAATGGTATTGGTTGATGAGAACGGTAAAGAGGTGATTGCCGAAGGAGATGAAACAGTATCCGGAAATCTCTGTATCAAAGCGCCATGGCCAGGTATTTTGCGCACAACTTACGGCGATCATGAAAGATGCCGCACGAATTATTTTGCTACGTATGAGAATATGTATTTCACCGGCGATGGTGCACTGAGAGATAAAAATGGTTTCTACCGTATTACAGGAAGAGTGGATGATGTATTAAATGTAAGCGGTCACCGCATCGGTACCGCAGAAGTGGAGAACGCAATTAATATGCATGCCGGTGTAGTAGAGAGCGCAGTAGTTGGTTACCCGCATGATATCAAAGGACAGGGTATTTATGCATATGTGATCTATAACGGAGTTCACAACAGCGACCAGGAACTGATCAGGAAAGATATCCTGCAAACAGTATCTCGTATTATCGGGGCCATTGCAAAACCGGATAAAATTCAATTTGTAAGTGGCCTTCCCAAAACAAGAAGCGGTAAGATCATGCGTAGGATCCTGCGGAAGATCGCAGAAGGTGAAACAGCTAATTTAGGCGACACTTCTACCTTACTTGATCCCGGGGTTGTTGAAGAAATCAAAAACGGAAAATTATAATGAAAAAATTATTTTCAATTACCATTGCCATTTGCTGCATGCATTTTTCACATGCACAATACGGCTCTTTCGATTTTTCCAAAACAGTACCACCGTTTAAAATTTTTGATAACTTATATTATGTCGGCAACGACGGTGTAAGTGCTTACCTGCTGGTTACAGATAAAGGGATTGTACTGATAGATGCTTTATATGGCAAATACACAAGCAATATTCCGGGCGCCATTAAACAACTGGGATTTGATGTGAAGGATATCAAATACATCTTATGCACCCATGGACATTTTGACCATTGTGAAGGCGCAGAAGAAATACAAAAACTTTCCCATGGGCGTATCGGCATGACTGAACCCGACTGGCAAATGGCGGAAGGATCTGTAAAAGCCGACTATACAAGTGTGAATCCAAACATGAAACGGGATTGGGTGATACATGATGGTGACTCACTTGTGCTTGGTAAAACCACACTTCATTTTTTTGAAACACCCGGGCATACACCTGGCGTATTATCCATCGCCTTTCCCGTTCGCGATGGCAACAAAGTTTATAATGCTTTTATGCTGGGCGGTGTGGGTTTGAACTTTGAAGGAGTACCCCGAACCGAAATGTACCTGAAAAGTGTTGATCGTATCATGGCCATGAAAGGAATCGATGTAAATATTTCCAATCATCCCGGTCCCGGAAAAATATTTGAGCGCGCAAAACTACTTTCACAGCGGAAGCCTGGAGAGTTGCATCCATTTGTTGGGCCAGAACAATTTCAAACATGGTTGATTGAATTGAAAAACGCTGCTTTGAAAAAGCTAGATGAGGAAAAAAAGAAGGTGGCTAAATAGTTTTCTTGCTCATAAAAAAAACCCGCCATTCTCATGGCGGGCCTTCATTTATTCAATCGGTTTATTATTTACCGCATGAAGATGGTTTGCATGGTAGAGTGCAATCCTTCATATCCTTGCAATCCTTTTTGTCTTTGCAGGCAGATGGCTTGCATTCTGTTTTAGCCTTGGCTTTAGCAGCCTTTTTTGTTTTATCAGATGCAAAAGCTGAACCACCAGAGATCAGCATAAGGGCGAGTGCGCCCATGAGTATTTTTTTCATGTTACAATGATTGATGTTTAATAATTAATTCCTTTAAGTAATCTGGCTATGAAAGGGAACTAAACTCCGGCGGCTGCCAGCAATCATTTCGAAAACCGGTTACGATATTTTCGTTTGCAGTGTAGGATCTTTTGCTGCCTGCCAGTATTTGATCACCGGCATACAGGTAACGCGATGCAGCAACATACTGGCACTGCGAACAGGATGCGAAAGGATTACAGGTATTTGTCCTGTCGCATTCTTTGCTTTTACTGGAACACGATTTATCTGCCAGCTTCTTTTTGGCCATGGCTTTAGGACAGCTATTGGCACCACATACTGTTGCAGGCGGTTCCACTTTCACCATTGCCTGGCATTCCATGATCATTGGCTGCGCCATCAGGAACAACATCAGTAAGGAAAGTATGGAAGCTACCGGTTTCATGCTACATAAAGGTATACAGCTTTTTGGTTCAGGCAAACCGCTTATCCATAAAATCACGACAATAACTTTTTATTAAGTCGCGAACATACCTGAATTGTCCAGCGATTTCGGCCTCACTACCCGTTGCTTTTGCAGGATCCGGAAAATTATGATGGAACTGCTCCGCATTGGATGGAAAATAAGGACAGTTCTCTTTTGCATTGTCACAAACCGTGATCACGTAATCAAAATCGATGCCTTTATACTCATTGATATTATTGGACGTTTGCCCGGAAATATCAATGCCATCTTCCAGCATCGTTGCAACAGCGCGGGGATTAACACCATGTGTCTCTATTCCCGCGCTGTATATTTCAGCCCTGTCTTTTGCAAAATGCCGCAGGTATCCTTCTGCTATCTGGCTGCGGCAGCTGTTGCCTGTGCAGAGTACTAATATTTTCTTCATGTGTCCTTTTTAGTTACAGCACTGGGGTCCGCAGCAATTTTTTGCGGTTACCGGTTTTTGTGCAAAAACAGTAATACTGAATATGCCTGAGCTTCCATTCCTGAAAGCCTGTAATTCATCCTGCGAAAGATATTTCAAAAGAATATCATCAGGAACATTAATGGGCTTTTCTTTTTGAATGGTGATATTTTCAAAACCATTCTGTTTGATCAATTCAAGATATACTTCTTTCTGAATGGCGCCGGATACACAACCCGCATACATTTCTGCAGCTTCCTGTATGTGAACGGGAAGAGCACCTTCCAATACAATATCAGAAATACTGAAATGTCCACCCGGTTTCAATGCCCTGTATATTTCTTTGATCACGGCATCTTTATTCGGAACGAGGTTCAGCACACAGTTGCTTACGATCACATCTGCAATGTTTGAAGCAACGGGCATGTTCTCAATATCACCCTGCCTGAATTCAACATTTGTGTAAGAAAGTTTTTCAGCGTTGGCTTTTGCGAGGTTGATCATAGCCGGTGTAAAATCAATACCGATCACAGTACCTGTTTCGCCTGCTTCTTTTCTTGCGATAAAGCAATCGTTGCCAGCGCCGCTGCCAAGATCTATTACCGTATCTCCCTGTTTGATCTTTGCAAATTGAGTGGGAAGGCCACACCCTAATCCAAGATCTGCATCCGGGTTATATCCTTCAAGATTTGTGTAATCATCCGTCATGATGTTGTACACCTCAGTACTGCATCCACCCGACCCACAGCAGGAAGCTTTGTTATCGCCGGCATCCTGTAATGCGATCTCGCTGTATTTCTGCCTGACCATTTCTTTTAATTCATTTTCTGTTTGCATGTTTTTGATTTTTTATTGATTGTAATATTGCGATTAATGATTTCAAAAAAAATCAACAGCAGTTCCCGCTCAGATCTACTTCTTTAAAAAAGCTGCTGAATAATTCTTTGTACTGCTTCCATACTTTCGGTTCGATACAATAACATACACTTACCCCTTCAATATTCCCCTGTATGATCCCGGCATTCTTTAATTCTTTCAAATGCTGGGATGTGGTAGCCTGCGCCAATCCCAATTCATCCACGATATCACCACACACGCATGCATTCTTCTTCACCAGGTATTGAAGAATAGCGATCCGTGCAGGATGTGCGATGGCTTTTGCCATAGATGCCAGTTCATTCTGCTGTTTTGTAAAGAGATCGGTTTTTGTTGCTCCCATATGTATCGCAATATTACGATTAATTTTTTCATAGTTCCAAATTTTTTTAATAATTGCCACAGAACACACAGATTACCACAGATGTTTACTGTGCTAATCTGTGTGTTCTGTGGCTAAAAAATCTTTTCGGTGTGATTGTTAAAATTTTGCCTAACGAAAAAAACTTTCAAATTAATTTGCATAATTCAAAAAACTATTCTACATTTGTAGAACAATATATCAAATTGTAGAGCAACATGAAATTATCCAAAAGCGAAGAACAGTTAATGGAATATCTCTGGAGTCTTGAGAAAGCTTTTCTCAAGGACCTCATCGATGCGTTTCCCGAGCCAAAGCCAGCCACTACCACAGTAGCCACACTTTTAAAAAGAATGACCGACAAAGGTTTTGTTGGCTACACGGTTTATGGAAATTCACGGGAATACCATCCCCTTGTTAAGAAAGCCGATTATTTTTCGAAACATGTGAACGGTATGATCCGGAATAATTTCAATGACTCCGTATTACAATTTGCCTCATTTTTTACAAAGGAAAGTAATCTTACCACCGAGGAATTAAAAGAACTGCGTAAGATCATTGACCAGGAAATTCAAAAAAAGAAAAAATGACAACTTATCTCATCAGATCGATTCTGTGTCTTGTGGTACTGTTGCTTGTGTATCTTCTCTTTCTTGAGAAAGAAAAAATGCACCGCTTTAACCGCTGGTATTTATTGGGCAGTATTGTGTTTGCCTGTATCGTTCCGCTGATCAGTTTCAAGATCCAATCTGAATCGCTGCCGATACTAAGCGATAATTATTTTGATATCATCCCTTTAAATAGTGCGGGTGTATCAACCACACAGGCAGCTGCACAAAAAGCTATCGCTGCTCCTGTTGATTATACGATTCCTGCATTGTTGTCTATATATGGCCTGGTCACTTTTATTTTGCTGGTAAGGTTTGGCAGAAATATTTACCTGCTTTTATCCAGTGCAGCAAAAAACAAAGTGATTATGTACCAGGGTGCAAGATTGGTATTGTTAAAAGAAAAAATAGCCAGTCATTCCTTCCTCAATAATATTTTTATCAGCGAAGAAGACTATTCCGACCACGCAATAGAAGAAGAGTTGATTACACATGAACTGACCCATGTTAGAGAAAAACATTCCTTGGATGTGATCTTTATAGAATTGCTGCAAACCATTTTCTGGTTCAACCCACTATTTATCTTTTACAAAAAAGCTATCCAACTGAATCATGAATATTTAGCGGATGACGCAGTGATCAAAACCTATGAGAATGTTCCTGCTTACCAATACCTGTTATTAGATAAAGCAAGCTGTAAAAACAAAACCTATCTCACCAGCAATTTCAATTTTTCAGTAACCAAAAAAAGATTAGTTATGATGACGAGAAAAAATGACCGGCAAATTATTTTTATCAAAAAAATATGTATGATCCCGTTGCTTACCGCAGTGATCTATACTTTCAGTACCCGGGAAATTATCGCACAGGAAAAGAAAGAACCGATAAAAACAGTGGCCCCGGGCAACCAGAAGAAGGAAACCAGTGTTGGCCCGGTGTTGATTCCCGGCATATTGCCTGTTACTTCTCAAACCGGTGTACCAGGTGAAATGCTTAAGGAATTTAACGATATAGTTGACCGCACCGTTATCGTTACCAGTCCGGCACAGCAAAACCGGGGTAAGGTTTCGTTCAAGGGCAGCGAAAAGGACCGAGAAAAACTTGTTTCTATTTACAAACAGATGAATAACGAACAAAGAAATGCCGTAAAAATCCTGGTTGTCAAAAAAGGGCCGATGCCGCAAAAAATAACACCGACAGATGAACAATTTGAAAAATGGAAAAATTCTTCCAATTACGGTGTTTGGATAGATGGCAAAAAGGTACTCAACGAAGAACTAAATAAATACAAAGCATCCGATTTCAGTGGTTATAATGCAAGTAACCTTAACTACACACAGAAAATGAAAGAAGATGTTATGAGGCGCTTCAATCTTAAAACCATGTATAAGGTTCAATTGACTCTCACAACAAACGACGATTATAATAAACGGGCAGTTAAGCACGCTGCCGAGCCCGAATTCGTCTTCGTCTATATTAACAGACATGACAATAAATATACATGGCTGCAACAAATTAATTAATGTAATTCCTGCAAGTCAAGTTGGCCAGCCGTGGGGAACAATCGCCCCGCGGCTTTTTTATGCTTTCATAATATTCAACGGTGTCCCATCCCATTTAGGGAATAATGTACCGTTATTATTGATCTTCAAATGTCCATTCGCTACGGAACTGAATACAGAGCGGAAATCGGTACTCACCGGTAAATCACGTCCATCTTCCAGATCTTCTTTCGCCAGTGTTTTCATATTATGATACACTTTACCACCCTGCACATCATTTCCTAAAACAAACAAGCAACTTGCGCGGCCATGATCGGTTCCGCCGGTTCCGTTCTGGTGGGCTGTGCGGCCGAATTCGGTCATGGTCATTACGGTAACATCATCCTGGTAAGCCGACATATCTTTCCAGAAAGCATCAATGCTGTCGCTGAAATCTTTCAGGTTACGTGCGAGTGCACCATTGGCTGCGCCCTGGTTAAAATGCGTATCCCATCCGCCGCTTTCTGCAAAAGCTACTTCCATGCCGATATCCATTTTTATTAAAGTAGCAATCTGTTTTAATGAATTACCCAATGCTGAGTTCGGATATACAACACCTGCAGCAGGCTGATAATTTTTTAGATTATTTACGTTGAGCATTTTCAACGCATCAAAACTTTCCTTCCCTGTTTTATTTAAGATCTGGCTGGAAGTTTGATCGTACAACGATTCAAATGATTTGGATGCAAGATTTGATGCCATCGGGTTACCACGCATTTGTATCGCGAACTCCTGCAGGTTATTTATAGCAAGCGCTTCATTATCTCCATATAAACTTCTTGGAAGCGAACTCGTTAAACTCACTGCGCGGAAAGGTGTCCCGTCATGTCCCATTAAACCCACTGCCCTGTTGAGCCATCCGCTGCCGGTGCTTTTACTGAAGGGTGTTCCGCTTTCCATATAATCCTGCGCATCAAAATGGCTGCGTGTACTATTGGGACTACCCACACCGTGTACGATCGCCATGCGCCCTTCTGTAAAATAAGGAGCGAATGCTGCGAGTGAAGGGTGCAAACCGAAATGACTGTCGAGGTCGATCATCTTCCCTTCGGTCTCTGCGGGACTCATGTATAAAGTGGGGCGCAGTTTTTTAAGGTTTGGATCCGTATATGGGCTCACTGCCATCAAACCATCCATGGCTCCGCGTTGAAAAATGCAGACAAGTGTTTTATTTTTTTTGTAGGGAGATAAGATCTTCCTGCTGTTTGCGGCGCGCGCGATAAAGGTTGGTACGCCGCCTATACCCGCCGCAAACAATGCGAGTGCGCCTGATTTCATGAATGCTCTACGATCTGTCATAAAATATTTTTGAATTTTAATTCTAATGTGTTTTAGGCTTCAGGCCGTTTTAGCGTCCCGACGCCTACTTTCTTTGAAACTCTGGTGAACCGATAATGATACCTGCAACTTGTGATACTGTATTTGTATTGCCGGCAACATACAAAGTCGTTAGCGGCAGATTCTTTTTGCTGAGTGCTGCTTTTTCGTTCTGTTTTTTGTTTCGTTTGTTGGGAACCGAAGCCTGCATCATCATGTCGTCCTGTTGCATATTGGTGCTCATATCAGGCATGGCCACTGTATTTTTTTCTGCTGCGTCGTTGATCTTCTTTTCGAGATTCACATCTTTTACCATGGCAGTTAAGCGGCGGATATTTTCATCCTGGTTTCTCTCGGGTAATAATATTTTGCTGTAAATGGCCAATGCGGCTTCGGCGCTTTCGGGCTCGTGGTTATCATTCAATGCGGCGAGGTCTATTTTTACACCTGGGATTTTTTGCGTAGCGAATGCCAGTCCAAAATTCATCCGGTTTAACAATGAACCTGTATTGATCCAGTACGTTGCCCTGTCAGGAAAACCGGTTGGCGCCTGGTAATAATAAAAACGTTGTCCCATTCTTGTGCACCAGTTATAGATCTGGAATGGTTGCTGTACATCCGCATTGGTGGCACGGATAGCACTAATCGCAAACTCAAAAGGTGATTTTACTTTTTCGCGTAAAGCTTTTGTATCCCAGAATTCCCGGCTGTTCACCATGGTTACTAAAACAGTTTTGATATTACCATTACTCTTTAAATAGCCATCAGCCATTTTACTTACGAGTTCTGCAGAAGGTGTATCACTTACAAAACGTGTAGCCAGTTTGGTACAGATAAATTTTGCTGTGGATGGATGCACCGCCAACATTTGCAAAACCTGTTTGCCTTCTTCATACCCGCCATTCGCAGGGAACGATCTGCCGAGAATGGTCTTTGGGTTTTCATCGTGTTTGTCTGCGCGGAATAAAAAATCTCCCTCAACAACAAAGCCTCTTCTCGCTAATAAAGCCGGGCCGGCTGCCTGTAATAATTTAGTACCCGGACCATCTTTATACATTGGCATAATACTCCAGCCTGTTAATGCTTTGGCAACAGTGGTTACATCTGTTTGTGTGTATCCGCCATCAACACCGAGTGTATGCAGTTCCATTATTTCACGTGCATAGTTCTCATTCAAACCCTGTGTCTTTCTTGCTTTAATGGTTTGCTGTAGCAGTTTTCCGCCGGCTGAAGTATCATCAGCCATTTGCTGCATTTTTTGCCTGGCGAGTCTCGCGAGGTTGTTTTTATCCTGTGTGCGCGCCATATCATTTTCCATGCTTACGCTCGATGCATTATCGAGGTATTCAAGCATGGCGGGATGTTTGGCGGTTGCTTCTAATATCGTTTCAAAATTGCCGAGTACATTGGGACGGATCGCATCGCGTTCGTAGGTAAGTATAAATTGCTGGCACTGTCCTTTGGTGAGTGATACATTGAAATGATTAAACCAGAAATCTGTGAGTACTTCCTGCAACTGGTTTTGCCCGTATGCTGCGCGAACTATTTTCTGGTTGATGATCTGTCTTTGTAATTCCTGTGGCGCTTTGTAGCCCTGTTGATCCATTAATTTTTTCAGCTGTGCGCGGTATTCGGGTTTATCTAAACTTTTGATTGAATCTTTATCCAGTAAATTATTCTTTGCCGCCACACGGATGATCTGCCCGGCATTGAGATAGGTATTCACGATGGTTTCATTGTTCAGGGCCAGTGCTTCGTAGGCGTCTGAAGGTAAACGGCGGGTTACTTCATCATCGGGCAATCCTCCGTCCAATTGTTGCTGGAGCCATTTTTCAAGACCCATGTTCACTACTTCTTTGATCTGCCCGGGTTTGGTGCCAAACGTAAAACGGTTTAGTAAATGTGCCGCGGCCTGCTCCTGCGTGAGCCCCATTTTTTTATAGGGTAGACTGATTTTTATATCGGGAGAAGTGTTACCCTGCACAAAGGCGAACATAACCGTGAGTACGGCGCCAATAGAGAGCGTTTTGAATAGGCGACTGAAATTCATGGTAAAGATTTTTAATAGGATGGTTTAAAATGCCAATGGTTTAATGATAGGTGGAGGAAAGTTTAAAATTTCCGGGTCACCGGGCATAAAAAAACCTGCAATAAAGTTACCGCAGGTTGGTGAGATCGTGAATGGTGAATCGTTAAATCATGAGTTGTGAGTCGTGAATCGTGAGTGAGCCTCCGATAACCGCGGCACACTCACGACTCACAATTCACGCTTACGCCGGCTTTTTTATCGCCACCTTATACAAGATCCAGCCCATCACAGCAAAGAATAAGGTGCCAAGAATATAATAACCACCTTCAGACAAACCATTGGTAATCCCTGCTTCCAGGCTCACGGCTTTGAGGAACCGTTCACCTGCATCCGATCCTGCGAGGAAGGCGATGACTACTCCGGCAACGGCACCTCCTGCTACCAATCCTGTGGCAAAGAGATTTCCTTTACCCAGTTCCTCTTCTTCTGCATTTAGTTTGATGTTTGCTTTTTTCTGTTTGTTTTCAACGATACCGCGGATAGCACCACCAATAAAGATCGGCAATGTGGTTGCCAACGGCAGGTACACACCTATCGCGAAACTTAATGATTTGATACCGCAGAGTTCCATGGTTATCGCGAGGAAGATTCCCACAACTACATATTGCCAGTCGAGGTTCTGCGATAAAATTCCTTTGATCAAAGTAGCCATCAATGTTGCCTGTGGTGCAGGATATTTATCCGATCCGATGGCATGATGAATTCCCTGCTGCATCATTTCTGTTGTTGGCTTGTCGAGGAATTTTACGGTAATGCCGATCACGATCGATGAAACAATGGCGCCAACAAACAATGCGATCTGCTGGTTACGCGGCGTGGCTCCAACAATATAGCCACTCTTCAGATCCTGTGAGGTGGCGCCGGCATTTGCGGCAGCGATACAGATCATACCTCCCACCACCAATACCAATGGCTCGAATGCCTGTCCTGTCCAGCCAACACTTAAAAAAATCAGGCTGGTTCCCATAACGGTTGCAATGGTCATACCGCTGATTGGGTTATTGGATGACCCAATCAATCCCACGATCCTTGATGATACGGTTACGAATAATGCACCAAATAAAATAACCAGTACACCAATCAATAATTTCTGAATAAAGCCATCACCCGGAACCTGTGGCAGCACAGCAATGAGTGCAATGAGTGCAAGACTTCCGATGCCCACCACTTTCAGACTAAGATCTTTATCCGTACGCAAAACTGCGGCAGCCCCTGGTTCTTTGTCGGCTTTCAGGGAAGCAAAACTTCCTTTCACTGATTTAATAATGGTAGGGATGGTTTTTATCAAAGTAATGATACCACCTGCTGTTACCGCACCGGCACCTACCTGTCTTATATATGCATAATAAATAGCAGCTGAATAATCTGCGAATGAATGTGTAACCGGATCCCATCCTCCTTTACCACCTGCTTTGGTTACATCGGCGAGGTAACCGAGTTTAGCAAGCTGCATAGCGATGATATCAGAAGGCACAAGGGTTGATAAGAGCGGAATAAATACAAACCAGCTCAACACACTGCCCGCCACCAGCACACCGGCGATCTTAGGGCCGATGATATATCCCACACCCATATATTCCGGTGTTATTTCACCTGATACTTTAGCTGATGGAAAGAATTTATTGATCTTGGCAGTTGCATAATGGGGTGTTTCTGCAATTACATGAAAGATCTTTTGCAGGATCGCGTAAGCAAATGCAACGCCTAATCCCCAGAACGCCGTCTTAGCAAAATCGCCGCCTTTTTCTCCTGCTTTTAATACATCACCGCAGGCAGTTCCTTCGGGATAAGGGAGATTATCGTGTTCGTTTACGATGAGGGCTTTGCGCAAAGGCACCATTAATAAGGTACCCAATAATCCACCCACAATAGCCAATATCAATATCGTGAGATAATTAAAATATTCCGCACTGCTTGGCGAGGATAAGAATAAAAACCCCGGCAAGGTAAATGCCACACCTGCCGCAATACTTTCTCCTGCAGAGCCGGTGGTTTGTATAATGTTGTTCTCGAGAATGGTTGTTTTCAGGAATTTTCTTCCCAATGTGATCGCGATTACAGCGATGGGAATGGATGCGGATACGGTTAACCCCGCTTTCAACGCCAGGTACACTGTTGCGGCGCCAAAGATCACCCCGAACAAACTACCCACCAGGATGGATTTTACAGTAAGCTCTTTCATGTTTGTTTCGGGCGCAACAAACGGTTTGAACGTTTTCTTTTCGTCAGGCATAGCGGGAGGTTTAGTTAGTGAAGCTAAGAGGTTAAAAGAGATAAGGAGATAAAAGAGTTTCCATCAAAACGTACTATTAAATGCCATCTTTGATCCATTCGGCACTCATTCGTTTGATGAGCCCTCTTTTATCTCTTTTCCTCTTTACAGCTCTTAGCCAATTTTCCAATATCTTTAAAAATACAAAATACAACTTATGACTGAAATAGAAAGCGCGACAAAGAAAACCGGCATGCCGAAATCGGTTCCTTATATTATTGGCAGTGAAATAGCAGAAAGGTTTAGTTTTTACGGGTTGCGCTCTATTATGGTTACTTATATGGCGGTGGCGTTTTTCAATCCCACATTAAACCCTTTGCTTACTGCGGAAGCAGATGCAAAAGCAAATGAAATGTCGCACCTGTTCGTTACACTTGCTTATTTCATGCCTCTTGTCGGGGCCATCATGGCCGACTGGTTCTTTGGAAAATACCGGGTGATCCTGTTCGTTTCGATCCTGTATACGATAGGCCATTTTGTATTGTCCATTTCCGACAGCAGCTTTACCATTTTCAGTACGGGTCTTATCATTATTGCGTGTTGTGCAGGCGGTATCAAATCCTGCGTTTCTGCCAATGTGGGCGACCAGTTTGATAAATCCAATGAGCACCTGCTTTCAAAAGCGTATGGCTGGTTTTATATGAGCATCAACCTCGGTGGAACATTGGCGCCGTTGTTTATTCCGTTGCTAAAAAAATATTATGGCCCCGGGGTTGCTTTTGGTGTTCCGGGTTTATTGATGGCGGTGGCCACGATCGTTTTCTGGATGGGACGAAAAAAATATAAAAGAGTACGTCCCGCAGGTATTAAAAAAGAGAACTTTTTTACCATCACAATATTTGCCCTCGTAAAACTGATCAGCCGCAAACCTGGCCAAAAAGTATGGGAAGCGGTTGGTGAAAAATATTCTGCAAAATCTATCGATGGTATTAAAGCGGTATATCGTGTATTGGCAGTTTTTGCTTTCACACCCATATTCTGGGCATTATGGGATCAAAACCTTTCTGAGTGGGTGTTGCAGGCAACCCGCCTGGATCTTACGCTGGTGGGAGATTTTAAAATATTACCTGAGCAGATCAACTTTATCAACCCATTGTTCCTTGTACTGCTGATCCCTGTTTTTACTTCTGTTATTTTCCCGTTTTTGGAAAAAAGAGGAATAAAAGTGAGCCCCCTGCGCAAGATCGGGGGAGGACTGGTGATCATCGGTTTTGCTTTCGTGATTATCGCACTTCTGCAGGAACAGATAGATGCGGGTGGAAAACCTTCGGTTTGGTGGCAGGTACTGGCCTATATCCTGCTGGCAGCTTCGGAGATCCTTGTTTCCGTTACCTGTCTTGAATATGCCTATACCCATTCACCCGTATCGATGAAAAGTACCATGAGTGCGTTGTATTTGCTGGGAATTTCAGCCGGCAACCTGATCGTTGGTTTGATCAATGGAAATATTGTAAGCAAGGGATTCTTCAGCAAGTTCACCGGTGCAAGCTATTACTGGCTGTTTATAGGTATACTCATTGTGTCTTTTGTGTTGTTCCTGCTGATCGCAAAACGGTTACCGGAGAAGAGTTATGTTGGGGTTGAGGAAGAGGCTGAAGCTGCTTCTGCACCATAGCCGCGCGATTACTATTGAAGGTTTAGCGAATTACGGATTGGCGGATTGAAGAGCTAAATTCGCTAATTCGTAATTCGCCAATCCGCTAATTGACTATTTGGCTTTACATTCGCGCTGCAATCCTTACACATGAACATTCTACTACTCGGATCAGGCGGACGTGAACATGCATTGGCATGGAAAATGTCAAAAAGCCATCACTGCGATAACTTATTCATAGCTCCTGGAAATGCAGGCACATCGCAGTTTGGCACCAATCTCGATATATCGGTTACTGATTTTGAATCGATCAAAAAAACCTGTCTCGAAGAAAAGATCAATATGGTGGTCGTGGGTCCTGAAGAACCTTTGGTAAAAGGTATTTATGATTTTTTTCAGAAGGATGAACAACTCAAACACATCAATGTAGTAGGCCCTTCTGCAGAAGCTGCGCAATTGGAAGGCAGCAAAGCATTCAGCAAAAAATTCATGCAACGTCATGAAATTCCTACCGCAGGTTATGCGGAATTTACCCATGAGAATTTTGAAGAAGGGAAGAAATACATCTCGCAACACAGCTTACCCATCGTATTAAAAGCAGATGGACTCGCCGCCGGCAAAGGTGTTGTGATAGCGGCTACACATGCAGAAGCCTTACAGGTTTTTGAAGAAATGATCATCAACAAACAGTTCGGCGAAGCAAGCAGTAAAGTGGTGATCGAAGAATTTTTGCAGGGAATAGAAGTAAGTGTGTTTGCATTAACGGATGGAGAAGTTTACCAGATCATCGGCCACGCAAAAGACTACAAACGCATTGGTGAGGGCGATACCGGGTTGAATACGGGTGGTATGGGTTGTGTAAGTCCTGTTCCTTTTATGGATGAGATCTTTATGACGAAAGTGGAAGAACGGATCATCAAACCAACGATCAATGGTTTATCAAAAGAAAATTTAAACTACCATGGCTTTGTGTTTTTTGGACTGATGAATGTAAAGGGTGAGCCATTCGTGATAGAATACAACTGCCGCATGGGCGATCCTGAAACAGAAGTGGTGATGCCGCTTTTGCAAACCGATATCGTGGGCCTGTTTGCAGCAATGGATAATGGCACTTTGGTTGATGCGAATATTGAATTTTACCCTTACAGCTGCGCAACGGTGATGGCGGTTAGCGGCGGTTATCCCGGCGATTATCAGAAACATTTACCTATTGATGGATTAACGGATCTGCCTACAGGTGATTCCATTGTTTTTCATGCAGGAACCAAACAAATGGATGATAAAGTTGTAACCAATGGTGGCAGAGTTATTGCAGTAACCTCTTATGGAAATAATATTGGAGAAGCAGTTGCCAAATCAAAAAATATTTTAGAGAAAATTTCGTTTGAAGGAATGAATTACCGGAGGGACATTGGATACGAGTTTTCGTGAGTAGTGAGTGATCAGTCATGAGTAGGGCGCTTACTCACGATTATTCACTCATTACTACGTTTCACAATATTTCCTTAAACCCCTTGAAAAAGCGGTACTTTGGCTTTGTTAATTCAACTAATTTCAGTCACCTTTGCAAACATTGATTAACACATTCGAACTTTTTATATACAATGGGATTGTTTAACTTTTTTACACAAGAGATTGCCATGGACCTGGGTACCGCCAATACCCTGATCATTCATAACGATGAAGTGGTAGTAAATGAGCCTTCCATTATTGCCCTCAACCGCAATAACATGAAGGAAGTATTGGCCGTGGGAAAGAAAGCATTGATGATGCACGAGAAAACCCACGAAAGTATCCGTACGGTGCGCCCATTGAAAGACGGTGTAATTGCCGACTTTAACGCCGCGGAGCTGATGATCAGGGAGCTGATCAAGATGATCTATCCCAAAAAACCCCTTTTTCCACCGAGCTGGAGAATGGTGATCTGTATCCCCTCTTCTATTACTGAAGTAGAAAAACGTGCCGTTCGCGATAGCGCAGAGCAGGCGGGCGCCAAAGAAGTATATATGATCCATGAACCTATGGCCGCGGCTTTGGGTATTGGTATTGATGTGGAAGAACCGGTCGGTAATATGATCATTGATATTGGTGGTGGTACTACCGGTATTACGGTAATTGCATTGGCAGGTATCGTATGCGACCAGAGTATCCGTATCGCCGGTGATGAGTTCACAGCAGACATCATGGAAGCGCTTCGCCGTTATCATAGCTTATTGATCGGTGAGCGTACCGCTGAACAGATCAAGATCAATGTTGGTGCCGCGATGAAGGACCTGGATAACCCACCGGATGATCTTCCGGTAAATGGCCGTGACCTGGTTACCGGTATCCCTAAACAGATCATGGTAAGCTACCAGGAAATAGCTGAAGCATTAGACAAAAGCATTTTCAAAATTGAAGAGGCCATTCTCAAGGCTCTTGAAACAACACCACCCGAACTGGCGGCAGATATTTACCGCAGGGGATTATACCTTACCGGTGGTGGTGCCCTGTTACGTGGCCTGGACAAAAGACTCAGTGCCAAAATCAAACTCCCGGTTCATGTAGCCGACGATCCATTAAAAAGTGTCGTGCGCGGAACTGGTTTGGCTTTGAAGAACTACCAGAGGTTTCCATTTATTATGAGATAGTATTATAGTTGACGGTTGTAAGATGACAGTTGACGGATTGAGTTCTCAACCGCTATCATCTGCCAACTAACAACTGCCAACTGACAACCAGCGTGAAAAACATCTTCCTCTTCATACGCAAATACCTCACCTTTCTCAGCTTTCTGCTGTTACAGGTGATTGCGATTGTGTTGTTGAGTAGTGCAAGCAAAACACACCAGGCTTTTTTTGCGTCAACAGCCAATGAGGTAACAGGTGGCATCAACAAACAATACAGTGGGTTTCGCGATTATTTTGGGTTGAAAGAAAACAACCGCTTACTGGCTGAAGAAAATGCGCGTTTGCGTAATATGCTTGCCTCCAATTTTGTTACTCCCGACAACAGCAAACAACAGGTTACCGATACACTTATCAAAGACACGCTCGGCCGTTACAGGAAATATACCTGGCTGCCGGCAAAAGTGGTGCTTAACTCATATACGCTTCAGTCAAATTTTATCACGGTAGAAAGAGGCTCTAATCAGGGTGTTGTGAAAGGAATGGCAGTTGCCGGCCCGAATGGTATTGTTGGTGTGGTGGTTGAAACAGGACCAAACTATAGCAAGATCATGAGTCTTCTCCACCGCAACAGCAAGGTAAGCGCCATGCTCAAAAAGGACAACAGCGCGGGAAGCATCGAATGGGATGGAATTGATCCAAACTATCTCACCGTACGAAACGTTACCAAAGGTGCCAAGGTGGCGAAAGGTGATACGGTACTCACCAGTAACTACTCAGCCAACTTCCCTTCACAAATGATGATCGGCACTGTGTCTGAGATCTTATCAGAGTCAGCCAGCAATTTTTATACATTGAAAATCAGGCCTGCCACTAATTTTTTCAGTATCCAGTATGTGTACATCATTGCCAACAGCCGTTTTACTGAACAGACCCAACTGGAAAACAATACGCCCAAAACACCATGAGCAGCCTGCTGAAAAATATTATCCGTTTTGTTCTCTTCATCCTTTTCCAGTGGTATATACTGGACCAGATACCACCGTTACACCGTTTCATCGTTCCCTACCTGTATTTCTTATATATTCTCTGGCTGCCCTTCAACATGAACCGTTTCCTGTTACTGATTGTAGCTTTTCTTTTCGGTTTAAGTCTTGATTTTTTTACCGGCACTTACGGATTACATGCCGCACCCTGCGTGCTGATTGCCTATATCCGTCCCTTCCTGCTTAACCTGCTGATACCAAAAGATACTGCCGAACAGAGTTATGTTGAGCCCGGCCGCAAAAGCATGGGATGGGCGCCATATGCATTATACGTGGGTATCCTCAGTTTTGTACACCATTTTTACCTTGTATTGATCGAGTGGCTGCAGTTTGGCAATTTTGTTTATTTCATTGGAAAAGTAGCCGGAACCACCGCTATCAGTTTGCTGATGATTCTACTGGTTGAAATGTTGTTTGTAAGAACGGGGAGACATCGTACAAATTAAAAGAGTCCATGGTTTATTGACTATGGACTCTTTTAAGAAATATTTTTTTTCAAACTGATACAAACACTGTTTCATTTCTTCAACTTTGTAATAACACTTCACATCAACTCATTTCACAGCTTTTAGCAAACAGGTATGCCGGTATTCAATCAGAGCAGGGGGCGCATAGTGCAGATCATATTTGCCGTGGTTTTTTTAGTGATCATTGGCCAGTTGATAAACCTGCAGTTATTCTCCGTTAAATACAAATTGGCTGCAGAGAACAATGCTATTCTCAGGAAAGTGATTTATCCCGACCGCGGTATCATCTTCGATCGCAAACGCAGGGCCATCCTGGAAAATTCAAGCAGCTATGATCTGCAGGTGGTTCCTTCTGAAACAAAAGGAATGGATACTTTGGGACTGTGTAATCTTTTGAATATTGATACGACAGAATATCGCAAGAGGATGCGTGACCTTATCTTTAAGAACGGCTATGTAAAAACAAGCATTTTTCAACCGCTGCTTTCTACCGAGATGTTCGCACGCTTAAATGAAAATATCTACAAGTTCCCCGGCTTCTCTTTAACGCTGCGCTCAGTAAGAACATACCCCTACAGCGTAGCGGCCAATGTACTGGGTTATATACGCGAAGTAGATACCACTTACCTAAGGGTACATAAAGATGAGGGCTACCAGATAGGCGATTATGCCGGCAGAACAGGTTTGGAAACTTATTATGAAAAAGTATTGATGGGACAAAGAGGTGTAGAAAACTACATACGTGATAATAAAAGCAGGATACAGGGCAAATATGAAAATGGCATGTACGATACTGCTGCTGTTGCAGGGAAGAATATGCATCTCAGCCTTGATGTAGAATTGCAGAAGCTCGGCGAAAAGCTGATGACCAATAAAGTGGGAAGTATTGTTGCGATCGATCCAAAAACAGGCGGCGTTCTCTGCATGGTAAGCGCTCCTACTTATGATCCCAATTATTTAACGGGCAGTGATCAGAAAAAACATTTCGCGGATCTTCTGCTCGATCCGCGCCTGCCATTCAACAACCGCGCCCTCACAACAAAATATGCACCCGGTTCCACTTTTAAAACCCTGGTTGGTATTGTTGGATTAACAGAAGGCGTGATTGATGAAAAATTTACAGTTGTATGTCCGGGGTATTTTACAGGCTGCGGAACCGGCAAACCCAAATGTCTCGACCCAGGCGTATTCCAGTTCGAAGGCGCTGTGGCGCATAGCGATAACTCTTATTTTTCTACGGTGTACAAAAAGCTGATGGAACAATCCAAATATCCCAGTACAGATAGTGCATTGTCTGCATTCAATGTATATGCAAGTAGTTTTGGTTTTGGACATAAATTAGGTGTTGATCTTCCTTCAGAAAAAAGAGGCCTTATTCCGTTGGGGAAAGATTACCGGCGAGAATTCGGTCCTAAATTATATCCCTGCAATCTGATCTCTAATGCCATCGGCCAGGGAAAAGTGGAAACAACCCTGATACAACTTGCTAATGCAATGGCGATCATTGCCAACAAAGGCTGGTATTATACACCGCACCTGGTAGATTCTATTGAAGGAGGAGATGAATACAATATGCTGGAAGCGTATAAAGTAAAACACTATGTTGACAAAAGGATCAAGGATACCGCCTTTGAAGCAGTACAAAATGGAATGCAAGGGGTTATGGAATATGGAACCGCTGTCAGATCCCGTATTTCAGATATTATTATCTGCGGAAAAACAGGAACGGTTGAGAACTACGATAAAGGAAAGAAACAACCGGACCACTCTTTCTTTGGTGGATTCGCTCCCAGGGGCAATCCCAGGATCGCTATTGCTGTGATCTGCGAAAATTCTGACCAAGGTGCGCGCGTGGCAGCGCCTATCGCAAGCCTGATCATAGAAAAATATCTCAAAGATTCCATCCGCGGTGCGGAAAGAAAAGCTATGGAAGTGGAATATACCAACCGTGTGTATATACCTCCTGTTATGCGCCAGGCAATTGCCAAAAGAGATTCACTTAAAAGGATTAAGGACGAACAGCTACTACAGCAAAAACTAAATAAAAAAGAAGCGGAAGATTCTACTAACGAAGAAAATATTGAGTCAGAGCCCGAACCTAAAAATGCTGCACCACCTGCCAAAAAAACACCCGTACCTACAAGAAACACAGAAAAGTCTACCGCCGCGCTTTCGATAGATGAACGCAAGAATAAAAAGAATACGAATTCATGAGTAACCGGAATAACATAGCACATGGGGTTGACTGGACGATCGTTTGGCTATACGCAATATTGGTGGGTATCGGCATACTCTGCATTTTTATGGTGGAATACCGGACGGATTCAGGATGGCTGGCAACATTTCTTAACGGCAAAACCACTTACAGCAAGCAACTCATTTTCGCCGGTGTTTGTGCTATCGTGGCCACTTTTATTTTATTAACCGATAGCAAACTCTTTACCGCTCTTGCCAACCTGCTCTACGCATTTGGCATAGTATTAATGTTGGCCACGTTCGTATTGGGCAGAAACATCAACGGTTCAAAAAGCTGGATCCCGTTGGGTGGCGGTTTTAACCTGCAGCCGGCAGAATTATGTAAGATATTTACGGCGCTGGCCCTGGCAAAATTTTTATCGAGGCAGGAAACAGATTTCAGTAAACTAAAATCTCAGCTTTTAGCAGGCGTTCTGGCGATAACACCGGCCGCACTTTCCATTGCACAACACGAGCTGGGGCTTGCACTCGTCTATTCCTCGTTCCTCATCCCCATGTACCGGGAGGGTTTACCTTCGCAGATTCTGATCTTTGGCTCTTCGTTTGCCATATTGGTAGTTGCCACACTTCTCCTTGATCCGAATGTGCTGGCGATTTCATTAACCGCTATTGCGGGGTTTATTATTTTCCTGCTGCGGAACCAGATAAGAAGAAGCAAACAGTTGTTGGTACTTATCGTAGGCATCTGGTTCTTTTGCGTAGGCACACAACGTTTTGTTGTGCCTTATATTTTTAATAACGTATTTGAGTGTTACCAGAGCACCAGGATCTATAGTATGGTGGGCAAAGAGTATGATTGCAGTAAAAATAAAAAAGCCGAAAGAAAAACAGGTGAAAAAGCCGCGCGAAAACCCGATGATTACAACGTGCGCCAAAGTAAGATTGCCATTGGTTCAGGTGGCGTTGATGGAAAGGGCTTTATGAAAGGCACCCAAACCCGTGGTAAATATGTTCCTGCACAAAGCACTGATTTTATTTTCACATCAATCGGTGAGGCCTTTGGTTTCGTAGGTTGTTTTATTTTTCTCCTCATATATCTTTATCTTTTATTCCGCATTGTAAAAATCGCGGAGCGGCAACGAAGTACTTTCAGCAGGGTGTATGCGTATAGTGTGGCCAGTATTATCTTCTTTCATATCGCTGTGAACGTAAGTATGACCATCGGCCTCTTCCCTATTGTAGGTATCCCGCTCCCATTGATCAGCTATGGCGGATCGTCATTGCTCACTTTCACCATGCTTATTTTTATTTTATTAAGATTGGATGCGGACAGGCAGATGGTGTTGCGGTAATTTTGGATTTTGAAATTGGGAAATTTTGAAATTGCCTTTCGCGAACACGCTACCTTTGCCACAATTTCAAAATTTCCCAATTCCAAAATTTCAAAATGCAGATCCTCCCGCTTTCCGAAGGCGCTTTCACCATAGATAAGACAAAGGTTTTTGTTCCCTTCAATACAGAAACAGAAACGCTTAACAGCCGACCGGTTGGGAGTTTATTGGTAGAGATACAACCCTTTGTCATTATCACGGAGAAAGATGTGATCCTGCTTGATGCGGGTCTTGGTTACAATGATCCAACTGGCAAATTTCAATTACATGCCAATCTTGAAAAAGCAGGTATCCAACCTTCGCAGGTTACCAAAGTGCTGATGAGCCATTTGCACAAGGACCATGCAGGTGGTGTTACCATAAAGAATGAATACAGTCATGAAAGGTTTATCAGTTTCCCTTATGCCACCTGGTACATACAGAAACGTGAATTTGATTTCGCGATGGAAGTGGGTACCGCTTCTTATATCACAGAAGATTTTGAACTGTTACGCGAATTCAGCAAAGTAGTTTGGTTAACGGAGGATAAGGGTTTGATCGATAACTATATCAGCTACCAGATGACAGGCGCCCACAGCAAATTTCACCAGGTATTCTGGATCGAAGAAAATGGGAAGACCGCTTTTTTTGGTGGAGATGTGGCCCCGCAACTGCAACAGATGAAAAACCGTTTTATTGCCAAGTATGATTTTGATGGAAAGAAATGTATGGAGCTGCGCCAGCAATGGTGGCTGCAGGGACAGGCAGAGAACTGGACATTTTTATTTTATCATGATATCAAATCACCTGTATGGCCGTGAAATAAACTGGTTTACAAATTTATTAACGGCCCCGCTTCGAATTTTTTTGAAACACACTCGCCCGCTAAAGCTTTGCGAGCGGGTAGAAACATGGGAAAAGAGAAGGGCACATAGTTTTGCTATGTGCCCCTTGCTTATAAACTATGTTTCTATGTGTTTAAAAAAAATTACTCCTGCACCTTCGGCCTCATTTGTTTGGGTCCGCGCATCTTTGCTCTTTGCTGTACTTCTTTTATTACAGCGTTCCTAAAATCCCTGTCAACGGTAAGCGCTTTGTTAACACGTTCGTCCGTGTTCAGTATCTTTTTAAATTCGGTCTTGTATTTTTTGCGAACGTTCAGCATGCCTTCTTCCATTTCAAGCACGTCACCTTTTTTGCCCTGCCTTGTTTTACGCAGTTCTCCTGAATAACTATAATATACCGGCCAGAATTTTTGCGCTTCCTCATTGGTTAATCCCAGTTGTTTGGTAACAAATGCCATTTTAAGCCCGATGATGGTAGAAGGTGGGGGTGATGCAGGATCTACCTGCTGCGCAAATATTGTGCAACAAAAAAGCAATAAAAATGCAATAAAAAAATGCGCTCTTTTCATGATTATTTATTCCTTTTCCGAAACCGATGCATCAAAAGGCTCTGCATTTTCTTTCAGGTACTGGTTTAGTTCTTCATCACTTACTCTTTGTAAATTATTTTTCACATCAGCCAACTCTGCTTCGCTCGCCAGTGAGGTAGCAGCTGGTGCGGCAACAAAATGCTCAGGGTTATCGAGATAAATAATCAGGTCATCCTCACTCACTTTATTCATTTCTGAAGATACATCAGGCACATCAATATTTGTATTATTGAGATTGCCGCGGTCATCTGTAAATAAAAATGCGCCGGTAACCAATATACCCGCCATTACCGCAGCGGCTGCAAACTGCATCCATTTACGGGCTATGCGCAGGGTGACCACTTTAGCCTCTTTTGGTGCCTGCATAGTGGCTGTAAGATCTATTGCTTCAAAATACCCTGCAGGAACCGTATAAACCAGTTCTTTACTAATGGTATTTAATAAAGGAGCCAGTTCAGCCAGCTCAATCTGTACTTCATTATTTGTTTCCCCGGTTTTTATTTTGGATAGGATATTAGCGGACAATCCTTCAAAATAACCCGCCGGAACTCCATACGTATTGGCTGATGCATTGGCCAGCATCGCTTCAATCCGGATCTTTTCAAGCATCATTTCAGGAAAGGCCGTAAAGTATCCGCCCGGTATCCCGTATGGGTTTACCGATTGAAAATCAACGATCAATGGGCTGATTTCCCTTAATTCCTGTAATATGTCTGTTTTATTTTTCATGATGCCACAAGCTTTGACAGCCTGTTCACTCAAAAGTTTAATAATTCTTTATGAATTCTTCTATTTTCTTCGCTGCATGATGATAGCTCGCCTTTAATGCACCCTCACTGGTATCTAAGATCCGGCTCATTTCCTGGTAAGGCATTTCATCGTAATACCTCAGGTTGAATACCACCCGCTGTTTTTCGGGTAATTGCTGGATCGCGATCTGCAGGCGCCATTCCAGCTTATTGGCATCAAAATTCGTATCCGCTCTTACCGTGTTACTCAAGCCGCTTTCTTCATCACTCAAACTTACAGTTGTTCTTTTTTTCTGCTGCTCCAAAAAAGTCAGCCCTTCATTGGTAGCGATCCGGTATAACCAGGTGTACAACTGGCTGTCTTCCCTGAAATTTTCCAGTCCCTTCCACACTTTGATAAATACATTCTGCAATACGTCGTTGGCATCATCATGGTCAACTACCAGCCGGCGAACATGCCAATACAATTTCTCCTGGTACTTTTTGATGATGGCCGTAAATGCCTTCTCCTTAGTAGCAGTATTCTGAAACTGAAACAATAATTCCTTATCGTCAGGGTGCATGCAGGGGTTTTTATAAATATACCAAACAGTTGGATACAATCAACTGTATAAAGTTTAATACCAAACACATTTTTAATTCGCTGCTGCTAATAGCTAACAGCCAGTAGCTAATAGCTTTTTTCATTTCTATGCAAATGAATTAACTTGAGCACCCAGCAAGCAACTATGTCATCATCTCTATATATCAACAATTTCAAGCGAAATGTAACGGACAAGTATACCATTTATAACAGCTTGTTCGCTGCATTACCTTTTTCCGGCATTGCCAATGTGGGTGCCCTCTTACCCATTTTATTACAGGCCTGTATTGATGGTTATGCCGAAGGCCTGAGCCCGATGCAGATCATCGATCGGTTTTTTGAACAGCATACCCATGTAAAAGCTGAGTCAGAAAAAATTGACCGTCTTTTTAAATTTGCGCAATACATCGAAAGACAGGTGGTGCTGTTTGATGCAATCGAAGATGCCGCATTTACTACGGTAAACAATGTAGATGGGCCGGGTAGTTTAAAAGCGCTTGCCAATGAAGCTGCTTTCGCAGGAAAAACACAGGCTTTAAAAAATAAGCTTCGCAAATTTAAAGTACGTGTTGTATTAACCGCGCATCCTACACAGTTTTATCCAGGCAGCGTGTTGGGTATCATTCATGATATGAACGAGGCGATCAGTAAGAATGATTTTCAGACCATCAATCTTTACATACAGCAATTAGGCATTACGCCCTTCTTCAATAAAAAACAACCAACCCCTTACGATGAGGCACTGAATCTGATGTGGTATCTCGAAAATATTTTATACCCTTCCATCGGCAATATTTACAATTTTATTGAGCGGGAGATATTCGACAATCATTTTGATGGCGATAACCCCTTTATTGAATTGGGTTTCTGGCCCGGTGGCGACAGGGATGGCAATCCTTTTGTAAATGCAGAAACCACCTTAAAAGTAGCCGAAGCTTTACGCAGTGCCATCATCGTTTCTTATTACCGGGATGTGCGCAAACTGGTGAGACGTCTCACTTTCACGGGTGTGGATACGATGATACACAGCCTGGAACAACAACTGTATGAAAATGTATTTGGTTCAAAAGACAACAAACACATTACTGCGAAAGAATTATTAGAGCAACTGACAGCGATACGTTCTATTGTAATTGAACAGCATCATTCACTTTACCTGCAACGTATCGACAGCCTGGTGCACAAAGTAAAAATCTTTGGTACGCATTTCGCCGCCCTGGATGTACGCCAGGACAGCAGGATACATGGACTGGTATTAAATGAAGTAAATGAGCAGTTAAAAGCAAAAGGGGAAAAAGAAATTCTGCCTGCCAATTATAAGGATCTGTCACAGGAAGAAAAGATCAAAATACTTTCTTCAGTGGAAATGTCCATCGATCCAAAAACGTTTCCGGACGGCATCACGAAGGATACATTGGAAAGTATGTATGTAATCGGCACTATTCAAAAAATGAATGGGGCCACTGGCTGTCAGCGTTATATCATCAGCAATTGCCAGAGTGCTGTAAACATAATGGAAGTGTATGCATTGCTTCGTTTATGCGGATGGAAAGCAGAAACACTCACCATTGATATCGTTCCATTATTCGAAACCATTGATGACCTGCACGAAGCAGAAACCATTATGGAATTCCTGTACACACTTCCCGTGTACAAACAACACCTGCAAAACCGCCAGCAACAGCAAACCATCATGCTTGGATTCAGTGATGGAACAAAAGACGGCGGCTACCTGCAGGCCAACTGGAGTATCTATACGGCAAAAGAAAACCTTACCGCCATTTCACGTAAATACAATATCAAAGCTAAATTCTTTGATGGCCGTGGAGGTCCACCTTCACGCGGTGGCGGCAAGACCAATAAATTTTATGCATCACTTGGAAATAATATTGAGAACGAAGAGATCCAGCTAACCATTCAGGGACAAACCATCACTTCCAATTTCGGCACCATACAATCTTCTCAATATAATCTTGAGCAATTGTTAAGTGCAGGGCTGAGCAATGAACTGTTTGCCGATACACGTATGCAGTTATCACAACACGACAGGCATTTATTGGATGAATTGGGAAAGATCAGTTACGATGCGTATCAATCATTTAAAACACATCCATTGTTTCTTTCTTACCTGCAGCAATTCAGTCCACTGAATTATTACAGCAAAAGTAATATCGCGAGTCGTCCTTCCAAACGTGGCGGCAGTGGAGAACTGAGGTTTGAGGACCTTCGGGCCGTTCCTTTTGTAGGAAGCTGGAGCCAGTTAAAACAAAATGTACCCGGTTATTTTGGTGTGGGTACGGCATTGCAGCGTATGAAGGACCGGGGCATGTGGGAAGATGTAAAAGCCATGTTCAGAAATGTATTATTCTTCCGTACACTGATCGATAATAGTATGATGAGCATGCTCAAATCTACTTTTGCACTAACGCAATACATTAAAGACGATCCGCAATACGGCACTATATGGCAACTCATAAAAAAGGAGTTTGACCTGACCGCCACACTGGTTCTTGAATTGTCTGACTCTGCTGAATTAATGCAGGACGATAAAACCGGCCGTGCTTCCATACAGATGCGCGACAAGATCGTTCTGCCCTTGTTAACCATCCAGCAATATGCGTTACATCAGCTGCATATGAAAGAAACTGACCCTTCCATGAAAGAAGTATATGAAAAATTAGTTACGCGCAGTATGTTTGGTATTATTAATGCAGCAAGAAACTCAGCTTAGCGTTCAGGTCGCTTTAGCGCCCCGACCGCAGGCGACCTGAATGTTATCATCTTACTAAACACCAAACTAAAAATGAAAAAAGCATTCCTCTCTTTCATTCTGCTCATCTTCATCACCACCACATTCTCACAGGATCTAACCGGCACTTGGGGCGGAATTATCCAGGGCTCTGCAAAGGGAACCGGGCGCAATAGTTACATTTTTCTAGAGATCAAGCAGAAAGGCAGAAGCATCTGGGGGGTGTATAATATTACCGATTCAAATAACAATACGATCATTAATTGTTTATGCAATGTAACGGCAATGCTTCCAAAAAAAACAAGCGCCTTTATTGACCTTTACAAAGAGCGTGTTGTTGATTATGATAAAAAAGCACAAATACTTGATAGATGCGAGATCTTCAACAATTTCTTTCTTCATTATTTTTTGAGCAGCGATAGTACAGAATATTTTACTGGCAAAGCCTCCTCCGCTGTTGGGCTCAATCCGAATGCCCCTGGTACTTTATTGGTTCTGCAAAAGATGAGTAACAGCCTGTATAGAAACGTAGATGATTATTTTCCCAAATTAAGTAAGCTGATAGAAAAGGGTGAGACCAGTGAAAAGATTGTATTCTTCGCCGACCAGGTTTCATCCGCTACTGTAACAGAGAAAAGACTGATGCAGACTTTGAAAACAATGCTTGAGCAGAATCTACCCCTGCAGACAAAGTGGTAACTCCAGGCTTTCCATTAGGGATTAGGCTTATCATCCTTCCATCTCCATAAATGCAAGCATGCATAGGTTCTGTACGGGCTCCATTTGGTTGACAGCTTCAGCATTTTTTCTTTCATGCCTTTTTTATCGTTGGCATCTAATTTATAGAGTTTCGTCATGGCCTGCTGGATACCCAGGTCATCCACAGCAAAAACATCTTCTCTCCCCAAGGTAAACATCAGCAGCATTTCTACGGACCATTTACCTATTCCTTTGATCTGCACCAGCAGTTCGATGATCTCATCATTACCCATCGCGAGTAATTTTTTATCGGTGATCTTATGTTCGATACAGAATGCGGCAACATTGTGCACATAACTTACTTTGGCATTGCTTAGGCCGATTGCACGCAATGTTTCAGGTGGTGTGTCCAGTACCTGTTGCGGTTTGGGTTCTTTGCCTTTATACAGATCAAGAAACCGTTTAAAGATCACCGCCGCCACTTTCGTGCTCAGCTGCTGGCTCATGATGCTAGCCATCATGCGAACAGGAATGTTGGGATGCAGTTTTAATTCATGCACATCTTCACCGATCGTTTTGGCCAATCTTTTATCTTTTTGCAAATGGGCGATGTATTCCATAAGGGGAAATTATGAAAAAGCTGTGAGCCACGAGCTATGAGCTGCGAGCTGTAAACTATTTTCGAGGGTAATGGGTATCTTTGTACCGGCTCAAAGCTCACAGCTGCCCTATGCAACGTGAAATAAAATTAACGGCAGATGGTTCACATACCATCGCAATACCCGAAGGGAACATTACCTATCACAGTCACCATGGGGCTATCGCGGAAAGTATGCACGTATATATTGATGCCGGGCTTCTCCCACTTATTGAACGATCAATCCCCTCGCCTATTCATATTCTGGAGATCGGTTTCGGCACAGGTTTGAATGCCTTACTCAGTTTGCGCGAAGCCATCAAATACAAACAACCTATTCATTATACCGCGATAGAGTTATTTCCTTTAACTCCAACAGAAATAACCCGGCTCAATCACGGTGAACAGCTGACGATGGAAAATGACTTTTTGCAATTGCATTCATGCTCCTGGGAAAAAGATATCCGCTTACACGAATTCTTTACGATCCATAAAAAAAAGATATCCTTACTGGAACTAAAGGATCTTCATTCAATCGATTGTATCTATTTCGACGCCTTCGCCCCAACCGATCAACCGGAATTATGGACACAGCCTGTTTTTGAAAATCTTTACCAATTCCTCACACCGCAGGGAACTTTGGTTACTTATTGCAGTAAAAGCGTGATCAGGAAAACAATGGAAGCTGCGGGTTTCTTTATACAAAAAATTCCGGGACCTCATGGGAAGAGGGATATGGTAAGAGCGGGAAAGAATTAATTAACGGATTGGCGGATTGCGGATTGGCGGATTTCCGTTTTACCAATCCGTTAATCCGCAATCCGCCAATTCGCTAATTTATTGTAGCTTAACAAATAATTCCAAAACATGAAACGCATACTCACGCTTCTAACTCTTTCCTTCCTTTTATCTCTTACTCTCAACGCGCAAAACAAAGACGAACAAGCCATACGTTCCATCCTTGCAGATCAAACCGTTCAATGGAACAAAGGAAATATCGAAGCATTTATGCAGGGCTACTGGAAAAGCGACAGTCTTTTGTTTGTAGGAAAGAACGGCCCGAAATATGGCTACCAGAATACACTTGAGAGCTATAAAAAAGGATATCCCAATGCAGATGCGATGGGTAAACTGAGTTTCGATATCCTGAAAGTGCAGAAACTTTCTCCCGATTGTTATTTTGTTCTCGGCAAATGGGCGCTGAAAAGAACCATTGGCGATGTAAGCGGCCATTATACGCTGATCTTTAAGAAGATCAACAAACAATGGGTCATCGTATCGGATCACAGCAGTTAATGTAATGTTTCGAAAGGTTTGGCGACTAATACATCAATTCATTAAACTTCAACCATATGGCACTTATTATACTCGGCCTGATTCTCTGGATCGCGGGCGTTGTGATTATCAAACAGAAAGAAGAGCTTCATAAGCTGGGCGCTGGCCTGCGCATTGTTGCCATACTCTTCATCGTTATCGGTTTTCTTACTTCCTGTATCAAACAAATAGATGCGGGGCAGATCGGTGTTAAATCATTATTCGGTAAAGTGGAAGATGATGTACTGTATAGTGGCCTGAATATGGTAAATCCATTGGTAGATGTTAAGACAATGGATATTAAAACGCAGAATTATACCATGAGCGGCGTACACGATGAAGGTGAAAAAGGTGGCGATGATGCGATCCGTGTATTAACAGCCGATGGACTGGAAGTGGTGATCGATCTTACTGCCTTATACCGTGTGGTGGCAGCCGATGCACCCAGGCTCGTAAAAGAAACAGGATTGGATTACAAAGACAAGATCGTTCGCCCACTTACAAGAACCAAGATCCGCGACAATGCCGTGTATTATACAGCGATCGATCTTTACTCAACCAAACGCGACCAGTTCCAGGCAAGGATCTTCAAAAGCATTGAAGATGATTTTAAGAAAAGAGGATTGATACTTGAACAATTGCTGATACGCAATATCACTTTACCCAATAATGTAAAAACATCCATCGAAGAAAAAATAAAAGCAGAACAGGATGCCCAGAAAATGGAATTCGTTCTGCAGAAAGAAAAGCAGGAAGCCGAACGTAAACGCGTAGAAGCACAGGGTATTGCCGACTACCAGAAGATCATCAGCTCAGGATTGGGTGATAAACAATTACAGTACGAGCAAATACAGATAATGAAAGGACTGATCACATCACCCAATGCAAAAGTGATTATTATGGGTGGAGGAAAAACGCCGGTAATATTGGATGCGAATGGGAAGAACTGATCACGGATTTCACGGATTTGAGATATGATTTATAGGATCGCGAAATTCATAGATCTTTCGCATGCGCCGGATCCGTGAAATCATATTTAAATCTCAGCATTCACACTTCCTGTCCAATCTGTGAAATCTGTGATAACATGAGGCGAGAAAAAACCAAATGCCCGCAAAACACACCCACCACCGAAGAAAAGATATCTAAATAATCAAAGGTTCTGCCGAATACAGGAATGAGCTGGAGATATTCATTGATGATCACCAATAACAAACCAAAGCAACAGGTGAAACTAAGATGCGCCGGTGTTTGCAATTTAAAATAACGCTGAAAAAACCAACAGGCGCCAAAGGGCAATAAAAAAGATCCGATAAGATTGGGTGCAAGTCCTACCAACGGTTTCCATCCATGAGGTATGTGAACAAAGGGACGGAGCAAAAATTTGATGGCCCATATCACTAGTGTTCCGCTGATCACGATCTTCCTGGAAACTGCTTTTAAATACATAGCGGAGATATTTCGTAACTGAAAATAAGGAAAAACCGTGCCTTTGTGCCTTGGTGTGAGATTTTATTTGCACACCAAGGCACAAAGGCACGGTTTTAAATCCAGCTAATTTATAACGGACGAATAAAGTGAAAGTTACTTTTCGAAATCAATCGGCTTGCTCCATACACGTATCACCCACCATAAAAAAGCTGCAAGACTGATCGCAAACCAGATAAAGAAAATGATATTGCCTGTGGTTACATGCTCATGCACAAATGCAAGATCATACATGATACCCAATGTAGAATTAACGGCCATCCACAACAAACCCAGAGCAAGTGTATTTAAGATACGAATTAGATATTGTTTAACGCCTGGTTCCATACAAACCCCCTCCCAGGGGGTTAGGGTTACGTGTTTTAATCCAAACTCTGGTTACTCGCAGCGGCAATCTTCAGGATTCTGTCAAACTGCGCAGCAGTCAGATCGGTATAGAAATAATAAATAGGATCAAGTGCCCTGCCATTCAAATGCACTTCATAATGGCAATGCGGACCCGTACTTTTTCCGGATGTGCCAACATAGCCGATCACTTGGCCACGTTTTACCGTTTCACCAACCCTGGCTTTCACTCTTTCCATATGACCGTAGGTGGTTTCATAACCGTTCCCATGACTGATCACCACATGGTTTCCAAAACCACCGGTACTAAAGCCGGCATCTTTCACCCTCCCTTCCGCTGTTGCATAAATAGGAGTTCCCATAGGCGCTGTAAAATCAAGGCCCTCATGCCGTTTCATGATCTTCAATACAGGATCAATCCGGTAGCCAAACCCAGATGAGATCCTGTCAAGATTTTTATTACTCACAGGTTGAATAGCAGGTATCGAAGCAAGCAGTTTCTCTTTATTCTTTACCATATTGCTGATATCATCAAATGATTTTGACTGGTAAGCCATCACCAATGAAAGATTATTCAATTGGCTGCTGATACTTGTTACCAGTTCAGTCTCTCCCATGCTTTGCACCAGTTTTACCTCATTCTTCAGTTCCATCGCTTTTACACGGGCACTATCGGGTACTGGCAGCGCGCCAAATATGGAACGGTAAACATTATTGTCGCGGTTCTCAATTTCAGCCATCTGGAGCTCCAGTTGTTTCAGTCGCTCCATAAAAACGCTGTAGTTATTCGACATGTCCTCATTCTGCTGCCGCAGATATTTCTCTTTGGGAGAATCGATATAACGGAAAGTGATGGCAAAAATGATTGCCCCGGTTACTATAGAAGCGGCCAGGAACCCGATAAACTGCAATAACCTAACACGCAAAGGCGTATCCAGCTTTTCATAGCGCAGTGTGTGGGTATTATAGTAGTATTTGACCTTTTTCATTGGTATTATTGCTTTTTGAGAACCGGCCATGCACCATAGTCTATGGTCCATTGACTTTCCTTACCTTTGATGCCCTTAAAAAGCCACCAAAGATAGTTTCTAACGCCCTAACATTTTGTTTAAAATTTTTTCATAGATGATGACCAGCGCCGAGATACGTAAACAATTTCTTGATTTTTTCGCTAAGCACGGACACCAGGTTGTTCCTTCGGCCCCGATCGTTGTAAAAAATGATCCTACTTTATTATTTACCAATGCGGGGATGAACCAATTCAAGGATTATTTCCTGGGTAATAAAAAACCGGAGAGTACGCGTGTGGCTGATACACAAAAATGCCTTCGCGTAAGTGGTAAACACAACGACCTGGAAGAAGTGGGCGTAGATACTTACCACCATACCATGTTCGAAATGCTGGGTAACTGGAGCTTTGGCGATTATTTTAAAAAAGAAGCCATTGCCTGGAGCTGGGAACTGTTGACGGAAGTTTACAAATTAGACAAGGACCGTTTATACGTAACCATTTTTGAAGGCGATGAGAAAGAGGGACTGCCAAAAGATGAAGAAGCATATAACGAATGGAAAAAAGTAATTGCCGAAGACAGGATCTTACTCGGCAACAAAAAAGATAATTTCTGGGAAATGGGTGATACAGGTCCCTGCGGCCCCTGCACCGAGATCCATGTGGATTGCCGTACCGATGAAGAAAGAAAAGCAGTTGCCGGAAAAACACTCGTGAACAATGATCACCCCCAGGTGATCGAGATCTGGAACAATGTATTCATGCAGTTCAACCGTTTGAAAGATGGCAGCCTGCAACCCTTACCTGCGCAGCACGTTGACACAGGAATGGGTTTTGAACGTTTGGTGCGCGTGATACAGGGAAAACAAAGTAATTACGATACGGATGTTTTCACCGGAACCATTGCTGCAACAGAAAAGATCACGGGAAAAAAATATGATTACAGCGACAGCAAAGAAGCGATCGCTTTCCGTGTACTGGCCGATCATATCCGTGCGATTTCATTTACCATTGCTGATGGACAATTACCTGCCAATAACGGCGCAGGGTATGTGATCAGGAGGATCCTGAGAAGGGCGGTACGTTATTATTATTCCTATCTCGATTACAAACAGCCTTTGCTTTTCCAACTGTTGCCTTTATTGGCAAAACAATTTGAAGCTGTTTTTCCAGAACTGAATAAACAGCTGGATTTTGTAAGTAAAGTGGTGAAAGAGGAAGAAGATGCATTCTTAAAAACGCTTGATAAAGGTTTGAAAAGAATAGATGATATCATTGCCACATCCGGCAAACAGATAGAAGGTCGTTCTGCTTTTGAATTGTTTGATACGTTTGGTTTTCCCATCGACCTTACCCGTTTGATCGCAACAGAAAATAATCTTACCGTTGATGAACCCGGCTTCGAAGCAGAAATGCAGCAGCAAAAAAACCGCAGCCGCGCAGCAGGAATCATCGATACCGAAGATTGGATCGTTCTCATTGAAGATGGCTTCAATGAATTTGTCGGATACGATTCACTCGAAGTAAAAAGTAAAGTAGTTAAATACAGGAAAGTAAAAGCCAAAGGAAAAGAGGCTTACCAACTCGTATTGGAAGCTACCCCTTTCTATGCGGAAAGCGGCGGACAGGTTGGAGATACAGGTGTGTTGGATTTTGATGGAGAATTGATCAATGTAACAGATACAAAAAAAGAAAACAACCTTATCATTCATTTTACAGAAACCCTGCCTGTAAATATTGGGTCGCCAGTAACCGCAAAAGTTGATCATCAAAAAAGAAAATCAACCGAGATACATCACAGTGCAACGCATTTACTGCATGCCGCTTTACGCAGTGTATTGGGCACACATGTGGCACAGAAAGGAAGTTTGGTAAACGAAGAATACCTGCGTTTTGATTTCTCGCATTTTGCCAAATTAACTGATGAAGAGATCGCTCAGATAGAAAGCATCGTGAATGAAAAGATCCGCGCAAATATTCCTGTTTATATCCAGGAAATGAGCAAGGATGAAGCGATCAAACTCGGCGCCATGGCATTGTTTGGAGAAAAATATGGCGATGTGGTTCGCGTGGTAATGATCGATCCAAAATACTCCATCGAACTCTGTGGCGGAACCCATGTTGGTTCAACAGGTGAATTGGGTTTCTTCAAGATCAAACACGAAGCTGCAGTAGCAGCCGGTGTAAGAAGAATAGAAGCCGTAAGCGGAAAAGCAGCCGAAGAACTCAGCAACGATCAATTTGCCCAAATTCGTGTCATTCGTGATACGCTCAAGAATCCGAAAGAACTCAGCAAAGCCGTTGAATCACTCGTAACAGAGAACAGCGAATTAAGAAAAAGAATAGAGAGCCTCGAAGCCAAGCAACTCATCGTTATCAAAAATGAATTGTTGCAGAAGATTGAGAACATCAATAATATTTCTTTCCTCGGTGCGGTAGTGGAAGTAAGCAATGCAGACAGCCTCAAGAAATTATGTTTTGATCTGAAGAACGATCTGAAGAATTATGTAGTAGTGCTCGCTGCCGCTATCGATGGCAAAGCGCAGGTAGCGGTATTGCTTGATGAGTCTGTAAGCACTGCTAAAAATTTAGAAGCCCCCAAGATCATCAAAGAACAGATAGCAGGTTTGATCAAAGGCGGTGGCGGCGGCCAGAAAACATTGGCTACCGCAGGTGGACAGGATGCAAGCAATTTGCAGCAGGTGATCGAGAAGGTAAGATCCCTTATATCTTAATGATCTGTTCCATCGGAACAACCCGTGGGTAGACGTCCATTGAAAATGGCGCGCCACGTTCCGTAGGAACGTTTGGTGTTTGGTGCGTACTTCGTAACACCAATCGTTCCTACGGAACGAATGTATCATTCAAAATATTTTTCTACCAACCTAAATGTTCCGATGGAACATTTAGGTTAAGGCAAACGATATTTTATCATGAACATCATTTTTGAAACAGAACGGCTTCTTTTCCGCGAGTTCACATCGGATGATGCACAACTCATCTTTGAACTCAACAGCGATCCGGAAGTAATCAAATATGTTCATGAATTACCTACCACAGATCTCGCAATGGCCTTAGCGAATATTACCGAAAGCATCCTGCCACAGTATACAAAATATGGTTATGGCCGTTGGGCGGTGTTTATAAAAACCTCTATGGATTTCATTGGCTGGTGCGGATTAAAATATCGCCCGGGAAGAGCCGAAATCGATCTTGGCTACCGTTTCAAACAGGCATACTGGGGCAAAGGTTATGCAACCGAGGCAGCCCTGGCCACTTTGCAATATGGTTTTAGATCGCTAAGAATTCCCCTCATCACCGCCATGGCCCATATAGAGAACACGGCTTCCCTCAAAGTCATCGAAAATTGCGGCATGCATTTCCAGCGCTTTGAAGAACTGGAAAGCTGCCCGGTAAAGACCTACAACCTCAGTAATCCCTACTAATCATTATGTTGAATGTTGAATGATGAACTCACCTCCCATTCAACATTTAAAATTCAACATTCAACACAAATTCATTAACCTTTTTTAACATTTCCGAATTGTTTCGTATTTGGTAAAACCATTACATTTGATCTACTAATAAATTCGTACAACAAAAACTTACCATTATGAATAAGCAATTTTTACCCCTGCTTGTATTGGCACTGGGCGTTACCGTAGCAGGTTCTGCGCAGGTAAAAGAAAAACCAAAAGAAGAAAAAGTCATCAAAGAAAAAACAACTATCGTGATCGATGGTGATAAGGTTACTGTGAACGGGAAACCGGTTGACAAACTGAAAGAGTCAGAAATTGAGATCCTTAGTAAGAATGGTATAAGAAATATGATGCCCTTACTTAAGGAGAGGCTTATGTCTGGCGGAGGCGTTAAAATGTTCGGTGGTGATAATTTTGTTTTTAGCGGGGGTAACCGCGCTTTACTGGGTGTTGTGTCTGAGAAAAACGATCAGGGCGCTAAGATCACTTCTGTATCAAAAGAAAGTGCTGCTGAAAAGGCTGGCCTGAAAAAAGATGATATCATTACCAAAGTGGGTGATTCAAAAATTGAGAATAGCGAGGACCTGTACGAAGCCATTGGCGATCACAAGCCCGAAGACAAAGTGACCATCACATACCTGCGCGATGGCAAACAGGCAACCACTACTGCAACGCTAGGTAAAGCTTCTTCAGATGCAAAAGCGTTCAATTTCAATGGCGATGATTTTAAAATGGAGAAGCTGGATAAACTCAGGGAAGAACTACCAAGAATGAAAGAGAGGATGCGTGAAATGCCAAGGATGGAAGGCATGGACAGGCTCAGGGTAATGCCAAAAATCGAAGGCATGGAATTCTACGGTTCACGCAGGCCAAGACTCGGACTGGAGATACAGGATGTTGAAGAAGGTAAAGGCGTAAAGATCCTTGATGTTGATGGTGACACCCCTGCCTCCAAAGCCGGTTTACAAAAAGATGATATCATCTCTGAAGTAGATGGCAAAACCATTGCATCAGTTGATGAACTGAAAGAAAAACTAAAGGACCTGAAAGAAGGTGACAGCATCAAGATCACTTATAAAAGGGGCGGACAGACACAAACTGCCGATCTCAAAATTCCTAAAAAATTAAAGACCGCCGACCTGTAACCATTCTGTGTTCCGTACGTTCTTATATAAACGATTTGTTTTTTCTCTCATGTTGTATATACGCCGCGCTATTCCTAGCGCGGCATTTTTTTGGGGTTGGGACGCTTTCGCGGCCTGGACCCCAACAACATTCCTGCATAAAAAAGTTAGGATTCAGGCCGCTCCAGCGTCCCGACCCACCTCCCTCCTGTTGGATTGCTGACAGTAACGCCGGATGAACTCAAAAAGATCATCGCAATTTAATGGCACACGGATGACGCTGATTGAACTGGTCTTCACGGATAAGCTAATCAAATCCGTAAATATCCGCCCAATCCGCGTCATCCGTGTGCCATCCTTCGCTCAGATAAAGTATTTTTGCGCAACATGTCACCAAACGAAAAATACGAAGCGGTTATAGGCCTCGAGGTTCACGCACAGTTAGCCACCAACAGCAAATTATTCTGCGGCGACAGCACTGCATTTGGTGCAGCGCCCAACACGCATATCAGCCCTATTACCATGGGGCACCCCGGTACGCTGCCCAAGACCAATAAAAAAGCAGTGGAATATGCCATCCGCATGGGTCTTGCCTGTAACTGTGAGATTGAAAAGGATAATTATTTTGCGAGGAAGAATTATTTCTATCCCGATCTGCCAAAGGGCTACCAGATATCACAACACACTACGCCTATTTGCAAAGGCGGACAGGTAACCATCAAAACAAATGCAGGTGAACGTAATGTGCAGCTCAACCGGATACATATGGAAGAAGATGCCGGTAAAAGTATTCATGATATGGATGATGCATTTACCTGTGTTGATCTGAACCGCGCCGGCACACCATTGGTTGAGATCGTAACCGAACCCGATCTTTTTTCCGCGGAAGAAGCCTGGCAATATGTAACGGAAGTACGCAGGCTGGTAAGATGGATCGGCATTTGTGATGGTAACATGGAAGAGGGCAGTCTTCGTTGTGATGCGAATGTTTCCATCCGTTTAAAAGGTGAAAAAAAATTAGGTACCAAAGTAGAAGTGAAAAATCTCAATTCAATACGCAACGTAAAAAAAGCGATCGAGTATGAAATAGACAGGATGATCCAGTTAGTGGAAAGTGGTGGCACCGTACAGCAGCAGACACGCAGTTTTGACGCATCCAATGATACCACTTTTGCGATACGTGATAAAGAGGAAGCCAATGATTACCGCTATTTCCCCGATCCGGATCTTGCACCGTTTCATTTAACAGATGATTTTATCGAACAGGTTAGAACAGCTTTACCGGCTTTGCCCAATGAACTGACAAAAAAATACCAAACACAATATGGGTTAAGCGCTTATGATGCGGCGCAATTGTGCGATGAAAAAGAAACGGCTGTTTTTTTCGAATCTGTTATTCAGCATACAACACTTTATAAAGCAGTTGCCAACTGGTTGCTCGGCCCTGTTCGCCAATACCTGAATGAACACAATACAGGTTTTGGTCATTTTAATTTACAACCCTCCGTTCTTGCAGAATTGATACAATTAACAGAAGACGGTAAGGTTAGCTTCTCTGTTGCGTCTTCAAAAATATTACCTGTACTGATTGAAAAAAATGGTTCCCCATTGGCGATAGCAGAAAGCATGAACCTGTTACAGGTAAGCGACACGACCGAACTGGAAACATGGGTGATGGAAGCGTTACAATCTATGCCCGATAAAGTAGCTGAATACAAAAAAGGCAAGAAAGGTTTGATCGGGTTATTTGTGGGTGAAGTAAAAAAGAGGAGTAAAGGGAAAGCGGATCCGAAAATAGTGACGCAATTATTGGAACAAAAACTGAGCGATTAATTCTATGTTGAATTTTGAATGTTAATGTTGAATGGCTGTTGCAGGATCGCAACTTCAAACGCCAACCTCCCCATTTAACATTCAACATTTGGCATTCAACATAAATAATACTTATTCAAAAAGTAAATTCAACGACGATAAACAGATCATAATGAAAAAACTTTTGTTACTTCTAACAACCATTCTCCTCCTCGCATCCTGCCAGGAAAGAAAATTCGGTGCATTTACGGTAACCGGGAAAATTGAACATGCACCGGGGAAAAAGATCACACTCGAAGAATTACCCTTTGGCGGGCAGCAACCGGTAGTCATTGATTCCGGTTCTCTTAAACCCAATGGAAAATTTGAATTGCGCGGTATGGGTAAGGAAGAAGGATTGTACCGTCTCGTAATAGAGAACGGTCCGGATGTTTTATTGGTGAATGATGGTAAAAATATTACTGTAACGCTCGACATCAACAATTACCGTGCATATAAAGTAGAAGGCTCTCCTGCAAGTGAAGCTTTGCATGTGTTGTTTGAAGATTACCGTAAAAAAGATTCAGCATTGTACGTAACATTTTCCGACCTGGATACTTTACAAAAACAAAATGCAACCGATAGCGTATTGTCCATTGTTCGTGCGAAAAGAGATATGCAGATGAAACAGATGAATACGATGGTGTCTGAATTCATCAATCACTCACCAAGCGCTGCTGCGAGGTATTATGCATTGGGTATGGCTTCGAGAACCATGAACCAGGATGAAGTGCTGGCCCTGGCCACTGCATCTTTAGACAAATTCAAGGACCATAGCGGGCTCGCAAAGATCAAGAGTGTATTAACGGTTCAGAAACCTGTTGTTCCGAAATATGCTTTAATGGGTCAGCAGGCGCCTGAAATTAATTTACCTGATGTGAATGGCAAACCATTCCTCTTAAGCAGCCTCAAAGGAAAATATGTATTGATTGATTTCTGGGCGAGTTGGTGCGGCCCTTGCAGGAAAGAAAATCCGAATGTAGTTGCTGCGTATAATAAATTCAAGGATAAGAATTTTACGATCCTTGGTGTATCTCTCGACCAGGAAAAAGAAAATTGGACAGAAGCCATCAAAGCCGATAATTTAACCTGGACACATGTAAGCGATCTCAAATATTGGTCAACGCCTATGGTTGCTCTCTACCAGTTTGATGCGATCCCTTTTAATGTATTGGTTGATCCGCAGGGTAAAATAGTCGCTACTGATTTAAGAGGCGAGTTACTGGGTAAGAAACTGGCAGAGGTGCTGAAATAGACGATTCAAAATCGGATCATAACATATCGAATGCCGGAGTGTAGAATATACTCCGGCATTTTTATTGAAAGATATGCACGACGATCATTGCATCACTCACCAGAAATGTACGGAGGTTTTGATATTCCATTAACCTGGCCAGTGTTGTTGGGATATACGCAGACAGTCTAAACAGGATACAAACCGATGAAGTGCTTTCACATTTGTTAATGGCTCCAAACAACAAAGCCGTTCCAGAATTGGAACGGCTTTGTTCGATTATATACAGTGATTAACTGTGAACTATTTGTTCAGGTTCGGATTATTGAGTTCTTCATTCTGTGGAATGAGGAACGTGAGTTTTGGATCGTTATAAGCGAAGGATTTACCAGCTTCAAACAGGTGGTTAGAACCCCTGGTAATGGTAGCTTTATTCCTTTTCATCGCCATATAGGCTTTACCCTCACCCCATAATTCGATACGTGTCTGAAGAAATATCTCGTTCAGCAAAGGCTGGCCAGACAAAGCATTGATATAAGATACATCAGTGATCCTGTCTGCGAGGAAACTGGAAAGCTGTGATCTTGCAGCAGCATCTTGTCCCAAACGTGCTTTTGCTTCAGCGTTTAACAGGTAGAATTCATCTGCGCGCATGTAAACATAATCCGTTTCCACATATCTTGCTCCACCAGATACACGTGCCGGCGCAAAGAATTTATTGATAGGCTGCAGTTTATAACTTGTAGCTGTAGGAGAAGCGAACTGTCCTTTTCTTGCATCATCAGGTCTGATCGCATCATAAAGACCGCGATCAATCGTTTTAGGATCGCCTGCCCATGTATAGCTATACGTGAACTGATCGATCTGTCCCCACCATGATACCAGGTTAAGGCCCTGTGCAAGAGTCAAATCAACACCCCACATCCAGCTTGGATTAGATACAAGATTAAAACCTGCTGTAGCTATGTTGGTTCCATCATATACGTAGTAAGACTTTGTTGTTTTAGGGAAAGCTGCCATGATCTCAGTCGTCAGGGTATTAACCTGGGCCCAATCCGCTGCGGAACCTCTTGCAGCAAGCACATAAGCCAGCAGGCCTTTCGCAACATTCTGGTTAATCTGGTCTTTGGATACCCTTGTAAAACCATTTAACAATGCAATGGATTCAGTAAGATCTTTCACCATCAGATCCCACACGTCTTTAGCTGTGCTCTTAGGCTGGTTGGCGAACTTAGTATCTGCTGATTTGTAAACCGGAAGTATTTTCGCGGTTCCATCTCCATATTCTTTTGCATACAACTGGGTCAGATAGAAGTAGGCATACGCTCTCATAGCTTTTGCCTGTCCCATGGTAATTGCGTTTCCACCGGTAGGCACCGCATCGGTACCACCGAGGATGTCTATGATGGTATTAGCGCCGAAGATCTGGCGATAATAATACCTGAAAGGAATATAGTTTTCATTGGTTGTGTAGTTAGGGGTAGCAACGTATTTTGCCAGGTTGGAGTACCACCCATAGGTTACACCGGCCAGAACCATATCTGACTCAAGCATGTCTGTATAAATATCAATGCCTTTCTGACCAAAGTCATCATGCCCTGTTGTTCCACCCACTCCTGTTGAAAACATGGTTGTGTAGAGACCTGAAATGCTACCATTAAGCAATTTAGGATCCTGGGCAGCGGCAGCGCTCAATTGCTCAGGCGTGGTAAACTGCGTAGGCTGCGTTTCGAGGAAAGATTTTTTACATCCTCCAAATGCAGAAGCTGCGACAGCAAGTATTAAAAAATATTTAGTTTTCATAATTACTATTTAAATGATTTAAAATCTAACTTTTAGTCCTACAGTGATAGTAGATAACGGTGAATACCTGTAAGTATCAGAGTTACCGGTTTCTGCAGTTGAAGGATTCAATCCTCTTCTTGCGGTTTTCAGAAACAGGTTATCTCCTGAAACATAGAAAGAAGCCTGTTGAATTCCCAGTCTTTCAATGATACCTGAAGAAAGTGTATATCCTAGACGCACATTATTCAATGAAAGGTAATCAGCTTTTGTTAAAAATCTTGTAGAAACAGAGGTTACGTTTGCATCCTGGTTGTTTGAAAGACGCGGAACGTTAGTGATATCACCTGCTTTCTGCCACCTGCTCCAGATGTCTGTGCTAAAGTTATTGTTACCTACAAGACCGCTACCCATCAGGCCGGCATAAGCTCCATCGTAAGCATAACCACCAAGGCTATACAGGAATTGCACAGCTATGTCAAAGTTCTTGAAACCGGCACTCAGGTTAAATGCACCACGCAGCGTAGGAATGGCAGATTTGCCAACATAATACAGGGTGGCCTGAGAGTAGGTTTTAGTAATGCTTTCTTTAATCGTAGCCTTCTTTGCCGGGTTATCGATCATGAATTGCTCAAGGTTTGCAATCTGCTCACCTGTTTCAAATGTATTGTTCCCGTTAAGGTCATCATAGAAAACTGTCCATGTGCTTGCACCAGTGGCGGCATCAACACCTGCAAAGTTCCGTATGTAGTAATCATATATAGAATGGCCTTTGGCATATCCGTAGCTTCCCTGTACATCGATAAGTTTGTTGGTACCGGTAGAAGGGTCAAGTGGCATAGCAGTCAGCTGATTCTTAAAGTGTTCACCATTCACGCTCAGATCCAGGAAGAAATCTTTCTTCTTTAAAAGGTGACCGGTTAGTTCAAACTCGATACCGGAGTTACGCAACTTACCGTCATTTACAGTAATGCTTGCATAACCATTAGAGATACCGGTTGCCCTGTTAAAGTTCATGTTTTCCGTATTTTTTACGTAGTAATCCACAGAACCTTCAAGGAAGGTGCCGAGTCTGAATTCAGCACCCACCTGTGCCATCTTTGAAGTTTCCCATGTTAACGCGGCATTGCCCGGAACCGGTACACCAAAAGATGGAAGATCATTCAGGTTGTTGATAGAGATATTGCTGTAACCTGGATACAGGCTAAAGCCATCCTGGTCACCCAGTATACCATAGCTGGCTTTCAGTTTCAGGTAATTGAGCAATGAACCTCTTTTGATAAAATTTTCCTTGGTCACTTCCCAGCCCAAACCAATAGAACCAAAAGTTCCCCAGGCGTTTCCTTTGATAAAGCGTGATGAACCATCTCTTCTCACAGTACCAGATAAATAATATTTGTTTGCGTAGTCGTAGTTAAGCTGACCAAAATAGCTCTCCAGCTTATTCGTGTTTGAGCTCGAACCAACCGCACCCTGTATTTTCACAATGGAATTATCAAGTTCAAGTCCATTGTTATCAACCAGGTTCTGACCGCCTGCGCTCATAACTGACTGTTTGTAGTTGGTAGCCTCATGTGCTGCCAATACTTCCACATTGTGGGCAGAGAAACGGTGAGCGTAGCGAAGCATATTCAACAGGTTCAGGTTCATCAGCTCGGTTCTTGTATGAAAAATAGAACCGTTCTGGCTTGCAGCAGAACCATAGAACTTATTATTACGTGTAACGCCGAGGTTATTATAGTATTGCATACCCAGCCTGTTTTCAAGGCTCAGGTCTTTTGTAAATTTCAATTTAATAGAGGCATTACCGGTCAGATCATTACGGGTTGAACGGCTTGTATTGAAAGTTGCATCAGCAATAGAATTGGTCAAAGCACCAAAGCTCCTTGATTGTCCATTACCTGCACCGTAATCATATTGATAACCTCCAAAAATAGGATCCACCACTTTCGCACCTGTTACGGGGTCGCGTAGGAACAGTGGGAAAATAGAAGGGATATTATCAACAAACCAGAAAATGCTGTTCGAACTGCTGCCCTGGCCATTGTTATTAGTAATGGCATTAGAATAGTTTACATTAAATGAGGTTGTTAACCATGATTTTACTTCATGATTCAGGTTTACACGGGCAGAAAGTCGTGTAAAATCACTGTTAATTGAATAACCCACATCTTTCAGGTAACCCAGAGAGGTATAATAGTTTGTTTTGGCATCACCGCCACCCATTTTGATATTGGTTTCAGTTCTTGTGGAAGACTGGAAACCATAATCTCTCCATCTTTCCGGATCCCATTTTCTTGTTACACCTGCTTTTACCTGTCTTGTAACCGGATCGATCAGGTCTGGAACTGTAGCCGCATTCCACATATTATATGCATTGCTGATACCAGCAGCGCCAAATAAACGGGTATTGGCATAGTTAGTAGGGTTTGCATTGGCAATGATCACACCCTGATTGTAAACACCTTCCCAACCTAAACCAATGTATTCTTCAGGAGAAGTGATGATATCATAGCGTGGCAACAGGGCCGAGTTTGTGCCATATTTACCATCAACTTCGATGAATGATTTTTTTCCTTTACCGGTTAAAGTGGTGATTACGATTACACCGTTTGCACCCCTTGAACCATAAATGGCAGTAGCGGCCGCATCCTTTAATACAGTAAGAGAAGCGACATCGGCAGTATTGATACCGTTAATTGAACCGTTAAAAGGAACACCGTCCACAACGTACAGCGGTGAGCGGTTACCGTTTACGGAACCCAAACCACGGATACGGATCGTTGCTGACGTTCCCGGCTGTCCAGAGGTATTGATCACTCTTACACCAGCAACTTCACCGGCCAGGGCCTGTGATACGTTTGACACGTTTTTCTTATTCAGTTGCTCGCCCGAAACCTGCTTCGCAGTACCGGTAAAGGCCTGCTTGGTAGTGCTGCTATAACCAACAACCACCACTTCCTGCAGGTTCTCAGTAGAAGCTTGTAAGGTTACATTAACTGTAGCCCTATTGTTTATACTGATCTCCTGTGTAACAAAATTCAGCGAACTGATAACTAATGTTCTGCCTGTAGCCGGCACAACAAGCGTAAAACTGCCATCCATCGTTGCAGTTGTTCCTACTGTCGTTCCTTTCACCAATACAGAAGCGTTTGCAACTGGATTTCCTTTCTCGTCGGTGACCTTCCCGGTCACTGTTCTATTCTGGGCCGCCAGTTGTGAAACAGCCAGAATCATGCACAAGAGCATTGTTAGTAGTTTTCTCATTTTTCAATTTTTAGTTTACGGAGGGCCGGCAATTTAGTTAAAGAAATCCTAACCCAACACCCTATGACATGACTATGTTCATTTTTGCTGCACTTTTCGAGGAAATACCATGAAAATTCATGGTTTAAGCGTGAATTAAAGGTAATTAAGACTGTTTTTTTACAATTCTGTTACAAATGGGTATGGCTCCGGAAATTCTGAAAGGGCGTTTTTTTTATCCCAAAGCCCTGAAAAACTGACCTGAAAACGGGGTGTCGGGTATTAAAACGAAAAAGCCGGAACTAGGTTCCGGCTTTTAAAAAAACACATTATAAAAATTAATTATCTTTTACCAACGGATTCAGCAAAAGTTCATCTGAAGAGATTGGCCAGATGTATTGTTGTCCCGAAGAAGGTATTGATGTTACGCCTGGTTTCGCAGGTAATGGTAACAGGAGGCGGGTAATATCCGGCCCACGCAATCCTTCACCCAGGAATTCGATACGCCTTTCGGTCAGGATCGCATCAATCAATGAGGTGTTAGTTAGCGGGGCGAGTATCGTACCCGGGTCAGAACGTTGGCGAACAGCGTTGAGTAACAAGAGTGCCTGCGGATCAACAACTGCGGAGGTACGTGCCCTGGCTTCTGCAAGGTTCAATAATACTTCTGCATAACGGATCACCGGTGCATAATCGATAAAAGTTGATGGAACACTATACTTTGTCAGGTAGCTTTTACCGCTGAACACCTGTACAAAAGTTTTGCGTTTATCCGTTGCGGTCCAGCCTGTATTTGATAAGATTCCGGTTGATAACAATGAATACTCTCCGTTACCTCCATTGAATGCAGAAGGGCCGTAATAGTATCCCAACTGGTTCTGTGTGCCCGGTGTTTCATTACTTGCAAAAGGCATCGACATGATCGATTCTGTTGTGGTATAAGGGGCTTTGAAAATATTTGTGTAATCAGCCTGTAAAGAATGGTTCACACCTGTTGATGCTGCAAAGGGAGGTGTGGCATTAACGATCTTGTTCGCTTCCGTAATTACTTCAGCATATTTCTGCATGCTTAAGTATACACGTGTTTTCCATGCTATAGCAGTGTTCCTGTGTGCACGGATGGTGTTGAGCAAAGCAGAAGCGTTGGTCAAAGGAAGGTTTGATTCTGCAAAATTCAGGTCGGCAAGTATCTGCGTGTATACTTCTCCAACAGTTGCACGGGCCAGGGCATAATCACCCGAACCTGTATTACCTGTTAAACGCAAAGGCACACCTGGTTTGCTGCCTGCACCATCTGCATAAGGACGTGCATACAATTGCAGCAAAGAGTAATAACTCATTGCGCGCAATAAACGTGCTTCTGCAACAAAATTTGCTGCAATTGGTGCGCCCACTACTGCAGTGGCTTTAGCACTCGCCATACCATCGATGAATACATTAGCCAGGTTGATCACATAATATGCGCGTGACCAATGGTTCAGTACACTATTGGTAGAACCGTTACTTGGTGTATAGTTCCATACATCAAAACCGGTTACCACGTTGGTACGGTCGTTAGAGAATTCTTCTCCGCGGATATCATTGAAGATCTGGTAACGGCCACCATACATTCCTGAATTTTTGATAGACGCATAAATAGCGCGCACCTGTCCTTCGATCCTGTCTTTACTGTCAAAGGCAGTTTCAGCGGAGATCGAGTTCGTGGGCACAGGATTGAGATATTCATCCTTGGCGCAGGATGCAAGCTGCATTACTAATACAGCCAGCATAATATATAAGAGATTTTTTTTCATTTTTCTGGAATTAAGCTGTTTATAATTAGAATCCAACATTTATACCAACAGTGATCGTACGCTGGTTGGCAACTGTGTTCCTGTCGATACCAAAGTTAGATGAGCCATTTCCATTAGAAGATACTTCAGGATCCGGGCCAGGGTATTTGGTTATGATCAGGAGGTTGTTACCCGCTACATACAATCTTGCGTTGTTGATCTTTACTTTATCAAGTATAGATTTCGGCAGGCTGTATCCGAAAGTCAGCGTTCTTAATTTTACGAAATCGCCCTTGAATACGTTGATGTCAAGCGGGAAAGAAGAACCGTTTGAAAGGTTATCTCCAAACACAGGTTTTGGAATATCTGTTATATCACCAGCTTTGGTCCATCTCCTCAACACATCTGTTGAATTGTTCCAGAAACGCTGATCACGAAGACCTGCATTGGTTCCATAATAGAGATAAGAACCAAACTGGTAAGTGAAGAGGGCATTTAATTCAAATCCTTTGTAACGGAAGGTATTGTCGAAACCGCCATACAATTTTGGATTGGTGTTTTTATAAACAACCGCATCCGCTGCACTTACTGCAGGCGCTACAGTTCCATCAGCATAAGAAAAACGGAACTGGCCGGTTGGTGCCACATGCTGGAAATACACATCTTTTCCTGCAGCGTTCACATAGATCCTGCGTCCTGTGGCAGGGTCAACACCTTTGGTTAGTGTAACGAAGATCATACCGATCGGATATCCTGGTTTGGTGATACTTGGATTTTCCAGGCCACCTGTAGAAGATACGATCTGGTCAAGACCAAGCGCCAGTGAGGTTACTTTATTTTCATTGAAACTGATGTTAAATGAAGTGGTCCATGTAAAATCTTTGCCCATCACAGGTGTTGCATTTACGGCAAACTCAACGCCCCTGTTATACATGGTTCCTACGTTCTTTGGAATGGTGGACGGCAATCCTGCAGAAGGAGGTTGCGGTACAAACAATAACAGGCCATCAGTGTTGCTGTTATAATAAGTAAGTTCCGCAGTTACCCTGTCTTTCAGGATCCCGAAGTTGATACCGATATCTGTTTTCTTGCTGGTTTCCCAGGTAAGATCCTGGTTGCCGGCTGAACCGAAAGCCACGGTAGAGCTACCACCATATAAACCGGATCCGAAGGTAGACAGGGAAGCGAAGTTGCCTAAGCCACCAATATTACCCACTTTACCATAACTAGCCCTGATCTTGAAGCTGCTGAATGTTCTGTCTAAATGTGCAGTTGACCAGAAATTTTCATTGGCAATTTCCCATGCAGCAGATGCGGCCCAGAATGTTCCGTACTTAGAATTCGACCCTAACTGTGAAGCGCCATCACGACGTAAGCTTCCGTTGATCGTATATTTTCTATTGTAGGTATAAGTCAAACGTCCGAACTGGGAATACAGGTAGTTCTCACCAATGGATAAACCGGCAGCGTTAGGCGTGGCCCATCCACCCTGTATATTGGTAAATGCAGGATCAGAAACCGTAATACGGTTCAAACCATATCCAGACGCTGTTGAACGCTGCTGCTCAATACCAGCTAAGAAACTTACCGCATGTTTGTCTGCGAAAGTTTTATCAAGCTGTAAGGTATTGGTCCATACAGTTCTTTTATTTTTTGTAAAGTTGCTTGTTACAGAACCGTTGCTACCAAAGCCTTCACCGGAGATTGGGCTATAATACTGGTCATTATCTACCAATATATAATCTAACCCATAAGTAGTGCGTAAAGTTGCCCAGCTAAATGGTTTGATCTGTGCATATACATTACCGATGATATGGTCTGTATAAGCATCGGCCCTGTTTTGGTCAAGCTGGATAACAGGATTGTTGAAACCCACCTGTCCCTGTTTATTGGCACCGACTCCGATCAATGCTCCGGAATAGTTGTAGGTACCATCATTATTATAGGGAGAGATATTAGGCGCTGTTACCAATACAACGCGGCCGAGGCCGGCAGTAGAGAAGGCATCACCCAATGAACCTGAACTTACAGCAGAAAGATTTTCTTCATTTGAATACTGGATCTTACCACCGAGGCTAACATATTTACCTGCTTTGTGATCGATGTTCATTAATAAAGAAAGCCTGTTAAAATCATTTCTTTTAATGATACCCTGTTGTTTGGTGTAGCCACCTGAAAAGTAATAACTGGTTGCTTCATTAGCACCGGATACACTTACAGAATGAGCACTCTGCATACCCTGGCGGTAAACATAATCGGCCCATTTTGTATCGATTGTTTTTCCATCAGGACCTGTCTGCAATGCGAACTGGTTGGTTGCACTGAATAGGCCTGCATTGGTAAGTGCTTCGTTTTTATAGTTGGTATATTCTGTTGCATTTAATACAGTAGGAAGACGTTGAACCGTACTCCATCCAACCCAGCTATCGAGTGATACTCTTGAACGGCCGGATTTACCTTTTTTTGTGGTGATGAATAATACACCATTTGCAGCACGGCTACCATAGATAGCTGTTGCAGCAGCATCTTTGGCAACGTCTACGCTTTCAATATCATTTGGATTCAGGCTTGCCAGTGCGTTACCTGCAGAGCTGGTTGAGCTGAAATCACCTGTGAAAGTAGGTATCCCATCTATCACGATCAATGGATAAGAAGAAAGGGAAATGGAATTGGTACCACGTACCCTGATCACAGGCGGGCTATTTAACACACCACTTGGAATAGTGATCTGAACACCCGCTGCGCGGCCACCGAGTGCCTGTTCAAAGCTTTGAACGGGTTTGTTAGCAAGCGCTTCTCCTTTTACGCTGGAGATACTACCAGTGATGTCTTTTTTCTTTTGTGTACCATACCCTACCACAACCACTTCAGAAAGGGCTGCGGAATTGGATATTAATCTCACGGAAACATCAGACTTACCGGCTATTGAAACCGTTTGTTCCTCGAGGCCGATGTAAGTAAACTGGAGCGTCCTTACTTTGTCGGTTACCCTGATCGAGAATTTTCCCGCGCCATCGCTGATAGCTGTGGAAGAGACTTTTTTGTCTACGAGCGCCGTTACGGTTACCCCTGCAAGAGGTAGCCCTTTGTCATCGGTTACAGATCCTGTAACCGTTCTGTTACTTTGTGCGCCGAGCTGTCCGATGATAAGGACATAGCACGCCAGTAAAATCACTAGTTTTCTCATGTTGCAGTGTTTTTAGGGGTTTTGAAAGATGAAATTTAGACAGAAAAATTTAAAAATAAGCTGCTTAAAACCACATTTCATCCATTAAAAATGTAAAAACAATGGTTTAAATGCATTTTTTACCGTTACTCCTGTTTTTAGAAAAATGGTCGCAGTGTAGCCTTTGATCACCCCATTGCCAACCGAATTATGATTTATATGAATGTGTGCGTTTAAAATCGGTATAAAAAATCGGCGATAGACGTCACAAAAAAGCCATCCCGCTTGCAGCGGGATGGCTTTTTTTAAAATGGCTGGATAAGATTTATTTATCCCAGAAAACAAATTTTGCTGAAAGATCTGTTTTTTGAGTTGGTGCATTCGGATTTACATCCACTTCTCCCTGAGGGAAAGGAAGTGAACGAACGATACCCGGGTGAATTCCATTGGATGGTTTTACAAGGGCAGGATAACCGGTCCTTCTGTAATCGGTCCATGGCTCCATCAGTACGCCCATGTTTGCAACATATTTTTCTTCGATGATCTTTTGCAGTTTCTGATCAGTGGTTCCTGTTAAAGTTCCGTTGGCTGCAAGGTATATAGCAATATCTCCAGCGGTTGCTCCGGCATTCTGCATAGAAGCAGTGATACCTGCGGTGAAGAAAGCTTGTGGATCGCCCGTTACACCATACAATGCTGCTTCGGCACGGATGAAATTATATTCTGCAAAGGTTAACATACGGATTGGGGCATCACCTGTGTAGGTTGGGCCACCTGGTGCCAGCGGGTTATACGAACCATCTGCATTTGGCGTACCGCCAGTTGCAGCGCCTCTGAAATAGGTATGTATACGTGAATATTTCTGAGAAGCAGGATCGGCAGCTTTCGCTCCCACATAAGAACCGGATCCAGCAGGAAACTGTGTGAAGTAGAAAGGTCTTCTTGGATCGGCTTTGGTATTCATCATGTCCACGATAACTTTATTCGGGAACAGGTAGTTACCACGGCTGATCTCAAACTGGTGCAAAGGATTGAACCTGTTGGCCTGGTTAAGAAAAGGCATTTCAAAATTGTCTGCAACAGCTGCCATAAAAGTTCCGCTGGCAACGAGTGCATTCATTTTGGTAACCATTCCTGCCATATCAGATTTTGACTGATGCAGCAACATTCTCAGCTTTAACGTATTACCGAATTTGATCCAGTTTGTTTTTTTGGTTGCAAACGTGCCGCTATAAATAGTTGAGTTGCTGGCCGGCTGTAAACCGGTGCTTGTACCATTCAATTCCGCCAACGCTTCATCAATAATAGTGAACAGTGCAGGGTAGATCGTTGCACCGTCATCAAACTTAGGATACAGGTTGCCGGTTGTTTGTTCTGCTTCTGTAAATGGCGCTTTACCCCATGCATCAACAATGATCTGGTAAGTATACGCTTTCAGAAGTTTAGCAACACCGCTGTAATAAGGGGCATTATTTGCTTTAGCCAGTTTGATGATCACTTCGATGTCATTCAACACCGTTGCATAGTAACTGTTCCATGCATTGTTTACATCGCTTGATGGGATCAATCCTTTTTCTGCCTGTTGTGTTTGTGTTTCACCACCGGTTGTTTGCCCGGATAACTGCTGCGCAGACAAAGCCGCCCAGCGGTAAATATCACTTCCGCCAAGGAAGCCGGTGTTGATGGTTACATTGGTAAGCAACAGGTCTATCGGAGCGGCTGTTTCTACAATGTTATTCGGACTCTTATTGACGTCCAGGTATTTTTGGCAGCCTGAGAATGTACTGATGGTAGCAATTCCCATTACGGCTATGATTATTTTTTTCATGTTCATATTGTTTGTTTAATGGAAATTTTAGAATGTCAGTTTTAAGTTAACACCCATACTGCGTGTTGAAGCATTTGCATTGAATTCAAGACCCTGTGCATTGCTTGTTCCGAACGCATTCTGTTCAGGATCGAAGTGCGGGTAGTTTGGCGCCCACAGGAACAGGTTACGTCCGAATACACCAAATTCAATATTTGAAAACGGTGATTTGTCAATGAGTTTTTTAGGGAACTTATAGGTCACGTTCGCTTCTCTTATCCGCACCCATGAAGTGTTAAAAATAAAGCCTTCAGCAGCTGTAAACACACCTGCGTTTCCATAATACTGTTCTGCAGTAATAGGAATATTAACTGCAGCACCTGTAGCGTCCACACCTTCAAATTTATAGTTCCTTAAAACGGTTATACCGTCTTTATCAGTTCTTGGCAATGCTGCTGTTTCTATTGCTACACCATTGCTGCGCAGATCTTTAATATCACGCGAATAGATATCGCCACCTTCCCTGATATCGATCAGGAAATCAAGTGTGAAATTTTTGTACGTGAAAGTATTGCTGATGCCGATTGTATATTTTGCATTCGGGTTACCGATCTTAAGTACGTCAACAGTTGCCAGAGGCAAGCCTGCATTATTTCCGGTTGTTTGCAGGATTAACCGACCCTGTGCATCTCTTTGGTATTTGCTTCCGTAAATCTGGCCGTACTCATCACCTTCCACCAAACGAACGTTAGGTGTGGTAAAACCACCCAATGTGATCACTTTCACGCCAGGTGCCAGTTTCGTAACCATTGATTTGAATTGTGTATAGTTGGCGCTGATTGTCCAGCTGAAATCCTTTGAACGTACAGGAACCAATGTAAGACCCAGTTCAGTTCCTTTTGTTTCGATCTCTCCTGCATTGAGGAATACAGAAGTTACACCTGATGATGCGGCAACCGGCACAGAGAATAAACCTTTAGACAGTTTACGCTGATAATAGTTGGCTTCAAGTATGATCCTGTTGTTCCATAAAGCAATGTCTGCGCCAATGCTCCACTCGTCTGTAAATTCCGGAACGAGTTTATCATTACCTGCTGAATTACTGATAGTATACGCCAGCAATCCGTTGTACGGAGTAACGATAGAAGGACCAAAGCCATCTGATGCGCCACCTGTTACTGCATAGTTATCTGTATTGTATGCACCCGGGCCATTACCCACTCTTCCCAATCCTCCTCTTAGTTTTACCTGGTTAACAAAGTCTGTTTTGAGAGAAGGCAAGGCCTCAGTCAAATTAAGCGACACAGACGCTGCCGGATAGAATGTTGAGCGTGTGGCTATTGGCAATGTAGAAGGGAAGTCATTACGTGCTTTAACATCCAACGACAACCAGTGCTTGTAATCAAGAACCATTTCAGCAAACGCACCTACTGTTCTTGTTTGTGTGGTAGATGCCGAGTTTGCCAGTACAGATCCATTCTTTAACTGGTCAAAACCACGTATACTTAAAGTGGTAGCCGTTGCACCAACGTTATCCGACTGGTTATCGATGATCTCATTACCTGCGGTAACGGTTACACCGATATTACCGAATTTTTTATACCCGGTTAAGGTAAGGTAAGAGTTGTAGTTACGTGTCTGGTTCCTTGTTTCTGCAACACCACCTAAACCACCTGCTGATGTGTTACCGCCTCCGCGTGATCCGATCTCATCAAAGCCATGCGCCTTGAAAGTATACATATCGGCTCCCACTTTCAGGTCGGCACTTAACCAGCTGTTAAATTTGTATCTTAATCCCACGTTACCGAAGAAGCGGTTAACCTCATCATTGTAACGTACGTTTTCCATTGACCAGTAAGGATTGTCCTCACCGCCAAAAAATAACTGGTTACCTGTAGCAGGATCATAGTAAGGAGAATTGGTCAGATCGTAACTGCGTGGTATGAACCATGCCCTGAAAATTGGGTTGGCCAACTGGTTACCCTGCTGTGTACGGATAGAAGAAGTATTGTTATAATTCAGGTAAGTTGTTACAGTAAGTTTAGACGTAACCTCTGAATTAAGGTTCAGGGAAAGGTTATTACGGCTGAGCTTATTGCTTCTTAATACATAGGTTTCTTCCGTGTTGCTGTAAGATACCCTGTAGGTTGTTTTATCAGTACCACCGCTGATGCTTGCCGAATTCTGTGCACTATAGCCATTCTGAAAAAGATCAGACACATTATTAGGAAAAGCCGTCAAGCTTTCAGGCTTGCCGAAATAATTCGTAACAGATTGACCTGCGATCCTTGGTCCCCATGAGGAAGCCGTATTATTAATATACGTGGCATTATAGATAGTGTTAGGACCAGCGGGAGTAGCAGGAACGGTAACAAGCGCCACACCCAACCCCTGCGCATATTCATTCTGGTATTCAGGTAAACGGTTAACTGATATAACAGAATAAGAACTGTTTACAGTTACAGAAGATTTCGACTTGCGTGTTCCTTTTTTGGTTGTGATAAGGATCACACCACCCGCAGCGCGGGAACCGTATAATGAAGTAGCCGATGCATCTTTTAACACGGTCATGCTTTCCACATCATCAGGGTTGATATCTACTGCCCTGTTTGATTGTGAAGTACCATTCTGCAATGAAACACCACCACCACCTGAGCTGACAGGCACACCATCAATTACGAATAAAGGCTGGCTGCCTCCTGTCATGGAGCTGTAGCCACGGATCAGGATACTTGATCCTGTAAAAGATCCGCCTGAGCCCTGTGTTCTTACACCTGCAACTTTACCAACCAGGGAGTTGGATAAGTTCGAGTTACGAACCTGTGTCAGGTCTTCTGCTGATATAGTTGGCGTGGAGTACCCCAATAATTTTTTGTCTCTTTTGATTCCAAAAGATGTAACCACTACCTCTGAAAGGTTAGCCTCATCGATCCTTAATTTTACATCAATGGAAGATCCAGTACCTAATGGCACGGTTGAATTAAGAAATCCCACATAGGAAAATACCAGGCCGGTGGTACCATTGGGAACAGTTATGGTATAACTGCCGTCTACACCGGTTCTTGATCCTGATTTGCCATCTTGTGTTATTACCGAAACACCCGCCAGTGGTGTACCATCCCGGGCATCTGTAACTTTACCGGATAGTTTGCGGGTTTGTGCGTGTAGCTGGCCTACCAGCAGCACTACACACGCAAAAAGCGTGATCAATTTTCTCATGTCGCAGTTTTTTAGTTTTTTAAAGATGGAATTTAGACAGAAAAACTTAAGAATTGGCTGCTTAAGGCAGATTCATCTATTAAAAACGTAAAAATGATGCTCCAAACGTGATTTTTTTACCCCTGACCCCGTTTTTTTAGAAAATATATAATACCAGAGGGCCTGGTTTCCTGGTTTACGTACAATTTTCCCGCTGGATATCGTGAAACCCGTATTTATCGGACTCACACCTGGCAGGTGTCACACTTCATATACCTTTCCGGGCAAAAAGTATGTAAAATGCAGATTATTTGTGCCGGAGCCCTGTATCAGGTTCGAATCAGGTACGGCTTAACAATTCGGGTCTTATTAAATAACATTGGGCCCGGCATTCTTTTTTCGGCCCGAAGTACTCAAAATCAGCACCGGCAAGAGCACCAGGTTAGTGATCGTTCCTACCACGAGGGTGAGCGATGTGAGCCATCCAAGCGCTTTGGTACCCCCGAAATCACTCAGGCAGAAAATGATAAAACCTGCGATCAAAACAAGTGATGTATATATGATACTGATGCCTGTATGGCGGATGGTTTGCACCAGTGTTTGCGGTACCTGTTGATTATAATGCGGCAGCTCCTGTTTATAATTGATCAGGAAACGGATGGTCACATCAATGGCTATACCCAACGCTACGCTGAATACAAGTACGGTGGACGGTTTTAAAGCGATGCCCGCCCAACCCATCACACCTGCCGTTACCAATAAAGGAATAAGGTTGGGGATCAGCGAACAAACCAATATCCGGAGCGACCGGAAAAGGTATAGCATACAAAGCGTGATCAGGAGAAAGGCCCAGAAAATGCTTTCTTTTAAACCTTTGATGATGAAACTTGAGCCTTCCAGGAAACTCACACTGCTGCCTGTAAATGTTACATGGTAAGATGCCGTATCAAATAATTCATTCGCTTTGTGTTCAAAATCTTTCAGCAAGATGGGTAATTGTGCACTGCCAACGTCTTTCATATTCACACTGATCCTGGCCATTTGTTGTGAGCTGTCCATAAAACTATTCATCAGCCTGGAGATCCCTTTTTTAGACGCAGCAGTATCTGCTTTCACCTGTAAATAAGGCGCCATAAAAACAAGATCACTCTCATAGGGAACAGTATAACTCATACTATCGCCGTCGAAATAAGTTTGTTTGGCAAACTTTAAAAACTCAACAAAGGAAAGTGGTTTTGCTGTTGCAGGATTAGCCGCTATATAGGAAGAAAACGCTTCAATATTTGTGATGGGTTTGATACGGAAGATCCCTTTTTTCTTTTTGGTATCGATCACGATCTCCAATGGCATTACTCCGCCGAAATTGTTTTCAAACCATTTAAGATCGGTATATATTTTATCGTTTTTGGGAAGATCATCAACAATAAATCCTTCACTTTTTATCCTGAAAATTCCAAGTACCGACAATACAGTGATTACTGCCGTAACTGCATACACCCAACCGGAATGATGGAAGGCCCATTTCTCGATTTTCAATAAAATTTTCTCTAAAAATTTATTGTCAAGGTAACGTGTATGTTTTTCTTTTGGCGGTGGAAGATAGCTGAGTACTGCAGGAATAAAAACCAAAGAGATGAGGAACAGCACCATGATGTTGATACCGGCCACTGCGCCAAATTCTTTCAACAAATCGCTATGTGTTAAGGCAAACACTGCAAACCCGATAGCCGCGGCGATATTACAGAAAAGTGTTACAATGCCCATACGGCCCACCATAGTGATCAGTGCTTTTTCTTTATCATGTATATCTCGATATGCAGTGTGATATTTATTCAGGAAATAAATACAGTTTGGAATTCCGATCACAACAACCAATGGTGGAATGAGTGCTGTTAAGAGTGTGATTTTATATCCCAATAAAACAATGGTTCCAAGGCTCCACACAACGCCCATGCTAACCACGAGTAAACTCATGAAGGTTGCACTAACGGAGCGGAAAAAGATCAATAAAGTGATCACTAACAAAACCAATGAGCCGATAAGGAACCAGTTCATTTCATTTTTAATCCTGTTACCTATAGTTGTACGGATAAAAGGAAGTCCGCTGCTATGTACTGTTACATTTGTTTTCTTTTCAAACTGTTCTACTTCTTTTAAAATATCATTAATTAACCTCGTTCGGCTTTTGCTGTTGATCGTATCCTTGTTAACCGTAACACCCATAATATAACTACGCGTTTCGGGATTGTAGCTAATGTCACGATAGAATGGAAGGTTCTCAAAAACGGCCCGGTCGCTGTCAAGCAATGCCTGCGAAGTGTAGGGGTAATGAAAGATGCGTTGGGTAACAAGTCTATGGTTTATACTGTCATTCTGCAGGTTCATTACCTCGGGAATACTGAGGATATCAACAACGCCCGAGATCTTTTTTAGCCGGGTATGTAATTCTCCAACGGTATTGAAAAAATCAACCGTAAAGAACTTTTCGGTGTTCATACCGATCACCATTGTATTGCCATCTCCCCCAAATTTCTTCAGGAAGGCCTGGTAATCCTGGTATTTCGGATTGTCGGTAGGGAGCGCCCGTGTAAAATCATAGCTCAGTTGTACCTGCGATGCCTTCCACCCCATGAACCCTGTTGCCGCCAATAATATGAGTAATAGTCCTAATCGATATTTTAGAATAAACCACCCTGCTTTATACCACATGTTACTTAATTAGAACTACAAAGAAAGCAAATAAAACGGGACAAGAAATTCCAGTTGAATAAACGCGCAAAAAAGGTATTATCACTGAGTTTTGCCAGGCAGGCAACAAACGCATTTTTTGCCCGTATATTTATTTGTTCATTATCCAATATCCAAAACGCTGCTTAATCCGGCGGCCCCCCAGTATCCATGAAAGCCAACAGGTATATACATCTGTTACTGTGTGCGTGTCTATGCATGTGTACAAGATCCATAGCGCAAGGTGTTTGCGCAAGCAGCGCCCAGGCAACTGTATTTAGTATTGATTTTGGCAATGGTAGCTCTACCAACAGCATTCAAACAGTGCCAACGGGGTTTATTACCGGTTATTCCTATCCTACCAACCTTAGAAATAACAATCCTCTTTCAGACGGGCAATATATTTTAACTGCCAGAGGTGACAATGCTTTTAAAGCAGACTGGGCCCAATTGGGTGATCATACCGATCCCAGCAATAAAGGAAACATGTTTCTTGTGAATGCGGGGATTGGCAATTCAGATCTCTTTTTTAGCCGCCAGGTAGATAATCTTTGCCCGGGTTCTACCTTTAGTTTTTCTGCATGGCTGGCTAACATGAATACGACTTCCGGCACGCTTCCTATTTGTGGAACAGGCTATAAATATCCTAGTGTAATTTTTTTAATTAAAGATCTTTCAGGGAATATTTTAAAGCAATTTACTACCGGTAATCTTCCCTTAACACCCACCCCCAATTCTCAGCCCTTATGGCAACAATATGGAACTACTTTTTCCTTACCAGCCGGCACTACATCGTTAAAGCTGGAAATGCGGGATGCGAATGGTTCGGCGACAAGTTATTGTGGTAATGATCTTGCGTTGGATGATATTGTTTTTTCTTCCTGTCAACCAACTGCTACGGTTACACTAAGTTCAGCGTCTGCCATTTGTTCAGGAACAAGCACTACGATCAGCAGTTCCCTTGTTAATAGTCCCTACAATAATCCTGCTTATCAATGGCAGAAAAGTACCAATAGCGGATCTAGCTGGAGCAATATTGGCACAGCGGGTACCAGCGCCAATAATTTTCCGATTGCTAGTGCATTGGTTTCAGACGCAGGTATGTACCGGGTAGTTGTCGGGCCCGATGTATCCAGTTTATCCAGTACTACCTGTACCACTGTATCTAACAGCATCACACTTACTGTAAATGCTTCACCTACTGCTGCCATTAGCAGTAACAGCCCTATATGTTCTGGTAATTCCATCACCCTTACAGGAACCCCTTCAGGAGGAACCAGCCCGTATACCTATAACTGGTCGGGGCCCAATAGTTTTTCATCCACCTCACAAAATCCTTCAATCGCCAATGCAACAGCTGCAGCATCGGGCTCCTATTCGTTTACGGTAACAGATTCTAAAAGTTGTACAGCTACAGCTACTTCAAATATTACCGTTAACCAAACACCTGTTGTAGCAGCTATCACCAATATTTCCGGTACAACCGGGGGATGTAAGGGAACCAGTTTTACTTTAAGCAATACTACTCCCGGCGGTGTATGGAGCAGTAGCAATACGGCAATAGCTACAGTAAACAGTGGAGGAGTTGTTACCATTACCGGAGGAGGTTCTGCAACCATCAGCTATACAGTTACCAATGCGGGATGTTCTGCTGCCACTACACTGGTTGTTACCGGTGCGGGAGTTGCACTGCACCCAGATTGGATAGAATGTAATACGGGCATTTCCCATTTTGATGCGAACGATGCCGATTATGGTGTAACCTATACCAACGTGAATGCAGGTTCTACTTATTTATGGAGCGTAACAGGCGGCCCTTTTTCATACCAGGGCTCTTCATCGGCAACTTCACAATATCTGACGCTACAAATGCAGGTGGGGTACTCGTACCAGGTCATAGCACAAGTCACCACCAACGGCCTTACCTGCAGTGATACGCAAATGGTTTATAAAAAAGTGGCATCCGCTGATACTATTCAAGGATCGCGTGATACTACTGTCTGCTTTAATTCCGCACCTATTGCACTGGTAGGAAAAGCTTCACCTGTTGCCAATGTGTTCAGCTGGACAACAACAGGATCGGGAACATTTTCAAATCCGACTGCGTTAAGCACCACGTATACACTAAGCACGGCTGATAAAGCTGGCGGCGTCATTAAAATATATTTAAGTGCCACTTCAAATTTGAATTCCAATGGTAACTGTGGTAGTACTACGGCTATCGATTCGATGACACTAAGGGTTTACCCAAACAATACGGGAACCAATGCAACACAAACCATCTGTTCAAACCAGGCATTGAATTTTACACCGGTTGCTGCCATTCCGGGAAGTGTGTACTCATGGATATCTTCTGTAAATGCCGGTTCTGCAACGGGTAATACTGCCAGCGGAACAGGCAATATCATCGATTCGCTGGTGAATTTATCTCCAGTGAATAATGCGGTTATTGTGTATACGATCACGCCCTATGCTTTTACGCCATCCAATATTACCTGCACCGGCACCCCATTTGCTTTTACGGTAACTGTTAATCCGAAACCTGCTGTTACGATCACAAACAATGCACCAGCGATTTGTACAGGCGCTTCTACCAATATTCAGTTCAGTAGTTCTATTGCGGGTTCCAGTTATACATGGAGCTCTTCTGCGGTAACAGGAACCATCACAGGAAATTCAGCAAATGCAGTTCCTGGATCTGTTACGACCATCAATGATATATTAACAAACAATACGACAAGCAATCTTACCGAGCGATATCGCATCACCGCAACTTCCCCGCTGGGTTGTAGCAGAACCGATTCAACAGATGTATTGGTGTATGGAATGCCCACTGTTGCCAATGCCGGTCCTGACCAGGCTTTATGTAATGTAACCAACGCCTTGCTGTCTGCCAATAGTCCTGTACTCGGAACGGGTAGCTGGTCAATGATATCGGGACCATCAACAGTCAATTTTGGTGCGATATCATCCACAAACAGCAGTGTAACCAACCTGGTACCGGGCACGTATGTATTGGCCTGGACCATCCGTAACGGATCATGTCTTGCATCACAAGCTACTGTTACGCTTGTGAATGCAGCTCCTACTGTTGCAGGAACTGTATCATCAAATACAACGGTATGTTCCGGTGTTAACAGTGGTACACTTAGTCTCACAGGTTATACAGGAAATGTTGTTCGCTGGGAATCATCAACAGATGGCGGGGCTACCTGGCCAACTGTGATCAACAATACAACTGCTTCTTATACTTACAATAATCTTACTGCTTCTACTTATTACAGGGCGGTTGTACAAAGCGGCGGTTGTAATGCGGCAAATGCAAGCCCGGCATCTATCACGGTAGACCCTACAACAATTCCGGGTACACTTTCTTCGAGTATTTCTGTTTGTGCAGCAAGTAATAGCGGTACACTTACCTTATCGGGAAATAATGGAACCATTGTTCGTTGGGAGTCTTCTACTGATGGAGGAACTACCTGGCCAACAGTCATCAACAACACAACCAATTCTTATGATTATACCAACCTTACTGTTACCACATTATTCAGGGTGATCGTACAGAGCGGTAACTGTTCTGCGGTTGCTTCAAATGCAGTTACGATTACGGTTAACCCACAAACAGTACCAGGAACGCTTAATGTAAGTACCAGTGTTTGTGCTACAGCAAATGCAGGTACACTCACACTCACAGGGAATACAGGTGCTGTAGTAAGATGGGAATCTTCTATTGACAACGGAAGCACCTGGAATAATATTCTGAATACCACCAGCACGATTGCTTATAACAATCTTAGTGCAACAACGCAATACAGGGTGTCTGTACAAAGTGGGGTTTGTGCACCGCAGTATTCCAATATCGCTACCATTACTGTTCTGCAGGCCGTGAGCGCTGCCAATGCAGGTGCTGACCAGGTTCTTTGCAGTACTACTTCTGCTACACTTAATGCTGTTCTTCCAACTTCAGGTACAGGCAAATGGACAGTTGATCCATCTAATCCTACTACCGCTACGTTTACCGATGCAAATGACCGTGGGACATCAGTGAATGGATTAACGACTGGTATCTATCAATTCATATGGACCGTGTCAAATGGTTTGTGTGCCACTTCACAGGATATCGTGCAGATCACCGTTAATCCGCAAACAGTACCGGGTACACTTGCTGCAAGCGCTACTGTTTGTGCTACAGGAAATGCAGGCACTCTTACTCTCACCGGTTATACAAGTGCTGTAGTAAGATGGGAATCTTCTATTGATAATGGTAGTACATGGAATAATATTCTGAATACCACCAGCACCATTGCCTACAACAATCTTACTGAAACAACACAATACAGGGTGTCTGTACAGAGTGGTGTTTGTGCGCCGCAGTATTCTAACATTGCTACCATTACTGTTCTGCAGGCCGTGAGCGCTGCCAATGCAGGTGCTGACCAGG
>JAZKBT010000003.1:0-2125 GCA_040388475.1 Bacteroidota bacterium | reverse complement strand
AAACAACACAATACAGGGTGTCTGTACAGAGTGGTGTTTGTGCGCCGCAGTATTCCAACATTGCTACCATCACTGTTCTGCCGGCAGTGAGCATTGCCAATGCAGGTGCTGACCAGCTTCTTTGCAATACCACTTCTGCCACACTCAATGCTGTTCCTCCAACTTCAGGTACAGGCACATGGACAGCTGATCCGGCTAACCCTACTACCGTTTCTTTTACCAATGCAAATAGTTACGGAACATCTGTGAATGGATTAGCGACTGGTGTCTATCAATTCACATGGAGTGTTGCCAACGGATCCTGTGCTGCTTCGCAGGATATTGTGCAGCTTACTGTTTACAGTGCAACTGTTCCTGGCGTACTTGCTTCCGATGCCACGGTTTGCGCAACCGCCAATGCCGGCTCACTGACACTCACCGGGTATAGCAGCAGTATTCTTAACTGGCAGTCTTCTACTGATAATGGAAGCACCTGGAACAATATTCTCAACACAACCAGTTCTGTCGACTTTACAAATCTTTCTACAACAACAAAATACAGGGCCTCTGTTCAGAATGGTGTTTGCCCGGCATTGTATTCCAATGTAGTAACTGTAAATGTGGTGCAGGCTGTGAGTACCGCAGAAGCAAACGGTCCTATCATCGTGATCAACGGTATTACCAGCACACTGGCGAATGCTGATGTGCCTACTTCTGGTATTGGCACCTGGACATGGGTATCGGGACCCACTAACGTCAGTTTTTCTAATGTGCATGATCCGAAAGCAACGGTAGGTGGATTGACTTATATACCAGGAACCCCAAATACAACTGGTTATTACGAATTACGCTGGACCGTTTCCAATGGTGTATGCGCAGTGTCTGAAGATATCTTGAAGATCGAGGTAGAACCTCCTACCAGGCCTGGCCAGATCGGACCGGATGCAGTGGTATGTACCAATGACAATCATGGTATACTTAAATTAACCGACTACGAGGGAACTATTCTGCAATGGGAATCATCCGAAGATTATGGAGTTAGCTGGAATGTGATCCCCCGTACGGTAGGTACTGATCAGGATACCCTTATGTATAATAATTTAACAAAAACTACGCTCTTCAAGGCATTGGTAAAGAATTTATCAGGTGTGCCATTGTATTCCGGTATTGCGGCAACGGTTACCGTTTTAGAATTGGTTACACCATCCAACGCAGGTCCTGATCAATTTATTTGCAACAGCACTACAGCAACACTTGCCGGTAATACACCGACTTCCGGTACGGGTACCTGGACAGCTGATCCGGCTAATCCTACCACAGTTGCATTCAGTAACGCGTTAGATCCGGCCAGTGTTGTTAATGGACTCACTGTAGGTACTTATAAGTTTTTCTGGACCATCTCCAACGGTATCTGTTCTAATTCGGAAACTTTTGTTCAGATCACTGTATATCCACCAACTGTTGCAGGTGCGCTGGCAAGTGCTGCCACGGTTTGTTCCACTGCTAATACAGGTACACTTACACTTACCGGTTATGTTAGCTCAGTGCTGAGATGGGAATCTTCAACTGACGGAACCACATGGAATAATATTCTAAACACAACCAGTTCTATCGACTTTACTAATCTTAGTGCCACAACACAATACAGGGCTTATGTGCAGAATGCGGTTTGCCCGGCGCTTTACTCCAACGTTGTCACAATAAATGTAACACCGGCTGCTGCCGCGGCCTATGCAGGTCCTGCTCAGCAACTCTGTAATGTAACTGCTGCAACGCTTGCTGCTGATGCACCAACAGCGGGTACAGGTGTTTGGACAGCGGCTGGAACCAATCCTACCGGAGTAACATTTACCAATGCAAATGATCCGGGTACGACTGTTAACGGATTGACTGCTGGTGTTTACCAGTTTATATGGACCGTTTCCAATGCACCTTGTTCTTCTTCACAGAGTACGGTAGAGATCACTGTTCATCCGCCAACTGTTGCAGGTACACTTGCAAGTGCTGCCACCGTTTGTGCCACTGCCAATACAGGTACACTTTCGCTCACAGGTTATGTAAGCTCAGTGCTGAGATGGGAATCTTCTGTTGACGGAACCACATGGAACAATGTCGCCAATACGACTTCATCTCTGTCTTATGGCAC
>JAZKBT010000002.1:0-775667 GCA_040388475.1 Bacteroidota bacterium | reverse complement strand
AAAAACGGATTTTAACGGATCAAATCAGTATCAATCCGTTTTTCCCGCGTCATCTGCGTGCCATTCTATTGAATTGAACAGGTTAGTTTTCTGAAATGACCTCGCTATATTTAACCCTGAATTGAATCATTACAAATGAAACACATCCTCCTTTTTGGCGCCGGCAAATCGGCAACGGTGCTGATCGATTACCTGAAGCAAACTGCAATGCAAAAACAATGGCTGGTTACCATTGCAGATGTGAACCTGGCAGCTGTACAGGCCAAAGTGGGTGACCATCCGTTGGTTAAGGCTGTAGGCGTTTCCATTGAAGATGAAACAAAAAGAAAAGCATTAATAGAAGATGCTGATGTGGTCATCTCCCTTCTCCCCCCATCATTGCATTACGTGGTGGCGCTCGATTGTTTGGCGTTTGGTAAACATTTGCTAACGGCTTCTTATGTGGATGATAAGATCAGGCAGTTGGCTGATGAGATCAAAGAAAAGAACATTCTTTTTTTATGCGAGATGGGACTGGATCCCGGTATCGATCATATGAGCGCGATGCAGCTGATACATCGTATCAAAGAATTAGGTGGACAGATCCATTCTTTTCTTTCGCATTGCGGCGGATTGGTAGCACCGGAAAGTGATACCAATCCCTGGCATTATAAAATCAGCTGGAACCCGAGGAACGTAGTGCTGGCGGGGAAAGCGGGGGCGGTATATAGGGAAGAGTTAAAAGTAAAAAGTGAAAAGTATGAAGAGCTGTTCGTGGATTGTGAGGAGGTTGCGATAGAAGATCTTGGACAACTTGCCTATTACCCGAATAGAGATTCGTTGGATTATATTCCTGTATATGAATTGGAAGAGACGGAAACATTCATCCGAACCACTTTGCGCCACCCTGATTTTTGTAAAGGATGGAATGTTGTTATTGATCTTGGGTTGACGGATGAAAAGCATTTGTTTGATACTGATAGCCTCACGATTTCTGCTTTCCTGCGCAATGCATTCAGAGAGAAAGAATCTTTGCTGACTGATCCATTGCTAAAAGAACAGTTTGATTTTTTAGGATGGGATGATACAACACTCATCAATAAAGGTCATTGCAGTGCTGCAGATGTGCTCCAGTTTATTTTAGAAAAGAAATGGGTGCTGGAGGAAGAGGATAAAGATATGATTGTGATGTTGCATGAGATAGAATATGAAGTCAAAAATCAAAAATCAAAAGTCAAAAGCGAGCTCGTGGTGAAGGGTGAGGATAATTTGCATACAGCAATGGCAAAGACTGTGGGATTGCCGTTGGGAATTGCGGCGACTTTATTGCTGGAAGGAAAGATCAATGAAACGGGTTTGCATATTCCGATCATTGCTGGTATTTATGAGCCGGTATTAAAAGTATTGGCCGAGCACGGAATCATCTTCCACGAAACAGAACAAACCTCTGTGTAACTCTGTATCCCAGTGTCTCTGTGTTGAAAAAAAACAAACTGATGTCTTCGGATAATATTTTTTTTCAACACAGAGACACAAAGTACACAGAGGTTCACAGAGAATTCTAGACGTTGAACGTCACTGCGAGGCACCCGATGTGTTTATTTACGTTTCTTGTTTTTGAGTTTTATTTTTCTTTCTTAGTTTTTCCTTTTCCTTTTTGCATTTTTGTTTCCATGCCCTCTCCCATCACCCACTCATAATCCAACTGTCTTTTTTCTAAGTTGGCGGAGACTACGCGGATGAAAACCTTATCTCCCATGCGGAAAGTCCGGCCGCTTCTTCTGCCTACAAGGCTGTAATCGGTTTCAACATGGCGGAAATCATCGTAGTCGGATAAGCCAATGATACTTACCAATCCTTCGCATTTATGTGCAACCGTTTCTACCCAGAAACCAAAACTGGATACACCGCTTACCACCCCTTCAAATACTTCACCAAGATGTCCCTTGAGGAATTCTACCTGTTTGTATTTGTTTCCGGCACGTTCGCATTCCATGGCAGCGCGTTCACGTTCGCTGCTGTGTTTGCATTTCTCCTCCATCTTTTTATCAATCCATGGTTTGTTCTCGAGAATGGATTCCAGAACGCGGTGTACCAATACATCGGGGTATCGCCTGATGGGTGATGTGAAATGGCAATAATGTTCAAAGCCTAATCCATAGTGGCCAATATTTTCTGTGGTATAGATCGCTTTCATCATAGTACGGATACCCAATTGCTCCAATACATGTTGTTCGGGTTTCCCTTTTGCTTCTGCCAGCATTTTATTAAAGCTGAATGCGATGGCCTGTGGTGTGGATACATCAAATTTATAACCATGTTTTGCTGCGAATGCAATAAAAGGTGTGAGCTTTTCTACATCAGGTCTGTCGTGTATCCTGTATGGGAACGGGATCGCTTTTTTATTGATCTTGAGTTTGGCTACGTTCTCCGCAACGGTTCTGTTGGCAAGCAACATGAACTCTTCGATGAGTTGATGTGATTCTTTGCTTTCTTTTACCATCACACCGATAGGTGTTCCTTTTTCATCTAATTTAAAACGAACCTCGGTAGACGAGAAATTGATGGCACCTTTGCTGAACCGTATTTTTCGCATACGCTGTGCAATATCATTCAGTAATAAGATCTCATCCTGGTTCACTCCTTTTTTGGTTTCAATAATCTCCTGTACATCTTCATAAGCATAACGATGATCTGAGTGTATCACTGTTTTTCCCAACCAGTACTGTTTGATCACCCCCTTGGCATCCATTTGAAAAATAGCGGAGAAAGTAAACTTGTCTTCATGCGGACGGAGTGAACACAATTCATTGGATATTTTTTCGGGAAGCATTGGATTCACACGATCGGGTAAATAAACCGAAGTGGCGCGTTTGTATGCTTCCTGGTCGAGTTCTGTTTCTGGTATCACATAATAACTCACATCGGCAATATGCACACCGATCTCGTACATGCCGTTGCTGAGTTTGCGGATAGAGATGGCATCATCAAAATCTTTTGCATCAACCGGGTCGATGGTGAAAGTGAGTATGTCGCGGCAATCCCTTCTTTTCTTGATCTCGGCAGTATCCAATACTTCAGGTAAACGTGCCGCTTCTTCCATCACATCATCCGGGAAAAATAGCGGGAAGCCGGCCTGTGCCAATAATTCTTTCATGGCTGCATCATTCTCATCTTCCGGTAGCATGATGCTTACGATGGTGCCGACAGGTTTCTTGTCATCTTTATCCCATTTGAGTAAACGGGCCACTACCCTGTCTTTATTCTTTGCTCCATTCAATTCTGTTAATGGAATAAAAAGATCGGGCATGGGTTTATCTGTATCGGGAATAAAGAATGCATAGTTGGTAGACAATTGTAGATGCCCGATAAATTCTGTCTGTTTTCTTACCACCACTTCTGTAACCTTTCCTTCTTTTTTACCGGTGCGCATGTTTTCTCTCACCACTTTTACGCGTACGGTATCACCATTTAATGCGGTATTGAAATCACCGGGACGAACCAGCACATCTCCTTCTACATTTTCGATAATGACATAACCCATTCCTGAACGGGTTACTTCCAGTTTCCCTTTGAGTGTTAACTGTGCGGTTATTTTAGATTTTGCTTTTTGTTTTGATTTATTTTTTGCTTTTGCTTTGCTCATGTTGTTGGGTTGAATTGGAAGTTCGTAATAAAATCAGTCACTAGCTGGTTAAATTGTTGTCCTTCTTCAAATAAAAAAAAGTGCCGTATGGGTAGCACATACATGGGTAGTGAAGCCAGTTGTTCAGTGAACTTGATGAGACGCACGGCATCTTTTTCCGTGGTGAGGATCATTTTGTCTTTTGCCTCTATCTCGTCAAATTTCTGTTTGATCTCGTTCAGGTCATCAATGGAAAAAATATGATGGTCAGAATAATCCTGTTGGTAATAGGTATGTGTTTTTGCCAGCAGATATTCCTTTAACGGCTTCGGATTAGCGATGCCACAAACCAGTAATACTTCATCCCTTGGGGTGATCATCCATTCATCGCCGTGGTTAAAAATATGATAGGGTGTTCCATATTCTATCGTTGTAAAAAATACTTTCTGAAAAGCTTCGGGTTTCAGGTCGCGTATGATATTCTGTTTTAATTCGGCAGAGAGATCATAAGGGCATTTGGTAACGATGATCACCTGCGCCCTTTTTGCAGATGACCATTGATCACGAAGATCACCGGTTGGCAAAAAGAAATCGTGTGAATACAGATCATTGTATTCTGAAAGGAGTATGTTTAATCCTGCTTTTATGGAACGGTGCTGAAATGCATCATCCAGGATGATCGCCTGTAATCCTGGTACATCCTGCAGTAAATGCGGCACACCTACCAATCTTTCTTCACAGGAAGCGACTGCTATATCGGGAAATTTGCTGTGGAACTGCATGGGCTCATCGCCTATATCAAGTGCCGTGGTATACTGGTTCGCCAATGCGTATCCTTTGGTTCTGCGTTTGTATCCGCGGCTCAATGTGCCTACTTTGAATTTGGGTTTCAGCAATTCAATAATGTATTCAACCATCGGCGATTTGCCTGTTCCGCCCACGGAAAGATTGCCGACACAGATCAGTGGGAAATTAAACTGTGCAGATTTCAGGTATTTTTTATCAAAGAGCCAATTGCGTATAAAAATGATGAGTCCATAGATCAGCGCAAAAGGCAGTAGTAAAACACGGAATGATTTAAGGAATATCGTGTTAAAATTCATAGGTCTGATGAGGCGTGATACAATAGGTCAAAGGTACGTCAAATTGATCGGTGTCGGTGATCTGATCCACCGGATCAAAATAGGAGAATCCAATCTTAACAATATCTTCCCTGCATTGGGCCAGGTACCTGTCGTAAAAGCCTTTTCCGTATCCTACGCGATAGCCTTGTTTATCATAGGCCAATAGGGGCACGAATATGAGATCAACCCTCTTTGGATCAATCACTGTGCCTTCTTTTGGTTCAGTAATACCCCATTGATTCGTATGGTAGATACTGTCTTCGTGGATGGCCAATGCATTCATTTCACATGAGACAGGATCCGTTAAAGGGTAAGCCATCACCAGGCCGGGTAGCATATGGCGTAAATAACCTGAGAAAAGATGTGTGTTTGGCTCAGCCTTATTTGCCAGGGGCCAGTATGTGAGAACGGTTTGTACAGCAGAATAATCAAACTGCTGGAACTGCAGCAATAACAGATCGTCTAACCTGAGCCGTTCTTTGGAATGGATCTCATCCCTTTTTGCTTTGTATAATTTTCGCAGTTCCTGTTTGTTCATGACAGGTTTAATTTATCTAGCAAAGATCGTTTAATACGGATAGCTTCTGCGCTTATGGTTGCTTTATTGATCGTTGCCAGTTTTGGTACAGAAGCGATGGAAGGATAGTCTGACCAATTCACTATTTCGTTTTCATAGTTCATATAATCATCGTTAAAGATCCATCCTGCAACATCTATTCCATTCGAGCGGCAATAAGCGGCTGTAAGTAAAGAGTGATTGATACTGCCGAGATAATTACGGCTCACCAATATCACTTTCGCATTCAGTGCTTTGACCAGGTCAGCCACCATTAATGAATCTGTTAATGGAACCAGCAGGCCGCCTGCTCCTTCTATCACGAGTTGTTTAGGAGCGATAGAATCTAATATTGTTGATGCAGTTTGCGTGATAGTATCAATATTGATCTCAATCTTATCGATCCTTGCAGCAATATGTGGTGAAGCAGGTGTTTGTAACCGATATAATTCCGGATGAACAATAGAAACTGTATTGTTGAGTAAGGACTGTATGGTCATTGTATCCGTTCCATCTACATACCCTGCCTGTACGGGCTTCCAGTAATCAGCGGCGAGTGCTTCTGTTACAATGGCTGAGATAAGTGTTTTACCAACACCGGTGCCGATACCTGTTATGAAAATGGGGTTGTTCATATTCGAAAAGGGTTTAACTGTGCCTCCGTGCCTCTGTGTGAGAATAATTTGCACACAGAGGCACGGAGGCACAGTTTATTGCTCGTTCACAAAGAAAGAAAATAAAGTAGTACCATAATTCCGCAGGAAGCTAAACCCTTCAAATTTTTCATACTGATTGCGTGGTGTATGTTCCAGCACAAAAAATCCTCCTTTGGCAATGAGTTTCCTGGCAACGATGATCTTCGGCAGTTCATCAATGCTGCCGAGTGCATAAGGCGGGCCGGCAAAAATAAAATTGAATGGTTCGTTGCAGGTGTTGAGATAAGAGAACACATCCATCTTCAGCACTTTTGTATTTTCGGCACCCAGCATATCCATGTTCTTTTTGATGAAGGCATGCATGGTGTTGTCTTTTTCAATAATCGTCATATCTGCTGCGCCGCGGGATCCAAGTTCATAACTGATACAACCTGTGCCACCGAAAAGATCCAGTGTTTTGATGCCTTCAAAATCCATCCGGTTCTGGAGTATATTGAACAGACCTTCTTTTGCAATATCTGTGGTGGGTCTTGTATGCGGCATATTGGCCGGTGGGCTGATCCTTCTCCCACCCCATTTTCCTGAAATGATCCTCATACAATGAGTTTATAAAAAGGGGTAAAATGATGTAAAGGGTAACCGGACACCGATTTGAAAATACCATCTGCATGCATGGTATCCATGGTGATCAGTCCGAACATGGATTGTAATTGCTGGTGTAATGCAGAACCATTTTCAAAACTGCCGCTGATCTCGAGATGTGAGTGGGCGGCATCCAATGCAAACTGCCCGTTGATGTTGGCAAGATGATATATAACATCATCACTTACCGCGAATGGAAAAGACTGTATCAACTGTAACTGCCTGCTTTTTACAACCGCCACTATCATATGACTTTTGTAAAACTGTGCTTTAATAAAATGATCGGCCAGGTCTGTTCTTGTCAGGATATCCTGCAATACAGCAGAATAGGAATGATGGGGTTTGTATAATAAAAAATGTCTTCCTACCAGTTCGTGTATCGATTTCTTTACACGATAGGTATTTATCATATGCTGTGTATCTGCGTTGATAGGATCGTATTTAATATCATGCCTGTCTGTTTCTCCATATAGCAAATTGAGGTAATCTTCCGCAGAACCTGCTGTGAAACGTTTGCCGGGTATGATGAGGGCTTCTTCAAAATTATAATAGCAATGCGCATTACGGAACGACCTGTTCAGGATTTCAGAATCGGTGCGTAAGGCATAAAAGATATCGTTCCAGTCAGTATGTTCCTTATCCAGTTCAAACATCTCAAACCCTTCTATCTCCTGCGAGGCTGATCCTTTCACCAGGCAAACCACCTGGCTGCGGCTGATCTCAACAATCAACTGGTCGGCATCTGATGCCTGAGCATTCCCGGTTTCAGCATAATAACCAATGATCTTGCGCGCCATGAGGATTAATTCAATGCAATAATAATTATTAATTAGTAATTAGTAATTAGTAATTGGAACAGAGTCTGCCAGGGGCTTTGCGTTCTAATGTTTGATTTATTTTTGCAGTCATTTATCAATGTAGTGTTTTTCACCTTTGCGGGCCACAATTACTAACTACTAATTCCTAATTACTAATTAATTTACGCCTCCAATGGCAAACGCTTCTCAACCACTCAATCTCCAGGTAAATATCAGCAACAAACAGATACTCGGTATTGCGCTGCCTATTACTGCGTCGATCATTGTTCCGCAGATCAATTTTATCACCAACAATATTTTCCTGGGAGGATTGGGTCAACGGGCATTAGCGCTTGCGGGGATAACAGGGGTATACTATCTTATTTTTGCGGTGGTGGGTCATGGGTTGAACAATGGTTTACAGGCACTCATCTCCCGCCGCGCCGGCGAGAACCGGATAGATGCAATTGGTAATTTATTTTCACAGGGTGTTCGTATAGCGATCGTATTTGCACTTTTTGGAATGCTGCTTACTTTTTTTGTGGCACCGACGGTACTGGGCTGGTCGCTGCATGATGCCGAAAGTGTTCAGGTATGTGTACGCTTCCTGAACATCCGCATATTGGGGTTGCCTTTCCTGTATTTATACCAGATGCGGAATGCTTTACTGGTAGGCACCAATCAAAGTAAATACCTGATCATCGGTACGGCTACCGAAGCCGTGACCAATGTGTTTTTTGATTATTCCCTGATCTATGGAAAATTCGGAATGCCGAACCTGGGTTTTGATGGTGCAGCTTATGCATCTATCATTTCTGAATTTGCGGGACTGGCAGTGATCTTTGTGGTGATACGAATGAATGGTATCACCAAACAATTACAACTCTTTAAGAACTGGGCCTATGATGCGGCCAATATCAAATTGATACTTAACCAGTCTTACCCGCTGATCCTTCAACATACGATCAGCATCATGAGTTGGGAATTCTTTTATATCCTGATAGAACATCATGGACAGAGAGATCTTGCCATCTCCAATACCATGCGGAACATATTCGGTTTCTTTGGCTGTTTTACCTGGGCCTTTGCGGCAACAGCCAATACCATGGTGAGTAATGTGATCGGCCAGAACCTGCAACACAAAGTGCCGGAACTGATTAATCGTATCATGTACTGGAGTGTTGGATTTGCATTGATGGTCTGTATCTTTCTCAATGTGTTCCCACATTTGTTCTTATCAATTTATGGACAGGGCGAAGATTTCATATCAGCGGCCATACCGGTTCTGCGCATTGTTTCAAGTGCATTGGTATTTATGTCTATTTCAGTTGTGTGGATGAATGCTGTAACAGGTACAGGCAATTCAAAAATGAACCTGATGTCTGAAGTAGCTGCGATCACTTTTTATTGCATCTATGTTTATATAGTTTTAGAAAAACTGAACCTCCCCATTGCATGGGGCTGGGCAAGCGAATGGATCTACTGGACCACTATTTTTATTCCTTCATTCTGGTATATGCGGAGTGGAAGGTGGAAATACAGGAAGATATAAAAGTCAAAAATCAAAATTAAAAAGTCAAAATCGGAATACGCTACCAGTTTTGACTTTTTAATTTTGACTTTTGATTTAGCAAAATGATCTATTTTTTTAACTCAGTAACCAGGTTAACATACTGCTGCATTGCATCGTCTTTAGACATACCGTTTAATTTCGCCCATGCCTCATGTTTGAACCTCGCCACAAAATCAAAAGCATTCGCAGGGCCACTTTCGGTATTGTCGCCTATTGTTGCCTGTTTGTATAGAGAGTACAGTTTAAGCAGGGTATCGTTATCAGGTTTTGCGCTTAAATTTTTACTGTCAGCAGCGGCCTGTTCGAATTGTTGTTGAAGCATGGGAAGACAATTAGTAATTAGGAATGAGTAGTTAGTAATTATGGCTGAAAGTAGTTAATTTTTGCTTCATAAGCCGGCACTTTAAACGATTTCTCAATTACTAATTACTAACTGCTAATTACTAATTAAAATCACTGCATAGAGGCCAGCAGCTTCGCTCCTTCTGCTTTTAAAGCGATATCATCTGTAGTTCTTGTTGGCAGTTTTACTAATTTATTCAATACCTCAATTGCCTGTGTTGGTTTGTGGTCGTCTTTATAAGCTTTGGCAAGGTCTAAATAGTTGGCCGCAAAATAGGGTTCCAGTGTTTTACATTTTTCCATGTATTGGATCGCTTCTTCCATTGTACCGGGAGGTAATCCGCCGTATAGCATTTTTACTGCTACTTTTTTAAGACCGGATAAATTGGCCATTTCATAATGCCATTTACCCATGGTGTAATTAGCTTTTGCGTGGTTGGGGTTGAGCGCTATTGCTTTGTCAACATAATATTTTACATCCTTTACAAGCGCTACGAGTTTTTTATTTTCCGTTTCAACTTCCGTCATTTTACCGGAAGCCATCGCCATGGCATAGGCAGCATCTGCCTGGTTACTGTCAGCCTGGAAAGCGCGGTTGGCAAATGAAAAGGCAGTTTCATAATACAATCGTTTGCCGTTCTTATCAGCCTGCCTGTTGCCTAATGATGCATTCAACTCTGCACCTTTAACCAATGCTTTTAACTGTGTGGGCTCCTGCAACAGGATCAATTTATATTTCTCAAGCGCCTCGGTTTCCTTTTGCTGTTTTTCAAGATTGTCGGCTTCTTTTAACAGCACGTTGATGTCCTGCGCGTGCGCTGTCATTATTACACAGGAAAGGAAAATAGAAAGGAATAGTTTCATTGCGGCAAGTTAAAAGTTAAGAGTTAAAAGTCAATAAGCCGCAAGCATTTTTAACTTTCGACTTTTCAGTTTTAACTTATCCCAGGTCTTTTCTCTTCAATTCAAAACTCACCCCCACGCTCCCACGCATTTGTGTAACAGGTGGATGTATTTTGCGGATGGAAATAAAAACCTCTTCTGCCAGTGAAAACTGAACAAGGATCTGTGTTGCGATCTCTGTAACCACTGTCTCCAGTAAAGCGGTTGGAACAGCCATTCTTTTTTTCACAAGATCATATACCGATACATAATCAACGGTATCAGCTAAATGTTTTACGGGCAAATGTTGGGGCACATGTTTGATCGTAATATTCAACTCAAACTCGTTACCAAGAATTTTCTCCTCTTCATAAATGCCGTGATGGGCGAAGAGGATGAGGTTGTGGAGATGAATTGAAAGCATAGAGGAAAACAATTAATAATTAGTAGTTAATAGTTAATAATTGAATTAATAATAGTCTAATAACAAAACGCCGAAAAAAACAACGATCTGCTTCTTCGGGGTTCAATAATTATTAACTATTAACTACTAATTATTAATTAAAGTTACGCAAGTCCTTTCGCACTCAAATACCGTTCCGCATCCAATGCAGCCATACACCCGCTGCCTGCCGCAGTTACTGCCTGGCGGTAGTTTTTATCCTGTACATCCCCCGCGGCAAAAACACCTTCCACATTTGTTTTGGATGTGCCGGGTTCGGTGAGTATATAACCTGTTTCATCCATCGTTAACCAGTCTTTGAAAATATCGCTGTTGGGCTGGTGACCAATGGCCACAAAGAATCCGCTGACAGGGATCTCCTGTGTTTGTTGTGTCTGGTTATTTTTTATTCTAACAGCTTCTACTTTTTTCTCTCCTAAAATTTCATCCGTATCGGAGTTCCAGTAAACTTTGATATTGGGTGTTGCCAGTACCCTGTCCTGCATTACCTTACTGGCGCGCATTTTTTCTTTGCGGATAAACATGTGAACGGTGGTACATAATTTAGAAAGGTAAATAGCTTCTTCTGCAGCTGTATCACCTGCCCCAACAATGGCAACTTCCTTTCCACGGAAGAAAAAACCATCACAAACGGCACAGGCACTTACGCCAAAACCATTCAGTCTTTCTTCGCTTGGTAATCCCAGCCATTTGGCTGAGGCTCCGGTACAGATGATCACTGAGTCCGCTTCGATCAGCTTTTCTTCATCGATCCATACTTTATAGGGTTGTTGACTGAAATCAACCTTTGTTGCCAATCCATAACGTATATCAGCGCCCATTCTTGCGGCCTGTTTTTCAAAATGAACCATCATCTCGGGCCCCTGTATTCCATCGGGATACCCTGGATAGTTTTCTACTTCTGTTGTGATTGTTAACTGGCCCCCAGGCTGGATACCCTGGTATAAAACCGGTTTCATATTTGCCCTTGCTGCATAAATTGCTGCTGTATAACCTGCCGGACCCGAACCGATGATCAATACATGTACTTTTTCTGTAGCCTCATTTGCCATACTTGCTATTTATATTTTTTAGACGAACAAAAATATTACTCCACCGCGGTTCTCCATCTTTGGTTTTACACAAACAAGGATTATTTGGGGATAATCAGGGTTTTATACTGTATTCCGTACCCGCAAAAAGAACCTAAAGCGCCATTGCTGATATTACCCATGACCTTCCCGGGTGTAGAGAATGGATTGCCTATGGATTGATTGCTAAACTCCCATGTTCTCCAGAAATCATAGGTTGCCTTATCAATATTGCAATGTTTTACGGTCACCGTATCTCCTCTTTTAAAATAACCATATTCTTCCCCTGTTGGTTTATTATTCCGTGTAATTCCCTGGTCTATCTGCACATCGTATGTCTTTCCGTCAATGATCTGATCGTCATACACACTGTTACGGCCGGGATAGAAATCATCACGGTTCGTTTTTGTAAAATACCGGATATAATTACCATAACCTGGCGGGTCGGTTACCCGCGCCATTAATACGGCCTTCGTTGTATCAGGATTATTTGGCGCTTTCTTCCACCAGAGCGAGTCAATTCTTTTTGTGAGCTGGGGTATATTGGTTGTTGCAGTATACACTTTACCGCCTGTTTCGATGCGCAGGTCATATTTTTTACCAAGATCACCCAGCAAAGGCGTTGGGCTGAATACATTGGTGCTGTAATAATATGCGAAATAGCCATTGGGTAGTGGTACGGAAAACTCGATCAGCGTGTAGGTTTTGTTTCCTGAAGTGATGGTCACTTTCGCGCTATGTACATACGTATTATTCAAAGTGGCAGCATCGATGGTAGAGAAATAATTCAGTGAAGTTGATAAAAAAATTGTAGGTGCCTGTCCGTTTTCTATCTGTCCTTCTACCACAAGTGTTGGCTCCGTTTGTGCAGGTTCTATCGTGATATCTTTTTCACAAGCCTGGAGCATCGCGATGCAGATCAGAAAGAAGCTCCACTTTTTCATTATGTAAAATTAATTGTTTTAAGAAAGCTATGAGCTTTTGCTCACAGCTTATGGCTTTCCTTTATTAAAAACCCCTCTGTTGCTGCAGAGGGGCTTTGTATCGATAATGTAAGACTGATTATCCTAAATAAGCTTTCAATGCATTACTGTAACGTGCTTTCTGCAGACGTTTGATCGCCCTTTCCTTGATCTGGCGGATACGCTCTTTGGTAAGATCGTATTTCATTCCAATTTGCTCAATGGTAACACCATTTTCTCCATCCAGGCCGAAATAAGCATTTACAATTTCTGCTTCACGCGGGCTGAGTGATTTTAATACGCGGCGGATCTCTTCACGAAGTGAATCTTTCATCACATCTTCATCTGTATCATCCGATCCTTCCAACAGGTCACCCATGGCAACATCTTCTGCCTCGTGTACCGGTGCATCCAATGAAGTATGACGTGTATTGCTCTGGAAAATATTATTGATCTCTGTTTCACTCATCTCCAGTATCTCTGCCAGTTCTTCTGTTGATGGTTCGCGCTCATGCTCCTGTTCGAAAGCCATGTACGCTTTATTTGCTTTATTGTATGTTCCGATCTTGTTCTGTGGTAAACGCACCAATCTTCCCTGTTCAGCCAAAGCCTGCAGAATTGACTGACGGATCCACCATACAGCATACGAAATGAATTTAAAACCCTTTGTTTCATCAAAACGCTGTGCAGCTTTGATCAAACCAAGATTTCCTTCATTGATCAGGTCACTTAAGGAAAGACCCTGGTGCTGGTATTGTTTTGCTACGGAAACCACGAAACGTAAGTTGGCCTGAACCAGCTTATCCAACGCTCTTTGGTCGCCCATTTTGATCCGCTGAGCCAGGGTGGTTTCCTCTTCGGGGGTGATCATCGGGATCTTCGAAATTTCCTGGAGATATTTTTCAACGGCTTGTGAATCACGGTTAGTGATCTGGGTTGCGATTTTGAGCTGCCTCATGATGTGTAATTACTATTTATATATAAACGACTAATAGACCCCAAATGTTTTGCAAACGCTGTAAAGGAAACTGTAAAATTTTCAGTCCTCCGTTCAGAAGCCTGCAAAGGTACGTTGCAACGCCCTGTTTTCCCAGTATTTGTGGAAAAACTTGCCGTAATGGGCAAAAAAACGCAGTATTTATACCTGAAATTTGAAAATTTTATGATGTGAATCCCGCATATGCAGGAGATAAAGGACGCAAGCTCAGGTCAATCCTTAAATTTTTATTAGACCGGCGGATTCACATTCCAATAAAACTATCTTCGCAAACTTATGATAGATTTTCGTTCAGATACGGTAACGCGCCCCAGCGACCTCATGGTTGATGCCATGATGCGGGCAGCAGTGGGTGATGATGTTTTTGGTGAGGATCCTTCCGTTAATCACCTCGAAATGATATGTTCTACGCTTTTCGGAATGGAAGCCGCCCTATTTTGTCCGAGTGGAACCATGACCAACCAGATCGCCATCAAATGCCACACACAACCCGGCGATGAAGTGATCTGCGACCGGTTATCGCATGTTTACCAGTATGAAGGTGGCGGGATCGCTTTTAATTCAGGTGCTTCCGTGCGTTTGATAGAGGGTAACCGGGGCCGGATAACTGCCGAACAGGTAAAAGAATCCATCAACCCGGATGATGTTCATAAACCCGCTTCTACCCTGGTTTCGCTTGAAAACACGGCAAACCGTGGCGGTGGAAGCTGTTATGATTTTAATGATATACAGGCGATTAAGGAAGTTTGTCTCCAGCATAAGTTGAAGCTGCACCTTGATGGTGCGCGTTTATTTAATGCACTGGTAGCAAAAAACGAGACGTTTAAACAATATGGTGAAGTATTCGATTCCATCTCTATCTGTTTAAGCAAGGGATTGGGTACACCGGTAGGAAGTGTGCTGATAGGTACCAAAGAGCTGGTAAAAAAAGCCAGGCGTATCCGCAAGGTCTTTGGTGGCGGTATGCGGCAGGCAGGTTTTATGGCGGCAGCGGGCATTTATGCGCTTGAAAACAATGTGGCAAGACTTGCCGATGATCACCAGCGTGCGCAACAGATCGCAGCGGCATTGCAGGCAAAGGATTTCGTAGGAGAAATATTACCTGTAGAAACCAATATCATTATTTTTGAAGTGAAAGGGCGATACACAGCTCCTGAACTGGCCGCGAAATGTAAAGAGCAGGATATTTTTGTGATCGCTATTTCCCCAAAACAGGTACGGATCGTTGTTCACCTTGATATTCATCCGGAAGATGTTAAGCGGACAATCGAAGTCATTAACAGCTTATAGAATTTAACTGCAGAAAGAGAAACAATATAATCAGCACAGCTATGTTACCCAGAATTAATCCAACGAATACGCAGGCATGGTTCTTATTAAAGAAACACCACGAAGAAGAAATGAGTCGCAGGTATATGCGCGACCTGTTCAGCGCTGATGCGGACCGCTTCCAGAAATTCTCGATCCGTTTGGAAGATATCCTCTTTGATTATTCCAAAAATATCATTAATCAAAAAACATTGCAATTGCTTTTGCAACTGGCGGAAGATTGCCAGTTAAAAGATGCGATCCATGATATGTTTGCCGGTATCAAGATCAATGAAACAGAACAGCGTTCGGTATTGCACACAGCGCTGCGCAATTTCTCCGACAGCGCCATTTTGGTGGAAGGAAAAGACATCATGCCCAGGATCAAAAAAGTGCAGGGACAGATGAAAGATTTCTGCGAAAAGATCCATAGCGGCAAATGGAAAGGCTATACAGGCAAGAAGATAAAATACATCGTTAATATCGGCATCGGCGGTAGTGATCTTGGCCCTTATATGGTTACAGAAGCGCTTCGCCCCTATTGGAAAAAAGGGATTGAAACTTATTTTGTAAGTAATGTGGACGGTACGCATATTGCCGAAACATTAAAAAAAGTAAATCCTGAAGAAACACTTTTCCTCGTTGCATCCAAAACATTTACCACGCAGGAAACCATGACCAATGCCCATACGGCAAGGAACTGGTTTTTAGAATCTGCAAAAGATGAGGCGCATGTTGCCAAACATTTTGCAGCGCTTAGTACCAATGAAAAAGAAGTAACTGCATTCGGTATTGATAAAGCCAATATGTTCGAATTCTGGGATTGGGTTGGCGGAAGATATTCGTTGTGGAGTGCCATCGGTTTATCCATTGCATTAACCATCGGTTACGATAATTTTGAATTGTTATTGAAAGGCGCGCATAAAGTAGATGAACATTTCAGGAAAGAAAAATTTGACAAGAATGTTCCCGTATTGATGGCGCTCATCGGAATATGGTACACCAATTTCTTTGGTGCACAAAGCGAAGCCATCCTTCCTTACGATCAGTATATGCATCGCTTTCCCGCTTATTTTCAACAGGGAAATATGGAGAGCAATGGCAAATCCATCGACCGCAGCGGTAACCCAGTTAACTACTCAACCGGTCCTGTAATATGGGGAGAACCCGGAACCAATGGCCAGCATGCATTCTACCAACTGATACACCAGGGAACCTGTATGATACCCTGTGATTTTATTGCACCGGCGATCAGTCATAATGCCATCGGCGACCATCATGTAAAACTCTTATCCAATTTCTTTGCCCAGACAGAAGCGCTAATGAATGGCAAAACAGAGAACGGCGTAAAAGTGGAACTGATGAAGGCCAATAAAAAAGAAGATGAGATCAAAAAATTAGCTCCTTTTAAAATATTCGAGGGAAATAAGCCCACCAATTCTTTTCTCGTAAAAGAGATCACTCCATACACATTGGGTAGCCTTATCGCTTTGTATGAACATAAGATCTTTGTACAGGGTGTGATCTGGAACATCTTCAGTTTTGACCAATGGGGTGTTGAGTTAGGCAAACAACTGGCTAACGAGATCCTGCCGGAATTGGCCAATGAAGAAGCTGTGAGTTCACATGATGCTTCTACGAATGGGTTGATTAATGCCTTTAAAGAACTGAGAAAATAATGAATATTCCTCCGGCGCTGAAGCTTTAGCACAAGCGTTGAACAAGGAATTTTGAATGATGAAGTATAGCCTCTATCAGGGCCGTCATTTCATCATTCAAAATTCCTCAGTGTTCAATATTCTATTCGGAGGTTTACAAAATTAGTACCGATGCAAAACATCACCATCCGCCCCATCCAATCCGCTGACAATGCAGCCATGGCCAACATCATCAGGCGGGCACTGGAAGAATTTGGTGCCAACAGGCCGGGTACTGTTTATTTTGATGAAACAACGGACCACCTGTTTGAACTTTTCCAGTCAACACCAGCCAGCGCCTATTTTGTGGCAGAAAAAGAAAACATGATCCTTGGTGGCGCAGGCATCTTCCCTACCGATGGTTTGCCAGGCGGTACCTGTGAGCTGGTAAAAATGTATCTCTCTCCCAATGCAAGAGGTATGGGCCTCGGCAGGCAGATGATCGATCAATGTCTGCGGGTGGCTAAAGAGAATGGTTACCACTCCGTTTATCTCGAAACCATGCCTGAATTAAAAAAAGCGATGAGTGTGTATGAAAAATTCGGGTTTACCTATTTAAAAGGCCCAATGGGCAATTCCGGTCATTGCGGGTGTGATGTATGGATGATCAAATCGTTGTAACCTCTCTGCGCTGACTCTGCGTTCTCAGCGGTTCTGCGGTGAATAAAAGTTTTAAATTTTCGAAAGGATTTTATCGAAGCGGATGGTTCACCGCAGAGGCGCAGAGACAGAGAGCTTTCGCAGAGAAGGGTTAAAAACAAAAGCCCCCAACAATACAGTTGAGGGCTTTATTATTTGAATAGGTTTCAGATTACCATTTGTCAACTTCTTCAGAAGCCAGGTTAGATCCGCCTGAAGCATCTGCAGCTGGTGCTACTGTAGGTTCGTTGATAGATACAACCGGTGTTTCAGCGATTGCTTCGATATCTGGTGAAGCTACAGCTACCATTTCAGGAACTTCTGAATGGGATTCAGAGTGACCGCCTTCGCCGCCTTCTGCATCGTTGTATTCATGGTTGAATGCGTCAAAGTCAAAATCAGGCATCAGGTCTGTTTTCACATAGTCGATCGCTTCTCCCAGCGCCTTAATAAATTTATTGAAGTCTTCTTTGTACAGGAAGATCTTGTGCCTGTCATAACCGTTGTCGTCAAAGCGCTTACGGCTCTCGGTAATGGTCAGGAAGTAATCGTTACCCCTGGTAGCTCTTACATCAAAAAAATAGGTTCTTCTTTTACCGGCCCTGATCCGTTTACTGTAAACACTTTCCATTTTTTTGTCGTTGTTCTCGTACGCCACAGCTGTTAGTTTTGGTTTTTTAAATTAAGCCTTACAAATATAGGGATGTTTTATAATTACCAAAATTTAAGAAGAAAGTCCGAAAAAGACCGCAAAGTCGGGAAGTCCGGACGAATATTGATGCCAGTTCAGACTTCCTGACTTACCGACTTGCTGACTTCTCTTCTGTAAGCTGCAGCCGATACAATTCCGCGTAATACCCATTATTTGCCATAAGTTCTTCATGGGTTCCCTGTTCGGCCAGTTCGCCGTTATCGAGTACGATAATATTATCAAAACGGAAGGAAGAGAAAATACGGTGTGTGATGATGATTGCTGTTTTATCATGGAGGTACCGGTAGAGATTGTCAATGATCTCATGCTCCGTTTTGGCATCTACTGCGCTTAAACAGTCATCAAATACAACGATCTCAGGTTCTTTGATCAATGCCCTTGCAATAGAGATCCTTTGTTTCTGGCCGCCGCTTAATGTAACACCCCGCTCTCCTATCATGGTATCATAGCCTTCATTAAAACCTATGATCTCTTTGTGAACACTGGAAAAACCCGCTGCTTTCTGTATCAGTTCAGGTGTGGTTGTTTTTGCAAGGCCAAAACTGATGTTATCGCTTACTGTATCGCTGAACAGGAACACATCCTGTTGCACATAACTGATCTGTTCACGCAGTGTTTTTAATTCTATTTCTTTTATCGGGTTGCTCCCGATCCTGATATTTCCCGTTGTTGGATCATAGAAGCGAAGAAGTAATTGTGCGATGGTTGATTTACCGCTTCCTGTTCTTCCCAATAACAATACCTTATCCCCTTTTTTAATATGCAGGTTAAAATTCCTGATTGCATGAATCCCTGTATGCGGGTAAGTAAAATTCACATCGTCAAATACAATATCACCCGTTACAGGTACTACCAATGGCGTCGGGTTATTGGCGATAGTGGACTCGGTTTCAAGAAATTCGTTCAGTCTTTTTTGTGATGCGGCCGCGCGTTGTATCATACTGGCTGTCCAGCCGATGGCGCTTACAGGAAACGTAAGCATGTTAATATAGATCACAAATTCTACGATCAGTCCTACTTTGCTGCTGTCCTGTAACGCCTGCATCCCTCCCACCATAATCGTTACCAATGTGCTTAGGCCGATCATGAGTGCCATGCTTGGAAAATAGATCGCTTCTACTTTGGCAAGACCAACAGCATTTTTTTTATACGCTTCACTATTTTTCTTAAAAAAACCAAGCATGGCTTTTTCCTGCACAAAGGATTTGATCACACGGATACCTGAGAATGATTCCTGTGCGTTGGTGGTCAGATCCGATAGCAATGCCTGTATTCTTTCACTTTTTTTGTTGATCACACTATTCACCAGGTAAATGGTGATGGCGAGTATGGGTAATGGTGCAAGCACCAGTAAAGTAAGATGCACATCTTTGCGAAGCATGTTTACCACGCAGAAACCGATCAGTGTTACCAGGTTGATCAGGTACATGATCGCCGGGCCAATATACATTCGCACACGACTCACATCTTCTGTCATCCGGTTCATCAGGTCGCCAGTGCTATGTGTCTTATAAAAATTGGTATCCAGTTTCTGGTAATGACGGTAGATCTCATTTTTCTGGTCATATTCAATATGACGGCTCATCACAATGATCGTTTGCCGCATAAAGAACATCAGGATACCCCTGATGATGGCAATACCCAATATGGTGATGCTGCATAAAGCAATGAGCCATCCGAAACTAAAATTTCCTGTCTGTACAGAATCTATGAACCAGTCCACCAGTTTATCATGAACGGGCCTGGTAGCGGCCGGGTGTGCGCCTGGTAATCTTTGTTGTACCTGGTTCACCACAAATCCCGTGATCTGGGGGGCAAGCACTGCAAAGTAATTGGAAGCAACTACAAAGAAGATCCCGATAAAAAAACGCTTACGGTATTTCCAGAAATATTTATTGAGGGCCGAGAGATGCTTCAATGACGGTAATAGTTTGAACAAAGGTAAAGGGCAATAGGTATTTAAAAATGAGGTAAAATGATGAGTGGAGTTTACGGCCGGAGGCCGGATGATACCGGTCACTCGGCGGAGCCGGCCAACTACACATTTGACTACGTGCAACCAACTTTAGCCCTTTATTATAGAGTCTGTTGGCTTAACTGTATCAATCTTTACTGTATCGATGGGTGTTGTTGATTTAATAGTGTCTGTGGCAGGTGTCTTATCGTTTGCATTATTGCAGGCAGCTATTACCAGGACAACCGCGGCAATCATTACAGTTACTTTTTTCATAAAAGAGATTTACCCTGGTATACTAAAAAACCGTGCTCATTCGGTTTTTGTTGTGAAAATTCCCCAGGTAATGCGCCGGGAAAATTGAATGCATTGAAAATGCATCCTTCATTTGTATTTTTAATAAATCAACCAGTTAATATGAAAACAGTTTTTGCACGGATATTTGTTTTATTGTTTTGTGTCTGCCTGTTGCAAACCGGGCGTGGACAAAAACGTTTTGAAAAGATTGATGCATGGCTCGGTACCAATGTAGAAAAAATGGGTGGGCGTGCTATCCTGGTAATATACCAGGATGGACAGAAAATCTATTCACACGCAGAAAATGAATTAAGCATGCGGCAAAAATTAGTGGGACGGTTACTGGCCAGAAGACAGGGAAAAGAAGCGGATACGGAAGATTACACCAATTCTACCAGGCAGCCGATTGCCAGTTGCAGCAAATGGTTAAGTGCGGCATTGGTGATGAGCTTTGTTGATGATGGCAAATTGAAATTGTCAGATACGGTTGGTAAGTTTATCCCGGTATTATCAGCCAATGGTAAAGGAAAAATTACGATCAGCCAATGTCTTTCACATTTAACAGGCATCAAATCCGCTTCTTTAAGAGAGAGTCTTGATGAAATGAAAGAAATCAGTAGTATGGATGAAGCCATTGCCTCCATAGCCAGGCTACCTATGGAGGGTGAGCCCGGAAAAGTTTTTCATTATAGTAATACCGGTTTACAGATCGCAGGTGCTGTTCTTGAGAAGATCAGTGGCAAAAGTTTTCAAATTTTATTTGCTGAACGTATTGCAAAGCCTTTGAACATGAAGAACACAGATTTTGGTAAAGGAAAAGTTGCTTTACCGGCAGGTGGAGCAAGCAGCACACCGGATGATTATATCAATTTCCTGTCGATGATATTGAATAAAGGCATGTTCAACAATAAACGCATACTCTCTGAAAACAGTATTGCCGAAATGCAGATGAACCGTGTTACCAAAGAAGTAAGAGTTGCCTACTCCCCCACAGAAGCCGGCGATTTTGGTTATGGATTCGGTGAATGGGTAATGGAAGCTGCAACGCTTACCAATAGCGGCACTGTTACGAGTCCCGGTTTGTTTGGTAGTTTTCCCTGGGTGGATAATCAAAACAAATACTGCGGATTCTTAATGACTTTTTATTTGAAGAATGATGGAAGGAATGAGAGATATCAGGAGTTAAAGAAGTTAGTGGATGAGGTTGTTAAGAGGAAAAAAGAGGAAAAGAGATAAAGGAGTAACTTTTGTGAACTCTCCTTTATCTCTTTTCCTCTTTATCTCTTAGCTAAACTTAATTGATCTGGAAAGTGATCGGTAACGTATAGTATGATTTTACATTTCTTCCCTTGATCTGTCCAGGGTTCCATGTTGGCATTTTGGCTACAACACGGGCCGCTTCTTCATCAAGGCCATATCCTGCCCTGTCGCCGGTAACTACCGGTGTGTAAACACGCCCATTCTCATCTACCGCGAACATGACTTCTACCCTTCCTTCAACACCTTCTTCAATGGCTGCTTCAGGATAAACGATATTGTCTTTGATCCATTTGGCGAGTGCTTTCTCTCCGCCAGGGAAAGTTGGCTTGATCTCCGCGCGGCTATAGATACCTTCTGTGTTTACAGCGATTGGTATCCTGTTATAACGTGTTTCATAATCCGGGGTCCATACGTATACAATAGAACCTTTACCACGTTTTTTTGCAGGGTTAGGTTTTGCAGTTCCTGCTAATGTGCTGGATACAGCCGGAGCGTTTGACAAAGAAGCTGTATCGGCTTTCATTGCTTCTACCTTTGCCATAGAGTCTGCGGTTATTTTTGCCTGGAGCGAGTCTGATGTGGCATCAGCATCTTTGTAATCCTTGCTTTTACATGATGCCATTAGCATCATGCCTGTTACAGCGCTTATCGTGAATAACGATAATGCACGCTTGTTGATTCTTTTCATGTTGTTTCTGATTAGGTTTGATAATGTGTTCCCCACTGCTGCGGGAAAAAATTGTTGAGCCCATTCCCCACTATGGGACAATGCACGGCTCCGCATTATAATAATGCAATTCCTGCGCCACCGGCTTTATAAATGTGTGTTTATTGGGGAATAAATGGGTCAGATGTGTTCAATGTTGAATTTAAAATGTTGAATAAAAAGCATGACGAAAGCTCTAAACAAATCATTCAACATTCAAAATTCAACATACAAAATTATCCCAAATGTCACTGTTGCGCACTTAAATGATACCTCAGGGACAACCTGATATAGGGATAACTCCGGTTAATATCCGGAAGATTATTATATACCCCGTACAGCTTGTAATACCCTGGCTCTACGCAGAAGGAAACATTTTTAATAAACATATACCTGATCTCGCTGGTAACCGTATGCAAATAAAAATGCGATGGATTCCCATTCAATGTTACCAACCAGCCAGCACGGTAATTTAATCCATAATAGAATTTCTCAAGCAGGTTCACACCGCCGCCAATATTAAAGCTGACACCCGAACCGTAATTATACTTTCTGTTTTGCACATCGGCATATGCATCAGGAACAGCTCCTAATACTACTACACCCAATCCTACATTGGTATTCACTTTTGCTTTACGCATAAGCCCGAGATCGGTGAGGATATTCAATTTCACACTCATCGCACTATAATAAAAAGCTTCATTGTTCAGGTAATTATAGTTCGCAGAAAGAATCGCATATGATTTCATTTTCTCAGTGGATTTCATTTCCCATCCTGCCAATGAGCCATACACACTAACCGAGTTTACCAGTGAGCTATCATCTTTACCAAACTCCATTTGGATAGACATATTACTGAATGGAATACGATAATTCTCATACGGTGTTCCATACAAAAAACGCATACGGCCATACCATCCATAACGGGGTGCGATCATATCACCCGTATTAAATTTCCGTTGACCGATATCAAATTCAGCAGATATTTTAGACGAGTCGGTTTGCTTTGTATTCCGCATCGCTTTCCCCCAGCGTTTGTCCAATATCCGGTTGAGGCCATTCGTTGGGTTGATCAGCAGAGCAATCACTTCATTCACCTGCCTGCGAAACCCGGTGTGGCGGTTATTCACGATCTTATTGGAAATCCGGTGTGTCATCTCTCCCAGTATGATCCCGCCAACACTGGTATTGATAAAATCATTGATCGATGGAGCCTGTACTTCTGCAAAGGTTTCCCACAGATAACTTCCTGCAAAAGCAGCGGGAACAGATTCCCAGAAACTATAACCATTGGAACGGAAAGAATTGTAAAAAAGGCTTCCATGATAAGGATGGGCGAACTGGTTGGTTCCAAACTCATCATCATCCCATGCCCAGTGTGCGGGGTTCATGTTATAACCCGTACTCTTAAAATCGATCTGTGCATAATCAACATTCCGTACATACCTGTCAGATAAAAAAGGAGCTGTTTCCGATATTCCCAAAAGAAGTGCGGCCCGTCCAAATCGTTTGGTCACCGGTCTTTCTTTTAACGGGATCTTTGCCGTACTATCAACCGGCGGTGCCGGAAAAAATACCTGTTCCTGTGCAAACAGGGAAATAGCACTGCTTAGGAAGATGAGTAAGAATAAGGTGGACCTATGCGATATCAACCCTTTTTTGTTTTTTTCGTGAATCATTTGTTAACCCTATAAAAAAAAGCATACCGTCATGTGTAAATCCATCCCCAAAAAACAATATACACGATGATTCCGGCATACAAATACAGTCAAAATGATTCTGGCACAATTTTCCCGGCTATCCCTGCATGGCGCTGACCGAGATCCTCATTCATACCATAAAAAATAACGGGCCCATTTCGTTCCATGATTTTATGGAGATGGCCCTGTATCATCCCAACGAAGGTTATTATACCGGTAATGCTGAACGCATTGGTAAAAAAGGCGATTACTATACCAGTCCTGAATTCAGTGCCGTTTTTGGGTTACTGCTGGCAAAACAATTGGAAGAAATGTGGAAGCTCACCGGAAGCCGTTCTTTTACCATTATTGAATACGGTGCCGGCAATGGTACTTTATGTCATGATATACTTTCTTATTTCCGACAGCGGCCAGCATTATTTGAACAGCTTCGTTACTGCATCATAGAGAAAAGCCCTGCCATGATCAGCAGGGAAAAACAACTGCTTTGTGAAAAAGCAGAATGGCACGAACGGATCGAAGATATTTCATTTGAAGCGGGATGTATACTCACCAATGAAGTACTGGATAATTTTGCGGTGCACGAAGTGGTGATGCAGAAAGATTTGATGGAAGTATATATCGATTATAATGAAGGCTTTAAAGAATTGCTTGTGCCTGCATCCATTGAGTTGAAAGAATACTTAGCAGAATTAAACGTGACACTTCCCGCTGGTTATCGTACAGAAATAAACCTGGAAGCATTGTCATGGCTTGAAAAAAATGCAGCTGCCCTGCAGAAAGGATTTTTGGTCACGATCGATTATGGTTTTCCGGCGCATGAGTTTTATAGTCTTTCACGGCACCAGGGCAATCTTGTTTGTTACCAGAAACATGCAACAAACACTTCGTTATACCAGGCTGCCGGCGAGCAGGATATTACAGCGCATGTAAATTTTTCGGCATTGCATCATTGGGGAAACAGGTATGGATTATCGTGTTGCGGTTTTACGAGCCAGGCGCATTTCCTGCATGGGCTCGGATTGGTTCCCTTGCTGGATACATTAACAGCCAAAAGTTCTGCCTGCAAAGAAAAACTTATTCAATTGTACAGAAGGATCATGTCTATGAGTAACTGTTTCAACATACTGGTGCAGCAAAAAGGTTTGGATGTTCCTTCTCTTTCCGGGTTACATTTTGCAAGGCCGGCTGTTTAATTTATCGTAAATATTGAATCTAGATGTTTATCATTCAAAATTTAGCATTCAACATTTAAAATACTAATGTTAAATCTCCAGTAATGGCATAACCGGAACCGGTATAGCATCTTCCTCCTTTTCGCGGAGCACAAGCAAAGGAGCGGTTGAATGAAATGCCAGTTGCTTGGTAATGCTCCTGTGAAAAAGTCCTGAAGGGAACCCGTGTTTTTTTGCGATCAGCAGGATAATGGATCCTGTTAATCCTTCCGCAAATTCAAGTATACCGGTGGCAGTATCTTCGTTTTCAATATCACGGTACGCAGGGTGATAAGTCTCCAGCCATTTTGTTAATTCCATTGTTTCGCTTGACTCTTCGGGTGACATTTCCTTGTCTTCTTTTTGTATATGCAAAACCGATAAAGGCAGATAAAAAGTATCAAGCAGGTCGGTTATCTTTTCTTTCGGTAATCTTTCCGTTTCTTTAAGATCGCAGGCAAATACCATATTTGAAGGAGCCTGCATGTGCAAACCGGATGGCACCAGTACCACGGGCACATCACTGATCTCGCATACGGTAATGGCATGACTGCCTGCTACCATTTCTTCCAGTTTGCCTTTTCCTGTTGTGCCCATAACGATCATATCTGCATTTTCTGCTGAAACAATCCTGTTAATCTCTTCGAGTGAATTTGTATTGGTTGTATACTTTAGATCACAGCCGGCCGGAAGCTGGTCGGCAAGTGAAGCCGCTAATTCTTCCAGCGCTTTTACAGCCAATGAATGAAGTTCTTTTTCATCTCCTGAGTACACGATCGATTCACCCGGTGTAATGATGGCTTTGTAACTATGATATAATACGATCCTTGAAACACCCAGTTGTTTGGCCAGCACACATCCATAAGAAGCAGCGTAATAGGCAGCCTCAGAAAAATCAGTAAGTACCAAAAAAGTTTTCATAAAATATTTTTTATTGGTTATTTCTGTATTGCCGGTATATGTTGTTCCAATGATGCAGGTTTATCCCTTGTTTGGTTCTTCTTCCCCACATATGCTGTTACAACCGATACAAACGCTCCCACAGCCGTGTTGCCAAAAACGGTTAATATCAGTATCATGAATAGTAATCCCGATGGACGTGCAGGTTGTATGGTTGATGGGGCATCCTGTAATAAGCTGCGGGTTGGCGTAACAGAAAAGAGATCAGGGAAATAAAAAAAGAAACCCGCGATGACTAATATTATTGAGATAAAAACACCGGCAAGTGTAGCCAGGTTTCCCGCGATCAGCATGGATACTGCCCGTTTGTTGTCGTAAGGGCGGTTTACGAGACGCAGGGCATAAAAAAAGATGGTGAACATAAACAAGCCTGTTCCTACATAGAGATAATAAAAGTCTTCATATTTTTTTTGCGCAAGAAAAAAGAACACGGGGATCGCATAAAGCATAGCAGCCAGTAAACCATAGGTAAAATATTCTCTCACATGCTGACGGTTGAATACTGGATTTTTCATGACACGGGTTTAAACAATAAGCATAAAAAGCATGCCTCTAGCTGTGTAAAAAACACCACAGTATTACCATTATTAAGAAAAGCTGATATTGCTTACATACTTACTTCTTAATTCTTCCAGGCAATTGAATCTGCCTTTTGTGCCATCTGCAAATGATGTTCAAGGATGGGTACTTTGCCCCATGCCCAGTTTTTAAGGTCAAGATCATTTCCTTTTTGTCCCTGTTTTTTAAATTCCTCAATATCCTCTTTGTGGTCTTTTACCATAAAGGAAGTATAGGCCTTATCAAACTCTTTTCCTTTCTTTTTTGCCAGGTCGTTATAAGCATCCTTATTCTTGTTACTCAGTGTGTCGGGTAATGTGATATTCTTGCTTTGGGCAAGTGTTTTCAATTCTTCCCCGGCCCGGGTATGGTCATCGATCATCATTTGGGCAAAATTCTTTACAGTGGCAGCTGATCCATTGGTCAGTGCCAGTTTACCAAGTTGCACTTCCATCATGCCACCGTCTGCTGCGGCAACTGCAAATTTCGCATCATCTTTAATTGCCGTGCTATCGAATTTTTCTTTGTTCTCTTCTGTAGCTTCTTTTTTGCTGTCCGGCTCGTTGCTGCCACAGGAACTGAATAATACCGTAATCAGAAGCAACCCGGGGAAAATTATCTTTTTCATAAAATCTTTTTCCTGTTTCTCAAAAAAACAATGCCATCAGGTTCGGTAGTTTGTTCACGTGAGTTCTTACACAGGAGAACATCCTTTTTTAGAATGTTTCCTTAAAAATCTGGGCTTTTACTTTTCTGGTATGGGATATTATGATATGAGTATTGAATTATTTTCTACAAGCGCAAATATTGTCTTTAGGTATTGAGGAAAATCCTCTTCATGACGAGGTGTTTTTGAACCATAGTCGCGGGTATAATTTTTTTGCGATTAGGATGCTTACCATATTATTTTAATCTAAATCCAATTTTATGCGTAGTACAAGAAGAAGTGGCGGCGACAATGGTTACCGCACAGCAGAAGATTTCTCGAATGAGGGCCGCGGGTACGAGCGCCCAAGCAGCTATAGTGACCGCTACCGTTATGAACGCGATGATACGGATTACCGAGGGCAGGGAAATGACCAGAATGAAAGGAACAGCAGCCGTCAAAACAATTATTACGGAAACAATAACCGTATTGAGAACACCGGACGCAGCAGAGAGTGGACCAATCATCAATCAGGATGGAACGACAGTGGCTCTAATTGGGGAAACCGCGGCATGCAGGATAATAACCGCTATAACAATGACGGCAGTTACCGCGGTTTCGGCAATCGGGGCTCAAGTGGTTATGGACGCGGTAGCGATAGTGGTGCACCGCTTAGCCTGAATAACAATGATGATTACAGGTTTGGAAACAGCCGTTATCCGCAGGATGATTATGGTGACTGGCAAAACAGGAACCGCAGTAACGATCCCTATTACAATTCACAAAATGATTTTCTGGAAGATGAAGAAGGCGTGTATGGTGAAAGGATGACCAATCGAAATAGCTATGATCAAAATGCTAACAATGAATACAGGCGCAGCTCTATCGGGAACAATTATGGAAACATCTGGAGCCGTGATAACAGCAACAGGCAGGACAATTCGTTCCGCCGCTCACGCCAGGGTTTTGGTTCAATGAGTAAAGAAAGAAGACAGGGTGTTACCAGCCAGGGAGGCAGGGCATCACACGAGAACCGTTAAAACATAAAACCTATTCCAGCAGTAACGCAGGAATGGTTATTCTTTTTATCGTAAAATTTATCACAATGAAAAACGATCAAGGTGCAAAAAGAAGCACTGCTTCAAACAGCAACGCAAGAAATACAACACAGCATAATGATGGCCAGCAAAAAAAATCTTCGCCACCATTACTCGAAAAGTTCTTTATGGATATGCTGAAAGATATCTATTGGGCGGAAAAGCATCTGGTTGAAACATTGCCTATCCTGCAGCAGGCAGCAACAACTGATGAATTGCAGGATGCTTTCGAAGACCACCTGCTGGTAACACAGAGACAGGTATCCCGCCTGGAAAAAATATTCAGGTTATTGGGTAAACAACCGGAAACAAAAAGATGTGAAGCCATGGCGGGTCTCGTAGAAGAAGCAAATTCCATCATCAAAGAAACCAAAGAAGGCACAATGACACGTGATGTGGGTCTCATCATCGCTGCACAAAAAGTGGAACATTATGAAATAGCCACTTATGGAAGTCTGGTGCAACTGGCAAGAACCATGGAGATGCATGATATCGCTTCTCTTCTCGAAAAAACACTGTGGGAAGAGGAAGATACCGACCACCATTTAACAAGGATCGCTGAATTTTCTATTAACCCGATGGCCGACGAAGAAGGAAATGAAGAAAGGAATGAGGAAGACATAAGTCCCGAAAGAAGAAATGGACAATATGCAACGTCTACGGCTTCAATGTCGTAGAATGGCAACGCGGATCTTATTAATCACTAAATAATCTATCATGAAAACAGCAAGAAGCACTAATAACATGCAAAGCAAACAAGGGCACTCGCATAAGCCACGCCCTGAAATAAGGGATGATATGGATAGCCGTAATAATGAAGAACAGGATTGGAAAGGAACCGATACTACGCATAATAAAAAAGAAGTGCATAGTAAGGGTAAACAAACGGCATCATCTAAGAAGTAACATAAATAATAAGAGGCTGTCTCAAAAAAAGGCAGCCTCTTATATATTTTCGCGACCTCTCCTTTGAGAGAGCCGCGTATTTGTATCTATTTCTTCGTCCACACATTATTGCCCGGATTAAAATCAGGCAATGATTTATCCGGATCGTAAGTAACTGATTCAAGCTCTTCGGTAGAAGGATATTTGAATGTCCAGCTCACATTTCTTTCCCAGATCTCAACCGGTAATTTTACGCGGTCAGTTTTCCCGCTTTTGGTTTTGATCTCGAGTATGACAGGCATCGCCATTTTCTCCAGGTTATCCAGTGTGATGAATGATCCTTTAGTGAAATTGGTACTGTCAACATATTTCACGCCACGTACAGAAACATCAAGTCTCCAGTTATTTACAAACCAGCCGCGCCAGAACCATTGCAGGCTCTCTCCTGCCGCATTTTCCATTGTACGGAAAAAATCATCCGGTGTAGGATGTTTGAAGGCCCAGCGGTTGATATAGGTTTTAAAAGCAAAATCAAAACGCTCATGCCCCAGTATCTGTTCGCGGAGTAATACAAGGCCATTGCTTGGTTTGCTGTATAACAATGTACCATTGTTTCTTTCTTTGAGATTATCAGCGCCATTGCTGAGGATAGGTTCGAGTGTGGGTGCTGTTTGTGCAACCGCTATACCCTGGAAATTAGGAGCTGTTCTTGATTTAAATTCTCCTTTATTAAAATCGTCAGTAGATAATGTATTGATGAAAGTATTAAACCCTTCATCCATCCATCCATATAAACGCTCATTGGAACCAACGATCATCGGGAACCAGGTATGACCGAACTCATGATCATGAACACCCCACAATCCACGGCCGCTAGCGCGTGCACCACAGAATACGATGCCGGGATATTCCATTCCACCCGGTGCACCGGCAACGGCTGTTGCAGCAGGGTAAGGATACTCAAACCATTTATTGGAATTGAACTCTAAAGATTCTTTTACAAACTCAGTAGAACGTCTCCATCCCTGGCCGTTTGTAGCCGTATCGCTTTCTACAGGATAGGCAGAGATAGCGATAGACTTTTTGCCACTTGGCATGATCATCTTCGCAGCATCAATAACAAATGCAGGAGAAGCTGCCCATGAAGCATCACGTGCATTTTTTAATTTGAAATGCCAGGTAAGTTCCGGTTTGCCTGCGGGACGTGATTTTGGATTCAGTACTTCTTCTGCAGAACGGATCATTACCGTCTTCTCACTTTTTTCAGCCTGCGCCCAGCGTTTTTGCTGTTCGGGTGTATACACTTCCTGCGCATTCAACAATTCTCCAGAACATACAACAATATCTTTTGCCTGTGCGGTAATGCTGATATCAAAATCTCCGTACTCAAGATAAAATTCACCGGGACCGGTATACGGTAATGTGTTCCATCCCATCACATCATCAAACACGCACATGCGTGGATACCATTGAGCAACGGTGAAGATCTTACCATTCTTTGTTTTCAAAATACCCATACGGTCAGAACCATAATCGGGTGAAATGAATGAGTACTCAATTTTTAGTTTTAATACAGCGCCATTTGCTCCCAGTTCTTTTGGAAGAAAGATCTGCATACGTGTATCTTCCACTAAATATTTTACGTCGGTTGCGATGTTGTTTGGACCGCTTAGTATTTTCACTGATTTGATCTTGTACCCTGCATCAAACACCTGTCCGCGGCCACCATTGCGGCTGCCGGTTGTTGGAACGATAAGCGTACCGCGTGAATCCTGCTTAAAAAGATTTTGGTCAAGCTGCATCCATACAAATCCCATTTTCAAAGGGCTGTTATTGGTATAGGTAACAATTTCGGTTGCCGTGATCTCGTTGGCCTCATCGTTCAGTTTTGCCGCTAATTGATAATCTGCACGGTTCTGCCAATATTTTGGCCCTGGCTCACCTGTGGCAGCACGATATTCACTGCCGTTCTTAGTGTAAAAAAAGGGAGCGAATGCATCATAATAACTGTATTTGGTAGCGGGTGCATTCGGATCCGGCTGCTCTGCTCCTCCTCTTCGTTGTGCATCAGCTGTACTCATGCCTGCGATCAACGCAAAGGATACTGACGCGATTAATGATAATTTCATCGGGGATAGTTTTAATTTGGGAAAACGCAATGTTAGGATAAAAAGAGTTTCAGAAGAGTTTGTGGATGCTTTGTTCTTCGTTGGAAAATCGGTTATTCGGTCAGCATGGAATAGGCTCGGTAAATGGGGTTTATCAGCCGGAAGCTGAAGGATATTCGTCACTCGCCTGGAGGCGACCGGCTACTACGCAGTACCTATCACAAATTGATCAAGTGTTGGATAGATCATACCCTGTTTCCAGTCGAAAGCAAATACCTGTTTCAGCCTGGCCGCGAGTTCTGTAATAGTACCTACTTTCCCTATAAAAAAATTAGCGCGGCTCCGGTAGGCTGTTTCAATATATTCTTTGGTTGTAAATGAAGTGAGCATGATCACGGGCATATGATCAAAACGTTTGTCGCGCCTGATCTCTGCAAGACAGGTAGAACCATTTTTACAGGGCATATCAATATCAAGAAAAAGAAAATCAGGAATTAACTCTTCCAGCAGTACGAATAAAGTTTCGCCATCTGCGGCATGACGCAACATTGCATATACAGGTATCTTTTTCAGGGCCAGTTCAAAAATGTAAACATCATCATGGTCATCTTCTGCTAATATGATATCAGTGGGTTGATCATCGGTCATGTTCTATAAAATTACTGGATAGCATCCCAAATATATAGTCGTATAAGACCGCAGCAGGTAATTACGGATTCATTGACAGGCATCAACCGGAACTATTTAAACGCTATGTCTTACCTGTTTTCCCAGACGCTTTTGGCTGCCGCGAACATGGCATCCAATATCTTCCCCTGCTCACTGAAGGAACCCTCTTTCTGGTAATAACCATCCGCTTTACATTCCTGCGAAAGGATAATTTCTCCGGGGCTTCTGGAAGTGGATAGAAAAAAGAAAGGTACTTTTTGTATGTCAGGGTTCTTAAGCAATTCGGTACGGAGTTCAAACCCATCCATTTTGGGCATGTTCACATCACAGATAATGAATAAGGGCAGATGTTCCGTCTTTACTAAAAAATTCAATGCTTCAACCGGGTCAGAAAAAGTGATGACTTCGCTTGGGGTGACAAGTTCTGTCGCCAGTTCACGGGTCATCTCCAGGTCCTCCGGATCATCATCTATCATAATAACCGGCCGCATAGTGTTGATTACTGATTGGTCTGCCAAAGTAGATGGTTTTGGTTGTTGATCTATGTATTAAATGTATTGAAAGGAATGGGTTCCTGAACATTTAGACAGGATGGCCCATTTTAGTTATGGGAATTTATCGCTTCTTTATGAAATGTCAATGCTTTCAAATAGTAAAATTGTTTAATTTCAAAAACATAATTACCTGGTTATATGAAAACTGCTTTGCAAAAAACGATAATGGCCTGCCTGTTGTTAAGCTTTTCGATGGCGGCTTATAGTGAGACCATTACCTGCACCCTTACGGGCACCATCGTGAACCGCAAAAGCAAAAATCTGCTGATCGTAAAAGAGACCGGTGATATGCGTATCAACAGCCAGAAGATCCCGATCAAAAATAACAGCTTCCATTTTACGCTTACCACGGATGTAGGGGAAGCCTATCAGCTTGTATTTGAAGAGGAATATCATAATGTATGGGTACCTATTAAATTCTTCCCGTTTAATGGTGAGATCAGGTTTACATTATACCCGATGAAGGAAGCAGAAAAGAACTGGGTCGAAGGCGGAGAGGATAACAAACTATATATGGATTACATTAAAATGAATAAAGATATTTTCGGCAGGAGGATACAGGTATTGGACGAAAAAAGGAGCATGCTGCAAAACGAACATGCTTATTACAGTCCTGCGAGTGACAGTATCAGAGCAGTACTTTCGAAACTTAAGGGAGCTGATGCAAGACGGCCTATTTATATGGCAATGGAACAAATGAGAGCAACAGGAAGAGACCTGACTGAAAACGGCAGGCTGGTTAGCCGGGGTTATGATTCGATCAATGATGAAAGAAATATATTGCGTTATCAATACATAAAAAACAATCCTTCTATCGTATCGTATTACCTGGTTTGGGAAGATATGCGTGGGGCGAAATCAAACCGGAAGATCGCAAACGCGATACAGGATGTGTATCCAATGCTTGCAGCAAAATATCCTGATCATCCCTATACAACAAAAATAGGCAATGAACTGAGTGGGCTCATAAGGATACGTCCGGGTGCAAAATTCATCGATTTTACGGCACCCGATCTTACAGGAAAAGAATATACTCTTTCTGCATTGGCAAATGGCAAAATAACCCTGGTAGATTTCTGGGGTTCCTGGTGTGGCCCCTGTATTGCAGCAAGCAAATTAATGATGCCTGTATACAACGACTTCAATTCAAAAGGATTTACTGTGGTGGGCGTAGCCAGGGAATTTAAAACAAAAGATGAGCTGGTGGATGCCTTAAAAAAATACAGGTTTCCCTGGTTAAACCTGGTTGAGTTGGATGATGCACACAACATCTGGAACAAATATGCAATCAGCAGTGGCGTTGGATTAGTGTTGTTACTGGGTAAGGATGGAACGATACTGGCGGTTGATCCTACGGCTGATGAAGTGAGGAAAGAATTGGAGAAACGGCTGTAGCTTACATTCTTTTTAATCACTATTCAACATATTTCTTCAAAGCAATCGCATGGTTATATACTTCTTCTTTTGATGAGAATAAGAAAGTCACAGTAGCATGTTCACGCAGTTTTTTTTTCAATTCTTCCAGCGCTGCTGATCCTTTGATTTCCGTATAATATTTTTTGCAGAACGGTTCCCATTTTTCCGGGTCATGATCATACCATTTACGCAGTTCCGTTGATGGTGCGATATCCTTCATCCAGGTATCGATATGTGAGCCTTCTTTTTTAATCCCACGCGGCCATAAACGGTCGATAAGTATACGGTAACCGTCGCCGGGTTCGTAGGGCAGGTAAATTCTTTTGATCTTGATGGGCATAAGGGACTCTGGCTAATTTGAATAAAGCAAAAATAACTCAATCAAGCTCAGTATTATGCAGGCTTGGCTCCTCCGTGTCACTACTTCATTGATAACCTGCCTTTTTAATTATCGCTTAAAATGCCTGTCCCTGTTGACTTTCAAGGGATTGAGTAGACAAATTTTCATCTAATTCCATTCTTTTTTTGGTAGATAGCCCGCTGCACTATTATTTTGCACCCGGAGAGTTGGCAGAGCGGTCGATTGCGGCAGTCTTGAAAACTGTTGACTGTAACAGGTCCTGGGGTTCGAATCCCTAACTCTCCGCCTTTGCCCACCATAGCTTTAGCGACGGTGGGCTTTTCTTTTTAGCATACCCGCTCAATTTCTGGTGGGCTTCGGCGGACAAGTCTGCCTTGCCTATCACACTAAGTACAAATTCGCGTAATAACACCTAATTCATTAATAGGGCTCGTATAGAACTTAGTAACAAACGAATTCTATGCAATATGTTTACATTTTGCGATGTAAGGATGGCTCAACCTATGTTGGTTGTACTCATGATTTAAAAGAAAGATTTGCAAGGCATAACAAAGGCCAAGTGCCATCAACAAAACCTAAATTACCCGTTACACTTACGTTTTATTGTGCTTTTAAGGATAAGTACACAGCTTTTGCATTCGAGAAATATTTAAAATCGGGATCAGGACGTGCTTTTATGAACAAGCGGTTCATAAAGGATATTGTGTCGAATCCCTAACTCTCCGCTTACACCCACCGAAGCCTTTGGCGTAGGTGGGTTTTTAATTTGTAGGCTTCTTTAATTTCCTGGTGGGTTTCAGCGGACAAGTCCGCTTTACTCAGCCCCACAAGCTTTGGCGCAGATAAGCTTTCTTATGCCCTTCTCCTTATATTATGAAAATATTGGCTAAGACATATTCGGTATTTCCTATATTTATACAAACAAGCTGCCATGAGAAAAATGCTATTTCTCTCTTCTTTTTTTATTTCCCTATCACTTTATCTTATCGCTCAATCAAAACCGGTACTTACCGGGCACATAAATGGGTTGCCTGATGGAACAAAGGTCTGGATCGTGATGTCCGCAGTGAACAAGGACTCTGCGATCAGCAGGAATGGAACATTCGTTTTTTATGGGCATGGATTGGATAAAGGTTCTTATAGCCTGCGGTTGAACAGGGAGTATATAACTATTAAGTGGAAAGACATTCTTATCGATAACAGCCCACTCATTATTACAGCTTCCGACACGTTGTTAAATGATTTTCGAATGAAGGGTGCACCATGGACGAAAGATGGTAACGATTTCGAAAAGTTTACCAGTCCCGATCGAAAAAAATTGCTCGATTATCTTCCCCTTTTTGCAAAAGCGACAGAGAACAAAGACACCGTGCTCAACAGTAAACTCTCAAAAGAATATACTGCGATTCGCTTAGCCTACATTGAAAAAAAATGGGACTGGGTAAATAATCATAAATCATCTTTGTTCGCCAATTTTCTTATCACCAGTGATGACCAACTTGCCTTGTACTACAGCCCGGCGCGAAAAGATTCACTCCTTGCTACAATGCCGTTAAAGGACGGAATTTTTTACAGGGCCATGCGGGATGAAGTAAATGCATATAAAGGAACAGCCATCGGTAACATGGCGCCGTTGTTTGTACAGAACGATGTAAATGGGAAGCCATTCAATTTGAAATCGTTCCGTGGTTCTTATGTATTGCTCGATTTCTGGGCGAGTTGGTGCGTCCCCTGCCGCGAAGAGAATCCGAATGTACTGGCAGCATACAATCTTTTTAAAGAGAAAAATTTCAAGATTGTGGCGATATCTCTCGATAACAAAAAAGACCTCTGGAAAGAAGCCGTTGTGAAAGATGGGTTACCCTGGCTGCAGTTATCGGACCTCCGGGGTTGGCAAAATAAAGTGAGCGAGCAATATTATATACATTCCATCCCGGCCAATGTACTGATATCTCCCGAAGGGAAAATTGTTGCAAAGAATCTGAGGGCCGAAAAGCTGGTGAAAACATTGGAAGAGTTTGTCAAGTGAGTATATTATTATTTTAGGATCAGGCTTACTATTACTAACTGCAAATCGAAAAAAATGAAACGCCGTCTTTTCCTCCAGCTGCCGTTGGTAGCTTCTGCATTTATGACCCAGGCCCAGGATACTGGCAAAAAACTTCGCAAAGGATTCAAAGTTGCATCCGGCAAAAACCACAAAATGGAAGACCTGCTTGTGATGGGCGGGCGATTCGATTGCAAGGTGTCATCACAAGATACCAATGGTGCTTTGCTTATTTATGATACGGTAAGACACGAGAAAGGCGGACCAGCATTACATTTTCATCACGACCAGGACGAATGGTTCTATGTTACGAAAGGCGAATTTATTGTGCAGGTAGGTGATGAAACTTTTACTTTAAAGTCCGGCGATTCAGCGTTTGCCCCACGGAAAACGCCTCATGCTTTTGCTAAAACAAGCGAAGGTGAAGCGCAGATGATGGTACTTTTCCAACCAGCCGGTCTTATGGAAGATTTTTTTAAGCAGATGAGCAAACTCGGTCGGCAGATACCTAAGAACCAGGAAAAGGAACTAAAAGAACTGTGGCGTACGCATGGTATGGAGATAGTAGGGCCTCCCCTCAAATATTAAATTCCTAAACTAACCTGCTTCTACAAGTTGGCATAAGCTTTTACAAATTGTACCCAATCCACTCCAAAAGGTATAGTAACATATTTGCCTTTGGGCGTAATCAATATTTTAGTGGGGTATCCCTGCACTGTATACAGGTTTTCAACTTTGTTATCAGACATGGCTACCGGGAATGAAAATTTTTTGTCCTGCATATATTTCTCAACTGCCGTTTCTGAATCCCTGCAGGCAATGGTTAAAAGTGACAACTGGTTTTTGGTTTTTACCGTTGAATCATAAAAATTTTGCAAAGCCGGATGTTCTTCCCTGCAGGGGCCGCACCAGGTTCCCCAAAAATCAACTAAGATCCACTTACCCGAAAGCTTTTTACTAGCAAAGATTTCTCCATTCATTTTAGTAAGTTCAATAGATGGGGATGCGATTGTGGAAGCATCAATAGCATCCATCCAATACATGTCAAAATTTGCAGGTGCTGCATGATTGGCCTGGTAATATTCTTTTAGATTTTGTTTGTATGAAGGATCAACAAGGGCCATTTTCAGCAGTGTTGCCTGCACTTTTGTTTTATCGGCTGAAGAATGCATCAATGCTGACAGGTAATCATCTTTAAATGATTCTTTACCTTCCGGGAATAAGAAAAATTGGTCGTAGAAATAGGCTGACCTACGATTTTTATCAACAAGGTCCGGGCTGAAATCAAAAGCGGTCTTTAAATAAGAAAGTTTGGTAACGGTAGCTTCACCTGTCTGCAGCGATCGCATAAAGTTGGTGCAGGCAAAAAGATACCTGAACCAGGCACGTTTCTCTAACTCCGTTCTTGTTGAAGAGTCTGTTACATTTACCTGGGAACTTGCCAATTGCTGATAGATCCTTTCGAATAAAAGATCAGCTGACCGCTCCAGTTCTGCTTTACCTGATAGTAGCTGGTGGATCATTAAACCATAACGCGCTGTTTTGATCGGATAGAATTTATCAGCAGAAAGCTCGGTGTTTAAAAAAGTGTTTACAATTTTCCCGAGCGTTGCGGTATTGTTTTTCTCATCCTGTGCCTGTGTCACCAGGTAAAGCGGGCGTAAAGTATTTACCAATAACCGGTTTGTATCATTCATTGCCCTTGCCAGGATCTCTTTTGCAAAAAGCCTTTCTCCATTTGCCTGTTTAATTTTGGCTTCGTCCATTCCTGTAACATCCACCGGAATAAAATGCTGTGCAAAGATGTCATGTATTAACATGTTTGCATTGGCAGCTGTTTTTGGATTTGATGTCAATACCTGCAGGCAGTATATAGCCGAATCAGCATTTTTGTTTTTGCCGATAAATTCCTGAAATTTATTAAAATAGCTGACAGGTGCGGCTTTGGCCCGAGCTGTTTCTTGTGCATTTATCTTACATGCACATACCAAACAGGCGATAATCAGAATGCATTTTCCCATAATATATGTTAGATGTAAAAAAAGATTTTTTCCATACGATATTTGTTAACTGATTTGCTAACCAAACACTCAGAATTCCTTCTCTCCGATCTCACTATTAGGCATTTTAGTTTTACTATTAAGTTTATTAAGACTGAAACTGAAGTTCAGTAATAAAACATCCGTTTCATAAATATAATTCGTGGTGGTATAGAAGTTATTTCCAAAAGTGGTGATCCTTTGCTGGTTAGCGTTTATAAAACCAAGGTTCATGTTTTGCCATTGTAATCCCAATGAAAACCGTGTATCACGGAAAGTTTTTTTGATCGATGTATTGGGTACCAGGAAACGTGAATCCTCACCTTGCGCTGTAGGTCTTGCAGAAATATAGTTAACACCCGCCTGCAGACTCCATTTTTTACCGAGATCAAATGAGTTGTTTGAATTGATAGAATATACCCAGGCAGCGTTGTTAACGTTAGATACGGCACCTAATACATTCAACTTCCCATCAACCTTATAATTGTAAACGTTTGCGCCGATATACAACGACAGCCATTTCACTGGTTTGATGTTGGTACCTATTTCAATTCCAATCAATCTTGCTTTTTCTGCATTGGTAAACAACCTGTTTAAAATAGTATCCGCATAAACACTATTAACCCTTTGAATTGGATTTTTTATATGCTGGTAATAAAGGGTCGTAAAAAAAGTACCGTTTTTGAATGTATGATTCAGTCCAATTTCAGCAAGATCAATGAACTGGGGAAGCAGATCCGGGTCACCCTGCTCCAGTGTTTCTGAATGTTCTCTTTCCGGGATCGGGTTTAACTCAAAATTATTATTCCGCTGGATCCGTTTACTATACCCGGTTTTTATATTCCATGCAGTGTTAAAAGTGTATAGAAGATTGGCTGATGGAAAAAAGTTTGCCAGGTTCAGCGTATGTGGATTTGGGTCATATGATAATTCGACTTTCCGCATAGCGTATTCATACCGTAACCCGGCTGAATACTGCAGCTTGTTGATCTTTCCTGTGTATTGTGAATAAAAAGAATGAATCGTATTTTTTGATCTTGCCGTACCCCTAAACCTTGCCGCATCGGGTTGTGAAGTAGCCGGAGTAACCACATAATCAAACTGCCCATCCTGCGTATCAAACCGGTATTGATAACCCATCTCTAATTTGCCGGAGCCCACTAAAACACTATGGTCAAGTTTCAGCCTGTAACCATCAATGGGATTTAGATACGGATTATTGACATCCTGCAATACATATGTTTTAGACGGATAATCCAGGTTCCTGTTGATCGTATTACCATATAGGTTAGCATGTTCGTAAGATAATGACACAGCTATGGTTGATTTATTATCGAACACATGCGTAAAATCAAAATTGCCCAATGTAAAATTGCCTTCTTTGGTTTGCACATTTGAATTGAAATAAACCGACTGCCTGGTAACCGCATTGGTAGTAAGATCGGAAGTTGAATTATGGTATAAAAGATCTGCACGTCTTGCCTGGAATTTTTTCCCGGTAAAAAAACCAACACTGATCATATTGTTCTTATCGGCAGTATAGATAACAGATGCTCTTGCCGCATAATTGTACTTGTCGAAACTTCTTTCACCGTTTGATGGGAACCTTGTAATGGTATTATTCGCAAAATTCTTTGTAAATACATCTCCTTCCCTGCGACCATTAACATCATTTCGCTGGTAGTTCCCTCCTACCGAGATATCCCATTTATCCTGTTTAACCGATAGCGTAATATCTCCTCCAAAACGTTTAGGTCCTTCCAGGTTTTGATATTGGGTTGTGGACGGTAAACCACCCTGGAGATTCGCATTTACTGCAATCCCATCTGCGCTTCCTTTGGTGGTAATGATATTTATGATTCCGGCTTTGCCATCGGGATCGTATTTGGCAGATGGTGCAGTGATCAATTCAATGTTCTGGATCGTATTTGCAGGGAGTTGACTCAATACCGTTTGCGCATCAGTAACAACCGGCTTGCCATTCACCAATACCAAAAAACCTGTGCTTCCCCTGACACTGATTTCGCCCTGACCATTAACAGAAACAGAGGGCAGATTTTTTAAAACATCCACAGCAGAACCACCTTTTGCATTTTCAAACTGATCGGAGCGATATACCTGTTTATCGATTTTATTATAAGATTTTTTTTGTGTGCCGCTTACCGTTATTTCGTTTAACATCCTGTCCGCCATTACCAGTTGGATACTGTCGATAGTTAGTTGATCTGAGCCGGTAACAAATATCTTGTTCCTATACTTCGAAACATACCCTATAAAAGCTATTTTAAGTACATACTCGCCCTCATTGATCTTTTCAAAGGTAAATACCCCATGTTTATTGGTAACGGTAGCATTTACCATGGCAGAATCTTTCGCGTTCGATAAAGTAATACTGGCATACTCTACCGGCTGATGATTCAGCTTGTCTACAACGATGCCCTTAATGGAAGCCTTCTGTGCCATTGCTGCACTGAAGGCAAATAATAATACTAACAGATAGGATCCTTTTTTCATCATTGGCCGGAAAGATGATAACATTCGCAAAGTACCCATTAATATGAATTGATTTTTCAAAATAGACCCAAACTTTCCTTTTAATCGGTAAGCATAAAATAATAAGCTGTCAACCCTTAAGTCATGGGTTTCTTCCTGTTTTTTTGTGCATGATTACGGTATCCATTATATTTATCTGAGAAACTCTCAACATGAAAAAAATCATTTTGTCTCTATTGACTTTTTGCTTTCTTAACGCGGTTGATGCACAGAGTGCAAAAAAACCTGATGCTCAGAAAGCAAAAGTGGCTGATAAACTGAATGATAAGAAAGCGATATGGGCTCCAAATTTTGGTATTATCATGGAGGGGAATAATTCCAATATAATCAAGACGATCGTTCGCGGCAGTATAGCTGACCTGTCTGGTTTTAAAGACGGGGATACAATAAAATTTGTAGATGCGTTTCATTTTTTTAATGATAACATGTTTGGATCAGACGGAGGCAAAATACCGGGACTCCTGGCCCAATCGAATGAACCGATGGTTACGATCAGCCGGAAAAACAACCATGCGGTTTTATTGCAGCTTGCCAATCAAATGGAAACAGAAAAGCCTGGCACAACTTCAGCCGGCAGCACTGATGCGAATCCTTTCAACAATATGAGTGCCGTAAGTAATGCGGACCTGGCAAAGATCAGGGAGAAAGCAAATACCGATAAAACCTATGGCAATACAGGCAGTTCCGGTAATACTAAACCTGCAACAAGCGCTACGTCCTCATCCTCCGGCTTAGATGTGTTAAGAAAGGAGATAGCTTTCTATATTAAAGGTCTTGAAGAAAAAAACAAGTATCTCGTTCTCCTTATTGAATCTACAAACCGGAAAAATTACTATATCCAAAGCAGCGAAATTGAGCCAATCCGCAACGAGATCTTTACCACGCTTAACGATTATATCAGCTTGTTGAAAAGCTATAATAGCCACAGGGATGTGGCTGCTCTTGAAACTTTAAAGAAGAACTTCCAAAAAATAAAACTCCCTCCCCGTTCCAATTATTGATTTCGCGAACGGACCGGAAATTTTGTTGTTTTATGATATTTTAATGCTGACCTTAGTACTATCCCCTTAACTTTATCCAGAATTCTGATACACACCAACACAGACCAATTGCTTATATAACCCGCTACCAAAGCGGGTTTTTTGTTGATTCGATGAATATATCTGAGTCAAAGATCGCTGCTGTTTTGATCACCTGAAAATAACCACCCACCCCGAAACCGGCGCCGTTCCCGCATTCAGATCAATGGTATAATAATACGTGGCGATGGGCAATGGCTTGCCCTTGTAAGTTCCATCCCATGCCATACTGTTGGCCCTTGATTGAAACATGAGCATTCCATTACGGCTATACACACGTAATACCGCTTCGGGATAGGTTTCCAAACCTTTGATCACCCATGTATCATTGATGCCATCCCCATTGGGTGAAAAAGCATTGGGCACCGCCAGTTTCTTATATACCAACACGAATACATTATCTGTAACTGCCGGGCAACCCTGGCCAGGCAATGCATATAAAGTATAGGTAATGGTATCGGTTGGACTAACCGTTGGTGTAAGTATCGTTGCATTATTCATAAAAGAAGAAGGCACCCAATAAAAACTATTCATATTACCCGCAATGCTTCCATCAAGCAAAACGGATTCTCCCTCAAATATTTTTTTATCGGCCCCGGCGCTCACAATGGGGTTCTGAAAAACGTTCACTGTTGTCTGCGCTGAATCATTACAACCATATTGATTGGTAACGGCCACTTTGTAAACAGTGGTATCCAATGGTGATGCAATGGGATTGGAAATCTGTGCATTTGATAAACCGGTAGCGGGGATCCATTGATAGGATGTACCGCCGGATGCACTCAACGCCGTACTTCCTCCTTCGCAAATGAATACTGCAGCAGGATTAACTGAGGCTGTAACACCGGGATAAATTTTTACATTAAATGAATCGATATTCCTGCATCCGGCTGCAGTGGTTACCAATGCCTGGTATAAACCGGAATCAGCATATTGCACTTTTGGTAATAGCGGATTTGAGATGGTGGAAGAAAAACCATTGGGCCCTGACCATTGATAAGTATAACCCGGCCCCATAGCTGTTTGAAGCTGCAGGTCAGAACTTGTACAACCCAATACAAATGTTTTAGGAACAAATACGGGAAGCGCCTGCACAACAATCGTTGCGATACTGGATGCTACCCTGCATTGGACGCTTGAAAAATTTGCAGTTTCTGCAGCTACAATACGGTATTGATAAGAGCCCGGCCCGGTTGCCAATCTTGTATAGGAAACAGATTGCGCTCCGGGAATATCGTTCCATACTTTTCCAGAATCGGTACTCACCTGCCATTGAATGGTTGATCCTGCGAAACCATCTGTAGAACTTGCATCAAGGATATAAGTAGCGGGGTCGCCCTGGCAGACCGTTACATCCGCAGAAGGTTGGTTCCTTACCGTTGCAGACGCCGTTGGGCCACATGGCCGGAATGTAATATCATCCAGCGCAATATCATTGCCGCAACCACCTGGTGAATTGTTGGTGATGCGTAATACTACCGTATTGGTTGCCGGGGGTGTTTTAAAAAAAGTGCCATATTGTTTCCATAACGGCTGGCCTGTTGAAGGAATATCGCCGGTATCATATTTGATCAGCACCGTGCCTGTTACAGTTTCAATCCGAAAGGTAAGGTTGGGTTTTGAACCGTTAGAATTGCAGGCGCTGGGTTTTAATACATTGGTTACCCATGCTGCAAATTCAAACGTGGTGTTTCCGCATAAACCTGAAACCGTATCTACATAAAAATCATCAGGTGGAATCGATGCGTTGATCAACATAAATAATCCACCCGTATTTCCGGTATGATCTGAGTTTAAAGTGTGCCAGGTATTATTGAAACAACCAGATGTCGTATTTGTGATGGTATAACTGCCATCGTTCGGGCAGGCTCCGTAAAAAAACTGCATATTGGTGACACCTGGCTTTAAAGGGCTGAACGCACCGGTGCCAAAAGTGATGTTTACCAGCGGGTCACCCAGGCTGCCTGTACATAATTGTGCAAAAGAGAACTGTACGCAGAAAATAAAACACACAATGAGGAGAACAGTTCTTTTCATGGCCAGTCATCATTTGGGTTGATCTGGCTGTTCCAGTTTTTCAACGGATACCAGGTCGGCAAGATCTACATTCATCGGTAATACGCCTATCTGCACAATCGCGCGTTTACCGCGGATCTCTTTTACCTCGCCTACCTGGTAATTCTTTTTCAGTTTTACCAACGAACCAACAGCAATGTGTTGACTTAGTTCCTTGTATTTAAGATCAACCTTTTTTGCCAGTTTATTTACCACGATCTCTTCTTTACTTTTGAAAAGGAGATCCTTCAGGTTTTTAAGCACATCGCTTTTGTTCTCTGCTTTTTTCCAGTCGAGTACGATCTGTTTCAGTTTCCGTTCCATATCCTTCAGGTAAATCAAACGATCTTCTGCTATCCTGTTTTGTTGTTTTAAAATTTCAATTTGCTGGCGATGGCGTTCTTTGTCGAGAACCACCTGCATTTCTTTTTTTAATTTTTCGTTCTCTTTTACAAGTCTCGACAATTCTTTCTTTTCTTTATCCAGGTGCTGGAGATCCTGTTCTGTGCTATTCAGTAAACGGTCGAGTTTAAAATGATCATCGTCCACCAGTTTTCTTGCTTTCTGGATCAGGTGTTGCGGAAGCCCGATCCTTTCTGCAATAGCGAATGTATAAGAGCTGCCGGGTTTGCCCACTACCAGTTTGTACATTGGCTGAAGGTTCACTTCATCAAACTGCATGGCGCCATTGATGATGCCCTGTGTATGATTGGCCATTACTTTCAGGTTCAGGTAATGCGTGGTAACGATACCATACGAATGGCGGCGTGATAATTCTTCCATGATCACTTCTGCAAAAGCACCACCCAGATTGGGATCACTGCCGCTCCCCAGTTCATCAATAAAAAACATGGTTTTTCCATTGGCGGTTTCAATGAAATATTTCATGTGCAGCAAATGGCTTGAATAAGTACTTAATTCAAATTCAAGATTCTGTGTATCACCTATATGAATAAAAAGCTGTTTGAAAATTCCCATATGCGAATCAGGATGAACAGGAACCAATAGCCCGCTCTGTAACATCATTTGATTCAATCCAATGGTTTTCATCGTAACCGTTTTACCACCGGCATTCGGGCCACTGATCACAAGGATCCTGTTCTTTTCATCCAGCGTAATGGTAACCGGGATCGTTTTTTTTCCTGAGGATTTATTATAGAGATATAAAAGCGGGTGGTATGCATCTATCAAATGCACATGCGCTTTATCTGCCAGTGAAGGCAGCTGGCCGTTCATATCTATGGCTAATTTTGCTTTGGCATTGATGAAATCATATTCACCTGTTGTTTCTAAATACTGTTGTAACAAGGGCCCATACACAGATAGTTTTGCGGTAAGCGCCCGCAGAATTCTTTGTATCTCTCTTGTTTCATCATGCTCCAGTGCAAATACTGCGTTATTTAGTTCAATGGTTTCTTCCGGTTCAATAAATGCGGTCTTGCGGCTGTCGCTTTCTCCGTGTAAGATCCCTTTTACCTGTCGTTTGTGTTCTGAGAAGACGGCCACTACCCTTCTGCCATTGCTGAAACTCTCATCAATATCTGCACTGTATCCTGCTTTGGCGAGTTTGGCAATCACTTTTTCAAACATGCGCCTTAGTTCATTCCGTTTTCTGAAGAGGTTCATACGGATCTTTTGCAGATCTTCGGAGGCATTGTCTTTTACATTGCCGTTCTCATCAAGTACTTCATCTATCAGTTCAATAATTACTTTCTCATAATAGGTTCCCGCAATCACTTTTGATAATGCCGGGAAAGCCTGTCTCCGCTCTGCATCAAACCAGCGGAATATCGTTCCCATATTCTCCACCAGCCTGCGTATGGGCATCCATTGTTCACCGGTAAGCATGGCACCGGGAATAGAAAGTAATTTGATATCGCGGCTGATGTTGAGACTGAAATCGTTCGGGAAATATTGTCCCAACTGGAGGATCAGTTTGTATTCGTTGCTTTGCTGCAATTCCAGTTCAATGTATTCTTTACGGGTATGGATACGGAGATTCTCCGCCTTGTGTTTGGCGTATTCGGTCTTTGCATGTTCTCTCAGCAAAGTTTTTACCTTATCAAATTCCAGTTGTGATAGTGCCGTTTCCGGGTATAAGCGCATAATGTTCCCTCTGTTTTAAAACTGTGCGAAGTTACGCTGTAAAGGCCATCCACGCGAAAATCGTAAAGCTAAAGGAGTGGCCTACTATTTAACAAAAACCCTGATATTTAGACAATCAAAACTGTGCCTCTGTGCCTCTGTGTGAGATTTAATTTGCACACAGAGGCACAGAGGCACGGTTTGAACACTAATAAACCGAGCATATGCACAAAATGATACTGTTTGTTTTTTGTGGACTGATCCTTGCCATAACCAACGCGCAAACTTCCCAGACATGGAACGGTAAACAGGCCGCAGTGTCACTCACTTATGATGATGCCATTGATATCGATATTGATAATGTAGCACCCGCGCTTGACTCGCTGGGATTGAAAGGAACGTTTTATATCATCGGCTCCTCGCCTTCCGTTAGCAAGAGAATTAATGAATGGCGCAAACTGGCTGCGAAAGGACATGAATTGGGTAACCACACTTCCTTTCATCCCTGTGACGGATCATTGCCCGGAAGAAGTTTTGTAAAACCGGATAATGACCTCAGCAAATACACGCTGACACGAATGACTACGGAAACAAAGTTTACTAATACCTTATTGAATTCAATAGATGGAAAAACAGAAAGAACCTTTGCCTTTCCCTGCGGAGATAAAAAGATCGGCAACGATTATTATTACGATGCAGTAAAAACTGATTTTATTGCGGCACGGGGTGTACGTGGTGGGTTGCAACAAATAGATAGTGTTGATCTTTCAGATATCAACTGTTACAGCATCAATGGACAGAATGCGGAGTATATGATCAATCTTGTTAAGAAAGCCAAAGAGAGTCATACATTGGTTGTTTTTTTATTCCATGGTGTTGGTGGCGGGCATAACCTGAATGTTGATCTGAATGAGCATAGTAAACTGCTGCACTATTTAAAGAGCCAGGAAAAAGATATCTGGGTGGCGCCTATGGTGGAGGTGGCGAAGTTTATAAGGGAGAAAAGATGACAGATATTAGATGGCAGGGGCGGTACTTTTCTGTCATCTGCCATCTAACATCTGTCATCTCCTATATTGATTTGTTAAAAAACTCGCAGTGTTCAAATTCATGTAAGTATTGAACCATTCCTCCGTCAAACTGTTTAGTTAACTATATCGTACTTTTAAAAAAACAAAACAAATGCGAACCTGGTTCTCTGTATTGTTATTAGCTGCCAGTCTCAGCGCCTGCGCACAATCAAAAAAAGAAAAGAAATTAAGCAACATGAATAATGAATCAATTCCCAAAGACGTAAAAGTAGATACCGCTATTTTTGGCGAAGGCTGTTTCTGGTGCACCGAAGCCTTTTTTCAAAGACTGGAAGGCGTATATAAAGTGGAAAGCGGTTATGGTGGCGGTCATGTAGTGAATCCAACCTATGAACAGGTTTGCGATAAAAATACAGGTCATGTTGAACTGGCGCGTATTGTATACGATCCCCTTAAAATAAGTTATGATGAATTGCTGGAGGTTTTCTGGAAAACCCATGACCCTACCACCTATGAGCAACAGGGTGCTGATGTAGGTCCGCAATATAAAAGTGTGATCTACTACCAGAATGATGAACAGAAACAAAAGGCATTGCACTATAAAGAAAAACTGGATAAAAGCGGTGCCTGGAGTGATCCGATCGTTACGGAAATAGAACCTTTCAAGAATTTTTATCCGGCAGAAGGATATCACCAGAATTATTACAATTCCAACCAGGGCCAAAGTTATTGCCGTTTTGTAATTGCGCCGAAGCTGGAAAAATTTGAAAAAGTATTCAAAGACAAGTTGAAGAAACTCTAAATCAATTATCGAATTGGCGGATTACGGATTAGCGGATTTTTTAAAACGGGCGACCCGTCAATCCGCTAATTCGTAATCCGTTAATTATTTAATTTTCGTCCTTCTGAGTTCCAATAGATTTAAGGCATTGGGATAGAAACCCTGCACGCTTGTTTGTATAAAATGTATCGCCATATCATACCATATCGGAATAACGGGCGCATCATTGATCACCATCTGGTCCATTTCGCGGTATAGCTGGTAGCGTAATGAATCATTGTTCTCCTGTAAAGCCTTCTCATACAACACATCAAACGCAGGATTCTTATAGCGTGTATAATTCGGCGGGGCCGGATTTTTACTGTAGTACATCGCCATATAATTTTCTGCATCAGGATAATCAGCTATCCAGCTTCCCCGGAAGAACAGCGCCTGCGATTTGGCCGTTTGTTCGAGCAATAAACTTTTCTGTATCACTTCTACCTGAACAGGAATACCCACCTCCTCCAGTTGCCGCGCAACAAAACTGGCAATGTCTGCATAAATATTGATGGTTAATAATTTTATGGGATGGAGTCCTTTCCCATCGGGATAGCCCGCTTCTTTTAATAATTGTTTTGATTTAGCAGGATCGAAATGGTATCCTTTTACCAGTTCTGTATTGTGCGATGGTAAACCTCCCGGTACAAAACCTGCTTCGGCCGGAATACCGATCGAGTTACGCATATACATCATCAGCTGCTGGCGGTTGATCGCGTAGTTCATCGCCTGGCGAACGGCTTTGATGCCTGTTGCTGTATTCTTTACCAGCGGGTTCTTTTCATCAACCAGGATCCCAAAATATTCTGTGTTGAGATAGGCATGTTTTTTCAGCAGGATCTTCCCTTTCCATTGATCGCGCAGCTCTCCTTTCTTGGTTAATATTTCGTCTTTGAAAGAGGGATCGATATCATTGATAAAACTCAACCCTCCCTGCCGGAACTGGAGAAATTCGGTGGCTTTATTATCAAAAAAAGTGACCTTGACAGCGTCTAAATATGGCAAGGCATTTCCGCTGCTGTCTTTCTCCCAATACTGTTTGTTTTTATGAAATATCATGGCCTCACCTTCATCCCATGATACAAATTGAAAAGGCCCGGTGCCGCAGGGGTGATTACGGAAGCCCTTTCCATATTTTTCTACCACTTCTTTAGGCACGATACTGCAATACTGCATGCTCAATATTCCCATAATGGGATGAAAGGGGCGCAATAATTTTAATTGAAAAGTAGAATCATTCACCGCTTTAAAACCATCCGATGTATCCACGCGATTATTAAAGATCCAGCTACCGGTACTAGCGGTGTTCTTATCTATGATGCGTTGCAGGCTATAGGCTACATCCCCGGCCGTAAATGCCCTACCCTTTCCATTGGGGAATGCATCGTTATCATGAAAAAAGATCCCTGTACGTAAATGAAAAGTATAGGTGAGCCTGTCTGCACTTACATCCCAGCTTTTGGCCAGTGAAGGAACAATATTCAGCCCGCTATCTATTTCCACCAAAGTATTGTACAACTGGTGCACGGACCACATGATCGATTGGTTTTTCGCAAATGCCGGATCCAGCGTGGCGATACCGGTGGACTCATTATAGGTAAATACCTGTTTACCTGAAGTTTTTTGCTGTGTACAACCGTACCCTATCAAACAGGCGGTCCCGATCAAAAAATAATGGAAAGGAATTCGCTGTTTCGCTGTTCTTTTGTGTTTTACCAGTTTATTGGCATTCATGCTATCTTTAATCTTCTAATTTTCAACTATGAATACAAAATTCAAATTACTTACATTATTTGGTTTCTTATGTTCCGGTTTTGCATTTGGACAATTAGGTGAGAAGAAAGACGTGTTTACGCACCAGGATACACTGCGTGGCTCATTGAACGCAGACCGCACCTGGTGGGATGTGATGAAGTATAGCATACTGGTTACGCCGGATTATGAAAATAAAACGATCACCGGAAAAGTAGATATCCGCGTGAAGATAGTGGGTACCGGAAAAAGAATGCAGATCGACCTGCAGGAACCGATGGAACTTGACAAGGCCTACATCGGCGATACTAAATTGTCCTATACCCGCGACGGAAACGTTTATTACCTGGAGATCCCTGCGGGTTTGCATCTTACAAAAGGAAAGACATATACCGTGGCACTCAGGTATAAGGGAAATCCAAAAATTGCCAAGCGTGCCCCATGGGATGGCGGATGGATCTTTACCAAAGATGAAAAAGGAAGACCGTGGATGTCGGTGGCCTGCCAGGGACTCGGTGCCAGCGTGTGGTACCCCTGCAAGGATCACCAAAGTGATGAACCGGATAGCGGCGCCATATTAATGATGACCGTTCCCGATACATTGGTTGCTGTTGGTAACGGTCGCCTGATAAATAAAACAAGTTTTAGCCCGGGTACTATGACCTGGAAATGGCAGGTAAAAAATCCGATCAATAATTACAACATCATTCCATACATAGGTAAGTATGTAAATTTTACAGACACAGTAAAGGGTGAAAAAGGAAAACTGGATATGAGTTATTGGGTACTGGACTACAATCTTGAAAAAGCACAGAAACAATTCACACAGGCGAAGACCATGATCCATGCGTTTGAATACTGGATGGGCCCCTATCCTTTTTACGAGGACAGTTATAAACTGGTGGATGCCCCACATTTAGGAATGGAGCACCAGAGTGCAGTTGCTTATGGAAATAAATACCAGAACGGTTATCTTGGCCGCGACCTGAGCGGCACGGGCTGGGGATTGAAATGGGATTTCATTATTGTACATGAAAGCGGCCACGAATGGTTCGCGAATAATATTACAAGCAAAGATCTAGCTGATATGTGGATCCATGAAGGATTTACCAACTACTCAGAAACACTATTTACAGAATATGTATATGGTAAAGAAGCGGGCAATGAATACAATTACGGAACCCGAAAAGGCATTAGAAACGACAGACCCATCATCGGGCCCTATGGTGTGAACAAGGAAGGCAGTGGCGATATGTATCCTAAATCCGGCAACATGCTGCACAGCATCCGTCATGCGATGAATAATGATGCCAAATTCAGGGAGATGTTACGTTTCCTGGGTAAAAAATTCTATCACCAGACCGTTACTACAGAAGATATCCAGAAAGTGGTGAGCCAATATTTTGGCAGCAGCGTAGAAAAAATATTCGACCAGTATTTACGCACCACAAAAGTTCCGGTACTGGAGTATTATGTTACAGCCGACAATAAGCTCATGTACCGTTATACCAACTGCGTAGATGGGTTTAATCTCCCTATCCTATTACCCAGTGATACAGGTGTAACGCTGCTCGGACCCGAATCCAATCAATGGAACACAAAAGAATTAAGAGGCGGTATTGCATCTTATAAACTGGATTCGATTGAGAAGAGTTTTTATGTTACGCTGAAAAAAGTGGATGCACCGGGGAATTAGGAATTAGTAGTTTGTAATTAGTAATAAAGCTTTTATGTAACAGTTAAACAAATAGTAGCAATCAATGATTAGTTCAGCTTAATTAGTGGTCAATTACTAATTACTAATTACTAATTACTAATTAATACCATGGGGAATATTCGCAAGCAAACCATCATTTCAAGTATACTTGTTTATATTGGTTTTTTTATTGGGTTCATTAATAACTATTTCTATACAACATCGGAGCCGTTTGGATTTACCGGTGGGAATATTTTCACGCCTGCGCAATATGCGCTTACGCAGATGTTCTTTAATTCGTCGCAGATCTTTTTTGCATTTGGTGCTTTGGGTGTGATACCCGTTGTTTATAAATTCTATCCTTATTATAAGGATAACCTGGAAGAGAAAAAAATAGACCTCGTAAGTTGGGCACTGCTTATTTCTTTTGTCGGGTTTATACTGGTGTTTTGTTTCGGGATCTATTTCGAACCGTTAATGGTGCGAAAGTTCAGCAAAAACTCAGCCCTGTTCGTGGAAAATTACCTATGGGTATTCCCCCTTACTGCGGGTATTATCTTCTTTTCAGTAGCCGAAGGTTTCTGCTGGGCCATACAGCGGTCGGTGATTTCCAATTTTTTGAAAGAAACTTTCATGCGCCTGGTACTCACCGTATTGATCGTTCTGTATTGTTGTAAAGTGATCAGCTTCCGGCAGTTTATCATTGGGTTTTCGTTCCAGTTTCTCTTGATCTTTTTAATTCTGCTCACATATCTCTACCGGACGAAGCATTTGTATTTTACTTTTAAAATAAGTAAGGTCACACGAAAATACTGGAAGAAAATGCTGAGTATGCAGGCACTGATTTATAGTGGAACCTGTATTGCCATGCTGGCTTCTTCTATCGACATACTGATCATTGGTAGTTTGATTGACATGACTGCAGCCGGGATCTATGGATTCGCATTCTATCTCTCTAACCTGATCCAGGTTCCGCAGAGAAGTATACAGGCAGTATCGGCCAGCGTTTTATCACGTGCATGGAAGAACAAGGACCGAAAGGAGATCAGCCGGATATATTCACGTTCGAGCATTAATCTTTTATTGATGTCCTTATTCATTTTCGGGAACATTTGGCTCAATATCCTTCCTGCCATACAGGTATTTAAGATACAGAAAGCGTTTGCAGAAGGCATGAGTGTGTTCCTGGTGCTGGGTCTTGTTCGCATTATTGATGCCGGCACAGGACTGAGCCAAATGGTGATCACTACCTCTACTTTCTGGCGCTTTGATTTTCTCAGCAGGCTCGTTTTACTCATTCTTCGTTTGCCACTTACTTATCTTCTCATCAAAAATTATGGCATTATCGGGTCGGCTGTGGCTGAATTAATCTCTTATGCTGTATATACATTGATCGGTTATGAATTCCTTCGCAGGAAATTCAGCCTTCAGCCTTTTTCTTTAAAAACATTGTATTCGTTATTACTTGCTGTGGCGGCTTTTTCGTTATGCTATTTTACTATGAGAGATGTGGATGGATTTGCAGGCCTGTTTCTGCGAGGGATCATCTTTTCCGCTATTATGATCGGAGGCGTATTTTACTGGAAACTTACACCCGATGCGGGACAACTGTATGAGGTATTCCTTGGAAGAGTAGATAAATTTAAGAATAGAAAGAAGGGGAATATTGAATGATGAGCAAGGAATTTTGAAGTGAGGCTAACGTGCAACTGGAGACGAATCTCGAAGTTGAAACGTCATTGCGAGGAACGAAGCAATCTGTGCTTCAAAATCCAAGGTCTTCGCTATGTGTGACACAGATTGCTTCGTTCCTCGCAATGACGGTGTCACGCTACTCAATATTGAATATTCCTTGTTCAACATTCAATATCCATTCAACCTATTTGGTTCCAGCAACTTCCTGCTCCTTCGTCACTCTACCGGCCCCGCGAAACCTTGGTTGCCAGTATTTTTCATTCAGGTCACTGATCATCACCCCGCCACTGGTTGCAGCATGAACGAATTTATTATTGAGAAGATAAACGCCAACATGCGAAACATCGTTTCCGGCTGTGTTAAAGAATACAAGATCACCCTCGCGCAGATCTTCCAGTTCTATTTTCTCACAGAGATTGTATTGTTCCTGCGAAGTGCGTGGCAATGCAACCTGGTAAACATCTTTCAGTATGATCTGTGTAAAAGCGGAACAATCGATACAGTCATTCGTAAACCCTCCCATGCAATATTTCGTTCCCCACCATTTATCGATGGTCGCCAGTAAAGGAATATTGGTCATTTTTTCTACTGTTGCATCGGTAACGATCGCATATTTTAACTGGAGCATGTCGGCGTTCTCAATTCCGGCACCATTTGTCGTTGATAGTCTTGGATCGGGCTTTTCATAACTCACCGTTTGTTTAACCGCCTGTTTCTCCTGCTTTTTAACAGGTGTATTTGTTTTTACCGACGCTGTATTCGAAGCTACCATCCCGCCAGGCGTTACTTCCATCCCGTTTAAAAACTCCCTCTTTTGCCCCTCGGGTCTGTTCGCTTTTTTAAGCGCAGTAGCGCTGGATGAACTGTCTTTTGCGGTGATATTATGAATAGAACTACAGCTGGTAAATACCAGCAGGGTGCATAGGGCTATCGTCAGGCTCAGTAATTTCATACAGATTTCAAAACGTAATTTAGGGCGCGAAAGTATGTGGAGACTCCGAAAAAACAATTTTAGGATTTCCCTAAGAGTCTGTAGTCTGTGGTTTGGGTCTGTCGTTGTGGAAAATTGGTTGGTCCCGAACAACTTTTAACTAGCGATATTTGTTGTTTAGTCGGGTTGTTTAACAACTACAGACCACAGACAACAAACCACAGACAGTAATGCAGTTTTCCCATCTCCACGTTCACACCCAATATTCTCTTCTCGACGGTGCCGCGCCGATAGATAACCTGTACAAAAAAGCCATGAAAGACGGGATGCCTGCACTGGCCATCACCGATCACGGTAATATGTTCGGGGCATTCAATTTTGTGGCGCAGGCATGGAAGAATACCAAAGTGGTGGGTAAAGATGCGAACGGAAAGGATATTGTTGAACCGACTGTAAAACCGATCGTAGGCTGCGAATTTTACGTGGTTCGCGACAGGCATGTGAAAGCTTTTACCAAAGATGTAAAGGATGATCGCTATCACCAGGTGTTGCTTGCTAAAAATGCTGTTGGTTATCAGAATCTTGTGAAGCTTACTTCATTAGGTTTTATAGAAGGAATGTACAGCAAATACCCCCGTATTGATAAAGAACTGATCGAGAAATACCATGAGGGTTTAATTGCTACCACCTGTTGCATCGGTGCTTATGTACCACAAACCATTCTGCATGATACTGAGGAAAAAGCAGAGAAAGAGTTCAAATGGTGGCTGGATATGTTTGGCGAAGATTACTATATCGAACTACAGCGCCATAACATTAAGGAACAGGAGATCATCAACCAGACACTATTAAAATTTTCAAAGAAATACAATGTACCTGTTATTGCTACCAACGACAGCCACTATGTAGACAAGGATGATTCGAACGCGCATGATATCCTTCTCTGTATCAATACCGGTGAAAAACAAAGCACGCCAGGTTTTGATGATTTTGTGAATGATGATACGCAGATCAAAAACCGGCGTTTTAAATTCCCGAACGACCAGTTCTATTTTAAAACAAAGGATGAAATGTCTGCGTTGTTCAGTGATATTCCTGAATCGATCGATAATACGCAGGCAGTGGTGGATAAGATAGAGATACTCAATCTTAAAAAAGATATTCTTCTCCCTGCCTTCCCTATCCCCAAAGAATTCCAGGTGCATACCGATGCCAACCTGAACCAGTGGGAATATTTACAACATATCACGCGTGAAGGCGCTGCAAAACGATACAATGATATCACTCCGGAGGTACAGGAGCGGATCGATTTTGAATTGTTCACGATACGCACCATGGGATTTGCCGGTTACTTTCTGATCGTGAGTGATTTTATCAGGGCAGGTCGTGAAATGAATGTTTTTGTTGGCCCTGGCCGTGGTTCAGCTGCGGGAAGCGTGGTTGCCTATTGTATCGGCATCACCAATATCGACCCTATTAAATACAATTTGCTGTTCGAGCGTTTCCTAAACCCGGATCGTAAGAGCATGCCCGATATCGATACGGATTTTGATGATGAAGGAAGACAGAAAGTAATCGACTATGTAGTTGATAAATACGGTAAGAACCAGGTGGCGCAGATCATCACCTATGGTACCATGGCCGCCAAGATGAGTATCAAAGATGTGGCGCGCGTAATGGACCTTCCTTTGGCGGAAAGTAATATGCTTGCGAAGCTTGTGCCCGACAAACCCGGAACAGAATTGAGAAGGGTTTTAAAAGCACCGCTCACAATAAAAGAAGGCGAGAAATCACTCGAAGAAAAAGAACAGTACCAGCAGGAAGATATTGAGAACGTAAAACGCATCCGTGAAATTTATTATGGTACAGATCTCCGCGCGCAGGTTTTAAAAGAGGCGGAAAGATTAGAAGGTTCAGTACGTAACACGGGTATACATGCCGCAGGTATCATCATCGCCCCGCGCGATCTTACCGATCTTTTGCCGGTGGCCACTTCAAAGGATTCTGAACTCTGGTTAACACAGATCGAAGGAAGTGTGATCGAGGATGCAGGTGTTATCAAGATGGACTTTTTGGGTTTAAAAACCCTGTCCATTTTAAAGACGGCACTGGAATTGATCAAACAGAATCACAACATCACTATCGATCTTGATACGCTTCCATTGGATGATGAAAAAACTTTCCAGTTATACCAGAAAGGTGAAACCAATGCAACGTTCCAGTTTGAAAGTGTGGGTATGCAGAAATACCTGCGTGAACTCAAACCCGATAAGTTTAATGACCTGATCGCGATGAACGCACTGTATCGCCCCGGTCCTATTGCCTATATCCCCAAATTCATCGACCGTAAACATGGCCGCGAACCCATCAGTTACGATCTCGAGGATATGAAGGAATACCTGGAAGATACCTACGGTATCACGGTGTACCAGGAACAGGTGATGTTGCTCAGCCAAAGTATCGGTGGTTTCTCCAAAGGAGATGCCGATGTGTTGCGTAAAGCAATGGGTAAGAAACAAAAATATGTGCTGGATAAAATGAAAGCACAGTTCATTGAAGGCGCAACAGCAAAAGGCCATGCTGCTGTAACGCTCGAAAAAATATGGGCAGACTGGGAAGCATTTGCCCAATACGCCTTCAATAAATCGCACTCTACCTGTTATGCATTTGTGGCATACCAGACCGCTTATCTCAAGGCACATTATCCCGGTGAATACATGTCGGCCGTATTAAACCACGCAGGCGCGATAGAGAAGATCACTTTCTTTATGGAAGAATGCAAGCGGATGGGGATTAAAGTGCTTGGTCCCGATATCAACGAATCGTTGAAAGGGTTTGCTGTGAACCAGAAAGGCGAGATCCGTTTTGGTTTGGGTGGATTAAAAGGTGTGGGTGATGCGGCTGTTGATAATATCATTGCAGAGAGAGAAAAGAATGGCTGGTATACAGATATGTTCGATTTTATCAAACGCGTACTGCAAAAGAACGTGAATAAAAAATCATTGGAAAGCCTTGCCTACTCGGGTGCATTTGACTGCTTCCCTGCTTACCATCGTGCGCAATATTTTCACATTCCTGATAATGACAGAACATCAGGGCTTGAAAAGATCATCAGTTATGGCCAGGCAAACCAGTCGGCTAATGAGAGTGTGAATACATTGTTTGGTGATCTTTCTGATGCGATGAAGGTTCAGATGCCCAAGATCCCGAACTGCGAACCATGGACATTAACGGAACTGCTCGATCATGAAAAAGATGTAACCGGGATGTTCATGAGCGGCCACCCGCTGGATCATTTCAAATTCGAGTTGAAATATTATGGTATCACCAAGATCAATGATTTTAACGAGATAAAAGATACCATACACTTACAACCCAGTTCCAAATCCTTACGGGTAGCGGGCTTGGTTATAGATGTACAGCACCGCGTTACCAAAACAGGAAAGAATTTCGGATCCTTTGTAATAGAGGATTTTACAGGTAAAACAGAATTTCTTTTGTGGAGCGAGGACTATATCAAGTTCCAGAATTACCTCGAGAAAGGCCAGAATGTATTGCTGAATGGTTTCTTCCGCCCACGTTACGGCCGCGTGAATGAATTTGATTTCAAAATCAATACCATGTCTTTACTGGAAACGGTAAAACAGAATCTCACGAGAAGTATTGAGATCAATATACACCCTGCTTCCATCACACCCGATTTTGTAAATTTTGTAGATAAAAACGTACGAAGCTTCCCGGGTAAATCCTCACTTCGGTTCAATATTTATGAGCCCAAAGAAAACATGAAAATCAGTTTGTATTCTTTTGAAAGAGGTTTCCAGATGAATGAGGAAATGGCAGAGTTCTTATTGAACAATCCGGATGTGGATGTGCAAGTGGGATTGATCGGATAAGTTATTTTAAATGTTGAATTTTAAATGATCCCCCATTCAACATTTAAAATTCAACATTTAAAACAATTCAGTCCGCTTTCTGAAAAATAGCAACCTTCCCGATCCTGAACTCTTCCGGCGCAATCTTTTCATTTGGTGAAACCTGGATCTTGCTGTTAAAAGTTAACGCAGTGGTGTTAGGCTCAAGCATGACCGTTATTGATGTTTCTGCTGTGTCCGAGGCATTGGTATTTTTATTCTTTTCAACCAGGTTTGTTTTAATTACCTCAACCTGTATGTTCCTGTCCACTGGTTTCGACAAGGTATAGAGGATGCTCACAAACAGATCGCAGGGTTTGGAACTGTCATTGGCATCACAAACCGGAATTGGGAACAAGGCGATTTTTAAAATAACCCCATTTCCCAGGTCACGTGTAAGATTATCATCTTTTTGGGTGGGCGGATTGATGGGTGTGGATAGTCCGGGATCGATCAATGCATTAGGTGACTCATTGATCGATTTGGTACAGGAGACGGCTGAAATAAGTACCAATATGATGAGTAAGTTTTTCATAAAATGTGTTTACATTTTATGAAAAACAAACATGCCAGATACTGCTATATAAATAAGTAGAAATAGCGCCACCTGTTGTTGCGTAGCTTACACATTTTTCATTATCATTCAACCTTTTTATAAAAAGTAACTCTTTCGATCCGGAATGCATTTTCAGGTACCAGCTGGTTATTATTATTCTCGAAGGAGCTTGTATAAGCAAACCGGGTGGTATTGGGTGCCATATCGAAAGCCAGCCCGTTTTGGGTTTCTAAGCCTTGTATTTTGCGGCCAGCCGGCTCTACGAGATTTGTTTTTTGAACGTCTACCTTAACATTACCATTAACCGGCTTTGATAAAGTACAAGTGAACCGGATAAAGATATTACAGGGTTTAGGCGTTTCGCCATTCTTATAACTATAACAAGTTAATTCAGGCTCCATCACAAGTTTTAGCATAACCGTGTCCTGGCCATTTACTACAAATTTTGTTTCAAGTGGGGCGCTCTCGCCGTTTAACGATCTCAGGTTGGGGTTTTCATTTGGAATTTGGGTATCAATTGCTTTTCTGCAAGAAATGGCCAATAAGCATACTGTTACCAGTAGGATTTGGATTTTGTTCATTCGGGGGGCTTTTCGTAGGATAGGTTTAAATAAGCGTGCCACCTGGTATTCAGGCAGTTCGCCCGGTTTGGGGAAAATTATTTAAACCTTATTTTGACTGATGCGTTATTAAGAAGGAATGCTGCCTGGAGGAACGATAATTTTAGGGTTAGTGGTACCTGTGAGCTGTCCCGTTGTCAGGTTAGCCTGTTGCAACGTCATTAATAACAGTGGTGGAAAAGTCAAATCAGCATGAACCATAGTTTGGATTTATATTTGACATCCTTCCTGTAACAAGAGATAACTTATAACAATTAAACTTTAGAAAAATGGCTTTAGAACTTACAGACGCAAATTTCCAGGCTACCGTGCTTGACAGCGATAAACTGACATTGGTTGATTTCTGGGCAGAATGGTGTGGCCCTTGCCGCGCTATCGGACCGGTTATTGAAGAACTGGCGAAAGAATACGACGGTAAAGTAAACGTGGGCAAAGTAAATGTTGACCATAACCCTAACCTGAGTGTGAATTATGGTATCACTTCTATCCCTGCTATCCTTTTCATTAAAGGTGGCCAGATCGTAGACAAACAGATCGGTGCAGTACCAAAATCGGTGCTGGATAAAAAGATACAGTCGCATATTTAATTATGCAGTAAATGTGTTTGAAAAGAGCTTTGAATAAAAGCTCTTTTTTTATGTGCAGAAAACCTGTTTAGGACGTCATTGCGAGGCACGAAGCAATCTGAATCATAACATTCAGCGTGTCTGCTAATTCATAGCACAGATTGCTTCATGCCCCACAATGATGGTCACCCTATCCAATACAATAATCCACTACAACGGCGGTCCCTACTTCCCCATTCAAAATTCCTTGCTCAATATTCAATATTCACTATCTTCCTCACCTAAAACACTGCCGTATGATGAACATCAAGTCCCGCCTGATGGTGATGAATTTTCTAGAATTCTTTGTATGGGGTTCCTGGCTGATCTCGATCGGCAGTTATATGGGAGCTACACTTCATTTTACCGGTTCCCAGATCGGCGATATATATGCTACGATGGGACTTGCATCCCTTATCACACCTGCGATATTTGGTATTGTTGCCGACAGGTGGATCAATGCTGAAAGGGTGCTGGGCATGTGCCATATCATTGGCGCCTGTTTGTTGCTCTGGGCTTCTACAGTTACAGACTATCCTACTTTTTATACCATCATGCTTCTGAACTCGTTCCTGTTCATGCCTACCATTGCACTCAATAACACTGTATCGTATATCGTTCTTGAAAAAAAGGGATATGATATTGTAAAGGATTTCCCACCTATCCGTGTATGGGGAACAATCGGCTTTATCGTTGCGATGCAACTGGTGGATGTTTTAGGATTCAGGCAAAGTCATTTTCAATTGTATGTGAGTGCCGGTGCAGGATTCCTGTTGGGCATTTATGCATTTACGATTTCCAAATGCCCGCCGGTTAAAATAGATGTGAAAAGAAGTATGCTGTCTGCATTTGGTCTCGATGCTTTTGTATTATTCAAAAGAAGGAAGATGATCATCTTTTTTGTATTTGCCATGTTGCTCGGCGCCGCTTTACAGATAACCAATGCATTTGGTGGACCGTTCCTGGATGATTTTGCGCAGTTATATCCTGATTCATTCGGTGTAAAACATCCGAGTGTGCTGATATCTATATCACAGATCTCTGAAACAGTATTTATTCTTACCATACCATTCTTCCTGAGAAAGTTCGGGATCAAAAATGTAATGCTGATGAGCATTTTTGCATGGGTATTACGTTTTGGATTGTTTGGCATTGGGAATCCAGGTAGTGGCCTGTATCTTTTGATCGCATCAATGATCATTTATGGAATGGCCTTCGATTTCTTTAATATTTCCGGTTCATTGTTCGTTGAAAAAGAGGCAGACATCAAGATCAGGGCCAGTGCCCAGGGATTATTTATGCTGATGACCAATGGCATCGGCGCTTTTCTTGGCGGAACAATAGCCGGAAGAGTTGTTGATTACTATACAGTTAATGGGGTAAAGGACTGGCACAGTATCTGGTTCGCGTTTGCGGGCTATGCTTTGGTATTAGGTATTTTGTTTCCACTTTTCTTCCGGTATAAACACGATCCGAATGCAGTAGTAGCGGTAAAGCATTAGAGGCAATTAGTAATTATATAATAACCAGAACGCCGAAAGTAGCAGCCATCTGAACTTTCGGCGTTCTTTTTAATTACTAACTACTAATTGCTAATTACTAATTAATTTTGCGTTTCAATCACGTGACCATGACTTCCTCTGCAAGCACCATAGTAGCCAACACTTCCGATCCCCAAATCAAACAAATAGGCGAAAAAATACTTCGTAAAGAACGCATCAGCTTTGATGATGGTGTGGCACTTCTCGAAAAGGGCTCCCTCTCCTTTCTCGGTGCCCTGGCCAATTGGGTTCGTGAAGAGAAACATGGGGATAAAACCTATTTCAACCGAAATTTCCATATAGAACCTACCAATGTTTGTGTGTTCTCCTGCAAGTTCTGCTCGTACTCCCGTTTATACGCTAACCGTGAAGAAGGTTGGGAACTCAGTATCGACCAGATGATGCATATCGTAAAAAGTTATGATGGCAAACCGGTTACGGAAGTGCATATTGTTGGCGGTGTTCACCCAAAAATGAATATGGCTTTTTTTGTTGACCTGCTTAAAGCCATCAAAGCACATCGTCCTGATCTCCATATCAAGGCCTTTACACCGGTGGAACTTGATTACATGTTTAAGAAAGCAAAAGTATCTGTTGAAGAAGGCATGCGTTTAGCGCATGAAGCCGGTCTTGATTCATTACCCGGTGGTGGCGCAGAGATCTTTCATCCTGAGATCAGGAAACAGATCTGTGAAGATAAAGTAGACGCAGAAGGCTGGCTGCATATTCACAAAGCAGCACATGAACTGGGAATGCATAGCAATGCAACTTTATTGTACGGACACATAGAAAAATTCTGGCACCGTATCGACCATATGGATAGGCTTCGTACACTGCAGGATGAAACTGGTGGCTTTAATACATTCATTCCGCTGAAGTTCCGTAACAAGGAGAATGATATGAGCTATGTAAAAGAATCCTCTGTTATTGAAGACATGCGTATGTATGCGGTATCGAGATTATACATGGATAATTTCCCGCACATCAAAGCTTACTGGCCCATGCTTGGCAGGCAGAATGCGCAATTAACGCTTTCGTTTGGTGTGAATGATATTGATGGAACGATCGATGATTCAACCAAAATTTACGCAATGGCCGGCAGTGAAGAACAAACGCCAACGATGAGCACAGCTGATCTTGTATCGCTGATCAAACAGGTAAAAAGACAACCTGTTGAGCGCGGGACTTTGTATAATGAGATCAGGGATTATTCGGATGTGACTTTGGATGAATTGCAGGTAGATCCCCAATTGAATTAAAAATAATTGCCACAGAACACACAGATTACCACAGAAAAAATCTGTGAAAATCTGTGTATTCTGTGGCAAAAAATCCGGCAGGTATTACAACCCAAACTTAAGTCCTATCTGTGGGATCAGCATATCCGTTTCACTTTGAGCGAGTGTAAATTTGCTATGGCCGTTTGCATCTACCGAGGGGTTGGTATAATACATCGTATTACTGCCTCTGAGATAGGCAACTTTACATTCCAGCCAGATTACTTTTTCTTTGTCCAGGCTGATGTCAAACCCGGCACTACCTCCATACGTAAGGCTCCAGTATCCTTTGGTGCTTTCTCTATCCATCGTATCCCATTCATAATCTTCGGCAGGATTACGTTGTTGCAGTTTGGTAGTTCCATAAAAATTGTTCCACCCGATCAGGCCTTCAACAAAGGGTTTCACCCGTTGCTTACCATTACCATTTTGTAAACGCATATTAAACAGACCGGAAAAAATATTCAACCTGGCTCTTACTCTGTAGTCGGCGAATTGGCTGAAGTTGATACTGTTGAAATATTGCGTTTGGAACCCCTGCGTCATATAACCGAGTTCGATACCCAGCTTCACAGGGGTCTTTTTATTGGGCTGTACCAAAATGCCCAACCGGCCGCCCCAGGCAGTGCTGGCATTGTTGTCTTTATATTCTCCCAGTGGGAATGCAGGAGAAAAACTGGTATAACCGCTTACACGAACCTGGGAAAAAGAACCGGAAGAAATAAGTACGAGAGCGGTAAGGATAGGTAGTATTCTTTTCATAAGGGAAAGGTTTGGTTTCACCTACCCAATCAAAGAGTATGCCACATGGATCATATATTTATGTGGTTTTGCTAACCCGCTTTTGCCGCGCCCTTTAGGGCGTGGATAGTTAATCATCCTCTATGAATTATTTATTGGGCTTTAGCCCTGAGTATTACACTCCGGGCTAAAGCCCAATAAATGTGCAATAGTTTATTCTTATTATCCACGCCCTAAAGGGCGCGGCAAAATTCGTTAGTCAGTCTAAACTAATTCAGGTTCGCGTTCAACCTCTCTTACCAATTCCAGTTTTGCTTTCTTCGTCGGCAACAATATCAACCGCAACGTCGTATCATTCGTAAAATAACTGATCGCCCAGTTGATGAAGATGATGAGCCTGTTCTTAACACTCACGATCAGCATCAGGTGAAGGAACATCCATACGAGCCAGGCAAACAGTCCCTGGAAACTCATAAAGGGAAGATCTACTACTGCCTTGCGTTTACCAACCGTTGCCATGGTACCCGGACTCTTATATGAAAATGGTTTTAATGATTTTCTGTTTGTAAGGTTATTAAAATTAGCAACCAGGTTTTTTGCCTGGGCAATCGCCACATTGGCTAACTGCGGGTGCCCCCTGGGAAATTCCTGTGTCTCCATATAAGCGATATCGCCTATCGCGAAAACATGATCCAAATCCATTACTCTATTAAAAGCATCTACCCTGATGCGGTTACCACGTGCTAGTTCCTGTGTGTCGATACCTGGCGGCACATTACCTGTTACACCTGCTGCCCAAACCAATGTATGTGTTTGAATGGCTCTGCCGTCATTTAGTGTAACTGTTCTCCCATCATAATCTTTTACATGTGCATTGAGCCATACATTCACACCCATCGATTCAAGGTATTGCTGTGATTTTTGCTGCGAGGCTTTGCTCATCACACCTAATGTGGCATCACCGGCTTCTATGAGATATACATTCAGTCTTGAAAAATCCATATCAGGATAATCTTTCGGAAGGACATTCTTTTTTAATTCGGCCAACGAACCTGAAAGCTCTACACCCGTTGGCCCGCCGCCAACCACAACAATATTCATAATACCTTCCAGTTCTTCCGCCTCGGCCGACAAAGCATCTTCAAAATTCAATAAGATGCGGTTACGTAAAGTGACCGCTTCTCCTGTTGATTTCATCGGGAACGCGTAACGTTCTATATTTTTATTTCCAAAATAATTGGTGGTGCATCCTGTTGCGATCACAAGATGGTCGTAGCTAAAATCGCCGGCATCATCAGTCATCACTGTTTTGTTTTCGGCATCTATTTCTGTCACTTTTGCCAGTCGAACATGTACATTGTTTTTTTTCTGGAAGACTTTTCTGAGCGGGAAAGAAATAGAACTTGGTTCGAGCCTCCCGGTAGCTACCTGGTACATTAAGGGTTGGAACTGATGGTAATTGTATTGATCGATCAGTGTAATATCGAAATCACTGTTTTTTAATCTTCTCGCCAATTGCAAGCCCGCAAACCCGGCTCCTAGAATAACAACGCGTTGTTTTGACATTTCTCTTCTTTTAAAGATCGAAATAAATTGCCTGTAGCTGAATTTTCGAAGCATTCGTTATGGGGCCTTTTGTGGCTGATACTGATCCTTAAAAAATCATTCCATGATAGAAGAATTTCACGCAAAGGCGCTAAGGAGCAAAGGCGCAAAGAAATGCTTGTGTATTCCAGCTACTAAAACAATTCTTTTAGACAAATGTTCGGGGAAAAGAGACAAGTTTCAAGAAACAAGAATCCAAGGCATGTGGTTATCTCCTTGCTTCTTGTGCTTTGAAACTTGGTTTCTTGTTTCTTACCCTCAGGTTAACATTCAGGAAGACTCAGCGGAATATGTATAGCAAGCCCACCATCTGCCGTTTCCTTGTATTTACTGTTCATATCCAGTGCGGTGTCCCACATGGTTTTAATCACTTTATCGAGACTTACGATCGCGTAGTCGGGAGAACTTTGTAGGGCCAATTGTGAAGCGGTGATTGCTTTGATCGCTCCCATCGTATTGCGTTCGATACAGGGAATCTGGACAAGCCCGCCGATCGGGTCGCAGGTGAGGCCAAGATGATGTTCCATCGCAATTTCAGCAGCCATCAGGGATTGACGTTGCGTGCCGCCAAGACATTCCGTAAGCGCTGCGGCGGCCATGGCAGAAGATACACCTATCTCAGCCTGGCAACCACCCATCGCTGCCGAAATAGTGGCGCCTTTTTTAAAGATGCTGCCGATTTCTGAAGCGGTGAGTAAGAAGTTGATGATCTTATCTTCCTGGTTACCGTCGCAAAAAACAATATAGTATTGCAGTACCGCGGGTATAACGCCTGCTGCACCATTGGTTGGTGCGGTTACCACTCTACCGAACGATGCATTCTCTTCATTTACGGCTAAGGCAAAACAACTCACCCAATCGAGGATATATTTAAAATCATGACCGCCTTTTCGTATCGCAGTAATCCAACTTTCATAGTCATGATACGGTTGGTCATTGATCAATCTTTTGTTTAATGCAAACGCTCTGCGTCTAACCTGTAATCCGCCCGGTAATTCACCTTGTGCATGACATCCGCGGAACGTGCATTCTTTCATCGCGTTCCAGATCTGTAATACACCTTTTCTTGTTTCTGATTCACTGCGCCAGGCGCTTTCATTTTCCATCACTACTTCATGAATGGCCATGCCTTTCATACACCAATGCAACAGGTCATCTGCCGTATTGATGGGGAACGGAAGATCAACCGATGCTTTGCCGCCATTTGCCTCTCCTTCCTTTACTACAAATCCACCGCCGATTGAGAAAAAGGTCTCACTCCAGCTCTCGCCGTTTTTCATTTCTACCAAAAAAGAAAGTCCGTTGGGATGAAAGGGTAATGTTTCGCGATAGAGGAACTGCAATTGTTCTGTAGTATCAAAATCGATCCATACCTCACCACCCAAATGCAGCTTCTTATCGTGCACGATGGTATTGATCTTTGGAGTAATGGAATTGACATCTATGGTAACCGGATCTTCTCCGCATAACCCTAATAATATGGCGATATCTGTTCCGTGGCCCTTACCGGTTTTGGCGAGTGAGCCATACAGTAAGACGGTTAATGATACAACCTGATCCAGTCCCCCTTTTTGCCTGATCGTTTCCACACAACGCAGTGCTGCTCTCCATGGGCCCAGTGTATGTGAACTGGAGGGCCCAACGCCTATTTTAAACATATCAAAAACGGAGATCGGTTCGTGTGGCATAGCGGGGCAAATTTACGTGTTATAAATGATTGGCGAATTTGCGGATTACGGATTGACGGATTATGGGTGAAAGTTATTCGTTCTCTAATTCGCAAATCCGCAATTCGATAGTACACTAACCAAAACTTACAATCGTTTGGATAGTTTTCACGAACTTTCGGCCGCAAAAACAATCAAAAACCATTTTATTACCGACTACCTATGCAACTTTCTTCGCTCCTTGACAGATTTAATGAACCCGAAACACTGAAAATGGCCAAACTCGGCCGTGAACTGGCAGCCAAAGGCTTTAATGTGATCAACCTGAGTTTAGGTGAACCCGATTTTGATACGCCGCAACATATCAAAGATGCAGCGATTAAAGCGATCAACGATAACTGGAGCCATTATTCACCTGTAGCGGGTTATATGGATCTACGTGAGGCAGTATGCACAAAATTGTTACGCGATAACAACCTCGAATATAAACCTGAAAACATTGTTACTTCTACCGGTGCCAAACAGAGCCTGGCCAATGTTATTTTGGCTCTGGTTGATGAAGATGATGAAGTGGTAATTCCAACACCTTACTGGGTTACCTATTCTGAACTCGTAAAAATTGCACGCGGTAAAGTAGTTGAGATCCGCACCACCGTGAAGAACGGATTTAAAACAACCCCTGAGCAACTGGAAGCGGCTATTACCAGCAAAACCAAAGTGTTCATGTTCTCATCACCCTGCAATCCCTCCGGCGCTGTGTACAGCAAAGCTGAGTTGGAAGCACTGGCTGTGGTGTTCAGAAAACACCCGGATGTTGTGATTCTTGCTGATGAAATATATGAGTACATCAATTTTGTTGGCAAACATGAAAGCATTGCACAGTTTGCAGATCTGAAAGATCGTGTGGTGATCGTAAACGGATTGAGTAAAGGTTTCGCCATGACAGGCTGGCGCCTGGGATACATTGCATCGAATGTTACGATTGCAAAAGCATGTGAAAAGATACAGGGACAATTTACCAGCGGCCCCACTTCTGTTACACAAAAAGCCGCAGTAGTTGCCTTAACCGGCGATCTGCGCCCATCGCAGGAAATGGCTGCTGAATTTACACGCAGAAGAAAAAGAACCTTAGAACTGATCAACGATATACCAGGCTTTAAATGCTTTGCACCCGAAGGCGCTTTCTATGCGTTTCCTGATGTGAGTGCGTACTACGGTAAATCAGATGGAACAGAAACAATAAAAAATTCCGGCGACCTTAGTATGTATATTCTGAATAACGCGCATGTTTCCTGTGTAATGGGCGATGCATTCGGCGAACCGAACTGTGTTCGTTTTTCTTTTGCAACCAGTATGGAGAATATTGAGACTGCGTGGGCGAGGATCAAAGAAGCTTTGGCGAAACTCAAATAATACAAATTATTTTAAATTTTAAATGTTGAATTTTAAATGAAAGATCATTCAACATTTAAAATTCAACATAAATAATTAAAAAGCGTCTCTGAAATCCGGAGACGCTTTTTAATTATTAACTACTAATTTTTAATTACTAATTATTTCGCCCCGCTCGCCATCCCACCTTTCCTGCTATCCACATTTACTGTATACTTTCCTCCACCCTGTACGATCCATTTAACGGTTACCGCTCCTAAACCAGGAATGTTAGGTACTTCTATTGTTTGCGGATTGTTCTTTTGTTCAGTGGTGAGATTCATGTCCTTATTCTCAACTGTCATCGCGGCTAATACTTTGCCGGTTGTTGTGAGGGTGATATAATCCGGTCTTTCAATTTTGTTCTTGGTATCCTGGCTGCTATGTGTTGGCATCATACGCTGATTGGCAATCACCGCTGTTACTTCTTTTAATCCATCACCTAAATCTTTTTCAGTGATCTCCTGTACTTCCAGTTTTGGTGTAGAATAACAATGGTAGATACTGAATGCCATATTACGGTGTGCATCTGACTCCAATAAAAAACCAGGATGCGCCCTTGTGAAATTTTTCTTGAAGCCGCCGATTTCGATCTTTCCATATTGTGGATGATCGTATTCTTTCCAGGGAACAAATGCATCCTGCATTAATAAATACCTGTCGAAACTGTAAGTGGGATTATCAAACTGGTCGCGCGTACCATCTTTCATATACATCAGGTAAGGTGTCCACAATTCGTTCGAATAAGTATAGATACCCCTGCCGGCATAGAACCAATCCAGTTCACCACCATAAGCGGAATACAAATCTTTATACACGACTAAATATTTATAACCAGGTAATAACTCCTCTCCTTTTTTACCGATCGCATCATACACGATCAGGTCCTGTGCATTATAGAGGCTGATATCTTCCGGTCCGCCTGGCCCGCGAAGGATCATTCCACCTGCATTGTGAAATGATTGTGCCGCTGCGATATTGGGATGTTTGAATACAAACTCCATCACCGCCCTGTTCTCAGGAAGTGAGAAGGGATATTTATACGCGCCACCCTGTATATAATTCGGCTGCCAGCCCCAACCCCAATCGCGGTTGGGATCGTATTCTCCTGCATAACCATCTTCATTCACACGGCCATCGCCATCGTTGTCAATTCCTTCTCCACCCAATAATTCATAATCACCTTTTTCATCCGGGCCTACCTGTATCATATTGCGTGGATCCTTAGGGTCGATCTTGTAACGTCCGTTGGGATTTTTTCTGCGCATCAATGTGATATTTCCATCACCATCAAGATCATCATACTTGTCTTCATTGATTAAACCATCGCCGTCATTGTCTACCGGTTTTAAACCAGAGCGTGGTGAGCTCGCCGTGTTTGGCTGGTGTATATAGCTGTCGCGGCCATCAGGATTGATCGTAGGTACGATGTAAAATACTTTGTCTTCCAACAGTTCCTGTATGAATTTTGTATCGGCAAATGATTCTGTGAGATACCATGCGGTGTACAAAGCGAACTCTGCACCCTGGATCTCATTCGAGTGGATATTTCCATCGATATACATGCCGGGCTTACGATTGGGATCACCGCCTTTTTTAAAATCGGTAACGGTTAATAACCAGAGCTCACGCCCTTCGTAGGATTTGCCGATCGTTTCAAATTTGGCAAGATTGGGATAGGCGGCTGCTATTTTTTTACAGATCTCTCCCAATCCTTTGTGGTCGTAATATTTGTTCCAGGTAACGGCTACTTTCGGATTCACCGGTGAGCCCGCAGCTTTGAACATCTGTTCAGGCGTTTGCGCAAAAGCTGCTGTGCTTAGCATGGTTGCAGCGATGACGATAAATATATTGCGTTTCATAATTCTTTTTTTATGGGGTTAGAGTGTTACGTCTATATTTTTTACACCTGCTGTAGGGCAGGCAACTTCGATCGTTACTTTACCACTGCCTTTGATCAACCAACTGAATGACTGCGAGGATGAAGCTTCCAATGAATTCAGCAACTGCACTTTTCTTCCTCCAACCACTTCCTGTTTATCTGTCTTTAAAGCAACTTTCAGTTTCTTTAAGAAATAACTGCGCTCACCGAGTTTGCTGTGTGTAGCCAATCCTCCTTTGTTGATCACATCAAAACTTACACGGGTTAAACCGGTGCTTAGTTTTTCTGTTTTCAGGTTGATCACATCGAGTTCTGCCTGTTGCGCTGAGAGTTTCAATAAGAACTCTGTATGTTTCTTAACGATATCTCCTGCCATTTTATACGGTGGATTAATGAGAACAAAAGGATCCAGTCCGCCTACTTCTACTTTCTGGTTCGGATAATCAGGATGCTGAACCTGTTTCCAATCCGTAAATGTATTGGTGATGCCCTGTTGAGCTGCCCAGCGTAAATAATTGGCTGCGGGATCTTCTACCGTAAATGCTTTTTCTTTTTTTGCTGTATCAGGTTTCGCTTTAGGAACCCACCAGCCCGGCGTGCTGAAACTGTATCGTCCATAATGAAAATAACCCCACGAGAGTATATCACCACCTGCGGAAGATGCTTTTGGTGCATCCTTGGTACCGGTTACTTTGTTATACAGTTCGCTTACCATACTGTTCACCCTGGCATCCGGTTCTAACAAACCCGCCAGTATTTTTTCTCTAGCCGCTGTTGCATTATAAGCAATGGGTGTTGAGAGATTATTGTTGCTGCCGAAACTGACCACCACGTATACATTGAATGCATCGTATAGGAAATCAAGCAATGCCCTATTCTCTTTTTCTCCCGCAGGAAAATCTCCGGCGCCTACACCAAATGTATTATGACGGTAAGTGAAATTTTTATTGAATGCAATACCGCCTTCGCCATCTTCATTCAGGTTGCGGTCCTTATCGTTGTCAATTCCCTCAGTAAGCAACAGGTATTTTCCTCTTTCACCTTTTCCTGCATCTGCTTTGATCAGTATCCGTGCATCATCAGGATGTAACCTGTATTCTCCTGTCTGCGATTCAACACGCATCATGGTGATCTTTCCGTTGCCATCAAGATCATCAAAACCATCTTCATTTGTTTTCCCATCACGGTCATCATCGGTTTCAGTGGCATTGCCATTGCGTTCGTATTTGAGTTTGGAGAAATACTGTTCCATTGCATCCGGACTCATGTTCGGGAAAACATAATAGGTTGTTTTTTCAAGACGGGCCTTAATACTGTCTGTGGCACTGCCTTTCAACAGGTTCTCGGCAAAACCGATAGCCATTTCAGTTCCCAGTAAATGACTGCCTTCTATGCCACCCACTACCGCAATAGCGGGTTTGGAATCAGTTTTGCCTGATCCAATCGTCAGTAGCCAAATATCCTTACCGCCATTTGTTTTGCCAAGCGAGGTAAGTGAGCTAAGTGCAGGATAGGCTTTGGTAAGCGCATTCAAACGGTTGGTTTGTTCTGCGTAATTGCTGTATTCCTGCGCTGGTACTGCAGTTGCAGCCAGCCATAGAAATAACATAGCGAAAAGAGATCGTCTCATGAAGCAAGTTTTAGGTTTTAAAGCTAAGAGATTAAGAGGAAAAGAGGTAAAAGAGGAAATAATAATTATACAAGCACTCTTTTATCTCTTTTCCTCTTTTATTCTCTTAACCAAACACTCTTTTATCTCTTTCTCTCTTTTCTCTCTTAGCTTTTCTCTCCTTCAGCTCTTAGCTTTGTGAAATGGACAAAATCGAAATGTTCCGCAACCGGCTGGTAAAAGTGTATAAACACCGTAGCAAACTGGCCAAACGCCAGCAGATCTCCTGCTATCGTGTGTATGATCATGACCTGACCGAATTTCCGCTTTGTATTGAATTGTACGAGGATAAGATCTACCTGGCCGAGTACTTACGCAGGCATGGAATGGAAGATGAAGAACATGATGCATGGCTGGAACAATGTATTGCAGTGATTTCTGAAGTAACTGGTGTTCCAGCGGAGCTGATCTATGTAAGACAGCGTAAGCGTATGTCGCATAGAGAGGACCAGTACGAGAAGATGGATACCAAACAGGAATTCTTTACCGTATTGGAAAACGGGCATAAATTTCTTGTCAACCTGACCGATTATCTTGATACAGGATTATTTCTCGATCACCGTATCACCAGGAAGATGGTGCAGGAGTTATGCAGGGATAAACATGTATTGAATCTATTCTGTTACACAGGCTCGTTTTCAGTATATGCAGCACTGGGCGGTGCCGCTTCGGTTACTTCTGTTGATCTTTCAAAAACCTATCTCAACTGGGGCGAAGATAATTTTGCGATCAATCATTTGAAGGATAAAGAGAAATATGCGTTTGTACATGCAGATGTGTTGCAATACATGAAAACAGTAAAGCCCGGAAGCTTTGACCTGGTGATCCTCGACCCGCCTACTTTCAGTAACAGCAAACGGATGAAGGATTTTCTCGATATCCAGCGTGATCATGTGGAACTGATCAATGATGCATTGACTGCCTTAACCGATAATGGTATCATTTATTTCAGTACCAATTTTTCAAAGTTTGTTATGGAGAATGAGTTGATCCATGCAACAGAGATCAAAGACATTACCAAAGCCACTACGCCGTTTGATTTTGAAGGGAAGTTGAAGAGATGGTGTTATAGAATAGTAAAATAACTATAGCAAAGTCAATAGCTCGCAGATGACGCGGAAAAAACGGATTTTAACTGATCTGATCCGTGCCAATCCGTTTTTTCCGCGTCATCTGTGTGCCATTCTCTAGCGTATCGACAAGCTATCTATTAAATAATCTCTCGACCCAAACCAGGCTTTATATTGATAGTGGATACTATATCGGGATGCGATTGTATCGGATACATAATAAATCCTGAGGTAATACATTTTGCCTTTGGCCCCACCGGCCCACACTTCGCTTCCATCGGTTTTTATTCCCGGAACCGGTTCGCCGAAATAGCCATGAACGATCTCTTTGGTTTGCCTTAACGGAATCATCTTCCATTTCTGAGGAGTAGTAAAAGCAGCGGTTTTCGGAACAATTACATCGAATACGATGTAGTGAAAGATCACCACCGCAACGCATAGAATGATAACGATAAGGGCAGCTCTTCGTCCTTTTTTCGTACGCATGTTTTTATTTATTTGCTCAAAAACAAAGGGCGAGACGGCCATTTAATAGTAATTAGCTGATTGTATAAAGTCGTGATCTTAATAAAAAGGTCGTTTCGCGTATCATTTTCCCTTTCACGAAACATTCATTTTTGAAAACCGTAATCCCTTTCCACTTTGCAGATCCGTGTTTTGTAATTAGCGTACCATGCTTCTCTGCCCATTTTCTGCGCGAATAAATGTTCGGTATTTTTCTTCCAGTCGCGGATGGCTTCCAGGCTCTCCCAGTAAGAAACCGTAATGCCCAAACCTTCTCTTGCGGATTCATGCCCAAGGTAGCCGGGTTGCTGGCTCGCCAGTTCTGCCATGCGTTCGGCCATTTCGCCATAGCCGTCTTTTACATCTGTTCGCTCAGAAGTAAAGATCACTGCGTAATAAGGTGGTTGTGGTGTTGCTGCGATCATGTTGCTAATTTTCAAATTGGTTATAGTCTTTCCAATTCTTTTTTCGTGAATTCGTTTTCAGTATTACCTGTATTCAATGTGCCGGCTGGTTCAAACAGCATTACCCATACTTCTTCTGTTGAGTTGGGCCTGTGTTCAACGCCTTTCGGAACGATCAAAAAATCGCCGGGAGTTAATTCAATGTTTTTATCACGCAGTTCCATCACGAATGATCCTTTGATCACGTAAAACAATTCATCTTCATTCTCATGATGGTGCCAGGTAAACGGCCCCTGGAACTTTACCAGTTTTACATGCTGGTTATTGAGTTCTCCAACGATCTTAGGGCTCCAGTGCTCTGTTACCTGCTCAAATTTCTCCAATACATTTACTTTATGCATAGGTATTCTCTTTTGCTTCGACTAAAAACTGCTCATGTAACTTGATCACCTGCGGGATCAATAAATGCTGGTCATCATTCACGATCACAAAATCACACAAACGCATTTTGATCTCTTCCTGGATCTGCCTGTTCATCCTCGCCAATACTTCATCACGTGTTACACCATCCCTGTCCATCACCCGTTTGATACGAACATGTTGCGGTGCATATACACCGATCATATAATCAAATCCAATGGCAGAGCCCGCTTCAAAGAACAGTGCTGCTTCTTTTACAGTATAAGGTGCATTTTGTTTTGTAGCCCACTCTTCTGCGGCGGCAATGGCGAAAGGATGTACAAGAGAATTCAATAATTCCAATTGAAAAGGATCATTGAATACGATATTGGCGAGATATTTCCTGTCTAATTTGCCTTGCGGGTAAACAGCTTCTCCAAATTTCTCTATGATAGCAGCCCGCAATCTTTTATCGGACTGCATCACTTCCTTTGCTGCACTATCCGCATCAAACACAGGAATACCCAGCACTTTAAAAATACCGGCTACCATGCTTTTGCCGCTGCCGATACCGCCTGTGATGCCTATTCTGAGGGACATTTTAATTTGATAATTTGATGATGTGATAATTTGATAATTGGGTCGCTGACGGTTGATCACTCAAAAAAATCAACAACCTGCCGTTATTATTTCAAATTAGCAGAGGGAAGGTATCATTTCTATTGATAGCAATAAAAAAACCGGGTGAACATTTCACCCGGTTTTTTAAAAATTTTAGGATTTGAAAACGAATCCAGAGACTATGCAGTTAAACGCATTATCAAATTATCACATCATCAAATGATCACATTCAAAACCTATTTCTTCTCAACCGCTACCTTATTAACATTAGCAGTCCACTCCATGCTGATCGAAGACCTTTCGATCTTGATATAACTGCCTGGGCTCACTTCTAATTGCAGGGTATTGTCTTCATTGATCTTGTTGATCGTTCCGTGGATTCCGGCGATGGTAACCACTTTATCACCTTTCTGCATATTATCAACAAATTTCTTCTGCTCTTTTGCTTTCTTAGCCTGAGGGCGGATCATAAATAACCAGAATACCAGGATGATACCACCCATCAGAACCAACTGTACCATTCCGCCACCACCACCAGCGGCTTGTAATAAAACGAAATTCAAATTAGTCATTACGATTGTTTTTATTTTTATGTTGAATGTTGAATGCTAAATGTTAAATGAGATATCATTCAACATTTAAAATTTAGCATTTAAAATAATTACTTTTTTACTGCTTCATTAACGAGTCCCGTAAAGATAAGCGTCTGTCTTGTCTTATTCTTTGTATTTGTGGTAACAAAGATAGATTTTCTCACTTCTCCCGCTGCTGACTTATTACTGTCAAACGCTCCGGTTACTATTCCTTCTCCACCCGGGGCCACTGCTCCTTTGGTATAATCCGGTACCGTGCATCCGCAGGCCGCGCGAACGCTGGCCACTATCAAAGGTTGGTTACCGGTGTTCCGGAAACGGAAAGTGACTTTCACCTGTTCACCTTTGTTAACCGGTGCAAAATTAACCAGGGTATCCAGCCATTGTATGGTGGTATATTTAGTGGTATCGCCCATTATTTTCGCGTCGGCTTCTGTAGCAGTATCAACAGGTTCACATGCGAACCACAGGATACTGCCAAGCGCCATTGCTATCACCACTCTTTTCATAACACATTAAGCTTTGTTTTTGAAATTGATCTTCTGGATCTTGCCCCCTTCCATAAACTCTTTATGGATATTATCAAGGATACCATTTACAAACTGGCCGCTTTGTGGCGTACTGTAATCTTTGGCAAGATCAATGTATTCGTTAATGGTTACTTTGGTTGGGATCGTCTCGAAATATAAAAGTTCACAAACACCCATACGCATAAGAACCATATCCAGCACGGCAATACGATCGGAATCCCAGTTCTTTAATTTGGGTTTGATGAGTTCCATGCAATATTCTTTCTTATCAAGTGTAGTAGAAAGTAAGGTACGGGCAAACTCCCATTTTTCAGGACTGAGCATTTCCTGCAGGTTATAACTACCGGGTTTCTGGATATAATTCAGCATCAGCTGATCCATCATATCCGCATCATCATCCCAGTTATTAAAGAGTTCTTCGAGATGGCCGATAAAAGATTCATTGGGCAACATCAATTGCACAAAGATCAATTTGATGATCTCCTTCTCTTTTGCCTTCTCACGGCTTTGCAGGGTGATGTATTCTTTGTACTTATCGGTTTCGGTAAGTTCTGCGTAGATCTTTTTAACCAGGTCCTTATCGATCAGTTTCTGCGGTTGATCTATTTCAATGGCTTTTTTAAAGGAAGGATTTTCCAATATCTGCCAAAGGAACTCATTACCGGCAATTTTAATGTTTACATTCAGGTCATCCTCAGAGGGAAGGTTACGTGAGGCTCTTTTCTGGGCGCTGATCTCCGCGTAGCGGGCCACTTCCGTTAAAAAATAGAGCAGGTAAACAAATAATTCTCTGCTTTTATCTAATTGTTTCTGTAATTCCTCAACTGGCTTTTTAAATGCCACCTGTGTGTCGGCTGCTTCTATCATGTATAGCAACTGCATCACTTTCACACGAATATTTCTTCTACTGATCATCTGGTAAGAACTTATTTGGGAGCGGCAAAGATATTGGTTTCGGGGTGTGGCGCAAAATCAAAAAGCTGTTATTAGCTGTTGGTACATTTGGATTTTGCTAATAGCTAACGGCTAATAGCTAACAGCTTTACAAAAAAATACCCGTCTGTGAACAGACGGGTCTCAACCTTGATAAAACCTTGCTTAAAAGTTTTATTATTTGAATAGTTACGGTATTGATGAAAAAAAGGTTTCAAATCAATTTAGTCTGAAGGAGAATGGCACACAGATGACGCTGATTGAATGGATTAATACGGATCAAATATGAATTGACCTGTAAATCCGCCAATATCCGCCTGATCCGCGTCATCTGTGTGCCATTTCCCCGACAAAAAATTGGTGCAATTTTGACACAGCACTATCAAAAACTTCCTGCATCTTTGCCGCCCCTGACAGTTTTTGTGAGGCCTCGGGCGGATTCTAACCTGATTTCTGAAAATTTGACTTGAATCTGCGAATGGCACAATAATCGATAACTGTCAGAATATTAATCACATCAATCAATTAAAAACCTATAACGATGGCAAAAAAACTCAACGTTACTCCTCTGCACGACAGAGTAATTGTTAAGGCTGACGCTGCTGAAGAGAAAACCGCAGGCGGAATCATTATCCCCGACACCGCAAAAGAAAAACCACAACGTGGTACTGTAGTAGCCGCAGGAAACGGTAAAAAAGACGAGCCGGTAACTGTAAAAGTTGGCGATACTGTATTGTATGGCAAATATGCAGGCACCGAGATCACCATAGATGGCCAGGACCTCCTGATCATGCGTGAAAGCGATATCCTTGCGATCATCTAATTGCTCAAAAACGTAATAGTATAGCGCAATTCCAAAATCTCCCAATTCCAAAATTTCAAAATTGAAATACAATGGCTAAACAAATTTTCTTCGATATCGAAGCAAGAAATAAAATGAAAAAAGGCGTTGACACCTTAGCCAACGCTGTTAAAGTAACCCTCGGACCAAAAGGCCGTAACGTGGTTATTGAAAAGAAATTCGGCGCACCACAGGTTACAAAAGATGGTGTTACCGTTGCAAAAGAAATTGAACTGGAAGACCCGATCGAGAACATGGGCGCCCAGATGGTGAAAGAAGTGGCTTCTAAAACTGCAGATATTGCAGGTGATGGTACCACTACCGCTACCGTTCTGGCACAAAGCATTATCAGCGAAGGTTTGAAAAACGTTGCTGCCGGCGCTAACCCAATGGATCTGAAACGTGGTATTGACAAAGCCGTTGCCAAAGTGATCGAAAGCCTGAAAGCACAATCACAAACCGTTGGTAACGATACCAAGAAAATTGAGCAGGTAGCTACTATTTCTGCCAACAGCGATAGCGAGATCGGTAAACTGATCGCTATGGCAATGAGCAAAGTGGGTAAAGAAGGTGTAATCACCGTTGAAGAAGCAAAAGGAACCGATACCACTGTTGATGTGGTAGAAGGTATGCAATTCGACCGCGGATACATCTCTCCATACTTCGTTACCAACAGCGAAAAAATGGAAGTGGAACTGCAGAACCCATACATCCTGATCTACGACAAAAAGATCAGCGCGATGAAAGACATTCTTCATATCCTGGAGAAAGTTGCACAAAGTGGCCGTCCATTGGTGATCATTGCTGAAGACCTGGAAGGTGAAGCATTGGCTACATTGGTGGTAAACAAATTACGTGGCACCCTGAAAGTAGCTGCTGTAAAAGCGCCTGGCTTTGGCGACCGCAGAAAAGAAATGCTTACTGATATCGCGATCCTGACTGCAGGTACCGTGGTAAGCGAAGAACAAGGTTTCAAATTGGAGAATGCTGACCTTTCTTATTTAGGACAGGCAACTTCTATCACTATCGATAAAGACAACACAATTGTAGTTGGCGGTAAAGGCAAGAAAGCTGATATCGTTGCACGTGTTAACCAGATCAAAGCACAGGTAGAAAATACCACTTCTGATTACGACCGTGAAAAATTACAGGAGCGCCTCGCTAAATTAAGCGGTGGTGTGGCAGTTCTGTACGTAGGTGCAGCAACTGAGGTTGAAATGAAAGAAAAGAAGGATCGTGTTGACGATGCACTGCACGCAACAAGAGCCGCTGTTGAAGAAGGTATCGTACCAGGCGGTGGTGTAGCTTATATCCGCGCGGTAGCGAGCCTCGACAAACTGAAAGGCGCTAACGAAGACGAAACAACCGGTATCCAGATCGTGAAAAGAGCGATTGAAGAACCACTTCGCCAGATCGTGATCAATAGCGGTATCGAAGGTTCTATCGTGGTACAGAAAGTAAAAGAAGGCAAGGCTGACTTTGGTTTCAATGCCCGTACAGAAGTGTATGAGAACCTGTTCAAAGCAGGGGTTATTGATCCTACTAAAGTTACCCGTGTAGCATTGGAAAATGCTGCTTCTATCGCTGCTATGTTGCTTACAACAGAGTGTGTGATCGCCGACAAACCAAAAGCAGAAGCGCCGCATTCACATGGTGCACCTGATATGGGTGGAATGGGTGGATACTAGTATCAACTCTCTTAAGAATATAAATCCCTGCCTTTAAAGGCGGGGATTTTTTTTATACTTGCCCCGCTCTTTAGGGCGGGGGTAATTAGTCATCCCTTATAATTAGTCATCGGGCTTTAGCCCGGAGTTTATACTCTGGGCTAAAGCCCGACAGAAGTGAGAGAGTATGCTTATTATCCACGCCCTGAAGGGCGTGGCAAGTAATTGTTACCACTCAGAAGCCAGGCCTCACTTCATGATTCAAAATTCCTTGTTCAGTATTCAATATTTAAAAAAAGGAATATCACAAATACGCCTTCAAGATCCCCCTCACCATCAGGTATTGAGCCGTGCCATAAGTGAGCATCACAATAACGTAAACATCTTTGTTTTTATCCCAATGAAAAAGGTTAAAAGCTACCAGGATATTCTCGATCATAAAGATCAGCGCGCCCGGGATGAGATATTGAAGGGCCACTTTACGGTATTTTTCATTTCCCAGGATATTCACAGCAAAAGCCACCATCAGTACCAGCGTAAACTGGTAGATCATTACGGGCATACGATAATCTTCCATCTCTGGCGCAAGGTATCCGAATATCGGTATGGCAATCCCTGTAAGAACAACAACGGTCAGAAAAAATGGAAACATATTTTTCAGCCTTGGCCTGTTGAGATAGGCAAATGAAATACTGTAAGCAATATTCATCAGCATAAACGCGATCATACCTGCAAGAAAGAAAGTATCATTAATAATGATCAGCAAAACATCCCCGAACAAGGCAAGAAATAACCCGATATAAAAAATGGATTTCCCAATGGGCTTACCGATATTTTCATCCTTTAACAGAAGATAAGTCAACAGCAACGGTACCAGCATGGGTTTGGTAACGGCACGGTATGGCAGTACAAAAAACTGGAACAGGCAATGTACTGCTAATACGATCCAATAAATAGTTAATAGCCGCTTATTCAGGAATGCTTCCATAATAATTGTATTATCTATTGTACCTGCATAAACCACCTGCCGGCAACTTTTATTGCACCTTTAATTCAATTTTAAGCTGCGATATCTTTGCAAATCCCCGAACCAGGCAATACTGCGCCGCACCATAGGTAAGCATCACTACCATATCAACCAATGGCTCGTGCCATAAGAATTTATTGACAGCCAGTGTTGCATCAGATAATATAAACAAAACAGCACCGGGAATAAAACACCGGATCGCAATTGCTCTTGCCGATGGATTGTTCGTAATACGCGTGGCTAATATGGCCATAATGCTAATGATACACATATAAAAAAGTATCGGCCATTGGAAACTTCCCAAATACGGCTGAAGTATTTTGAAAATAAAGCCAGATAAAAGTCCGAGAATAATGATGGCTGCACTAACGATGCCATTCTCACCATTTAAGTTCTGAAGTTTCAGAAACAGGATACTGTTACAAATATGTGTACCGATAAAAGCAAGCATTCCTAAAAGGAAAAAGATCTCTCCTGAACCTGTTAAAAGAATATCACCCGCAAATGAGAACAGGAGCCCGCAAACCACCAGGGAGTGCGGCTTCACAGGGGATAACGCAAAAAGATAAATGATCAAAAACGGTAAGAGTAAAAATTTAGTCAGAAGCCTTAAGTCGTTCATTCCGAGGTAAATAAACAGGCAATGGCATAGTAAAAGCAAGGCAAATAAAAGCGCTCCGTATTTTTTGAATACAGTCATTAGCAGTTGTTTGGTGCGGATAGGTATTACTCCGTTTCCGAAAATACCCTTTTTTATACAAGAGGAAATCCTTTTTCTTCGCAACTATACCATACAATTATTGCGGATGGATTACTTTTGCGGGATGTTGAGTCACGAAAATGAGGAGTTCCTTGCCTCCTGGGCAAAGAACAGGGAAAGGGAAAGAACAAGCAGCCGTCCTTTTTTGATCGGTTTGTCCGGTGGTTTTTCCATTGGTATCGCTGTGATCCTGGTATTGGAAAGCGGTTGGTACACGCGGGCAAATATGGAAGCCAATTCCAGGTTGAGTTCTGTCGTACTACTGATCGCTATACTGATCATCTCATTTTTTCTCGCATTCTTTTACCGGAAATTTCGTTGGGAAATGCAGGAGCAAAGGTATCTTGAGCTGCTGGCAGCTAAAAATAAAGCTGAAAATCAAGGGTCTAAGCAGCCTTAATACGTAAAATCAAGTCTATAAATAAAAAACTGTTCATGAAAAAAATCTTCGGTTCTGTTCTTGTGTTGTCTTTCTTATTGTTGAATTCATGTGGTAAAACGGATACCGGCTGTCAACCTGTTCCTGTCACTTCTGAGAAAAGTGTCCTTGTCGCCTATTGTACTGCCAATAGTATTACCTATACCGAAGACCCAAGTGGTTTATTATACCAGATCATTACGCCCGGTACCGGCGCCAATGCTACTACCTCCAATACAGTATCTGTGATTTATACAGGTAAATTGATGGACAACACCGTATTTACCCAGGTTGCCAACCCACAGGATCTTCAGTTAAACCAGGTGATCGATGGCTGGAAGATTGGAATTCCTCTTCTGAAAAAGGGTGGCCGTATCAAATTGATCATCCCTTCAGCACTTGCTTATAGCTGCACAGGACGCCTCCCCACCATACCTAGCAATGCACCTTTATTTTTTGATATCACCCTGTCAGATATCAAATAAATACTTCTTTTAATAATATGGGAAGATGCCGGTACTGGTTACCGGCATCTTGCTAAAACAGCAAACTAAAGGGCGGATAGCAAATTTCATTCCCATTCCCCTATCTTTGCCGCTCTAAAAAAATTTGTAAACCGTTACTAATATGCAACTGAAAGGTTTAGTGCGATTTTTTGCGATTGCTTTGATACTCATCTGCCTGTATCAATTGTCATTCACCTGGTTCGTTAAGAACCACGAAAGTGCGATGGAAAAGAAAGCCGATACCTGGCTGAAAAGATTCCCCACCCCTGAGTCAAAATACCCCGGAAACAAAGAACTGCAGGCAGCTTATGCCGATAGTCTTGGCGACCTGAAGAAAGAAAGGCTAAAGCGTTTGCTGGACAGTACCAAAGACGAGAAATTGGCTTTCGGTATGACCACCTACCGTAGTGCAAAAGAAAAAGAACTGATGTTGGGTCTTGACCTGCAGGGCGGTATGAGTGTAACCATGGAAGTGGGTCTTGATGGCTTGCTGAAATCATTGGCCAACTATACCAAGGAAGCACAGTTCAACAAAGCATTGTCGCAGGCGGTTGCTATTAAAGCGAACACAAGTGCCGATCTGATCTCTTTGTTCAGACAGGAACTGAAGAACGTAAATCCAAATGCAAAGCTTGCTCCTTATTTCGCATCGCGCAGTAATGGTAAGATCAAGATCGATGCAAGTGATGATGCGGTAGCTACTTACCTGAAGGAACAGGCGAATATCGCTTTCAACACCACTTACCGTATTCTCCGTACGAGGATCGACAGGTTTGGTGTGGCATCTCCCAATATCAATCCTGATCCTGCCAAAGGATACATCAGTATTGAACTGGCAGGTGTAACGGATAAAGCAAGGGTACGTGCTTTCTTACAATCCACTGCCAATCTTCAGTTCTTTGAAGTATATACTTTCGAGAGCAAAGACATACAGAACGGTATCATCGCAGCTGATAAAGCAGCAGAAGATTACCTGAACGGAAAAACACCTGCCGACACCACTGCAAAAGCAGCAGATACCACGAAAGTGGTTGCAGCAGCTCCTGTAAAAAAACAGGACAGTGGCAACACAGCTACGATCTCTGATATCGCAGGCGGCACAAAAACAGGTGCGAAAGCAGATTCAGCAAAACTGAACGCTAACAAAAACCCGATTGCCAAATTATTACAGTTTACACAGCCTTCTTCGCAGGACGGAAAAACAGTTTTCCCTGCGGCTTTGGGTTATGTGTCTTCAAAAGATACCGGTACACTGAATGATTACCTGAGAATGGATATCATTAAGAACAAGTTCCCTTCGAACTGCGTATTTATGTACGGTAAAGCAGAACTGAACGATCCTAAGTTCAAGGACATCCTGATGTTATATGCTATCAAAACATTAGACAATGGCCAGGCTGAATTAGGTGGTGAAGGCATCAGTGCCTCTCAGGATTATGATGAGCGCGGACGTGTTGCCATCAAAATGAACATGGATAAAGCCGGTACACTTGCATGGGCCAAAATGACCACACGCAATGTTGGTAAACCGGTAGCTGTCGTACTCGATAACTTTGTTTACTCAGCTCCAAATGTAAATGAGCCGATCACAAGCGGTAATTCACAGATCTCCGGAAGCTATACAACCAAAGAAGCACAGGATCTTGCAGAAATACTGGAAAGTGGTAAACTCCCTGCTCCTGCTAAAATTATACAGGAACAACAGGTAGGGCCAACATTGGGTAAAGCATCTATTAATGGTGGTGGTATATCCTTCCTTGTTGCTTTCATCGTGATCTTCGCTTTGATGCTGTTATACTTTAACACTGGTGGATGGGTTGCAAACATCGCCCTTATCCTTAACCTGTTGTTCACCATCGGTATCCTGAGTGCGCTTGGCTTTACGCTTACAGCACCGGGTATTGCGGGATTGGTACTAACAGTAGGTTTAGCGGTGGATACGAACGTAATCATCTTTGAACGTATCAAGGAAGAGTTAACAAAAGGAAAGAGCTACCAGACTGCTGTGAACGACGGGTACAAACGTTCCCTCTCTCCTGTTCTGGATGCACACGTGACTACTTTATTAACTGCAATCATTCTTGCTTATTTCGGATTGGGACCTGTACTCGGTTTTGCAACCACACAGATCATCGGTATCCTGTTATCCCTGTTCTGCGGTATCCTTGTTTCAAGGTTGATCACAGACTGGTACATGAATAAAAACCGTCACTTTGAATATTTCACAGGGATCTCTAAAAGGATCTTCAAACACGCATCTTTCAAATTCATCGAATACAGGAAGTATGCGTATGCATTATCTATTGTGATCTTCCTTGCAGGTATCAGCACATTCTTCCGTGCAGATGCATTTGATGAGGGTGTTGAATTCTCAGGCGGTCGCAGCTATACCATCAGGTTTGAAAAACCTGTTAACGAGGACCAGATCCGCGATGAGTTAAAAACAGAATTTGGTGAAGCGGTGATCATTAAAACAGTTGACGTTAAGAACCAGATCAACATCACTACTTCATACAAGATCAAGGAAACAGGAAACAATATCGATTCACTGGTAGAAAGAAAATTATACACCGGTTTACTGAAACACCTGCCGGCTAACACCAGTTTCAATGATTTTGAAAAGAACTACAAACAGAGTTCACAAACCGTATTACCAACGATCTCTGATGACCTGAAGAAAGGCGCAACCAAAGCGGTGATCTTCGGTATCATTGTGATCTGTTTATACATCTTTATCCGTTTCCGCGACTGGAGATACTCGGTAGGAACCATCTTCTCATTGTTACACGATGTATTCGTAACATTGATCGTGTTTAGTTTCGCACGTAAGATCGTTCCGTTCCCGTTAGAGATCGACCAGCATTTTATCGCGGCGATATTAACGGTGATCGGTTTCTCGATGAACGATACTGTAATTGTATATGACCGTATCCGTGAAGACAGTACGCTGATGAAAGGTTCAGATAACGCAGCCGTTATCAACCGCGCCATCAACGAAACCCTGAGCCGTACGATCATGACCTCATTAACCGTGTTCCTTACCATCCTTATCCTCTTCATCTTCGGTGGAGAAGTAACCCGCGGTTTTGCATTCGCGATGTTAGTAGGTGTGGTAACAGGTACCTACTCTTCTATCTTCGTGGCAGCACCTGTACTGGTAGATTTTGCCAAGAACAGACCATTGGGTAAGAAAGCACCGGCTGAGGTTAAGAAATAATAACACAATAATTGATTTGATACAGGCCCCGATCTTATCGGGGCCTTTTTTTCGGTCGGGACGCTAGAGCGGCTTGAACGATAAACACACTATTACACTATTGGTCGGCTTTGCAGAATAGCAACGCGGCAGCGAATAAAAAAAGCCACGCAAAAGCGCAGCTAATATTCTAAAGTTTCAAATAAAAATCTACACCGCAAACGAAGTCCCGCACCCGCAGGTCTTACTTGCATTCGGATTACTAAATGTAAACCCGCGGCTGTTCAATCCACCCTGCCAGTCCACTTCCATTCCGAAGAGATATAGTTTGTGGCTCTTATTCATGATGCAAGCCACACCTTCAATCGAAAACTGTTCATCTTCAGCATCCAGGTGATCAAACCCCAGTATATAGGTCATACCACTGCATCCGCCGCCTTTAACGCCGATACGCAGGTATTGTGTTGAATCAAATCCTTCTTCACTCATCAGGCGCCTGATCTCAGCAACAGCGCCCGCGGTAAGGGTAACAGGTGAAGTAGTAGTCATTGTCTCCATAATCTTCGTTTCTATCACAAATTTACAAACAAAGCACGTACCAATACGAATTGAGGTTTTCGATACCGGAAAAATCGTCGCATTAACATATTGCGGATTAGCGGATCGGCTAATTAAGAAATCCGCCAATCCGCTAATCCGTTAATTCGTTAATTAATGCCCTCAAACCCGCCCCTCGTTCCCTATTTTTGTAAAAATTATCATCTTGGATACAAAATACCTCGTTCTTGCCGCTGTAGTTATTGTTGGTGCGCTTGCCTATTTCTTTTACAACCGTGAAAAACCTGTAAAAGAGGAAGAACCAAAGCCAGGCGGCAGCGGTTCCAATTCTTTACAATTGCAGGCTTATGAAAGAATGGCGCTTTTGGTGGATCGCATTACCATTCCCAATCTTATCAGCCGTACGCCTCACGAAGGATTGTCTGCGCGTGATATGCAATTGGTTTTAACAAGAAGCATCCGTGATGAGTTTGATTACAATATCACCCAGCAGATCTACATCACTCCCGAAACATGGAACGCGGTAAAGAACCTGAAAGAAAAAAACCTGCTCATCATCAACCAGGTAGGATCGATCATCCCACCCAATGCCACCGGTCTCGACCTCAACAAAGCCATACTCGAATACCTGATGAACGATATGAAAACAAACCAGCATGAGTTGGTGAGTGAGGCGTTGAGTTTTGAAGCGAAGAAACTGCTTTAACTTATTTTGGATGTTAAATTTTAAATGTTGAATGTCATTTAAAATTTAGCATTCAACATTCAACATAAAAAAATGAGTCAAAAGAAGATATATACAGACAGCGGCATCGAAATAAAAACGCTGTACACATCCGCGGATCAACCACAAACTACAAACCACAAACCACAAACGGAACTCCCCGCTGAATTCCCCTACACCCGCGGCATCCAACCCGATATGTACCGCGGTAAACTCTGGACCATGCGCCAGTATGCCGGTTTTTCCACTGCGGAAGAAAGCAATAAACGGTATCATTATTTATTATCACAGGGTGTGATGGGATTAAGCGTTGCATTTGATCTGCCTACACAGATCGGTTATGATAGTGACCATGGATTGGCAGAAGGTGAAGTGGGAAAAGTAGGTGTTGCCATCGACAGCCTGGAAGATATGGAGCTGCTTTTCAAAGACATTAAATTGGAAGAGGTAAGTACATCGATGACGATCAATGCAACAGGTTTTATCCTGCTCGCATTGTATGTTGCGCTTGCGAAAAAACAAGGTGCTGATCTCAAAAAAATAACCGGCACGATACAGAATGATATATTAAAAGAATACGCGGCCAGGGGCACTTATATCTATCCGCCCAAACCTTCCATGCGCATCATCACCGATATTTTTGAATGGTGCAGTAAGGAATTACCGAAATGGAACACGATCTCCATTTCCGGTTACCATATCCGCGAAGCGGGAAGTACAGCAGTACAGGAGATCGCATTTACATTAAGCAATGGAAAAGCCTATGTGCAGGCCGCTCTGGCAAAAGGTTTGGACATCAATGTTTTCGGCAAACGCCTTTCCTTTTTCTTCAATGCGCATAATAATTTGTTTGAAGAAATAGCCAAGTTCCGCGCCGCACGAAGAATGTGGGCCAAAATGATGAAGGATCTCGGCGCTACAGATGAAAAAGCTATGATGCTTCGCTTTCATACACAAACGGGGGGTGCTACCTTAACAGCACAACAACCTTTGAATAATATCTGTCGCGTAACTGTACAAACATTGGCAGCAGTTCTGGGTGGTACGCAAAGCTTACATACCAATGGTTATGATGAAGCGTTGAGTCTCCCTACAGAAGAAGCCGCGCGTATTGCCCTGCGTACACAACAGATCGTAGCTTTTGAAAGCGGCGCAACCGATACCGTAGATCCTTTGGCGGGAAGTTATTTTGTAGAATCGCTCACCAATGAAGTGGAACAGAAAGCATCGGAGCTTGTTCATAAGATCGATGCCATGGGTGGCAGCGTAAGCGCCATTGAAGCCGGCTTTATGCAGGAAGAAATAGCACGCAGCGCCTACGAATACCAGCGTAATATTGAAAGCGGCGAAAAGATCATTGTTGGTGTAAACAAATTCACCGTTGATAAAGAAACACCCATTCCCGGTTTTAAAATCGATGACCATATCAGGGTTATGCAATCCGATCGCCTGCAACAACTCCGCGCGAAACGCGAAACGCTTAAGGCTGAACGCTGCTTACAAGAAATCTCTGCCGCAGCCAAAGACGGCCGTAACCTCATGCCTGTTGTAATTGATGCAGTAGAGAACTATTGCACACTCGGCGAAGTAGCTGATGTCTTACGAAAAGTATTCGGCGAACACAAATAAACCTCTGTGAACCTCTGTGCCCTCCGTGTCTCAGTGGTAAAGCCTTCGCTTCAATAAAATAACACCTTGATAATTTTAATCTTTTTTTTCACCACAGAGACACAGAGGGCACAGAGTTTCACAGAGGGATCGGTTAAAATAATTACTAACTACTAATTATTAATTACTAATTAATTAACTTCCCTCAAACAACATGAATGAAAAAACTACTTTCTTTTTGCTTCATCCTCTCAACCGCAGCATCTGCACAGGAACTTCCTGCATCGTATAACGGTCTTATTGCAGCAGAATTACCCAAAGTGATCGAATGGAGAAGGTATTTCCACCAGAACCCCGAACTCTCCAACCGCGAATTCAATACAGCTAAAAAAATAGAAGCACATTTAAAACAACTCGGCATCGATACCAGGATTGTTGCCGGTACAGGTGTAGTGGGTGTTTTAAAAGGCGGTAAACCCGGCCCTGTGGTTGCACTGCGCGCAGATATTGATGGATTGCCCGTTACGGAGCGCAATACGCTTCCTTTTAAATCTGTTGCCACAACGGATTACAACGGACAGAAAGTGGGCGTAATGCACGCCTGTGGCCACGATTCACATATTGCCATGTTGATGGGCACTGCTGAAGTGCTTACAAAAATGAAAGCCGATGTTCCGGGAACAGTTGTATTCTTATTTCAACCCGCAGAAGAGGGGCCTCCCGGAACAGAAGAAGGTGGCGCTCCATTGATGATCAAACAGGGTGCACTGGATAATCCGAAACCGGATGCGGTATTCGGAATACATATTGAATCCTTTGGCGACAACGGTAAGATCTATTATAAACCCGGAGCATTCATGGCTTCCTCCGATTGGTTCACGATAAAAGTAAAAGGTAAACAAAGTCATGGCGCCGACCCATGGAAAGGAATTGATCCGATCGTTGTGAGTTCACAGATCATTCAGAATTTACAAACCATCGTAAGCCGCCAGATGGATCTTACACAGGCACCGGTCATTATTACTGTTGGAAAGATCAATGCAGGTGTTCGTCCAAACATCATTCCCGAAGAAGCGGTGATGGAAGGAACTATCCGTACGCTCGACAGCAAGATGCAGAAAGAAGTACACGAACGCATCCGCAATACAGTAAAAAATATCGCTGAAGTATATGGCGCTACTGCAGAAGTTACCATCGATACAAAAACACTGGTTACGTATAATGATCCTAAACTGGTAGCGCAGTCACTCCCCTCTTTGCAAAAAGCAGCCGGTGGTGAAAACAATGTGGTGCCCTACCATTGGGTTACCGGTGCGGAAGATTTTTCTTTTTACGGAGCCAAAGCGCCTTCTTTCTTTTTCTATTTAGGCGCCCGCAACCCATCCCTAAAAATGGAAGATGCCCCCGCACACCATACCCCCGATTTTTATATTGATGACAGTAAACTGGATGTAGGTGTAAAAACGTTCTGCCAGCTGGTATTTGATTTCGCGAAAGCAAAAAAGAGTTAAAATAGTAGGTCTCTCTGCGTCAACTCTGCTTCTCTGGGCTCTGCGGTGAGTGCAACCTCAATTCACCGCAGAGCCGCAGAGAACGGAGAGGATTCGCAGAGAGTTGCTGCTTACTTATTAAATCCGCGCTCCGAATAACAAACTCCCAATCCTCACCATCGTACTCCCCTCCTCGATCGCCATCCGGTAATCGCCGCTCATGCCCATGCTGAGAATCGTCCATGGTCCATTGTCCATTGTCCATGGACGAAAGCGTTCATATAGTGCATGCAATTGTTTAAACTCACCCCTTACTTTAAGATCATCATCACTAAACGAAGCCATACCCATCAATCCACAAACCCGCACATTTGCTAATTCGTCAATCCCTGCTTTCACTTCCGAAATCTCGGCCTCATCCATTCCAAATTTGGTTTCTTCCTGTGCAATATGAACCTGTAGCAAACAATCGATCACCCTGTTGCATTTGGCGGCTTGTTTGTTGATCTCTTTTAATAATTTAAAACTATCCACGCCATGTATGAGATGCACAAACGGCGCGATGTATTTTACTTTATTGCTTTGCAGGTGTCCGATATAATGCCAACGGATATCTTTCGGCAATGCGGCTTGTTTCTCCACCAGTTCCTGCACATAATTCTCCCCAAAATCCCGCTGCCCAAGATCATACAAAGCCTGTATATCACTATTCGGTTTGATCTTGCTCACAGCAACCAGTATTACGTGCTGCTTATCCAGTTCTGCAGCTATCTCTTTATATTTTTCAACATTTACGGACATATATTGGCGAATTAGCGGATTTGCGAATTAACGGATTGGGTTCACGATATGCAAAATTCGCTAATCCGTCAATCCGTAATCCGCTAATCTGTTTTTTTCTTAAGCGTCAAATATTCAAGAACGAGCAAATTATTATACCCATCACAATCATAATAAAACTTCCCCACTCCCGCCCCACCCATCCACTGTTTCAACGGATCGGGAAGCATGGAAGCCATGTTGGCGATGAAGAAAGAGAAATCTCCGTCTTCTATTAATTCCGTTACACTGTTCGCCTCATGTACTTTCATCACCGGCGGCTCTATACCCCAGCGAAGCAAAGAGGTACTCAGTATCACTTCCTCCATAAAATTATCTGCAGTTGCCAATGCCTGTTTGGTATCTTCTATTAATTGCGCGCGGTATTTTTCTAATGATGGGATCGGTTTCACCGTCATCAAACGGGAAAGATGGTATAAGATATTTGGAAGCTTACTATAATGCGGAGAAACATAGGGCGCATGCGTGATATGCTTTTTCTCACTCAGCACTTTTTCAATCAGCTGCAGGCTAGCAGAATCAGCGGCGGTCCATTCGAGGTTATAGCGTTGAACGAAGTATAGGATATTCGCCAGCACACATACATCAAAATCCACCGGCATTTTTTTGCCGAACCAGGTGGAGTAGGCACCGATATTGCGGTAGTCTTTAAAAGTATTGTGTACTTTTTTATTGCCGTTATTGGTAAATGCCTGCATCAATGCATGCACTTTTCTCGCAGTGGAATCCGGGGCATTCAATGCGAGTAACATGATCACCGTATCATCCAGGTCATCCGGAAGCGACTGCCTCTTATCAAACATATTCATCCATCCTGCATTGGGAAAGATCTGCGGTGTATCGGTGGGCCAGAAATTATAGGTGTCCCTGCCCTTCTGGTTTTGAAATTTGGAGAATACCGGTGTTGCGGCGGTGGTGATCTTTGTTGCGAGTTGTTGTTGGTAGTGGGTAAGCTTTGGTTTAAGATCATTCAAAGTAAATGCAACCAATCCTGTGAAGAAACCATTTACATCCGCTTTCTCCCTGTCTTTGTTCAGTGCATATAAACGGTAAGAAGGAATAGAACCTTTAGGGAACACACCGCTCTCTTTAGCCTGCAATTGCTCAATACGTTGTAAAAGTTGGCCCATGATGAGTGTATCATTGGCGTAACTCATAACTGTTATTAGAAAGCCTGCCAGTAGGAATTGTATTTTCAGTGCGTGCTTCATGCTTATATCTACGAAAATACAAGGGAATTCGGTCACTCTCTGCGAAACCTCTCTGTCTCTGCGGCTCTGCGGTGAATGGGAGCTCAAACTCACCGCGGAGCCGCAGAGATGCAGAGTTAACCGCAGAGTTTATTTTAAGATGCTGCGTGAAATAACAATTCGCTGAACTTCCGAAGTCCCCTCATAGATCTGCGTGATCTTCGCATCGCGCATCATGCGCTCTACATGGTATTCTTTTACAAAACCATAACCGCCATGGATCTGCACCGCTTCAGTAGTAACCCACATGGCCGCTTCGGATGCAAACACTTTGGCCATGGAAGAACTTAAGGTATAATCGAGTTGATTATCTTTTTCCCAGGCAGCTTTTAAACACAGCAGCCGCGCGGCTTCTATTTTAGTGGCCATATCCGCCAGTTTGAACTGGATGGCCTGGTGATGCATGATCTCCTTCCCAAATGCCCTGCGCTGTTTGCTGTACGCCAATGCGAGTTCATACGCACCGCTCGCAATACCCAGTGCCTGCGAGGCAATACCAATGCGCCCTCCGGCCAATGTCTTCATCGCGAATTTGAAACCGAAGCCATCTTCACCGATCCGGTTCTCTTTGGGAACTTTCACATCGGTGAACATGATCGAATGCGTATCGCTTCCGCGGATGCCGAGTTTGTTCTCTTTGGCCGCCACCACCACACCCGGCGAGTTCTTCTCCACGATAAATGCATTGATGCCCCTGCTGCCCTTGCTCACATCCGTTTGCGCGATTACCAGGTACACGGATGCCGATGATCCGTTGGTGATCCAGTTCTTGGTACCATTAATTAGGTAATGATCGCCCATATCTTCGGCCTTGGTCTGCTGGCTGGTGGCATCGCTACCGGCTTCGGGTTCGCTTAATAAGAAGGCGCCGATATAGAGTTCCCCATCCTTGCGGCCCTGGGCCAATGGGGTGAGGTATTTTGTTTTCTGTTCGTGGGTGCCGTAGGTCTCCAGCCCCCAGCAAACCAGGCTGTTGTTTACGCTCATACAAACGCTGGTACTTGCATCAACCTTGCTAACTTCTTCCATGGCAAGCACATAGCTCATAGTATCCATGCCCGAGCCGCCGTAATCGGGACTCACCATCATACCCATAAAACCCAGTTCTGCCGCTATCATTACCTGCTCACGTGGAAAACGCTGCAGTTCATCGCGCTCAATAACGCCTGGTAAACACTCGGTGCGGGCAAAATCGCGTGCCGCTTTCTGGATCATTAGATGCTCTTCGGTAAGCTCAAAATGCATGGGAGTTCTTGTTTGAGGTGCAAATTTAGGCTAACGGGTGTTAGGATTGGTAATCTGTTGGAAAATATTTATTGGACGGGCGATTGGTTCATTGGGCGGCTTCGTTGTGTCACTCACTTTAGCGGTAGTGCATGATTGATCAACTCGAACATCAAAATCCATAGTTAGTCAGGCATGGTATTCTTAAGATATACAGTTAATAAAGGTGTAAGTATGAGTTAATGTCTTGTCCTGAAATCCGTGAGTCAAATAATCCCGCAATTAGTTAAAGGGTACTCCAAACGATGTAAAAAGTCACCAGCATTATTTTCCCTTCTCCGCATAGTGTCCAACAACACTTCTCCGCAGATGTCTCTCGCAGAGAACTCCTCGATTTGAATCATAATCATTAATGCATAAACCAATCTTCGCAAGAATAAAACTTAATTCTCCCGCAAGTACAAGCATTTTAATCGCTGAGGGAAAAACATGGTGCTATAGTCCTAAACTAAAATTCAAACAACGGCATAAAAAGAAGCCCGGCTCTATGAACCGGGCCCTCGGCGTCTTGTTCCCCGCTGGGTCTCGCGCAGCTGACCCTGCGGTTAGAACGAAAAAAGATCTCACATAACACAAACCCTGTTAAGGATTACCTGACAACTTATGTTCTCAAAAAGTGTTGTTTATATTTGATATTCGGTAATTCAAACGCAGGGTCAGCTGCGCGAGACCCCGCGACGAACCCTCCACACTTTATGCAGCGACGTGTGATGGTGAGATGTAAAGAACACCCGGCGGAGAAAGAAACAACGGCATAAAAAGAAGCCCGGCTCTATGAACCGGGCCCTCGGCGTCTTTGACCTTACCGTGCTTTTTTCTTTGGATCCGCTTTCTTCTGTGCAGAGCTTTTCTTTTTACTAGGCTTATTCTTCCTAGGTTCAGCTGTCTTTTTCGACATAGATTTAAATTTAAGGTTAGTGAATTATTTACTCATGGCTGCAAAGTATTTCTTCCCTTTCTTACATGTTGTCCTTTCAGAAGCGGCAACTATACAGCCAGGCTGTAAGTAAACAAAGATATGCCTATAAGCGTAAATCGAAATTTCCTTCTCAGGGTGTCCATCCGCAACTTATCATCACCCGCTGCCGCAGAGAAACAAATAAGGTAATAAGGCTGTCTATCGCATAACTATTTTTCTACTAAGGTCGAAGACAAACATCCCGGGATGCGTAAACATAAAGCGCCGTGTTTTTCCTTCTCCGCAGGGTCTCCATCTGCGACTTTCCTTCTCCACAGGGTCTTCCTACAACTTACATTCACATCCTGCAACATAAAAATCGGAGTGTTCCCCGCTGGGTCTCTCGCAAGAGGACCCGGCGGTTCCCGCATAGGTCAATCCTAAAATATATTACGTGAGATTAGATCAACATCCTGCAATTCCATATAAGTCATTACAGGATATGCTCCCTGTTCACCGGTATAATAATATTTAGCAGAGCTATGCGCATAGTCTTCGGGCATTTTCACCAAGCCCGTTTTACAGGGATTCAAATGTATGTAATCCGCTTTCTGTTTCATAAAAGGCAGGCTGTAGCATTCCTTCCAGTCAAACGAGGGTTGAAACACAATATGTTTTTGTTTCTGTAACCTTTCTGTTTTAGTTACATAAGATGCCAATAGTTCCAACATTTCTTTTTTGTTCTGCGTTTCCAGTTTCTTAACCAGTTCATACGCCATGAATCTTTTCCCATTAGAAACAATGGTATTAATGGATGTATGCGAAGTACAAAAACCGATCATTACATGAACATGATTAGGCATGATCACATACCCGGCAATATAATGTCCGTTCGTTTTCAGGTAGTCGAACCATTTATATACTGCATCGTAGCCGTCGGTCAAACTAAACAGGTGTAACCACCTGGCACAGGTGAATGTGATGAAAAATACACCATTGGGTACTTGTATTTTTTTTCTTACACTCATTGCTGAATGCAAATTATGGTGAAACACAAAACGATTTATTGCGGTTTATACCTGTTGTTTATTCTGTCTGTCCTTATGCGGGAACCGCGGGGTCCTCTCGCGAGAGACCCCGCGGGGAACACTCCACTTTTTCTGTAGCTGGTTATTATTCTACATTATAATCGGATAGACGCAGTTGAATTGAAGCGATTCCGTATATTTAAATGTTAGCAGTAACACGCATTAAGAACTCAAACTTCAACATGAAAACATCTTCTTTCAAAATTGCCATTCTTACATTGCTTATCGCGTCCTGTCAAAACAAAACGGGAAACAAAACCAATGACGGAAGCGATTCATTAACCAAAACAACACCTGAACAGGTAGCCTCAAAACCTTTCCGCCTCAGTACCAAACGGGATACCATTACGGCTGATGTTTCCAACACTGCAGTGATCGTGATTGATATGGAAAATGATTTTGGTACAAAGGGAGGTATGTTTGACCGTGCGGGTGTTGACATTTCAGCTATACAAAAAGCCGTTGAGCCAACAGCAAAAGTGTTAGATGCTGCACGAAAAGCAGGCATTAAGATCATCTATATTAAAATGGCCTATCAACCCGATCTCTCTGATATTGGCGCTAAAGGTTCTCCCAATTATTTAGGACATATCTACGCCATGCATGTTGGCGATACCATTACCAATCCCACAGGCGCCAAGAGCCGTATTCTGATCCGCGGCAACTGGGGAACTGAGATCGTTCCCGCATTAACACCACATAACGATGACAGGGTAATGTATAAAAACCGGTTCAGTAGCTTTTATAAAACAGAGCTGGACTCCGTTCTTAAACAGTTAAACACAAAATACCTGATCGTAACAGGATGCACCACAACTATCTGTGTTGAATCAACAGTCAGGGATGCGATGTTCCGGGACTACTCTCCCATTGTGTTGGAAGACTGCACAGCAGAACCTTTTGAATATAACGGACCGGCAAGCAATCACAAAGCCTCTCTTTTTATGATGCAGCGTGTATTTGGCTGGGTTTCCAATTCACAGGAATTTATAAAAGCAGTGAGTGGCCAGGCTGGTAACAGTAAGTAGCGCAAATCTGCGATAGAAACAAAGAGTATGAAGTATCTCATTTCGATCTTTCTTGTGACGCTTAGTTTTTTGGACTGCCGATCGCAGGACCTGTTACCGTTTAATGTGGACACTTTATGGGGTTACAAAGACAAACAGGGAGTGGTAAAGATCGAGCCGACTTACCAGTATACTACCAGGTTTTTATATGGTATTGCCATCGTGGCAAAGAACAATCATTTAGGAGCCATTGACAAGGACAACCATATTATCGTTCCCTTTCGATACGAGTATTTGAGGCCCCTCGATTCATCGGAATTTTTATTTGGTTACCGGGGTAAGTATTTTGGAGAGTCTGTCATAGGTGTAATGACAAAAGATGAAAAGATAAAAATACCGGCCCTGTACGACTATATTTTCAAACACAATAATACCTACACGATAACAACAAGTGTTGACAGTTTATTAGGAACGAGTGAGTTTGGGGACATACGAACTTCGAGAAGGCTTGATGGACTACTTGACAGCTCTGGCAAAGTATTAATCCCTTGTAAGTATCACAGTATTCGCTGGGCAACAGAGAGTGTTCTTGTTGTCGACAGTTCTTTCACGACAGAGGACGGGAAATATATAAGGACTCACTCGGCGCTTTTTACCAATAAAGGTGAGCAACTTACAGGCTTTGATTACATGGTCTTTGGTAAATTCATAGAAGGTATTGCGAAGGCACGAATTGGTAACAAGTTCGGGTTTATTTATCCAACAGGAAAAATTGCGATCCCGGTTGAGTTTGACTATTGCGAAGAATTCAGCAACGGCTATGCGCTTATTAAGCAACAGGAAAAATGGGGTGCCATAAACAAAGAAGGTAAAATTGTTGTTGAACCAAAACTTGGGCCCGAGGAAGTGAAAACAATACTCAGGGAAAAGTACGGCAGGTTATGAAGTTAACAGCATTGCGTAAAATAATACTGACAGTAACTTATCATTTTATATGAACATAAAAGCACAAATCAAAGAGTATATTTCTACTCAACCCGAACCCAAACGCAGCGACATGCAGGAGTTGCACCGCATCATCCTGCAAATAAAGCCGGCCTGTAAATTATGGTTCCTCGATGGTAAAAACAGTGAAGGCAAAATCGTTTCCAATCCTAATATAGGATATGGATCTTACACCATTACCTATGCTGATGGAACAACCAGGGAGTTTTACCAGATTGGTCTCAGTGCAAACACAACCGGGATCTCTGTGTATATCCTTGGTCTCGATGATAAGACCTACTTAGCCGAAACCTATGGAAAAAACCTGGGTAAAGCGAGCGTGACCGGGTATTGCATTAAGTTCAAAACGCTGAAGGATATCAACGTTGACATACTTAAAGAGGCAATACGGGATAGGTTTGAGACGCAGAAATGAAAATCAAAATCGCTATCAGTGTAGCAGGCCCGCCGTCATTGCGACTTCTATCTGGAAATCTTCTTTATGCAATCAGGAGAAATAAGGTCTTATCACATCCCCTTATCCATCAACAGTACATTAAATTTATGCCCATCAGGATCAGCAAAAGCAAAACCATAGTAATTGGTTTCGTCCCTGCCAGGTTCGTTAAATAAGGTGCCCCCGGCTTCTTTTACTTTATCTGCCCATTCTTTCACTTCCGCTTCTGTTTCAGCAGAAAGCGTGAATATTATTTCGTTGATTGTTGTTCCCGATGAGATATATTCATCTATTTGTGAACCCTGTTCAAAAAAATGGATCACAAAATTATCATCACCAAAAAGAAAACTGGCCAGCTTGGGATCGTAGCCTGGCATATTGGGTGTAAAACCCAAAACTGTGTAGAATTGATTGGTGCGTTTTGCATCCTTTACACTAAAATTGGCCCAGATTTTTTTCGCTTTCATACGGTATAGAAGTTTGAAAACAATATTAGCAAAAATTATACCTCCCCGACCGGGAACTGAATTCTATCCCTTTGATAACCCAATTCTATTCTAACACGATTTTTCGCATACACCACTCCCATCTTACCTATTAAACAAAGAATTTCAGTACATTTATTACGCCTGTTTCGAATAGTATACCTGTTTCGAAAAAAAATCTGCTTCAATCGCCTAAAAGGTTTATCCAGTAATCCTAAATCACTTTTATGCACAGGTTCTTTTCTATACCTGATAAAGAAAAAGATTTTCAGAGCCACATGTTATATGTGCTTAGCGTTTTGTGGACAGTGGTCACGGTAATTATCTGTATTACCGGGCTCATGTTCCGTCCAGACTCATGGGGGCGATGGGTAGCGCTTGTGGCAACAGCGCTGTTTGCGGCCCTTATTACGCACAGGTTAAACCGCCCGGGCCATATCCGCCTGGCAAGCTGGTTTTTTACGATCATGCTTTGGCTAATGCTCACCGTTCCCTGCTATTCGGCAGGCGGTATTATGGCTCCCGGAATTTTAGCGCAAACAAGCGTGATACTCACCGCTGGTTTCTTACTCGGCTGGCGCGGCGGGCTGGGTATTGGTTTATTAACGATAGGTGCAGATTTCTGGCTGGTATACCTGGAGTTAACCGGCAAATTGCCGACGCCGGTAATAAACCATAACGCGATCACGCGATGGGTTGGCGCAATCATTCCTTTCGGAACCATCCTTGCTTTGCAGTACTACACTACTAACCACCTCCGTTTCGGTTTAACTGCCCTCCGGCGCGAAATAGCCAAACGCATGGAGGCGGAAAAGATCACCGATCATGCTATGCATGACCTTAAAGAGCGTGTAAAAGAATTGAAAACGCTCTATACCGTAAGTAATATTCTGCAGGACGAAGAAACGCCTCTCCGGATACTTTTTTATCAAATTGCTGAGGCCCTTCCACCAGGCTGGCATTACCCGGAGATTACGGCAGCACGTATTTGTTTTGCGGGAACGGAATATGCTACCGGTAACTTCAGGCCCTCAGCCTATTGCCAACGCGCCGAAATAACTACCGATAAAGGTTCTGTGCTGCTCATCGAGGTAGTGTACCTGGAGCAATCACCCGAGCTGGATGAGGGCCCGTTTTTACATGAAGAGCGCCACCTGATCAATATGCTCGCAGACATGATCAAACTAAATCTCGACCGGAGAGAACGCAACGCAGAACTAAAAGATTATAAGCATGCATTGGATCTGAGTTATATGATAAGTATCTGTGGAGCGGATGAGCGCTTTACTTATGTAAACGATAATTTTTGCAAAGCAAGTAAGTACAGCCCGGCTGAATTATTGGGTAATCGTTTCGATATAATTATGTCGGGCTACCATCCGCCTGAATATTTCATCGGACTGGCTACCGCCCTGCGGGACGGCAAACCTTTCAGGGGAGAATTTTGTGATAAGGCAAAAGACGGTACACTGTTCTGGGTAGATTCTACTGTAGTGCCGTTCCTGGATAATAACGGAAAAGTGTATCAATACCTGTCTATCAATCATGATATCACGGAACGCAAAGAGGCAGATGACAAAATTAAACAAAGCGAACGCTTACTGAAAAAGATCACCAGCCAGATCCCGGGTAATACATATATGTTTGAGATTGAAGAAAGCGGGTACAGCAACATACTCTTTATCAGTCGCGGAAAAGATATTTTCAACCATAGTTACGACTTGGATGAGCTGGCAGAACATCCTGAAATGATAAGGGATATCGTGTATGAAGACGATAAAATTAAATTCAATGATCGAATGAAGGAAGCCTGGCGAACCCAATTGCCGATCAGCTTTCAATACAGGATAGTGGTGGATGGTAATATCAGGTGGCGCTGGATGCAGGCTGTTCCTGAGAAAGATAAGAATGGAAAAATTTATTGGTATGGTGCAACAAGCGACATTACACCGCTTATTGATTATATCGCCTCAGTGGAGCAGATCATTTTTGATATTGGTCATGTTATCCGCAGACCTCTTTCCTCAATGCTGGGGATGTCCCGGCTGATCGCTGATGGCAATCTTCCTGAAAAAGATATTCATGAAATTTCGCTGAAACTGAACCAGGTTTCAGAAGAGATGGACAAATTTATTACTGAGTTAAACAATGCTTACCAGCAGAAACGGCAAAGTTCAAACCATAATATTGACATCCCTTCGATAATTGATAAAAGAAGTTCTTTGTTTAATTGATTCCATTTCCAGTAGCGAAACATTACAAAAAATTATGCCATCGCTAGCCAGGGTTTCCTGTGACAGTGGATAGGCTTAGTGAATAACGGATTGCGTACATTTAAAATGTCATCTGCAATTATTTTAAACTAATCATATGAGAAATTTTATTTTCACCGCGTTTCTGTTCATTTCATTCAATTCATTTTGTCAGCAGTCAATCAATATAGATTCCTTTTTTACCGCCAGGGAGCTCAATGGGCTTGGAAAAAAATTTGGAGAATTTGAAGGCTCGGCAAAACAGCTAACCATTACTAATAAAGACCTGTTTGGTAAGATCGTCTTCGTTAATTTCTGGTTTGAAGGCTGCAAACCATGTGTTGCCGAATTTGATGCGCTGAATACCATGTACGACAAACTGAAAAGCAAACCCGGATTTGAATTTATTTCTTTCACTTATGAGCCGCATGAAAAAGTGAATGAAATCGTTAAAAAATCCGGTATTCAATATAAAGTTATTTCCCTGTCCGAAAGCGAAATCCGTCGTTTAAACATGAATAGCGGATTTCCCACCAGTTTTATACTTGACAGGCAGGGGATCATTAAATTTGTAAAGCATGGCGGCAGCAGTGACAAAGTAGCGGCAAGTAAAATTGTATTGTCCGAATTTTATCCCAAAATACTAAGTGAATTATAACGGCTACCGACCCACTTAGGGAACAGGAGTATTTCATTGATATTAATAAAAAGAACAACACAAAATATAAAGCATGAACACTTCCGACACACACAACCAGCGTTTCGCAAAAATGATCTTCGGGTCAGTCTATCCATTGTATGTTGCAAAAGTGGAGAAGAAAGGCAGAACAGTACAGGAACTGCACCAGGTGATAGAATGGTTAACAGGGTTCAACAACAAGAAGCTGCAGGAACTGATCAAAGAAAAAGTAACATTTGAGGAATTTTTCCAACGCGCTTCGTTAAATCCCAATGCACACCTGATCACCGGTATGATCTGTGGGTATCGTATAGAAGACATCGAAAATCCTTTAACGAAACAAGCCCGCTACCTCGATAAGCTGGTGGATGAGTTGGCGAAGGGAAAGAAGATGGAGAAGATCTTGCGAACAGCATGAGTTATGTTGAATGTTGAATTTTAAATGTTAAATGAAAATTTATGGCATGCTTTGCCTTCCATTTAACATTCAACATTTAAAATTTAAAATAAACTGATAACCCAATTTCCAATGAAAAGAATAACATCTTGCCTGCTTGCTGTATGCTTCACCCTTTGCTTTCAAGCCACCGCTCAAAAATTACCCGCACGCTGGGATGAAATAACAGCCGCCGACTGGAACAACGCTTTAGCTAAAAGCAATAAAACCTGTATCCTCCCTATCGGCATACTGGAAAAACACGGCCCGCATGTGCCCATGGGCAGCGATCTGATCCGTGTGCGTGAATATGCCGCGCGTGCCACACAAAAAGAATATGCTGTAGTGTTCCCCGATTATTTTTACGGGCAAATCAACGAAGCCAAACACCAGCCCGGTGTGTTTGCTTTACCCGAAAGAGTGGTATGGGACATGCTCGAAAATACCTGCGATGAAATTGCAAGGAATGGATTTACCAAGATCATTATTGTAAACGGCCATGGCGGCAATCCGGAACTGATCAAATATTTTATACAAACAAGACTTGAAAAAGAAAGAAATTATGCTGTGTATTTTTTCCAGCCTTCTTCTGATTCAACATTTAACAGGCAGGTAAATGCGCGTCGCCGTTCTGATGCACGCGGCGACCAGCATGCCGGCGAAAAAGAAACATCAGAAGTTTTGTATTTCCGCCCCGAGCTGGTGCAATTAGACAGCGCCAAAAATGAATCCGGCGCAAACCAGAACCGGCTTTCCATACCCAATGTGTACACTGGTATCTGGTGGTACGCCGATTACCCAAATCATTATGCAGGTGAAGGCGATAAAGCCACAACCGCACTCGGCAAACTCATAGCGGATCATACCATCAGCCAGTTAATTGAAGCGATCAAAGCGATTAAAAGTGATGATAAAACATTGAAGCTGCAGAAAGAGTTTTTTGACCGCGTGAGAAAATAGCACGCGGATACTGCGGAAAAATGTGGATCATCACGGATAAAACAAAACAGATCCGTTAAAATCCGCATTTTTCCGCGTCATCCGCGTTGCCATTACGCTGTACAAATTAATGGCGGCAACCGGATTTTTAAACAAAATGATCACCTGCAGCCTTTTTCCCCCGCGTAATATATTTAAGCCCTTCCAGGCAAAGAATACTGCCAAGTGTTACCGATAGGATCATCGTTATTGCCTGCCAGTGTAACTGGGTTACTTTAAAAACAGTATCCAGGAACGGAACATAGATGATCAGCAATTGCAGCACCACGGTAAGAATGATCGCGCCCCACAAACCTCGATTTGAGAACAGGCCGGAAGAAAATATTGTCCGGCTGTTGAACCGTACGGATAATGCATTTCCTAACTGGACAAAACACAAAGTGGTAAACACCATGGTCTGTTGTGTTCTTATATCATACCCGTTGCTGATCGCCCACCATTGAACAGTTAAGGAAGCAATGGTCATGATGATACCCGATATAATTATTTTTCGTATCAATCCGCCTGCGAACAGGTTTTCACCGGGTGGACGCGGCGGACGGTTCATGATGTCTTTTTCTTCCGGTTCGGCCACCAGGGCAATACCCGGCAAACCATCTGTAACCAGGTTGATCCACAGAATATGTATGGGTAATAAGGGAACAGCAAATCCTAACAACGGTGCAAAGAAGATGGTAAGGATCTCACTTAAATTACAGGAGAGAACATACACGATGAATTTCTTAATATTATCGTAGATCCTCCTGCCCTCGCGCACCGCTTTTACGATCGTTGTAAAATTATCATCCAGTAATATCAGGTCGGCAGCTTCTTTTGAAACATCGGTTCCGGTAATGCCCATAGCGAGCCCGATATCTGCCTGCTTCAGTGAGGGTGCATCATTCACACCATCACCTGTCATGGCAACAAATTCACCACTGTCCTGCAATGCTTTTACGATCTTTAATTTTTGTTCAGGAGAAACACGCGCATACACAGAGATGTTTTTTACTTTCCCTGCCAGCGCTGCTTCATCCAATGCATCGAGATCTGCACCAGCCATCACTTCCTTTGTATCATTATGAAAAATATGCAGGCGCTCAGCGATAGCCTGGGCGGTAACAGGCTGGTCGCCGGTGATCATGACCGTTCTGATGCCGGCTGTTTTACATTCTTCGATCGCGCCAACCACTTCTTCCCTCGGAGGATCTATCAGCGCTGTCATTCCCAGGAACTCCAGGTCGTTTTCCAGGGTAATATCTAATTTTCCCGGTTCGTGATCAAAGATGCGATAGGCGAAGAACAATACACGTAATCCTTCCGAGGCCCATTTCCTGTTCTGTTCGAGCCATCCGGGAACCTGTTCCTTGTGTTTTTCTGACAGTGTTTCAATTACTTTACCAGGGGCGCCTTTTACAAAATAGATCCATTGATTATCCTGTGTATGTAAAGTACCCATGCGCATTCTGTCAGAATCAAAAGGTAGTTTTCCTATCACAGGAAATTTATCATCAGCCTCTTTTTTTGAGCGGCCCTGTTGTATCGCGTGATCAACCAATGCGGTTTCTGTAGCATCACCCAGTAGTTTTCCATCATCTGCAAAACGAACCTCGTTGGCGAGCATCATGGCATAATGCAGCAATTCGTCCTTGCCGTCTATCGCCTGGATCTTTTCAACATGCATTACATTCAGCGTGAGCGTGCCGGTCTTGTCTGTGCAGATATAGGTAACAGAACCCAATGTTTCCACCGCAGGTAACTTCCTGATCAATGCTTTTTGTTTTACCATACGGCTGGCTCCCCGCGCCAATGCGATCGTGATCACAGCAGGCAATGCTTCGGGCAAAGCCGCTACCGCCAACGACAACGCAGTGAGGAACATAGTGAATGGAGTTTGTTCTCCCCGCCACCAGCCAATTGCAAATACCAACACACAGATGATGATCACGATCACAGCCAACTGTTTGCTGAATACTGCTAATCTTTTTTGTAGCGGTGTTTTTTGTGGTTCGATGCCAAGCAGCCCGGCAATCTTACCTATCTCAGTTTTCATACCGGTAGCAGTTACGATCGCTTTGGCAGAGCCGCTGCTCACTACGGTTCCTTTAAACACCATATTAAGTTGGTCGCCGGGAACAAGGTTTTCGCCATTAACCGGTTCAGTAGTCTTTTCCATTGAATGACTCTCCCCGGTGAGTGATGCTTCATCCGTTTTAAATGAGTTGATTTCTATCAGCCTGCCATCTGCGGGTACCATATCACCTGCTTCCAATAGAACGAGATCGCCGGGTACGAGTTGGGCCGCTTCAATTTTCGCAGGGTTATTTTCACGGAGCACCGTGGCAAATTGTGGTGACATTTTTTTTAACATGCGGATGGATTCTTCTGCATTGTTCTCCTGTGAAAACCCCATCCATGCATTGCCGATGATAATGGCAAGTATCACAAACGCATCTGTATGCTCACCTACAACAAAAGAAATGATCGCTGCGACAAATAATATCAGGATCATCACATCTGTAAACTGGGCAAGCAGTATGGCCGCTTTCGTTTTCTGTTTGGTTTCCTGTAAACTGTTCTCCCCATGCTCTTTTTGCAGTGCCGGGATAGCCGCATGGGTTAAACCCTTCGCAGTACTCTTCAGCTGTTGGATGATCTCTTCTTTGGTAAGTTGATAGAATGCTTTCATGTATAGTATATGGGGTAATACGGAGGTTGATAAGGTAAGGAATGTAATCCGTACCTGAATCCGTATTCACAAACTATGCCAGCTAGTGCCATGCCTTTGCGTACCCTGCGGTCCCTTGCGTTCTTTGCGATACAGCTTTTTATTCCGCTGTTGAGCTGGCATGAGCAATATTCCGGGAAGCCGATTTTGGAGATTCGCACGAGAAGTAAACTAAATTAATGTGTAGCAGAGGTTTTCGATCCTCCCGTATCTACCTCGGCAGTTTGTCGCTGAAATAACCATATACCCAGGTGCCTGCAATGGCACTTACTAGAGTTACGATCACAACGGTGGCACCCATACCTATCTGCGCAAACAACGGCCCGGGGCAGGCGCCCGTCATTGCCCAGCCAAACCCGAATAAAAGGCCGCCATATATTTGTCCCTTGTTGAATTTTTTAGGATGGAACTCAATTGGCCTGCCATCGATTGTTTTTATGTTGAACTTTTTTATCAGAAATACAGAGATAGCTGCAACCACTACGGCGGTACCGATAATACCATACATATGAAAGCTTTGAAGCCTGAACATTTCCTGAATCCGGAACCATGATAGCACTTCGGCTTTTACAAATACGATCCCAAACAACATTCCCACTACCGCATACTTAATATTTGTATACCATTTACCTGTTGATGGTTCAAGTTCTTCGTTTGCGTCGGTTATAGAGTCTGACATAAATTAATTATAAGCGCATGATTAAAGGAAGAAAAATATTAGCCATGATAAAACCACCCGCCATAAAACAAATGGTCGCAATCAATGAGGGCCATTGCAGGTTACTCAAACCCATGATGGAATGACCCGAAGTACAGCCACCGGCATAACGTGTTCCAAAACCAACAAAAAAACCGCCCACTACCAACAGTATAAATCCGCGCAGGGTAAATAAACCCTGGAAGCTGAACATTTCGGGTGGCAATTGGCTGGTATAGGTATCTACCTGGTAACTATGCAACTCTGCCACCAATGCAGGATTTACTTTTACCGGTTCGGGATCTGCAAAGAATTGTGTTGCCAATAAAGCACCGATAAAAATGCCGGCAACAAAAAACAAATTCCATGCTTCTTTTTTCCATTCATATTTGAAAAAAGAAATATTGGCAGGAAAGCAGGCAGCGCATATATGGCGCAGGTTGGAAGAGATCCCGAAATGCTTACCACCAAGGATCAGCAAAGCAGGAACGATTAAACCAATAAGCCCTCCAGCAACATACCAGCTCCAGGGCTGTTTTAAAAAGTCTAACATCGCTGTAAAGTTTTAATAATTATTTCGAAGCTCTGTAAAAATTGTCATTATGTAAAAGTATAATCCACGCCGGTTACCTGGCTCAATAGTGTTTTTGGTGCATCTAGCACAATGGCATTCATTTCCGGCATAGGTGATACCGGTGAATGAACGGTTAAATAATCTTTTAGCACAGAGTGTAAAGCATGTGGCGAGTTTTTTGCGTTCATCACGTTGGTCATCCTGCACAACATATCAGCAGGATCTCCTTCACGCTCACAGGCACAAATGCTGTATGCCTTTGCAGGATCTAATGGAACATCGCCTATCATAACAGATTTTACTCGCTTTCCGTCTTCACCAAACGCTTTGAATTCCACTTTCATTCCTTTGAATTTCACCATCCATCCACCAAACCTTTTGGAAGCATCAGCTGAAAAAACATTTCTCAATTCTTTTTCAAGCCATTCCAATATTTGTGAACCTGTTGCTGTTCCTGTACGAACCTGTGAATTGACAGGCAACATATCATATAAATATCCTTCAGTTATCGGGATATTGCCTGTATGATCTGCCTGTTTTTTAGGGGGACAAAAACGAAAACCGTTTGAAAAAACCAGGTCAGTTCCGATCTTCCATTTCAATGCGTCGATAATAAGTGTATCGATCGTATTTTCAACAACAAAATACCGGTACAATGGAATTTTACTATAACCGATCACTTGATTGATGCCTTCATGAAAAGGTTGCTCCACATTTTTTACAATAGATAAAACTTTGGGATCCGGTTTATACTTCGCTTCATCTACTTCAATCAATGAATACTTCTGTTGTATAACCTTCCCGTTCTCTACAACCAGATCAAGTCTTCCCACAAAAGAACCAAAAGCCCCGGGCTCTACTACTATTGCATATTTACATACAATAGGCTTACGCACTCTTTCATGCGTATCGCCACCAAGGATATAATCAACCCCTTCACATACTTTTGAATTGGCCAAAGCTATCTGCTGTGATAAGCCCAGATGGGAAAGCAGTATCACAAAAATGCATTGCTCCTGTTCTCTTAAAACTTTTATATAATGTTCCAGGTTCTCTTCCGGTTTTGTATAAACGATCCCTTTACTGTAGGCGGGCGACTGGCGAATCGGAACCAATGGATCTGTATAGCCTACAAAACCAATTTTGATCCCGGCAATGTTCCATGTATAATATGGAGGGAAGATCAATTCGCCTTTTTTACCATTACCCATATCATGGTACATATTGGCACAAACCTTTGGTGCTTCCAGTCCGCCCAATAATCTTTGCATGGCCTCTTTGTAATAAACCACTTCCCAATTCCCCGGGAGGTATAAGTTATAGCCCATCGAATTCAAAATAGGCTGAAGTGCTTTGCCTGTTGTTTCAACACTTAGCTGGCTTCCCTGGAACATATCGCCGGTATCGATGATAAAAGTATTTTTATTTTTTCCTTTTATCTCTTTAAAAAGCGTGGCAAGATTTGCATAGCCCCCTGTTCGGCGAAATGCGATCCGTTCATTTTCCCAAAATAATTCATCATGGGGATACACCTGGCAATGAACATCTGTCGTTTGAAGGATGGTAATCAATTGCTGGCCTTCAGACAATGAATCCTTATCAATCGATTTATCGATATCAACAGATGTTGCAGAAGCGAAAACTGAAAGTGGGTTAAGGCTTAATCCAAGTCCCGATAAGGTTGAGAAACGAAGAAAATTTCTTCTTGAATTGTTCATGCGGGGTCTATGGGTTTAGCAATGGCGTGGGCACAAATTAGAATAACTATTGTTATTGCTGAAATTATTATTATGATAGAATCATCTATTGGGATACCCGCCTGCAAACTTGGGTTACTTACGCTTTTTTGAATGAATGGATTGTGTATATTTAATAATTAGCGTTCATACTTTACGCAAATAATGAATTGATATAATGATTTAGGCAACCTGGAAACCGACCTGATTATCAATCTCCAATATTACCTATGCTAAAAAACATCTCCTTCCATTCATTTCAAGACCCGGAGTTAACCCGGAAAGCATCTAACCTGTTTAAAATTATTTTAGGAGGCATGGTCTTTGTTGTTCTGACATTCTCCATTGCTATCTATAAACAGAATGAATATGCGACACGTTATCTTTCAATCATTTTGGTTACTTGTCTGATAAGCAGCACCATATTATTTTTCCTGCGAAAAGGTTATGTAAAGACAAGTGCGTACACTTATATCATTTTCTTATTGCTGATGATCATTGGATTTTCCTGGACAGGTGGAGGCATTAAGGGGCACGGAATAGGTTTATTGCCAATTGTCGTTTTATTCGCAGGCTTAACGATCGGGCGAAAAGCGATATGGGTCTTCGGTATCATTGCCTCTTTGGGTGGTCTCTTTTTCGTTATAGCCGATTATTATCAAATTCTTCCTGTAAACAATCCACTGGGGAATTCTGCGCTGATTTATTGGGTATATTCCACAACTGGCATCTTTTTGCTTTGTTACCTTGAACACCTGTCGGTTGGCGGTTTGAATAAAGCCCTGAACGAATCAAGGGCTGAATTGACACTACGCAGGAAATCAGAGGAAAAGTACCGTTTGATCTTTGAATCATTCCAGGATATTTACTATCAATCTGACGCGGATGGCAAAATACTGATCATTACCCCTTCCGTAAAAACGCACACAGGTTATGATCCTTCAGAGGTGGTTGGCAGAGATGTGAGTGAATTTTATGTGAACCCGGAAAACAGGAATGCTTTTCTGTCTGAACTTAAACTGACCGGTTCGCTCCAAAATTATGAATTGGATTTTTTAGCGAAAGATGGAAGTATCATCAATGCAATTGTATCAAGCCAGATTCTTTACGATAATAACGGTAACCCAAAAACAATAGAAGGAACTATTCACGACATTACCCAACGCAAACAGGCAGAGGATATGTTAAAGCTGAAGAATAAAAAATTAACTGAAATTGCCTTTCTTCAATCACATATCGTTAGAAGGCCGGTTGCCAATGTTATGGGACTGGTCAATTTGATTAACAAAGAGGATCCCACTGACCCGATAAATTTTGAGCTGATTCCAAAACTTGCCATAGCTTCCAAAGAGCTTGATGAGGTTATAAAACAGATCGTTCAGAAAACAACTGAAATTGAACGAATTGATTAAAATGAGATCAATGGCCGGGAGAATATGTAGAAAAGGATGGCACGATTTTTTCGAAATCTTTGCTAGCAATCATCTTTAAATAAATTAAACAAGATCATATGGCAACTAATAATGTTTCGCTGCATAAGGTCCTTAAAGCAGCGCCGGAAAAAGTATACCGTGCATTTACCGAACCGAATGCCATGGCAGCCTGGTTACCACCTTATGGGTTCCTGTGTGTTGTACACGAAATGGAAGTACGTGTTGGTGGCGGCTATAAAATGTCTTTTACCAATTTCTCTACAGGCAACAGCCATTCCTTTGGTGGGAAATACCTGGAGATCGATCCAAACAAATTTTTAAAATATTCAGACAAATTTGACGACCCTAATTTGCCGGGAGAAATGATCACTTCTGTATGGCTCAAAAAAGTTTCTGTGGGAACTGAACTTACAGTTACCCAGGAAGGCATTCCCGAAATGATACCCGCAGAAATGTGTTATTTAGGCTGGCAGGATTCAATAGACAAATTAACCAGGTTGGTTGAGCCTGAAATTCCGGATAACTAACAGTCAGGCCAGACAAAAGTTATGGTGATTTATTGCCACATTGGGAAGATATTTCCCCTGAGAAACCGGGTTTGGCAAGCTGAAAAAAAACGGCACAATTATCGTGTTAATATAAGTATGAATGACGGTGATTTCCGATAAGTAAAAGAAGCCTTTAATAAACTGAATGCTTCATAAATGGAGAGGAATAAGCGTCAAACAGGGTGTGTGATTTTATCGCACACCTTTTTTGTGTCATAGGCATTCACAGCTTATTTGTATATTTATTCAAGCCCTCCATCGAGAAAAAAAACAACTTCTATGGAAACAGTAAAAGCTCTATTCAAAAATGCCTGGCCTTACCAACAGGATAAAATGAATCTGCCCGTAAAAGATCTGGAAGCAGCGATCCCGTTTTATGAGAATATATTTCGGTTCACCATTCTTTCCCGGAATGATCATCCTTTCAGATCGGTGATACTCAGTAGGGATGAGATCCAGATCGGTCTTGCTGAAAATGGTGGCGATCCTACACAGGATGGTTGCTTTTTTGAAGTGGACAATGTAAAAACTGCTTTGAAAGAATTAAATGCAAACGGGCTTGAGAAAGATGAGTCCGTTATAGATTTTCACAAACATGGAGACACGTCCTGGAACCTGTTCTATATCCTTGCGCCCGATGGTCTTTGTTATTGTGTTGGAGAAAAATTGGATGGATAATTCCTTCATAAGACTGTTCTAAAAATATTTTATGTAATCTCCGGGATCATTGCATCTATTTTATACCATTCTTATGCAAAATGATCAAAATCGTATTCACAATATTATTGGCCTGTTTTCTAAATGATTCAAAAGCCTGCGAAAGTTTATTTTTTGCCCAGTCCAATACACTTAACCACTACCAGTTTGTAAATGTTTACAAACAAGCCCAGAGCAAGACAATACAACAAAATAAAAGTATTCGATTCTGTCCTGTTTGTTATAAGAACACTTATGTTATCCCTGTCATTTATGGCTATCCAACCAGTAAAATGATTTCGCAATTGCGCAGAGGTGAAATTATTATCGGCGGTTGTATCCCTGATAAAAATAGAACAGCATATTGCAGGAAGGATAAACACTACTTTTAGCTCCTTACAAACGATTATTGACCCTCTACTTTTTTCTTAAATTTATCACTATACTGCGCTTCCCTGATTCCACCCGGCAGGCGGATGATGGTTGGAATTGAATCTGTCTTTACCGGCTCCTGCACTTTTACAGGCCCTACCGGTTCTTTCTTAACGGGTTCAATACGTGCGCGGGTTTCTTCCTTTGCACGGATATCTGTTTTATTATCTACGCGGAGAAGATCTGTCTTTTCTGCCGGTTGAATTTTTCCACGCACAACAGGTTTGTGTTCTTCAAAATGTTCGGGCTCGTACGACGGTTCAGCTTTCGATGGTTGTGCGGATACGGGGTTGCTGATTTCGTTTGCTGCTTTGTTTTCCGGTAATGGGCTCTCTTCTATCCTTCTCTGTTCCTGTATTGGACGGCTACGTTGAACCGGCCGGTTATAAATACGATCGTTATTATCCATGTGTTCACTTACCAATACACCCCTGTTAACAAACCGATTCTGATATGCGGTATAATAATCTGCGTATAGCTCCCGGTAAGCAGCAGCATGCATATATGGCTTTTTTTCAGTCACCTGTACTTTATAGGCATTGGCAATATCGTAATACCGGTTTTTACCGGAAACCGCATCGGAATAGACCCATCGCCCGTTTTCAAAATAAACAAAACGACGGCTGTAGATATCGTACCAGGTATCTATTTCAGGGTAATAATAATAATTGCCGACAGTGTAACCGGTTTGGGATTGTGTTTCCCTGATATTTGTAATCCCGGTTTGTGCTTTTGTTTGATCCATGAAAAAAAACACACCGGTTACCAATGCCACTATGCCTAGATTTATTTTCATATAAGGTAGATACGCGGGAAATGCGAAATACGTGCCACAACCCAAATATGCAGTTAGTTTTTCGTTAATGCTGCTAAAAATTATTTAAAATCGGTGAAACAGGTTGACCTCTCCGTTTTACAACTCTTGTTATATAAAAAAGTCAAAGAAAAATTTGCGTAGTCACTTAGCTACATATATATTTGTAGTCAAATAGCTACGCAATGAATTTAAGAAGAGACGTATTCCAGGCCATAGCTGATCCAACAAGACGGGCAATCCTTCTGTTGGTAGCCACACAAACCATGACGGCAGGCGCGATAGCGTCAAACTTTGACACAGCCCGGCCAACCGTTTCCAAACATTTACAAATACTTACCGAGTGTCAATTACTCGGCCAAACACAAAACGGCAGGGAAGTTTATTATCACATCAATGCAAAAAAAATGAAAGAAGTAGCCGAGTTCATCGAGCCGTTCCGCAAAATGTGGGATGAGCGTTTCAATAAACTGGAAAGCATCATGAAAAAATACAAAACAAAATAATTGATATGGAACCGAAAACAAAGATCCATGCCGAAGACGGCAAACAGGAATTAACGATCACAAGAGAATTTGATCTTCCCCTGGAACTGCTATTCAAAGCCTATGAGGAACCCGAAATTATTGAACAATGGATGGGAACCAAAGTGCTGAAGCTCGTTAATAAAAAACACGGCGGCTATCAATTTGAAACAACCGATCCCAAGGGAAACAAACACGGTTTCAATGGTGTGATCCATGAGTTCAGTCCCAACCGGAAGATCACCCGCACATTTGAAATGGAGAACACTCCTTTCGAACCCTGGCTCGAGTTCCTGGATTTTGAAAAACTCACAGATGATACCAGCAAACTAACGATACATACCATATACAGGTCAGTTGCACAAAGGGATCAACTATTGCAGATGCCTTTTGCACAAGGCATCAATTTTGCGCATAACCGTTTGGAAGAAATCGTAACCAAATTAAAATAACAATCTGCTATGTATTTACGAATCATACGATCGAGTTAAATCTCTGCGTAAACTCTGCACCTCATGTTCCCTGTGGTGAAAAAAACGCTAAAGAAAAGCACAATGGCTCCTGGTAGAAAACCCATTCACCGCAGAGAACATGAGAACAGGGAGTTTACACAGAGAGACCCAGATAATACAAACACTATAACAATACATTATGACAAAGAGAAACAAGATCATCTATTGGATCGCCACCATCTGGCTTTCATTGGGAATGGTATCAACCGGGATAGTACAGTTACTGAAAATGAAACAGGAAACAGATATGATGACTAGCCTGGGTTACCCGCTCTATTTGTTAACCATACTGGGTACCTGGAAACTATTGGGCGTTATTGCAGTGCTTATTCCGAAATTTCCTTTATTAAAAGAATGGGCCTATGCGGGTTTCTTTTTTGCCATGTCAGGCGCGGTATTTTCCCACTTCGCTGTTGGTGATGGCGGCAAGGAATTTTTTGGGCCGGTATTACTGATTGTTCTGACCGTGGTATCGTGGTATTTCCGTCCCCAAAATAGAAAACCCGGCCAATCAATCAATGGGTAGAGTGATTTGAAGTAAATTCAGGTATCATATACCTGGTAACATTATTGAACAGAAATAATATACAAGTATGAGCAAAAAGAAATTATCACCCGAACAATGTGATGAACTATTCAAAACATTGAAAACACGTTTTGAAAAAAATATGAACCGCCATAAAAGCCTTGACTGGACTGGTATTCAGGCAAAGCTGCAGGCGAATACTGAAAAATTGTGGTCGCTTAATGAAATGGAAATCACCGGCGGTGAACCCGATGTGGTTGGCCATGATAAAAAAACAGGTGAATACATTTTTTATGATTGTTCAGCGGAAAGTCCAAAGGGCCGCAGAAGCATCTGTTATGACCATGAAGCGCTGGAATCGAGGAAAGAACACAAACCGGAAGACAGTGCTGTTAATATGGCTGCAGATATCGGCATAGAAATTTTAACCGAAGAAGAATACCGCGACCTGCAGAAACTGGGAAATTTTGATACAAAAACATCAAGCTGGGTAGCCACTCCCCCTGCGATCAGGAAACTGGGTGGCGCGGTTTTTTGTGATCGTCGTTATGCAACTGTATTTCTCTATCACAATGGTGCGGAATCTTATTATGCAGCAAGAGGTTTCCGTGGCTCATTACGGGTTTAATTTTCTGATCACATCTTATAACAAACCATACCATGAATCCCAAGGTTGATTTTTATTTCAGTAAAGAAAAAAAGTGGCAAAAGGAAATCGGGCAATTGAGAACGATCGTTCTTGATTGCGGGTTGACTGAGGAATTGAAATGGGGATGTCCCTGTTACACATGGCAGAAAAGCAATATTGTTTTAATACATGTGTTTAAAGAATATTGCGCGTTGTTGTTTTTCAAAGGTGCGTTGTTACAAGATGCCAATGGCATCCTGGTACAGCAGACAAAGAATGTGCAGGCTGCCCGACAGATCCGCTTTGCCGATAGCCGAGAGATCACTAAAATAAGATCTCTCCTTAAAGCGTATATCTACGAAGCCATTGAAGTAGAAAAAGCAGGTTTGAAAGTGGATCTGAAAAAGACAACCGAATACTCGATTCCTGAGGAATTTCAAACTAAACTAAATAAAAAACCTGCCCTGAAAACTGCTTTTTATGCATTAACACCCGGGCGGCAGCGAGGATACCTTCTTTATTTCTCCGCAGCCAAACAATCCCAAACACGTGAATCACGGATTGAAAAATTCATACCACAAATTCTGAAAGGAAAGGGATTGAATGATGCGTGATTTCAGCGGCCGATAGAAATGCTTATCTTGGAACAAACATGTTGGATATGATAGCACAATATCTTTGGCTAACGGGCTCCGTCATCATCACTATTTTAGCTACCGTTCATCTCTATTATACTTTCTTCACCAACAAATTTTCATCGCATAATGAAAAGATGGTAGAAGAAATGAAGAGTTCCTTCCCTATTCTCACCCGGAAAACAACTATGTGGAAAGCATGGACTGGTTTTAATGCGAGCCACAGCAGCGGCGCCATGTTTATCGGGGTCATTAATTTTTACCTGGCTTTGAATTATTTTACCTTTTTACAATCCGATCATTTCTTTTTTCTTTTTACGATCATCACCATGTTTTTTTATGGATGGTTAGGAAAAAAGTATTGGTTTAATGTTCCTTTTACGGGTATTATCATTTCACTGGCGTGTTTTACCGTTTCTTATATTTTGGTATTGATTAGCCAATAATACGCTCCCTCCACCCTTTACGGTTCTTAGCGCCCTTGCGATAGCTTATCATCAATTTTAAATCAAACACCTTTTGTATATTTAATCAATCGTATTTAGCCGGTTAACCTGGATAAACTTTATTTCCCATGGCAGAACTAAAAACACAAAAAACAAAATTAAGTGTTGACACTTTCCTGAACTCAGTTGCTGATGAACAAAAAAGAAAAGATGCTTTTGCATTGCTTGCGCTAATGGAAAAAGCAACGAAATCCAAAGCAAAAATGTGGGGCAGTGCTATTATCGGTTTTGGCGACCAGGTTTTAAAATACGAAAGCGGAAGAGAGCTTGACTGGTTCATCATGGGTTTCTCGCCCAGAAAACAAAATTTCGCGCTCTACATCAGCAATGCAGTGAGTGAGAACGAAGCACTGCTGAAAAAATTAGGTAAACACAAAACAGGAAAAGGCTGCCTGTATATCAATAAGCTTGAAGAAATAGAGTTGAGTGTTCTGAAAGAGATCATTAAGAATGGGCTTGTAAAAAAATAGTCTGAAGACTGAAGTGTATGCCTCTCAACTCCAGACTTCTAACCCCAGACTTATAATAGTTTCATACCATAGTGTCCCAAAGTAGTAAACAACGCACAACGAACCAGTACACCGAGACAACACCAGAGCAGCATCTTTTTTAAAGGCACATTAAACCCCACGCCCACGCCAATACTTACCGGCGCGCCAACTGTCATCGTACCCAGGAAACCGAGGCCAATCACACCGTATTTGTCCCAGATCTGATAGATCACACCTGTTCTTGGTTTTGGAGGTTTGGGTTTACGGAAGCGGGCGATCAATCTTTTGATGCGCTCTCCAAGAAAAGCTGCCACATATACACCGATCAATCCTCCAGCCAGGCTGGTAAAAAAAATAATCCAGGGAGAAAGCCCGAAAGCAAAACCGGCTGGAATGGCTGCATAAATTTCAAAAGTAGCGAGTGCGGCAACAGTAAGGATCTTCAGGGTCATGGTGCAAAGATAGAATGATTGATGCATGAATACAGTCTCATTCTTTCACAAACATCGGGAACTGTTTGATGATGCTTTCCCACAGGTCATTTTCTACACCCTCCAGCCTGAATCCATTCGATCCATCAGAAGAAAAGGATATTACTAATTTTCCTTTTTGGCGATTGATCTCGTCACTGAATGGGCGCAGCCACATTTGAAGGCTTTTGGTAAACAATTTTTCTCTTTCATCTGCCGGCATAACGCCATCCCCATATTCATATACTACAGTATTGATCATAATCATTAATTATTCGCATGCCGCATGGCATGGCTAAGTATTCGATAAAACATTACTATCAAAAAAATTCAGGCATATACAGGCGGGCCGCGAAGAGAATGATCTGACAAAAAAACGTCATCAACAAAAGGATGGATACAGGTATAGGTTAACTGTTTTGTAAAAAAGAAAGCAGGTGTTCTGGATGCAAATATGGCATACAGTACAGTAGACTGCGGGTAAAACTTTTTGTTTAACCGGATAGTGAGTTTCTTACCAGCCGCATCACTGTTTGTTAGGCCATCCGTTAAATGGTTCACGGTCTTTACTCCATGAAATACTTCACTATTCAGGCGATAGGTAGTTCTTGTTCTATGATCAAAATAAGCGGTTAACTGCACCGTAAAAAAGATACCATACACGATCAGCAGGAGTATACGGGAGAAGAAAATTCGTATCGTGTTGGCGGGTATCATGGCTCTATTGTGTACTAAAGTTACCACTAACAGTAACCTGTTATTTGCCGTTCATAAAAATGCTGTAGAATATTAACAGGCCCAGTAGCCTGTCAATCATAAACTAATTAGTCTTCTACATGCATTAAGTGTACCTTACCGGATGAAAAAATTAACCACAACACCCGTTCCGGCAAAACCAACCAGGGTTCCCCGCAAAGAAAAAAAGATACAGCAGAAAAAAACAGCAGGTACCGGATCGCGTACAGCTTCGGCTTAAATTAATTTGAAAATTCAACGAATTTGAAAATTTGAAAATGTAGGCTCCGATTTTTCAGAATTCTGATCAAACAGCAATTACTCATTTTCAAATTTTCAAATCATCAAATTTTAAAATTTGTTAAATTAATTAAACCGGAGATTATACACCACACCTACCCCAAGATTCTGAACATCGGTAGTATTGGCAAAAACATGGTTATAAAAACCAAAGAGGTTCCAATCGTAATTATGGTAACCGATTTTGGGTTTGATATAAAGACCACCGGTTTCAGTACTATTGGTAATAAATGAATAACCAATATCCGTTCCTGCAAAGAAACCCGACGACTGTGGATAGTAATGTAGCAATGCGCCCAATGGAACAACGCCAAAATCACTGGCATTGTTCTTCGCAAAATAATGTGTGTAGCCTGTAGTAACACCCAAACCAAGATTAGGAGTCGCCATCCACTGTCCACTCAAATCCAACCCTCCTGCAAAAGAAGACGCATTGCCGATATTTCCTACCGGCACACTGGCAGTAAGTCCGGCTTTCAGCCATGAATTTTTTCTTGTAACTGTTTCGGTACTCTGCGCAAATGCATGTGTCAACATAAACAAACCTGTGACTGCAAAAAATAATCGTTTCATCATCATAACTTTTTTTTCGTTTACTTTCAAAAGCTATGCCAACCGTTTATGAACGATTGATGTTGAATAGCAAACAACTGTTCGCGGAAATTATTGTACAAGAAAGCGTAAAAGTCTGGAGACTAACCTTTATTCCTTACACCCACTCACAATATTATTACTCTCTTTAGGCACCGTTGTATACGCATAACAAGTGATGCATCCCGAACCGGGAGTGGTTGTGATAGAAAAAGTAAACTCCTCTCCTTCTTTAATAGCCGCCGGAAAATCGCAGGGGTTTGCTACGGTGAATACGTTTTCGTATTTTTTGCCTGACATTGAATCTGTCCAGTTACGGGCCATCACGATCGATTCTGCCGGTTCGCTTATCAACTGGATTACCCGCTGTCCACAAATTCCCCTTTTTACCAGCTTGCCTGTAAAGCAGGATATGAGTGTATTCTGCGGTTTGGGTGAACATGCAGTAATTAAAACAAGAACAGCTAATATCGATAATACATTTTTCATTCGCAATTTTTATAGGATATCTAAAAACCATTCCAATCCCCATGTACCGCTTGTGTATTAGGATCACGTTAACAATTCTTTCTAATATTCCAGGCTATTTGTTAAGAGCAGCTTAAGTTATCTTTTACTTGTTTGATTACTACCAGTCTGGCACTATTTTTCGTCATGCTTTCTATTGATAATTTTTAAAAGAAAGCTGAGGACTTATGAAAAAACTATTTTCTTCGATGCGCATTAGTATGTTAGCAATAGGAGCTGCTTTATCTGTGGTATTATTGCTCTCTTCCTGTAAGAAATCAGATACTACAGGAAATGATATACAGGTAGCGGGACTGATGGCATTTAATCTTGCGGTTGACAAACCAGGCATTACCATTACTTTATCAAACAATGCCCTGATTCAGGGTTCGATACCGTACACAGGATATACTGGCGGCTATTATAATATTTATCCTGGAAACCGTACGGTACAGGCATTTGATATAACCAATACCGGTACATCTATTACCAATAGCACCCATACTTTCGATGCGAAGAAATATTATTCTCTGTTTGTAGTGGGTGCCAACAATGTGTACAGCAATGTGGTTGTACTCGATAATTACGATAGCCTTTCCGCTACGAACGGGCAGGCATATGTACGCTTTATTAATGCCATTCCAGATTCAAGCAATCCACGTGTAAACATTACAGCCAACAGTACAACAGTTTACGATGCACCAGCGCATTATGCAACCGTATCACAGTTTACACAAGTAGCGCCGGGACAGATAACGATCAGTACCAGCAATGACGGAAGTATCCAGACGAGCCGGACCATTACTGTTGAACAGAAAAAAGCGTATACTATTTTATTGATTGGCAAACCAGGAGAAACAGATGCCGCAAGAGCTGTACAGATCAAATTTATTGAGAATGGTACATTGACGCCGTAGACAAAGAAAAAAGTAAAAAATCAGAAGTAAAAAGCGCGGGTAAATGCCGGCGCTTTTTTTATGACATTTAGTTTTGAGGAAAATGACCAGTTTTAAAACTCTCTGGGTGTTTGTATCACACCGAGAACAAGTATTCCAATACCAAGAGGCATCACGAATAAATGAACAGGATGAAAACCTGAATACAGCATATGACTAAGCGTAAAAAAAGAGAGAAAAATGCCTTCGACGATGATGAAATATGCAAAGTTCCGTTTGTGTTTGATGGTGACGATAATCGCTATCAAACTTAATATACCCACTAAAAAAAATATGATCCAGCCCAGTATGCTATAATTCGTAAAAACAGAAGCCGCGATCATATCCTGCGGGTAAGGAAGCAGAAGCGATTCTTCAGCCGGGGAAACTATCATACGGATACCACGAAACATGCCAAAAAGAGCCGGGACGGATAATAAAGAAATAGAATACTTCTGGAACTTGGTCATGAAAAAACAAACAATCTAATGTTAGTAACGGCTACAAGTTAAAGAAACAATCTAATAAAAACTTTTTCAGCCAATAGTAATTACAAAGGAGATTCCTCTTCGTATCTGAATTTTAATCATCTGTGAAGACCCTTGCCGGACAACCGTTTTAATCGATCAAACATTATGAACCGTAAGATAGTTTACTATCTTTGCTGAACCATCTGGCCGGATTAAACTAACTGACTCTTAGGTTTATGAGTAAAGTGTGACCAGGAAAAGCAACTGTTATGATGGAGATACCATTTTATCTTGCTCACGCCACCACCACTTATTTCGTAACCATCGATATAAAAGGAAATATTATTCTTGCCAATGAATTACTTGGTGGGAAGTTTCCCGGATCCTTCACCGGCATGTCTTTTAGTGATCTTATTATTGAAACCGACCGGATTGTCTTTACCAATTTTCTGAACCAGTACCGTGCAGCAGGAACAGGTAAACCTGTGGTACTGCAATGCCGGTTTATCGGCGATGAGCCTGGCGAAGAAACAAAATGGGAATTCAAGCTGGATATAGATAATGTAATCGTTGGTATTGGTCATAAACAGTTTACCCAAACTGCAGAAAAGGAATTTGCTGAATCTGTGATCGACAGCCTCCCCTGTATTTTTTTTGTATTGGATGGAGAAGGAAACAAGTTACGCTGGAACAAAAATTTTGAGGCGGTAACAGGCTATTCATCAGACGAGATCAAAAAAATGCATCCGTTGGATTTCTTCGACCAGAAAGATCATGAACGTGTAAATCATGCCATTGAAGAAGTATTTGCACATGGAGCGGGATCTGTGGAAGCGGAATTGGTGACAAAAAACAAAACGATCATCCCCTATTATTTCAATGCACGAAATACCGTATATAATGGTGAACCCTGCCTGATTGGAACAGGACTAGATATTTCTTTACAGGCAAAAGCGTTGGAAGAAAAGAAAGAAAGTAATGAAAAATATGAATCGCTTTTTCAACAGGCATCCGACCCCATACTGATCACAGACTTCCAGGGAAATTTTATTGATGCAAATGCTAGTATGTGCAAATTGTTTGGTTATACCAAGGAAGAATTACTACACATGCGCATATCTCAATTGATCGATGACGAGCAGTTAAAAAGACAGCCCATACGATTTGACCTGTTGGCGGTTGGTCAACATATATTCAGTCACAGAACCATGTATCATAAAAACGGGACAGCTTTGCATGTGGAAGCCAACGTAAAGAAATTTGGTGAGGGCATGGTAATGGCCATTGTGCGCGACCTGACGCAACGCAGGATCATAGAAGCAAACCTGGAACGATCGGAAAAGAACCTGCGGCATGTATTATCAAGTTCTGCAGAGAACTTTTATATGGTCGACCGCAACTACAGGATCACATTGATCAATGAGGCAGCGGAGCGTAACCTTCAAAAAGCCTGGAGGAAACCGGTTGCACTGGGAATGAATATACTTGAGCAGGCACCGGAAAACACAACAGAACCTATTAAGGAAAGTTTTGACAAAGCACTGTCGGGTAAAAAAACATCCTATGAATTGAATATCCTGGTAGAAGGATTGCCTGAATGGGTACTGGTAAATTTTATCCCGGTGACTGATGATGATGGAGCTGTAATCGGCGCATATGTATCTGCAAAAGATATCACTGAAGAAAAAAAGATTGAAACAGAAAAAGCAAGCATCTTATATAAACTGAACGAAAGAGTTAAAGAGTCAACTACATTATATAAGTTTAGCAGGGTGCTGCAGAATGATATAGGAACGCTGGCATCTGTAATGCAGCAACTGGTTGATTTATTACCTGCAGGATGGCAACATACTGAGGTCACGGCAGCACGAATTGTATTAGGAGAACATGAAGTGCGAACAGCGAATTATTCAACCGGTGTGCACAAACAAACCGCAAACTGCCGTATATCTGATGGCACAGAAGTGACCATTGAAGTGGTTTATCTCGAAGCAAGACCAGCCGAATACGAAGATGCTTTTTATGCGGAAGAACGCTTCCTGATCAATATGGTTGCCGATATGTTCTGCGTTTACCTTAACCGGAAAGAAGAAGCCGAGTCATTAAAAAAATCGCAGGCCAACCTGAATACTATTTTTGACAGTACCGATACGATCTATGTATTGATGGACAGTGATTTCCAGATCATGTCATACAATAAACCTGCTTTAGAATTTGCTACAAAAGAATTGGGGCACGGGATGCAGGTCACCGATAGTTTCATAGAATATTTCCCGCACGAAAGACAGGGCACCTTACTTGGGCAACTAAAAAAAGCATTGGCGGGAACCTATGTAAATTACGAGACCGGCTACCCGCAACCGGATGGCAGTTTCAACTGGTATGATGTACGCATTTTCCCAATTGCAGGAAGTGACGGGCAGTTATTCGGTATTATGATGGCTGCATTGGACATCACTGAAAAGAAACTGCTCGAACAGGAGTTACTTGATCAAAAAGTACAGGAGCAGAAAAAGATCACAAGGGCAATGATCAAGGCACAGGAAAAAGAAAGAAATCGTATAGGCCAGGAATTGCACGATAACGTAAACCAGATACTCGTGGGTACAAAAATGTTCCTTACCCATGCAGGAGAAAAAGATGCAAAAGTACTGGCACTAATCAAATACCCCCTGGAACTGATCGATAGCACAATTCGTGAGATCCGCGCATTAAGTACAACACAGGTAACACCTTTGCGAAATATCCATCTGCAGGAATTGATACAATCACTTCTGAACGATTTTATTAAAAATACTTCTGTTGAAACTGAATTTATTTATGCCGTTCCTGCAAACCTGATTGATGATGACCTGAAGTTGAATATTTACCGTATCATGCAGGAACAGATCAATAATATCATTAAACATGCGCATCCAAAAAATGTACGCATTGTTATGGAAGCAGATGGTAATGCTATCAATATTGCTGTTACTGATAATGGGAAAGGGTTTGATACGGCAAAAAAAAGAAAAGGTATCGGCATCTCAAATATGATCAACCGCGTAGAATCATTCAATGGCCAGGTCTCTATCGAAAGTTCACCGGGCAAAGGATGCAGGATCAATATCAGTATCCCCTACTGATCCTGATTCAGTCACTCAAAATGAAAGAAATTGTTTAGTTTAGAAGCAAGTTATACTCACCTAAACTAAAGAATATGCCACTATCCAAAGATCTCAGTAATGATCCTTCGCGTCGTAAATTTTTATACCAGGCTGGATTAACCTCTCTCGGAATCATCTGTGCCGGTCAGTCATTATGGGCAAAACGCTCTATAAATCACTTGATCGAAAACTCAGACTCAAAGATCAAAGGAGTACAGATAGGCGTGATCACCTACTCATTCCGCAGCATGCCCGGTAAACCGGAACAGCTCTTACAATATTGTATCGATTCAAATATCAGTGCTATAGAATTGATGGGAGATTCTGTTGAAGACTATGCCGGCAAACCGGTAAACCCTGTGAAATTACCACCACGTGTTCCGGGCCAGCAAATGGTATTAACAGATGAACAGAAAGCTCAGATGGCCGCTTACCAAAAATCTGTGGCTGACTGGAGAACTTCTGTGCCAATGGATAAGTTTGAAGAGTTACGCAAGATGTATAACAAAGCAGGTGTAAGCATCTACGCTTTCAAACCAAATGCTTTAAATCCAAACAATACCGATGGTGAAATAGAGTATGCCTTAAAAGCCGCAAAAGCATTGGGTGCAAGATCTGTTACACTTGAGTTGCCAACGGATGCTGCACATTCCAAACGTTTGGGCGACCTGGGAGAAAAACATAAGGTCTATATCGGTTATCATGCACATACCCAGGCAACAGATACTGCATGGGATACAGCACTTGCACAATCACCCTATAATTCACTCAACCTCGATTGCGGCCATTATATAGCTGCTGGCGGAAACAATACCAAAGAAAGTTTACTTGCACTGATAGAAGCTAAACACGACCGGATCAGCAGCATGCATATCAAAGACCGCAAATCAAAAACAAATGGCTCTGCGAATGTTGTGTGGGGAACAGGTGATACACCTCTAAAAGAGATATTGACCTTGTTGAGGGATAAAAAATACAAGATTCCCGCTACCATCGAACTCGAATACGATATACCCGCAGGATCAAATGCGGTGGATGAAACGAGGAAGTGTTTTGAGTATGCGAAAAAGATACTGGAAGCATAGACAATTTTGAAATTTTGGAATTGGGAAATTTGAAAGAATGTACCACCTGATATCAATTCCAAAATTCCAAAATTAAAAAACTCAAAAATCATAGTGAAAAGACTTCTCTCCCTCGATTTCATGCGTGGCCTTATCATGGTCCTCCTTGCACTGGAAAGCGCTGGATTGTTTGATCATTTATCTAAGGCAACTGAGGGAAATGCTTTAAGTATTGTTTTCGAACAATTCTTTCATCATCCCTGGAACGGGCTGCGGTTCTGGGATCTTGTGCAGCCGGCATTCATGTATATGGCTGGTGTTGCCATGGCTTATTCCTTACACAAACAAAAAGAACAGGGTTTATCATGGAACCAGTCGTTTAAAAAAATACTGAAACGTTGTGGCTGGTTATTCTTCTGGGGTGTATTGGATTATGCAGTACGCCGTACCGGTTTGTCATTTGAATTATGGGATGTATTAACACAACTATCTTTTACCACCCTTGTTGCTTTTCTTATTTTCCAATGGAACAGTACCACACAGATCATTGTTTGTATGAGTCTGCTTTTACTTACCGAATTTCTGTACCGGTTTACCAATGTACCTGGCTTTGACCAGCCCTTTACTGACCAGCATAATTTTGGAAATTATGTTGACCTATTATTGATGAATAAGATCAATCATGGTGGTTGGGTAGCGATCAATTGCATTCCAACCGCGGTACACACCATTGCCGGGGCATTAACCGGAAAACTATTATTGCAGGGAAGGAATGACAAACTCAGATCCATGATCCTGTGGGCGATAATTTGTTTGATTCTTGGATATGGGTTGGATCTTGCCGGCATCACCCCTATCATCAAACGCATTGCTACAAGTTCTTTTACACTCGCTTCTTTAGGCTGGTGTTTATTGGGATTGGTTGTTTGTTATTGGTGGATCGATATACGTAATCATAAAAAGTATCTTAGTTTTTTCACTATTATCGGAATGAATTCCCTGTTCATCTATTTATTTTTTGAAATCGTTGGTCACCGCTGGTTCAACGTGTACATTAGTGCCATCAGTAATGGACTACTGGGCTTCATTCATACCCCTGAAATAGTAAGCCATATCATTACATCACTTTGTATTTTTGGATTGGAATGGGGTTTGTGTTATTTTCTCTACCGGAAAAAAATATTCTTTACTGTATAAAATCTGTGAAATCCGTGGCAAAAAAAATTACGATAACCATTTACGCCTGTCTCCTGCTGATTGCAGTGACTGCTAATGCACAAACAACTGTAAAACCAAAACAACCCAATATCATTTTTATCATAGCAGACGATCTTGGTTATGCTGATCTCAGTTGTTATGGTCAAAAAAAAACAGAAACACCAAATATAGATTTGCTGGCCAAAAAAGGAATGAAATTCACCCAATTCTATGCAGGCACCTCCGTATGCGCGCCTTCAAGAACGAGCTTTATGACAGGGTTGCACACAGGCCATACCCCTATACGCGGCAACAAATCTTTTGATCCTGAAGGACAAACACCCCTGCCCGACAGTGTTATGACCATTGCGAATTTGTTACAGAAAAAGGGATACAACACAGCAGCATTTGGCAAATGGGGTCTTGGATATATTACCACAAGCGGGGACCCGAATAAAAAAGGCTTCGATCAATTCTATGGTTATAATTGCCAGTCGCTCGCGCACAATTATTACCCTGATCATTTGTGGAACAACCATGACCGTATTGACATTCCGGAAAATGAAACAAAAGATGTTATCTACTCGGCTGATAAGATCCATGAACAGGCCCTGCAGTTTATCGCGGAACAGAAAAAAGAAAGACCATTCTTCCTGTTCCTGCCTTATACCTTACCACATGGAGATGTAATGGTGCCGCACGATAGTGTGTATTACTATTACATTAAAAAATTTGATGAGAAACCTTTAACACCACCCGCGAATCAAAAGAAAGGAAAGGTTTCCTTTGAGCCCTATCCTCATGCCGCTTTTGCAGCCATGATTAGCAGGCTGGATAAATATACCGGCGAAGTATTGAGTGCTGTTCGTAAAAAAGGGTTGGAAGAAAACACATTGATCATTTTTACCAGTGATAACGGTCCTCACAGAGAGAATGGCGGCGATCCGGAATACTTTGACAACAATGGTATTTACCGCGGTATCAAAAGAGACCTGTACGAAGGCGGGATCCGTGTACCGTTTATTGCTTACTGGAAAGGAAAAATAAAACCAGGTATTACCGATATGCCGGCGGCGTTATGGGATATGTATCCTACTTTTCAACAACTAAGCGGTATAACAGTATCGAAAAATATTGATGGCATTTCTATCGTACCCGCTCTCCTTCAAAACGGTGCGCAAAAACAACATGATCATTTATACTGGGAATTTCATGAGAACAACGGCAGGCAGGCTGTTAGATGGAAGAACTGGAAAGCAGTAAAACTAAATGTAAACAATGCCGCACAAACAGTAACGGAATTATATGATCTCTCAACCGATCCATCTGAAAAAAATAATGTCGCTTTGCAATTCCCGGGTATCGTTCAAAAAATGGAATCGATGATCAAAGCAGATCATGTTATGAACAAAGACTGGCCATTATTGCCGCCAGAAAAATAGTAATGCCATTTAGATAGAAGAAAAACGAAGAAAAAAAGCGTCTCTGAATTTCATGGTCGCGTTTTTTCTTCGTTTTTCTTCTGTTGAAGTTTCTATCCAGGGAGCTATCTCATCTGGAATTTTTCCCGATAATCACTCGGCGTCATCCCCACGATCTTGCGGAATACTTTTCTGAATGCTTTGGGGTCATTGTATCCTGTATGATTGATTACATCGCTCATTTGACGGTTACTTTGTTCGAGCATTTTTTTTGATGCCTCAATGCGTACCTGCTGCAGGTATTCAATCGGCGCAATACCGGTAACCAATTTAAATCTTCGTAAGAGATTGCGCCTGCTGGAAGGAATATCTTTTACGATCTCTTCCAGGTTCTCTATCATGTGATAATTGGTCTCTATCTTTTCCTGCACCAGCGCCACCAATTCATCTCCATGGCTACGCGAAGGAGAAAAAGTACTGAAATAGGATTGCGTATGTCTGTCCATATCAATGGCAAATATTTTGGCGATACGAACGGCAATATCTTTCCCGCAATGTTTTTGAACAAGATGCAATAGCAGGTGAAAAGAAGAAGTGGAACCTCCGCTGGTATAAATCTTCCTGTCTTCCGTTACCGTCTTATCAATTTTCAATGTGATATTCGGATAGGCATTTGCAAAGGCGCGAAGTGCATCCACATGTGTGGTAGCAATGCGTCCATCCAATAGTTTGGTAGCACCCAGCAGGAAAGCACCTGTGCAGAAGCTTCCCATCTCCGCGCCGCTTTGATATTGTTTAATCAGCCATGGAATAAATGCTGCATTCTCCTGGATCGTCTGTTGCATATTGACTGTAGAAAATGACGGTATCAGGATAAGATCATGCAGGCGATCATCCTTGATAGAGATAAGAGGATAACCATGAAAACTATTCTCTGTTTCTTCACCGGCAGCTATTATCTGTATATCATAAAAAGCAGGTTCGCCTTTTCCAATACAGATCCTGTTCACTGCTTCAAAAACATCAAGTATCGCGGCTACACTAAGCAGGCGATAGTCCTTCGGAATGATAAGCCCGATCTTCATGGTTATTGATTTTAGATACAAGTGTACTCATTTTGTCGCAAATGGCCCTATTGTTGACATGAATAGCACCTGCATTTCTCATTTCATAACTGTAATTTCATACCGTAAAAACAATATACTTACAGCAATAATCTGTCATGAAGCATTGAGAATCAAATAATGAACCGCTATGCATAATCCTAAAACAAAAAGCATTGATGAATACATCTCCCTGCAACCGGAAGAATTGGTAGAAGGATTGGAGAAGCTTCGGCAGATCATCCGGTCAGTTGCACCGGGAGCAACAGAAACGATCAGTTACCATATGCCTGCATTTCAATATCATGGCATGCTGGTTGGGTTTGCGGGTTGGAAAAAACATTATGGCTTCTATCCCTGGAACGCCAGCACCGTGATTGAGTTTAAAGATGACCTCAAAGGATATGAGACTTCGAAAGGCGCCATACAGTTCCCGAGAGATAAACCGCTACCGGTAGCTTTGATCAAAAAGATTGTGAAGTTTCGCATGAAAGAAAACATCGAGAAAGAAAAAAACAAAAAAGCAGGCAAAAAATAAACTCATTGTAAAACAACCACTATGCAAAAGATCACCCCATTTTTATGGTTCGATAATAACGCAGAAGAAGCCATTGCTTTTTATACTTCCATTTTTAAAGATGCAAAAGCAGGTAATCTTCATCGTATGCCTGATGGCAAAATTATTACCGGTACGTTCCAGCTACACGGACAGGATTTTATGGTACTCAATGGCGGGCCCATGTTCAAATTCACTCCAGCCATTTCATTTTTTGTGAATTGTGCCACACAGGAAGAAGTAGATGAACTATGGGAGAAATTAACGGCAGATGGTGGTTCAGAAGAAAGATGCGGCTGGCTTAAAGATAAATTCGGCCTCTCCTGGCAGATCATACCCGAAGCACTGGGAAGATTAATGGGTGATAAAGACCCGCAAAAAGCAAAACGTGTGATGGATGCGATGTTAACAATGAATAAGATCGATAGCAAGAAGTTGCAGGAAGCGTATGATGGAGAATCATAATTAGTAGTTAGTAATTAGGAATTAGTAATTAATGTGCCGCATAATAAACATGCACCATAATAATTAGTATGCGTTCTATGCCAATACTTAGTAAATTGGCATAGAACGCAATTACTAATTACTAACTACTAATTACTAATTAACCCGCCCATTATGTTTGCCAAACTAATCACCACTTTTTTAGCGTACCTATTTTTAGCAGTAACATTTGCACAAACTACCATTTCCGATAAATTATACCCTGCACAAACTGCCGTCATGCATGGTTTTGTGGGAGAGAAATTGCAGGCATCTTATCAAAACAGGATACTTGCACAGGATGTGGACAGGTTGATCGCACCTTTTAAGAATCGAACGGAAGCCAGTTGCTGGCAATCGGAGTTCTGGGGCAAATGGTTCACTTCCGCTACACTCGCCTATCGCTATCATCCCGATCCTACATTGAAAGTCATTCTTGATAAAGCGGTAGCGGGTCTTATTCAAACACAAACACCTGATGGGTATATCGGCAATTATGCAGAGAACAAACGAATGGATCAATGGGATATCTGGGGAAGAAAATATTGTATGCTTGGCCTTCTTGCTTATTATGACCTCACCGGCAATACACAAAGTTTAGACGCGGTAAAAAAACTCGCCGATCATTTAATACAGGAACTGAAATCAAAAGATGCTTTATTGGTTAAAAAAGGAAATCACAGGGGAATGGCCGCCAGCTCGGTTCTAGAGCCAATCACTTTATTGTATAACAACACGAAAGACAAACGTTATCTCGATTTTGCAGAAGAAATCGTTCGTGAATGGGAAACAACAGATGGGCCACAACTGATCTCCAAAGCAGGCATTGCTGTGTCCGATCGTTTTCCTAAACCTAAAAATTGGTTTAGCTGGGACCAGGGACAAAAAGCATATGAAATGATGTCGTGCTATGAGGGACTGCTTGAATTATACCGCATCACAGGCAAACCTCAATACAAAGAAGCGGTTGAAAGAACATGGGCCAATATCAATGAAACAGAGATCAATATCGCGGGATCGGGATCCAGTGTGGAATGTTGGTTCGGTGGGAAACAATTGCAGACAATGCCCATCGCTCATTACCAGGAAACTTGTGTAACCGCTACATGGATCAAACTCAGTCAACAATTATTGCGGCTCACTGGTGATGTAAAATATGCAGATGCGATTGAGCAAACCTATTACAATGCTTTATTAGGTTCCATGAAACCCGATGGTTCTGATTGGGCCAAGTACTCTCCTCTTGCGGGCCAGCGTCTTGAAGGAGGCGAGCAATGTGGCATGGGATTAAATTGCTGTGTAGCCAGCGGGCCACGTGGATTGTTTACATTACCACTTACCGCGGTAATGAGTGAGAAGGATGGTGCAACAGTTAATTTTTTTGTTGATGGAAATTATCATGTCCAAATTCCTGGCGGAAAAACAATTGATATTATACAGCAAACGGATTATCCTGTTTCAGGAAATATCAATTTAAAAATATCACTTACACAAAACGAAAATTTTACACTGCGAGTACGGATTCCTGCATGGAGCAAACAATCTGTGGTTACCGTCAATGGAGAAATCTTCAGCAATATTGTTCCCGGCCAATATGCTGACATCAAACGAAATTGGAAAACTGGCGATCTGGTTAGTTTAACATTGGATATGCGTGCCCGGCTCATTCAACTGGGTTCACCACAACAAAACATAGCTATCGTTCGTGGACCGGTTGTATTGGCACGTGACGCAAGACTTGGTGGCACCAATGTAGATGAATCTGCCAAACCTGTTCTGAATAAAGAAGGCTACCTGGAACTGGAGCCCGCAGGATTGAATAGCAATGGTACGTGGATGCAGTTCAAAGCACCCTTTATTCTTGAGTCACATAAAGAAGGGCCGAATAAGCCTGTTTCCTTATTGTTATGTGATTATGCATCAGCAGGAAACACGTATGATGACCGCTCACGGTTCAGGATCTGGATACCGCAGTTGTTTAGTCCCAGAGAATTTTGATCTTACGAAGTAAAATTTTGTTTCACGCAAAGGCGCTAAGGTTGCCAAGTCGCCAAGAAAAAACTTTGCTTCTTTACCTACTTTGCACCTTTGCGTGAAATTTCTTTTCTTATTTCACTTTCTTCAAATCCAGATCATGAAAATCAAAACTAAAATCCGTTAACGGCGAGATCGCTTTCATTTTGATGCCCGTTGCCTTGCCATCGGCATCAAGACTAAACATAACAAATGCATCTGCATCCATACTTCTGTCGCCCCATTTCACGATATAAGTACTTCCCTTATAAGCAAACATCTCACCACTTAGTTTCGGAGAACGCTTGGATTCGAACCAGGGTTTGCCGTTGTTTACGGAGATGGTTACTTCTCCAAACCAATCATCTTTATAAGTTCCGGTGAGTTGTTGTATATCCGTTTTAGCGACGCTGCTTTTTTGCTGTGCTTCGATATCTGTCCATACCTGGTCTGTTATTTTTTTTGCGTTGGCTTCATTGGCGGCTACCCTGTCGCGGAATACTGTTACCCAATCACTTGCTTTAATACCAAGATAACTATCCTTGATGGTGTTGGAGATCGCAGTGAATGCAGCGCCTTGCTGTTGATTGGTAAATACGATGATACCGAGTTTCATTTCAGGGAATAGCATTACCTGTGTTACAATGCCGGCAAGTCCGCCTGTATGTGTTACCTGTTTGTATCCTTTTACATCACTCAATCCCCAGCCAAGACCGTAAGAAGAAAAATGCACATTATAGGGAGGAACTGTGCGGACAGGAATAATAGTTTGCGGCGTCCACATATCATCATGTACTCTTTCTGTAAATAATCGTTTGGATAATCCCTCACCATATTTTCCATTCTCCATCTGCATGATGATCCATTTGCTCATATCGGTGAGATTGCTCCAGATCCCGCCTGCAGCGTTTGCCTGCTCACTTAATACACCATTGATCGCTGTGACCTTACCGTCTACCGGCGCATGGCCATCGATGGCATTGGTTTTATTTTTTAATCTTGAGAACGAAGCAGCACTCGCCGTCATATTCAGGGGTTGCATGATGCGTTTTTCAATAAAATCTTCCCAACTCATACCCGATACTTTCGCGATGACTTCTCCTGCTACAATGTAGAGGTTGTTATCGTAATCATATTTTGTACGGAAGCCTGAAACAGCTTTCAAATAACGGAGGTTATGAATGATGTCTTCTCTGGTAAAATCACTCCCCTCAGGGAACATCATCAGGTCGCCTGCACCCAGGCCAAGGCCGCTTCTGTGTGTGAGCAGGTCGCGGATGGTGAATTCTTCAGTAACATAAGGGTCGTATAATTTGAATCCCGGAATATGGTCGCGCACTTTATCATCCCATTTCAGTTTGCCTTCATCGATCAGCATACCCAGTGCAGCGGAAGTAAATGCTTTACTGTTGGATGCAATACCGAATAAAGTATTCTCATCCACTTTCTGCATTGTTTTTAAAGAACGTACGCCATATCCTTTTGCATGGACCGGCTTTCCATCTTTTACAACGGCTACTGAAATGCCGGGCACATCAAAAGCTTTGAGTGTTCGTTCAACCAAAGTGTCTATCTGTGCGGAAGTAATAACCTGCGCATTCATGATCGATGTACTGCATATTAAAAGTGTACATAGCGATGCCGCAAAAAATAATTTTCTCATGGATAAACGGTTAGTATGAATAAGACTCTGAAAATACAATAAAAACAGCAACAATCCCCTCTGCGCAACCTCAGCTTCTCTGCGGCTCCACGGTTGATTGAATCCTACGATTTCGGAAAGTCTATGGTTGTGAATTCTTTCCAACCGCAGAGCCGCAGAGAAGCAGAGTTATCGCAGAGAGTTCATCACATTTATGGAATAAGTACAAAAGAGAATCTTACCTTGATACCATTAAAAGCCCATATTAAAAGCCCATATTAAAACCCTGTTTAAAATGCCTGTAAAAAATACAACCGGTGTGCATCTGTTCTTTTTTTTTCTATCGTTTATTTTTATCTCCAACTCAACGGCACAGAATCAGGACTACGAAAGGAGTTATGCTACGATCTGCCAATATGAGATGGAATACCAGCCTGACAGCACCAATCCTCTCAAAAAGAAGGCATTGATGGGGCTTCTGCTAAACCAAGATAATTCTTTATTCGGTGCATGGAAGAATTTATTAATCGACACTGTGATGTATAATTATTTCAAAAAGGCACCTGCGAATGCAACTCCACCAAAAGGGTCCCGTTCGGGATATAATTACGAAATCGAGTATCGTGTCTATAAGAATGTTGAAAATAAAATTGGTACGATAGACTGGGTGAAAGCGATAGGTTCTCCCGTATATGAATACGAAGAACCTAAAACAATTTTTTCATGGAAGATTCTCCCGGATACAGCAACAATAACAGGGTATGTTTGTCAGAAAGCTACGTGTGATTTTGGAAACAGGCGTTGGGTTGCATGGTTTACCTCGCAGGTCCCGATCAGTGATGGCCCGTATAAATTTTGCGGATTACCGGGATTGATCATACAGGTAAAAGATGCCAGCAATTCCTGGAGTTTTACACTTACGTCGCTGGAGAATAAAGAGTTTACATACAGTTTTTATAATCACTATTTCGTCAAAAATATAATCAAAACAACAAAGGATAATTTTCTTGCTACGCTAAAGCATAGCTATGACAATGGCTTTGAAATGGCTCAACAGAATGGGATTGATTTTTTGAATCGCAAGGAAGAAGAAAAAAAGAATTACGAAGAGCGTGCACGCAGAGAAAATAATTGGATAGAAATCTACAGGAGAGGTAAAATTAATTAATTTAAGAATCTCAATCATTTATTTTGCCGCGCCCTTCAGGGCGTGGATAATTAATCATCCTTTATAAATTATTATCGGGCTTTAGCCCGGAGTATCAAACTCCGGGCTAAAGCCCGATAAATATGTGAGAGTGTGCTTCTATTGTCCACGCCCTGAAGGGCGCGGCAAAGGCACGGCAAAATACTACGGATTCTTCTGCTTCGCTCTCTGCATCGGGTTCGTAGCCGGTGCAATAGTCTGTCCCGCACCTGGTCCTACAAAACCTACCTGTGTGTTTTTGAACAACGAAAATTTAGTCGGCATTTCTTTCACCGGCCACTGGCCATTGGCTTCATTTACATCTGCGGTTTCTCTTAAAGGATCCAATTTTATGGAAGCCACTTCCTTGTCTTTGATGAATACCTTGTTCACTTTTTCTTCATTCAGCAACCATACAGATACCGGGATCCTGTCTACCTGTTTGGTGCCATCTTTAAATGTCCATTCTATAATGACAGGCATTACCAGTCCTCCCCTGTTTGAGAATTGCAGTTCATAAAAATATTTTTCCTTCCATTTAGTAAGATTCTCATTATCGATTCCTGCTTTATAGGTATCATCTTTCAATTTATTCGCCTGTTCCTGGTTATAGATGGCATCTGCATTGCGGTTGTAATAATAAAAATCACGGAGGCTGGTGTCTACTTCTACATAAAATTTAATATCCTTGTCTTCCCTGTTACGTAAACGGTTGATATCATTGAATACCGCGATGCCATTGGGTGTTGATGTTAATGCATCGTCTACTCTAAATACTTTTACGCTGTCGATAGCAATATCAACCGGGTCGGTTCCAAAATACCATCCACGCCAGAACCAGTCAAGATCCACACCTGTCGCATCTTCCATTGTACGAAAAAGATCTGCCGGCGTAGGATGTTTAAAGGCCCAGCGTTTGGCGTATTCGCGGAAACCAAAATCAAACAGTTCTCTTCCGAGGATGGTTTCACGTAAAATATTCAAACCGGTTGCTGCTTTTGCATAGGCATTTGATCCTACCCTGCTAACTGCATCACCTTTTGTCATAACAGGCTCCAGTTCACTTTTTGGTAAACGCATATAATCTGCGATCAGATGCGCGGGGCCACGTCCTGAAGGATAATCTGCATCAAATTCTCTTTCCGTAAGAAACTGGCAGAAAGTATTTAATCCCTCATCCATCCACCACCACTGACGCTCATCGCTGTTAACGATCATGGGGAAGAAATTATGTCCTACTTCGTGAATGGTTACACCTATGCACGATAGTTTGGCAGCTTCTGTATAGGTTCCATCAGGAGCGGCCCTTCCCGGATTCATGGCGAGCATAGGATATTCCATGCCAATAGCCGCTTCCACAGATTGTGCAACAGGATACGGGTAATTGATCGTGTATTTAGAATAGGTTTTGATCGTATGCGCAACCGCTTTGGTAGAATATCTACGGTAGATAGGATATGCTTCTTTTCCGTAGAAACTCATACACATCACTTTCTTCCCATCCACATAAGCAGGCATTGCATCCCAAACCAAACGGCGACTGGTATTAAATGCCACATCACGTACATTATCGGCTTTGAAGATCCATGTTTTTTTTGCGGTGCTTTTTGTTTTGGATTTTTCCAATGCTTCTGCCAGTGTTACAATCTCTACAACATCCTTTGCCTGCTGAGCAGTTTGCCAACGGTCAAATTCTTTGGCAGATAGCATTTGCTTGATATTCAAGCATTCCCCTGTTGACGCTACCACATGATCTGCGGGAACTGTGATCTTCAGGTTAAAGTTTCCAAAGTTCAAAGCGAATTCTGCACCGCTACGAAACTGCAGATGCTGCCATCCTTTGAAATCACTGTACACAGCCATTCTTGGGTAGAATTGCGCAATCGAATAGAGGTTATTTCCATCTTCAGCAAAATATTCATACCCGCCGCGACCATAGCGTGTTAGTTTATCAGGCACCTTATAATTCCAGTCTATGGTAAATATGAATTTCTGCCCGGGTTTTAAAGGCTCTGCCAGGTCGATACGCATCATTGTTTTCACAAGCGTATAAGAAATGGCTTTCCCGGTAACATCTACCACACGGGTAAGATTTAATCCATAGCCATCCAGTCTTCTCCAGGGTTCCAATGCGTTCAATTGTTGATCCGTCATTCGATCCTGCATCCTGCTGGGATTGTCCCGGTTCACATCCGCATCGGGTTTGTGAAAATTCTCATCGAGCTGCAACCAGATATACGTTAAAACATCGGGTGAGTTATTGGAATACGTAATGGTTTCTGTACCGGTGATGCGGTTATTGGGTTCATCCAGCTCAACAGCAATATCATAATCCGCACGCTGTTGCCAGTATTTGGGACCGGGTGCACCACTTGCGGTTCTGTACTCGTTGGGTGATTGTAAAAGATAATCGAGTTCTTCAAAACGGTTCGCGTGATTGGAACCTGGATTGTTGCGTAATAACTGTGCGTTTGAAGCCGATGCTAATAAAACGCAGATAATGAGTGTGAAAATTCTCATAGATTAATTTTAGTATCTTAAAAATACTGATTTTATTATTACAAGTGTTACGTGCTATCGGAAACAAACTGTGCCTCTGTGCCTCCGTGTGCAAATTAAATTTCACACAGAGGCACAGAGGCACGGTTTCAACACTAATGTTCGGGAACGCTACATATATTTCTTCTGGAGATTGTATAGCACGCTCCTGTCAATCTCATTGATCGATTTTGTTGTATCCTGCAGAAAATGTCTCTTGAAAGAACGGATGGCGGCCGTGGTATCTTTTACATCATAGCCCACAATGCGTAATGCCTGAATATGATTAAATCCGGGTGGAACTTCCTCCCTGTTATCATCATACCATAATCCAAAACCTTTATCCGCTAATTTCTTCCATGGGAAGCGCCAGTTGGGGTCATTCTTTCTTGTGGGTGCAATATCTCCATGACCAATAAAATTCGCAGTTGGGATATTGTAATCTTTTTTCAGTTTGACCAATACACTGATTAGGCTGTTGAGCTGCAGGCTGTCGAATGGTTCGAAGCCGGTATTATCGAGTTCAATGCCGATGGAAGATGAATTGATATCGATCAGGTTACCCCACCTGCTTACACCCGCATGTTGTGCACGGAAATAATCATTGAGCATATGGTGTACCGTTCCATCTTTACAGATCACATAATGCGCACTAACGGCGGTTCTTGGCAGTGTAAACGTTTGCAGCGTTTGCAGGCAGGAGTTTTGCGCAGTATGGTGAATGATGACAAAATTGGGTTTACGGATCCCGTAATTAGTTGTGCCCACCCAGTAAGGAGGTAATTTAATGGTATCATTGATCGGGTCCACCGGTTCTGCCAAAATCAGTTTTGCATATTCTTTGGATTGTTTCCTGTATGCTTTATTGGTTGTGCCAAATGGTTTGGGACTGCATGCGTAGATGATTACGATCGCAGCAATAATTAAAAACGAATACTTTTTCATTACTTGTTTTCTTTCTTTTTATAAGACAAAAATTATTCCTTCTTTTATACGGGTTGTTGCGTGTGCAATTTCTTTTGTACACGTTTATTAAGATAATACATCATTGCGGTAGCCAGTATCATGGAAGCAGTTACCACATAGCCTAATGTATCATAATGTTCTAGTTTTCCGGAAGAAGTGTTTTGTACAACGATCATTCCTGCTATATACGAAGCAATACCTCCTGAAATTTGCTGAACGGACGAATTCATTCCCATAAAAGCACCACGGTCCTTTGCATCTGGTACGGCAGTTAATAATGCGGAAGAAGAGATCATACGTGAAGTGATTCCGACAAATAATACCACATTCAACGCAATCAATTCCCATAATGGTGTAATCCCCAAATGGCAATAAATAAGCACCATCGTAATACTTACCACAGAACCAATACAAAATACATTGAACTTGCCGATCTTATCGCTCAGTTTACCAATGAATGGCCCGAACACAATCGAGCAACAACCTGTTACAAGATAAATTAGCGGTAACTGTTCCAATTTAATACCCAGGTTATTCACGCTGAAAGCGCTTCCGAAAGGCATCAGCATAAAACCGCCTGTGGCTAATAAAGTTGTTGCGAAAAAAGCTTTTGCATAATCCGGTCGTGTGATCGTTGCGAATAAATGATGAAATGCATTTCGATCTATATTCAGATGCAGGTGCTGATCAACAGGTTTCAATTTGGCGGCCATGATCAGCCCTAAAATAGTTCCCGCTCCTGCGATCATCCAGAAAGGTGCGTGCCAGCCAAAATGTGTAGCTAGTAATAGGCCGATAGGAAGACCCAATATCTGGGCACCAGCAAAAGCCATCTGTACAAACCCCATCACACGGCCCCTCACTTCCATTTTAAAAAGATCTGTAATAATGGCAAAACTTACAGAACCGATCACACCACCAAATATTCCGGTAACGATCCTTGCACCCAATAACATAGGGTAAGTTGGTGCGATAGCGCATAATATGGTACCGATGATAAAACCGGTATAAAAAAACATCAGCAATTTTTTCCGGTCAAATTTATCAGCGAAACCCGCTGTGAGTATTCCTGCCGCACCCGCGCTGAATGCATATACGGATACTACGAGTCCGAATTGTTTTGGGGCAATGTCCAGTTCCTTCAATAATATCGCACTCAATGGCGAGAGTACCATGAAATCAAGTATCACTGTGAATTGCAGTAGAGCTAATATCGCGATAACAAATACCTGGTAGGAAGTGAACAACCTTTCTTTTTTAGCTTCATCCGTTGCCATGCGTTGTCTTTTAAATGATCTGTAATTTATCCAAAGATATCGCTCATGGCCTATCTATTTCGAAAACGGCCACCTATCTTTGAAATAAACAAAACGAAACATGTCACTCCATCTCGGCAGAACCCAATTCGGTGATCTAGGCAATACAGGCAATGTATTGACCCGTGAACAGGCAGGCGAACTATTCAATGGCTGGGTATTAAACCCCAAACTGAAAACACATATGCAACAGGTAGCACACCTGATGAAATGCTGGGCAGCAGAAAAAGAAGGATTGGATGAAGCCGGTCAATGGAAATGGGAAATGGCTGGCTTACTGCATGATGCCGATTGGGATCAATGGCCCGACCTGCATTGCAAAAAGATTATAGAAGAACTGGAGCAAAGAAATATTGATCCCGAGATCATCCGTGCCATCGCATCCCATGGGCATTTACATTTTGGTGTGGAGCCGATAACCACAATGGATAAGATGTTGTATGCTTTTGATGAACTGTCCGGACTTGTACATGCTTATTCATTAATGCGTCCCGGTGGTTACCAGGATATGGATGTGAAGGGTGTAAAAAAACGTTTGAAAGAAAAGTCATTCGCAGCGAATGTATCAAGAGAAGATATTAACGATGCATGTGAACGTGCCGGGATAGCATTGGACGATCTCATTGCATTTATTATACCGAGACAGGCGGAAGTAACGGCAGGTTTGTGATCACATAAATCAAAACCGTGCCTTTGTGCTTTGGTGTGCATTTAATTTTCACACCAAGGCACAAAGACACGGTTAGTTAAGAATAAAACATGGAAGAGACACTTTTACCAGCAGAATTTTGGGATGACTTGTATCGTCGGGAGGAAACACGCTGGGATATTGGCTTTGTTTCTACTCCTATTAAAGAATACATAGATCAACTCACCAATAAAAACCTCCGGATACTGATCCCGGGTGCCGGCAGCAGTTATGAAGCAATATACCTGGCTGAAAGAGGATTTACAGATATCACAGTGGCAGACATTTCACCATTACTTACAAAAAGACTGCAAGAGACAATTGAGCCTTTGTACCCTTCTATTAAAATAATTACAGGTGATTTCTTTTTATTGAACGGGCAATTTGACCTGGTGATTGAACAAACATTTTTCTGCGCATTGCATCCTTCTTTGCGAAAAAAATATCTTCAAAAAGTTAAAGAATTGTTGACAGGCAACGGTAAACTTGCAGGTCTGCTCTTTAACAGGGAGTTTGATAACAATCCCCCTTTTGGTGGCGGGTTGGAAGAGTACAGGCAACTTTTTTCTTCGGGTTTACGTATAAAGCTGTTAGAAGATTGTATCAATTCCATTCCCGCAAGGAAAGGCACCGAATTGTTTTTCATAGCAGAAAATGATAAGTTGATACAATAAATATTTACCACTTATTAAGTATGATATTATGGAAAGAAGAACATTTTTAGGAACACTTACCGGTCCTGTTGTAGCAGCATGCGCAGTTTGCATGGGTGCATGCAGCAAAAGCAGTGATGGCGGATCGAATGGCGGCGGTGGCGGTGTGAGCGCAAATTTTACTGTTGACCTGGGATCGAATCTTACAACAGTAGGATCATCAGTTGTAGCGAACGGTGTAATTATCGTACGACTCGCTACAGGTAATGTACCAACCTCATTTACTGCGGTACAGGTAGCATGTACGCATGAAGGAACGTCTATCGGATACAATGCCTCACAGGGAAAATTTATTTGTCCCAATCACGGCTCTACTTTCAGTACAACAGGTGCAGTAACATTAGGACCGGCAAGCACTAATTTGAAAACATACAATATCGCGATCGCGGGAAATATTATGACCGTAACTGGATAAATTGTGTTGAATGTTAAATGCAGGACCGTTTGTTTATACAAGCGGTTCCTGTTGACTTAAACAATGAAAACTTCCAAGTCCCCAGATAATATCGGTTGAATCGATACCTACCACTTCCCTGGTGGGAAAACAGCTAGCGATAATACGTAAAGCTTTTTCATCTTTTGCACAATTGAATACCGGAACGATTACGTGTTTGTTGCTTATGTAGAAATTTGCGTAAGAACAAGGCAGGCGCTGATCTTCATAGATCAGTTCATCTGGCATGGGTAATTCTACTATGTTCAGCTGTTTACCATTGAGTAAACGCATTTGTTGCAGTTGTTTGAGATTGGTTTGCAGTAATGCATAGTTCTCATCATCCTTATTCTCTTCTATTACGGTGATCACGGTGTCTTCATTTACAAAACGAACTGTATCATCAATATGTCCATCGGTATCATCACCTACAATTCCCTCATCAACCCATAATATTTGTTCTACACCATAATAGTTCTGTAAATAGGCTTCTATCTGCGATTGGTTTAAATGCGGGTTGCGGTTCTCGTTTAATAAACAGGCTGTTGACGTAAGTAAAGTTCCTTTCCCATTGAATTCAACAGAACCTCCTTCCATTACAATACCCGGGTTGTAAACGGGAATATCAAAATGTTTACCGATCAGTGTAGGGATTACATCGTCAAGATCATAAGGCGGATATTTATTGCCCCATGCATTGTAGTTCCAGTCAACAATTACCTTTTTTATTTCTGCATGGGGGTTGATAAGAAATGCGGGGCCATGATCGCGGCACCAGGCATCATTAGTGGGATGTAAAAAAAATTGCACTTTATCCATGTTCACATTTGCTTTCTGCAAATGTTGGATGGCGCTGTTCTTCATTGTTTCATCCGCTATATTGATTCTTACCAACTCGCTTTCTGTAAGATATTTTACAAACAGGCTATAATTAGGATAGATAGATTCGATCTTGCCCGGCCAGCTTGCTTCTTTATGCGGCCAACTCAACCATGTTGCTACATGTGGTGCGAACTCAGCAGGAAAATAGTATCCGGATTCTTTAGGTGTTTTCATGTATCAGTGTTTTCTCTTCGATATCTCTGCGTCTCTGCGGTGAATTTGAGTTTACATTCACCGCAGAGACGCAGAGTGGCAGAGGTTTCGCAGAGTTAGTCTTCGTCTATAAAACGTTTGGTGATTGGTTGGTATGAATCAATACGGCGATCACGTAAGAATGGCCAGTGCGTTCTGTAACGATCTGTTTTTGCAGTATCAATATCAACAACCGTTACTTCCTCTTCTTCATGAGAAGCTTTATATAATAATGTACCAAATGGATTGCTCACAAAAGAACCGCCCCAGAATTTCATGGCGCCGTTTTGTTCAAAGCCTACACGGTTCACACTAACCACATGCACACCATTGGCTACTGCATGACTACGCTGAATGGTTTGCCATGCATTGTATTGTTCTGTATTGGTTGCTTCATCCTGTGAAGTGGCCCAACCGATAGCGGTGGGATAAAATAAGATCTCCGCTCCCATCAATGAAGTGATACGTGCCGCTTCAGGATACCACTGATCCCAGCAGATCAGTACACCGAATGTGGCGTATTTTGTTTTGAATACTTTATAGCCGAGATCACCGGGAGTAAAATAAAATTTCTCATAATACGCAGGATCATCAGGGATATGCATCTTACGGTACTTGCCTAAATAATTGCCATCAGCATCCAGTACAGCCGTTGTGTTATGATAGATGCCCTGTGTTCTTTTTTCAAACAAGGAAGCAATGATCACTACATTTAATTCTGCCGCTACCGCACTTAACGCATCTGTAGACACCCCCGGAATGGATTCCGCCAGTTTGAAATTATCATAGTCCTCTACATCGCAGAAATACAATGAAGTAAACAATTCCTGCAGGCAAACAATCTGTGCGCCTTTGGCTGCCGCTTCACGGATCTTCATGATCGCTTTGGCAAGGTTCTCATCCTTACTGGCACTGCAGCTCATCTGCACCAATCCAACTTTTACTGTAGACATACTCCAATTATTAACTATTAACTACTAATGATTAATTCCTCAGGTCGGTTGCTGAATAAGCGCATCAAAACTCCTGATACCGATCGTTTTTTCTGAACAAAATCCTTCTGCATAACCTACCCCGATCCTTTTTCCCATCATCAATGCCCTTGCCTTAATGGTTTCCAGGAACTGGCCCGATGAAATATAGGTTTGTGGTTCATCCAGGTTGGGATTAAAGAACTGTGTTGAATAAGCCAATACAGATTCCATCTTTTTCTCAAAATGCGCCGTGATATCTACCACAAAAGATGGTTCAATAAACCTGTCCTGTATATAATGGAACACATAAGATGGTTTCCAGATACCCTGAACCTTATTTCCTGATAAAGTTTCGATCTTTCTTAACCCTGAAAGAAAAGCTGCATCCTCAACCAGTTTCGAACTTCTTCCATGATCCGGGTGGCGGTCATCAAAGGCGTTGGCGAGTACGATCTCAGGCTGGTATTTCCTGATCACTTCTATCACTTTGCGAAGATTGGTTTCATCGTTCTGAAAAAATCCATCTGCCATCCCCAGGTTTTCACGTGTATGCACGCCAAGGATCTCTGCGGCTCGCATTGCCTCCGTTTTTCTTGTTTCTACATTTCCCCTTGTGCCCAGTTCACCGCGGGTAAGGTCAATGATGCCTACTTTTTTCCCTTCAGCAATAGCCGCCAGTAAAGTGCCGGAACAGCCCAGTTCCACATCATCCGGGTGAACGCCAAAAGCAAGTATATCCAGTTTCATGGGTGTCAATTTATCGGTTGCAAAGGTAATGTTTGCTATGGTTCTGTAAACAATTATGCGGGAGTTCATATGATTGGTGCAGGGCACAAAAAAAGATCCCAACGTTTCCGTTGGGATCAGCTAATATGGTTAGAAAGAAATTAGTCTTTCTTTGCGTAACGTTTTTTGAATTTGTCGATACGGCCCGCTGTATCTACCAACATATTCTTACCGGTATAAAAAGGGTGAGAAGTGTTAGAGATCTCAATCTTGATCAACGGATACTCTTTACCATCTTCAAACTGGATGGTTTCTTTGGTGTTTGCTGTTGAACGGCTCAGGAAAGTATGACCATTGCTCATATCCTTGAACACAACAAAACGATAACTTTCTGGATGGATACCTTGTTTCATATTTTTACTTTTAGGTTGCACGGATTTGGCCGTGCGATTATTTAGGAGTGCAAAGGTAAGGCGGGATGATTAAAGTACAAAAAGGTTGAAGTTTTAATTGGTAATTAGTAGTTAGTAATTAGCAATTAGACACTTACACATAATGAATTAGTAATTACTAACTACTAATTACTAATTATGCTCAGCTTTTCATGTTTACAAACTGCAACGGGATCCCGAAATTATCGGTACGGCATTTCGCAATCACTTCCTGGAGGTCATCGAGTTTTTTGCCGGTAACGCGGATAATATCATCCATGATCGCTACCTGCACCTTAAAACCGCCCTCTTTGATCATTTTTACGATCTTTTTGGCATCATCCTGCTTTAAGCCATTTCGGACCGGTATGTTCTTTTTAACCACTTTACCGCTTGGGTAAGCATCCTTACTGAAATCAAAAGCACCGGCATCGATACCCTGTTTCATGGTTCGGCTGATCAGTACATCGATCAGTTGTTTCATCTTCATATCACTTTCCACTTCCAGCAGAATGGAATAATCCTTTTTATTCAGTTCAACCGTTACCGGTGAACCACGGAAATCAAAACGGGTACTGATCTCTTTTTTTACCGTATTAATAGCATTATCCAATACCTGGATATCTACTTCACTGGCGATGTCGAATGATGGCATGATAGGCTGTTTGTACAAAAATAGAGAATTGAAAGGAGATATTGAATATTGAACACTGAACAAGGAATTTTGAACGCTGAAGTGATGAACCCCGGTACATAAGTTGGGTGACCGTCATTGCGAGGAACGAAGCAATCTATGTCACAACCTTGGGGGCGCATGCAATTATTCGTAGCACAGATCGCTTCGTTCCTCACAATGACGACCGCTGTTTGGAGTTCACCACTTCAGCGTTCAAAATTCCTTGTTCTGTGTTCAATATTAAAAAAGAGGCCCCGATGGAAATCGGGGCCGGTTCTATATAATGCACATGAGAAAAAAACGAAGTATAAAAAGTAAAGTTGCTTATCCTCTTTTATCTTAACTACTGTTTTGGTATGAGTGGTGTTAATAAAATGTTATTGAACGTTAAGGTATCTGTATAAGCAAGACATTGCTGGATCCCAGTCTTCTCCCAGCTTGTCAGTTTATTACATGACTGGTTTTACTTTGAACAGTTTTGCAAAGATCCATGAAAATAAAACCGCGATCATGATGGAAGCTAACACATCACCCAGGTAATGATCATTGGTTAGGATTCTTGATACCGTTACAAAAACCGGGATCGCCAACAACCATTTGTGTTTTGGAAAAATCACCAAAAGCGGCAGAAACAATCCAAAAAAATATGCCGAGTATTCTGAGGGAAATGAATGGCCGTATAAAAAGAATTCCTTTGATGTTGCGGCTGGCATGATGAGATCAAGTGGGCCTTCTCTTAAAAAAATACTTTGCAAAACATCTGTAACGAATCGTGTAGCAATATAAACAGCGCCAACATATACAAAGCGTATCGCTATGTTATGTCGCCAGGTTTTAAGATATACGATCACTCCTGTCAGCAATGCGAAAAAACCGATAAAATAATTTGAAAGATGAAATCCAAAAAGCAATTCTACCAAAGAACTAGCTGATCTCGAATAACCGGCGTGGCTATAATTTTCATTGATATACCATGCCAGCGGATGATCAATGAAAACTATAGAAGCCGTTATTAATATGATAAGAACGATACCCGTAATTGAAGCGGAACGCATTGACTTATCCATTGTCCATTCATTTGATTGTAAAGAATGTTGCGCTTGCTATCGTACCATTAATTTCCGCCGCCGGTGTTCACACGGTTTTGCTCATCACCTGCACCCCCTCTTTTACGCTGTGCCGCAGCTTTTCCTTTGGCGAAACGGTATGTAAAGCTCAGGTTCACTACGCGGCTGTCTCTCGACTGGTTGATCGTAACATCCACGTTTTGGTATTTGCTGTATCCGCTGAAGATCTGTGTGTAAAACACGTCACGTACCACCAACCTGATCGCTCCTTTATTCTTCATGATCTGTTTGCCGATACCGATATTCATGGCCCACATTGGATTAGACACGAGCACTCCCTGTACCGCAGGTGATCTGTAAAATCCACTGACCTCTCCGCTCCATCCTTTGTTAAAAGTGAATTGGTTATTCATGTTTGCCATGAAAGAGGTACCACTCACTTCCTCCAGCTTACCATTGATGATTCCGCTGAAAGCATTGTTGAATACATTCGTATAAATGCTTGTTCTGAACCATTTGGTAACCGGTGCATTCAGGCTCACAGATAAACCGATACTTTTTCTGCTGGCGATATTGCTTTTCCTCACAAAGCTGGTGTTGGTGCTGTCTACCTGCTCCAGTACATCCTGTATGATATCTTTGGTTGTGCTATAGTTTATTGAAGTGGTCAGCATACTTCTGAAAGTATGGTTGATCTCGAAATTATGACTGAACTGCGGGTTCAGGTAAGGGTTACCAACCTGGTATGTGTATTTATCAAGGAAGTTAAAGAACGGGTTCAGATCCTGGTAGTTCGGGCGATCGATACGACGGCCGTAGCTGATGGCGAACTGGTTCTTATCATTCGGAGTGTAACCGATAAATGCTGTAGGGAAGATCTGTGTATAATCCCTTTTAAAGATCTGGTTTGTCGTTAACTGGTTACCGCTCAGGTTGGTGTTTTCCAGGCGAAGTCCTAATTGCGCGCTCCATATTTTATTCAACTGTTTGCTCAGGTTCAGATAGGCTGCATTGATATTCTCTTTGTATAAGAAGTGATTGCTGCGATTAGCATCTGTTACATATTGATTGGTTGCATAATTCAGGTTTGAATATTGTGCATCATTGTCGGTTTCAACATAGCTGCTTTTCCATCCAGCTTCAAACCTGCTTCCGTCTTTGATGGGATGTGTAAAATCAATCTTGGCGCTATAGATATCGATATCTGAGGGTATATTTCCCCTCAATGTTTCATCAGTACTTTTTTTGTTACCTGCATTATCAAAGAATTTGTTTGAAAGCAATTGTGCAGAGCCAGATGTGTAATTCACATAATCAACATCTGCAGTCAATTCATTGCCTACACTATCAAATACATGACGCAGGTTGAAGTTCACACCGATATTCTTATAGTTTGAGTTTACATCATTGATCGCCTGTGTGCGGGTGGTCAATGCATTGTTTTTATCCTTTATTAATGTGGTGTTATCTGTGAATTCTGTATTACGGCTTTCAAAGCCGGTTACCACTAAACCCAATGTTGTTTTTTTGTTCATGAAATAGTCAGCACCTACTTTGTAGTTATAACCCTTGTTGTCTCTTGAACTTTTAGCAATCTGGTCAAAAATCGATAACAGTTCGTTTGTTGACTGGTTACGGAATTTGCGCATCAGAACGAGATCGCCGAAGTTTTCATTATAAAAAGTACTCGCATTGGCAAAATAGTTGAACTTATTCTCACGAAAGTTCAGGTTCGTGCTAAGATTAGCTTTGGGAAGAACGCCTTGTCCGTAGCTTGCTGTAACACTTCCATTATATCCAACTGTTTTTGTTTTTTTGGTTTTGATATTGATCACACCTGAATTACCGGATGCATCAAATTTTGCAGGAGGGTTGGTCATGATCTCTATCTGGTCAAGATTGGCGCTTGGTAAGTTTTTAAGCATATTGGCCAGGTCCTGTCCGCTGAGATAAGTGGGTTTGCCATCCATCATGATCATCACACCCTGTTTTCCTTTCAGACTGATGTTACCGTCTTTATCCACTGATATACCGGGAGATTTTTCCAGGATATCCATTACGGTTGCACCGGTGTTTGATGGTGTTGCATCAACATTGATCACGGTTCTGTCTACTTTCTGTTCTACAAATGGTCTTTTGGCTACAACGGTCACATCTTCCAGTTTCTTGGAAGCGCCCTGTAATACAACTGGTTTTAAAGTATAAGCTGATTGAGCCGCACTGATCGTGAAAGCCTCACTATAATATTTGGCAAAGCCCACACTCTGGATCAACACCAGGTATTTGCCATCCGCTACTTTTTCAACTTCAAAATTGCCTGTTTTATCAGAAACAGCCATTTTAACAACAGCCGAGTCCTTTGCACGTAATAAACCGACGGATGCCGATTCAACTGATTTTTGTGAGCCGGTTACTACCCCACTCACTTTTCCTGCTGGAGCTGTTTGCGCATGACCGACAAAAGGCAAGGATAAAACTCCTAAGGCTGTCAGCATTGCTACGATCTTTTTCATTTGTGATTATTTATTTATGATTTATTTAGTTCCCGTTGTTGCTAATTACAGGTCAAAACTATGAACTATGCAATGCATAGTACATAGTTTTGTATTTAACGGTAAATAATCGGGATGAATGGTAGGTTTGAGAAAGGATTATTAATTCTCTGGTAGGACGTGCTTATTTAAATTTTTGTTACTTCCCGGAAATAAAAAAGCAGCGGATATGCGCTGCTTTTATTATAACTAATTCATTATCAATACATTTAATCTACCTCAAACCCAACCTGGTAGAAATTATTGACAGCTACAACCGGTTTTAGTTTGATATAAAAGTTATTTACAAACTCGGTGTAGGCTTTAAACTCATGCATGGCAACGTTGAACTCGTCGAACATGATAACATCCCCTTTCTTCAGGTACGGGAACAACTGGCTGAGGGTGAAAATGGTTGCGGAGTAAAGATCGGCATCCATTAAGATCACTTTTTGAGCGCCGGAATTGAGCAGATCCTGGTGCTCCTGTATAAACCCGGGCAAACTGTCCTGAAAAAGACCTTTAAGAAACTTTCCGCGGGGATCACTGATCGCAGGCATTGCAAACGACATATCACCTTTTTCATAAAAGTTGCCCCATTTTTCGGGTAATCCTTCAAATGTATCGAAACCAAAAAAGCGGGAAGCGGCATGCTGATTGTGTTCCATCCACCAGCGAAAAGAAGTGCCGCCTGCCACACCAAATTCTAAATACACGATCTCGCGTGCGGGTTGTTGATAGTGTTCCGTAATGAAACTGTATAACTGGTAACGTTTATTATAATCCCTTACCGGTGAATAATGATCGCTGGAAAGAAACAATTTTTTATTGCGGCTTATCCATACCACCAACTGATTAAAGTAGGATATAAAGAGAAACATTCTTGAAAAAGGCCTGAATAAATAAGTAGCAGGAAAGAACAACAGAAAATCTTTCAAAAATTTTACGATACGCTTCATTGAATACTTTTATTACTCGCGGATTAAATTCAAAATACGGTTTGCAGTTAACGGATGCCTACAGCGTTTTATCATCTTTTCCAAACCATTTTCCTGCCCGTGTAATCATCAGCACACCTGAAACGATCAACAGAAACGAAATGATCTCAGCTTGTGTTGGTTTAAAAGGAAGGAATTCATACCTGGTATTTACACGTATCATTTCAATAAAGAAACGTTCAATACCATTGAAGATGAGATAGAGACCAAATAACTGGCCAGGCACTTTAATACGTTTCCTGATCATCCAGATCACGAAAAATAAAATAAGACATATTACGATCTCATAGAAAGCGGTTGGATAGACAGGTGGAACCAACTGATTACAATATTGACCTGTACAGCCGGGAATGGGAACACCTTCGCTGATCACATTATGCGGATAATTGTAGGCCCACATCCAATCTGGTAACCAACTGAAAGGATTGGGTTTTGTATTTACAATTCCCCAATCACCATCACCGCTAACCTGGCAACCCACGCGGCCCAATGCATACGCTACCATCATGGTGGGTGCCATGGCATCAAGCAGGTGAACTATTTTTATTTTACGGCGCTTTGCATAATATATGATAGCGATACCCGCACAGATCAGGCCACCATAAAAAGTTAAGCCGCTAAATGATATTAATGAGTCGATTGGATCGTTTATAAACTCATTCCAGTTCTCAAGGTTATGAAATATTTTGGCGCCTAAAAAACCAAACAATGCTGCGTAGATCACAATGTCCCCTACCCTGTCCTGTGGCCAGATACGTATGGTTCTTGTTTCGGGTTTAGCTAATTTTTGTTTGTTCTTTTCCCACCATTTTAATCCTGCAAAGAGCAGCCCGATTAATAATCCTACGGCAAGATTTCCTTTGGAAGAAAGGATGAAAGATTGTGGATCATTCAATGCATCAGCAATGGTAAATGCACCAATGATCTTATAACCAAATACAAACCCGATAATAAAATTGAGTAATAGTTCAGTAAAGCTTGCAGGTTTTCCTATCGTAATAGTTTCTTCTGTGTGTTCAAACAAACCCTGCTGTTGCTTTCTTCGCAGTTCAAGTGTTAAGATCCAGGCAGAAAAAATAAAAGAGAGGGCTACAAAAAAACCAAATGAATTGACCAGTTTTAACCATGTCCATTCAACCCCGAAAATATCTTTGAATGCGTAGTATAGATTAGGATACATGTGTTAGGTAATGTGAATTGCAATGTTAGGAGAAAAAATTAGTAATTAGTAATTAGCAATTAGTAATTAACAGCCGCTGATTTGCCAACCCACGCTTCAATAATTACTAATTACTAACTACTAATTATTAATTGCTGCAAAAAAGAAAGGCCCCACATAAACGTGGAGCCAATACTTACTAACCCATCTATGAACAAAACTAAGTGAAAATTAATTACAGAACTCATCAAAAACAGAAATTAAATGCTGTGCGATCACCTGGGCTGGACGGCCCTCGATCTGGTGGCGCTCAACCATGCTTACCAGCTGCCCGTCTTTGAACAGTGCAATGGCCGGTGAAGATGGCGGGTAAGGCAACAAATGCGCTCTTACCTGGTTAACAGCCTCAATATCGAAACCGGCAAAACTGGTGGTAAGCCTGTCCGGACGCTTGGTTGCATTGTTCACAGCCATTAAAACGCCTGGTCTGCAAGTGCCTGCTGCACAACCACATACAGAATTAATAACCACTAAAGTGGTGCCTTTTTGTCCCAATGTTTCATCAACTTCTTTTGCTGATACAAGTTCATCAAAACCTCCATCGGTCAATTCTGCTTTCATCGGTAAAACGATCTCTGCTGGATACATATGCTTATCTCCTCTTTTTATTTATAGAACGCAAAAGTACGTCAAAAGTTGAAACATTGAAAAAACAGACTTAAAACAGACATTGTGACACTTATAAAATTCTAATAGAGACATTTTGTCTTATTATTTTCGTTTTATCTGCCTAACCTGTGTCGTTTTAACCTGAAAAAGGGAATGGTATATCCTTTGAACATCTTATCCTGTATTCAATTAATCAAAAAGAAAAACAATAAACTATGACACTCGTAAAAAACAACCCGGTTTATTTCGGCAACCTGTTTGACGAATTATTCAACCAGTTCCCTGCCACATGGGGTAAAGATGCCCAGAATGGATTTAGCACAGTTCCGGCAAATATTCATGAGACCAAAGATGGTTTTCATGTAGAACTGAGCGCGCCGGGTCGTAACAAAGAAGATTTCAAGATCAATCTCGACAATGGTTTGCTGACCATCAGTTTTGAAAAGAAAGAAGAAACGGAGAACAAGGAATACAAGACCATCCGTAAAGAATTCGGTTTACGCAGCTTCAAACGCAGCTTTAACCTGGATGATAAGATCAATACCGGTGGTATCCAGGCAAAATATGAGAATGGTGTATTGAAAGTATATCTCCCTAAAAAAGAAGAAGTAGCGGTTGCTCCACAGCAAATTGCTATTAATTAAGTTATAAGTGGTAAGTAATAAGTAGTAAGTCCTGACTGCAAAAGACTTAAAACTTAATACCTAGAACTTACTACTAAAGAATCTGTTTCATAAGCAGTTGGTTTTGGTTTATACCCCGCGTTTTTACGCGGGGTTCTTTTTTGGAAAAAATAGCCCCAACCGGGTAATGTTTTGATACAAATGACTACTTATGCAAAAAGACATTTGATGAAAAGGGTCGGATCACTCTTCCTTGCGTTATTTCTCGGCATTATTCAACTGTTTGCGCAGGGGCCGGCATCTTCATTGTTATGGAAGATCAGTGGTAACGGATTAAATGCACCTTCTTATATTTTTGGCACTTCTCATATCATGTGCAAAGGCGACTTCACGATCACGCCTATCCTCAGGAGCAGCCTGTTGTCAACCCAACAATTTTATGGGGAATTAAAAATGGATGACCCCGCCATGCAAATGCAGTTGATGAAAGAAATGATGATGAAAGATCAAACACTTGAATCATTAATGGGCACAGAAGATTATAAAAAAGTAGATATTGCCTTTCAGAAAATTACCGGCACACCGATCACGATGTTCAACCACTTCAAGCCTTTTATGAGCCTGAGTCTATTGTATCTTTCCATGGAAACCTGCACCGAAAAAGTTCAACCCGAAACTGAATTCATGCAGGTAGCAAAAGAAGGCAAACTTCCTATATTAGGGCTGGAGACCGTTGTTGAGCAGATGAAAGCCATTGATAAATTTCCCCTGGACTCACAGGCGTATGAGTTAAAAAAAATGGTATTGAATTTTGACAGCCTCAAGGCAGAAATGCAGGGCATGCCGGATATATATAAAAGCGGCGATATCGATTCGATATATAATTTTATCGTTAGCTCCGGATCTGGTGCCGGATTAGGCCAGAATATGGAAAAGGATCTGGTTATTACGAGAAATCATAACTGGATACCACTTATTAAAAAAGCCATCACTGCAAAACCTACATTTTTCGCAGTGGGTGCGGGACATCTTGGCGGCAAAACAGGTGTGGTTAATTTATTACGAACGCAGGGATATACAGTAATACCGGTAAAGTACTAACCATCATTAATGGCATCAGAGAAGGAATTCATATCATTATTAAACCAACATCAGAAAATTGTATACAAGGTGTGCAACCTGTATATGGATGCGCATTCCGACCGTGAGGATCTTTTCCAGGAGATCACATTACAGGCGTGGAAAGCATATGCAAATTTCAGGGGTGATGCCAAATTTTCTACCTGGTTATATCGTGTAGCGTTAAACACAGCCATCACATTTTTCAGGAAAGAGAAACGAAAACCGGATATCTATTCAACAGATAGTATTCCTGATCATTCGGAAGATACGTATGACCCGATAGAAGAACAGGTGAAAGCTATGTATGCAGCTATCGGCCATTTATCAAAGATCGATAAAGCGATCGTGATGTTGTACCTGGAAGATTACAGTTATATAGAAATAGGTGAAATGATGGGCATCACGGCAAATAATGTTGCAGTAAAGATGAACCGGATCAAAATAAAACTGAAAGAAGAAACACAAAAGGAATCAGCACATTTTTAAATGCAGGGATCATGGAATTAGACGAATTAAAATCACAACTCAAAAACAAACTGGCCAGCGATCATGCAGGGCGGTCGGATACTGATATTGCCGTACTCTTAAACAGGAGAACCAATTCGGTCATTGGCAAGCTGAAAAGAAGTTTGTTGAAAGAGATTCTGCTCAGCAGCGGAATCGTTATCCTGTTTTCCGTTATCGGCCTGTTCAGCAACCATCCTTCATTAAAGATCTATTTTTCGGTATTTGCTGTTATTTGCGGGGTACTGATCTTACCTCTTATTTATATTTTTCGTCGCACCACGCGTTTGAGCAGCACTGCATCACCTGTAAAAAGCAACCTCCAAACCATTGTAAGCATCATGGAATATATGATCAAGCGGTATTTTCAATTTACCATGGCATTGATCCCTGTCTGTTTTATTTTTTCTTTACTGCTGATTTCAAATGATGGGAAGGTCTCACAAAGATTTGCAAAAGGAGATTTTTCAGCAAACTGGAAAGTAATTACCATTGCAACCGTATATGCGCTGGCGTTATTTGTGGGCACTTATTATTTCACCAAATGGTACCTGCGTAAAATGTATGGGAAGTATGTGTTGCAGTTAAAAGAATGTATCAATGAATTATCAGAGGAGTGATCCCTGACAGCTGACCTTACGATCAATATAATACTGAATCTTCCATACGCCTTTTACCCTGATCATCTGAATAGAAGCAACAGCACAATAAGTCTGTTGGCCGTTTACATATAATTTAAAAGGCACCCATGCACTCGCAAGGAAGCCACTTACTTTTACCATATCAAACCCGATCCTGGGATCATACCCACGGGCACTGGAGAAAAGCAAAGCCAATTCCATAATAGAAGTTGCCCGCATAACAGGCTCTCCGGATTGACCGACATTCATGTTGATATAGGTTGCGGTATCCATGAATGCCTGCCTGAATCCTATCCCATCACTATTGCGTATGGATGTAAAGAATTTGCCGATGGCAAGTTTCACTGAATCTTCCGGCGTGGTTTGCGACGAAGCTGCTAATACCGTTAAGAAAAAGCAGAGAGCCGTTGCAAACAATTTCATATGATTCGTTTGACTAAAAATAACAGAAAACAATCATATCCGCAAAAAGCATAGCGCTTAATGCATAACGCTAAACGCTTATCACCCATGTTTAATAAACACTTAACGTTTAGCAGTACCAAGCGTTTAGCGTTCTGTATTAAGCGTCAACTATCTTAAGTAACCAAGGATCTTCAGCATACTTTGTGCAGACTGTTCTTTTGCATACACCCAATCAATTAGCTTCCCGTTCTTGTCTTCTTCCACGATCACGTGTTTAGGTGAAGGAATGAGACAGTGTTTGATACCACCATACCCGCTGATCTGGTCCTGGTAAGCACCGGTATGAAAGAAACCAACATACAAAGGTTCTTTATTATCTGCCACATCTTTTGCGTTGGCCGAAGCTAATTTGGGTAAGAATACTTCATTGATATGTTCTTCGGAATCGTAGTAATCATGACTATCGCAGGTAATACCGCCCAATACAACACGATGATATTCATTATCCCATTTATTCACGGGCAGCATCAAAAATTTCTCGCCAATACCCCAGGTATCGGGAAGCGTGGTGATAAAAGATGAATCGATCATATACCAGCACTCGCGGTCGTTCTGGATCTTCTGACCAATTACACTATAAATATGTGCCATGCTCTCTCCCACCGTAAAACTTCCGAACTCTGTATAGATATTCGGCATCGGCACTTTGGCTTTGTTACATGCTTTCTTGATGTTGCGTACGATCTCATTGATCATGAACTGATAATCGTATTCAAAACCTAAGGAATGTTTGATCGGAAAACCACCACCGATATTAATAGAATCCAGTTCGGGACAAATCTTTTTTAACTGGCAATACAGGTTGATGATCTTGTTCAACTCCGACCAGTAATAAATATCATCCTTGATACCCTTGTTCAAAAAGATATGAAGCATTTTTAACTGGAACTTGTCTTCGTAACCTTCTATCTCATCAACATAAAACTCAAGAATATCTTTTGCACGGATACCCAAACGCGAGGTATAGAAGGGAAAATTCGGTTCTTCTTCTGCAGCCACACGGATACCTAAACGAAAAGGGTTTTTGGCACTGCGTTTATACGCCTGTAACTCCTCTTTATTATCAAGGATAGGAATTACATTCTTAAACCCAGTATTGATCAGCTTGGAAATACGTGATGTGTAATTCTTTTGCTTGTAACCGTTACAAATGATATAAGTTTCTTTATTGATCTTTCTACGCTGGTATAAACGGTTAATGATATCGATATCATAAGCATAAGAAGTTTCAAGATGGATATTATGCTTCAACGCTTCTTCTACGATAAAAGAGAAATGCGAACTCTTTGTGCAATAGCAATAAAAATATTCTCCCTCATACTTATGTTTCTTGAACGCATTCTCGAACATCTTCTTCGCCTTGTTGATCTGCATACCGATCTTGGGCAGATAGGTAAGCTTCATCGGTGTTCCGTATTTATCGATCAGCTTTTTAAGATCAAGGCCGTTGAATTCAAGATAACCATCATCAGTCTGGTCAAACCCTTCTTGTGGAAAATGGAAAGTCTGGTTAACCAGCGAGGTGTAGGTATTATTCATTTACGCTTTAGATATTATTACGTGAACAGAAGCTTTTAATGCGGGAACAAAAATAACTGTTTTGTTTTCTTTATTGCATAAAAAAAATAGCACAGACATCTGTCATCTGATATCCGCGTTGCTATTTCTCCAAAATAAAAGAGGTTGTCTTTTATAAGACAACCTCTTTCAATATGATCAGTAACTGATTATTTAACTGAATTCACCAAAGCAGTAAAGCTTGCCGGCTCATTCATAGCCAGGTCAGCCAATACTTTACGGTTCAGATCGATACCTTTTACGCTCAGTTTGTTGATGAACTGGCTGTAGGTCATTCCTTCAGCTCTAACCGCTGCGTTAATACGCGCGATCCACAACTGGCGGTATTCTCTTTTCTTCAACTTACGGCCAACATAGCTGTAAGTCATACCTTTTTCTACAATGTTTTTTGCAACGGTATAAACGTTTTTACGTTTACCGTAAAAGCCTTTGGCTTGTTTCAGGATTCTTTTTCTCCTGGCTCTTGATGCTACTGCATTTTTTGAACGTGGCATACTATAATTTTTTGAAGCCGGTCACATCGCTGTACGGGCCGATTTTTTTTGAATTTGTTTTGACTGGTTGGATTATCCTTTTAAACGTAATAAACGCAGAACGAAATCTTTGTTTGGTGCACTCACCAAACCTTTCTTGTTCATAGCTCTTTTGCGTTTTTTGGATTTCTTCGTCAGGATGTGACGTTTGAAAGCTTTCTGGAACGTGATCTCTCCGGTTCCGGTAACTTTAAAGCGCTTCTTTGCGCTTGAGTTGGTTTTTACCTTTGGCATATAAAATAATCTTGTATAAAGATTACACCCTGCTGGCGGTCCTGAACAGACAGAACACTTGTTGAGCCATGTGGGAAATGGGGTGCAAAGGTAAGGGGAGGATGCTAAACTTCAAAACTAACTGTAAACTAATTAGTAATTAATAGTTAATAGTTAGTAATAGAAATAGGATGATTGTTTAATTATCCTAAAATCAAAGAGACAGCAATTTTAGTTGCTGTCTCGTATTATTCAGTTATTAATTATAATTATTAACTATTAATTACTAATTATTAATTCATTACACCACCGCTGCCTTCTTTTTATTGCTGCTCGTCTTCGGCGTAAAGATCGCGAACATGCGTTTTCCTTCGAGTTTGGGCATGCTTTCGAGAACCCCGGCTTCTGCCAGTCTTTCGGCGAATTTCAGCAATAAAAGCTGGCCACGGTCCTGGAACATGATGGCACGTCCCTTGAACTGTACATAGGCTTTTACCTTATTTCCGTCTTTCAGGAATTTTTCTGCGTGTTTTGCTTTGAAATCGAAGTCATGATCATCCGTTCCAGGTGTAAAGCGGATTTCTTTGACCTCGCTTTGCTTGGAATTGGCCTTCATTTCCTTTTCCTTCTTCTTCTTTTCGTAGAGGAATTTCTTGTAATCGATCACTTTGCAAACCGGTGGATCTGCTGTTGGAGAGATCTCTACCAGGTCAAGTTCCTGCTCCTGAGCAATTTTGAGTGCCTCCATTGTTGAGTAAACGCCAACAGTAACATTGTCGCCTACCAATCTAACCTGTGGAACCCGGATTCTTTCGTTGATACGATGTTCAGGCTCCGGCTGCCTGTTAAACCTGGGGTTAAACCTTCCGCCCCCTCTTGGTGGTAATGCCATTAAAACTTGTTTAGTGAATAATTGATTTGTTGTTAAAGATATAGTTATTTATCCACCTTCGCTAAAGCTTCGGCGGACAAGCCCACCATTGTTTTAGCTAAAGTGAGTCCACCTACGCTGAAGCTTCGGTGGATAAACGCTTTTCTATTTCATCTGTTATCATGGCAATAAAAGTGCCAAGGTCCTGCGAACCCATATCCCCTTTTCCCTGGCGGCGCACAGAAAGTTTGTTTTCTGTCATTTCTTTTTCACCCACCACCAGCATATAAGGCACTTTCATCATTTCGGTATCGCGGATCTTGCGCCCGATCTTTTCCTGCCTGTCGTCTATTTCCACTCGCACGCCGGTCTTGAGCAATTGTTTCTGTACCGACTCCGCGTATTCCATAAATTTATCACTTATCGGTAAAATTTTCACCTGTAAAGGAGCCAGCCATACAGGGAACTTGCCTGCATAATGTTCCAGCAAAAAGCCGATAAATCTTTCATGCGTACCCAATGGCGCGCGGTGAATGATCAATGGGATTTCGGGTTCATTCTCTTTATTGGTAAATGATAATTTAAAGCTGCGGGGTTGTGCAAAATCCACCTGGTTGGTTGCCAGTGTGAATTCGCGGCCGATAGCGCTCCAGATCTGTACATCGATTTTCGGGCCGTAAAATGCACCTTCGCCTTTTACTTCCACAAAAGGAACGCCTGTTTCTATGAGTACATTTCTCACCAGTTCTTCTGTCTCCAACCACAACTCCGGTTCGTTGATGTATTTCTGACCAAGTTTTTCAGGATCATGCAATGACAAACGCATCACATATTTATCGATCCCGAATATTTTAAAATATTTGAGATACATATCATTCACCGCCTGGAACTCCTGCTTGAATTGTTCTTTTGAACAATAGATATGCGCATCATTCATATGGAGGCAGCGAACCCTCATCAATCCGAATAGTTCACCGCTTTGCTCATAACGGTAACAGGTACCATATTCTGCGAGGCGGTAAGGAAGATCGCGGTAACTTTTTGGCTCCGCGTCATAGATCTTATGGTGATGCGGGCAGTTCATTGCTTTGAGGTAATATTTTTCTCCATCCATTTCCATGGGCGGGAACATACTATCTGCATAATAAGGAAGGTGACCGCTTGTTATGTACAGGTTCTCTTTGGCGATATGCGGGGTAACCACGCGTTTGTAACCACCGGCCATTTCTGTTTCTTTCGCAAGCTTCTCCAGCTCTTCAATGATCACGGTACCATTTGGCATCCAAAGGATCAATCCCTGGCCGATATCATCGTTCATGGTATAAATGCCGAGTTCTTTACCGAGTTTGCGGTGATCGCGTTTCTTGGCTTCTTCGAGCATCAATACATATTCATCCAGCTCTTTTGCATTGGGAAATGTTACACCGTATACACGGGTAAGCATTTTATTCTTCTCATCCCCTTTCCAGTACGCACCTGAAATATTAGTGAGTTTGATGGCTTTGATAAAACCGGTATCAGGAATATGCGGGCCACGGCATAAATCGGTAAAAGCACCTTGTGAGTATAAAGTGATACCGCCGTCTTCTAAATTCTGCAGCAGGTCGAGTTTGTATTCATCCCCTTTGTCAGAAAAATATTTTACCGCATCAGCTTTGGAAATTTCTTTCCTGATGTATTTGTTAGCCTGCTTGGCCAGTTCATTCATTTTCTTTTCCAGGATGATGAGATCGTCTTCTGTCATCTTTTTATCACCCAGGTCCATATCATAGTAAAACCCTTTATCCAACGCCGGTCCTACCCAGAATTTTACGCCAGGGTATAATGATTCAACCGCTTCTGCCATTAAGTGGGCAGAAGAGTGCCAGAAAGTGTTCTGTCCCTCCGCATCGTTCCAGGTTAATAATTTGAGAGAAGCATCCGTTGTAATAGGGCGTGTAGCATCCCATACCTGGCCATTTATACTGGCCGCCAATACTTTTCGTGCAAGTCCTTCACTGATCGACTTTGCAATATCCAATGCAGTAACGCCATTCTCATATTGTCTTACTGCGCCATCCGGCAAACTAATATTAATCATGTTTTTGTAAATCAACCTCTTTTATAAGGAATGCAAAGTTAAAGAATAAACGGCTCATTAATTTGAAAATATGCCAGTTTGGATGACAGTTGTTAGATGACAGTTGGCAGAAAAGCCTCCTTCTGTCAACTGTCATCTATCATCCGTGAACGCTGGAAAAAACCTTAACGCTTCTTTATCAGCCCTTACTATATTGCAGACGTAGATTTGTCCAATGAGATTGAATTTCACTCTTATCCTTCTTTTATTGTTCAGTTTCACCGCGAACGCCCAGAAATTAACCGGGATCTGGCGCGGCTATTTCAGCTCAACAACCAGTCTTTACCGCGGTGGCGAAAGGGAAGAAAATTACAAATACGAGATCCAGATAGAACAACAATCCAATAACGGGGTACGTGGAGTTACCTATTCTTATAAGAGTACGATATTTTATGGAAAAGCCGAACTGCAGGGTATTTTTACCAATGGTACAGGAAGCCTGCTGATCAAAGAGACCAAACTGGTGGATCTGAAGATCGGCGATAAAAGTGAGCCCTGTTTAATGACCTGCTATCTCGATTATACAAAAATCGGCAAGATGGAAGTGCTGGAAGGAACTTTTATTTCCATCAATCCAAAAGATAAAAGCGATTGCGGAAGCGGTAAAGTTTACCTGGAAAGAGTTACAACCACTGATTTCAAGAAAGAAGATTTTTTAGTAAAAAAGAAAACGGACACACCTAAGAGCAACAAACCATCCTATCCTTCCAAAGCAACGCTGGATAGTATTGCCAACAGGAATAAAAGAAATACTGCGGTACTGCCACCTGGTCAAACTAAGACCAACAAAGACAACCTGGTTACAAAACCTTTGATCAACCCTTCCGGAACAACGAAACCGAAAACAACCAATACCCCGCTAAAGGTTACCGCGCCAAACGATAAGAAACAGGATCAAAAAACGGCAACAGCAAAAGGTAAGGTTGTACCAAAAAAGGATGACAAACCTGTTGTGATGACGAAGCCTTTAGAAAAGATACAGGAACAAACTCAATCGGTTACACCGCAAAAGAAAGATGCAGAGGCAAGCATACCTCAATCGCAGATGCAGTTACAGATTACACAGGTACCGAAGATATTGCTTGAACGGGAGAATAATCTTGTTAGAACGATCACCACTTCCGAAGAAAATATCCAGATCGATTTTTATGATAATGGAGAGATCGACAATGATACGATTTCTGTTTACCATAATAACAAACTGGTCGTGAGTCATGGCCGTCTTACTTTATCACCCATCACGATAAAAATCAAATGCAGTAAAACAGACAATCACCATGAAATTGTAATGGTTGCTGAAAACCTGGGGATTTATCCCCCTAACACTGCAATGATGGTTGTAAGACCCGGTAGCGGACGACAGGAAGTAACCATGTCTTCTGATGAGAGGAAGAATGCGAAAGTGATTATTAATTATGTTCCGAAGGAATAATTGCTAAGAGATAAAAGAGTGAAAGAGGTAAAGAAGTTGTGAACAATTCTCTTTTATCTCTTTCACTCTTTTATCTCCCAGCTACAAATGAATATTCCAAGTTACAGAAGGGATAATCGGAAACAGTGACACCTGTTTGGCAGTTACTTTCAATGTTCCGTTTGAAGCATTCCCTTCCTGGTCGTAATAAATAAAATAAGGATTTAATCTGCTGTAAAGATTATAGATACTGAACACCCAGTTGCTGGTGTATTTGCGTACTTTTTTGGGTTGTGGTGTATAGGTTGCCGATATATCGAGTCGATGATAAGCTTTCATCCGATAAGCATTGATTTTGCTGTATTCCTGGGTTAATACGCCGGCAACAAAATAAAAACGCTCGGGTAAGGAAGTGGCATTGCCTGTTCCATAAATAAAGATGGATGAGAGTTTCCATTTTTTATTCAGTTCATAACTTCCCACAACGGAAAGATCGTGGCGCCTGTCGTACCTGCTTGGATAACGCAATCCGCCATTCAGTGCGGGAAATTTTCGATAGGTCCAGCTGAGGGTATACCCCACCCACCCTGTAAACCTGCCTTTTACTTTGTTGATGAACAATTCTGCACCATAGCTATCCCCTTTCCCAAAAACAAATTCTTCTTCAGGGTCTTTCAGTGAAGGTGTATATCCTTCCCTGTATTCGATCTGGTTCTCCATTGTTTTGTAGTAAGCTTCAATGGATGTTTCAAACATGCCTTCTTTAAAATTCTTAAAATAACCAAGTGCATACTGCCAGCTGATCTGTGGTTGTACACGAAGCGTACTCGGCACCCAAAGATCTGTTGGTAAAGTAGAACCCGCATTCGTAACAAGGTGTATGTATTGCAGGTTTCGTGTAACCGCGGCCTTGATGGATTCATTCTCATTGATCGCATAACGCAGCGTGGCGCGGGGTTCAATCCCGCCGTAAGTCTTTACGTTTTGACCCGCGCCATATACCACACTATCGAGTTTGGTTCCGTTGGCATCACGTGTGTAGGCAGTATACTTTCCCACCTGCTGAAACATGCTGTAACGCAGTCCGAGGTTGAGTTTCAGTTTTTGACTCAACTCCCAGTCATCCTGCAGGTATATGGCAAACTCATTCGCAAATTTCTTTGTTGAATTGTTGGGTGCGAATATGGTGGAGTCCTGGTTTCCGGTTAGCACATTGGGTAAAAAAGTATGATAGGTATACTGGAAACCGAATTTCAGTTTGTGTTCGGGAGAAGCAAAATAATCGAAATCTGTTTTTGCTGTCAGGTCCCTGATACCGGAAGAAAGGTTGATATGGAAATTATTCTGGAGCCCATCCAATGAAAAATGATAATCATTATACACAAGCGTTGTATTGGCAAACAATTTTTTATTGAAAATATGGTTCCATCTCAGCGTTGCTGTTGAATTACCCCATGGGATCTCTGTTCTGAAAGAACGTTTACTGTTATTGAAATTGAATTTATCCCTTCCAAAATAACCGCTCAGGAACAGGCGATCTTTTTCAGAGAACTGGTAATTCATTTTGGCATTCAGATCGTAGAAATAATAACCGGAACCATAGTATTCGCTGGTTGATTTGATAAAAGGTTTCACTAACTGATCTACATAAGTTCTTCTTGCCGAGATCATATAAGAAGCTTTGTTCTTCTTCAATGGCCCTTGTATTGCAAAGCGCGAGGCGATCAGCCCGATACCGGCATCTACCTGTGTTTTGTTCTGGTTGCCTTCTTTCATCGCAACATCCACCACCGATGATAAGCGTCCGCCATACTGCGCAGGCATCCCACCTTTGATGAGTGTAACATTTTTGATCGCATCAGAATTGAAAATGGAAAAGAAACCAAACAGGTGGCCGGTATTATACACCACCGCATCATCCAATAAAATAAGGTTCTGGTCGGGTCCTCCACCCCTGACATAGAAACCTGCATTCCCTTCACCGGCATTTCTAACACCAGGCAATAGCTGCAATGTTTTTAAAATATCCACTTCACCTAAAAATGCCGGCAAAGCTTTGGCCGTATTGATACTCAACTCAATTTTACCCATCTGCGCAGCCTTGATATTGTTATCGCGCTTGCGGGTGGTTACTGTTACATTATTAATAATGGCACTATTGGGAAGTAATAAAATGTTCTGCTGAATATTATCTATAAGATCAACACTGAACTCTTTTGATTGATAGCCCACAAAGGAAACAGATACAACATAATTGTTTTTAGGAAGTGTGATGGAGAAAAAACCATACTGGTTACTCACGATACCCTTCCCTTCTGAACGGATATTCAGGTTGGCACCAATAAGCGTTTCACCACTCAGTGAGTCTTTGATGTAGCCGTTGAATGTGAACTTATCCTGGGAGGAAGCGGGGTAACTAAATGCAAATAATATCAATAAAAGGTATAATCTTCCCATAAGTTTTAATTAGTAATTAGTAGTTAGTAATTAGTAATTCTTTAGAGTGTGGCACGCGCACAATTACTAATTACTAACTACTAACTGCTAATTATTATTTCTGTCTGAAATCAATAGAATCCTTCACCTCCCCGCATGTTATCATCTTTTTAGGGATATAAGGGTTGCGTATAGAGGGGGTATTGCTGAGCCAGTTGGCGCCCTGGTCGTTAAAAGCCATGGGGCAGTAATTATGATATATAACTGACTGGTCGTACCGAACAGTGCGGATCAGGTCATATAACTGGTCACTAATAATCTGGAATGATTTACGCTTGCCTTCCAATGTCTTCTCCCCAATTAAACCCTTGGTTTCGGAAGAAATTCCAAGCGCATATGTTCTCGCAGTAGACACAATCATGCTGTCTGCTTTTAACTCCCCGAGTTTTAAACTATCGGCGGAAATGCCCAGGTTAGTTGCGGAAAGGGAAATATTGTCATTTTCATAGATAAAATCTTCTTTCAGGTCGTAATAATGGGTAAGCAACAGCTCAAACGACTGGTTAAAAGCCGCTGAATTGACGCTTTTTGTCAATGGTCCCTGGGGTTGTGGCGCTTCTTTGGCCTTCTCATCGCTGCTTCCGCAGGCTGCCAGAACCAGTACCAGGCTGTATAGCACAAACTTCTTCATAAAAAATATTTAGTAACAAAAATAAAGCAAATTGAATTGGGAGCTGTTTGCATTTACCTTTGCGCCCTTAAATACTTGTTAAGAGATGTTGATAGGATTCCAGAATGTTACGTTTGAGTTTGGTGCAAGGGCTATTGTTGAAGATGCTACCTGGCATATACAACCCGGCGACCGGATCGGTTTGATCGGTTATAATGGTACCGGTAAATCTACTTTATTGAAGGTATTGGTTGGCGAATACACGCCTTCCAAAGGAACCGTGGAAAAAAGTAAGGAAACCACCATTGGTTACCTGCACCAGGATCTTTTGAGTTTTGATACCAATGAGAATATCACAGAAGTGGCCCTCAGCGCTTTTGAAAGAGTGCGTGAACTGGAAAAAGAAATTGAAAGACTGGGACATGAACTGGAAAAAAATTCGGAAAGTGAAACCTTATTGATCCAATATACCGATGCACTGCATGAGCTGGATGTATTGGATGGCTACAATATTCATCACAAAGCGGAAGAAGTGTTGCATGGATTGGGATTCAGCAATGAAGACCTGATCCGTCCCTACAAAGAATTCAGCGGGGGTTGGAGAATGCGTGTGTTGCTGGCGAAAATGATCCTTCAACAGCCGGATGTACTGCTGATGGATGAACCGACGAACCACCTGGATCTTCCTTCTATCGAATGGCTGGAGAAATACCTGTTGCATTATAAAGGAAGCGTGGTGATTGTGAGTCACGATAAATTCTTTTTGAACCGGATGGTGAATAAGATCGTTGAATTGTATCAACAGCAATTGCATATCTATACCGGTGATTATGAATTTTATGAACAGGAAAAAATGATCCGCATCGATATGCAGCAAAAAGCATTCGAGAACCAGCAGGATTATATCCGCCAGCAGGAAAGATTCATCGAGCGCTTTAAAGCCAAAGCCAGTAAGGCCGCGCAGGCACAGAGTGTGCAGAAACGTTTGGACAAAATTGATAAGATCGAAGATGTAAAACTGGAAAGACCCGACCTCCGGATCAATTTCCAATTAGATAAAGTACCCGGAAAAGTATTGGTTGAATTAAAACACGTAAGTAAAAGTTTCGGCCAGATAAAAATAGTGGAAGATGCGATTGCCGAGATTGAACGTGGTGATAAGATTGCGCTGATTGGTGCGAATGGTAAAGGTAAATCCACCGTACTGCGTATGATCGCAGGAACAGAAACTTTTGAAGGAGAACGTGTATGGGGACATAATGTAGAAGAAAGTTTCTACGCGCAGCACCAGCTGGAAGCATTGGGCCTCAACAACAATATCCTTGAAGAATTGCAATCCTGCGGAAGCAAGAAAACAGATGTGGAGCTCCGCGCATTGTTAGGCGCTTTTCTTTTTAGTGGCGATGATGTTGACAAAAAAGTAAAGGTATTGAGTGGTGGTGAGAAAGCACGTGTAGCATTGGCAAAAACCATTGTGAGCAAAGCCAACTTCCTCATATTGGATGAGCCTACGAATCACCTCGATATGCACTCTGTTGAATTACTTGCCGCAGCATTGAATAAGTATGAAGGCAGTATCGTATTTGTAAGTCATGACCGTTATTTTATCTCCAAAACAGCCAATAAGATCTGGGAGATCGTTGACCATAAGATCAAAGAATTCAAAGGCACTTACCAGGAATGGGTTGACTGGAACGAACGCATGGCCAAGATAGCTGCAGAAAAACAAAAGTTGGGTGTACCTGATATTAAACCTGAACCAAAACCCGTTGCGAAAGCAGAGCCGGTAAAGCAGGTGGTAAAAGAAAACTTGCCGGTTAACAAGGATCTGCAGAAAGAATTAAAAAAAGAACAGAACAGGTTAAGTAATCTTGAAACACAGATTACCAGGGCGAAAGAAGAAGAAACAAAACTCGAAACTGCCTTGGGCGATCCTGCGAATTATTCGGATAGGGATAAGTTTGTGAAGATCGAATCGGATTATAAAAAAGCGAAGACTAACAGAGAAGCATTGGAAAAAGAATATGAAGTGGTGTTTGAGAAAGTGATGGAGTTAGAAGGACAGATTTAAATAGATTGGCCGGAGGCCAATTGATACGTGTCACTCGGCAGAGCCGAGCGACTATGGTTGAACATTTTTTGCCACAGAATACACAGATTACCACAGACTCTTTCAGTGATAATCTGTGTATTCTGTGGCAGTTATTTTTTCTAGTTACTCCGCCATCATACCTTTCACAAAATCACTCACCAAATAACTGATCATTTTACCCGTACTGCTATTCGTTCTTCCATCTGCTAATTGTGTGGCGCCTTCACAAATATGTAAGTAAGCAACCTTGCTGTCAGAAGCGGTGTAACTCAAATACTGTCTTGCATGATTGATGCTGATACCAACGGGACTTGATGCACTGCTCAATGCATTTTCAATACAATCAAGATCCAATTCAACACCGCAAAGCGTATCACTGGTAAATTCGGTTGCATGCGCTACGGATTGAAGGAAAGTTCTTTTTTCGTGCAGGAAAATATCTTCATAAGTAATACAATCCACGAAAGGGTTGTTCACCATATCCATCCATACATTTTGCGGGAGATAATTTTCGTGAAGGCCTAATACGCAATATTTTTCGAGATAACCATCCGCTTCGGCGTAGCTAAAACCATTGCCGCTATGTCTTCCTTCCATCGGGCGGAAATCGGCATGCGCATCGAGGTTTACGGCATTGATCTGCGCGATGGGGATCACGCCGGCTTTATAAAACCCTTTAGCCGCGCCTTTGATACAGGGATAGGAATTATTGTGCCCGCCTCCTATTACGATCGGGATCTTTTTATTCTGGGTGATGATATGAATCAATTGTTCCACTTCATCATCAATCGTATTTACTGCGTGGCGATACGCAGCGAGTTTTTCATCATAGCCATGCGCATTCTTTTCGATGAGGCTCTCTATATCAGAAAAATCAAAATGTCCTAATAAAATAATATTGCTTCCTTCAAAAAAATCATTGCTCTGTGTATTGAGAAAAGCCTGCAGAAATGAGAGCCAGGCAGAATCGGTACCACCAATTCCCATATTGGCTTTTACACCAATATCTTCCGGGATGCCTACTAAAACAAATGTGGCGGATGACTGCTGTAACGATGCTTCCAATGCATGGGGGTCTGCGATGATCTGCAAACGTTCACCCAGTTTTGTTTCGAATCGCCGGATACGGGTAAGAGATAACACATCATGTTTGTTGTAAAACTTGAAATGACTCATATGACTTCATTTACTGGGATAATGAATATTGAGCTGCAATCGTTGCTCTTTCATGCTAAATATACTTAAATAAAAGCACCATTGATCATCACTTTTTCTATCAGGTTAGAACCAAAAGCATAGGGTAAATACGCAATAGAGGAAACAGGTTTCGTAAAAATGAGGTTGGCGCGTTTGCCGGGTGTGATACTTCCCAATTCAGCACCCAGGTCCATAGCATAAGCACCGTTAAGCGTGGCCGCATTGATGGCTTCTGCAGGTAATAGCTTCATCTGTATACAACTCATGGAAACTACCAGGTTCATATTGCCACTTGGGCTTGAGCCGGGATTATAATCAGATGCCAGTGCTATGGCGCAGCCCTTATCCAGCAATGCCCTTGCGGGCTGAAAAGGCATGCGCAGAAAGAACGCAGCATTGGGTAGTAGCGTGCCGATGGTGTTGGACGATGCAAGTGTATTGATCGCATTATCATCCATTGTCTCCAGGTGATCTACTGATAATGCACCAAGCTTTACCCCCACCTGTGTGCCACCCGATAAATTCAGTTGATTGGCATGGATCTTTGGTTTGAGGCCCACCGCCATACCCGCGCGGCAGATCCTTTCTGTTTCTGAGGAACTGAAGAATCCATCCTCGCAGAACACATCAATATAATCTGCCAGCTTCTCCGCTGCTATTTGCGGGAGCATTTCGTTTATGATCAGATCGATATATCCCTGGTGGTTCTCTTTGAATGCCGACGGATAGGTGTGCGCACCAAGGAAAGTGGCTTTAACAGGTATCGGCGCTTTTTCTTTTAAGCGTTTGATCACGCGCAACATCTTCAATTCCGAGTCTACCGTTAACCCATACCCGCTTTTGATCTCGATGGCGCCGGTTCCCAACTGCATCAGTTCCTGTAAACGTTTCCACGCCTGCTCAAACAACAGGTCTTCAGATGCTTCGCCAAGTTTGCGTGCGGAGTTCAATATGCCCCCGCCTTTGGCCGCTATTTCTGCATAACTGGCCCCTTTTAATTTGTCTACAAATTCTTCTTCCCTGCTCGCTGCAAAAACAATATGTGTATGGCTATCGCACCAGGTGGGCAAAATGGAAGCGCCTTTTGCATCGATGAACTCATTGGCAAGGGTGGCTTCTTTTCCTGCGATCGAAGACATCTTCCCATACCCTTTGATCGATCCATTCTCAATTTGCAGATAAGCATTTTCTATGACCGGCAGATCCGCCAACTCTTTTCCACGCAACAGCTTAGTTTCTTCCCTAACATTGATTAAGTGACGGATGTTGGTGATCAATAGATTCATAAAAGCAAATTACAGATTATGATGAATACATAACAAAGGGATTATTTATCTGCTCTATTACACACGGGGCTAAAGCCCCAAATGGAACTGTGCGATCTTCCCTTATCCACGCCCTGAAGGGCGCGGCAAAATAGATATTACTCAACATGAAAAGATTAACTCACTAAAACATGCATATAAAAAAGAGGATTTTAGTTAGTGTTCATTTTTGCCACGCCCTTCAGGGCGTGGATAAATAGTTTTTCTGATTTTTTTCTCCGGGGCTTTAGCCCCCAGTCCAAACAATCCAGTTATTTTCGATTATGATTTGCATACTCACTATTGTTCGCTATCCTAAATGGTTCGGTTGGGCAGGCCTTGTATCCATGGCCATATTCAGAATATCGCTCTGGTTAAATAAAAAAATCGCTTTCTGGAAATTAATGGGCTGTGGTAAGAATGGAACCTTTTCTCAAACGCCCGACTGGAGGCAATGGGCGGTGTTGCAGGTTTATCATCCGGATCTTGTTAATGACACCACAAACAACAAACGGCAAACCACAGACTTTTCTTCCTGGTGGAAATTCTTTCGCTGCGAAGTCCTGACCTTTGTTCTTGAACCCATCGAAGGTCATGGAACCTGGGATAAAAAAAACTGCTTTGGTGAATTACCAAAACAAACGGAATATGAAGGACTGATCGCTGTTTTAACAAGGGCTACCATCCGTGCAAATAAATTAAAAAGTTTTTGGCGAAATGTAGATGGAGTCACCCGGCAAATGAAAACAGCCAATGGTTTTATTACCTCCCTGGGTATTGGCGAAATGCCATGGATCAAACAGGCTACTTTCAGCATCTGGCAAAGCAAGGCAGATATGAAACAATTTGCCTACCAGATAAAGGAACATGCCGAAGTGATCAGGAAAACACGTCAGGATAACTGGTACAGCGAAGAAATGTTTGTCCGTTTTAAAATACTGGCCTCATTCGGCAGCCTGAACGGCAAAAACCCTTTGGCAGGAAAGTTGTAATTTGCATATACTCACATGAATCACTGTTCTACCATAGTATTCTTAACAGCACACTTCGCATGGATGTACCGCGGCCTCAACTCCATGCCCGACCATTAGTGCGTTTTAGTATACAAGTTCATGTAATCACCCCCACAACTCCCCTTTCCCCTATCAGGGGAAATGTCGCGCAGCGATAAAGGGGTCCAGCGTTAAATTTTAATTTTTTTTATGGATACCAAATTATCTGTAACCTCCGAAATAGGCACACTAAAACGTTTACTGGTACATAGCCCCGATAGCGGCCTCGGCAAAGTAGTACCCTCCAAGGCGCAGGACTGGTTATTTGAAGACATTGTTCACCTCGATACGATCAGAAAGGATGAGTACGATTACTATACCAAGATTCTTCTGTATTTCCTTGATCCCTGCAAGATAAAAGGTAAACTGGCGGCGATAGATGCCCCGGAGGCCAACCGGAATTTTTATAAGCCTGAAAGCGACCAGTTCTTTGCTTCGGATAAAGTGATAGAACTGCAATGGCTGCTGGCCCAGGTATTGGAAGACAAAGAGATTCATTCCAGGTTGGTTGCATCGGTGAGTGCTATCGAAGGTTGTACGTATGAAGTACAAAACCAGCTGCAGCAATATTCACCTGTTGAACTGGCCAAGACCTTTGTTTCCGGCACTTCCAGCCACCGCGATCTGCTGTTTGCGCCTATTCCGAATTTCATTTTTACGCGTGATATCGGCATCACCATCAAAGATCATGTACTGCTCAATAAACCGGCAAAAAAAGCGCGCACAAGGGAAGCTTTGCTGGCTAAATATATTTTCTTTCATCACCCGTTGTTTAGGGGTTACCGGGATAATATTATTGAACTGCCTGAATCGAATCACAGTTTTTTAATGCCCGAAGATGAAGAGGAAAGAAAAGTGACACTTGAGGGTGGCGATATTATGGTAGTTAGTGAAAATCATTTACTGGTGGGTGTGAGTGAAAGAACATCACCCGAAGCGGCGGTGCGTATTACGAATATGATCTTTGAAAAAGGGTTGATGGAGAAAGTAACGATTATCCGTATTCCCAGGAAAAGGGATTACATGCATATCGATACCATCTTTACACAGGTAAAATGCGATACATGGGTAATGCTGGGTAATTTTTCACGCAAAGCTGTGAAAAGAGAAGATGAAGATGCGATCGAACGGATACTCGAGATCAAAAAAGAAGAAAAGATCAAAATACTCCAGTTCCATAAAAAATGCCCGGAGAATCCTGTTTCATTTGACAGCCTGGAAGACCTGTTGATCGATATCAGCCGGAACGACCTGCATTGTGAGAATGAAGTGCATTTTATTTATTCCGGCAACAATGAGTTCCCTTACAATGCACGGGAACAATGGACTGATTCCTGCAATTTATTAGCCTTAAAAGAAGGTGTTGTTTTGGGTTACGACCGGAATGATAAAACCACAGAGGCATTTAAAAATGCAGGCTTCACGATCATCCACGTGAAAGAATTATTGCAGGAACTGGAAGCAGGAACTGTGAACGTTAGCGAAATAAAAGACTGCTTAATACTGATGCCTTCTGCCGAATTATCAAGGGCACGTGGCGGTTTTCATTGTATGAGCATGCCGCTTTGCCGGGAAGAAATTGGCAAATAAGCAGTAAAACACTATTTATCATTACCGCAATACTTAATAATGCAGCATACATCACATTTATTGATGATCAGGCCGGTACAATTTGATTTTAATGCAGAGACTGCGGTGAACAATAGTTTCCAGGTAAATGCATCTGACAAAACCGTACAGGAAAAAGCGCTGAAAGAATTTGAAACTTTTATTGCGATCCTTCGTGCGCATGCGATTGATGTTACGGTAATAGACGATACACCCGAACCGCATACACCCGATTCTGTTTTCCCGAACAACTGGATCTCATTTCACGAAGACGGATCGGTACTTCTCTATCCTATGTTTGCTATGAACAGGCGCCAGGAAAGAAAACAGCATGTGTTGGATACGATCAATCAAAAATTTCATGTTACCCGAATGATCGATCTCAGTTCCCACGAAAAAGAAAATATTTTCCTCGAAGGAACGGGCAGCATGGTACTTGACCGCGAGAGCAGGATCGCGTATGCCTGTCTTTCACCACGCACAGATAAAAAGATATTGCAGGAGTTCTGTGATAAAATGAAGTATACTGCTGTAAGTTTTTCAGCAATCGATGCCGGCAACCAGCCTATTTATCACACCAATGTGATGATGTGTGTGGCAGATGATTATGCGGTGATCTGTTTAGAAAGCATTCCCGATCAAACAGAAAGAAAACCGGTAATGGACTCTTTAACACAAACCGGCAAAAAGATCATAGAGATCAGCTTCGAACAAATGAATCATTTCGCCGGCAATATGCTTCAGGTACATAATGCAGAAGGAAAAAAATTCCTGGTGATGTCTTCACAGGCTTACCATAGTTTAACAAAACAACAGTTATTATTTATCGAACATTTTAATCCCATCATTCATTCAGATATTACCACCATCGAAACAAATGGCGGTGGAAGTGCACGATGTATGATGGCTGAAATATTTTTATCACACCGCTGATTCAGACATTATTGCTAACAACCGTTAGCAATAGAGGATATATTTATCAACAAAACACGATTCGCTGATATCCTTTACCAGCAAGCCTATCAGGCGTTTTATTTAAAAAAAAGATCAGGTGTTGATAAAATTCAAATTCAACAATCACCTTCTCAGCCATCCATAACTTGTCATTTATTTTCAATTACGTATTTTTGATACTCGTGTAGTTGATACACACCCATTTACGATTGATTGCCGTTAATATTTCATTGCCTTAAAGAAGACTTCTAAATCACAATGTCTGCAAAAAAAGTAACCAGGATTGGTGTTCTTACTTCCGGTGGAGATGCACCGGGTATGAACGCCGCAATTAGAGCTGTAGTTAGAACAGGAATTTATCACGGACTGGAAATTCACGGCATCATGCGCGGTTACAGCGGCATGATTGAAGATGATATTTTTCAAATGAATTCCCGTTCTGTTGCCAATATCATCCAGCGTGGAGGAACCATATTGAAAACTGCGCGTAGTAAAGAATTCTTTGAACCCGAAGGACGTAAAAAAGCCTACGCCAACCTGCAAAGACGGGGCATCGATGCGTTAGTTATTATCGGTGGTGACGGAAGTTTCAAAGGCGCACAAAAATTCAGTAACGAATTTGATATCCCATGTATTGGTTTACCCGGTACCATTGATAAGGATATTGCCGGTAGTGATTTCACGATCGGTTTTGATACCGCTGTTAACACGGCTGTTGAAGCCATCGATAAAATCCGTGATACAGCCGATGCACACGACCGTCTCTTTATTGTTGAAGTAATGGGGCGCGATGCCGGTTATATCGCTTTACATAGCGGTATCGCAACCGGTGCAGAAAATATTCTGATCCCCGAAACAAAAACAGATATTGAAGAACTGATCTCTACACTCACAGAGAAAGAGAAAAGAAAAAAACTCGTGAACCTGGTAGTAGTGGCCGAAGGTGAAGAATTTGGCGGTGCCAATGAAATTGCTGCCATCGTTAAAGATCGTCTGCCTTCTGCAGATACACGGGTTTGTATTTTGGGGCATATCCAGCGTGGAGGCTCTCCAACCTGTCTCGACAGGTTGATCGCCAGCCGCATGGGTTATCATGCAGTAGAATGCCTGTTAACAGGTAAGAATAATGTAATGGTGGGTATTGTGAATAATAAAATGCACTATACACCTTTGGATAAAGCTGTAAAAGCAACACAAAAAATATCAGAAGACTGGTTCAAGATCGTTAAGATCCTCGCCAGTTAATGATTCGTTTTTCTTCGAACAAGCAACCATATAATAAATAAAATACGATGTCTAAAAATCTCGATAAGTACCTGCATAAGAACATGGATAAAGAAGCAGGTATTGCGCATGTTAACCACCGCACCAAGATCGTGGCAACGGTTGGGCCCGCCTGCGACAGCTATGATAAATTGCTGGAACTGGTAAAAGCAGGCGTGAACGTTTTCCGTTTGAACTTTTCGCATGGCAGTCATGAGGACAAACTCAATATCATTGAGCATATCCGCAACATCAATAAAACTGAACCCTATAACATCGCCATTTTAGGCGATCTGCAAGGCCCCAAACTTCGTGTGGGCGAGATAGAAAACAATGCATTGGAAGTAAAAGCGGGCGATATCCTCACTTTTACCAATACGAAATGTATCGGCAACCTGGAAAAGATTTACGTATCCTATCCAAATCTCGCAGGTGATGTGGTACTCGGCAATACGATCATGATCGATGATGGAAAGATCGAGGTAAAAGTATCAAGCATCGAAGCTAATGGCGATGTAAAAGTGATGGTAACATTAGGCGGGATCCTTTCTTCGAAAAAAGGATTGAACCTCCCTGATACAAAGATCTCTTTACCCGCCCTGACGGAGAAAGACCTGGTCGATCTTGATTTTATCATTGCACAGAAATGCGATTGGGTAGCGTTAAGCTTTGTAAGAAGTGTGCAGGATATTGTTGGCCTGAGAAAAATCCTGAATGACCAGAAAAGCAAATCAAAGATCATTGCCAAAATAGAAAAACCGGAAGCACTATTAAATATCCGCGACATCATCGTTGAAAGTGATGGCATCATGGTGGCACGTGGTGACCTGGGTGTTGAATTACCTGTTGAGCAGATCCCATTGATACAGAAAGAACTGATCCGCAAATGTATACACCGCGCAAAACCCGTGATCGTTGCAACACAGATGATGGAAAGCATGATCGACCGTGTTAAACCTAACCGTAGCGAGATCACCGATGTGGCCAATGCCGTACTTGAAGGCGCTGATGCTGTAATGCTCAGCGGTGAAACAGCAACCGGTCAGCATCCCGCACTGGTTGTGGAAACCATGCGCAAGATCATTGCCGAGGTAGAGAAAAAAGAATACCGTTATAACCGTGAAGAGGATCTGAAACCACAACCCCACTCTCCTTCTTTTCATAGTGATGCGATCTGTTACAATGCCTGTAAGATCTCCGATGATGTAGAAGCAAAAGCATTGATCGGTATGACCCAAAGCGGGTATACGGCTTTCATGCTAAGCAGCTACCGCCCTTTTTCACCGCTGTATATTTTTACTAAGGAAAGAACATTGGTGAACCAGTTAAGCCTTAGCTGGGGTGTGCGCGCCTTTTATTACGCAGAAGAAGATAGCCTGGATGATATCATTTACGACCAGATCCAGATCCTGAAAGAAAGAGGATTTGTGAACCCGGGCGATGTGGTAGTGAATACCGGCAGTACACCGGTTGACCAGCATTTGCCAACCAATATCATTAAGCTTACAAAAGTTGAATAACATACTACTTTCAAAAGAAATAAAAAAGATTCCCGCTTACACGGGAATCTTTTTTATTTTGAGGAGTTGAATCAGAATATTGTCCATTGCGCAAACCATTGCGCATAATGAATAGTCCATTGACTGGTTAACGATTCGCTTTTAACTTTGTCCGGTCGTATCAATCATGTACAACACAATTAAAGCCCCATGAAAAAAACATTATTTGCCATTGCTGTACTATTCGCGGCATTTGCCAGTGCCCAGGAAGTAAACATTATTCCCAAACCCACCAGGATAGAAACACAACCGGGAAATTTTGTCATCACACCCGCTACTTCGATTGTATTATCAGAAACCAGCCTTGAAAGATCCGCCCAGTTTCTGAATGATTATTTGCAGAAGTTTTATGGCTTTCGTTTACCAGTTCTTAAAAATGGCCGTTCACAAAAAAATAATAAGAACAATATCGTATTGGATATTGAGCAGATCGATCACTCCGTACCCGGTGCTTATGCTATGATCATTACACCGAATGGTATTGAAATTGGCGGATCAAGTTCCCTCGGTACTTTTTATGCGATACAATCGCTTATCCAGTTATTACCGATGGAGAAAAAGAAAAGCCTTCCTGTACCATGCGTTAACATAGATGATAAACCACGATTCGCTTACCGCGGTATGCACCTGGATGTGGGCCGTCATTTCTTTCCTGTCGAATTTGTAAAAAAATACATCGACTTCATCGCCATGTATAAAATGAATACGTTTCACTGGCATTTAACAGAGGACCAGGGCTGGCGCATAGAGATCAAAAAATATCCAAAACTCACACAGGTGGGCGCTTACCGCAATGGAACCCTTATTGGCCGCTACCCAGGCAAGGGAAATGACAATACAAAATATGGTGGCTATTACACACAGGAACAGATCAAAGACATTGTAAAATATGCTTCTGACCGATACATCACTGTAATACCTGAAATTGAATTGCCCGGCCATGCTTCTGCAGCCATTGCCGCATATCCGCAACTGAGTTGTTTCCCCGATGAAGCTACCAAACATCCAAAAAATACTGTATGGAGCGGCGATAGCACAGGTAAACAGGTTCAGCAGGTTTGGGGTGTGTTCCCTGATGTGTTCGCTCCAACCGAATACACTTTTAATTTTCTGCAGGATGTATTGGATGAAGTGATCCCGCTTTTCCCTGGCAAGTATGTTCATATCGGTGGCGATGAGTGCCCCAAAGACAATTGGAAACGTTCTGAGTTCTGCCAAAACCTTATCAAAGAAAAAGGCCTGAAAGATGAACACGGCCTGCAGAGTTATTTTATCGGCCGGATAGAAAAATACCTGAACAGCAAAGGAAAACAGATCATCGGCTGGGATGAGATCCTCGAAGGCGGCCTTGCCCCCAATGCAACCGTTATGAGCTGGCGCGGTGAAAAAGGTGGTATTGAAGCCGCCAGGCAAAAACACACGGTAATCATGACACCGGGCGCATGGATGTATTTTGATCACTCACAAACCAAAAAAGAAAAAGAAGACTCGGTAACCATTGGTGGATATACCACCATACAGAAAGTATACAGTTATGAACCAATACCTGATTCATTAACTGCTGAAGAAAGTAAATATGTTTTAGGCGCACAGGCAAATGTGTGGACCGAATACATGCGCTATCCATCAAAAATAGAATACATGATCTTCCCGCGCATGAGCGCATTAAGCGAAGTATTGTGGAGCGCAAAGAATGCAAGAAACTGGCCAGATTTCGAAAAAAGAATGTTGGCTGAACTCAAGCGGTATGATTGGTGGGGTGTAACTTACAGCAAAGCTTTTTTTGACCCGGCTAATAATGTGACTCCAGTAAAAGATCCTGCATTAAAATGAGTTGGTATTTTTCATTTTATGCGGTTTTATGCGGTTTAAATGCATTTTTTAGCTGGTTTGCTGTAAAATAGAATGTATTTTTGTTTCAAAACTTAACGTGTTATGACCATGGTTGATTCATTTGAGAAGATCCCTGTCAAGATATACCCTTCTGCAAAACTGGGTTCGCATTTTGTTGCCGAAGAGATAGCCAGGCTGATTCGTGAAAAACAGGTGCTGAATGAACCCTGTGTACTGGGTATGGCAACCGGTGGTACACCGATCTACCTGTATGCAGAACTGGTACGTATGCATCGCGAAGAGGGCTTAAGTTTTAAAAATGTCATCACTTTTAATCTTGACGAATATTACCCGATAGAAAAGGATGCTTTCCAGAGTTACTGGAGTTTTATGCACCGCCATTTATTTGATCATATTGATATCGATCCGGCGAATATTCATATTCCAAATGGTTCATGGCCAAAAGAGGAGATCAAAAAATATTGTGCTGAATATGAAGCAGAACTGGAAAAAACCGGCGGCGTTGATTTGCAGATCCTTGGCATCGGTCTCAATGGCCATATCGGTTTTAATGAACCGGGGTCAAGCATCTTCTCAAAAACAAGACTGGTGAACCTGGATAACACCACGCGTATCGCCAACACGTACGAATTTGAAAATATATCCAAAGTGCCAAGGTTAGCGGTTACGATGGGTATCAGTAATATCTTAAAAGCAAAGCGGATCATTTTGATGGGCTGGGGTCAGAAAGCCGCCATCATTGCCAGGTCCGTAGAAGGAAATGTGAGTGAACAGGTACCGGCCAGTATACTTCAGCAACACAACGACTGCACATTTGTGGTGGATGAATCCGCTGCAGCAGAATTAACACGCATCAAATCTCCATGGCTAACTGGTGAATGTGAATGGACACCGCAAATGATCAAACGCGCGGTGATCTATATGGCGCTGAAACTAGACAAATCTGTTTTGAGTCTTACAGCGGATGATTATATCGAAAACAGCCTCTCAGATCTTTTGGTTGAAAAAGGTGATGCCTACGAAATAAATCTCGAAGTCTATTATATGCTTCGCGATAGCATTACCGGCTGGCCCGGCGGAAAAGCAAATGCAGTGATACCCGCACACCCGGAAAGAAGCGAACCGCATCCCAAAAGATGTGTCATCTTCTCCCCTCACCCCGATGATGATATCATCAGTATGGGTGGAACTTTTATGCGGTTGCACGACCAGGGTCATGAGGTACATGTTGCCTACCAAACCAGTGGGAATATTGCCGTAACAGATGAATTTGTAACACGCTTTATTGATTTTGCCGTAGGATTTGAAGAGATGTTCGGGATAGATAACCACAAGAGCCAGGAAATCTTAAATGCGGCCAGAACATATATAGCCAACAAACAAAAAAACCAGGTAGATACTGCCCAGATCCGTTCTATCAAAGGACTGATCAGGCGTTGTGAAGCAAAAGCTACCTGCCGGTATGTTGGGCTCCCCGAGGACCGCGCTCATTTTATGAACCTGCCTTTTTATGAAACAGGTATGGTGGATAAAAAACCAATGGGTGAAGAAGATGTATTGATCACCATGGCCCTTCTTAAAAAACTGAAACCCCACCAGGTATATTGTGCAGGCGATCTTGCCGATCCGCATGGCACACATAAAGTATGCCTCGAAGTAATATTTGAAAGTTTACGCAGACTGAAAGCAGCCGGTGAAACATGGACGAAAGACTGCTGGGTATGGCTCTACAAAGGTGCATGGCAGGAATGGGATATTTCTGAAATTGAAATGGCAATACCTATGAGTCCTGACCAGGTAATGAAAAAACGTTTCGGCATTTTCATACACCAGTCGCAAAAAGACATGGTTCCCTTCCAGGGGTCAGATAGCCGTGAATTCTGGCAACGCGCAGAAGATAGAAACGCGAATACGGCAAATTTGTATGCGGCATTAGGTATGACCAAGTACGCAGCGATGGAAGCTTTTGTGAGATGGCACTATTAGTAATTAATAATTAGTAGTTAATAGTTAATAATTACCTGTGAATTTTATCATCGGTAATCATTCGTGCCATTCGTTCTCTATTTTTGCCGCATGAAAGATCAGCAGACGGCGAACCGAAACATAGCAATCGCCTGGAGAAAAGCCTGGACAGACCGGAAATTCAGAATAAAGACCATCATCGGAAGCATTGCCTTCTTAAGTATGCTGATCTCGTTTCCTTATTTTTTTGCAGTAATTGAACAAAGAGAGGGCCCCGTACTGAATGACCCTTTGCTTAAACTGATACCGGCCATCGATGTTTCGGCACTCACTTTCATTTTTATCTGGTCGATGATCGCTTATTTCCTGTGGAAGTGCTTAAAAGATCCCTCTTTCTTTATACTCGGTTTATGTTGCATGCTGCTTTTGTTCCTCTCGCGGATGATCACCATGACACTCTTCCCGTTAAACCCTCCCGAAGGATTGATCCCGTTGATAGACCCCGTAAGTAATTTATTTTACGGCGGTCCGCATGTATTTATGACAAAGGATCTCTTTTACTCGGGCCACACATCCACCCAGTTCATGATATTTCTCTGTTTCAGCAAGAAATGGGATAAAAGAATGGCGCTGTTTTCGTCTGTAGTGGTTGGTGTATTAGTGCTTGTACAACACGTGCATTACAGTATAGATGTGATCGGGGCGTTTTTGTTTACTTATTTTATCTATCTCCTCGGTAAGAAAATCGCTAACATATAAACACGAATTACACGAATTGATACGAATTTAGTTTAGTCCCATTCACGATGATTCGTGTCCAGAAATTCGTGTCCCTAAAAAGCTTCCCCTAACTGCAGATAAAACCCGCTATTCTTTCCTCCGCCGATACCATAATCGATCCGCAGGTTAAGTTTTTCTTTTTTGGTTAGTGGAATACGGAGCCCTGCTCCACAGGAGAATTTAAGCTCGGACAAAGCGTAATCCCAGGCATCCTTTCCAACATTTCCCGCGCCGCCAAAAGCTACCATACCGATCCTTTTATAAACAGGAAAGCGGTATTCGCCTTGCAAGATCAACTGGCAAAGGTCTTTGTACCTTCCTTCATAATAGCCGCGCATACGTGTAGCACCACCAAACGCTGCGAGGCTGCGTATGGGCACTTCGCCGGTATTATTAAAACTAAACAACTGGAAAGCCAATACCTGTTTTTCAGACACAGGAATGTATTTCCTTACATCAAGCACAATATTGGTGTAATTGTAATCAGAACCCCAGAACTTATCAAAGTGATTAAAGGAAAGCTGGCAGAAAACACCCTTGGCCGGTGCAAATGCATTGTCGCGTTTGTCATAGGTAAGGCTTGATCCAACCCCGGTAACATGATAACTCGTTCTACCCAATACCTTTTGCTGGTCAAACAGCCCGCCCGTTTCATAAGAAATGTTCCATACTTTCTGCTTTTCAAACAAAAGTCCCACAAAAAGGTCCGGTGCTATTTTGCGCAGCAGGTGCAGGTATATATAATATTGGTTGAATTTATAAGATTCCTCTGCTGTATCGGGCGTATTCCGGCCCAAACCCCAGAATTTGTCGGGAAATGAGCTGAAAGACAGCTGTTCATTCAGGATATACTTCTCTTTATCAAAATATTGCGAGCCATTCAGGGCAGTGATCAGCTGTTTTTTTGTGGAGTAAAGTAATAATAAGTTAAGACTCGACGTTCTTGATATGGTATCAGCAGGCGACAAACGATAGGTTAATACCCCAACAGCACCAAAGGACCATCCGGTTTCAATGGATTTTGCAATAACGGGGAAAACTAATAATTTTTTGGGCTTACTGCTATCTTTTTGTGAATAACTAGCTGTATTCAGGCATAAAACAGCCAAACACAAGTAAAATTTTTGAAGAGCCATACTGCCTTTTTTCATAATAAAAGGTGTAAATTAACCTCTTATACTTTAACCGGGTAAAAACTCTGTAGAAATTGCTTAGATTTGCTCACTTTTGATACGTTACAAGTTCACAATTTTGTAATAATTCCTTAACATTACATTAGTAATAACGCAATAGAGTACGAATGAAAAAATGGGATAGTCATTTTCAGCTGGGCGATACTGTAACCGCGGAACAATTGGCATTTTTTGATAAGCACGGTGTAATAGTATTCAGAAACTTTATCAGCAAGGAAAAAGTGGCCACCTATCTTAGTGAGCTCAAACGCCTCGAATCGCTTTGGTTAGCAGAACAACGCGATAAGGTAAACGGGATTCCACTGAAATACGGTAAGGACGAGCATGGCAATAAAACCATACAACGTTTATGTTTCACTTCCCTATATAGTGAAGAGTTACACAAACTGCTCGAAGAGCCGAAGTTAAAAGCACTGATGTCGTTCCTGAACCCTTATGAAGGCAGAATTGCCGAGAATGAGAAGGATGGATTGGTGATCAATAATTACATCAATACTCCAAACAGTACATTTACCCAAATGGGCTGGCATACTGATTCTCCCCGCGACCTGTTCCTGGGCCAGAAGATCATGCCGATGCTGAATGTAGGTATTCACCTCGATGAATGTCCTTTTGAGAATGGCGGACTTCGTGTATTGCCAGGCACTCACAAGCAGAACATTTTAAAGCTCCTGTTCGGTAAGAAATATTTTATTGATAACACCGATGATGACCGTGAAGTTGGTTTTGATATGCATGCCGGTGATCTTTCTGTACATGATGGCCGTTTATGGCACCGTGTAAAACAATCCCCTAAATTTGGAGAAGAAAGCCGCAGACGTGTAATGTATGTGCCATTGGTAACCGGTAAATACAAACCGAAAGACGAGAACAGCAAAACACCTTTCTACCACAGGTTTACAGGTAAAGTGCATCATTGATCCAATAAAAATTATTGCAAGAGCCAACATGTTTGTTGGCTTTTTGTTTTAGCAGAAGTCCGGAAGACAGAAAGACCGGAAGTCTGAAAGAACATTAAATTGCGTCACTTCCGGACTTTCGGATTTCCCGGCTTCCGGACCAACCAACTAAAATTATGCAGTACGCACTTATTACCGGGGCAAGCAAAGGGATCGGCAGAGCCATTGCAGAAGAACTGGCATCACGCAATTACCATGTGTTGCTTGTTGCCAGAAGCGCATCTTTGTTGAAAGAAGCAGTGGATGAACTCTCTGGGAAATACAATATCAAAGCAGATCATCTCGCCATCGATCTTTCAGCACCCAACTCTCCTGCCCAAATCTTTTCATGGATAAAAGAAAAAGGATACGAAGTAAATATCCTTGTAAACAATGCAGGATATGGACTCAGTGGGAACTTCGAGCAATATTCTATCGAAGAGCACAGGGCCATGATGCAGGTAAATATGACGGTTCCCTTAGAACTCACCAGCATGCTGTTGCCTGAATTGAAAAAACAACCGAACGGGTATATCCTCAATATTGCCAGTGCTGCAGCTTACCAGGCAGTTCCGGGTTTGACTGCTTACGCAGCTACCAAATCGTTCCTGCTCAGCTTTAGCAGGGGCCTGCAATATGAATTGCGTAACTCAAATGTTTCTGTTACCGTAGTGAGTCCCGGCGGAACCGACACCGATTTTGCCAACCGCGCAAAAGTGGCCGGCAAAGCGGTAAAAGCCGGTGAGAAATTAAATATGACACCCAAAGCCGTGGCTAAACTCGCTGTAAACGCTATGTTCGCCCGTAAAACGGAAATTATTACAGGCTTTGTAAATAAACTGGGGGCATTCCTGGTCTGGCTACTGCCCAAAAAACTGGCGGAGAAAACGGCGGCAGGATTGTATGAAATAGAGTGATCCGGCCGAAACAAATTAAAAAAGCCTCACAAAAATGTGAGGCTTTTTTGTGACCGCGTCAGGATTCAAACCTGAAACCTTCTGATCCGTAGTCAGATGCTCTATTCAGTTGAGCTACGCAGCCATTCCCGTTTGGGGTTGCAAATATAATAGCTTATCAAGAATTGGCAAAACCAATCTTGGTTCTTGCTTGATTTCTTTTAGATATAGTGTATGGATGATCGAAAATAAAATTCCCCGCTGATTACGGGGAACTTTGATTTAATACGATTAGATTAAGTTAAGCAACTGCATCACGGAGCGCTTTTACCTGGTCATGCGATGCCCTGAGCGTTTGTTTCTGTGTTTCGATCAGGGAACGCAGGTTAGCAGGAAGTCCCTCTTCAGATAATGCCGCCTTATACGCCTGCTGCGCAGCATCCTCACCGTATTCGCAGGCAGCAAGCACGGAATGACGGTCCCCATCGGCGAAAGCATCTTTCAGGTCCATCCAGATACGGTAAACCTTCCCGCGTGTTGTGGTATCGGTTTCCGCTTCACCTTTCAGAACTGCTATCTCCGTACCCAGTTCATTTCGAAGTTCACGACTCTCATCAATAAAAGCGAGGAATAGCAGGTTCAGATCTTCTTCTTTTCCCTCAAGTTCACTTTTTGCTTTGGTGTACCCCTCTATCCTGTCATTCAGTATTTCAACAAGGTCATTGAGGATTTCGATTGTGTTTGCGTTTTCCATGGTTTCTTTTTCGTCAATAGGTAAATTTTTATACCACGACCGCTACGGGCAAGTCACTCCCCATAATTGAATTGCCGCTGAAAACGAAACTTATAGGTATATGTATTTCGATACGCCTAACTCAATCCGCCTAAGCGGAAGCATCCCTGCAGAGAAGTAAAATATAATTTATCTTTCCTGTAAATAGGATGCTATGAAAAAAAATCATCTCCTGGTAGCCCTGTGTTTCTTCTTTTCCCAAGCCCTTTCTGCGCAGACAGTTAAGCTGGCGAAAAACGGATTGGAAGCTGTGAATGTATCGATGTCGATTGAGAGGCTGGATGGCAAAGATGTCGTAAAAGTTATCAGAGATACGGTTGTAAAAAAAGCCGACCAGCCTACCTATGTAAGGCTGAAAGGAATTGAACTGCAGAACGGTACGATCGAACTGAAAGTATTGAGCAGGCTTATACCAAATGCAGGTGCTTTCGCCAGAGGATTTATAGGTGTTGCTTTCCGAATCATCAGTGACAACACAAAGTTTGAATCCATCTATATCCGTCCCACAAATGGCAGAGCGGAGGACCAGTTAAGAAGAAATCACGCTACGCAATATTTTTCCTTTCCCGACTATAGTTTTCAAAGATTGCGGGATGAAGCACCCGGACAATATGAGTCTTATGCCGATATGGGTCTCAATGAATGGATCAGTCTGCGAATCGTTGTAAAAGGTGCACAGGCAAAACTTTTCTTAGGTGATAGCCCGCAGCCGGTACTAATCGTAAATGATCTGAAACTCGGTGCGGATAATAAGGGTGCAATCGGTCTTTGGGTAGACGGAGGCACTGAAGGATATTTCAGCGATATAAAAATTTCAAAAGAGAACCCATAAGCTCATGAACAGATCGAAGCAGGGTTTATTGGTTTATTAGTTTATTAGTGGGTTCCAGTAAACCTATAAGCTAGTAAACTAATAAACTCATTCCGTCTTAAGACTCTTCACCGGATTAGCCATCGCCGCCCGAACAGACTGGAAACTAACTGTGATCAATGCAATCGCTGCAATCACCATAAAAGGCAAAAGAAAATAGGTCCACTGCATATCTATCCTGAAAGCATAATTTTTGAGCCATGTGTACATCGCTATCCATGCAACGGGAATCGCAATCAGGAATGCAACAATGAGGAGCATTGTAAATTCCCGGTACAATAATCTAAGAATGTTTGCCACTGAAGCGCCCAATACTTTCCTGATGCCTATCTCTTTTGTGCGCTGTACAGTAGTGAATGATGCCAGGCCAAATAAACCCAGGCAGGATACCAGGATCGCAAGGCCCGTAAATATTCCGAATACTTTACCGAAACGCTGGTCTGCTTTGTATTGTGCATCAAAATGTTCGTCAAGGAAAAAATAATCAAAAGTATTCCCGGTAAAAAATTGGCTCCAGGCAGCTTTCACCTGATCGATGGTCTGATCCGCCTTTGCCGCTTTTGTTTTAATGGAAAGATATCCCCTTACATTTTTTATATGACGGATGATCAGCGGTTCAAAAGTTTCCCGCAGAGATTGCTGGTGGAAATTTTCTGTAACACCTACGATGGTATATTTCGCCCCCCAGAAATCGATCATCTTACCCAATGCTTCTTCAGGCTTATTGAAACCAAGTTGTTCAATGCCTTTGCGGTTAAATACAACAGCGCTGTCATCCGACCCGAAATCTTTTGAAAAATTTCTGCCCGCAATGATTTTCAATTCATAGGTTTTGATGTAATCGTAATCAATACCGATCACCCTGTATTGTTTCTGCGTGGTTTCAGGAGTACCTACCAGCTTGATACCTCCGGCGTTCCAGTCTACTGCTTCACCGGGTATACTGGTGGATACAGTCACGTTACCAACTGAAGATTGTTGTTGTAACTGCTCTTTAAAAGCAGTCAGTTTGTTGGGATAAGTTGAATCTATACCCACAATCGGCGGCTTGATCACGAGTGTCTGTTCAACATTAATACCCAGCGCCTGCTTCCGCATGTATTGGATCTGCTTGTATACCGTTACTGTGCCGATCAACAAAAAAAGCGATGCGGTAAATTGAAACACAACAAGCGATTTACGCAAACCACCACTCTGTTTGGTGCTTCCCATTTTTCCTTTCAAAACCTCTACCGGTTTAAAGCCCGATAAAACAAACGCAGGATACAGTCCCGAGAAAAATACGCCGATGATAAAAAGACATGCCATACCCAGCCAGAAATTTGCCTGTATAAAAAGAGAAAAAGAAAGATGTTGCCCAGTGATGCTATTGAATCCGGGTATCGATACAAGCATGATCAACAGTGCCAATCCTAGCGCCAGTCCGTTAAGTAAAACGGATTCTGCCAGGAACTGAATAACCAACTGTCTTTTCTGTGAACCGATCGCTTTGCGGATACCCACTTCTTTTGCCCGCGTGATGGCGCGTGCAGTGGCAAGGTTCACATAATTCACCCAGGCGATCACCACGATAAACAGGGCAATGCCGAGTAACAGGTAGGTGGTCTTACCATCTCCATTGGTTTCCGGTTCGCCCATATAATGCGAATACAGGTGAATATCTTTTAATGGCTGCAGATGATAAGTGACCGAAGCATTGAATTTTTTCAGACCCGCCCCAGCTTCTTTTTCAACAATAGGCACAAATTTATTTTCAACAACAGCAGGATCAGCACCTTTACGTAGCAATACATAAGTAAGACATCCATCCCATTGCCAGGCGGTTTCGGGGTTGTTATTGGGCCCCACACGTTTTACAAACGTACTGTATGAGATCAGCAGGTTCGGTTTGATCTGTGTATTCTCCGGCGCGTCTTCGAATACTGCGGTGATGGTATAATTGTCCTTCCTGTTAAGTTGCAACGTTTTACCAACTGCCTCGGTGCTGCCGAATATTCTCTTTGCTGTAGAGGCAGAAATGGCCGCTGTATAGGGTTCTTTTAACGCCGTATTTTTATTTCCCGCGATCAAGGGGTAGGTAAAAATCGAAAAGAAAGAACTGCTGCCATAGAACATCCGATCGATCTTAACGGGCTGGTTATCTATTTCTGTGATCACTTCTCCCCTGCGCAGCACTTTTACATAATCTTCAATCTCCGGAACCTGGTCCTTGAAAGTATTGCCGGTAGCATAAGCACCCGCTGCCCACTGCGTACTGAGCTTCCCGTTATCAAAACGATCCTGCTGTATACGGTATACACGGTCCTTATTAACATGAAAATCTTCGTAACTGAGCTCAAAAGATACATACTGAAGGATCAGCAGGCAGGCCGAGATTCCGATAGACAGGCCCAGTATATTGAGACCTGCGTATCCTTTGTGACGCATGATATGGCGCCATGCAATTTTGAAATAGTTCCCGATCATAAACGGCATTTGTACTGCAAACGCTGGAAACGGTAATTAGTTACAGATTCAACCGGTATTCAGAAATTAAAATACCTGGTCCGTCCTGTAAGGATTATACAGGATGTACGTTTATAAAGTATGATCGGCCCTTCTGGCAAGTTGGTGCTGATGAACACCTTCCCGTTCCCGGGAGGGTTATTTAGTTTTTTATATGGGGTGCCCACTGTAGAAATATTTCCGCTGCTCTTTAAGACTGCGTTAAAAGACACGTAATTGCATAAGTGTTATTTAAAGATGTATATCAATGGCACAGTTTTTAGACAGGATACAGAAGTAAACAAACTGTATGGATCATAGGTTGGAAGAGATCGTCAATCGTTCTATTGCGTCACTGGATCTTAGTGATGACTTTAAATTTGCGATGCGTAAAGAAGGTTTTTATACCCTTAATGAAATTATGAGTCTGCCCTTAAAAAAACTCGTAAAAATGACCTGGTTTACCAAATCAATGCTCGAAGAATTATCCCAGTTTATATTCAATGCGCGCAATGGGATAGATGTAAGGAGATAAAGATATCGTCTTATCATTTTTCAAGCGTTTCTCTTTTCGACCAACACTCATCCATCGCACCACCTGTTGATTTCTGCCCGCGATGCCGCCAGTCTCCATCAACAAATGAATAATCAAATACAAGGCTCTTGCCCACGCTTTCAGCAGTCTTGGTAAAGAACTCGATATTCTCCGTGTATTTGCCATTTGCAGTAGTATATGCACCACCACCGGCATTCAGAAATTGTTTGCTGGCAACATTGTAAGCGATCCAGTGAAAATATTTTCCAGACAAAACTTTCATGGTTCTTCTTGGATAGAAAGGGCTGCCCCGTTTGGATACTTTATCATTGGTGTAATTACCGGTGATCACCCATACGCCTGCCAGTTCACCAGGACCGCCATCATCCAAACGATCCCATTTTTCATTTGATTGGCTGGTAGTGAGCCTGGTATTTGTTAACTGCATATCATGGTTCCATTCGGTTCCTGACTGTGTTGAGTCGGTAGAGTGCCATTCGATCTTTCTCAATAATTTATTACCATCCACTTTCCATGTACCGCCATAAGAACTGATCATTTTTTTGCCTGGAATATTATAAGTGGCCACTGAGAATACGTTGGTTGAATAGATCATCACCGTTTTGTTCTCAGGTGTTCCATAGCCCCATGCACCGGTGAGTGTGGCTGCTGCAGTTGTTTTGAATGTACCTGCTTTGAATGATGTAAACAATATGGTTCCTGTTACAAGTATTGCTGCAACAAAAAACTTTTTAACTTTCTTCATGGTTGTGATTTTATCAGGGACTTAAAGCTAAAATATTTCTTACCAGAAAACAAGTGGCGGTTCTTTAAGCAGGGTTTTCTCTTCGACAGCGTTACTCTCCCTATCTGCTCTCCCCCGAAGCCAGCCAGGAGTCCACTTTACAACCCTGTTTTTTTCTTCCATTCTCTCTATTTAATTAGGCGCCAATTCCCAATGAAAAACGGGTTATTCACCCATATTTGGACAGTAATAAGCAATATCCTCAAAAACATATGCACACTTTGTTCAGCTTCCCTGTAAAACAAGATGTATTTATATGGAACAATGCATATATTAGTACAATAATTACTAACCCATTTAAATTCTAACTACCATGGCAAAAGCCGCAAAAAAGGCCGCACCGAAGAAAGCGGTAAAGAAAGCAGCTCCAAAAAAAGCAGCTCCAAAGAAAAAAGCAGCCGCTAAAAAAGCAGCTCCAAAAAAAGCAGCAAAGAAGGCAGCTCCAAAGAAAGCAGCTCCAAAAAAAGCAGCTCCAAAGAAAAAAGCAGCTAAAAGAAAACCCAACGCAGCTTTCATGGCCGCAATGACACCAAGTGATAAACTGGCCGCAGTGATTGGACCAAAACCAATACCACGCACAGAGATCGTTAAACAAATTTGGAACTACATTAAAAAGAACAACCTCCAGGATAAAGCCAACAGGAGGATGATCAATGCTGATGCTAAATTAAAAGCAGTATTCGGCAAAGACCAGGTTTCTATGTTTGATCTTGCCAAGATCATCAGCAAACACGTTAAGTAGAATTTCTTTTAATAAAAAAAGCCGTCCCGTTTTCAGCAGGATGGCTTTTTTTATTTCTAACAGTGATAAAGAAACTGTTTAATCCTATGCATCCATTTAAAGGCTTTTGATACATTCCGTTGCAGGTATTGCAAAACGCACCCTGCATCCCATTCCCGGAGCGCTGTCAATTTTGATGGAGCCATTAAATGCTTCAACGCGGTTCATCATATTTGATATGCCGATACCTTTTCTTTTTTTAGTTGTATCAAATCCTCTCCCGTCATCGGAGATCAGGATATGTGTGCCATCTTTTTCGGTGCGAATGGATATTAATACATTTTTTGCTGCCGCATACTTAACAATATTATTGACCTGTTCCTGTATAATTCGGTAAACATTCAACTTGAGATCGTCATCCATTTGATCTTTATGATCGTTATAATCCAATACGGCCGTAAGTTTTGCACTTACTTTCATTTTATCGATCAATTCTTCTATCATTTCTTTCAAAGGAATATTCATTAAAGGCGTTACCTGCCTGCTGCTGAGTGAGCGGATCTCTTCAATGGAATTATCGATCAACTGTATCGGGTACCGGATGGCTTCTTTGGCTGCGTCACTTTTGGCAGCACTTGAGAGAAACATCTTGGTTGCGGCCAATATCTGGTTTACATTATCATGCAACTCCTGTCCTATACGGTTCCTTTCCTGTTCCTGTGCATGAATGATTGCCCGCGCAATCTTTTTCTGTTCCTGGATCTGTTGATGCATCATCTCTTTTTCCATTTTTCGCATTGTTTGTGCGGATTTTCTTGCTTCGGTAATATCACGGGTAAAAACAGAGATTCCTTCAGGTGAAGGATAAATATGATTTTCCTGCCAGAGATCGAGTGGCGGATAGTAATCAGTACTACATACATATACCTGTTCTTCCATGGCTCTGAGAAAGTTGTAATATGTTTCTGAGCCAACCGTATCAGGGAACACATCCCATATTTTTTTCCCGATAAGTTCCGCAGGGTCTTTGTGCATCAATTCTCCGGCCTGTCTGTTCAGGTAAGTATAGCGGAAATCTTTATCGAGAGCGATAAAACCATCTGATACCCTTTCTACCAGTGTACGGTATTTTTCTTCATTCTCTCTGAGCTTTTCAACGTTTCTTTTTAATTCAATACCTGCACGGTATTTATTTATTGCCGCTTTAATAGCCGCTGGCAAACGTTGCAACCTATCTTTAATAATATAATCATCTGCTCCCGCTTTAATCATATCGATGGCATAAGTTTCGGGAACAGCGCCGGTAACCATAATAAAAGGCACTTCAGGCAACAATTCACGGGCGGTAGCAAGGGCCATTCCGGCATTCATGCCGGTTACAGAATTATCTGCCAGTATACAGTCGGGCTGTATTTCTGACAATGTATGCAGATAAGCATTTTTATTGGCTGCAAAATAATAATCAACACCAGGGATATTTTCTTGTATGATATGCTGAATGATATCTACATCTTCGGGATCATCTTCCAATAATAATATCTTCAATCTGTTTTCCATGCCCTTTTTTAGAACGAAAGTTTCAACTAACAGCACAAATGATCAATGGAATTCTCATCACAGGTATTAAAAGGCCTGCTTCTTCCGGGGGCTAGATGGTTGCACCACTAATTTAATAAATGTGCCACATTGATTTGTGTAGTTTGTTTATCATTCCACTTGTAGTGAATTTATTAAAGAATAAATGCCAGAGATCAAAGATCGAAATGGGTGGTACAGTTTTTTTAGTAGTGAACTGAAAACATAATCCATACACATGTCTCTTACCGGCTCTACGCGTTATATTCATCTGCCGGTTTATAGTAAGCTATCCCTGATAACAATAGGAATACTGGCATTCTTTTATATTCTATATGTTGGTGCAGATATTCTTGTACCGCTTGTATTTTCATTCATTTTTGCCATACTGCTAAATCCGGTTGTCAATTTTTTTTGTGGCAAAGGACTTAACAGGGTACTAGCCATCTTTGTATCGCTATTGATCTCTTTTGCTGTGATACTGGGTACACTTTATTTTATCGGGATACAATTGAGTCTGTTCACAGAATCATTGCCGCAATTCAAAGAACATTTTACAAAATTTCTGGATGACACGATCCTTTGGATATCTGAAAAATTTCATATCGCAAAACCAAACATTGACGGATGGGTGGAAAAAATAAAAAATGACGGGATGAGTAACGGCCCTGCCATGATCGGCCAAACACTGGGAACAGTTAGTGGTGTATTGGCGGTTGTGCTGTTATTGCCGGTTTATATGTTTACCATTCTTTATTACAAACCCTTGCTGTTGGAATTTGTAGCAGAAATGTTCGACAAAAAAAGACACCCGCTTGTTGCAGAAGTACTCACTGAAACAAAAGCATTGATACAAAGTTACCTGGTCGGCCTCCTGATAGAAATGCTTTTGGTTGCTGCAATGAATTCTATCGGACTGCTTTTTATTGGCGTTAAGTATGCCGTCCTGATCGGAACCATCGGCGCCATATTAAACCTGATACCTTACCTGGGAGGGATTGTAGCCATTCTGTTGCCTGTATTAATGGCATTGGCTACGGGGAATCCATCACAGGCCATCTGGTCAATTGCGCTCTATCTTGTGGTTCAATTCATCGACAATAATATCATTGTTACCAAGGTCGTAGCATCCAAAGTAAAGATCAATGCATTGATATCGATCGTGGTAGTATTGATCGGTGGGGCTTTATGGGGTTTATCAGGAATGTTTCTTTCGATCCCGATTACTGCTATCGCAAAAGTTATATTCGACAGAATAGAAAATTTAAAACCACTGGGATTTTTATTGGGGGATAATCAGCCGGATGTTACTAAGGAAATTTTTAAGTTTAAGAAAAGGAAAGTGCCGAAGCCGGAGGCTTGATTAATTAATAATTAGTAGTTAATAATTAATAATTCTCGGTAGACTAATCGTGTAATTGCATGCTGTCGATATAGGCCAAATAATCTTTTCATTCCCAATTTAGATGAAGATCATCAAATGCGCAGAATCCAATTACTAATTACTAACTACTAATTATTAATTCTTACCCCAGGTAGGTCCAACATCTTCAGGAACTAAATAGGTGTATTTTTTTCCTTTCATCTTCTCCCTGATCCTTGGCAAAACCCACCCTGCTCCTACACCTTTATTGAGTGTAAGAACTGCCGGATAGTCAGATTGGGTGACCGATTTCTCGGTGCCTTTCGCTATCTCAGTAAACGATCCCGGTTGTGCAACTTTATATCCTTTTGATATTTTATTCCCGTTTACTGTAAAATGCAATGCAGGTGTAATAATCTCTAATACATCGCCGGTTGCGTTGCCAGAATTAACAAAGACATTGTTCTGTATCGTTACGGTATCCGGTGCGATACTCATTCCGTCCCTTTTGGGAGAAAAAGCGCCGATACGTATCAATGGCGTTTCACAATCCATAAAAATATTATCAGTCACCACTGCATTCCTCACCTGGTAATAACCATTGATCGGTGTGTTTATAAGACCATTTAATAAAGAAACCGGTGAGCGGTACAACTCATGCGAAGCGCCATGCAGGTTACGGAAATAATTGTTAATGGCTACATGTCCCTCACCAATAAAACGGATACCGTAAGAAAGTTTTTTCTTTCCTCCGTCAAAATAATTTCCATCGCATAAAGTATGGTTACCATGACGAAGCGTTAATCCCCCATCGCAATTAAAAAAAGTATTGTGCAGGTAACTGTTGTGACAGGATTTGTTGGAGATAATCTCGATCTCTCCATCGCAATCTTCAAAACGGTTAAACGCGATCACGCAATGTGCATCAGTAAAAGAAGTTTTGCTGTCGCCTATACGGATGCTCTCGAGGCCATTGTCTACCTGTGCGCCATTTGATCTTGTGAGAAAATAATTTTCAGCGATCGTATGATGCGCCGCCCTGCTGCTATCGAGCCATACAACCAGTGTTGGCCCCATATTGTCTTTGGCTTTGAACAAACACCTTTCCACTACATTGTATTCACCATAGATCCCCACCCAGGCATTCACGTCTGTTTTGATGGTATTATTGAAATCATTGATCACACAATCGCTTATTGTACAGTGGGAGGCCTGTGCTTTTTCAGAAATACGAAACTCGATCACCTGTTTACTTTTCAGTTCATGCCCACCATTTTGAAAAACAAGGTCTTTAATATGAATGTATTGCCCGGAAAAGCTGATGGATGAATTCCCTTCGAGGAAAACCTTACCAGGGTGTTGTGCACTAACTGTTACCGGAGCGTTTTCTGTTCCAGCACTATTATTAAATTTAATAACCGCATCTTTATACACGCCGTCTTTCAGGAAGATATGATCGCCGGCTTTTGCTTCGCTTGCGTATTCATTTAGTTCCTTTATTGTACTGGCGATTTTGTCGGAAGCGTGCGCAATCGTAAAGACACCGCAGAAAAGAATGATCAATAAATATCTCACATGCAAATCTTTAACCCTTTGTGTTTCTTCGTGACTTGGTGTCTTGGTGGTTCAAAATAAAATGGAACCACTAAGACACCAAGTCACGAAGATTCACGAAGTTTTTTAAGAAAAATAAGTTCCCCCATTGATATCAATATTTGTTCCGGTGATGAAACTGCTTTCATCAGACGCGAGATATATTACCAGGTCGGCCACTTCTTCTGCCTTACCTTGTCTGCGTAAAGGTGTTGCATTCGCAACATTGGTACGTACTTCAGGTTTGGTAAATGTATCATGGAAAGAGGTAGCAATCATACCTGGATCCACCGCATTTACGCGGATGCCTTTAGGACCGAGTTCTTTGGCCATCGCTCTTGTAAAAGTAGACACTGCCCCTTTTGCTGTTGCATAAGCCGAAGCGCCAAATCCTCCACCATCACGGCCTGCCTGTGAAGAAAAATTAATGATCGCACTGCCTGCGGGCATATGAGGAACCACATGTTTCGAAGCCAAAAATGCAGAACGCACATTCAGTCCCATTACATGATCCCAGAAATCAGCATCCATATCTTCCAGTAATTTACGCGCAACCAAGCCGCCGGCTACATTTACTAAAATATGTATGGATGAACCAAATGCTTTTTGTGCTTCTGCTACCAGGTTCATAACATCGGCATCTTTGGAAACATCTGCTTTCACGATCACAGCGTCACCGCCGGCTTTCTTAATTTCCTGCTGTGTTTCTTTTGCCTGAGACTCATTGTTCAGGTAGTTGATCACTACTTTTGCGCCTTCCGCGGCCAATTTGATAGACACTGCTTTCCCGATATCTCTTGAACCACCGGTAACCACCGCAACTTTTCCTTTTAATTTCATGTGTACTTTTTTAGAATATTATATCAATTAATTTTTTTGCCAAAGATAAATACGGATGCGATGGATAGCGGTACCAATAATGCACCCATCACAAAAAAGAAGATCCAGTTATTATCACTCGTAATATAGGGTACCAGGAACATAGTTACAATCGTTCCTAAAACAGCTGCTGCGCCGCCAAGCCCTGCGAGTGAACCAATGGTTTTACCTGAATGATAATCGCTCGGCAATGTTTGAATATTTACAATAGCGAACTGGAACCCCGCAAGAATAAACGCCATGATGATCACAGCGATCAATGCGGTACTTGCAAAAGCCGCAGCGATCATGGCAGGTAATGTGATGGCAGCGCCCGTAAGTATCGCCGTTTTCCTTGCGCTATGCACTGTTTTTCCTTTGCGTATCAGATAACCCGAAAACCATCCCCCTACTATCGCACCGATGGCTGCACCTACATAAGGTACCCAGGCGGAAAACGCAACCTGCTTAATATCGAGTTTGAACTGGTTACTTAAATAAATAGGCAGCCATGCAACAAACATCCACCAGATCGGGTCGAGAAAGAAACGGCCAAGTATTACTGAGTAACTTTTTCTATCCTGTAATAATTCTTTCCATGATAATCCTTTATCATTCACTGAAACATTCTGTGATTGTCCGGATAATATATGCGCTTTTTCTTCGTCGGTGATCCATGGATGCTCAGCTGGCTTCTTTTTGTTGAGTATCAGCCATGGAATGATCCAGAGAATACCTAACGAACCAACGATGATAAAAGTATTCTGCCAACCGTATGCAAGAAATAAGGCCGAGATGATCAATGGAGCAAGAATATTTCCAATAGAACCTCCTGCACCGAACATCCCCTGTGCAAATGCACGTTCTTTTACCGGGAACCATTCTGCATTTGATTTTACAGTGCCGGGCCATGGGCCGGCTTCGCCCAATCCCAATAACACACGAAAAAAACTTAAGGAAGCCACACCTCTTGCCAATGAAGTAAGCATATCTGCCGTTCCCCAGATCACGGCAGACAAAATAAAGCCTTTGCGTGTTCCTATCTTATCATACACTTTCCCTGAAACCAATTGGCTGATTCCGTAGGCAACCATAAAGAACATATAGATATAAGAATATAACTTTTTTAGTTTGGCATCTGTTACTGTTGGCGAATCATTCGGGTCAACCAAACCGAGGCCGTAAGCGATACCCCCTTTTTTTATGTATTGAACAGAAGTGGTTGACTCAGCTGTCACCAGTTTTTCATCTACATTTTGTATGGTTTTATCTTCATTGAATAGAGCATATTGTTTGGTTGCCGGCACATACACAGCATAGGGTACTGCAGTTGTTCCGGTAGTATCTGTTACCAACGTATAATGCGTTCGAACATTGGCCACCCACATATAATTAAGCGTACCCCTATCGAGATAATTGATGATCGTGATCAGCACGATCAATCCCAGTACCCACCATCTTAGGCCTTTTACTTTCATAGTATTTTATTTAAAGCCCATTCTCTTTGAGAAAAGCCATGATCGCATCATTTACTTTTTTGTTCTCGTCTTTTGGAAAATTACCATGCAAGCCACCGTGCACGGTCATGAATTTTACTTTCGCACCAACCGATTCATATTTTTTATGCAGTGCCACAGATTGTTCATAAGGAATTCTTGGGTCTGCATCTCCATGCACAATAAACGTAGGCGGGCTTGTTTTCTTTACATAATAGATAGGTGAAACAGATTCTACCAGTTTCCGGTCCTTTCCATAATCGCCCAGCCAGTTAATTTCTGATTTATATTTTTCAATACCCGGGAAAGCAAAATCCGCAAGGCCGTATTTATCAATAATGGCTGCAATGGTAAAACCGTTCACATCTTTGTATTCCACGTCAAATTGATGGTCATTCTGCAGAAGACCTGCTATAAGCGCCAAATGTCCGCCGGCACTTGCTCCCATCAACACAATTTTATTTGGATCGATGTTTAATTCTTTCGCATGTTTTACTACGTATAAAATAGCGCGGCGAACATCTTCCACTGCACCAGGCGCTGTGGCTACAGGGTAGAGCCTGTATTCTACGTTCGCCACTGCATAACCCGCTTTGAAAAAAGCCGCAAATCCTGATTGCGATTCTTTGGTTCCATGGTTCCATCCACCACCATGAATATTAAAGATAACAGGTGTGGGTCTTGCTGCTTTGGGATTGAAGTAAAGATCTTCTCTCCCATCCCAATCCTTCACTTTTGTATATACCACATCCAGCTTACCGGTATAGTCTTTCGGGTATTCCACCACTTTAATGGTTGAATCAGGAACAGCAGGTTTAACCGCTGCATCCTGCGAAGAAACAGTAAACGTTATGAGTAGGGCTAACGGAACAAAAACTTTTTTCATCAAACACTATTTTAAAAAATCTTCCCTGTGCGGGCTGAATGCATCAATTAAAATACCGGGCTCCAGGCAAACACAACCATGCAATACATTTGGTGGAACATAATAGCCATCGCCTTTCTTAATAATTTTCTTCTCATCACCAATGGTCATTTCAAAAACGCCGCTGTCCACATAGGTCACCTGGCTATGGTGATGCTGATGCATAGCACCTACAGCGCCAGTGATGAATTTTGCTTTTACCAGCATGAGGGTATCGTCATAACCGTAAACTTGTCGCTGGATGCCGTTATTGAGATCTTCCCATGGCACTTCGTTTTCAAATTGGAACTCGTTACTTCGGATCATATTGTTATTTTGAATGATAAATGTTAAATGGTTTTATCTTAAGAGTCTATTTAATAGAAATGAATTGCTCTTTGTTATTGTATTGTAATTGAATAGTATAAGTTCGTTTGTTGTATTCAAATGTAAATACAGTTGTATCTACTGCATCTTTTACTAAACGGATATTTTTGGAAACGGGCATAAATCCGGTTGTAAATTCTGCGATCGGGTTATTCTTACCGTGCGGTTCGGTGATATTGACAAAGACATGATCACCTGCTGAGGATTGTGTGATCATATAGGCTTTCTCATGGCGCAGGTTAAAATTCGGATCATTTGCACCGGTAGCAAGAAATGACACTTTGGTTGACGTATCGGTTAAGAAGGTAGTCGTATAAAATTTACTGTTGTTCAAAAAAGTGATCGCTCCATTCTCCACTCCTGTTTTTCCCTCTGCCGTGAGCCAGATATGTTGATAACCATCCTTATCCCCCAAAGGTGATTGCTGCGATTGATTGGACTTATAAGGGAAATTGATGTTTGTTAAATGACCCGTGTACCAGAAAGGAAGGTCATACTGGTGTTTCTGCGCACTGGTTACTTTAAATACATCAAGCAACAAAGGCTCAGCAGCACCCTGTGGTTGAAAAAGAATATTGGTACGCAACATTTTTACACCTGTATATGCATGTTCTTCAGTAGCGCTTACTACCTGGAACTGTTTGTTTGCATCAAAATAAACCAGTGTTGGACTATACTTAGAAGCCTCGTCAACATTCGCTCCATAATGTGATCTTTTATCAACCACCAATGTATTGTGTGCAATAGTCGTTTTTGCCCAGGTATCATTTTCTTTGGTATAACCGCCACCTGTTTTTGTTTCTACATTCAGAAAGCGAACGGAGCCATAATCATCCAATACTTCCACGCCATTATCATAGAACAAAGTATTCAACCGGTCAAAATGCCCGTGACCCATCCCTTGTGAAGAAGCTTTCATAACAACGCAGGTCTGGTTGTTATTCGGACCGCTCCTTAACACACCAATGCCACCTTCTTTACCTTCACTCCCATCGCTGATCCACATGGGTTTGTAAATGAAGGGAATAGTTTTGCCTTCGGCGATGGCTTTCGCAACTTTCAAACCGGCATCGCTAACGATCACGCGTTTTTGTTGTTGCGCAATATCAAGCAGGTCGTTACCTGAAGCAAAATCGCCATAGGCAAGATCTACTGCATATACCAGTTCTTCACTTTCATATGTTTTATCTTTCAACGCATCATTCAAGGGAAAAAATGCTTTATTGGTATAGGTAGATTGAAGACTTGTATTCACCGCCTTCTTCAGCACGCCATTGCGGTAATCATAAATTTTCAATTCTGGCTGGTACTGCTGAATGGCTCTTGCAAACACCATAAAAGGAAGAATAGCATAGCGTTGATAATACGGCCCTTCCATATAATAACCATCAGGAGAAAAAAGTTGGTTCAGCTGCGAAAGAAAACCGCTCTTATTATCTTTATCAGTACCATGTAATGCGATATCTACCCAGTCTTTTCTTCCACATACATAGCCTGCCATACCCACAGCGGCAACACTCCATGTGGCATGATTGTGCACGAGGTTGAATATTTTTGAATTCACTTCGCTTAATTCTTTTACCATTTCGGCAAAAAGATCTTTCTCTATTTTGTTACGGTCGTCTTTACTCAACGCATCATACACGCAATCGTAGCCCTGTATCATGTAAACGCCCCATACATTGTCGTTAAGGTTCTGCCAGAAGATCCGTCCGCCGGGTTCCTGTTTTCGTTTGGGATGGCGGGGCCAGGTTTTATAAACGGCCGCATATTGCAGTAAAACATCTTTTACATATTTAGCATAACGGGCATCTTTGGTTAATTGATACACTGTTCCACAGGCCAATACATTCTGGTAATTCTTTTTGTGTTGTTCGTGGGTGATTCCGCCACCGCCATCTGTCGGTGTGGGTACATTTACCGGCAACAAGATTGCTTTGTCGGCATCTGCCTTTAGATTTTTAAAAGAAGAACCAAGCAAAGGATATTTGTTAATACCTGCCCGCACTTCTTCCACCATCTTTTTGGTAAGCATGATGGACGGATGTTGTGCATGCACAGCATGAAACAATAAAACACTTATACTTATGAGCAAATATTTTTTCATCGCTTTCTTATTTCGCACCCATATTCTTTCCATCTGATGCTTTATTTTTTAATAGTGAATTGGCTGGCAGCACCAGTTCACCATTCTTACTTTCTATGAAGGCCGGATCGATCTTCAGGTTATGTGTGCCCATTAATTTACCCTGGAAAGTTTGTACCCTGCCTGCTTTGTAAAAATCATTGTAATCAACTTTCACATCATCCCAGGGAAGTTCTTCAAACCAAATGGAACGGCCGCCCTGTCCGCAACGCACAAAAATATTATTGGTTACACGTGCATATTGAACACCCATCAATTTGATCACGCATCCCTGTTCCCTGTTGTCCACATCATTAAATGTACAGTGATCTATCGTAACAAAAGGCCCGGTAGTGCTTTCATCATTACCGCCGCGATATATATTGATTGCGCCGGCCAGCATATTATTGAATGTACAGTTACGAATAATCACGCGTTCGGCATTGTAAATGCCTTTGTCTTCACGTTCTGATGAAAGATCCATGGCAGCGCCACTCATATTCCGGAACAAACAATTTTCAAATACAACACTGTCAGCAAAAGTGCTCTTGCTGGCTTTAAAACAGGCATAGTTACTCTCATTAAAACTATAGAACTCACAATCCTTAACGATCAGCTGGTAATGCTTCACCATCGGTTTGGTGGATGAGATGATCGCGCTCTGGGCATCTCCATAACTTTCATAGGCGCTGTTAAAGGCAACACCCTGTATGGTTAAACTGCCACCATTATCAATAGAGAAAAAAGCAGGAATCGATTTCTCTCCCACATTCACCATCTCTGCTTTTGGGTTTGCGATAATAGAGATGCGGTTATTCACTTTCATCATCTCACTGATCTCGAAACGGCCACCGCCTGTTAGCTGGATAATATCATTCGTATTCGCTTTTGCAACAATATCAGGTAATTTTTTACTGTCTTTTGCTGTTACAGTAATGATCTTTCCTTTGGGCTGTGCGGGTTCTGTTGCAACAAAATAAGAGGCCCCTACTTTATTCCTTTCCACAAAACCTACTTTGGTAAGATCAGCGCCGGCACTGGAATTGACAGGATAGTCAAAACTCAATCCGTGCCATTGAATATTTTTTGTCTGAACTTTTGTAAACCCTTTCTGAACATTGGCAGCCGGTGTTTTGGCTACATTATTCTTAATGATCATTCCTCCATCGTTGTTCAGATCTTCATACAAAACATTGCCGTTGGTAGAAATAAAATTATCACTGAATGTAACATTCTTAGGTGCAGCGGTTCTTTCATTATCTTTTCCTGCACCAAATACAATGGCGGCGCAGTTAATAAAGCTATTATGATTGATCGTTGTATTTACCACCTGGTAATAACGGTTCAGTTGTGAATTCGGAACGCCATTCAGCACACCTAAGGCAGAACGGAAACGTACACCTGCAGAATTTAATACAAGATTATTGGTAACGGTATGATCAGGATTGATCACACGTATCCCGCCTGTAAAATCTTTATTATTACAGATGAACAGGTTGCCTTCCACAAGATTATGATTTCCGTGGCGCAATACCAATCCGCCTTCACATTCAAAGAAAGTATTTTGGGATACTTTATTATAACCGCTTTTAATGGAAATGATCTCCACTTCCCCATTAACTTTTTCAAAATAATTGTGTTCTATGATCGTATGCGAAGCCGTAAGCGAATAACGGGATACACCTACGCGGATCAGTTCACCACCATTCGATCCCAGTACTGAGCGATGATAAAAATGATTACTGTCGATGCTGTGGTAATTCTGCTGGCTTCTTTCGTCATTCAGTTCAACAATAAGTGTGGTACCTGAATTGAGTTTATCGCCGATAGTGCAATGATCCATCCGGTTCTGTTTGCCCCAGAAAACGATCCAGCTATCATTATCGAAACGACCGGGTTTGCTATAATTCTCGATTACACAATTGGTAACACGGCAATGATTTGCCAGTACCTGTTCGCTTTTTCTGAATTCAATTACCGAACCCGTTGTTGTAAAACCATCCGTAAAACGTAAACCACTAACCACAAGATAGTCACCTGCCAAACGCAGCGAAGAATTGCCTGTCAATCTTGTATTTCCCGCTTCTTCCGCGATCAGGGTAATCGGTTGCCCCGCTCTTCCCTTTGCTTCAAAAAGAATGGCAGTATTCTTCCATTCTCCTTTTGACATTACGATCTTATCACCGGGAGATGCCTTACTGATGGCATCATTCAACTCTGCCTGTGTACGCACAAATATTTCGGAAGCATGGAGAGTTGCTGCTGATAACAAGAACAAAATTGATAATACGTATTTTGATAAATTCATGATAGCGGAATTTGAAAATTGCCACATTAATTAATATCCAGGATTCTGCGTGATCTTCAGTTGTGTGTTATTATCTATTTCTCTTTGTGGAATAGGTAATAACAGTTTATTTGCTGTTACATTAGCCTGCAGTTCTGCTAAGGTTAATGCAGGTGCCGTATACAACCTGTAATGATTGTAATATTCACTCGCGAAATGATCTTTCATTCTTTGAATGGCATTGATCGTAGTCATTGTCGTATTAAATCTCATCAGGTCAAACCAGCGTTGGTTTTCAAAAGCGAATTCGAGTCTTCTTTCATTTGACAACAACTGTTCAAACTGTGCAACAGTAGCAGCAGCAGCGGCAGTTGGAAATGCGCGTGGTACCCTTACCTGGTTGATCAATGCAACGCTTGCAGCACTGAATCCCTGTGCTTCAGCAAGCATCAGGATGATATCTGCATAACGCAACACCGGGAAGTCGTTCTCCGCATCATTTACAACGGCTACGGTTGAAATATATTTCTTTACGTATAATTTGGCTGCGGTACCTGTTCCATATACACCAAGACTCACAGCACGGCGCGCATCTGCAGTAGTGTAAGCGGTATCGAGTTCGGCACTTGGATAATTCAATCCTTTGCCATCACCATTCACCACAGCAGCACCGCTACCCAATGGAGCAAACTGGTTGGCAAAATCGGAACCTAATCCTAAACCACCGGCTTTAAAACGAACCGCGAATAATATTTCAGAATTCATTTCATTGGTAACAGAGAATACATTGGCGTAGCTTGATTGTAATGAGTAACCACTGTTTGTCATCACATCCTGTAAAAGCGTTGCCGCTTCCGCTTTACGATTGGTAGTAAGGTATACTTTCGCAAGTAATCCTTTCGCGGCCCAACTGTTTGCTTTACCAATATCAGCTGCAGCCAAAGCAGTAAATTTAGCTGTGATGCCATTGGCAACGGATGCTTTCAGATCAGCTTCTATCAATTTATAGATATCAGCTTCTGTTGAACGGTTCATGGTTTTTGCATCGGCAGGTGAGATTGGATCAGTCACAAGAAATACACCGCCGTATAAACGAACGAGATTGAAGTAATGATAGGCCCTGATAAATAAAGCTTCTGCAGCCAGTTTTTTACGATCCCCGTCTGTTACAGGAATATCAATCGTGTTAAAGCTGATACTACCACTTGCAGCATCATATTTTACACCCAGTTTCTGCAATACAATATTACAGTTGTGGATATTATTATAGGTAGTTAACCAATACGTATAAACAGCCGCATGCGCCGTACTCGGGATAAACATATCCAGGTCGCTCAGATCACGGTTTACTGATGAAGTACTTCCGGTAACACCTTGCTTGCTGTTATCACTGCGTTGTTCAGTGAATTGCCACTCGGATTGTAAAGGATCCTGCATACCGTTATAACAACCGTTCAGTACTGCCCTTACTTCTTCCAGGCTGGAATAGTAGGTTCCGGTATTCAGGTTAGACTGTGGGTACAGGTCTATCACTTTGTTACACGCAGTTGAAGCGATGCAACAAAGCAGAATGATATAAAAATGATAACGTTTCATATAATGATCTTTTGAAGATTAGAAGTTGATGTCAAGTCCAAACAAAATGGTTTTAGGCATTGGGAAACTTCCCCTCTGGTAACCATCAGCAAGCGGTGTTGCATAAGGCCCGGTATTGAATCTTGCTTCCGGGTTAATGCCCCTGTAACTTTTTGCAGAATGGAAATACAGGTTCTGCGCAGAAATATAAAAACGCAATGAACTTACATGTGCTGATTTAGCGAGTGATTGCGGAAGGGTATAGCCTAATATCACTTCGCGTAATGCATAGTACGATGCATCTTCCACAACATAATCAGTCAGCATCCAGTTAAAGCCTACTGTTGAATAAGGTGTTTTACCGTCACCAGGGAACTTCGGACTTAACCAACGATTGGCATTGTAGTTCTTGTTATACCTTTTTGTTTCATTGTAATTTGGATCGCCATTCACCAATGTTCCACCCTGGATACCCTGTATGGTGAAACCGATATCGAATGATTTGTAAGTGAAATTGTTGGTGATACCATAAGTGAAATCAGGATAAGGATTCCCGATCACAGTACGATCTTTATCATCAACGATGTTATCTCCATTAAGATCAACCAATTTCAATCCACCCGGTACAAAGAAATTACTCAGTGCGCTGTTCAGGCCTTTTGCTTTCGCATCATTGATCTGTGCCTGTGATACCCAGATCCCATCTGTTTTGTAACCGAAATACTGGATCAATGGATCTCCCACCCTGTTCATGTATATTTCGGTACGCTCTCCCTGGTTAAGCAGGTAAGCTTCAGCTCCCAGTTCCAGTATTTTGTTTTTGTTGAAAGAGATATTAGCCGATGTTGTCCATTTGAAATTCTTCTTAGCGATATTGGTTGTGCTCAACTCAATTTCCAGTCCCCTGTTCTGCAAACTGCCGATATTGTTCCAGAACAAAGGAACACCGGTAAAGGCCATGGATGACTGTTGTAATAATAACCTGTCTGTTTTGGATTGGTAATAATCCAAAGACAGATTCACCCTGTTCTTAAACAAACTAATGTCTGCACCAAAATTGTATTGGAAGGTTCTTTCCCATGTTACATCCGGGTTGGAAAGAATGGTTGATGATGGTGCCTGTCCTGAAGCAACTGTTCCGTTACCTGTACCAAACGGATAGTTGGCAGAATACAAAAGATCAACGAATGCAAAATCAGTGATACGGTTATTACCCGTAGCGCCATAACTCCCACGCAATTTTAGTTTGCTTAACCAATCCACATTCTGCAGGAATTTTTCTTCACTGGCAACCCATCCCACTGAAACAGAAGGGAATGATCCCCATTTTTTACCGGGTGCGAAATAAGAACTTCCATCTGCACGGAAACTGGCCGATAACAAATATTTATTTGCATAGCTATAATTCAGACGGCCGAGATACGAAACCAGACCGATCTGGTTTTTTGAATTAAACGAGTTTGCCTTATCGATCTGTAACGCAGTATTCAACGTGGTAATGTTATCACTTGGATAATCAAGTCCTGTTGTCTGCTCATCCTTAATGGTTGTTTTCTGCGAAGTAAACCCAGCAAGTAAACTGAAAGAATGATCTTTTATTTTTTTATTGTAAGTCAATGTGTTCTCAGAAAGCAGGTCGATATACATCCTGTTGGTATAAACGCCACGGCTCACGGTACCATCGTTGCTTGAATTCTTTTTAGCGAAATCGAGCGTGTTGGTATAATTCACATAAGAACTTGCGAGCGACTTGAAATCAAGACCTGGTAAAATGTTGATGCTTAAATCAGCAGAACTTTGCAAACGATATTCATTTGAATTGATCGTTCTGGTTTCCATGATAGATTTCGGTGTGTTGTTCGCAGTTGCAAACGGATCAACAGCTGCAGTATTTACCCAGTTACTTCCATCCGGCATGGTTCCTGTGTATACCCTTCCGTTGAAATGACGTGCCTGCGCAAAATCACCCGCTTTGATATTGGCCCACTGTGCCACCTGGTTAACAAAAGCTGCGGTAGCATCGGTATGGTAAACAGGTAAATAAGATTGAAAGCGAACAAAATCAATAAAGTTAACCGAAGGTCTTTCTCTTCTTGAATAAGAAGGATTCATATTGATACTAAGTTTCACACGGCTGCTTAATTGTGCATCAATTCTTGCGCGGAGACTGTACTTTTCATAATCGCTGTGGTACATCATTCCCTCGTCTTTATTGTAAGCACCGGAAATAAAATACTGTACTTCTTTTTTTCCACCTGATGCACTCATTTGTATGTTACGTGCAAGACCGGTGCGTAATGCCTGCTGCTGCCAATCAGTTGCGCCGGTAAGTGTGTTCTCCAATACATAAGCTGCTCTTTCTGCAGATGAAGCGATCTGTGTAAGTGTTGGCGGTGTAATGCTTGGATCCGTTGCTTTCAGGGCCGCTTCATCGAATAACATTTTAGTGTATTCGCTAACGGTCATCATCGGGTATACGGTATAAGGTGTTTTTACACCGGAAGAAATTTTGACATTGTATTTTGTTTTTTCTGCACGCCCGGTTTTGGTTGTCACAATGATCACACCGCTGGCACCACGTGAACCGTAGATGGCAGAAGAAGCTGCATCTTTTAAAACCTCTACTGACTCTACATCGGCCATGTTCACGAACGCGAGTCCGTCAGGCACCGGTTGTCCGTCAACCACTACCAATGGATCAGCACCCGCATTGATGGAGCTGATTCCACGCACACGGATCTTTGGAGTTGAGCCCGCTTCAGAACTCAGGTTCTGGATCTGCACACCGGCGATCTTTCCCTGGAGGGCCTGGTCAAGACGCGATACCGGCGATTCATCTATCCTGTCATTTTTATATTTTGAAATGGCGCCTGTTAAATGCGATTTACGCTGGGTACCATACCCCACCACCACCACTTCTTCGGATGTAGAAGTTGCCGTAGCAAGTGATACAGAAAGACTTTGATTCGTGTTGATCTTGTATTCTTTGTTTTCAAAACCAATAAAGCCAACCACGATGGTTTGGCCTTTGTCAACCTTTAAAGTAAAATTACCCGCGGCATCACTTATGGTGCCCAGTTGTGTTCCTTTAATGGTGATACTTGCACCTGATAAAACAGTGTTCGTTTCTGATGAAACTACTTTTCCGGTAACAGTTACTTTGGGTTGCTGGGCTGTACTGCAAAGAGCAGCAAACAGCAGCATAGGCAGAAGAAGCAGGCTTCTCCCAATCGCAGGGGAAATTTTCATACGGCAAACTTTAGTTATGATGAAATAGTCGTTATGGCAATCGTTATAAAACAGTATACTTTGTTCCTTCCTAATATTCCAGATCGTCGGTATTATTTAAAAAATGTTTGGTACTCGCTTCAAGTATTTTGGCAAGATGCGCGGCCATAGCTTTCTGTGCGGCTTTTGCATCACGGGCGATGATTGCATCCAGGATATCCTGGTGCTGCTGCACGGCCATTTTCTCCAGGTCGCGTTTACACACATCCGTTTCAATTTTATACCGGATGATATCCGGTGCGAGGATGAGGATCATAGACTCAATAGCAGAATTCTTGGTTGCTTTCGCCACTTTGATATGGAAAAGCATGTCCTCTTCCACTGCTTCGAGGTCCTTGTCAATTTTTTCATTGTAATCGTTAATAGCTGATTTGATCTCGAGGATATCGTTATCGCTTCTTCTTTCGGCAGCGAGTTTGGCAGAGTTGAGCTCCATGTAGTAACGCGCCTCGATCAATGCACCAAAATCATTTTTATTGATCTTGATGATATCACTGATCATACTGTCCAGGATCTTGATGCCATAACCAGCTACATAAGTGCCGCTTTGCGGGGATGTTTTCAGCAGACCATAAAACTCGAGTTTCATGATCGCCTCACGAACATAACTGCGGCCAACGCCAAATCTTTCGGATAGTACTCTTTCTGGGGGAAGCCTGTCGCCCGGTTTTAATTGTCCGGAAGTGACCAGTTGTTTGAGCTGGCTGATGATCTTATCGGCGGGGTTATCAATCTGAATCGCCTTGATATTGTCGAAAATACCGGTAACTGTGTCCATAAAGCAATCGTTTATAAAATTGGTTACCCAAAAATTGGTTGACCAAAAATTGGTTGACCAATATTAATTGGATTAATTGATTTCCCAAAATATTTTTTATAAACCGACATCGCCTGGATGCCTGGATGAAAAAAGCCCCACTAATGGTGGGGCGCTGTATTTATATTCAATCTGCCAGTAAATCGTTTAATCGATCTGCCAATCTTCAAAAACGATTCCCTCATAGGGTTTGGCATACCCTGCTTCATAAAAACAGCCTAGGTTTCCGTTCGGAAGAAATATCATATTTGAATAAGCAGAAGGGCCATTGTACAATAATTTTTTATAGGCCCATGTCTTGCCATCGTCGTAGCTGATCCTTGCAGTCATCGCTGTTCGGGCCGTTCTGCTGGCAGGATTTGAAAAAGCCAATGCATGCCGTTTATCTTTTGTGATAAAACTGATCAGGTTTGCCTGGCATACCGGCTCGATCAATACAGTATCGGTAAATACATCTGACCATGAAGCACCAGCGTCATCACTGATCGCAACCTGGCGGGTTCTTTTTTTACTTGCATTGCGGATGTTCACCATCAGGCGCCCGTCGCTGAGTTCGGCAATCGTTGATTCGTTCATACTGTCCTGTCTGGTAATGCCACCCAGCTTCCAGCTCTTTCCGTGGTTATCAGAATAAATCGCCTGCACATAATTTCTTTTGGCAGCAGTGTCTTCCACATGATTGGTTGAAACGATCAACCTCCCTTTGTGCCCACCCTTTTGTATTTGTATGGCGGAACCGGGGCCGGTGGCATACCATGTCCAGTTATCATGTTTTACATTTTTAGTGATCTCTTTGGCAGAGGACCAGCTAAGGCCATCATCTTTTGATGATAATACAAAAACGCGTCGTGTGTCTTTACTTCTCCCCGCTATAATATCTTTTTCATGATCCGTTCCCAGGTTCCAGGTAGACAAAAGAATAATATTTCCTGTTTTTCTATCAATGATCGGCACTGGGTTACCACAAGTATTGGTGCTGTCGTCCCAAACCATTTGCAGGCTGCTCCAGGTTTTTCCATTATCATTTGAACGTTTTACCACGAGATCGATATTGCCCGCATCGCCACAACCATTTTTTCTCGCTTCCGCGAAAGCAAGCAAAGTGCCTTTCGTGGTTGCCACGATGGCGGGTATACGGAAACAACTATAACCCGCTTCCCCGGCTTTGTATAAAAAATTAAGTTCTTTAACAGGCACTGTTTGAGCTGCCACCTGCATTGTAAGTAACAGTAACATGAAAGCTATTTGACATTTTTTCATTGGATAATATTGTAAGTGATCATTCTTAACTCTTGATACTTGATTCTTGATACTTAATTCTTGATCCAGGATTCTCCGGAAAAAACAAACTGAAAATATAACCTGTGATCACGCATCCTGATACCGCGAACAATGGATACAGGAAAAAATTGATGGCACTGGATCGTTGTATAAAATACAATCCGATACTGCTTGCGATGAATCCCACCAAAATACCATTGCTGTTGATACGCGGAAAGAAAATACCCGCAAAGAACATTCCTGCCAGGCAACCGCCAAACAAACCAATGATCTTCAGGTACTGATCCCAGATAGATGCATTCTGCAGGTATACCAGGTACATTGCGATCAAACAACCGGAAGCGCCCAGTATAACGGTAAACAGTTTTGCGAACCGAAGCGATTGTTTATCTGTTGCAGCCGGTCTGTATAATTTATAAAAATCAGTTGTAACCACAGTGGCAATTGAATTCATACTTGAACTGATGGTTGACATGGTAGCCGCAAACAAGCCTGCGATAACAAGTCCCGATAGACCTGCGGGGAGTTCCTGTGAAATAAACCATGGGAACACGTCATCTGTTCTTCCATGCGGATTTAAATTGCCCGGATGCTGCCTGAAGAATACCCATAACGCTGTACCCACACCAAAGAAAATAAGTGAAGCTGGTATTACCATGAATGCATTGGTATAGATGGAGCGCCTGGCTTCTTTTTCTGTCGACGTTGTAAGATATCTTTGCACCACTACCTGGTCAGAAGTGTACGTAACAAGATTCGTTAACAGGGCCCCTACCGCCACAACCCACAGAACGGGTTGTGAAATACTCCATCCGAGGTTAGCCACACGGAATTTATCATGTGCATACGCTTCACTCATCAACCCTTTAAAACCACCCTCTGTGTGGTAAGCAATAAAGAAGAAACTCACCAAAGCACCACCGAGCAATACAAATACCTGCATCACTTCTGTCCATATCACAGCTTCAATACCCCCCAGTACACTATAAGCAGTTGTGATCAATGTAGTAAGAATGATACAGGCGAAAATATTGATCCCTGTAACCGTACTCAATACCAAAGCCGGCAGGTATATAACAACACCTAGCCTGCTCAACTGGAAAACAACAAACGTAAAACTTCCTAATAATTTAACCCTGCGATTGAACCGGATCTGCAGGTATTCATAAACACTTGTCAGTTTTAATTTCCTGAAATAAGGGAGATAAAAAAAAGTAACGATCGGTGCAATGGCCACGATCATCACATTATTCATGATGTATACCCAATCCGTTGCATACGCTTTTGCAGGTATTGCAATAAAGGTAAGTGCGCTTAACTTGGAACCGAATATACTCAGCCCTGCCGCCCACCAGGGGATCTTTTGTCCGCCAAGAAAAAAATCTCCTGTTGTCTTACCCATTTGCCGCGAAACATATAAACTGATCAGTACCACTGCAACAAAATACAATGCGATCACTGTCCAATCGAGTCCGCCGAATTTACCTTCGGGTTGTTGGGGTTCTGCAACCAATACCCTGTTGGTGCGTGTTGCCGGCCTCGCTTCACCGCCGGGTATTACGATCATATCGTTCCATGTAACCAAAGTTGTTGTTACAGGTGCATATATACTTGCGTTTGGATTATTAACCGCATCTGCTTTTACATCAACCGGTATACTGCCTGTTACCGACCATGAATCGGTTAGTGTGTTATAAGCCAGGATCTCTTTTCTAAAACCCGGGTGAGCATCTTTCAGCTCCATCACTTTTGATGCTGCGGCTCCATCATCACCACCAAAGATCACAAGATGGGTTTGACCTGCCTTGTAAGCCGGCGTGGGTGCTGCCGCCAATACATTTGGAAGATCAGCCAATCGTTTCCAGCCATTCACTGCATCATATGCCCAGCAATCTTTGAGGTATTCTCTTTGCGCAGATCCAAAAAGATGTACTCCACCAAAAACATATATTTTATCGGCACCGGCACCTGCTACAAATAACATTCTTGATTTCCCTGGAACAGGTGGTAGTTTTTTCCATACACGTTGTGATGCAGGAAGGGAAAGTGGCAGACTGTAAAAATCATTCACAGTAAGCCCCGTTGGCGACTGGATACCACCTCCGATGTAAAGAACATCATTCAGGATAACACCACCGGCATTGATCAATGGCACCGGTAATGATGGTAATGTTTCTGTGCTGATCTTACCATTACTATAACGCAGGGTAAAAACATCTGGATAATTCTGCAATGCATCACCGCCACCGGCGCAAATCACACCATCTTTATAGGTCAGTGAAATACCATAACCCATCGGGCGTGGCAATCTGCCAGCTTCTTTCCAGTTACCGTTGATCTTGTCAAGTGCAAAAATTTTATCGTACCATGTTTTAATACCATTGCTCCATGGTTTTTTTCCTTCCGGGAAATTACTGCCACCAGCTACCAGTAAAACATTATTACTGACTCCTGCATACGATCCTGCAAAACCAATTGAGTCGGGAATTGGACTTGCCTGTTTCCAGGTAAAAAATTGTTTATCCATTGTTTTCTGTGCACCACTGCTCATAGCGAGAAAGCAAAAAAAGATGGTATTGATTTTTTTTAAGAGGTGCATTCGCTGTTTTTAAAACCTTAGAGAAATCATCAAAAACAATTATTACAGAACACCAATTCCATTTGAGCTGAGTTCAGTCACCTTATCAAAAAAAGCGATCGCTGAAAGTTCTTTCTGAAGTGTATGATAGCTGGCAGTGTTCAGTGTTGCAAGCGGCAGTCTTGTTGGCCCCAGGTTCCAGCCGAACATCTGCATGATTGCTTTTTGTGCAGGGATGGATGGATACTTGCTGAAAATGCGTATCATTTCTACTACAATGGAATGGTATTGTTGCGCAGCCTTCATGTCACCGCGTGAAAAGGCTTCCATTGTTTTTAAATACAATGGCGCTGCAAATGTATAAGTACTGCCTATGGCGCTTTTTGCGCCTACAGCCAAAGCAGGTAATAACAATTCATCCGTACCGTATAGAATATCAAATTTGCCATTTTCAAAATTCAGGCATGACTGGAACTCATGTATGGTGGGTGCTGTGTATTTAATCCCTGCCAGGTTCGGGATCTTCGGTCCGGCTGATTTTAGAAAATCCAGCATATCCATACCTACACCGGTAAGAACCGGAATATGATAATAATAAAAAGGAAGTCCCGGTGCTGCCGATGCAATGGCTGCCATGCAATTCACAAGCGTTTCAACAGAATTCGGTTTAAAATAAAAAGCAGACACTGAAGAAAAAGCATCGGCACCTATCTGTTCCGCATGACCGGCAAGTACTTTGGCTTCTGCAATACAGCTGTGTCCCACGTGAACAATGATCAATAATCTTTTTGCTGCTGCGGTTACAAAAGCCTGCGCTACCAGCATGCGTTCCTGTGTTGTCATGTTTGGGCCTTCGCCATTGCTGCCGCATACAAAGATCCCTTTAACGCCATCCTGTACCAACTTGTCAACCAACGAAGGTATCATCTCCAGGTTTAGTGATCCGTCATCGTGAAACGGCGTAAAGGCTGCGGCTATTAATCCTTCCATTTTTTTCATATGCTCTATTATTTGTACTGTTTTTAATTTAATAAATACCCCCTGGAAAATTCCGGAAGTATCGCACTATAGATGGATCGTAATCTTGTCACTTCTTCTTCCTCTATCCATTGATACGGCCAACGCAAACGCGTGCTCATTGTTGTCCATCCTCCTACTGCAGTCATCAATTTATCAACTGCCTGGTTTGAATAATTTTTTTCGCGGATAAAAGGTACGATATGATCCTGCATAAAGATGCGGATACGTGACTCAAGTTCCAGCGCTTTTTCCATATCAGTCAACATGCATTCATACCATTCCTGTGCAACGCCGGGATGCAGACACGCCACATTGGAATAAGCACCCTTTGCGCCGAGACCAATACCCGTTGCAAGATGATGCCCCGGAACAAACACCGACATCCCTGGAACAGCTTCTTTCATTGCTGCATACCACCCGGTATCGCCTCCCGGTAATTTGCTTCCAACCAATGAAATACCTGCATTTTTTATCTCCGAAAAATCCGCAGGTGTTAGTCTTTTTTTTGCATGAGGCGGATTGTAAAGTACCAGTCCTATCCCCTCTGCTTTTTCTTCCATCACCCGTAAAAAATCAATGATCTCTTTCATAGACGGCGGGAACCAATCAGGCAGGATAACCTGTATTGCTCCCGGTTTCCATGCAATGCTGCGCTGCAATCTTTCCAATGAGATCTTTGGACTCATGTGACTGCACCCTACCTGGAAAGGCATACCCGATGCTGTACATTTATCAGCTAAAAGCTGGTTGATCCTGTTAAACTCATCTTCTGTCTGGTTATAAAATTCACCTGCTGTTCCATTTGAATAGATCCCATTCACTTTCATTGAGATCATCGTATCGATCTCTTCGGAAAGTGCCAAATAATCGATACTGTCATCACTGTTCAAAGGAAGCAATAAGGTTGCCCAATTGCCAAAGATTTCGTCACTGTTCAATCGTTTCATTATCCGTGTTAATATCCTGCTGTCTGAATAAGTAAACTGTTATTGGCAAGTACTGTTGTGTTCAATGGCCAGAACAGAGGCGTTGTTTTTCCTACCAGGTTAGGCACATACGTGTACACATTAATCGTACCGCCACTGTGAAACCGAACGAGATCATACCAACGTTTGTTTTCAAAATAAAATTCACGGCCACGTTCATCCAGTATTTCTTTTTCTACAGAAACTTTATCTGTTGCACCTGCATAAACACCTGTTGCAGCACGTGCCCTCACCTTATTCAGTTCAGTGATGGCCAATGCCGGGGTATTCAGTCCTGCAAGTGCTTCTGCTTTCATCAGGAGGATGTCTGCAAAACGATAGATGATCACATCATTATCAGAAACCCTGTCATCTGTATATTTTGTACCGGGATATTTTGTGATCCATGAGATCTTATTACCTGTAGATTGTCTTTCGGTTACCCAGGTGTATGGGATCCTTTTATCAGAAGTATTGGTGAACAATGCTTTTGATTTAGGACTTATCTGGTAAGCACCCTGTCCGTTTGAAGTGGTAACACAATAAGGAAGACTGTCGATATTCAATGCACCCTGTACGCCGGTTAAATAAGGCAAAGCATTCAACCCGTAATTGGCACCGGATTCATCGCGACTGTAATAGGCAGACAAAACAATTTCAGGATTCGAATTTGCGCGCAGGCCTACTACATTTTTAAAATCAGTGTTAAGCGATACACCGGAAGCTTCTACTTCTGCAAGAGCAGTAAGTGCATCATTAAAATCGGCAGTTCCGCCGGCTAAAACTTTTGCGCTCCATAATTTTGCATCTGCTTTTAAAGCCTGTACAGAACCATAGGCAAAACGGTATTTGCTGGGATAGGTTTTCACTGCAAAAGTACTCATTGCTTTCAGGTTGAGTATGGCTGTATCCAGGTCTCCCTGTATCCGCTTCATTACATCTGTTGCTTTTGCGCGGGCAAGCAATGGAACATTTTCATCAGTTACTGCCTGCAGCATTAATGGCGCATCTCCGATGATCCTTGTTAAATGGAAATAAAAATAGGCACGCAATGCATAGGTTTCTGCAACGATCTTTTTCTTCGTATCAGGATTGGAGGTAAATGGAAAATCCTGGATCTTAGACAACAAAAGATTGCAATGGCCGATCGCTTTGTACCAGTCATTGTAATTAACGGCGCCTGAAGAAGGTGTAATGATCTGTGTCCATGGAACACCGAATCTTGAATTCAGCGCTGCCACCAGTTCTTCCCCGCGTTCGGTTCCATAGGTAATGTTATTGGCAAAACTCCGCATGAAGGTATAGATCCCCGTTACATAGGGTTCAAAATCTCCTTCATTTTTAAAATAAGTTTCCTCGGTGATGCTTGATTGTGGTGTGACTTCCAGTATTTTTTTACAACCACTGAATACCACAAGCACCAGGAAAGGGATTAGTATGATTGACCGTATTTTTTTCATATAAAGCATGTCTTTATTGATTGTATATCAGTTAAAATTTCAAAGTGGCACCTAGTGAAAACTGTCTTGGGCGCGGGTAACTTCCGTCATCAAAACCGGTATAGCTTTCAGGATTGAGTCCTTTATACCCTGTGAGATAACCAAGATTGTAAACGCTTGCAAATACATTTAAACCGGTAGCATGTATCTTCTGCAGTATGGCTTTGGGAAAATCATAGGCAATGGATAGTTCACGGAAGGCAAGAAAATCACCCTTGGCATACATCACGGATACATCTGAAGAATAACCGTTGTTCACACCCAATGTGGCGCCACGCAAATAGTTTCTTTGACCAAAATCGAAATCGGCAAAAGAAAACCTCGCGTAAGTTTTTCCTGCATCGCCTGATTTTTGCCAGATATCCGGCCCGAGTGCTGTTAAAGGTGCTCCTTCATTAAAGGCCCTGCCCTGTCCCAATGCCCTTGCCAATGCGCCGTTGGTGATCAAATGTCCCATAGCAAAATCCATGGTAAATCTCAATGAAAAACCTTTGTATGAAAACGTATTCTGCATGCCACCAATTTTATCAGGTGTTCTGTAACCGAGGAACGACTGGTCCTTTGAGTCGATCACACCATCCCCGTTGGCATCATCAAAAATAAAATCACCTGCATGTTTTCCTACGAGTATACCGGAAGGTGAAGCAAGATTGTCTTTGATCTTGGCGTTCCATGCAGCAGCTTCTGCATCTGTTGCGAACACGCCCAATACTTTGTAGACCCATATACCAAATGGTCTTTCCCCTTCTGCAATACCACCAGCATCCACCAATGATTTACTGGATGGATCATACACCACATCGCCACCCTGGCGGTTTTTTAAACGGCCGTTCGACGGCAACTTTGTAACCGTTGTTTGGTTAAATGCAAAAGAGAAATTCGTTCTCCAGTTAAAATCCCTTGTTTTTACAACCAAGGCACCCAATTCAATTTCAAATCCGCGGTTACGCAATTCGCCGTTGTTGAATGTGATGGAAGCAAATGGTGCTTCAGATGGCAGAGGTTTGGAAGCGAGCCTGTTTTGTGTAAGCTTATTATAATAATCAAGCGTTAACGTGACCCTGTCGTTGAAAAATCCTGCATCAACAGCAATATCAAATTGTTTGGTTGATTCCCATTTGAGATTTGGATTGGAAAGATTTGCCCGCAGGATACCGGAACCCAATGCATACGAAGCAGCAGAATATCCGCCATAAGTATCTGTGATACTAAGATCGCTTGAACCGGCCTGGCCCAGGCTGGCACGAAGTTTCAACGCGCTTACCGCTTTATACTTCCAGAATTTTTCTTTGTTGATGTTCCATCCAACAGAACCTGACGGGAAAAGGGCATATTTATTTTCCGGAGCAAAATTGGAAAAACCATCATAACGCAAAGCACCACTTACTAAATATTTTCCATCGTAATCATAATTGAACTGCCCAAAATAACTGGCTGATCTTGATTCAGACAAAGTAGTTCTGAAATCTGTTACATTGGAAGTTGTTACACCGTTGAGTACACCGGTAGAAGGCTCATTGATCGTATAGATATAATCGCTTGTGGCACGTTGCGATCCGATATTGATCGTGTTTGAAGTATTGCGCGTAAAGTTAAACCCACCCAGTAAAGTAACATGATGATCGTTACGGACACTGAAATCGTATTGCAGTATCTGGTCAACCATCAACTGACGGGAATTGGTGAGGTCCTCATTTTTTTGTCTTTGTGTACTGGGTTGTACTTCATCAGCAGGCGTTCCCTTTCTCATAAAAAGATTACGGTAGTCCTGCATCAGGAAAGAAACAGATGGTTTGAAATGAAGCCCTTTTGCAATGGCCCAATCACCGGACAGCCTTGTTACCATGCGTTCGGTTGACACCCTTGTATCATCATATTTCAACGTATGGAACCTGTTGCGAACAGTGTACAACTCACCCGGTGTAGGATCGCCATTGTCTTTGAAAAGGCGGATCAATGGAGTGATGCGTGTACCCCTGGTGATCTCATTTTGAAATGCTTCAACATAATTAGGCAAGATGTTTTGGTAATTCACCATCGCATCCAGCTTGAAATTATCTGTCACCTTAAAACCAAAATTGCCCAGTATATCGTAACGTTTATAATTCGTACCGATAAATGTTCCGGCCTGGTTGGCGTAATTCACAGCAAGATTATAATTTGCCCTGTCGCTACCGCCGTTGATGGCGATGTTTTCATTTTGTGTAAGCCCTGTTACCCAGAGCATATCCTGGTAATGATTATCTGCATATAATAATTTAACGCCGGGGTTGATGGGATCATCCATTGTCCTCCATCCGTTCGCCAGTAATTTGTTTACGTAATCGATCCCTTCTATGGCAACGATGTTATCATACAAGGCAGTAAGGTTGATATTGTTTCCGTACTGGCCCTTGGCAGTATATACCCTTGTGCCTGCAGAAAAACCACCATTGTTCAAAAGATTATTTTTATCTAATCCATCGAATGTATTTTTTACTGTGGTACGTGCCAGCGAAAGATATTGCGTGGCATCCATATAATCGTAGCTCCTTGCGCTTGTTTCCCATGTTGTACGATGATTAAGGGTTGTGTTCATTTTACTATTGAACTTGCCACCTTTTGTTTTGATCACGATCACACCATTGGCACCTCTTGCTCCATAGATGGCAGTAGAAGCGGCATCTTTCATTACCTGGAAGGATTCGATATTATCCGGATTGATATCAGCCATCGGGCGAAATACACCATCTATCACAACCAGCGGACTGGTGGCGTCCGAGCTACCCACGGCAGCACCGCCGCTGTTACCAAGTCCCGTACCATATGTATTGAGTTTTGTACCACCACGAATGATCAGGTTAGTAGCAGAAACACCAGGCTGCCCTGAAGTGATCGGAACGGATACGCCTGCTATCTTACCCTGTAATGCCTGAACCGGGTTTGGACTCGTGGTATTTCTCAACTCTTCGGGATTCAGTTTCGAGATCGCAGCCGTGATCTTTGTTTTTGTCTGCTGTGTATACCCCACAACGATCACATCCTGTAACGCATCGGTTGTGCGTGTAAGCGCCAGGTTGATCAGTTTTTGTGTTCCCACTAAAACTTCGCGGGGTGCAAAACCAACGACTGAAAAAATAAGTGTTTGGGCCGGAGAAACTTTCACGGAGAAAGATCCGTCAGCTGCGGTATAGGTTCCTTTCGCTGTGCCCTTTACCGTTATACTTACCCGGTCTAGCCCGATACCGGTACTATCGGTAATTTTTCCGGTAACCGTATTTTCCTGGGAAAACACAGTCCCGAAGGAAAAGCATACAACCAGGGCCGCTGTCAGCAACCGCAATTGCAAAAGAAGAAATGTTTTTTTCATAAGCAACATCGTTTAGCAATCGGTAATGAATGTTTTGTTGTAGTTATGTACTACATATCAAATATGAACAATTTCCTGAGAACCCACAAAAAAAATTATTTCCTGTGGCGTAACATGTGAATAATTACCACTGGTCCGTTCGGAACGGCGCCACCGGCAAACCCTCGGTATTAAAAAGATCCCCGGTAATAAAATCCTTGAATCCATAGCGCACTGCCACCGGTTTTTTCACTGCTCCATTTTCGATCATCACACCATTACCTGATATTTTCGCCTTGGCGGGATAAAAGATCCTGTCCTCCCCTGCGATCTCAAAAGCAGACAAGGCAGTTGCCGTTGTCATAAGACCATTGGGCGTATTTTGAAAATTTACATACACAGCAGTATCCGTTACCCGCATGCTTTTATAGGAAGGGCTTGCAAATGAAATACCTTTTTTACCATACCGGTTCGCCAGTGCCAGGTAAGCCAGCCTTCTGCTAACAGTGGATTTATCCGGCGGGTGAATCGTTTTTTCCATGCCGATATCCATTGTAACTACCATACCTGAATTCGGGATCAGTGATAGTGCTTTTTCCTGTGCTTCTCTCAGCGCAGGCGCCAGGCCGCGCACATCTCTTTCGGTGTATACATAAGGAGCGATCTGTACATAATAAAAAGGCCAGTCGCCCATTTGCCACAATTTGCGCCAGGATGCAACCATCTCCTGCATCAATCGATCATACTCTTTGGCATTGCTGCGATTGCTTTCACCCTGGTACCAGATCGCGCCATTAATACCGTATCCCTCGATCGGGTGTATCATGGCATTGTATAAAACGGTTGCATCATTTTTTATGATCGCAGCTGTATCTGAAACAGGAATTATTTTTGTTCCGGGAAATGTTTTCAGGCTTTGTGCATCCATCCAAGCTTCAATTTTAGTTCCGCCATAGGCAGACATAATCACGCCAACCGGTACTTTCAATTTCTCCTGGAGTATTTTTGCAAACTGGTAACCCACGGCACTGAATTCTTTTACACTTTGTGCATTAGCGTCTTCCCAGGGAGTGGCTTTACAATCGGGTTGCGGTGTCCGGGTCATTGCTTTTTCTACGCGGAAAAGACGGATCTGCGGGTTCTCAGCATCAACCAGAATATCATTGGAATGTAATATGGGCTGGTTGCCAAATCCTTTTACAGGCATTTCCATATTCGATTGCCCGCTGCACAACCATACTTCGCCGATCAGAATATTTTTGAGCGTTACTGCTTCCCCATCACTGATACTGATCTCATAGGGTCCGCCGGCAGCAGGGGTTTCTACCATAAGTTTCCATGAACTATCCTGCAGGGTGGTTGTTGAGTAAGATTTCCTGTTCCAACCGGTGATGATGGATATTTTTGAACCACGTTTTGCTTTCCCCCATAACGCCACCCGCGCGTTTTGCTGGAGCACCATATTACTGGATATAATGGAAGGCAATACGATTCGTGCATTAACAAACAATACACCTGCAAGCGCAAGTAGACAAAACAGCAACGGTTTGATTCTCATCTTGGTAATTTCTTATGGTTTGTAAACGAGGATAGTCAACAAGTAGTCATTATGTACTACATATCAAATTTGAAAGTATTCGCTAACATTTCCAAATAAAATCAGACCGGAAGAATTAAAATCGGTGAACAGGCATGGGTGATCATTTTTTTAATCGGTCAAAATGCGGCTGCAAATGCGCCAGCATTCCTTTACGGAAAGCTTCTTTATCTCCTTTACGCAATAAGGCTACCAGATCGAGGTGGGAAACTTTTCCCCTGGTGGGTTTTTTCTCGAGGGTAACAACATATGCAAAGATCGGGAGCAACATGATCTGGAATCTTTTAAGGGTAGCGTTTCCGGTCATTTCGTATAATTTGCCATGAAATGCGATCTCATTTTTGATCCTGAAAGAATCATCGGTCACTTCTTTTTTGGCGATGGCCTCGAGTTCGTCGATATCTTTTTTTGTTTTTGACACATAGAGAAGATCGGCAAGACCCATTTCCAAAACCAGGCGTAATTCGAAAATATTCTGCAGGGTATCGTTGTCGATGATCAATGGATCGAGTACTTTTTCAAAGGCACCCAGTATATCAGGCCGGCCCAATACCATTCCTCTTTTCTTTTTTGTTTCGATCATTCCGAGCATGCGCAAGCGGCTGAGGGCCTCGCGCACAACATTCCTGCTTACACCCAACGCTTCAGCCAATTCTATTTCTTTGGGTAACTGATCCCCGGGCTTGAATGACTTCTTTTTCAGGAATTCGCGCAAACGGATCTCAACAATATCAGCCATGGTTTTGGTGGATATTTTTTCGATATCTTTTTTCAGTTCATTGAGCGCCATAGAAACAGTTTAAGCTCAAAAATGATACTTTTTTTCTGTTATTATGTAGAACAAGAAAAATTTTATCCGTTTGGAGAGATTGAAAAGGGCCTGTTGCCGGAGAAAATCATCACAAAAAATCACCTGATCTTATCATACGCATACTGCCCCTTGATGTGTTGATTCAAAAAAGTTCCTTTTGAAAAAGCAGCTTTCATTTCATCATATACCGCCTGCGGAACTTTTTTATAATCGTATACCGTGCCTGATATATACACGATCCGCAACCGTTGCCGGGCCGGATCGTAAGACATTGATTTGATGACGGTGGATGGCATATCATCATTGTAAAAAATCGATGCCATCATTTGCGCATTCAAAATCCCGTCAATGCCACCATGCGTTCCTACGGAATGCCAATACCGGCCCCGCGATGCGGGGGGTACTCACGGGATGTTCCTACGGAACATTTTCGCGGAGTGTGGGTGCAAAATAAGATAGATGAAATAATTAGGATGTTCCGTAGGAAGGGTTGGTAAAATTTGTTTACGCATTTTACCAGCTAACGGTAAATGAAAAATTACCAACAGCGTGCGGAGAAAATCCCTTCAGGAGCGAAGGCATTATTTTCTGTGCAAGTGCAACGCTGATCTTTCCGGAAGAATACACAAGGGCGGCATCGGCAAAAGGATGTATCCCTTTTTCAGTGGTATATGGTCTCACATCATTGTGTGCAACACGATAATAATTGGAGCGCCCGGTAAAAACGCCTCCATCTAAAAAAGCATTATAAGCAGTGATGGAAAGCCCGGGTTTTATAGTAAGATACATTTGTGAACGATTCGGTTTGTTCGCGCGTGGTGAACCATACTGTGAAAGGTATCCATCATAATAAGCGTTCATCTTCCCTACCCGGATCAGTCCATAAATATTCGCTGCATCCTCCATCGTGCCTAGCCTTATATTACCGCCTGCATTTACTTCGAGCCATTTACCTGCTTCCCAAAGCGATCTTTCTGCTGTGAGATTGAGGTTCAGCAAAAGATCAGTACCCATTTGATAATTCCATCCCATAGGTAATTGATAATGTATCCAGCGATGAATACCTTCCTGTGTTTCTGCCGCATATGAATAAGGGCCTATCACTCCCCCGATCAATTCAGTCTGGATCATCATTTTATTTACAGGATCAGAAGAATGAAATGTATGCACCAGGAACAATCCGCCTGAATAAGGATAATCGTTTACATCAGGTTCTGTTTTTTTCAGGTCATCGGGCGTATATGCCATTTGCATCAGGCTCCATCCATACGTATTCACAGCGCCTGCTCCTGCTTTCGGCATCCATTTATTGAGAAGGGAAGGCGAGGTTTCTTTTTTGGCATAAAAATAATCCAAGCGGATCCCACCGGTATATTGGTGATCGGTACCTTTTCCAAGCACATTGATAAAATCATTATCGTAATAAAAACGGAACAGGTGAGAATACGCCGGTTTCTCCTGCGCATGAACGAGGGAAAAAAAAATAAGGAAACTTAGTAAGCTTACTATCCCCCGTTTCATGACCGGTTTTAGATATGTGGTAAAAAACTATGCCTGTGTAATTCATTACACATACAATTGCTGACATATACGGCAGGAAAATGTTTTTCGATTGATTCACCGATGTTTTTATAACCAGGATATAGCAGGCATAAAGTTTATAGTCATAGTTAAAAAACGAGCCATGATCAGGAAATTAAAATCGGGACAATACCGGATCTATTCAAGGAAAACAGATCCGAAAACGAATAAAAGAAAGAACCTCGGTACTTTCCCATCACTGGAAGCGGCGAAGAAACATGAAAGAGAGATCCAGTATTTTAAACATCATTAAAATGCAGTTGAAGTTTTTATTATGGTAGTGCGACAAGCTCAAAATTTCGAGAGTTCCGCTGTTGTAAGCGGAGAATGGCACACGGATGACGCGGAAAAAACGGACTATAACGGATCAGATCAGTGCAAATCAGTTTGTTCCGCGTCATCCGCGTGCTATTAATATTTTTTCAAAACTTTTACCAGCATATCTGCAATGATCTCATAACCTTTATCTGAAGGATGTAAACCGTCGTAAGTCATATCGATAGATTCCAAAGGATACGGATATTCATCTGTTTCGGGGTTGAATGGAATGCCGATAAAATCGGGGTACCGATATTCTTTGTATTCACCTGTTTGTGGTGATTTCAGTCTTTTAAATTTCACCAGGTTCTCATGCGTCATCTTACTTTTGTTGTAAAGATCAACCACTGGAAAATGTTCATACTTCCCGATCTGGTTCACCGCTTCTGCAAACTCCTTTAATAACTGCCCGTTCTTTTCTTTATACGATCCGTACGCATTGTTTTTAAAATTAGAGATATAAACAAAATCCACACGCTGCATAGGTGTAATGAGAACGATCTTTGCTTTAGGATTTAAACTGAGGAGTTTATTAACAATGATCCTGAATGAACCATATACTGTTTTTGTACCCGTATTCAATTCATAATCCTCAAATTTACCCAACGGCTTACTACCCCACCAATCATTGGTTCCTAAAAAAATGGAATAGACATCAGCTTTTGTCAATCCAATATTTTCAATTTCGGTAGCAATACGTACCGCTGTCCAGCCATTATGTCCCTGGTTGGTGTAATGGATATTAGGTAATTTTTCAACCACTCTTGTCATATACCCTTTTGTAATACGGTCACCCGTTTCCATTTTATGTTCATTCAAATAAGTGATCGAATCGCCGATGGCCACCCATATAATTTCTTTTTGTTTGAAAGAGCAAACCGAGAGGATGGCGGCTAATAATAAAATCTTCTTCATATGGGTTGTTTTATCTCTTTGCGTATCCATCAACGCCAGGAGAGAGCTCAAAATACGTTGATTTTCAGCTCTGCTGGCATGTCTTTTTAACCAATAGAAATGATGACCTTATTCATCACCTTTTATCCTATGAGATATGTCAGCACACAAAATATTTTTCCTATCTATCGCATTGATTTTCACAGCATTTTGCCATGCACAAAATCATCGCGTTAGCGGATGGGTTAAGAGCAATGACTCTGTTACCAACCTCAGGGATGTTTCTGTTACCCTGCAGAACATTTCAGATTCCACCGATAGAAAAGTTACCGTCACCGATTCCCTTGGGCGCTTCCATTTTAACGATGTGAAGCCGGATTCTTTTAATGTGATATTGAGTTCTATCGGCTATGGAACCACTACTAAAACGATCAAAGTGGGTGGTGCTGATCTCGATATGGGTTTTATTTTCCTGGCCACAACAGCGGATGTCACATCATCCGTAACCGTGATCTCTTCTTCGCCACGTGTTGTACAAAAAGGTGATACGGTACAGTTTAGTGCGAACCAGTTTAAAGTAAATCCTGATGCAAGCGCAGAGGACCTCGCTAAAAAAATTCCGGGAATCACAGTAGAGAACGGACAGGTAAAAGCCAATGGAGAGAATGTACAGAAAGTAACCATTGACGGCCGTGAGTTATTTGGGGATGATGCAACCGCTGCATTAAAGAATCTCCCTGCTGAGATCATTGATAAGATACAGGTATTTGATCGTCTGAGCGACCAGGCACAATTCACAGGCTTTGATGATGGCAGCAGTACCAAGGGGATCAATATCGTAACAAAAGCCAGTATGCGAAACGGCCAGTTCGGAAGAGTGTTTGCAGGATATGGAACAGATGATCGCTATTTCGCGGGTGGCAACACTACGTTCCTCAATGGCGACCGAAAGATTGCGCTGGTTGGAAATTTCAATAATGTTAACCAGCAGAATTTTGCTTCACAGGATCTTTTGGGTGTAACCAATACCAATACACAACGTGGTGGTGGCGGAGGCGGTGGTGGACCAAGAGGTGGAGGAGGTGGTGGTGGTCAACGTGGTGGAGGTGGAAATCCCGGCGGTGGCGGCGGAGGCTTTGGCAATAATGGGAATTTTTTAGTGGGACAACAAACTGGTATCAACAAAACAAACGCGCTCGGAATTAACTATGCTGATAATTGGGGAAAGAAGATCCAGGTATCTGCCAGTTACTTCTTTAACAACAGCGATAACTCAACAAGTGAACAGGTTAGCAGGAAATATTTTTTAGAAGGCATCCCCAATTATGACCAGGCCACTTTTTCAAACAGCAAGAATAACAATCACCGTTTTAATATGCGGTTTGAATACACGATTGATTCAAGCAATCAATTGATCATTACACCAAGCCTTAGTTTCCAGGATAATACTTCCATTCGGAATGTAACGAGTTCTTTTTTTGATCCCGCTACTTCGGCAACTACCAGCAGAACAAATAATATCAACAGCAGTACCCGCACAGGAAATAATCTTAACAACAATATACTATGGCGCCATTCATTTGATAAAAAGGGTCGTACGTTTTCTGTCAGCCTGAATACTTCTTTTAACAGAAGAGAAGGCGACGTGTATACAACGCTGTTTGATACAACCTTTACATCAACCGGTTTTACGGATTCTACTTCCAAAAGATTTACCGACCAGTCGAATAATGGTTACCAGGTATCGGCCAATATCATTTATACCGAACCCCTCTCTCAGAATTCGCAGCTGCAATTGAATTACAATCCATCCTATTCAAAGAACAGGGCCAACCAGGAAGCATACCAGTATGAAAGTACCAGTGATAAATATTCTGTTTTTAATCCTGCCCTATCAAGCAAATTCGACAATACGACTTCCGGTCAAAACGCAGGAATCGCCTATCGATACGGAACCCGGGATAACCAGTTATCATTTGGGGTGAATTACCAGAGAACGGACCTGCACAGTGAACAGGATTTCCCGAGAGACCTGCGGGTGCTGAAAACATTTACCAATCTTCTCCCCAATGCGATGTTACGTTTAAAACTTAATGCAAGAAGCAATATCCGTTTTATGTACCGGGCCAATACCAACCAACCTTCTGTAACGCAATTGCAGGATGTATATGATATTACCAACCTGCCTTTTGTAACAGCAGGCAACCCGGATCTTGTGCAGCAATATTCACATGTACTTAGTACGCGGTATACATTCTCCAATACAACCAAGGGAATATTATTGGTTGGAAATGTGTTCCTGCAAACGGCAAGTAATTATATCACGAATGCTACTTTTGTTCCGTTGAGAGATTCTGCGCTGACACCGGATGTTACGCTAAAAGCAGGGCAGCAATTAACCAAACCGGTTAACCTGGATGGATATTTCAGTCTCCGTTCATTTCTCACATTTGCCATGCCGCTTAAGTTTATTAAATCGAGTATCAATTTTAACGGCGGTGTTTCGTATAGCAAATTACCGGGTATCATCAATAACCAATCCAATTTATCAAGAAATACCGCTTATACGGCAGGTGCGGTGATTGCAAGTAATGTGAGCCAGTATGTAGATTTCACCATTTCATACTCGGGTAGTTTTAATAATGTAAAGAATGATCTGCAACCTACATTGAACACGAAATATTACTCGCATCTCGCGAGCGCGCAGTTCAATCTATTATCGAAAACAGGCTGGTTTTTTCAGAACGATCTGAATAACCAGTTGTATAGCGGTTTGTCTGCAGGTTATAACCAGAGTTATTTTTTATGGAACATGAGTGTGGGCAAGAAATTCTTAGCTAACCAGAAAGGAGAATTAAAATTGAGTGTATTTGACCTGCTCAAACAAAACCAGAGCATCAGCAGGAATGTAACAGAGACGTATATTGAGGATATACAGAACCAGGTGCTGCAACAGTACTTCATGTTGACGTTCACTTATAATCTGAGGAATTTTGGAGCTGCGGCTGCACCGGTGAGAAGGAATAGCAGGAACGCCGCTGGGCAATAATTTTTTCACGCACCTGCTCGCCTTTGCTCCTTGGCGCCTTTGCGCCGACGCTGAAGCTTTAGCGCAAGCGTTGTATGAAAAAGAATTATAAGTAATCAGGCATTTATTCAATAATTTTAAGAGTAACCAAAACACAAGCCTTCATGAAACAATTATTGGCGATCGTGCTGCTGTTTCTTCAAACAGCTCTTTTCTCTCAAACACCTGTTATTAATTATCCTGTAGATTCAGCTTCCGTTGAGCATACGGGAGTACCAAAGGGAGAGATCATTAAACTTACCTTCAATAACTCAAAAATATTTCCAGGCACCTGGCGCGAGTATTCGATATATGTTCCTGCGCAATATAAGCCCGATCAACCTGCCTGTGTATATGTAAACCAGGATGGTATTCAATGGAAGGCGCCTACTGTTTTTGATAACCTCATCCATCAAAAAGAAATGCCGGTGACCATTGGTGTGTTTGTAACACCCGGTCGTGTAGTAGCGAGTGATCCCAAAACCGGTCTTGACCGTTTCAACCGCAGTTTTGAATACGATGGTTTGGGCGATGCGTATGCACGTTTTATTCTGAATGAAATTTTACCGGAAGTAGAAAAACAAAAAACAAGTGATGGCCGCGCGATACGTTTATCAAAGAGCGGCAACGACAGGGCCATTGGCGGATCAAGCAGCGGTGCTATCTGCGCATTTACTGCCGCATGGGAAAGACCCGATGCTTTTACCCGTGTGTTCAGCGCGATCGGTACCTATGTGGGACTTCGCGGCGGTCATAATTATTCAACACTTGTTCGAAAGACTGCGCCAAAACCTTTACGCATTTTTTTACAGGATGGTTCTGATGACCTGAACATTTACGCGGGTGACTGGTGGAAAGCCAATGAAAGTATGGAACGTGCCTTAACCTTCTCCGGTTATGAAGTAAAACATGTTTGGGGTGAAGAAGGACATAGTGGAAGACAGGGCACTGCGATCTTTCCTGATGTGATGCGGTATCTCTGGAAAGACTGGCCGCAACCCATCAAAACCGGTGTATCAAAAAACCAAATGCTGGTTGATATTTTAGATCCCGCGAGCGATTGGGAACTGGTTGGACAAGGATATAATTTTACAGAGGGTACCGCAGCCAATGCAGCAGGTGAAGTTTTCTATACAGATATCCCCAATTCAAAAACCTATAAAGTAGCACTTGATGGAAAACTTACCATGATCAAATCGGATACAAAAAAAGAAAGTGGCACCTGTTTTGGTATTGATGGAAAACGATATGTAGTAACAGGCAATAAACAGATTGTTGCCTATGACCCTGATGGAAAAGAAACATTGGTAGCAGATAACCTGGCAGGTAATGATCTTGTAATGGCGAAGAATGGTAACCTGTATATTACCGCACCGGATGGGCGTGAGAATCCAAGCAAGATCTATCTTTTAAGACCCAATGGCGAAAGAGTAGTCGTTGATGAGGGATTAAAATATGCAAACGGTATTACACTAACACCTGACCAGACACAGCTGTATGTTACAGAATCCACTTCGCATTGGGTTTGGATCTATTCGATCAACACGGATGGAACATTGAGTAATAAACAACGCTACGGCTGGCTGCATGTTCGGGATACGGATGATAATTCCTGGTCGGATGGATTGAAATGTGATCGTGATGGCCGTGTATATGTTGCAACGAGAATGGGAATACAAATCTTGGATCAAACGGGCCGTGTAAATGTAATATTGCCCGTGCCCGGTGAACCATCCAATCTTTGTTTTGGCGGAGCTGATTTTGATACGATATATGTTTCGTGCAGGGATAAAGTGTATCGCCGTAAATTTAAAGTAAAAGGAGCAATTGCGTTTGCTGATCCCATTAAGCCGGCAAATCCAAGATTGTGAATATTGAATAATGAACAAGGAATTTTGAATGATGAAGTGGGGTGACACACCGTCATTGCGAGGAACGAAGCAATCTGTACGTTGAATTGTCGGGTGATACATTCTGTAAGTATTCGGAAACACTATTACTATAGACGACTCCGGTGGTTGCCTTACTTCAACATTCAATTATTAATAGGATTTACTACTGGAAACGAAACAATAAATGTGGACCCCTCATTCACTTTACTGATCACGGAAATAAAACCCTTGTGTTCTTCTACGATCTTTTTACAGATGGCAAGACCGATGCCGGTGCCTTCGTATTTGTTTTTATCATGCAGGCGTTTGAACATGCCAAAGATCTGCTCAGAGTATTGCTGTTCAAAACCAATACCGTTGTCCTCCACAAAGATCCTGCAATAATTATTGGTTGAACCGCTGTTTTCTTCTACAATATTTAATTGCGCCCGGATGCTGATCACCGGTGGGATCTCGGGCCTGGAATATTTTAGCGCATTGCTTACCAGGTTATAGAACAATGGCCTGATCAAACCGGGGTTAACATACAGGTGCGGTAATTCGTGTACGATCAGGCGGGCCTTTTTTTCCAGGATATTATCTTCCATTTCAGTCAATACTTCCTGTAGCAATACGTTCATGTCGCTATATACAAGTGAATTATTTTCAGCAGACATTTTAGAAAAAGTGAGAATGTCTTCAATAAGTTTTCGCATGCGTACGGCTTCCGCCTGTATCCTTGAAATGTCCTTCTTGCCATCCTCATCCAACATGTCTTCATAGCGGGAGAACAATCGATCGCTAAAGATCATCATCTTGCGCAAGGGTTCCTGCAGGTCGTGTGATGCCATGAACACTACCCTATCCAGCTCTTTATTGGTAGATTCCAACCGCGCAATATTTTCAAGTAACTGGTAATTGAGTTCTTTTACTTTTTCCTCAGACATCTTTCTTTCACGGATCTCTTCTGCTAGATTTTTATTGATGGCGATCAGTTTTTTCTCCTGCAGTATCAACCGGTGATTTTTTTTATACAGGTCAACAAATACAGAGACCTTTGCTTTCATCAATTCGGGATTGATGGGTTTATAGATATAATCTACTGCGCCCGATTTGTATCCTTTAAATACGTTTTCATCTCCATAACTATTGGCTGTAATAAAAATGATGGGGATATGCCGCAGCTTTTCACGTTCATAGATCAACGCTGCTGTTTCAAAGCCATCGAGATTGGGCATTTTTACATCCATCAGTATCAGGGCAAAATCAAATTCATTCAAAAGAATCTTCAGCGCCATCCTTCCCGAATTGGCCCGCACAAAAAAATACTCCTCATCTCCCAATATGGTTTCTATTGAAAGCAGGTTGTCTTCACGATCGTCTACTATTAATATCTTTGTCCGCATGTGTCTGTTTTAGTTAATAATTAATAGTTAATAGTTAATAATTGAAGCCCGGATAATTATTAACTATTAACTACTAATTATTAATTATTTATAAAACCATATCCTCATCAACGATAACAACTGGTCTATCTTTAATGGTTTGGTGATGTAATCAGAAGCGCCGGCTTCAATACATTTCTGCCTGTCTCCTTTCATCGCTTTGGCTGTTACGGCAATGATGGGAAGCAAACTGTTTTTGTGTTCTCTCCTGATCTTCTGTGTGGTTTCATAACCATCCATTTCAGGCATCATGATATCCATCAGTACCATATCGACTTTGGGATTTTCATTAAGGATATTGATCGCTTCTTTTCCACTTTCTGCAGTGATCACGTTGATATTGTAACGTTCGAATACCGTAGTTAATGCGAAAAGGTTACGTACATCATCATCCACTACCAATATATTTTTGCCGGTAAGGATATCTTCTTTCATCCTGATATTCTCAATCACCCTTTGTTTGTCAGACGCGAGATTTTTGTGGTTGATATGAAGGTGAAGGATGGTTTCTTCCAGCAAATGCTCTAATGAGTTAACACCTTTGGTAAGAATGGAATTTGAATTACGGCTCAGCATACTCAGCTCATTCTTACTGAAATCTTTTGCCGAATACACGATCACCGGTGTGAGTTTGGCCTTAACATCTTTTACCTGGTTAACCAGGTCGGTACCAGAAACATCAGGCAATGTGTAATCAAGAATGATACAGTCGTAATCATTCTCAGCAATCATTTCCAGCGTTTCTTTTCCTGTGTTAGCCAATGATACCTCTATTGAATCGTCACCCAGCATTTTCGCTATCTGTGAAGCCTCGAGTTCATTGTCTTCCACCACCAATACTTTTCTCACCTCATTACGCTGGAAGGATGCGATATCCTCAAACAATGCATTCAACGATTCATTCTCCAATGGTTTCAGGTGAAAACTTCTTGCACCACGTTTTAAGGCAAGCGCACTGTTTTCTTCGCCTGATATCAGGTGGATAGGGATATGCCTGTAGTTAAGATCATTTCGTAAAAGATCAAGGATCTTCCAGCCGCTGGTATCCGGTAATTTCACATCGAGTGTAAGCGCGATTGGGTTAAAACGATTGATAAATTCGAATACTTCAATATAACTGATCGCAACAATTGCTTTGAACCCTTCATTGTGTGCTTTCTCTATCAGGATCTTTCCGAAACGCAGGTCATCTTCCACGATCAATACCACTTTATCGCCTACCTGTACATTGCCGCGGTCATCACCACTGTCGTTGATCATTTCGCTCACTACATTCAGGTTCTTTGAATCGGAACCTTCATTGGTAATGCGGATAGAATTCAACAATGAATCGATATTACCACTGCCCGAACCAGCCTCTGCTACTTTGTACCCGCTGAATTTTTCATCCGATGTTCCGATAGCCGGCATTCCTTCCGCATTTTCTATCGGGATAAATAAAGTAAAGGTACTTCCCGATCCTGGTGTGCTCTCCAGTTCAATTGTTCCGCCAAGAAGCTCAGCCAAACCACGGCTGATAGACAGCCCCAAACCGGTACCACCATACTTACGGCTCGTAGAACCTTCTGCCTGCTGGAAGGCCTCGAAGATGATATTTTGTTTTTCCTGCGGGATACCGATACCTGTATCGCTAATGGCAAAAGCTGCTACTTTTTTTGCACTGTCCAATACAGCATTACCCGGTTTCCAGTTCTTGTTGGCGAGATAGATCTTCAGTTTCACTTCTCCTTTCTCTGTGAACTTGAATGAATTTGACAACAGGTTTTTCAGGATCTGGTTTAAACGCTGCTGATCCGTTTGTATGATCGCAGGTAAGGTTGGATCTGTTTCGATATTGAAACGTAAATGTCTTGCTTCCGATATCGGTTTGAATGTGGTTTCCGCGAAGGCGGCAATCTCACCAAAACGAACACTGCCAAAATTCGCAGAGATAAATCCTGATTCGATCTTGGACAGATCAAGGATATCATTGATCAGCTGGATCAGGTCATCACCACATGAGTGAATCGTTTTTGCATAACGGATCTGTTTATCATTCAGGTTTCCTTCTGCATTCTCATACAGTTGTTGCGCAAGAATGAGCAAACTGTTCAATGGTGTACGCAACTCGTGCGACATATTCGCGAGGAACTCAGATTTATATTTGGAAGTAAGCGTTAACTGCTCTGCTTTTTCTTCCAGTGATTTTCTTGCTTCTTCCACCTCCTTGTTCTTGTCTTCCACTTCATTCTTCTGTTTAACAAGCAGGAGGGCTTTATCCTGTAACTCATCATTGGTTCTTGACAACTCTTCCTGCTGCATTTTCAACTCACCCGCGAGTGATTGTGATTGTGCCAGCAGTTCCTCGGTACGTGTATTGGTCTCGATCGTATTCAATACGATACCGATACTTTCCGTTAACTGTCCCAGGAAGTCTAAGTGCGTTTTACTGAATGAATCGAATGATGCGAGTTCAATAACCGCTTTCACTTCCTTCTCAAACAACACCGGCAACACGATCAGGTTCAAAGGACGTGACTGACCAAGTCCTGAATTTATTTTTACATAATCGGTTGGTACATTCGTCAACAGTATCCTTTCTTTTTCGCGTGCACACTGTCCTACCAAACCTTCACCGATAGCGAATTCTTTCGGGATGGTTTTCTCATCTTTATATGCATAGGCAGAGAACAATTTCAGTTTTTGTGAATTCTCATCCTGTTGCAAAATATAGAACACACCATGTTGTGCATTTACCACCTGCGCCAACTCTGAAAGAATCCTGTTCGTTACCGTGTTCAGATCTTTTTGTCCCTGCAACATCTGCGTGAACTTCGCTAGGTTCGATTTTAACCAGTCCTGTTCGTGGTTACGTAAGGTGGTTTCTTTCAGGTTCGCGATCATCTGGTTGATGGTATCTTTCAAAGCTTCCACCTCTCCTTTCGCGGCCACATTAATGGTTCGTGTCAAGTCACCTTTGGTTACAGCGGATGCCACTTCGGAAATAGAACGTACCTGCGTGGTTAAGTTTTCTGCAAGCTGGTTCACATTTTCCGTTAGGTTTTTCCATGTTCCTGATGCACCAGGTACCGATGCCTGTCCGCCAAGTTTTCCATCCACACCCACTTCACGCGCAACCGTTGTTACCTGGTCGGCGAAGATGGCGAGTGTATCGATCATTTCATTGATGGTATCTGTTAACTGTGATACTTCACCAAATGCATTGATGGTTAATTTTTGTTTGAGGTTTCCTTTCGCAACAGAGGTTACTACTTTCGCAATACCACGCACCTGGCCCGTTAAGTTGGATGCCATGAAGTTTACTGAGTCGGTCAAATCTTTCCATGTTCCTGCAACACCTGGTACACTCGCCTGTCCACCCAATTTTCCTTCCGTACCCACCTCACGTGCCACACGTGTTACTTCCGATGCGAAGGCGCGTAACTGATCCACCATCGTATTGATCGTATTTTTCAGATCGAGGATCTCTCCTTTTACATCCACCATGATCGGTTTTGACAAGTCACCACTCGCCACCGCTTTTGTTACCTCGGCGATATTACGCACCTGCGATGTCAGGTTACCCGACATCTGGTTTACTGAGTCAGTCAAATCTTTCCATGTTCCCGCAACACCGGGTACGAATGCCTGGCCACCCAGTTTTCCTTCCGTACCCACTTCCGTTGCCACACGTGTTACTTCGGATGCGAAGGCACGAAGCTGATCCACCATCGTGTTGATGGTTTCTTTCAATTGAAGGATCTCTCCACGCACATCCACCGTAATTTTTTTCGACATATCACCATTCGCCACTGCGATGGCCACCTCTGCGATGTTCCGCACCTGGTCGGTAAGATTACCTGCCATCTGGTTTACAGAATCCGTTAAGTCTTTCCATGTACCACCCACACCCGGTACGTTTGCCTGGCCTCCCAGTTTTCCTTCAGAACCCACTTCACGTGCCACACGCGTTACCTCCGATGCGAAGGCACGTAACTGGTCCACCATCGTGTTGATCGTATTCTTTAACTCGAGGATCTCACCTTTTACATTCACCTCGATCTTTCTTGACAGGTCACCTTTCGCAACCGCTGTGGTTACCTCGGCGATGTTTCGCACCTGCGAGGTAAGGTTACCCGCCATTTTATTTACTGAGTCCGTTAAGTCTTTCCATGTTCCCGCAACACCCGGTACGTCTGCCTGTCCACCCAACTGACCTTCGGAACCCACTTCACGCGCCACGCGCGTTACTTCCGATCCGAATGAGTTCAGCTGATCCACCATCGTGTTAATGGTATTCTTCAACTCGAGGATCTCTCCTTTTACATCTACTGTAATTTTTCTTGACAGGTCACCTTTCGCAACCGCTGTTGTTACATCGGCGATATTTCTTACCTGCGCGGTAAGGTTACTACCCATCTGGTTTACGGAATCTGTTAAGTCTTTCCATACACCACCCACACCTTCTACTGTTGCCTGTCCGCCAAGTTTTCCTTCTGAACCTACTTCACGCGCCACACGCGTTACTTCCGATCCGAATGAGTTCAGCTGATCCACCATGGTGTTGATCGTATTCTTCAATTCAAGGATCTCTCCTTTTACATCCACCGTGATTTTTCTTGACAGGTCACCTTTCGCAACCGCTGTTGTTACCTCGGCGATGTTTCGCACCTGGGATGTAAGGTTACTACCCATCTGGTTTACAGAATCCGTCAAATCTTTCCATGTACCACCCACACCTTTTACTTTCGCCTGGCCTCCGAGTTTTCCTTCGGTACCTACCTCAAGGGCCACACGTGTTACCTCTGATGCAAAGGAGTTCAGCTGATCCACCATCGTGTTGATCGTATTCTTCAACTCGAGGATTTCTCCTTCCACGTTCACTGTAATTTTTTTCGACAGGTCACCATTCGCAACGGCTGTTGTTACCTCGGCAATATTTCTTACCTGCGCGGTAAGGTTACTACCCATCTGGTTTACAGAATCCGTCAGGTCCTTCCATACACCACCGATACCTTTTACTTTGGCCTGTCCGCCTAGTTTTCCTTCTGTACCTACTTCAAGGGCCACACGTGTTACCTCTGATGCGAATGAGTTCAACTGATCCACCATCGTGTTGATCGTGTTCTTCAACTCAAGGATCTCTCCTTCCACATTCACCGTAATTTTTTTAGAGAGGTCACCCGTTGCCACCGCTGTAGTTACCTCGGCGATATTACGTACCTGTGCGGTAAGGTTACTACCCATCTGGTTCACAGAGTCTGTAAGATCCTTCCATACACCGCCCACACCTTTTACTTTCGCCTGGCCGCCTAGTTTTCCTTCCGAACCTACTTCTCTCGCCACACGCGTTACCTCTGAAGAGAATGAGTTCAACTGATCCACCATCGTATTGATCGTGTTTTTCAACTCAAGGATCTCGCCTTTTACATCCACCGTAATTTGTCTTGACAAATCACCCTTCGCCACCGCTGTTGTTACCTCGGCAATATTTCTTACCTGGCCGGTAAGGTTACTGGCCATTTGGTTTACTGAATCCGTTAAGTCTTTCCATGTACCCGCAACACCTTTTACCTGCGCCTGGCCACCAAGCTTTCCTTCTGTACCTACTTCAAGCGCCACACGCGTTACTTCGGAGGAGAAAGAGTTCAGCTGATCCACCATCGTGTTGATCGTATTCTTCAATTCAAGGATCTCTCCTTTTACATCCACTGTAATTTTTTTGGAGAGGTCACCTTTCGCAACCGCTGTTGTTACATCGGCGATATTACGTACCTGGTCGGTAAGGTTACTACCCATCTGGTTTACAGAATCCGTCAGATCCTTCCATACACCGGCCACACCTTTTACTTTCGCCTGGCCCCCGAGTTTTCCTTCCGAACCCACTTCTCTTGCCACACGTGTTACCTCGCGTGAGAACAGGTTCAGCTGTTTCACCATATAGTTTACTTCTTTGGCAATGCTTAAGAATTCGCCTTTGAGTAAGTGACCACCAATATTGAGTGGCATTTCTTCTGAAAGATTTCCGTTGGCCACAGAACCGATTACGTGGGCGATCTCTATCGTAGGATGCACCAGGTCCGAGATCAACGTATTTAATGAGTCAACGCCTTTGTGCCAGGATCCTTTTGCGTTGGGCAAAGGGATACGTTCTGTGAGTTTACCCTGCTTACCAATGATCTTACCTGCATTGGTAAACTCATCCATCATCTTTTCATTCAGTTCGATGATCTCGTTCAGCGTAGCAGCGATCTTTCCGTTAATGCCCAATTGTTCGGAGGGCATCCGTACGGAGAAGTTGCCGTTCTTTACTTCTGTAAGAATGTTGAGCAGCAGTGCACTGTCGATCATTTCAGAGCCTTCCGCTATCCTTGAAAATTTTGCATTCGCCTTGGGCAGCGAATGTTTACGCTTAGGGGCCCGTTTGACCGCAGCCGTGTCCCGCCCTCTTCCATTCAGGGTTGTTTGGTTACTCATAAGTGTAGTGTTGGGTTGCGTTAAGATATAGTGTATGGAGTGTTGAAATATTTGCCCGATTTGTGGAATTTTTTACACACAAAAACATCCCTCGATGGAGATGATTTCTAACCGAATAATTCGTTAGCGAGATTTCTAGCATGTTTCCTGTTAAACACAGTTTAAATGATCATAAAAACGTGTTTCATCTTTATATCAAATCAAGTTCTATACCGTAATACCCTGATGTGTATATTATTTTCAGGGAGATGGCGCCAGGATCCTCTGGTTCTTACGCATCCATTTGGAAATGGGCGTTTTGTCGATCAATAAGATCAATATACCTTCTTTTATCTGGTAATGATCCACTCGCAGAAGATTGGCGATAAATTCTTTTTCATTAAACCCTTCGCAGACAACTTTTGTGGTGGTGATGTCTTTATCAAATGATAATGCGTCACCTGATACAATAAAGCTTCCGCTCATATTATTGCAGCCGGTAAACCCTTTGAATTTTTTCTTTGCAAGATCAAAGCTTATAGCAGGAATATGCCCTGCCGCAGTATCAGACGGCAATACCGGCTGAAGAAACCAGTCGCCGGCAATCATTGCAGGTTCTGTCACTTCTTTCTTACCTGTTTGCGCGAAGGCATTTTGTTGAGTAAATAACATGCCGGCGAAAAGCAAATATGTTATTAAGTGTTTCATAGAATGCATTTGGAAGTAGTCCATGGACCATGGTCGATGGTCCATGGTCCAACAATTATTTTTTGATCTGTTCCATGATGATCTCACCCACATTGGTGGCTTCTCCATCATTTACTTTTATCCCGCTGCGAACAGCTGCTTTATAAGTAGGCATAGGATCTACAATGAGTGAATAGGTACCTGCTTTTACATTGGTGATGTCGAATACATCATCCTGCACCGGCGATCTCAAAGTATCGGTTCCTGAATATATCCAGACCTGGGCAGCGCTCCCATGCGGCATGATCGTTCCGCGTACAGAACCTGCAGTAAACGGTTTGGCAAATACCAAAAAGATCAAAGCCAGAAGTGCCACGGCCCATAATATTATTTTATTATTTTTCATGACATTTATTTTTGGTGAATACCAGAACAGGTACAATTCCTGTTCCCCTGAGCGTGTTAATTCTCTTTATAATTAAGCCCCATAAAATGTACCGTTCCTGTATGGAAATGAATAAAAACTGTTAAAGAAGTAATGTGCTTCCGTGCGAATACTGTATAAAAATATCCCCGCTTTAGAATAACACGAATTACACGAATGGACACGAACGGGAAGACCTCAATTAACGGGATATTTAGATGAAGCTTCGTGTTAATTCGTGTAATTCGTGTCCATCCCCCGTAAAGCGGCATACAACTTGCGGCTTTATTACAAATCCTACTTGTATGCCCTGGAAACAATTCATTGGAACCAACGGAGAGATCCGTGTGAAAGAATGGTTATCAAAAAAAGGATTCCAGCTGATCAACATGAGCTGGAACTCTTCGTATGGTGAGATAGACATTATCGCCTCTTTCTTCGACCAGTTACATTTTATCGCAGTGACCACGAAAAATTGTACTGAATCAGGACTACCTGCAGAAGGTATTACCAGGAAGAAAATGTTATCCTGCAAACAGGCAGCTCAGAAATACCTGGAGCGCCACCCAAGATGGAAGAAAGTGATCTTTGATATTTTAGCGATAGAACCTGCCCAGGAAGAATCAAAAGAATTTATATTGATCACTGATGTGCAGACGCCGTAAATATTTGAATCCCTCTGCGTAAACTCAGCGTCCTCAGTGCCTCTGCGGTGAAAAAAAGTTTTGAATTTTCAAGAAGATATTATCGAAGCGGATACTTCACCGCAGAGACGCAGCGAACGCAGAGGCTTACGCAGAGAGTGCCAGTGCTTTGTGTTACCATACTTCTTGAACGGTACCTGCCCACTTTTTTTTAGTCTTTTCACCGTTATGTTTTGAGCAGTCACCTATTACCAAAGTGGCAAGTCGGAACGATCGTATATTTAGGCTCATCAATAACAAAGAATTAATGGCGCTTAAGCATTTGTTTTTCGGATGGTTACTTATTTTTTCTTTTTATGGTTCGGCCCAGGAAAAAGTTTTTATAGACACCAATGATTTCCGTGATGCGGCCCATCACTGGTATGATATCAAAGACAAAACCAATACCATCAACCCACGTCCCGGCCGGCCGGTTTACCGTGCCACAGAGATTTCCGCCATTGCTGATAACATACTCCTCTATCAAAAAACAAATGGCGGATGGCCCAAGAATTATGATATGCAGGCGATACTGGCGCACGACCAGAAAGACAGTCTTTTAAAAGCAAAGACGGAACTGCATACCACTTTTGACAATGGTTCCACCTATGCACAGGTTGCCTATCTCGCACGGGCCTATACTGCCACTAAAAAAGAAGCTTACAAAACCGCTGCAGTAAAAGGGTTGGATTATATATTGGCCGCCCAATATACCAATGGCGGATGGCCGCAATATTATCCGCTGGAAAACAATTACAGCCGTTACATTACTTTCAATGATGATGCCTATATCGGCATTATGGAAGTATTGAAAGATATCGTGGATGGAAAACCTGCTTATTCGTTTCTTGAAAAAGAGGAAAGACAGCGATTCACTGCTGCATTTAACAAAGGGCTGGATTGCATTTTAAAAACACAGATCAACGATAACGGTAAGCCCACCGCCTGGTGCCAGCAGCACAATGAAATAACACTGGAACCCGCATGGGCAAGAAAATTTGAACCTCCTTCGATCAGTAACGGAGAAAGTGTAGGTATTGTGATGTTACTGATGAACATCAATAACCCATCCAACGCTGTAAAAGAAGCTGTACAGAACGCTGTGGCCTGGTTCAATGAATCAAAAATATTGGATACAAAAGTGCTGACGGTAAATGCACCGGAAATGATCACTCCTTATACTGTATCGAAACATGATAAGGTGGTAGTGAATAGCCCCGGGGCAGCACCTATCTGGACACGCTATTACGAATTAAAAACACACCGTCCCATTTTCTGCAACCGCGACAGTAAGATCGTTTACACTTTAGCCGAAGTAGACAGGGAAAGACGCGATGGATATACCTGGTACACCTATGAACCGCAGAAAGTGTTGAACAGGTATGAGACGTGGAAGAAAAAATGGATGTAGAACGTTTCACGCAAAGACGCAAAGGGAAAAAGTAAGGCGCAAAGAATTAAATAAATCCTTTGCGCCTTTGCATTCTTAGCGTCTTTGCGTGAAAAAAAATTACTTATTACAATCCACTTCCGCCAACACCACCGGGTGGCTAAAATCGAGTTTGCTCATATCTTTAAATACCATCTTGCCATCTTTCTCTTCCATTTCTCCAACACCGCCTACCAGGGTTGAACCGGATTTTTTAAAGGCTACCTGTCTTACAGAAGTTTTTCCTTCGGAGATAAATGTATAATCCGCCACCAGCATATCACCTTTCATGATGCCGGCAATGGTTCCGCTGTTCTTATCTTTTTGATAGATATCATAGTTTAACGCGCCCGATACAGAATCTTTCAGAAAGCTTGCCCGGAGAGATATGATATTACTGCTGTCATTGTACATATAACAATGCACTTCGCCCGCAACAGCAACAGGGAGGGTCTCTTTTTCAGAGGGGTTATTGCAATATGCAAAAAGGATACAAATGCAGGATAACCTTAATAAATGCTTGATCATGGTAAATATTTTTAGGATTTTGTTAAACACCGGCATATAGGCCGGCACAGATGGGTATCCCATCAGCCCATGAATACAAAGCCTGTGCCACCAGGCAGCGATCCCCCCGAAAACACAAATGCGCAGAACCTTTCGGTTCCACGCATTTACATTATTTCTCTATGCAACTCTGTGCCTCTGTGTCTCCTCGCCCGCTAAGCTCAGGCGAGCGGAGGTGGTGAAAAATGGATCAAAGCGAAAACTTTATCACAGAGGTACAGAGTTGCCCAGAGGGTTACTACGCTTCTACATGTTTCCTGAAATTCTCCATGATCGCCTGCCAGCCGCCTTTTTGCATTTCAATGGAATTCATTTGCTCTGCTTCAAAAGTTTCTATCACTTTGGTTTTATCGCCCTGGCTTTCAAAACTGATCCAGACTTTTCTTCCATCACCAATGGTATAATCAAGTGTTTTGTAAGGTTCTACTTTCGTATATACGCCACCAAAATCAAAACTAAAACTGCCATCTTTGGCGGCCATTGTGGTTTTAAAGGTACCATCTACGCGAACATCGTTGTCTGCATACGGTGCGTGCCAGTCATCAGATGCGAAGGCCCATTGTACAATGTCTTTTGGATCGGTCCAGTTCTTCCATACTTTTTCAACCGGTGCGTTAATAATGGTTTCTACCGTGATCTGTGTTTTATCTGCTGTTTGCATGATCTTGTTTTTTATGTTTAAATGTAATTGATTTGACAAAACAAAAATAGTATCCCTATTCTTTCCTGCAACTGTGTAAACCCGACAATCATACGGGGTAAATGCGACAGGTAAGTTTCACGCACCCGCTCGCCTCAGCTTTGCGGGTGCGTGAAACAAAAGCATGATCCTTGAAAGATGATATTATGCAATTAAAAATGTATTTTCAGTCTCTATCATTCAACCATTCATGAAAAATCATAGTTCATTTCGCATTGGCCTTTTTGTACTAAGCACGCTCCTTTTTATTTCATCACTGCAATCACAACCGCGACAAAAACCGCAGGTGCTTCCATTTTTTGATGCAGTGATAAAAGTAATAGAAAGCGGCCCGGATTTTACCGGTATCAAAGGGAGATCGTTGGGTGATGGCGAATATGAATCATTGGTTCAGATCCCCGGTGGCATCAGGCCTCGTGTTAGTCAGCCTGGCCTTGGCACCAGGGTCTGGCTGGTTGATCTGATCTCAACCACCGTTGAAGAAGAAGCCAAAATGAAATACCAGGACATCGCCGCGCAACTCAACGCCGGCAGGTTGAATGCGATTGGCACCATGGAAACGAATGGAGGCGGAAATACAATCGGCGAAAGTACTTTATGGGAATTTACCTCCCTGAACAAAGCCTATGAAAAAACCCACCGCGATTTTGCCATGGAGCTCGTCATGTCAAAAAATTTCAGGAAACAGTGGGAAGTGTATTTGAAGATCAGGTATGATAATTAGGTTACTCCCATTGAAAAATTTCACGCAAAGGCGCAAAGATGCAAAGGTGCAAAGTCCTTTCACAGAAGCCGACCATTACTCAATCACCGAAAGATAAATCTCCACTTCCGCATTACTCCAGTCTTTGCTTTTATCTCCATACACTTCGAAATCTGCATGATACGCCCGGGAGATCGTACCGGCCCAGATTTCTTTCCATGCATTGGCCACGCAATCAGGCATTACACCTTTGGCAATGATCTTTTGATAAGTATCTGCAGGGATGATCAAACGATCCATGCCTTCAGGAACTTCCGCGTCTGCATTCACTTTACAACCGATGAAATAAGAATAAGGTTGTGTATGGTCGCCTTCGTATAGGTGATAGATAGCGAATATTTCGTTACTCAGTTTACCTTCTATCCTATCGATATAATTTCCTGTTTCAAATTTTTGCCAATGGGTTCCGCAATCTATGGCTGATTGACCGTTTGCATTTGTGGTTTGGATGGGGAGGGCTAGGCCGATTAATGTGAAAGATGGGAGTATGATTTTATTCATTCTGTTTTTTTTCGATGTTGTTTACTGCTAGGTATTGTTTACGCATTTGGTTTCATCACTATTGCCTCATATTTGTTTATTGATTTTCTAAAAATGCTCCATGCTCGTATGACTTGTTTTTTTATAGGATTTCCTTTCCCGCTCATACCAGGATATATTACTTGCGAGGCTCTGTCAACATATGATAAATAATTACTTTTAGATTTATTTTTTCCTAAATGACTAAATCGAGAATATAGCTTAGTCAAATGTATTTTCGTTTCTTTCTTTTTCCTGCGCGGATATCTCCTATTATATCTTAAGGCTGAATTTGCTCTATTTGCTTTTCTGCGAATAGCCATCTTCATTTCTCTATAGAATTTTGATAAACTTGCGGGCTTCAATAAAACGTTTCTTCCATCGTATTCAAACCCAAGATATTTCAATGCATGATTTGGCGAATAATCGCTATTCAATTCTGTTTTTGTATTACATGTCAACAAGCCATTCGTTAGTAAAAACTCGGACACTACAGTTTTCTGCTGATTAATTTTTAATTCAATCGGGGTTGAAGATATTTTATTGACAATTTTTTCATCCCACGCTATAAAGTCTTCTACACTATTAAAAATTATGGCGATGTCATCTGAATACCGTCTATAAAAGCAATTAGCCTTTTTAACTAATTCTTCGACAACAAATTTATCAAACTCGAGCAAGTATAAATTTGCTAAAAATGCGCTTATAGGTGTTCCTTGAGGAATTCCCTTAAGGGTTTCCCCTTTCTTCGCTGGCTTATGCCTCCAGATTAAATTCTTTTTCGCAATTTTTTCACGAAACTCTCTTGCGTTAATAAAATAAGAAGTGAAATCTGATTTCTTAAAATCATTTTTATGTATTATACCAAGATCATGATTTGTACATTGTTCAACAATGTCTTTCATCTCAACATACGAATACTTTACAAGTGAATTAAATACTTTTTCATGTGATTTAGTAAAATTTTCTGGTCCAATCAAATCAACCCAACATTGTTTTAGGTATGTATGGTTTAAAGAAGGAAAAAAATTTTCAATATCGTAGCAGGCGACAACACAGTTTTTCCTCTTGTCAATTTCTAAAAACAATTCATTAGCGAAATGAATGTTACACTTACATTTCCCTTTTTTGTCGCTTTTATCTATTGGTATTTTCCTATATGCTATAATAGTATCCGATAGGGCACTGTCAGTACTCAATAATTCTTCATACTTTTTCCCTAATACTTCGTTTGAAAAGTAAGAGTAAATCTGCGCGTCTAAATGATTCGCATAAAATATTTCCCTTGGCTTTTTTGAAGGCTTGTTTTTTACAGTATCAAAATGACTTCTATAGAGATCATTATTCTCATTCAAGTAAGCCTTATACCTCCTTGCAGAAAGTGTTTCATGAATTAATGGAAAGAAATTGTGCGTTTCTAAATCTTTAGTAATATAATTTTCAACAAATGTTTTCTGGGAATTATCAAATTTAGGGCTGAAATGAGTATAGCCTTTTGGTTTGTACCACGATTTCGATTGCTTTTTCATTATAAAAAATACAGGGTTTCCCGTCACGGTTTTCTTAATTACCTACTTAACTAATAAAAGGCTTGCCGTTTGTAGTCGTACTACACACCGTTTAAGTAATTCTATTGCTATGTTTGCATATCACCATTCAAATGAACGGTTCCATGAAACACCTAACATCGACCATTACCAGTTATTTCAGCTCCGTAGAGGGTATTTCATTGATAATTGAAATGTCAAACCAGCCAATCTAAAGATCGCTGTCAAATTTTTGCCTTGGCAACAGTATGGTAAAGAACTTTAGTACTCCCCTGCTTAACGAAGTTATAATTTAAATAATGATTATCTCTCATGTCTTTTGCGCCTCTATGAGATTTTACTTTTGCTATAAAACCGTACAAACATTGTATCAAAACCGAACAGTTACCCAAACAATACTCAAACATTACTCCTGATTATCAACCAACTACACCCCGGCACCCCATTTGGTATACTTCATCATCCTAAACCAAAGAACACCATCATGCTTTTGAACTACATACGCATCGCCTGGAGAAATGTGATGAAACATAAGGTATATGCCGGCATTAATATCAGCGGGCTCGCTGTAGGAATTGCGGCTTGTCTACTACTTTTTACCGTGGTGACATATGAATTGAGTTACGACAAGTTCCAACCCAATTACAAACGCATCTATCATATCGCCACCGAAAGAAAAACTTCAGAAGGTACCAACTATGGTGAAGGTGTTCCTTTTATCGCTTACGAGAGTTTTAAAACATTGTTGCCTAATGTTACAACAGGCGCGATGTATGCAAACTACGGCAGCCAGGTTACGGTAATGAACAGTGCTGATCCGAACTCGCCTTCCAATAAAAAATTTCTTGAAGAGACTGGGAACTTTTTTTCCGATCCCATGTTCTTCTCTGTATTCCAATACAAATGGCTGGCAGGATCTGCGGATGTTTTAAAAGATCCTGATGTTGCGGTGCTCACAAAAAAACGGGCCGAGAAATATTTTGGCAACTGGCAGTCGGCAATGGGTGCGCTTTTAAGACTCGATAACAGGGTTACCGTTAAAATAGCCGGCGTATTGGAAGATATGCCTGTCAATACTGATTTCCCGATCGGGTTGGTTGCCTCTTATGGAACCTTTACCAAATTCCCCAACAACTATGGCTACTGGACAGACTGGGGCAGCGTTACCAGCGATTTCCAGGCTTTTGTATTGTTGCCTGAAAATGTAACCGCAGAAACCATCAACACACAGCTTGCCAGGATCAGTGATGAACACTATAACAAAAGCAACACGCGCAATGATAAACTGAAACATTTCCTGCAGCCCTTGAGTGAGGTACATTTTGATAACCGCATTGGTACTTTAGGCGATCATATCACCAGCAAAACAACCTTATGGACCTTGTCGCTGATTGGATTGTTCATCATCATCATGGCCTGTATCAATTTTATTAACCTGTCTACCGCACAGGCAGTTGGCCGTTCAAAAGAAGTGGGTATCCGGAAAGTTTTGGGAAGCACGCGTTTGCAATTGTTCTGGCAGGTAATTGGTGAAACGGGTATCATTGTATTTTCTGCGGTGATCCTTGGTTTTGTGATCGCTTTTGGCTGCATGCCGTATATCAAACATATCGCTTCCATTCCTGAAAAGATCAACCTCTTCACTCCCACTACCCTTTCTTTTGGTGTGGGGTTATTATTCCTGATCACATTACTTGCGGGTACTTATCCTTCTTTAGTGTTGTCGGGTTTTAAACCGGTAATGGCTCTGAAAAACAGGATCACTTCTGCCAATGTGGGCGGTATTTCTTTAAGACGCGGATTGGTGGTAACACAATTCGCCATCTCGCAGGTATTGATCATTGGAACCATTGTAGCAGTGAGCCAGATGAATTTTATCCGCACTGCCGATCTTGGATTTAACAAAGAAGCAGTGTTGGTATTGAACAGCAATGTAGACAGTTCGGTAAATGCAAGACAGCCGGCTTTCAAACAAAGTTTATTAAAGATACAGGGGGTGCAGTCTGTAAGCTTTAGTTCAGATGTACCTTCTTCGCAAAGCAATAACAGCGGTGATTTTGCGTATGATCACAAGCCGGTTGAGAAATTCGATATGTACCGGAAGTTTGGTGATGAAGATTATTTCAAGACCTATGGACTGAAGATCATCGCCGGCAGGGTGTATGAAAAAAGCGATACGATAAAAGAAGTGATTGTAAATGAAACGATGGTTAAAAAGCTTGGCATCAAAGATCCAAAGGATATTATCGGCCACGAGATCAGGGTACGCGCCAATATGTGGCGGCCCGTGGTAGGTGTGGTAAAAGACTTCAAGACCAACTCCCTGCGCGAAGATGTAAAGCCTTTAATGATCAGTGCACGCAATACCCGTTACGGTTATACCGGTATAAAACTAAAAACATCCAACCTCTCGGCTGTACAGGCTGATATTGAAAAAGTATGGAACGAACATTTCCCTGAATTCGTGTATGATCCCAGTTTTATGGATACACGCATCAACAATTTTTACAGCCAGGAAAGTCAAATGGCATTGTTATATAAAATTTTCGCGGGTATCGCCATTTTTATTTCCTGTTTAGGATTGTATGGCCTGGTATTATTTATGGCCGCGCAAAAAACAAAAGAAGTGGGTATCCGGAAAGTGTTGGGTGCTACAGTCGGTAACATCATGTACCTCTTCTCAAAAGAATTTACCATACTGATCATCATTGCATTTGCAGTGGCTGTGCCGGTATCTTATTATATGATGAGTAACTGGCTGAACAATTTTGTGTTCCGGATCAATATCAGTGTATGGATATTTTTACTGGCGATTATTTCTTCCATCATCATCGCATGGATCACAGTGGGATATAAAGCGATTAAAGCAGCAACGGCGAACCCGGTGAAGAGTTTGCGGAGTGAGTGATGAAGAATCGTGAGTGGTGAGTAGTGAGAGGACGCCGACTGACAACTCACCACTCACCACTCACGATACTCACTGCATATTTAATACTGCTGCCTTTTCGATAAGACGCTGCAATAAAGTAGCCTGGTTACCTGCGCGCACGAGGTTGTTTCCCGGATATTTGGCACCGTAATATTTATCATCGTTGATATGATCTGTTAGGAATCGTAAAGCCTGCATATAAATCATGAATTTTCCGGCATAGAAGAAATGGCGGGTTTCTTCCAGCGAAAGTTCATCTTCCATTTCTGCGTAATAACCTACTACGATAGATTTATACACATCATCGCGTACCTGTATCTTACTGAAATCGCTTTCTTCTTCGCTTACCGTTGGAAGATAGGTGCGCATCATATCTCCTACATCACTGATAAAATAACCGGGCATGATCGTATCGAGATCGATTACGCAGATGGCTTTGTCATGAGTATCAAATAATACATTACTGATCTTGGTATCGTGATGTGTCACACGTTTTTTAAAAGCAGGATTACTTTGTATCGATTCATATTCGGTAACGATATCAGCATTCTCCTTAATAAAACGGATCAATGAGGCGCATTCCCCGATCCGTTGCTGATTGCCGTTTTTTAATGCATCAGTGAACTGTTGGTAACGATACGTAAGATCATGAAACAAAGGCAAGGTGATGGCAAGGGAGTTTGCATCAAAACCAGAAAGCAATCTCGTAAACCTGCCGAATTGTGCAGCGGCTTCAAAAGCCTGGTCAGCATTTGTTACCACATCTTTCGAGTGTGAATCGTTTACAAACGGGAGCAAACGATAACAACCGCTTGCCGCGCCTTCCAGTAAAACCATTTCTTCGCCACCGGTCGTCTTAACGGGCGCCACAAAATAATAATCCGGGAAATGATGTTTTAAATAAGCGGCTATAGATGCAATATTCGAACCGATCGCTTCGGGTTTGGTAAAAACATTCTCATTGATGCGTTGGAGGATATAATGATCGTTGCCATTTTTTACTTCCCAGGTATGATTGATCAATCCTGTGCCGAAGGGTTTTGTCTCTGCATTGGCATCTATTCCATATCCCTTCAAAACTAAATGTAGTATGTCCATAATATAATCGCGCTACAAATTAATAACTCCTGGCTGTTTGATCTTTTTTTTTTGAAACACATAGGAACATAGGATAAAACAAGGCCACCTAAGATAACTCTATGTGTTCTCTTTCTGATCCTATGTTCCTATGTGTTTCAAAAAAATTCGCATGAAAGGCCTGATCGCCAATAAGCGAGGCCGCAAAGATTCACCAAGTTGTGAATGCTGCAAAGTTTATTTATTGGGATTATGGGTGTCTATTATTTGCCTATTCTAAAGTAAATGTTTAAATTAAATGTTTATTCTCAACACAATTCAGCATTTAAACCAGTATCATGAAATATCCTGCTATTCAGAATTTTATCAACGGGCAGTTTGTAAACAGTGCGGGCGACCGGAAAATGGATGTTATTTCCCCTGTTGACGGCATCGCGCTTTCCACTGTACCCATGTCTTCTTCAAAGGATCTTGATACTGCCGTTAAAGCCGCAAAAGCCGCTTTCCCCGCCTGGAGCCGAACACCGATCAAGGAACGGGTACAGGTTTTCTTCCGGTATAAATACTTATTGGAAAAACACCTGGAAGAACTGGCCAAACTATGCACGGAAGAAAACGGCAAGACCTATTCTGAATCTGTTGCAGAGATTGAAAAAAGTATTGAACTCACCGAGTTCGCCACTTCCCTGCCGCAATTGGTTACGGGTGAAGTGCTGGAAGTGAGTCGCGGTGTGGAATGCCGCACAGAACATGTGGCACTTGGTGTAGTTGCATCAATTGTGCCTTTTAATTTCCCATCCATGGTACCAAACTGGACAATTCCCAACGCCATTGCATTGGGTAATTGTATGATCTTAAAACCCTCAGAAAAAGTGCCATTGAGTTCCGGCAGGTTAGCGCAGCTACTGAAAGAAGCCGGTCTCCCCGATGGCGTATTGAATATTGTACATGGTGATGTGGAAATTGTAGAAGCCATTTGCGATCACCCTGGAATTGAAGCGGTATCCTTTGTTGGATCAACAAAGGTTGCCAAGATCGTTTACCAGCGTGCAACGGGGCATTACAAAAGATGTTTGGCATTGGGTGGCGCTAAAAACCACCTGATGGTATTACCGGATGCGAAACCTGAAATGACGGCACAGAATGTAGCCGCATCAATGAGTGGATGTGCCGGTCAGCGTTGTATGGCCGCGAGTGCTATGATTGGCGTGGGTGATGTTGATCATATCATTTCTAAAATATGCGATGAAGCAAGAAAAATAGTGCCCGGAAAAAATCTCGGTGCCGTGATCAACAAACAATCCCAGGAAAGAATTGAACGTTATATAACCGAAGCCGAACAACAGGGCGCTAAAATATTGGTGGATGGCCGCAACACAAAAGTGGAAGGAAAAGAAAACGGAACCTATGTTGGCCCAACGGTAATCGATTTTGTAAAGCCAGAGATGTCTGTTGCAAAGGAAGAGATTTTCGGCCCCGTGATCAGCATTATGCGCACGAACACAGTTGATGAAGCGTTAGTTATAGAGAACGCAAACCCTTATGGAAATGCAGCCAGCGTGTTCACACAAAACGGTGGAATGGCGCGATATATTATTGACAGGGCCAGCGCCGGAATGATCGGTGTAAATGTTGGCGTGCCCGTACCCCGCGAACCTTTTTCTTTTGGCGGATGGAACGAAAGCAAGTTTGGTGTGGGAGATATTACCGGTAAGAGTTCAATTGAATTTTGGACGAAGCTGAAGAAAAGCACAACTAAGTGGAATCCTGAAGCTGGAGTGAATTGGATGAGCTAATCTTTGTTTTAAATGCTAAATTTTAAATGTTGAATGAAAATCATGACGAAAGCACTCAACAACCCATTTAAAATTTAGCATTCAACATTTAAAATAATAAAAATGGAACCCAAAACTATTTCCGAATCGCAGGAGATCATACAGGACAATCTTGATTACACCCTGTTCTCGTGGAGCAAGCAGAAAGGCATTGCCCCTATTGCCGTAAAATATGGCGAAGGAGTTTACCTGTATGATTATGATGATAAACGTTATATCGATTTTTCATCGGGATTGATGAATGTGAATATCGGCCACGGTAACCAGCGTATCACCGAAGCTGTGATGAAACAGATGCAGGAGATCAGTTATGTTACGCCGAGTTGTGTAACAAAAGCGCGGGGTGAACTGGGAAAAAAACTGGCAGAGATCTGCCCGGGTGATCTGAACAGGTCATTCTTTACCTTATGCGGCGCCACTTCTATTGAGAATGGTATTAAGCTCGCGAGATTGTATACGGGCCGTCATAAAATATTATCGCGTTACCAATCGTATCATGGTTCTTCCTATGGTGCGATCTCTGCAGGTGGTGATCCGCGCAGGATCCCAATGGATGCGCAGCAATCGCCAAACTTTGTACATTTTGATCTTCCCAATTTATACAGGTGGGAATATGGCGAAGAAGCATTGCTGAAAGAATCTGTTGCCCAATTTGAAAGAGTCATTGCCTATGAAGGCGCGGGAAATATTGCTGCTGTTTTACTCGAAGGCGAATCCGGTACATCCGGCTGTTTACAATATCCTGTTGGGTATTTAAAACAAGTAAGAGAGATCTGCAACAAACATGGCATCCTGATGATCATGGATGAAGTGATGAGTGGATTTGGCAGAACGGGTAAATGGTTTGGATTTGAAAATCATGACATCATTCCCGATATGATCGCCATGGCGAAGGGACTCACCTGCGGCTATTTGCCATTGGGTTGTTTACAGGTAAGCGATAAGATCGCAGCGAAATATGATGATGCGGTTTTGCCATTGGGACTCACCTACTCTGCGCATCCTGTAAGTTGTGCAGCGGCTGTAGAAACATTAAAGATCTATGAAGACGAAAACTTAATAGAGAATGCAGTGGCCATGGGAAAATACATAGAGAAACGTGTGGAGCAAATGAAAGCACAACACCCCAGCATCGGCGATTTCAGGAACACGGGTTTATTAGGTTGCATTGAAATAGTAAAGAACCGCAACACCAAAGAACCCATGGCACCCTTCAATGCCAAGCCTGATGAAATGGTAGTAATGAACCAGGTAGCGAATAAGATCAAAGAGCTTGGCATGTACACATTCGTAAGATGGAACTATATTTTTATTGCACCACCGCTTTGTGTAACGAAAGAGCAGATTGAGGAAGGGTTGGAAATCATTAGTGAGGCGATTGCGATTGCAGATTCATATGTTGAATAAAAGTTTCACGCAAAGACGCTAAGAAAGCAAAGACGCAAAGTTTTCTTTGCACCTTATGCGATTTTCTTTGCGTCTTTGCGTGAAAAAAAAATAACACCATGCCCGAAACACAACCCACATCCCTCTACAGCGAGGACCTGGCTCCCATTCCGCAGGAGAAGCGTACCTGGAACACCTGGAACTATGCCGCGTTGTGGATCAGTATGAGTTTGTGTATTCCAACCTATATGCTTGCAAGTTCATTGATCGAAGGAGGCATGAACTGGTGGCAGGCGATACTCACTATTTTTTTAGGGAACGTGGTTGTATTAATACCGATGATATTAAATGGTCATGCCGGTGCAAAATATGGCATCCCCTTCCCTGTTTTGGCAAGGGCCAGTTTCGGAACATCGGGTGCAAATATTCCTGCGATGTTGCGGGCAATTGTTGCATGCGGATGGTTTGGTATTCAGACATGGATCGGCGGGTATGCATTGTACCAGATGTTTCGCTTATGGTTCCCCGCATTGGAAACATTGCCACAAATATTTCCAGCATCATGGTCCTTGCAAACAGGGCCAGCGATTACTTTTTTAGTATTCTGGTTACTGAATATGTATGTGGTGTATCTCGGTGTTGAGAGCATAAAAAAATTATTGGTGTTCAAAGCGTTTTTTTTACCGATCGCAGCATTGGCATTATTGTTCTGGGCCATCAGTGCAGGAAATGGTTTGGGACCTATCTTATCACAGCCATCAAAATTCACTTCTACTGCAGGTTTCTTTGCTTTCTTTTTCCCTGCATTAACGGGCATGGTTGGTTTCTGGGCAACACTATCGTTGAATATTCCTGACTTTACACGCTATGCAAAAAGCCAGAAAGCACAGATCACAGGACAGGCAATCGCATTACCCGCCTCGATGACGCTATTCTCATTTATTGGTGTAGTAGTAACATCAGCCACCGTGATCATTTATGGAACAACAATTTGGGATCCATTGGTGCTGGCAGGGAAATTTGAAAGTAAACTATTGGTAACTATCGCCATGATCGCCGTAGCGATCTCAACATTGGCTACAAATATTGCAGCGAATATTGTGAGTCCCGCGAACGATTTTGCAAACCTCGCTCCTGCCAAAATTAATTTCAGAAAAGGTGGATACATTACCGGTGTGATCGGTATTCTTATTTTCCCATGGAAATTAATTGCCGATCCAAGTGGATATATTTTCACCTGGCTCGTGGGTTATTCAAGTTTACTCGGCCCTGTGGGTGGTATCATGATCGTTGATTATTATTTTATCAGGAAACAGGCATTGATTGTTGGTGATTTATATAGCCGCAAAGGAATATACCATTTCGGAAATGGATTTAATGGTGCGGCTTTGTGGGCCTTGATATTAGGGATACTGCCGAATGTACCCGGCTTTCTTACAACAACAAAGATCATATCGCCTGATGCAGTTGCTGACTGGATCAATCATTTGTATAATTATGCATGGTTTGTGGGGTTTGGGGTGAGTGGGTTTGTGTATTGGCTGTTGATGCGGAAGCGATAATTATTTTGAATGCTAAATTTTAAATGTTGAATGTATCCTTCATTTAAAATTTAACATTCAACATTTAAAATAATAAAATGAGTATATTAATTAAAAACGGAAGAGTGATCACGGCCACTGATGATTACATCGCTGATGTCTTTATCGAAGGTGAGATCATTACTGCTATCGGAAAAGATCTGCAGGTAAATGCTGATCAAATCATCGATGCCACCGGCAAACTCGTTATGCCCGGCGGCATTGATCCGCATGTGCATCTTGATATGCCGTTCATGGGCACTTATTCAAGCGATGATTATGAAACAGGAACACGGGCTGCTTTATTTGGCGGCACCACTACTGTTATAGATTTCATCTTACAAAAACAAGGTAACAGTTTACGCGCTGCATTGGATGAATGGAACGGAAGATCAAAAGGGAATACCGTGGGTGATTACAGTTTTCATATGGCGGTCACCGATTTTAACGAGGATACCAAAAAAGAGATCAAAGACATGATCGAAAAAGAAGGCATCACTTCTTTTAAAACTTTTATGGCCTATAAAGGTGCATTGATGATCGATGACCGGCAGATGATCGGGTTGATGCAGGAAGTAAAAAAACATGGCGGACTGATCAATGTGCATGCAACCAATGGCGATATGATCGATTTCCTGATCGCTAAACACAGGGCCGAAGGAAAATTATCACCACTCTATCACTATCTCTCCCAACCCGAAATCACAGAAGCCGAAGCCAGCGGACGTTTTGCAGATATGGCGAATTACACGGGTTGTCCGGGATACATTGTTCACTTAACCTGTGAGGGTGCTTTGAATGCCGTAAGAAATGCAACGCGCCGAAATCAGAAAGTGTTTGTGGAAACCTGTATTCAGTATTTACTACTCGATGCTACTTTATATGAAAAAGATTTTGAAGGTGCAAAATGGGTAATGAGTCCTCCCCTGCGGGAGAAAAAGGACCAGGCCACTTTATGGGCGGGTATCAACCAGGGACTGGTGAATGTGGTGGCAACAGATCATTGCCCGTTTATGTGGGAACAGAAGCTAATGGGCAAAGATGATTTTTCAAAAATACCGAATGGCCATCCTGCCATCGAGAATAGAATGGAATTATTGTTTAGTGAAGGCGTAAATAAAGGAAAGATCACGTTAAATAAATATGTAGAAGTTGCTTCAACAAATGCTGCAAAAATTTTCGGCATGTTCCCAAAGAAAGGGACGATTGCGGTTGGAAGTGATGCGGATATTGTTTTGTTTGATGCGGATGAGAAACATACACTCTCTGCATCAACGCATCATATGAATGTGGATTATAGTGGTTATGAAGGGTGGGAACTCACTGGGAAAGTAAAAACGGTTTTATTGAGAGGAAAGGTTGCGATTGATAATAATGAATGTCTTGTTTCTAAAGGATACGGGCAGTTCATTAAAAGAAACAAAGTGTCTGGAAAGATATAGTTCTATTCACCGCAGAGCCGCAGAGAACGCAGAGTTTACGCAGAGTTCTCTCTGCGATTGCTCTCCGTTCTCTGCGACTCTGCGGTGAAACAAAAAGTTCAGACATTGGCAACCGCTGAAGTGTGCGACGCAACAAAGCTAAATAGTATTACTAAAGATGGAACCATACAGATCATTCAACATTTAACACTCAACATTTAAAATAATAAGGTATGCCACGAATAGTCAGATCAGGTTTAATCCAAATGAGTCTTCCAAAAACAGAAGGCGAAGGAACCATTGAAGAGATCAAGGAAGCGATGGTGCAAAAACATATTCCGCTAATTGAAGAAGCCGGAAAAAAAGGTGTGCAGATCCTTTGCTTCCAGGAAATTTTCAATACGCCTTATTTCTGCCCCGGACAGGACAAAGCCTGGTATGAAAGCGCAGAAACCGTTCCCGGCCCAACCATTGAACGCATGCAGGTGTACGCTAAAAAATATAATATGGTGATCATTGTTCCTGTATACGAAAAAGAACAGGCCGGTGTACTATACAACACAGCAGCAGTAATTGATGCGGACGGAACCTATCTTGGCAAGTATCGCAAAAATCATATCCCTCATACCAGTGGTTTCTGGGAGAAATTTTTCTTTAAGCCTGGTAATCTTGGTTACCCTGTGTTCCAGACAAAGTATGCAAAGATTGGTGTGTATATCTGTTACGACCGTCATTTCCCCGATGGCGCAAGGTGTTTGGGATTGAATGGTGCAGAGATCGTTTACAATCCTTCGGCAACTGTTGCGGGATTGAGTCAATATTTATGGAAACTCGAGCAGCCTGCTCATGCAGCCGCCAATGGTTATTTTATGGGATGCATTAATCGTGTGGGCGAAGAGAAACCATGGAACCTTGGTAAATTTTATGGCAGTTCTTATTTCGTTGACCCACGCGGACAAATATTTTCACAGGCATCAGAAGACAAAGATGAATTATTGATTGCTGATTTTGACCTGGATATGATTGAAGAAGTAAGAAGTGTGTGGCAGTTCTTTAGGGATAGAAGACCGGAGACGTATGGCAAGATTACTGAACTCTAATATTAATTATTTTAAATGTTGAATTTTAAATGTTGAATGTAGCCTTCATTTAAAATTCAACATTCAACATTTAAAATAAAATATGGCAATTACAAATAACAGGCTAACCGAACAACAATACGAACAAAACTTCAGCGACATACATCCTCCGTTTGAAACGGCAAGCGCTGCATTGGTGGAAGCCAACCGTTGTTTGTTTTGTTATGATGCACCGTGTACAAAAAGTTGCCCGACAAGTATTAATGTACCGAAGTTCATTAAACAGATCACAACAGAGAACATGAAAGGATCTGCGTTAACCATCTTCTCTTCCAATATTATGGGTGGTGGTTGCAGCAAGGTTTGCCCTGTTGAGAAATTATGTGAGGGTGCCTGTGTGTTTAACCTGATGGAGGAAGAAGCGATTCCTATTGCCAAACTGCAACGTTATGCAACGGAGAAAGCTATCGAAGAAAAATGGCCGTTGTTCGATCGTAAGCCATCTATTGGGAAAAAAGCTGCGATTGTTGGCGCAGGTCCTGCTGGGTTGAGTTGTGCGCATGCATTATCAAGAGAAGGTGTGGATGTTACTATCTACGAAAAAGAAAGCAAAGGCGGTGGTTTAATGACCTATGGCATCGCTGCCTATAAAGTAACACCCAAATTCTGCCAGGATGAAGTGGATTTTATTTTATCCATTGGCGGTATCGAAATAAAATACAACCAGGAACTAGGAAAAGATATTTCACTGGAAGACCTGCAGACAAATTATGATGCGGTGTATTTAGGTTTTGGCGTGGGCATCGCACGTCAATTGGATATTGAAGGAGAAAATTTGGAAGGCGTAACAGATGCCATCGGTTTTATTTATGATATCCGTACCAAAGGATATTCTTCTATACCCGTTGGCGATAAAGTTGCCGTGATCGGCATGGGTATGACTGCCATTGATGCAGCCACACAGGCAAAAAGATTGGGTGCAAAAGAAGTAACACTTGTCTATAGAAGAACGCAGGAAGAAATGCCATGTACCGAAGAGGAATTGAATATTGCCAAATTAGATGGCTGCGAGATCATCTGGTTGGCATCACCAAAAAAAGTGGTCGGCAGCAATGGCAAAGCAACACATCTTGAATGCAGCCTCATGCAATTGGGAGAACCCGATGCAAGCGGGCGCCGCTCTCCTGTTCAGACAAATGAAACGATCACGCTGGAAGTTGATATGGTGATCAAAGCGGCTGGACAAATGCCTTTCGGAGATTTGATCAGCAGCAACCATTTGAGTAATTCGGGTGGAAAGGTTTCTATCAATAGTTCATCAACAAATATTGAAGGTGTGTTTGCGGGTGGAGATTGTGTGAATGGAGGGAAGGAAGTGGTGGATGCGGTGCAGGCGGGGAAGGATGGAGCCGCGGCAATTTTAGATTTTTTCACGCAAAGGCGCTAAGGAGCAAAGGCGCAAAGAAAGGCGGGTGATAATACCCGCAAGATTGCGGAAAATACTCTAGTGGAAAGAGTTTTGTCTTTCTATTTTGGAGTATGATAACAGAAAATGAAATAGCGCGGATAGTTGTGAATATTTGTTTTAAGATTCACACGCAATATGGCCCGGGGTTATTTGAAAGTGTATACGAGGAAATATTTTGTTATGAATTGGCAAAGACCGGATTGTTTTTTACGAGACAGCAGGCAATACCCCTGATTCATGATGGAGTTAAAATGGGAACAGGGTTCAGAGCTGACGTTATTATTGAGAATAAAGTTATTGTAGAATTAAAATCAATTGAATTGCTTGCTCCGCTTCATTTTAAACAGATCCGGAGCTATTTAATATTAACAGATTGTAAATTAGGGATATTGGTAAATTTCAATGTAGAACTTATTAAAGACGGTATACATCGAATCGTAAACAAATTATAAAAACTTTGCGCCTTTGCTCCTTAGCGCCTTTGCGTGAAAAAAAATAACCCCATGGCAGATATCAGTTCAAACTTCCTCGGCATCAAATCCCCTAACCCATTCTGGTTGGCGAGCGCCCCTCCTACGGATAAAAAAATAAATGTATTGCGTGCATTCGAGGCCGGCTGGGGTGGCGTGGTATGGAAAACATTGGGTAGCCAGGTAAAAAATGTTTCTTCAAGATATTCAGCTGTTGATTTTAATGGTACGCGTGTAATGGGTTTTAATAATATCGAACTCATCAGCGACAGGCCGTTACACCTGAACCTGAAAGAAATTGAAGAATGTGTTAAACTATTTCCCGATCGGGCAATGGTGGTTTCATTGATGGCGGATAATGACAGGGAAAGCTGGCATGAACTCATCAAAAAAGTAGAAGATACCGGTGCACATGGATTTGAACTCAATTTTGGTTGCCCGCATGGCATGATCGAAAGAGGAATGGGCGCGGCAGTTGGACAGGATCCTGAAATTGCACGAACGGTTGTAGAATGGGTGATGGAGAAAGCAACCATACCTGTGATCACCAAACTCACGCCCAATGTACACTCACCTGTTCCTACAGGTAAGGCAGTTGTGGAAGCAGGAACCAATGCATTGTCGCTGATCAACACCATTCAATCTGTTACCGGAATTAACCTGGATACTTTGGTACCGAATCCTAATGTGGGTGGTAAATCTGTATTTGGCGGTTATTGCGGGCCGGCGGTAAAACCGATCGCATTAAAAATGCTGACGAACATCAGCCAGAATGCAGTAACCAAAAAAGTTCCCATCTCCGGTATCGGTGGTATCAGTACCTGGAAAGATGCAGTTGAATTTATGTTACTCGGCGCTTCCAATGTGCAGGTGTGTACTGCTGTGATGAAACATGGTTTCCGCATCATTGAAGATATGTGTGATGGATTGAATAACTGGATGGATGAAAAAGGTTACAAGACACTCGAAGACTTTATCGGCAAATCAGTTGAGAACATTACACATTGGGAGGATCTTGATATTAACTACCATCATATCGCAAAGATCAACCAGGATAAATGTATCCATTGCGGGTTGTGTTATATTGTTTGTGAAGACACATCACATCAATCCATCAACCTGGATTATGGCAACCCCTATAATACATATACAATAAAAGATGAAGAATGCGTTGGCTGCAATCTTTGTCAATTGGTTTGTCCTGTTACTGATTGTATTACTATGGAAGAACACCGCGTTGCTCCTGAATACCTGAACTGGAAAGATTACCAGCGTTTAGGATTGCCTTTGAACGATCACTGACAATACCCAATGTCAGCTTAACCAATATCGGGAAATGATCGGAAGGGTATTTACCGTGATAAGTGTCTGTCAATACCGCCCATTTATCTATGGTAAACCCGCTTGTGGTAAATATATGATCAATCACTTCATTGGTATCCTGTTTTCCAAAAGCATTAAAGGAGCCGTTATTGGCGTAAGTGAATTTTGCAGCGGTATAGCTATCACGTAGCCAATCGCTCGACACAAGTGTTTGGTACCAATCGCTCATACGGCCGCCATTCAGGTCGCCGGCAAATATGGCACGTTCATTTCCTGCGATCTCTTTGATCTTTTGTAAGATCAGCTTACTACTCTCCTGCCTCGCTTTTACTCCCTGGTGATCATAATGCACACTGAAAAAAAACAATTTTCGTTTCGTAACATTTTCCTGGAACTGAACCCAGCTGCAGATACGGTTCAATCTTGCATCCCAGCCCGGCCCCGGTTTTTCGGGTGTTTCAGATAACCAGAAATCACCCTGGCTCAATACCTTAAATTTATCTGTTTTATAAAATATGGCGGAATGTTCACCTTTGTCTTTCCCGTCATCTCTTCCAATGCCATAGTAACTATAAGCCGCCAGGCCTTTTTTCAGGTCCTCCAATTGATTTTTCAAACCCTCCTGGGTGCCGAAAATATCAAAATCATGAAACTGGACCAGGTTGGTAATGATCGGTGCGCGGTTAACCCACAAGTTGCCTGAATCAGCTTTGTTATCGTAGCGTAAATTATAACTGCCTACTGTTAACGATTGCGCTTTGCTTTCGGGAGTCATGCAAAAAAGCAAAACAGAAATGACAAAGTACTTACGCATCATTTTTTATTGTGAATGTAGGTATTTTTCAAACCTTTCAAACGCATTGGCTAATTTAGATCTATGAAATTACAGTTCTGGTCGGTGGGCAAACCACATGAGGCTTATGCCAAACCGGGTATCGAAGAATTTACCAAACGGATCAACAATTATTTTACGGTTGACTGGCATATCATACCGTCACCAAAGAATGCTGCGAACTTATCTGAAACGGATCTTAAAAAAGCTGAGGCAGCCATCATACTTGGACAGTTGCAAAAAGACGATCACCTTATTTTGCTGGATGAAAGAGGCAAACAATTCAGCTCACCCGAATTATCCCAATGGCTTCAGCAACGCGCCAATGAAAGCACCAAACGGATCGTGTTCCTGATCGGTGGCGCTTTTGGGGTGGATGAAACAGTGATGAAAAGGGCAGATCAAAGCTGGAGCCTGTCCAAACTGGTTTTCCCGCATATGCTGGTGAGATTGATACTGGCGGAACAGGTGTACAGGGCGTGTACGATTTTGAGGAATGAGAAATATCATCATAGTTAAATTTACCGCGCCCTTCAGGGCGTGGACAATAAGGGCATACTCTTTCACATTTACCGGGCTTTAGCCCTGAGTATGACACCCCGGGCTAAAGCCCGGTAAATAATTCATAAATATGATAACTACCCACGCCCTAAAGGGCGCGGCAAAATCGAAATGATACAAGAAATAACTAAATTGCTTTATGGCCAATATCGAGATCACAGTCACACTCATCATTTTATTGTTCACCTGCGTGATCTCCTTCACGGCATTTTCGAATGAGAAACTCACGAATGACCTGATATTTTACCCACCGGCTGTTACCAACAATAACCAATGGTACCGTTTTATTACCTGTGGTTTGATCCATGCCGATTTCCTGCACCTGGCATTTAATATGTACACGTTTTACATTTTCGGGAATCTGGTAGAAAGAACCTTTGTGGAGATTTTCGACAGCAGCGGAAAAGCCCTGTACACTATTATGTACGTGGCTGCTTTGGTCGCCTGTTTATTACCAACTTATTTCAAACATAAAAACGATGGCTATTACAGGAGCCTTGGTGCATCCGGAGCTGTATCAGCGGTGATCTTTGTTGGGATCATTTTATACCCGACCATGGGGTTGCGAATCTTCCCTATTCCATTAGATATTCCTGCTTTTATTTTCGGGCCTTTATATTTGATCGTATCTGCTTACCTCGCAAAAAAAGGTCATGGCAATATCAACCACTCGGCTCATATATGGGGTGCGGTCTTCGGGATACTATTCTTACTTGCTACCAGTCAATTCCTCAGCAATTTCAGGCCAATACAACATTTTATCGACGAGGTTTCACGATACCTAAACTAACTCTGCGTAATTCTCTGCGCCTCTGCGGTGAAAAAAATCCTGAATATATACAAGATCACTATTAATACGAAACTCAATTCACCGCAGAGCCGCAGAGTACAGGGAGTTTGCGCTGAGAGGCTTGCTATGGCAAGAAATTAAAATGAAGTATTTTTTTTGTTTGGTCGGTTATACGGAAACGGTCATCGATACGATAACCGATCACCCAGAGAATCTTTTTATCACTCTCTATCACCCACACTTTCTCTTTTTGGGTTTTAGATAATTTCAGGTCAATTAAAAACCGGCTGATCTTCTTTTTCTTTTTCATTCCCAGGGGATAGAAATAATCTCCTGTTTTGTATTTGCGTAATAAGAGAGGGAAACGGATCTCGTCAAAATTCAGGAATGCTTCATTCTGATTATTTTGAATTTTAAATGTTGAATGTTGAATGGAAAGAGTTCCTCTTTCAAATATAATACGCTGTTCATTTTCTTCTATTAGAACATGTTGTGCCGTCTCAGTGTGATTGGGTGAGATGATCATCCAGTTACGGTTACGGATGATGCGGTGGGTGGCAGAGGATTGATAGCTGCCATTATCCGCATCCAGCAATTTGATCACTTCTTCTGTTTGTGCCGCATGGAAACCAATTTTTTTGATGATCTCCCAGGTGATGGTATGCAATGGACTTATTTTTTTCCATTTCAGCACAGGGATATGCCATTCATTCCCTTTCTTTTCAAGCAGTTTGTTTGTATGTAACTCCACAGACTGGTGATAGAGATCAGCCACTTCATGAAAGCGCTCAATATTATTTAACAGGTTTTCTTCTACCTGCGGAAATACTTCTTTGATCTGGGGCAATAACTGGTTCCGGAAAAAATTTCGCGTGTATTTATCAGATGCATTCGATGAATCTTCAACAAAAGATAATTCATGTTCTTCAGCATAACTTAGCAATTCTGCTTTACGGATAGCAAGCAAGGGCCTGATCAGTTTACGTTCAGCTACCATTGGCTGAATGCCCATCATTCCCTGTATACCAGTACCGCGGAAAAAATGCATCAGCAGGGTTTCCAGGTTATCGTCGGCGTGGTGGGCTGTGAGAATAAAGCTGTTAGATGATAGATGATAGTTGACAGATTCGCTGCCTTGTCTATCATCCGTCATCTGCCAACTATCAACTATCGCCCAGAACCATGCATACCGAAGATCCCTTGCCGCTTCCTGGATAGAGATCTTGTTTTCAGCAGCATGGTTTTGTGTGTCGAAACGTTTTACGAAAACTTCTTTACCATACTTTTCTCCCAGTGATCGTGCAAATTTCTCATCGCGTTCACTCTCCTCACCTCTTAGCTGGAAATTACAATGCGCTATCTGATAGTTGAACCCGGCTTTATGAATCAGATCAACCAATACAACACTATCCACACCACCGCTAACAGCCAGGAGGAGTTGGCAGTTGGCTTGTGACAGATGGCAGAAATGCTTTTGCCAGTTGTGTTGAAATTTTTGTTGGAGGTTCATTTGTATAAACAGCAGGTGTAAAATAATAAAGATGTCGCACATCCATTATCAACCGTGCCTTTGTACCTTCGTGTGAAATTTAATTTGCACACCAAGGCACAAAGGCACGGTTTAGCAGCTCTCTCATTAAGCTTTCTTTACTTCTTTAGCCCAACCGTCTTTTAGAGTAACAGTGCGATTGAATATCAATTTATCTTTTGTGCTTTCTTTATCAAGACTGAAATATCCTTTGCGGATGAATTGATAACGGTCGTCAGATTTATCATTCAGCAAAGCTGGTTCTGCATAGGCATGACTGATCACCTGTAATGAATTCTCATTGATATGATCTTTAAAGTCACCTTCAGCACCCGCTACATCTTCTACTTTGAACAGGCGATCGTATAAACGAACTTCGGCTGTTACGGCATGCGACACACTTACCCAATGCAGTGTACCTTTTACATTAATACCGGATGTATCGGAACCACTTTTGCTTTCGGGAATATACGTGCATCTTACTTCCGTAATATTTCCATCCGCATCTTTTACCACTTCATCACATTTAATGATATAAGCGCTTTTCAGGCGAACCATCTGGCCCGGGGCCAACCGGAAATATTTTTTAGGCGCCACTTCCATAAAATCTTCACGCTCTATATATAATTCTTTGCTGAATGGAATATCTCTATGCCCTGCATCATGATCTTCGGGATTATTCTCACTCGGCAACAATTCGTCCAAATTCGTGTAATTCGTGATCACTACTTTCAAAGGATCGAATACCACCATTCTTCGCAGCGCGATCTTATTCAAATGCTCACGGACACAAAACTCCAGCAATCCCACATCAATCAAATTTTCTCTCTTCGCCACTCCTATTCTCTCACAAAAATCACGGATGGCTTCTGCGGTATATCCTCTCCTGCGCATTCCGCTGATGGTTGACATACGCGGGTCATCCCAACCGGTAACATGTTTTTCATTTACCAGTTGCAGTAATTTCCGTTTGCTCATGATGGTATACGTCATGTTCAAACGTGCAAATTCATATTGGTGCGAGGGGAAAATTTCCAGGTTCTCAATACACCAATCATATAGATCGCGGTGCGGTACAAACTCCAGTGTACAGATAGAATGCGTGATATTCTCAATGGAATCACTCTGCCCATGTGCAAAATCATACATCGGGTAAATGCACCAGGCATCGCCGGTGCGGTGGTGATGTGCATGTTTGATACGATAGATGATTGGATCGCGAAGCAACATATTCGGCGATGCCATATCAATCTTTGCACGAACCACTTTTGATCCGTCAGTATACTTCCCTTCGCGCATTTCGGCAAAGAGCTGCAGGTTCTCTTCTACAGTACGGTCTGCATAAATATTTCTGATACCGGGAGTGGTAGGTGTTCCTTTTTGTTGTGCGATCTCTTCACTGGTACTGTCATCCACATAGGCAAGCCCTTTGTTGATGAGTTTTATTGCGAACTGGTATAACTGCTCAAAATAATCAGACGCATAAAGTTCGTTGGCCCATTCAAAACCGAGCCAGCGTACATCGTCCTTGATGCTGTCTACATATTCCGTTTCTTCGGTTGTGGGATTGGTATCATCAAAACGCAGGTTGGTGCTACCGCCATATTTTTTAGCCAGCCCAAAATTCAGGCAGATACTTTTTGCATGGCCGATATGCAGGTACCCATTGGGTTCAGGCGGGAAACGGGTGGTAATGGATTTGCATTTCCCATTCTTCAGATCCTCTTCAACGATCTCTTCAATAAAATTCAGGCTTTTTTCTTCGCTCATTGCTGCTTTTTTGTAAGTGGGCAAAGGTACGAAAGAGTTAATAGTTAATAATTAATAGTTAATAATTAGCGACCCAGGTCCAGCAGTCATTATTAACTATTAACTCTTAATTATTAATTCGATGATAACAGCTTATATCCATCTATAAACGCAATTGCCTCTACCATGTCATCATGCAACACCCTATCCACCTCGTTAAAGCTGATCTTTTGGCGGAAGGCAGTCATGAGTTCTTCCAGTACCGGCGAAGTTTTCTTTGGTCTTCTGAACTCGAGTGCCTGTGCGGCGCTGAGTAATTCGATGGCAAGTACTTTTTCTACATTCTGTATCACGCGGAAGCATTTGGTAGCGGCATTGGCTCCCATGCTAACATGATCTTCCTGGTTATTGGATGATGAAATGCTGTCTACGGATGCCGGTGTACACAATTGTTTGTTCTCACTAACAATTCCTGCAGCGGTGTATTGGGGGATCATGAAACCGGAGTTCAGGCCAGCGTCTTTTACAAGGAACAACGGCAATCCACGTTGCCCGCTGATCAACTGGTAAGTTCTTCTTTCTGAAATATTCGCGATCTCGCTCATAGCGATGGCTAGATAATCAAGCGATATCGCCAACGGTTGTCCGTGGAAATTACCACCGCTTACGATCAGGTCATCTTCGGGGAAAATATTCGGGTTATCCGTTACTGAGTTGATCTCACGGACAAATACACTCAATATATGATCAAATGCATCCTTACTCGCACCATGCACTTGTGGAATACAACGGAACGAATAGGGATCCTGTACCTGTTGTTTCTTCTGTTCTGCAATAGCACTCCCTTTCAGATGCTCCCGTAAGATCGCTGCGGTTGCCACCTGGCCGTTATGCGCGCGTACGGCATGTATATGCGGATCGAGTGGCTCGCTGATACAATCAAATGCATCAAATGACAATGCACTGATAAGATCAGCCATTTGTAACAGGTGTTCTGCTTTTTTCAAACAGTACATACCATAAGCACTCATGAACTGTGTGCCATTGATCAGTGCCAGTCCTTCTTTGCTTTGCAGGTGAATCGGTTCCCAATCAAATTTTTTCATCGCTTCAGCAGCGGGCATTTTCTTTCCTCCATGGTACACTTCACCCAGCCCAAGCAATGGCAAACTCAGGTGGCTCAGGGGCGCCAGGTCGCCGGAAGCGCCAAGGGAACCCTGTGTATAGATAACAGGTAATACATCATTGTTATACATGTACATCAAACGAATCACGGTATCAATCTGCACCCCGCTGTTCCCATAACTGAGCGATTTGATCTTGAGCATCAGCATCAGTTTCACGATATCTTTCGGCACTTCTTCACCGAGTCCGCAGGCATGCGATACGAGGAGATTGTACTGCAGTTGCTCAATCTGGCTGGCATCGATCTTTACATCCTGTAAAAAGCCAAAACCAGTATTGATCCCGTAGAACAGGCCGTTCTTATCTTCCATTTTTCGGTCGAGGTATTCGCGGCAGGCCAATATGCGTTCATGTGCATCAAAAGTGATGGATACATGCTGATTGTAGTCGAGCAGGTTCTTAACCTGGTCAAAATGCAGCCATTTTCTGTCGAGGGGAAGGTAATTATACAGGTTATCGGAACTCATTTGGCAATCGTTTGGCGCAAAGTAAAGACAATTAACGGATTGACAGATTGCGGATTAGCGGATTGCGGATTAGCGGTTATTAATTCGTTAATCCGCAATCCGTTAATTCGCTAATTCTTTGGTTTGCACCCGTTTTTTCCGTTATTTTGCGCTCCCATTATGGACCGGTAGCTCAGCTGGATAGAGCACAAACCTTCTAAGCTTGGGGTCATTGGTTCGAATCCAATCCGGTTCACAGATTAAAGGAAAGAATAATATATTCTTTCCTTTTTTATTTCCTCATTTTTCCGACAATAAGAAAAAGCTAAGTTCTGGTTTACAAATGGGAGTTATTTTTTTTATGCCCTCTTTCGACATCTATCTTACTAAGCAGCACCTATTCGCCAAAAGCTTCAAGTCGTCAACAAAATGATTCGAAAAAAATCCAATCCGGCTCACATAGTAAAGGAAAGAATAATATATTCTTTCCTTTTTTATTAACCCGCATTTCGTTGCTTTTGTTTATTTGTCCGTTTAATACTCCCACAAGGAATTTCTTTTTCGCCTATTACTCATGGTGGCTGCCCTGCTGGTGTGCCGTTGTATACTAAAACTCTATAAAAAAGATCTTGCCCTTTCAGGATAAGTCCTGTTCGCAATATGCCACCACCTTCAGTCGTCAGACTAAGTTTTACAACATAAAAACCACTCGATTCTTTTGGGTTAATAGTTCTTTTCAACATTAACCTTATTTTTTTGCTACAATCTTTATATTGAATTCAATTTCATCCGCAATAGCCTGGTCCTTTAAATTATCAAAGAACTTTCCTGATTTGTAACGGACATCCCATTTTGTCCGATCAATGACCAGCTTGCTACTCGCTTTCACAATTCCGTCCTTAACTTCTACTTTGGCTGGAAAACTAACCGGGTGTGTGATCCCTTTAATGGTCAGGTTCCCGGTAATTTCCTTATCCTCATCATTTAATGATGCAACCCTGGTAATGGCAATGGTAGAAAAGGGAAATTTTTTAACATCAAAAAAATCAGGATCTTTTAAGTGATTAATAAGGTTATTATCACTCCTATGGTCATCACCTTCAATTGAACTCATATTAACTTCAACTGTACCACCCATCAATTGACCGTTTTCAATCATCAGTTCTCCTTGTGATATATAAACGTACCCTGTATGAGAACCCTTAATACTTGAACCTTTCCATGCTACAACAGTTTCCTTCGTATCTATCATAATATATTTTTCATCCCCGTCATGCAAGGATAAGGAACTTGCCGGTGTATTATTTTTCTCTTTTACAGCCCCACTGCAACCGAAGAAGAAAGGAGCAATAATTAAAATCAGGTGAGTGATTGATAGTTTGTTGTTCATACGACAGAAATAATATTGATTAATAATAATTGATAAATGATTGTAAAATCAGCAAGACACATTATTTCCGATCCTCTTTACTTTTAAAGTCCGTGATGGCCTTTCCATCATAACGATATACTCCATTAGCATTTCCAAACCAAATGCTTCCGTCGTTAGCTTCCAAGATGCCGGAACTCGTTCTTAGTTGTCCAGACATAATTTCGGTTACAGTGGGCTCTTTATCATACAAGGATTTTTGATCATAACGGGAAAGTGCCCAGGTAGAACCTTTTATGATACCACTAGTCCAGATATTTCCTTTTTTGTCTTCAATTATAAAATTATATCCGGTGTTATGTGCGAATTTGGTAAATGTCTTTCCGTCATAGCGCCGAAGGCCATCCCAGCCTCCAAACCAAATATTGCCTTTTTTGTCTTCGATTATAGACCAAACATCAAAAGCATTATCCTTATTGGTGACAGTGTAAAATGTTTTTCCATCATAAATGGAGACATCGCCTCTTGTGGCAATCCATAATTTCCCAGCTTTGTCTTCCATGATAGTAGTAATAAAATTGCTCCACCAATATTCTCCCTTCATACTAAAATTCTGAAAAGATTTCCCATCGTAACGGCTTAGTCCACCTTCGGTACCGAACCAAATAATGCCGGCTTTATCTTCATAAATACATATTACCCGATTATTAGCAAGTCCCTCCCGGGTTGTAAAATGTTGAAATGATTTCCCGTTGTAATAATAAACACCTGCTGAATCATCGGTAGCAAACCAAAGATCTCCTTTTCGATCCTCCAGAGCATCATTGAATCTGTGCGAACCCAGTTTACTTGTGAGATTAGTAAACGATTTTTCCTGTCCGCCCGGCAGGCGGGCATCGTATCGAAACACGCCTCTGCGGGAAACAATCAAAATGGTGCCCTTGCTGCCTTTTCTTATTTTATGAACTATATGATTGGCAGGCCAGCCGGAAGTGACTGTGTCTTTGGTTTCGGACTTGATATTATCTTTTGGGACGTTTGTTTGGTTTTGTACACAGGAGGTGTGAAGAACAGACATTAAGAACAAAGCACCTACGTGTATGTATTTCATAATTATTTATTTACAATGATATAACCCACGGTTCCAATAGCGGTGAATGCAGCTCCCCTCTTTTATTTTCAGCAAACACTCGGACATTTCTTATTTTCACATCCTATCAAAGTTGATCCGGCGAAATTACCTTGATGCTTTTCAGCGCGGGGAATTTCGATTGTAAATAAAAATGTAAACATTGTAAATAAAAACTTGACACCAGGCATCTTAGTAGAAATCTCTTCTCGGGAAAACGGAAATTCTCTGTTTGCGTTTTTGAAGCGTGTCTTTCAAACCATCAAAATGGTTCTAAAAATATATGATGAGGTTCACAGATTAAAGAGGCTGTCTCAAAAGACGTACCTCTTTTCTATTATTTTTATTCTTTAATGATTTTATCTGTATAGATCAACTTGCCTTTCGTGTCATAAATGCTGACGAAATAGCTTCCACTTGAGAACTCTTTCAGGCTAAGTAGTGAACCTGTACTCATTTTGCTTTTATCCAAAACTAATTTCCCATTGAGATCATAAATCATTAGTCTCAATTGAGTTTGGCCATCAAGCTTATAATCAATTTTCAGGTCTTGCCGAACAGGGTTGGGGTAAAGTTTTATAAACTGGTTATTTGATAGGGTTACAATAGCGGTTATCAAATAATTAAAATTAGCGCTCATAGCACTGGTACAACCATTCTGCGTTGTCTTTACGGAATAATTACCTGCTGTAGTTGGTTTATATTTCTGGGCAGTATCAGTTAATGCAACACCTTCCTTGTACCAAAGGTTGCCTGTTAATGCAGAAGAAACAAGATTATTACTAGCATCTCTAATGATAGTGGGTGTTGCGGGTATTGCATTTACAGTTGCCGTTAGCTTCGCTCTTGGACTTTCGCAGCTTCCGGATGTTGTTACCTGGCTAACATAAAAGTCAAAAAATCCTGTTGCGCCAGTGGATGGTGTGGGTGCAGTGGCCGCACCTGTTCCGCCGGCTGCCTGTGTGTACCACAATAACGTATTGCCTGACCCTGCGGTGGCTGTTAAAGCAGTTGCAGTAATACCCTGGCAGTAACTCACTGCGCTAACGGTTGGGGCCGATGGATTAGAATTTACTGTAAGTGTGCCTGACCCTGTTGCAGTACAACCTGTCGTTGTATTGGCAATGATAACTGTATATGTTCCTGCAACTGTTGCTGAAAAGCTGGCAACATTACCGGAACTGGTAACTCCTGCAGGAACTGTCCATGTATAATTATATGCACCTGCCGGTGAAGGAGTGGCAGTAATGGTTATTGCGGCACCTGTTGAACATCTTGCAGGTGAATTGACTGTTACAGCAGGACTTGGACTTACAGTAAGTGTTGCCGAAGCCGATCCTGCTCCTCCTGAAGTTTGATCGGTGATAGTTACACTGTATGTGCCTGCAACAGTTGCAGGAAAACTTTGAACATTGCCAGGGTTGGTTGCTCCTGTTGGTACTGTCCATACATAATTATAGGTACCGCTTTGTAAAGGTGTGGCAGCAATGGTTACTGCTGCATCATTGGTACATTTTGTTGCAGCGTTCACTGTTACGTTTACGTTTGTAACATTGGTCCGTATCATTATTTTGCTCGTCCAGGGCTGTAATGTGAGGCTGGTTACTATATTGCCATTAAGGTCCTTCCATTTCCATCCAAGGAGATCCTGGACCACTGCATTGTCTGTGGGGTTCAGAAATATCTTGGAACTATCAATACCTGCGGTCCATTTGAAATTATCAACAATGGTATGTGCATCGTTACCTGTACTTTGCCATTGCGGAAAAGTTAATAAAGGACCGGGATTTCTATAAGCATAAATATTGCCATATGGCTGGAAGTAATAATTAGAATCTACCACCATTCCCGTGTAGTTATTGCTATAATCTGTTTGTTTTATCGCGATACTACTGGAATTCAATGCAAATAGTTTGTTATCCTTTACCGTCATCCCGGTAATAGCAGCAAGATTGCCTTCTGTACTACCATTAAGATCAATACCAAAATTAAAACCATACACGGTGTTCCCCCTGACTGTGTTATTCTGTGTGCCGGCGTTCTGAAGAATACCCTTTTTTGTTCTATTATAAATGGTATTATCCTGCGCTATAGAATTATGTGATTCAAAATCAAAATAAATAGCAGGAGTTACAAACGAGCCATTATCGGTTCCTTCTGTATTTCCATCGCTGGTGCTTATGAAATTATTTCTAAAGGTGATGTAACTCGAATTGAGTCCATAAGTCTTTAAAGCCGCCCCATCATTATTAATCAGCATTGCGTTCTTTATGATGTTCTTTTCTACAAGATGGTAGTTTCCGTCCGCTGAAACGCCGCAATAACCTGCACTGTCAATATCGTTGTGATGGATATAGGCGCTATCAACAAAAGCAGCTTTTATCGCTGATAGATTTATCTGTGTGCCAATCCCACTATTCCTGAACTCGCCAATATTCCGGAAAACATTGTGATGAATGGTGGAGTTACTTCCGCTGGCATTTAGGTATACAGCAATCCCATCAACTTCCCTGAAATAAGAATTGCTTACCTCGTTATACTTTCCCATGTCATTAACACCATGATTATATTGTCTCGCAAAATAACAGCTGTCAATTTTTATATACCTGTTATTGGTTCCCGATATTGCTACACCCGCATTGGATTGTTTTTCGAAAGACAATCCTTTTATTATTATGTATGATGACGAGGCTCCCATTAATATTCCATTGGTATATACCGAACCTTCACAAGTTTGCTGGTTAGGGTTTTGACCTGTCGGAGGCATATAAGTTATTAGTTGTAAAGTATTATCATATTTCCATTCTCTTGCGGTATCAAGGTGAAGGATATTATCATATAAAAAATAACCGTATTGAGAAATAGCCGCAATCGTTACCCCGGCTGAATAAGTTATTTTATCAGCGGCAACAGATTGTACAGCTGTTTTTTCCCAACACCATTGTGCGGTATGTATACAGATCTTTGAGTTGCTGATCAAAGAAGCTGAGAGACTTGTAATAGAAGCATCTTTAAGATAGAACTTTTGTGCCGAATCTAAAGTCAGGTATTGATGATCATTGGGATAGCGTGCAAGCACTTGCTCTTTATGGTTCACGAAAAAATTATTCATGTTTTGCGTAAATGTTGCCTTGTATACATTTCCATTAGCGCTCCATCCTGTTATCGGCTCAGCACCACTAATTACAGGTTTTGCGCCGCTGCCGTAAAAGGTAAATACAATTGGCAGTGAAGCAGTGCCGCTATAATTTAAATTGACCTGGCCACGAAGCGTATCGCCGCATTTAAAAAGAATACTGTCCCCCGGATTTAAAACAAGTGTATTCAGCTTGACGATCGTTTTAAAAGGACTTGCAGAAGTGGTACCGGTATTTGCATCGCTACCGGAGGTAGAAAAATAGTAAGAAGTGGCATTCGCCTTTATACATATCAGTAAAATACAGAAAAGTAAAAGGCTAAGCTTCATGCTATTGGTTTATGGTAAGTAGGACACGCTTTCGTTCAGTTTGGTTTAATGATAATGTAAAATAAGTTTTAATGTATTAAAAAAAGCTTAACTCTTGTATTTACCAGATCTAGGTACTATGGTAAAGCTGACCACCCTTAAACCATTCTTGTCTTCTTCTTAAAAAATATTTTAGAAAAAATTTGCGCAACCGAAAAGTTGCGCATATATTTGCAACCGATTGGTTTCACAAATAAAATATCAGCACAAATGAGACGAGACATTTTCCAGGCAATAGCCGACCCCACAAGGCGGGCAATTATTATCCTGATTGCATCTCAGGCTATGACACCGAATGCCATAGCTGACAACTTCAATACGACCCGTCAATCTGTTTCCAAACACCTTCGCATACTCACAGAATGTGAATTGGTAAAACAGGAACAACAAGGCAGGGAAATTTATTACTCACTTGAACTTGAAAAAATGAAAGAGATCGATAAATGGATAGAGCAATTCAGAAAGATCTGGGAAACCCGCTTCAATCAGCTTGACAAAGTATTATCAACACTTAAAAAACAAAAAAAATGAACGACTTATTATTTGATTTTACACTGGACAAATCAAAAAAAACGGCATTTATCAACAGGGAATTTGATGCCGACCTGCCCCTGGTATGGGATGCTTTTACCAAACAGGAAATTCTTGATCAATGGTGGGCACCTAAACCATGGTCCTCCAAAACAAAAGTGATGAATTTTGAAGTTGGCGGACGAAGATTTTATGCAATGGTAAGCCCTGAAGGACAAGAACGTTGGAGCATTCAGAAATATACTGCTATCAACCCGAAAACAAATTTTGCTTTTTTAAATGCTTTTGCAGACGAAAATGAAAATCCCGAATTGCCGGGTTCTGAATGGGACCTGACGTTCAGCGAAGAGAACGGAAGGACAAAAGTGAGCGTTACGATTTATAATGAATCCCTTGAACGTATGGAGAAGATGATTGAAATGGGCTTCAAAGAAGGATTTATGATGACATTAAAAAGCCTGGAAGGCCTTTTGGCAACTTTATCGGGGAAGTAATTTTCGTTACCTTTTTTAATAAACTAAACAATCTAAAAAAACATGGCACTTATCAATCCTCACATCAACTTCAACGGAAATGCCGAAGAAGCATTTACCTTTTACAAATCAGTATTTGGCGGAGAGTTTGCAAAGATCATCCGTTTCAAAGAACTTGCAAGTTCTGAATTCAGCGTTGCGGAAAAAGAAGAAAATAAAATTATGCATATTGCCTTGCCTATCGGTAAATGTAATATGTTGATGGGAAATGATGTTCCGGAAATTATGGGGAAAACAAACGAAAATGAGAACAGAAGTAAAATTGTTATCAGTACAGAAAGTAAGGAAGAAGCAGACAAATTATTTAACGGGCTTTCAGCAGGAGGGCAAATAGAAGGGCCGATTGGTGATAGTCCCTGGGGGTCCTATTTTGGTTGTTTCAGAGACAAATACGGTATTGAATGGATTGTAGAATTTGATTCAAAATAAAACATACTGAGAAAAATAAAAGTTTTCGCAGCATACTCGATTTAATAATAACATGTTTTGCCAGTGAACACCTCTGCGTCAACTCCCTGTTCTCATGTTCTCTGCGGTGAATAGTGTTGCGAACAATAGCGATCAACCCTTTGTTCGATATTCTTTTTCACCGCAGAGAACATGAGAAGCAGAGTTTACGCAGAGAACTAACGATTATTTTAACCGGTTTAACATCACAGGACGTCAAGACCTTGAAATCACTGTTTTTTGATGATCAGAGGCTATTTTTTGGTGGCTATGTATGTTTCGAACCTGCAGTATCCTTATCCCGTTTCGCAAAGTATCGTTAAGGTTGTTTGCATTTCCTTACATTTTATTAGCTTACAACATGCAAAACCGGCGATTTCATTTTTTCTCCCTGTTATTATTAGCGGGGTTTCCTTTTTTTGCCCAAAGCCAGTCGATCACTGTTTCAGGTGTTATCATAGATTCTGTTTCGTCATTACCTGTTGCATTTGCGGGTGTATCGGTTAAGGAAACAAAGAGAGGAAGTCTTACCGATATCGACGGGCATTTCACCATCCCGAATGTACCGGTGAACAGTACGTTACAGATCAGTTATACAGGATATGTTTTAAAAGAAATTTCCCTGGCAAATTACAATGGTCCGTTGCGTATATTGATCACACGGAAGGAAAATGCATTGGAAGAAGTAGTGGTCAGTTCAAATGTAAATCCTGCTCACCGTATCATTCTGCTGATGCAGCAAAACAAAGAACGCAATGATCCTTTACGTATCAGCTCCTATTCATATAATGCTTATACGCTCGGTGCATTGGGTACGGGTGAGTACCTGGTAAGTATGATGCGTAAATCGCAAAGCCAAAGAAAACAGCTTGCAAAACAAAGTTCCAAAAAACTCAGTGCAAAAGATTCTGCCGACCGGCTAGCCATGATTGCTTCTACAAATGAATTACGTGAGAACTATTTATTTGTTACGGAATCCTATACAGCCAAGAAATACCGTTATCCAAGACAGGTAAAAGAAACCGTGATCGCGTCTAAAGTATCCGGCATGAAGAGTCCTATTTTTGCGATCACACCAACCAATGCAGAGTATTTTGGCTTTTATACAGACTACCTCCCCTTTTTTAAAAAATCGTTTACCAGTCCCGTTATTACAGGAAGCATTAACCTGTATAAATTCTCACTCCGTGAAGTGATCCCGCATGAAAAAGATTCTACGTACGTGATCAGTTTTGAACCGCGCAAAGGAAAAAATTTCAACGGTTTAAAAGGAACGCTCTATATCAATTCAGATGGCTGGGCCATCGAGAATGTTACCGCTGCTGCTGCCGATGTGAAGGACATGATCTTCAGTTTCCGGCTGCAACAGAAATATGAGCGTATAAACGGGCAATGGTTCCCGCGGCAATTAAACACCAATATCACACAGAAAGATATCATTAAAGATTCGGTATTGCTTTACTGGGATACACGGACCTATCTCACCAATATTACCCTCAATCCTGTTTTCAAAGCTTCCGAATTCTCCGATATCATATTGGATGCGCCTGATAATATCGGCAACAAAACAGAAGAGGAATGGCAACAAATGCGCGTTGACAGTTTGCAGGCAAAAGAGAAAGCCACTTATCACGCGTATGCAACGATGCCACCGAAAATGCTCCGGCCATTAAACCAGTATAACGATTTTTTAGAAGCCATGCTGTTGCAGGCGATACCCATGGGCAAAGTAGATATCCCTTTCAAATACCTGATATCAGGATTGAACAGGTATGAGAAGATCAGGTTAGGTGCCGGTTTTCAAACCAATACTTTATTGAGCAACACATTTTCATTTGGTGGTTATGCGGGTTACGGGCTGGGCGACCATGCCTGGAAATATGGAGGGAACCTCGCTCTTAATTTTCAACGCAGAACACATACCGAACTGCAGTTTTTATTCAGGCAGGATCTCCAGGAACCCACCACCATCCCCTACTTTACTGAAAACGCCACGCTGTATTCGAATGGAGTGCTACGTAGTTTTTATTCTTCCAGGGCGGATAGTGTACGCCAGTACCGTGTGATGTTTAACACCAAACCACGCCCATGGCTGCAGTTTAATGCATGGCTGATGAAAGAGGACCGATCGCCGGCCGGCTACCAATACCGCTTCGATATCGATGGGAAAAATAATTTTGTAACCACCTATCATAATACGGAAATAGGTATAGGCATCCGGTATAGCTGGCGGGAAACCTATACAAAGATCGGCAGGGCAATCCTGATGAAAACGCCCCCGAGAACACAGATACTCTTTCAATTATCGCGTGGACTAAAAGATGTATTGGATGGGCAACTCTCCTATACAAAAATGGCTCTCCAGTTTAACCAGCGTTTCCAGACCCGGTTGTTAGGACGAACTTCCTTACAGGCAGAATTTGGAAAATTATGGGGTGATGTTCCCTATGGCTACCTGTTCCAGACACGTGGTGTTGCGCGGGAAGGAAGAGGATCCAGCGGACTTTTTATAGGCAACAGTTTCCAAACAGTGGGTGTATATGAATTTGCTTCCACTTCAATGGCAAGCCTTTTCCTCCAACAAAACTTTGGAACCCTTTTGTTTAAACCAAAGAGTGCTTCCTTCAGGCCTGAGTTGGTATTGGTTCAGAACATTGGTTATGGATCACTGGCAAATCCTGGTCTGCATTCAGGTATAACGTTGCAGGCACCGGAGAAAGGTATATTTGAAACCGGGCTCCTGGCAAATAACCTGTTTCGCGTTAACCTTCGCTTTTTGTATATGGGTTTTGGCATCGGTGCTTTTCATCGTTATGGTTATTATACCCTTGCTGATAATAAACAAAACTGGGCTTTGAAATTTGGGATGAGTGCTTCGTTTTAAAAGGGAAATGCTTATTTTTTTCTTATCCCGTAAACATCGCCATTATCCGTGATCGTATTACAGTGTTCCATTCTCTGCAAAACAGGATCTTAACATTTGCAGGTACACAATAACGCCAAAAAGAAACCCGGTTATCGATTTTAAAGTTCACCTTTACAGGTTCCCCCCATTAAAATATTAGCCATGTTACAGCAGGCACAGGAGAATCTGTTTCTCTCAGAGCAACAGATAGAGAGGATGCGAGAGCAAAAGGAAGCTGACGAACTCGTTATCAAGAATGAAATGAAATTCCGGCATGCGCTTGATAACATGCTGGAAGGTGTTCAGATGCATGATTTTGACTGGCGGTATATTTATGTAAATGACGCACTGGTAAAATTCAGTCCCTACTCGCGTGAAGAGATGATCGGGTATACACTGATGGAAAAATATCCGGGCATTGAGCAAACAGATCTATATAAAACCATGCATCGTTGCCTGCACGGACGGATAGCTGAACAACTTGAAACCGAGTTTGTTTTTCCTGATGGAAGAGTGGCGTTCTATGAACTAATGATTAACCCCATTCCCGAAGGAATCTCTATTCTCTCGCTGGATATTACCGAGAAAAAAAATGCCGAACAGGCACAGGCAGAAAGTAAGAAATTGATACAAACAATTTACGGAGCCTGTCCAGATGCTGTTATTATTGTTGACGCACTGGGTAAAATTACAAAATGGGATGAAAAATCTGAGGCCCTGCTCGGATGGAAAGAGATCGAGGTTATCAATAAGGATCTCGCTGAAATAATTATACCGGACCGTTACCGTCTCAGGCACCAGGCAGGTATGCAGCATTACCTGGAAACGGGAGAAGGAACGATCGTGGGCAAATCCATTGATATTTCAGCACTCAAAAAGAATGGTCATGAATTCGAGATTTCACTGAGCATCAGCCCCACAGAGATCGATGGCAAGACACATTTCATTGGATTTATCCGGGATATTTCCGATAAAAAAATCGCAGAGAAACAAAAAGAATTTGAACAAAATAATCTTACTGCCTTAATCAATAATACCAAAGATCTGATGTGGAGCGTGGACAGAGATTTTAAACTGATCACCTCCAACCAGGCGTTTACCGACATGATCAGGTTTATGTCGGGAAAAACTGTAAAACGGGAAACTGAAGTACTCTCACTGGGATTTCCTGATGAACAGGTAAAACGTTACAAAAGATATTATGAGCGGGCATTTGCAGGTGAGAGCTTTACGGTGATCGAGTTTACACCAGAGCCGGCAGATTTCTGGTCAGAAATCTCTTTCCACCCGATCCTCAAGGGCGAAAACGTTATCGGCACTGCCTGTTACGCACGCGATATTACGGAAATAAAAAAATCGGAAGCAACCCTCATACAAAGTGAAAAACGTTTGAAAGAAGCACAGGAAACTGCACATATCGGTAGCTGGAACCTTGATTTTGCCACCCACAAAGGAAGCTGGTCAGAGGAAGCCTGCAGAATATACGGATTACCCGAAAATGAAAAATGGCACACCTATACAGACTGGATATCCTTTCTTCATCCGGATGATCTGCAGTATGTAATGAAAGCAAACGATGATGCGCAAAAAACATTCAGCGATACATCACTGCATCACCGGATTATCTTAAAAGATGGTACTATCAAACATGTTAATTCAATCAGCAGGTTTGAGTTTGATCAACACGGAAATGCCATCGGCTTATACGGGATTGCACATGATGTGACCGAACAAAAAATAGCTGAAAAAGAGAAAGAGAAAATGATGCAGGATTTCGAAAAAGCCCGTGAACAGGAGCAACTGGCGGTAACGGATGCTGTGATAACGGGTGAAGAACAAGCCAGGCAGGAAATGGGATTTGAGTTGCACGATAATATTAACCAGATACTTGCCACGGCACAGTTATATCTTGGTATGTTTCTTAAAAAAAATCCTGTACCAAATAATTTCATACAAAAGACCGACGAAATGATCGTGTCAGCTATTAAAGAGATCAGGGACCTGGCACATTCCACGATCTCGCCTTTTATAGGCGATGATAGTCTACCGGAAGCCCTTGAAACATTATCCGCGATTACAGAAAGATCGGGTGCAGTAAAAATCACCAGGAAGTTTACCAACCTTGAGGAGATCCCCATTCCCGAAAAACTAAAGCTGGCCATATACAGGGTTGTGCAGGAACAGTTTCAGAACATTCTCAAATATGCAAAGGCCAAAAATATCTACCTGGAATTACATTGCGAGCAATGTATCGTATCATTATTGATCCGTGATGATGGTGTTGGTTTTGACACTTCAAAGAAAGCAAACGGTATCGGAATGAAAAACATTAAAACGCGCATTTCATTATTTCGGGGTGAGATGGAAATTATTTCCTCAGCGGGCAATGGTTGCATCCTGAGCGTAAAATGTCATTATCCTTGTATCTGATCGGATGGAACCCGTTGCGAAGAAAGAAAACTGTGGCATCTTTTTAGTATTGTAATTGTTATTCGCAGGAGTCCTATTCTCCTGTAACACACAATCTAAAAAAAGCAGGATATGAAAACTGTAAAGATACGGTACATGGTCAACAACGTTGACGCTGCCATCGCGTTTTACACCAAACATCTTGGTTTCCAGGTAGGGCAACCGGTCACACCCAATTTTGCCATCCTTTCATTAGGCAACATGGACCTTGTTCTGAGCACGCCCTTCGGTCCCGGGAGCGCCGCGAAACCCATGTTGGATGGGAATAAGTCAGAGCCCGGCGGCTGGAACCGGATCATCATATACGTGGACGATCTCAAAGCAGAAGTCGCGCGGCTCCGCGAAGCCAAAGTGCATTTCCGTAACGAGATCGCAACAGGTACTGGCGGATCTGAAATCTTATTAGATGATCCATCGGGGAATCCGGTCGAACTATTTCAACCAGTTGTTGCAACTGGATAATGAAACAATAATCGGAAAGCATAAAAATAAAAAAAAATGAGAAAAATTATTGTCTTATCAATGATCACATTAGATGGCGTAATGCAGGCACCCGGTGGACCGGAGGAAGATATATCAGGCGCTTTCAAATATGGTGGCTGGACCGCACCTTATGGTGACAAAGTGGTTGGCAGGTTGGTACAGGAAGAGCTGAAACAAAAGGCAGATTATCTTTTGGGCAGGAAAACCTTTACTATCTGGGCAGCCTACTGGCCCCATCATGCAGACTTTTGGCCAGGCATCAACGAAGGCACAAAATACGTTATGTCTAAAACCATGGAAAAATCTGACTGGAAAAACACCGTATTTATTGAGAGTGTGGAAGATATCAAAAAGCTTAAGAACTCTGAAGGTGCCGACATCCAGGTTTGGGGCAGCAGTAAAATTGTTCAGCTGTTATTTATGAATGACCTGGTGGACGAACTCCGGCTCAAAATTTACCCAGTGATTCTTGGCAGAGGAAAAAAATTGTTTGACAATGGCGAGATGCCCTCTGCATTTACATTAACAGAAAGTTTGGCTACGCCAAGCGGGGTGATGATTGCCAACTACAAACGGGACGGAGAAGTAAAGACAGGTACCAGTGGAGCATAAAGAAAAATAAATGATGGTCTGCAAGGGCCGATTTATACAATTACCCAACTACACAAATTATATAACTTTGGGAACCAAAGAATCACCCGATGGCATTTACTTATTTTCCAGCTTCTCCCCTTTTAAAGCCTTATGTAAAATGCTATTATACTTTTGTATCTGACACTGATATTTCATTTGCAGATACGGTTTTTCCGAGTGGCGATATGGAAATGATCTTCAACTTAGGGTCAGGCAGTTGGGAATTTTTATCGGGCGGTCAATTTTATAAAACACCTGCCATAGAATTATGGGGCCAGGTTACAAAACCACTTGCAATAAAATCAAAGGGCCAACATATCATGCTGGGTGTAAAATTCCTATCCCACACAGCAGCCATTTTTTTCGACGAAGAGATCGGTGCTCTTAATAATTGTATTTCCGATGCTGGCGATATCGTGGGACGATCCGCAAACCAATTACATGCCCGGTTACTTGAAATACCACATAACGCTGAACGGATTGCATTGGTAGAAAATTTTTTATTACAAAGATTGCTTCGTAACCAAAAAAAATCTTTTAGCATTGATAAGGTCGGGAATATCCTCTCCAGTATCAGGATGAATGCAGAAGAAAATAACATATATAGGGTGGCATCATCGCATGGTATGACAACAAGGCATATGCACAAACTGGTTTACCGCTATACAGGTCTTTCCCCAAAATCATTTAATAAAATAAACAGGTTTCAGCAAAGCCTCCGGCTGATCGCAGAAAATAAATACCCGCTTACTTCCATTGCTTACGATTGCGGCTACTTTGACCAATCTCATTTCATCCGGGATTTTAAAGCCTTTACAGGACTTACTCCATCAGCTTACCTGGAAAATAAAAACCTGTTCCTGCAATAATTTTTACCCTGTTCCGATTCATACAATTTTATCGTTTACCGCGCCGGTAGTTTTGCTGTAAACAAGATCGTATGAATTCATTTGACACATTTTTACAATTGCATAAAAATGCAACCCCACTCCTCCTGGGAAATATCTGGGATGTGCAGTCAGCCAAATTGTTTGAGGCCAATGGTTACAAGGCCATCGGTACATCCAGTCTTGCGGTTGCCAAATCCATGGGCTACGAAGATGGCGAACAGCTTGCCTTTTCATCACTCCTCTCATTGGCTAAAAGAGTGGTTGAATCCGTCAGGATTCCTTTTACAGTTGATATGGAAGGCGGTTACAGCCGGTCCACTGCTGATATTATCAACAACATACAAAAACTGCACGATGCAGGTGTTGCCGGTATCAACCTTGAGGATACCATCATCACTGGTGGACGACACCTGCAACCAGTTACCGATTTTCAAAAAATGCTATCGGCAATAACTGAACATCTCAGCAGGAATCATTTGAAAATGTTTATTAATATCAGAACGGATGGTTTCCTGCTCGGGCTGCCATCTGCACTCGCAGAAACAGTATTTCGCAGCAAAGCTTATGAGGCCGCGGGTGCTGATGGAATTTTTGTTCCGTGCATTACAAAAACAAACGACATCAGGGAAATAGTATCATCCACCAGTCTTCCTGTTAATGTAATGTGTATGCCTGGCTTACCGGGATTTGCAGAACTGGAAGCGCTTGGTGTGAAAAGGATCAGCATGGGAGGATTCTTTTTCAATGCGGCGTATGAACAAATCAATCAGTTATCAAAGAAAATAGTAACCGATCAAAAATTTTCATCCATTGTATAATCTTTAAAACGTAAAAAATGAACTTACCAAAAAGAGCAGAAGATGCACATGCCGCTCTGGCAGCGGCTTTTAACACAGGTGATGCAGCCATTGTAATGAACATGTATGATGTCTCGGGGATCATTGTACCCGAACCCGGCAAACCCGTATCAGGTAAAAAACAATTTGAAGAAGCGATCAAAGCCATCCTGTCAATCAAAGGGACGATGGAAATAAAAACCGTGTATTGTTTACAGACCGGTGATGTTGCTATCGGAAGATCAGAGTGGAATATCACTGACGGAACCGATGTTAAGATCAGTGCAAAAGGTATTGAACTGATGAAACAGCAGGCCGATGGTAGTTGGAAGATCGTTATCGATCACGCTTTTGGTGCAGAAACAGGTCTCACCGTTTAAATTCTTTATGATGAAAATGAAAAACAATATCACCGCTATATCACTTACCCTATTCCTGTTTGTATACGCCTGTAAACAAACAGAAAAAACGAACACAGCTTTGGAAGAAGCGAGAACTGCTATTGCCCGGAGCAATGAGATCTATTTCCAGGCTTTTAGCAAAGGAGACTCTTCTATCTTCATTGACCGTTATGCAACAGATGCCTGCATCATGCCACCCAACTCACCCGCGCTTTGTGGTAAAGATGCAGCTGCCCGTTTTTTTAAAATAGCTTATGAACAGTTAGGACTGCGAAATGGAAAATTTATTACCACTGCAGTGTATGGTGACTGCACAGCATATGTTACTGAAGAAGGGCTTTGGCAATCCTTTGATGCCAATAACGTACTAACCGATAACGGCAAGTTCCTTGTATTATGGAAGAAAACGGAACAGGGCTGGAAAATGTTCAGAGATTCCTTCAGCAGCGACAGGGAAAAATGATCCCTGATAGAGGTAAGTTCTTTATAGCAAAGAAAGAACAACAGGAATGACTGCCGTTCAGGAGTAATCTCAGGTTTTGTATCATGCTCATGTTAATATCATGTGACTATTAGCTAAAATAGGCTTATAGAAACACACAGGTTATTCATAGTTTTATAGATGTCCTTAGCTCAGTACTTTCTTTTCTAAAAAATAGATTTTATAAATAGATTAGACAGGTTATTACTGAAAAAGATTTAAATATGAAAATGTACAAAGTATTCTCGGGTGTCATCCTGTTTGTTGCTGTTTTGATCCTGGGTGTTAACACCGCTGATGCACAAAGTGGCGACCAGATATTGGATGGGATCGGTGAAACGGGAATGATCGCACGTTATGTATTTAATGGAGATGCCAGAGACTGGTCCCGAAATAATTTACACGCCAAAACGCAAGGCGCCGAAGCAAAATTTATCAATGACAACCGGTTTGGAAAAGTTTTGTCGCTCTCCGGCGATAACAACGTTTTTGTTACGATCCCGGGAGAAGCGTTAACAGATATAGAATCGCTCAGTATATCAGGATGGGTGTACCTGCGCTCGGCGCAACCTGGTCAGCGTTTTTTTGATTTTGGAAAGGATGCCACCAAACATTTTTTTGCAGCTCCTGTCGGAACAAATACCCGCAAAGGTTTCCAGGCATTAATAACAGGCAATAAAGATGGGGCGGTTTCTGCGGCTATAGAAATAAATAAGTGGGTACATCTTGCCATTGTGATAGATGTTCCTTCGAAAACGATCATTACTTATGTGGATAGCAAGCCTGTAGGCGATGCTAAGGATATTCCAAAGGAGTTGTCAGATGTATTCGGTAAGCAGCCTGGAGACAAACTGTTGTATATCGGAAAATCACTGCTGCCGGGTGACCCCTATCTTAATGCGATGATACATGATTTCCGTATCTACCGTGTTCCACTGAGCACAACACAGGTTGCCGGAATTTATAACAATGCCCAGAAAAACATCAATCAGGGTGTGGTAAATACAACGGGTAACAGGCGTGTGGAGGATGAGCTTCCACGTTTTTCTCCAACTGAGGCTCAGCTTTATAATGTTTATTTGACAGGCGTATCCGATGTGAAAGTGGAAACGGAAGTAGGCAATTTACCACGGTTACCAAGTTATGTTCCGGGAACTTACCGGAATATCGAAGGTCCGAAAGTACGTGTGCTCTGGCCTTCTCCTATCGACAATACCGCTGTTCTTAAACCCGGAAACTATACCATTACCGGGCGTGTTTCGGGAACGGATTTTCAACCAAAAGCATTGGTTACAGTAAAAGTATCTAACAAAACAACTGTGCCTGTTTCAAAATTGCTGCCCTTTAATCTGAACCAGGTTTCTCTCAAAACCGATGCACATGGCCACGAAACCAAGTTCACCGAAAATCGGGATAAGTTTATACTAACATTAGCGAAAACTGATCCCAACTCCTTTCTCTATATGTTCCGCCATGCCTTTGGCCAGAAACAACCTGAAGGCGCAAAGCCCCTGGACGCATGGGACAGTCAGAACACCAAATTAAGGGGACATGGTACAGGTCATTACCTTACGGCAATTGCACAAGCTTATGCCGGTACAGGATACGATAAGACACTTCAGGCTAATTTCTCTGAAAAGATGGAGTATATGGTAAACACTCTTTACGACTTATCTCAATTATCCGGAAAGGCGAAAGAAGCTGGTGGCACACAAGTTTCCGATCCGGCTGCAGTGCCGTATGGTGCCGGAAAATCAGCGTATGATTCTGATCTTAGTGATGCGGGTATCCGTAATGATTATTGGAACTGGGGAACAGGGTTCATCAGCGCTTATCCTCCGGATCAATTTATCATGTTAGAAAAAGGGGCAAAGTACGGTGGACAGAAGAACCAGATCTGGGCACCGTATTATACCCTGCATAAAATTCTGGCTGGTTTACTCGATGTATACGAAGTGAGCGGTAATAAAAAAGCCCTTGATATTGCCGCCGGCATGGGTGATTGGGTATATGCCCGCCTGAGTAAGGTGCCAACGGATACGCTTATAAAAATGTGGAACACCTACATTGCCGGAGAATTTGGCGGCATGAATGAGGCAATGGCGCGTTTGTACCGGATTACCGGTAAACCTAATCACCTGAAGACAGCTCAATTATTTGACAATATCAAAGTATTCTTTGGCGATATACAACACTCGAATGGGCTGGCAAAAAATGTAGATCTTTTCCGTGGATTGCATGCCAATCAACATATCCCCCAGGTGGTAGGCAGTATCGAAACATACCGCGTTTCCAATAATCCGGAATATTATAAAATAGCTGATAACTTCTGGTATAAGATGGTCAATGATTACATGTACAGCATTGGAGGAGTTGCAGGCGCACGTAATCCTAATAATGCAGAATGTTTTATTGGTCAGCCGGGAACATTGTATGAGAATGGCTTCTCTTCAGGGGGACAGAATGAAACCTGCGCCACGTACAATATGCTAAAATTGACCAGTGACCTGTTCCGCTTCGATCAGCGGGGAGAGTTAATGGATTATTACGAGCGTGCATTGTATAATGATATCCTTGCTTCTGTAGCAGAGAATAGTCCTGCCAATACCTATCATATACCCCTCAGACCAGGATCTATCAAACAATTTGGCAATCAGGATATGACAGGCTTTACATGTTGCAACGGTACAGCAATAGAGAGTAGTACCAAATTGCAAAATTCAATTTATTTTAAAAGTAAGAATAACAAAACCCTATATGTCAACCTGTTCATACCGTCACTACTAATGTGGCCAGAACACCATCTATTTGTGGAACAGAAAACAAATTTTCCAAAGGAAGACAACACCCGCTTGACTATTTTGGGTAGTGGAAAATTTGATATCAAGGTGCGCGTACCAGGCTGGGCAACCAAAGGATTCTTTGTGAAGATCAACGGTAAAGAACAAAAGCTTCAGGCTAATCCCGGCAGTTACCTGACAATAAGCCGGAGATGGAAAAAAGGTGATATCATAGAATTGAAAATGCCATTCCAATTTCACCTGGACCCGGTTATGGACCAGCAGAACATAGCCAGCCTGTTTTACGGACCGATATTGCTGGCAGCGCAGGAACCCGAAGCAAGAAAGGAATGGCGTAAAATAATCCTTGATGCGAATGATATAAGCAAGTCAATTAAAGGTGATCCCCAGCAATTACAATTCACCATTAATGATGTGGTTTTTAAACCATTTTATGAAACATACGGGCGTCATTCAGTTTACCTGGATGTTACATTAAAATAACCTTGTAATGAACTCGCTATAACAGCGACTAATGAAAAAACAACGAAATGAAATACATCACCGGGTTATTACTGATCGCTGCACTCAGTTCATGTGGACCTAATTCTTCACCTGAGAAGCGTATGACAAGCAAAATAGATTCGCTGCAGAAACAGGTAGATGATTTGTCTGTTCAACAGAATCAACTGAAAGATAGTCTTGCAGCACTGAGCCGTGATATAAGGAACAAGCCATAACACAAACGCAGTGTGTTAAACGAAACGTTTATTTTTTACTTATCCTGTAAACATTACCGTTATCCGTGATCGTATACAGCATACCATTCGCATAGGTAATATCGCGAAAACGTTCATTCTTATCAGTAAGCAAACGTTCTTCACCGACTACTTTATTGTTTTTGATAACGATGCGGGCAACATGCACTCCGCTGAGACAGGCAATGAACAGGTTGTTGTTCCATTCAGGTACACTGTTGCCTTTATAAAAACAGATACCGCTTGGTGATACAACAGGATCCCAATAATACACCGGTTGCTCCATGCCTGCTTTCTGCTGAATGGCTTCACCAACTTTTTCTCCACTGTACTCTATTCCATAAGTGATAGTGGGCCAGCCGTAATCTTTTCCTGCACGAACCAAATTGATCTCATCACCACCACGCGGACCAAATTCTGCATCCCACAAATCACCCGTTGCCGGGTTAATATCCAATCCCTGTGGGTTACGATGTCCGTAACTATAGATCTGCGGTACAGCTCCTTTTGTATTGATAAAAGGATTACCCGGTGCCGGTTTGCCATCGGTTGTGATCCGGAATATTTTGCCCAGGCCCGATTCCAGTTTTTGCGCCTGCATGCGTCCCTCAGTAATGGAGCGCTCACCAGTGCTTACGAAAAGATAGCCCGACTTATCAAACAATAGTCTTGATCCAAAATGCAATTGACTTTGCAGCGCCGGCAATGCCCTGAAAATAACGGAAGTGTTCTCTACTTTACCGGCAGCCTCATTCAATTTACCCTTTGCGACAGACATACAATTTCCGGAACCTTGTTTTTCTGAAAACGTCCAATAGATCATATGATTGCGGGCATAACCCGGATCAAACGCAACATCGAGCAGTCCACCCTGTCCTACAAAATCAATGGGTGGGAAGCCTTCGATCTTTTTTACCAGTTTACCGTCAGCATCATGAATTTGCATGTATCCTTTCTTCAGGGTCACTATAAGTCTTCCATCAGGCATGGTCACAATCGCAAATGGGGCGCCTAGTTTTTCTGCAATTTTTTCAACTTTGTATGGGGTGGTTGTTTTCACACTGCCTACTCTTGTCTGGCCGGCAAATGCAGGCTTGTAATCAGAGTTGGGTTTTTGCGTTTCAACAGGTTGCTGGGCCATCAATAAACCGGAACCCATTGCGAGTGCACTGCAAACCAATATACCAAAGACACCTTTTTTCATAGAATGTGTTGTTTAGATTTTATTTTCATTTCACCTGTAAGGTACAACGAGTTTTCTTTCCAAAGGCTCATACCCCCCTCTCTTTTTTATAGTACCGTTCATACAAATCTCACTATTAGATTGTTTTCCTTTGGTACATTTATTCATCGCGCTCGACTTGTGACGGTCTTCCTTAATTTATACCTCTTTCGATAAAATTAATCATGAATAAAAAAATCTACTACACGGGTATTTTTTTTACCGGCCTGTGTATGATCATGGGTTTACTTAGATGCCTGCTCCATTTCCAATTCCAGTTCCAGGTTTTTTTTCGCCAATCTTTCCTGCCGTGGATGATTGTTTCTTCAGCAGCATCTCTTATCCTGTTACTAATATTGTGGAAGTATTATCGTTATAAGAAATACCGGTTTGCAGCCGGTACTTTACTCGTCGTCATTATTGCCTTTATTAGTTCTTTTGCGGGAGATTATACTTTTCTAACAACGACACGTATGCAGGGCCTTTCCCAGCTTACACAGGCTATCTATTCAACAACGCTGGCAATTCATTTTATCAGCCTTATTTTTTCAAGAGCGCGGGAAAGGCGATGGTTACTGATCGCAGGTATTACAGGGATCTGTTTGCTGATTATTATGTGGCCAATTAGATTGATGAGTTGGGACAATACCAGCCTGCAGTCAAAGATACTCTGGACAAGAATCATTGTATGGACTTATTTGCTAAGCGAACTGTCACTCATTTTCTTCCTTCTCAATTATATCAGTGAGATCCGGTTGTTACAGACAGGGTCCGGCGCAAAAACAATAAGACCGTTTGAAAAATATACGATGGGTGTGTTGGGGGTAACCATTCTTGCGATCTGTTTTGTTTTTGGACTAAACCTTGTGAATAAAAAAGAGGCCTCCCCCACTAATCTTTCCGAAATAAAAGAAGATGACAGGATGGCCGCCCATTTTTTTGAAGCGCGCAATTATGTGAACAGCAGCGGTGATACCATGCGTTACCGTTTGATGAAGCCGTTGGATTATGACCCGAAAAAAAAATACCCCCTTCTTGTTTGTCTCCATCATGGCGGTGGAAACGGGACAGATAATATCAGGCAGATTATAACCTCGCCGGTTGCACAAGTGATGGAACTACTTGACAACCGGAAAAAATATCCCGCTTTTCTTTTTGTACCCCAATGCCCGCGCGGCAGTTCCTGGGGAAATGTTCCAGGGCAGCCAGCTATGGATGATTTGGTTTTTGAAACGATGGCTTCTCTGGAAAAAGAATTTTCCATTGATAGTAAGCGACGCTATGTAACGGGAGAATCGCTGGGTGGTTTAGGAACCTGGCATTTTTTGTGCGCCCGTCCAGATCTCTTTGCTGCCGGTATCGCTGTTTCGGGTGGTGGGGACCCGGCGTTGGCCAAAAACATTATCCATATTCCTGTATGGGCATTTCATGGTTCAAAAGACAAAAATGTTCCTGTGCAATACGATCGTGATATGATCGCGGCAATTAAAAAAGCAGGTGGTCACCCGCTATATACAGAGTACCCCGATAAAGCCCATAACCCCTGGGATAAAGCAAGATTTACACCGGGATTATATGATTGGCTTTTTGCACAAAAACGAAATTGATTAACTGTTCCGGCTTAAATCTTTCGTTTTTTGTTTCCACTTGTGAAAGAAATATTAAGTTGCTGTACCTAAACTTTAAACCATGAATCCAAACAAAGCATTATGGGAAAAAGGAGATTTTACACAGATCGCTGCTACCATACGGGAAAGCGGTGAAGAACTGGTTGCCAAACTCGGTATTACAAAAAGACTTGCGATTCTTGATCTCGGTTGCGGCGATGGCACTACTGCCATACCTGAAGCAAAACTCGGTGCAGAGGTACTTGGTGTTGATATAGCGAGTAACCTGGTACAAGCCGGGAATGAAAGGGCAAAAGCGATGGGCCTCACCAATTGTATTTTCCAGGAAGGCGATGCGACTGATCTGAAAGAATTAAAGGATCAGTCGTTTGATCTTGTAGTAAGCATCTTCGGTGCCATGTTCGCACCCAAACCATTTGATGTAGCCAAAGAAATGGTTCGTGTAACAAAACCCGGCGGAAAAATAGTGATGGGCAACTGGATCCCCGGTGATCCTACCCTGGTAGCACAGATCCTTAAGACCAGTTCTGCGTATACGCCACCACCACCGGAAGGTTTTGTAAGCCCGATGTTATGGGGTGTAGAGGATCATGTTACCGAACGTTTTGTTGCCGCCGGTGTAGCAAAAGAAAATATATCCTGTGTGAAGGATTCTTTCACTTTCAACGCTTCCTGTTCGCCTTCAGCGTTTGTTGCCATGTTTAAAACATTTTATGGTCCAACCATGAATGCTTTTGAAGCAGCTGAAAAAAATGGGAAAGCTTCGGAATTACAAGATGAACTGGAAACGCTGTTTAACAATCACAACAAAAGTAATTCAGGAAATACGACTTCGATAACAGCCACTTTTTTAAGGGTAACCGTAAATGTGAAATAATGGATATACAGAAAAGTTATGAGCCCCGGCTCGCAGCTCATAACTTTCTTTAATCAGAAACATCCTTAAACTGGTTGCACACCGGTATGGTAAAACTTACTTTACAACCATTTCCCGGTGAACTTTCAATGAACACTTCTCCATTAAAAGACGCTACCCTGTTCATGATATTTGAGATGCCGATCCCGTTTCTTTTTGTATCTATGTTGAACCCCTGGCCGTCATCCGCAACAGTTACACTGACAAGACCATTCTGCGCTCGTATTGATACGGCAACATTGTCTGCATGTGCATGTTTGGCAATATTATTGAGCTGCTCCTGTACCGTTCTGAAAATGTTTAATTTCAACTCGGTACCGATTTCGGTTTCCGACAGGTCATAGTCAAATATTGTTTTTATCGTCTGGTCTTTATTAAAATCATCGAGAAGTTTTTGAACCAGTTCATCAAGATTGAAATCTTTTAATGGTGTCACCAGTCTGCTGCTTAATAACCTGATCTCCTCAATGGTTTTATCTATCAGATCAGTTGGATACGTGATCAGTTGATTTACTTCCTGGCTTTTGGTCCCCGCGTTCAACAGGTATATTTTTGCACCAACCAACAGCTGGTTTATGTTATCATGTAATTCCTGTCCTATATAATTCCGCTCCTTTTCCTGTGTTTTGATAATTGCCCTTGCTATTTTCTTTTGTTCCTGTATTTTCTGATCTATGATTTCCTGTTCCATCAGTTTCCTACCCGTTATATCATTTGATATCTCGATGTATTGAACCGGTTTCCCTTTCGCATCTAAAAAAGGAACGATCGTTGTATCCACCCAGTAAATTGCCCCGCTTTTTGTTTTGCTGCAAAACTCTCCTCTCCATATATTTCCGCTTTCAATCGTTGTCCACAAATATTTGTTATTCACACCGGGACCAACACTGCAATTAATAATATGGTGATCAGTTCCTAACAGTTCATCAACCGAATAGCCCGATACCCTGCAGAAATTGCTGTTTACATGTTTGATGATGCCATACTGATCCGTAACGGCCACGATGGAAGACTGGTCGAGTGCATTTTTATAATCTGTTATCTCCTTTTCCGCTTTTTTTCTCCACGTAATATCATGAGAAAAACAGGCTGCGCCGGTAATCTTATCCCTGTTGTAGATCGGGTAAAAAGAAATTTCCGACCAGAAATCAGTGGGGTTGTCCGAATATTCAACTTCAGTAAAACTCTCTCCGGCAAATGCCCGTTTGTAGTAATTGCGAAACCTTGTCAATTGTTTTTCGGTAAAGCCGTTTACTAAAACATCGCTTCCTTTTGTAACTGTTGTGCCCGACATGTATTGCACCATTTTATCAAATGCATCATTGGACGTAATTAACCTGAAGTCTGTATCAACGCTCCACATCAGATCGTGCGTATTATTGATCAGTGCCTTAACGTTATTTCGGTCGAACTCCCGTTCCTGTTCAATTATTTTTTTTTCTGTGATATCACGGCCGGTTACACATATACCGGTTATATGGCCCGTTTCTATAACAGGAGCCACATAAAAATCGATCCATGTTATTTTCCCATTATCCTTCTCGTATGATCTTTCATATTGAATGCTTTCTCCACTCAACGCGATTGAAATAATCCTCCGGAGAAATATTACCCGGTCCTCCTCAATACAATCGTAAATAGATTCTCCGATTTTGATTTCCTTTTTACCGCTGTAAAGCGTGTAGTTTGCTGCTTTACTGTTAAAAGCCACCACAACAGCATCGGTATTCAATAATAAAACTCCTTCAGAAGTATTTTCGAAAATGGTTCTGAGGTTGGCCTCCGACTGCCGTATTTTTTGTTCCCTTTCCTGTTTTTCAATTTCTGATTTTCGTCTCTGGATCGTTTGTATGATAGCATTGGGTAATCTTGCCAGCCTGTCTTTGAGCAGGTAATCATCTGCTCCTGATTTTATGATTTCTGCGGCAAATTCTTCAGATACGGTTCCTGTTACGATAATGACTGGTATATCCGGGAACTGCTCCCGCACAATCGCCAGCGCTTCTACGGAGTTGAATTGTGGTAAAGAGTGATCAGAAAGAATGATATCCGGGTGAAAACGGGCGAGCGTTTGCAGGAAACTTTTTTTATCCCTCGCCAGCGCAAACTCACATATAAACTTCTCTTTTTGCAACAATCTCTGTATCATTTCGGCATCAGCATTGCTGTCTTCAAGCATCAATATTTTCAATGATTCAGTCATAATTAATTCTATCGAACAGGTGGTTGATTTGTTAACAGCCAGTAAAACCCAAGGTTTTTTATCGCCTCGGCAAACCCTTCAAAATTTACAGGTTTAACGATATAACTGTTTGCGCCCAGTTCGTAACATTTCCTGATATCCGGGTCTTCCTTGGATGATGTCAGGATGATCACGGGTGTAGCTTTTAAAATTTCATGTGATTTTATTTTCTGCAATACTTCAATGCCATTCACTTTGGGCATCTGTATATCCAGCAATATTATTTTCGGCGGGCAGCCTGCATCGCGATTACCTGCAAAACGCCCGGTTGCGAAAATAAATTCAAGCGCCGTTTCGCCGTCTTTAACGTGAACCAGGTTGTTCGCCATATTATGTTTTTTCAGCTCACGGATGGTTAACTCTGCGTCATAGCGGTTATCTTCCACCAGCAATACTTCCACCAAATTTTGATTCATCTGTCAGGTTTATATTATTGGTCTGCCGACAATTGTTTCTGACCGGGCAGGCTGAAATAAAAAGTGGCACCCTTGTCTACAACCGACTCGGCCCACACTTTGCCTCCGTGCCTGGAAATAATTTTTTCTACCAGTGCAAGGCCAATGCCCGTTCCCTCAAATTCTTCATCGCTGTGCAATCTTTGAAAAACATTGAACAGTTTATTCTTATAGAGCTCATCAAATCCGACACCGTTATCCTTTATAAAAAAAACGGTTTGCCCCTGGTTATCAAAAGCACCTATTTCGATCCTGGGCCGCTCATTTTTTCTTGAATACTTAACGGCATTGGAAATAAGATTCACCCATACCTGCCGGAGAATATTGATATCCCCTTCTGCTTTGGGTAATGGGTGTATGATCCATTCGATGTTACCCGTTATGTTTCCATCGGTTAACTCATTAATCACACCTGCTACCATTTCATCGGAATTAATGGTTGTTTTTTTTATGCCCTGTCTTGACATTCTAAAAAATGCAAGAAGGTCATCGATCAGATGCCCCATTTTTTCGGTGTTCCATTTTATAACACCAGTGATGCGATTTCCTTCTTCATCCAGTTGGTTGGCATAATCTTCTCTCAGCATAGTGGTAAAACCGATGATAGCTCGCAGCGGAGCCCGCAGATCATGAGACACCGAATAAGAAAATGCTTCAAGTTCCTTATTTGCCATTTCCAGTTGAACAGTTCTGTCTGTCACTTTTTGTTCGAGGTCCTCTTTAGCATTGCGCACCTGGTTAACCATGCTATTGAATGCAGCAGCAAGCGTACCTAACTCATCGTTCCTGTTTATTTCTACCAACGAAGAATAGTCACCACCCGTAACAGCCGACGCTGCCAACTGTAGTTTATTCAGTGGTTTTGTAATACTCCTGCTCATCAGCCATACTGCAAAAAGCCCGATCGCGATCAGCACAATGCCTAAGAGCACGACCCATTTCAGGAATCGATTGGCGGTTTCCAATACAATCTGTTTGGGAAATGAAACTGATACCACCCATTGGGTATGTGTTATTGGCTGTGCAGCAGCGATCATATTTTTACCTTCCTTGTTATATTCAAAAGGTCCACGCAGATCTGCGGTATCCAATGGCCGGAACAAAACAGGATGTCTCAGGTCCGTCCAAACGCTGCCGTCTTTATTACCAAAAAGGAGCCTCGCATTTGTTCCAATCAGTTGTGAGATCTGCTCAAGACTTTTAGGGTTGGTCATCTGCAAACGCCACCGTACCAGGTAACCGATTAGCTGTTTTTTTTCGATGATGGGAGCAATAATGGAATAGTATACCGAATCTCCATGCGAATGGAACTTTCCCACACTGGCAGCAGAATCGCCGAGTGCGGATACCTGTAAAAGCGAATCGAAATTGAGCCGCGATGAAATGGATTTGTTTTCTGAACGCAGAACGGGACGACGGTCGACTCCTGTTAATTCAGCCACTACCCAGGTAGTATCGGAACGTAATTTTTTCAAAGCCTCCCTTGCCTGGGTGCCCATGGTTGTATCGCCTTGTATGTATTTGATAAAAGGCGCCTGTGCCCCTGCAGTCCGCGTATTAGTTAAAATCGTCTGAGCCGACTGGGAATACATAGAACTCAGTTGACCTGCAAGATTAATGAGCCGCGCTTCGCCCGTTTTCATCACTGCACTTTTGATCCCGATATATGAGATCCAACTAAAAGTAATCATGATGCTAAGCAAAAGAATACCTACTAACAGGGGAAGCCGTTGCCGGAGTGAAAGTGTTTTGAACCAGTTGCCCATAAATTCTATTTTAAAAACCGGCTTGGAATTTCCAACCTTAAAGGACCCATAAGATTCCCAAATAAAAAATAGTAGAATTATATTATATAGCAGGAGTAAGCAGCCTTTTTAGGATAGTGCTAATACTCAAATACTATAGGGGGAACCTATGTAGTATTGTAGACTATGGACAAGTATCCGAATTTGTCAGATGGAAAATCACCTAGCAGGTTCATTTAAAGGTGCTAGTTAAAGTCTGTTTTTCAGGATCCCGCCCTCTGAAAATTTACAGTGATGATAGTAATCGACTACCTGTTTCATCAACGATGGTTTACCGAAAGCCGGCAAACCCGGGATCCGGGGATCTCTATTTACCACAAATCCGTGTGGTTGTTCACTGAATTTATACAGGGTAACAGGTGTTACCAAATCGGTTAAGAGCGTTTTATAACCGTTAAATAAAAAATGCAACCGATTGCATTTTCAATAAAAAAACAGGATATTTAGACAAACATTCTCCTCATGCGCCATATAATTGTCCTTGTCTTGTTTGGTCTTTCATTTAGTATTCTGGATGCACAGATTAAACTTCCCCAACTCATCAGCAATGGAATGGTACTGCAGAGAGACGTTGATCTTAAGATCTGGGGCTGGGCGGCCAAAGATGAAAAAGTGACCGTGAAGTTCAACGGTAAATCCTACCAGGCAATTACCGGCGGTGATGGCAAATGGATGGTTACCATTCCTAAGATGAAAGCAGGCGGGCCATATACCATGGATATTACCGCAAGCAACCAGGTTCATCTTGATAATATATTATTGGGCGATGTATGGCTCTGTTCCGGTCAATCCAATATGGTGGTGAATATGGAACGTGTCAAAGAAAAATACCCAGAAGAAATTACCGCTGCAAATTATCCTGAGATCAGGAACTTTTTTATCCCTACCCTCGCTGATGCAACCGGTGTACGCCAAGACCTGCCACCCGGTAAATGGCTGGAAGCAAATCCGGCCAATGTATTAAGCATGGGTGCCGTTACTTATTTTTTCGCGAAGCAGATCTATCTGAAACACCATGTTCCGATCGGTATTATTAATTCAAGCGTGGGTGGCACACCTATCGAAGCATGGATCAGTGAAGAAGGATTGAAAGAATTTCCCGACCACCTGAAATCTGCCGCAAGATTTAAAGACACTGCTTTTATCAATGGCATGGCAAGAAGATCCGCTGCTGTACCGAATAGTAATCGTGGTCCGAGAGTGGAAACAGATAAAGGTTTAACCGGCGCTAATAAATGGTTTGAAACAAATTATGTTCCCAAAGGCTGGCGCAATTATATCATCCCGGGTTTTTGGGCCGACCAGGGTATTAAAGGATTAAATGGTATTGTTTGGTTCAGGAAAGAGATTGATATACCCGCATCATTAGCAGGTGCTCCTGCAAAATTATTTATGGGAAGAATTGTGGATGCCGACCAGGTATATGTAAATGGTGTGCAGGTAGGCAATATCACTTATCAATATCCACCGAGACGCTATGAAGTAAAATCGGGTATTTTAAAAGCCGGGAAAAATCTGATCGTGGTACGCGTAACCAATACCGCGGGTAAGGGTGGTTTTGTTCCTGATAAGCCTTATTATCTCGTAGCCGGTGATCAGAAATTTGATCTGAAAGGAGAATGGCAATATAAAGTGGGTGATGTATTTATACCGGGTCGCGGTGGCGGAGGTGGCGGTGGGCCGATCTCGCAACAAAATATTCCTACTGCATTGTATAATGCGATGATCGCGCCTTTTATCAATTACCCTGTAAAAGGAATTCTTTGGTACCAGGGAGAAGCAAACAGTGGTAAACCCGAAGAATACGCGAAACTGTTACCTGCACTTGCATACGACTGGCGCAATAAATTCAATGACCAGCACCTTCCTTTCATTTTTGTACAGCTCCCTGGATTTATGGAGATGCAGTATGTTCCTTCAGAGAGCCAGTGGGCCACATTGCGTGAGAGCCAGTTTCAATCGCTCTCCGTTCCGAACAGTGGTATGGCCGTGGCGATAGACCTTGGTGAGTGGAACGATATTCATCCATTGAATAAAAAAGCAGTTGGAGAAAGACTTGCACTGGCTGCAAGAAAACTTGCATATAAAGAAAATGATCTCGTTGCATCCGGTCCTTTATATCAATCCGCAAAAACAGAAGGCAATAAGATCAGGCTCAGTTTCACCAATACAGGAAGTGGGTTGATGATCAAAAATGATAACGATGATGAACTTGTTTATTTCGCAATCGCAGGTGCAGATAAAAAATTCGTGTGGGCAAAAGCATTGATTGAAAACAATACAGTAATTGTGTGGAGTAATGATATTTCTCAACCCATGTATGTACGTTATGCCTGGGCCGATAACCCTGATGGCGCTAACTTATACAACAAAGAAGGTTTACCGGCTTCCCCTTTCAGAACAGATAAATAAACACACAAAATCACCCTTATGAAATATGCACTATTCTTTGCGCTTGTTTTGGTAGCAGCAAACAGCAATGCGCAAAATGCAACTGCGAAATATCCATCACCGTTAACTTTAACCGCAACAGAAGATCGCCAGAAAATGATGGATCTCCTGGGTTTAAAAAAAATGCGGCCCGGCCCGAGTGGTAATGAATCCGATGCGAATCATGCCAACTATGATGAATCGATTGCAAACCCATATCCAAAACTTCCGGATGTGCTTACGACCAAAGATGGCAGGAAAGTAAATTCTGCAGATATGTGGTGGAAGCAGCGCAGACCGGAGATCAAAGAAGATATGGAAAGAGAAGTGTATGGGCGTCTTCCCAAAAATATTCCTTCCGTAACATGGACGGTTAAGATAACAGACAGGGAATTTGTTGCGCGCACACCTGTGATCGCAAGACAACTGGTGGGCCATGTAGACAACAGCGAGTATCCATTGATCGATGTAAACATCAATATGATGGTTGTAGTACCTGCCAACGCAAAGGGCCCGGTACCTGTGTTGATGATGTTTGGCGGTCCCTCCTTCCCTGCTCCGGCACAGCCATCACCGGATCATATGAACAAGATCAATGCGGCATTTAAAGAAATGATGATCCAGGCCGACACATCGTTGAAAAGGATCTTTGATTTATATCCTGCATACAATCCTATTACACGTTTGGCGGGACCTAACTTTTTTGCACCTGCATTACCAGCCGGGCAGGATCCTCCTTCCATAGAACAGTTGATTGCAGCGGGATGGGGTTATGCAACCATTGATCCAGGCAGTATACAGGCTGATAATGGCGCAGGTCTTACCCGTGGTATTATCGGGTTAGTCAACAAAGGACAACCCCGCAAACCCGATGATTGGGGTTCACTACGCGCATGGGCATGGGGTGCAGCCCGTGGTCTTGATTATCTTGAAACAGATCCGATGATCGATGCCAAACATGTAGGCATTGAAGGCGTATCACGTTATGGAAAAGCGGCACTGGTTACATTGGCATTTGAAGAACGTTTTTCCATGGCGCTTGTTGGATCATCAGGTAAAGGCGGTTCTACTTTACACCGACGTAACTGGGGCGAAGCAGTGGAGAGTTTGACCGGAAGTGGCGAATACCATTGGATGGCAGGAAACTATCTTAAATATGGTGCATCAGAAGCCGCAGATGGAGCAAAGACTGCTTTCGATATGCCCGTTGATTCGCATGAACTGATCGCTATGGCCGCGCCGCGTTTAACTTTTATCAGTTATGGTATTCCCGAAAAAGGTGATGCCAAATGGCTCGATCACCAGGGAAGTTATATGGCAGCCATTGCAGCAGGCCCAGTATTCAAATTATTAGGCGCGAAAGACCTGGGTGTATCGAATGATTACACCACAGAAAAAATGCCTGCCGTAAATGTTGATATACTTGATGGTGAACTCGCCTGGCGGCAACATGATGGCGGTCATACGGATGCACCGAATATGAAACATTTTATTAAGTGGGCGAATAGGTTTATTAAAAAATAAGTCTGGAGTCTGGAGTTAGAAGTCTGGAGTAGGAATAACTTCAGACTCCAGACTTTTAACTCCAGACTTTTTGTAGCTTATATTGCAGGCGTTATTTATTACGCATGGATTTCTTACAGGTATCTGGTATCAGCAAACAACAAAACGGGATGGCGGTATTAACCGGTATTCATTTTATCCAGCAACGTTTTCAGAAAATAGCGATTGCGGGTGAAACGGGTTCGGGAAAAAGTACTTTGCTAAAGATCATCGCGGGTTTGGAACAACAGGATTCGGGACAGGTATTATTCGAAGGAAAAAAAGTGATCGGTCCTTTGGAAACCTTGATTCCCGGTCATCCCGGTATCGCTTATCTCTCGCAGCATTTTGAATTGCGCAGTAATTACCGCGTAGAAGAATTGCTGGAATATGCCAATCAACTGAGCGAAGCGGAAGCGCAAAAACTTTTTGCTGTTTGCAGGATCAGTCATTTATTAAAAAGAAAAGTGGAACAGGTATCAGGTGGGGAAAAACAAAGGATCGCTTTGGCAAGATTACTGGTGGGCTCACCCAAACTGCTGTTACTGGATGAACCTTTTTCGAACCTTGATCCGGGCCATAAACGTATGCTTAAATCGGTATTGAATGATATTGGTGAACGTTTACAGATCACCTGTATACTCACTTCCCACGATCCAATGGACACGCTTTCGTGGGCCGATGAAATACTGGTGATGCAAAACGGGCAGATCATACAGAAAGGTTCGCCGTTGGAAATTTATCATCATCCTTCCAATGAATATATTGCCGGACTTTTCGGAAGTTATACTCTTTTCAATACAGATGATCTCTCTCTTTTTCCGTGGTTGAAGAAAAAAAATATTGATACCTCTCATTTTTTTATCAGGCCCGAACAATTCACGATCACTTCATCACCGCAGGAAAATACGGTGCAGGGAAAGATAGAAGACACCAGTTTCTGGGGAAGTTTTTATGAGATAACGATCAGCATTGGTGAGAAGAAAATCATCGTAAAGTCGATAGATAACGGCTTTAGCGAAGGAGATGACATATATATTTCCTTAAAAAATAATCCAGGTTAGTAAAGAAAATAACATATATTACTGTATATCAGTTAGTTATGAATAAATTTCGAAAAAGCCCGTAACCCTCTTGTAGTTTTTTAACGACACGGTATGCATCCTTTTTGTAGCTTTGGTAAAGTTTACCGAATCGTGTTGACTTATACTTCTTTTATGAAAAAAATGTTCTTCATCCTTTTGATCATATTTACTGGCTTGCTTGCTCATGCACAAACAGAGACTAAGAGCAATACACTAACACCTGCGGCACCTGTTTCTAAAAAAATAGAAGTAGCAAAGGAAGGTGCTGTTAGTTCTTTTGAAACCAACCTTGTTCCCGGAGGTCTTACACTTACTAAGGGTTCTAAAAATGGTGACGGGCTTGCTTTCGAAACTTTTTATACACTTGTCAGATCCAAAGATCCCGTTTTAAATAACCGTAAACCCATTAAAATTGGGTTATCAAGAAAATCGTTTGATTCTGTGTTTACGTATGTATCGGCTGAACTGTCTGCCAGGCGTGTTCAACTCGAGAGATATGTTACTGAGCAAAAGATCTCATTGGATACTGAGAAAGGATGGATTGACCTGGTGAGATACTATAACAGTTTATAATATTTTTTTGCTTAATGCCGGCACATATTATATCGGAATAATTAATGTAAATTGTATTCCCCGTCTGAATCAGACATTTTAATATGAAGCAAAGAATATGGCGATACAGAAAAGTCTTTTTGATTCATGCCTGTATATTCTTTTCTATAACCAGCTTTGCGCAATGCCCGCCTAATATTGGTTTTGAGACCGGTACTTTTCAGAATTGGGAGTGCAGTATCGGACTGATCAGTGCTGCAGACGGCAGCATACAACTAGATCCCACATCGCCGGTTAGCAACAGGCATACCATCATTCAAAACTCAGCTATGGCTGCCAAGGACATATATGGCGGGTTCCCTACAAATTGTCCCAACGGCAGCGGTTATTCGATTCAATTAGGAAATAGCTTAACCCAGAGGCAGACAGAACGTGTGAGTTATACTTTTACGATTCCCGCTGACGACAATAACTATAGTATTATCTATAATTATGCGGTTGTATTTCAGAACCCGGCAGGGCACGCTTCATGGGAACAACCTCAATTCACGGCCAATGTATTTGATGTAAGCAGTGGGGGTTATATCGACTGCAGCTCTTTTGCTTATACGGCTTCATCCAACCTTCCCGGTTTTTTTTTGTCGACCGTTGGAGACAAAGTGTATTGCAAACCATGGACGCCGGTAACCATCAAATTATCCGGTTATGCGGGCAGAACCATCCGTCTCGAGTTCACGACAAATGATTGTTCAAAAGGCGGGCATTTTGGTTATGCATACATTGATGTAAATCAGAATTGCTCCTCACCTATTTCAGGTAATACGCATTGCTTTAACGATACCGCACAGATTCTTACCGGCCCTTATGGTTTTGCCGGTTACCGCTGGTTCAATGGCAATAATCTTACAAAAGTGCTGGACACAACTCAGACCCTGAATATCAAACCGCTTCCTGCACAGGGTACTGTATTTGCTGTGGAGATAACACCTTTCCCCGGTCAGGGCTGTATTGACACCGTATATACCAGTATTGTTTATTCAAGCGAGACAATCGAACTGAAAACACCATCCCAGGAGATCGTATCCTGTGTTTCGTACCCGATTGATCTTACATCAACTTTGATAACGGCAGGAAGCTCACCGGGGCTCGACCTGAGTTATTTCAGTGAACCCTCGCTAATCAATTACCTGCCGACACCAAGCTCGATAACGACTGGCGGGGTCTATTATATCAAAGCCATCAATTCTATAGGGTGTACAGTAATGAAACCCGTTACAGTGCGCATAGCAACTTTCCCGGTTTTTAACGTGGGTAAGCCCCCGTATGTGCGACGGCCAAACGTACTTGATCTCAGCACCGTTATCTCGGGCGACCAGTCAGGAATAGTATTTACTTACTGGAAAGATTCATTGGCAACCAAACCCATCAATAATCCGAAAGCCATAGACAGAACAGGCAGGTATTTTATAAAAGCAACCATTGAAGGAGGCTGTTATAAAATATTCGGAATGGATATAGTGATCGATGAAGCGCTGATATCACCACCCAATGCCTTCACGCCAAATGGCGATGGTGTGCATGATGAATGGGAAATACCATTACTGGCAAGTCTCTACTTCGATTGCATCGTTGATATTTACAATCGTCTTGGTCAACAGATATTTCATTCGGTGGGTTATTCAAAACCATGGGATGGAAAATACAAGGGTCTCGATCAACCCGTGGCCACCTATTACTATGTAATCAAAGCAAGATCCGACCTGGCGCCTGTGAGTGGAAGTGTTACGATTGTAAGATAATACGATCACTTACTAGTTACTGGGTGCTGGATACTGGCCGCACCAGAAACATCCAGCGCCCGGCATCCAGCATCCAGTATCTTGCTTACTTTTGCGCCATGCTAAATTCCCATTTCAACCCTTATACATGGATGTAAAGATCGAAGCCAGCTGGAAAGAAATGCTGAAGCATGAATTTACCAAACCATATTTCCTGCAGGTGGCTACGCACCTGAAAACAGAAAGAGCAACAGGGGCAACCGTGTACCCACCCGGTAACCTGATCTTTAATGCATTTAATACAACCCCTTTTGATGAAGTAAAAGTTGTAATACTCGGCCAGGATCCATATCATGGAACCGGGCAGGCCCATGGATTGAGTTTTTCAGTTCCCGATGGTGTTCCTCCTCCTCCTTCGCTGGTAAATATTTATAAAGAATTACACAAGGATATTGGCATGCCCATTCCTAAAACAGGCAATCTTACCAAATGGGCAAAGCAGGGTGTGTTCCTGCTGAATGCCATTCTTACCGTTCGCGCAAATGAACCTGCGAGCCATGCAAAAATCGGGTGGATGGATTTTACAGATGCCGTTATTAAAAAAATATCTGCAGAAAAAAAAGGCGTTGTGTTTTTATTATGGGGCAAATTTGCACAAGAGAAACAAGTGCTGATTGATGAAACAAAACATTCCGTATTAAAAGCGGCACACCCCTCTCCTTTCAGTGCAGACAAAGGTTTTTTTGGATGCAAACATTTCAGCAGGACAAATAAATTACTGATGGACCAGGGAATGGATGCGATTGATTGGGCGATAGAATAGAAAAGATTTATGTTGAATTTTAAATGTTGAATGTTTGATCATTCAACATTTAAAATTCAGCATTTAAAACAAGATTTATAAATGACACAGAATTTACAAAATAAAAAAACGCCTGTTATTATTACAGTACTGAAGGATGTTTTCGCACGCATATGGGCTCTGTGGGCATTGATTTTATTTGCAGCAACATTGCTTGTTGCGATCATTTTTTATTCGGCCTGCTTTTTTTTAGAGGACCCGGTAAAAGCAAAATGGCACAGGCTGGTGTCAAGGGTCTGGATGGGTGTTTACCTGCCCCTGATCGGCTGTCCGTTGAGAGTGAAAGGAAAAGAAAACTTTAAAACCGGCACCAATTATATAGTGGTCTGCAACCACAACAGCCTGATGGATGTACCTGTGAGTACACCTTTTATGCCCAGGGCCAATAAAACGATCGCTAAAAAAAGTTTTGCCAAAGTTCCCGTGTTCGGATGGGTGTACACATTTGGCAGCGTGCTGGTAGACCGCAATAGTGATGCAAGCAGGAGAAAAAGCATCGAAGAAATGAAACGCATGCTTTCCATTGGGCTTGATATGGTCATCTATCCCGAAGGCACACGTAACCGTTCAAACGATCCGTTGAAAAAATTTTATGATGGCGCTTTTCGTTTAGCCGTTGATACAGGCAAACCCATTCTTCCTGCTGTATTGTTCCATACCAAAAAAGTATTGCCGGCGAATAAATTCTTTTACCTCATTCCACATAAACTGGAAATGCATTTTTTACCTGCAGTGAGTTCCACAAATATTTCCGCAGAGAAATTAAAAGAAACTGTTTTTAAAATGATGTGGGATCATTATTCGGAGAACGATCATAAATGAGTTTTTGTTCACGCAAAGGCGCTAAGGATGCAAAAGCGCAAAGTCATTTTACTGATTCATTATGAAAATAAGTTCCTCCCAACAAAACAGCATGACGAAAGATGCGGTGATTTCTTTGTTCCTTTATATCCTTAGCGCCATTGCGTGAAACCTTCCTTATTAATAGTTCGAGAAACTCCTGCTCCTGTTGATCTTAAGATCTCTCAGGATACCTGATTTAGGGCTGAATGTGATGTTGAATGAACGGTACAAACCGATAGGGTTCACGTTAATGGATAATTGCCAGCAATGCATTTCCCTTGTAATAAAAGTGCTCAATTGCTGTAAAGAGGTATTTGTAATATCATACGAGCCTGTTGCACCCACTTTCCATTTTGGCGTGAGACTGAAATCGCCGTTGAAGCTTAAACCGGAGAAAGTTTGTGTTTCATATTTACTGTAATCAGCTGCCAATACCCGTGTGAAATTCAGAGAATAAGAAAGACTCAGTGTCCATGGAATATTAAAGTCTGTAAACTCGGCCGGGTTTGCACGTGTAAACTGTAACTGTCTTTGCTGCTCTTCAGGTGTCATAAAAGGATCCACAGGAATTTCCCTTGTTTTATCATCTTTCCCATCTTTCGATTTGCTGGCGAAAGAAGTGGACATGGCGATATTTCCACCTGTGATCCTTCCGAATTTTAAATGCCCGGGATTAAAATAGATTTTGTTTACCCGATGACCGGCTTTGTCTACATCATAGGGATCAAGATAAGCGGATGCAGTGATGTTTACTTTCTCAAATAAAGTACTTCGCGCATAAATAGAGAAAGCCGCTAATTGAAAACTGTCTGCCAGGAAATTATAAGCTGATGAAAATCCAAACCCTTCTATCAGTTTTATTTTTTTCCCTTTTGTTCGCCCTTCAATGCTTGTATCTGCCTTATCCTTCACCCTCATTTCAAGCAGGTTATCGATACCAAAACTGATACCGCCAAATGTGCCTTCGCTAAAGGCTCCTATTATCCCTTTGTCATATATCGAGAACCGTTCTGTGTGTCCAGTAGTATCAACAATCGTTGAATAATAGGAGCCTTTGGCAAAATCAGGATGATAGTTGATTGAAAATGTGGGCCTCACTTCATGGCGTATGGCGATGATATTGCTTTTGGGAGAAAATTTATAGGTACCAAAGATCCTGGTGTTGATACCCAGTCCAAAACTCATTTGTCGCGCAGTATAAATTCCCTTTTGGGTTGAATCTTTCACCCGGGAATTTAGCGTGTCCCAGCTTCGTATGTGTTTCTGTCCATACCACCGTTCCTCATAGCTTACACTTGGCGATAAGGTGAAAGGCCCGATTTGCGGCAACGATATCGTGATGGGGATATTATGCTGTGCACCCCATTGTACTGTATCCAGTAATTTTTTGAAGCTAAAGCTCGAATCATCGAAAAAGGACAATTGATTCAGAAAATTACCACTGTAGCCGATCCCTATTTTTTCATACCATTTACCGGAACCTACCTGTTCTTTTTTCTGGAAAGGATATAGTGTTGTTACGTTAAAGTTCAGCGTAGGTAAATTCATGTTTACCAAATGATTTGCGCTGTTCTGCGTATGGTTCAGGTTCAGTGATAAATTGTATTTGCCGCGCCAGTCTTTCGAATAATTAATGGATGAACTCAACTGGTTCTGGAAATTGACCAAAGGATTACTGATCTGGTATTGATTAAAACGGGTACTGCCAAAATTCACATTCGCAGAAAAATTGGTTCCGGGCCTCGCACGGTTATCACGGCTATGGCTCCAGCTGATATTATATGATTTGGAGGTGGTAAACTCTTCTTTTATGAAAGTATTCCGGTTCAGTAAACGGGTATTCTGAAAAGTAATATTCAGGTTACCTGTGTATTTATACCGCATGATGTATTTGGAATTGAGGTTCAATGACCAACCCAGGTATGAATACAGGTTGGCCCTTGCCGTTGCATCCACATGGTCGCCAAATGTTTTATAATAACCCAGTCCTTCCAGGCCCAGTCCAAAATCTTCACTTGAAGTAAATGAAGGCAACAGAACACCGGATTGTCTTGCCCTGTTCAGCGGGAAAAGACCAAAAGGAAGAAATACCATAGGTATCGGCACCGATTCAATCTCGGGATATACCCTCCCTGTTACACCCAGTTTATTATTAACGATCTTCATTCTGTGTGCACGGAAACCAAAATGCGGCGTATCCAGGTTACAGGTGGTAAAAAGAGCATCCTGCGCAAATGATTCATCGGCATTTATCTTTTTGATGTATTTCGCGTTTACAAAGATCTCCCCTTCCTGCAAAAAAGTGTTTTTGGTTAATGCCTTTTGATTTCTTGTATTAAAAGCAATGGAGTCGCTGATCGTTTTCAATTCTCCCTGTGTAAACTGGGGTTTACTCGCAATACTACCCGTGCTGTCTGTGGCGCCATAGGCAGAGATGATACCCGTCTGGTGATTATACCGGATGGTAGCCGCTTCAATATTCAGGTCTTTGTAATCTGTCTTGGCTTTTCCAAATAACATAAATTCATTCGTGGGAACGATCAGTACACCTGAATCCTCTGCATGGTATTTAACGATGGCATCGATAGAATCTGAGGCGATCTGGATAGTATCTACTTTGGCTACCAGTGAATCCTTCCCGTTAAGAGAGCTATCTGTATTCCCTGCTGTTTTAAGAAAACGTTTTGAAGTATCGGCCGCATTTTTTGCAGGAACCGTATCTTGTATGATCAAAAAGGATAATAAGGGAGGACGGTTATTACCAGCCGCGGGTACATAAAATGTTAATATAAGCAAACACGCTGCTACAAAGATTCCAAAGGCTGATTTTGCGTTAATTTTGTAGAGTTTACTCATGTTCACTATGGCAAAAATAAGGTCTTAGATGGGTAAAAGCTATTCCGGATAAAATCCTTTAACGAAATGATATGATGAAACGAATATTCGCTGCTTTGTTTTTGTTAAGCTTTGGTTTGCTGTTCCCGTACATTATTGTGCGCGGGCAGGATAAACCGGTGCAAAAACAGGCATTGCGGAAGATCATCATTGATCCCGGGCATGGTGGTACCGATTTTGGTGCATCAGGTGTGTATTCACATGAAAAAGATATTGCCCTGGCAATTTCGCTGAAACTCAACGAGATGTTGAAAGCAGAGATTCCTGATGTGGAAACGTACATGACCCGCACCACCGATATATTTGATCCAGTAACCCGCAAAGCACAGATAGCCAACCGGGAAAAAGGAGATCTCTTTGTTTGTATACACGTAAACGAAGGCGGCGGCCCCATCAGGCACAAAGAATTTATCGGTTATAAAACCGAGACCCGCTACAAAGGAAAGGGCAAAAAGAAAAAGGCATATACGGTAAAAGTGAAAGATTACCGTACCTGGACTACCCCCAACCCCGCTAAAGGCACTGAAACCTTTATTTATGGTGTGGATAAAAGTGATGAAGCAAAAGAAGCCTTATCTGCAAACGAGGACATGTACCTGGATAGTGTTTCCGCTAAAGAACTGAAAGATTTTAACCCGAATGACCCTGCCAAGGCGATGATCGTAAATATGAAACTCGCTGCTTATTTTCAGCGAAGCACCAACCTGGCGCTTACGATAGAAGAAGAGTTTGAAAAAGTGGGCCGCATCAGCCGTGAGGCCAAGCAGCGCCGGAAAGGGATCTGGGTACTCCAGGCTGTGGCCATGCCCGCTGTGCTGGTAGAAACCGGCTTTATCTCCAACCCCGAAGAAGAAGATTACCTGAACAGTGAACAGGGACAAAAAGAGATCTGTGAAGTGCTGGTAAAAGCATTGAAACGGTATAAGTTTTCACTTGAAAAACAGTTCTCGAATAGTGCCAGTGCGGGAAAATGATGGTACGGTTATTTAAATTGATTTAGCTGTGAGCCACGAGCTGTGAGCTGTGAGGGGCCTTTTCTGCTCGCGGCTCACAGTTCACAGCTCATAGCTTACCCTAAGAATCCTTAGATTTGCGCTTATGAAGATATCGAACGAAACGAAGGTAGGTGCACTTACCGCCATCGCCATTACGTTATTGATCCTTGGTTTTAATTTTCTGAAAGGAAAAACATTATTCAAGACAGGCAATTTTATCATCGCCAAATACACGGATACCAAGGGTCTCATGGTATCTAATCCTGTATTTATAAATGGTTTCCAGATAGGTTCGGTGAGTGATATTGAAAATGCAGACAGGAACCTCAGTGAAATTCATGTAACCATCAAGCTGAAAGACAATTATAATATTGCGACCAATTCGGTGGCAAGTATCAATAGCAATCCGCTTGGCTCTCCCAGCATTGACATCAAACAGGGAAATGCCACTACTTACCTGAAAACAGGTGACACGGTATTAACCGCCGCTTCCCCGGGTTTACTGGATGGTGTAATGAACAAACTCGGCCCGGTTGCCGACCAGGTTAAAATAACCATTCATACGCTTGACAGTGTATTGAAAAACATCAATACTATTTTCGATCCTTCTGCAAAGAATAATATGCAGCAGGCGATCGCCAATATCAATAAAACAACTGCGAGCCTGGCAGTATCTTCCGCTTCCATCCAGGCAATGCTGAATGCGCAGTCTGGCGCCATTGCACAATCGATGGATAATGTGGCTAAGTTTACAAAGAACCTTTCTGATAACAATGAGAAGGTGACCCGCCTGCTGACCAATGTAGAAAAGACCACTGATAATTTTTCAAAAGCAGATTTTGCCGGCAGTGTTGACCAGTTAAAAGCCACTATCGGCCGCTTGAACGGTATACTTGACAAAGTAAATTCATCAGACGGTACACTTGGCAAACTGATGAACGATAAAGCACTTTACAATAACCTTAGCAATACCATACGCAGCGCAAACATACTTTTGGATGATCTAAGAGTACATCCGAAACGCTATGTGAACATTTCCGTATTTGGCAAAAAAAACCAAGATGGTCCGTTACTGGCGCCTTTACCGGTTGACTCTACCCAGAAATAAGCTGATGGTTCTAAAACGTATTTTATATTTATTGCCTTTTCTTTTTATTGCACAGGTTGCAACGGCGCAGCGTCCTGCACAGGATACAACCAGGCAGGAAGGCAAAATACTCAATATTATTTCTGGCGACAGAAGCGATTTTATCACAGTAGACTCCTTACACAAATATGCTACCCTGGTAGGCAAAGCGCATGTACTACAGGAAAAAACACATTTCTATGCCGACAGCATGGTGGTGAACCAGGTTGACAATACACTGGAAGCTTTTGGCAATGTGCATATCAATGATGCAGACAGCGTTCACACTTACGCACAGTATGTAAAATATTTAGGTAAAGAAAAGAAAGCCTTCCTCAAAAAAAAGGTCCGCTTAACAGATGGCAAAGGAGAACTTACCACCGATGAACTGGAGTATGATGTGACACTGAAAATAGGCACTTACCTGAAAGGCGGTAAATTAGTGAACAAGAAAACAACACTAACCAGCAAGGAGGGCTATTATTACGGCGATACAAAAGATGTTCTCTTTAAACAAAAAGTGTTGCTGATAGATCCCGAATATAAAGTGGTTACGGATACACTGCAATACAATACCTCAACAGAGATCACCACGTTCACCTCCCCTACTATTATTTACAGCGATAGCGGAAGAAGAATCCTTAAAACAAAAGAGGGATATTTTGACATGAAGAACAAACGGGGTATACTTAACAAACGCTCCGTAATAGAAGACAGCACGTATACTTTTACCGCCGATGATATGGCGATAGATGATTCCACCAAACAGGATGAGTTCAGGGGTAATGCTGTATATAGAGGAAAAGATACTGCCAAAGGTTTTGACCTGATCGCAAACAATATTAAGACTGACAGGAAGAAAGATATTTTACTCGCAACGCAAAAACCGATCCTCCTCATCAAACAAAACAAAGATTCTGTTTTTGTTTCGGCAGATACTTTGTACTCAGCAAGACTATCTGATCTTTTAAAAACGCGTAAAGTGCCTGTGGTTCGTGATTCTATCGCAGACACTTCTTTACCAAAAACGATGATAGATTCATCTGTAAAGATCAGTACCGATTCTGTCTTACACACGAAGACATCCAAACCATTGATCGACTCTGCGAATAAAAAAGACAGTAGCAGTAACAAATACTTTGAAGCCTATTTTAATGTAAAGATCTACTCCGATTCTTTACAGGCTGTTTGCGACAGTTTATTTTATTCATTGGAAGATTCTGTTTTCAGGCTGTTCCGCAACCCGGTGATCTGGGCCAGGCAAAACCAGATCACAGGCGACACAATCTATCTCTATACAAAAAATCAAAAACCTGAACGCTTATACGTATTTGAAAATGCAATGGCCATTGGTAAAGTTGATAAAACCAATTATTATAACCAGGCAAAAGCCACTACCATTAATGCATTATTTTATGATAGCAAGATCAGTGCGATACGTTTGAAGGGCAATGCGGAAACTGTATATTATATGCAAAATGACAAGAACCAGTTCCAGGGAATCAATAAAGGTAGTTCGGGTCTCGTAGACATGTTATTTGATCATAATGGCAAACCACGACGTATCAGCTGGTTAGTTGGATATGATGCAACCAATTATCCCATGCGTTCAACCAACCACGAGGAAATGAAACTGCGTGGATTCAGGTTGCTGGATAATTTAAGGCCGAAAAGTAAGTTTGATATCTTAGGCAACTAATTTGAAAATTTCACTTCATTTTCTTCCACACTGCGGGAGAGAATTTTCAAATTGTTTATTTCAACAACAACAACGTCCCCGATCTATATACCGCCACACCATCAGGATCAGTGAATGAGATAATATAAATAAAGGTACCGGTGGTTTGCTGTACCCCATTGTATCTTCCGTCCCAACCTTTTTTACTGTCATGTGTTTCAAAAAATAATCTTCCCCAACGATTCCAGATCTGCATGGTGTAATTGTTTGTAGCCACGCCAATGAGTGGCCTGAACACATCATTCTTTCCATCACTATTAGGCGTAAATGCATTGGGTATCTGTATCGGGATACATTTCTGGAACATAACATTGATTGAGGCCGAGCCCGAACAGCCATTCCTGTCAACTACCAGCGCGCTGTAAGTACCAGGCTGAGTAATGGAAATAGAACTGCTGTTGCTTCCTGTACTCCAGTTAACCGTTGTATAGGCATTAAGGTTTAATACCAGCGGTACACTCAGGCAAAGTGTTGTATCCTTTGGAAGAAAAGCGGCCGGTAAAGAGTAAACCGAAAGAATAGTGGTAGTAATAGAATCACAACCGGCAGCAGATTTTGCAGTATCGGTATAAGTGCCGCTTTGCGTTTGCTGTTTTCCTCCCGCAGAATAACTATCACCTTTACAGATCATTACATTATTTGTTTTACGTACGATGGGATTCACAGTGAGGTTTAAGGTACGGATGCTGTCGCAGGTATTCCCGCCGGGATACACATCAATAAAAGTTCCGGTGGTGGTATGTCCTGCATAGCTTTCTCCCTCACAAATAGCGGCAGCTATGGTTGTTCTCGTGACAGCTATTGTTTTCACAGTTAAATTGATCACGCGTACACTGTCACATCCCGAAGCGGTTAAAAAAGTATCACGAAAGGTGCCTGATACACCATATCCTGCGAAGGTAAGCCCGCCGCATATGGCCGTATCAATAACAAAGCTGGTAAGCTGATAGGAATATTTGTAAAAATTGTTTGTATAATCTTTTTCGGCCATGGGTGCATTGGCGGATACCACAGGAACAACAGAACCATTATCATTCACTGATGCAAAAATATTTCCGCCTTTGACCTTTTTGATCTTCCATTGATAGGTTTTTGTTTTTATCAGCACACTATCCGGCGCTTTAAAAACAGGGCCCAATAAAACACCATTGGTTGTTTGCGGGTCATCCTTATAAAAAGCAACCTGCAGATTTTTTGGAATGATACCCCGTTTAAAAAGATTATCTACTGTAAAATTAACCGATAGACTATCCGCGCCTGAGCACGCAACACTATTTATCTTAACACTAAAATCATTGTAAGCCGGAACTTTAATATCAACATAGGCAGTATCGATACATTGATATGTGCTTCTTACGATTACCTGTTTGGTTGTAGAAGCGCTTGTATCTGCGTAATAAAAAGGAAGGTCGCAACTGGTACAGCTTAATCCGCCGGGTGGACTCCATGCATAAGAACTAATGGGGCCAGGTGTTGCCTGCGCACTTAATTGTACAGTATCGCCGGGTTCCATTGAAACAGCGGCTGGTACAATACTTGCTTTAAAACTGAAATTGAGATAGGATGAAATATTGTTTGTATAATTTTTTTCTATTATTGTCACCGCCGGATCCGGTAACACAATCGGAACAGTGGTGGTAACATTGTTGGCAACAGCATAGATCTTATTCAGCTTTTCATACTTAACATCCAAGGTATCTACATATACAATGCCACAACACGTACCAACGATCCTATCCGGTACTAAAAAAGTAGAACCGATCTGTTTTGCACCTGCTGTTTTAGGGTCAGCATCATAAAAGGTAATGGGCATACCAGGCGGGATCGTGTCGATGCCAAGATTGCACACATAAAAACTTACACGCACTTTTGTATTCTGGAAACAGTTTACACTGCGCAGGGTTATAGTAGCATCTGGTTTGGGATCGGCAACAGTAAAATTAAATTGATCACTGCTATCCACACAACCGCCACCTGTTGCTATCAAACGCAAACTAAAAGAACCAAAAGTTGGAAAGCGATAATTCAGATCATTCGTACCACCAGGACCGATAGCATTGGTAGTTATGGTTTCTCTTACATTGGTACTCGTATTCGTCAGCACCCATTCGTAACTGACAGGTGTACTGCCTAAGGTACTCATTGAATTATTCGTAAACAGGATCGTGTCGTTATAAACATTGCTCTCCGATGCGATATAATCTTTATTGCTGGAGAAACGTGCGGTGAGACCACAGTTCACTAATATATAATCAGTGTTAGCTGACATACATCCATTCTTATATGCTTTTAGTGTAACGTTATGTTTGTTATTAACAGGAGCCGGCGAAATGGCAAATGAGCATGCGGGAAGATTTGTTGCTGTTGAAACCAATGCCCCATCCACATACCATTCATAAGAAGTGGCGTTAAGAGATGTATTGGTAAAATTGATGGTCTCCCCTATTTTTGGATCCGCGATATCCCGGGTAAAGCCCGCCAATACATCTTCAGTGCAGGGTTTTGTAATCGCATTGGAAATTAAACCCGGCCGTTGCGTAGCGATCGCTGCCTGCATTCTTTCGGCCTGCCCCAGGGTAAACTGGTTGGTACAGGCTGGGTTATTATAATCCATAAAATTACTCACAGGATCCGTTGTATCCTTTGGGAAAAAGCCATTGGAGTAGCCAGACAATGTATCGGTTTTACAGGAATTATCAGGTTTGGTACAATCAGCAACAGGTGTATCAAAGGAATCGGGTGGTGTGTCGCAAACCCTGTCGCCATCGGTAAGGCAGTTGTTATTTGTACAGCCGCCATCAAACGTATGATACAGCCCCAGGTAATGCCCCATCTCATGCGCCATTACAATACCAAAACCCGGAACAACAATACCATCACTTTGCGATGAAGAAGTGCTGCTAACGGGCATAGTTGCATATCCACCCACTTTTAACCTGGTCCACACACCACAATCAAATTCCGCCTTGATCTCTCCAATTATATTATTAACAAGCCATACATTAATATATTTCAGAGGATCCCAGCTTATCAGGTTCTTCATCCGGCTGTCATCATTAGCCATGCTCGTATTAGAGCCATAGTGCGATTGTGTTCGCGTAATGCCCGTGGTAATACCACCATTGGGATCACGCTGGGCAAGTACAAACTGGATTTTTGTATCCGCACCTCCGCTGGCTGAATAGGGCCCGCTTTTACTAAACGCATCATTAAGGTCCTTTATACCGGCAGCGATCTGCGCATCTGTAATAGCAAAAGGATTATCGTTGATCACATGCACAACCACAGGTAATACAATAGAGATAGAAGGTAAAGGACCGAACAACCTTACCCGCTTGGGGGTTGTGATAAATGTGTAGATCTCATCATTCATTTTTTTCTCGCGGGCCACATATGCAGGATCCATCCGCAACTGCTTCAGTGTATTGTCTAAACCACAATTATTCTTATATACATTTGATGCGGCTAAAATAGTATCTATATACGGAGAGGAGACTTTTTGTTGCGCAATGGAGATACCAGGCATGAAATAAAGTATCACAGATACTATGATCATCGGTAAAGCTTTGCCTATTCTCATACAGCCATTTTAATCAGTCCAGTTCAACAACGAAGAGAATGATCCGAAGATATCATACAATGCAGCCTGGAAAAATTTTTTCTGCTAAAAATTACTTCTTCAAAAGCCGGCCTTTCAACCTGTGTTTATGTGGATGCGGCGCCAGGGATTTTTTCTGAAAATCATGGGTGACCACACTGATATTACCGTCCACTTCCAGCATGGCAAGGTCCACATCTTTTATATCCGGTATTCCATGTTCGCGTACTGTTGCAGCCAGTTCAAATGGTGTGATCTCGGCCTTGTGGCAGTTCTCTTCATTTACCTCTCCTTTATAGATCAGGAGAATGGCTTTACCCTGCACCAGGCTACTCAATCCCTGGTTGCGGTATAGTAACTTCTTCAATGTATAATTAGCGGCAAACAAGGAAGCTGCAGCGATCAACCCTCCCTGCAATGTTGTATCAGGACCAACCATTGCATTCTGTACCGCATTACTGATCAGCAGGATAAAGACCAGGTCGATCACTGATAATTGAGCCAGTTCCTTTTTACCAAATACGCGGATGGCAATGATCATAAAAAAATAAACGGCCAGCGCACGAAGAATGATGTTGAGATATGGGTCGTGAATGAATGGAATGTTGATTTGCAAGATCGTCATAGGTGTCGTTTATGATACACAATCTATTGAATATTGAACACTGAACAAGGAATTTTGAATGTTGAAATGGGACCGCCGTTGTGAGTGTTCTCATCAACAATGGCGGAAGAATGTTGCAAATAAAAAAGGAATTTTGAATATCGGAGTATCCCTACTTCAACATTCAAAATTCCTTGTTCAGTGTTCAATATTCTATTCTATTTCTGCTTAATCAACTGCACCACCTTCCTCAATCCCCCCTGAACCATCTCTGCATAGTAAGTTCCGCCTGCATAACCATGTCCAACCTGGATCGTACTGTTTGAGCCGATACCGGTGCGGGCATCCACTACCCTTCCCCTGCTATCGATAACACGGAGGTTGACAGGTGCAGGATATTTGCTTTCTATTTTTAATGTAAAATAAGTGGTGCTTGGGTTTGGCAACACGGTTACTTTCAACTCTTCTTCACTTACTGTATTTTCTTTTGTTGCAGCAGACAATTGAGTGATCACTGCATTGAGTACTGGTACTGGTGCAGCATTGCAATCAAAACTGTTCCAGATCACATTCTTGCCATTGCCTTCTACTTCTTCTGCAATGAAGAGACCGGTCATGTTTACATAATTGCTGCCCTGACCATAATATCTTTCATCATCATCATCACGGTCGCAATCACCAAAACCATTGCCGTAATTACCGTAACTATAACCACCAGTCACTTTCAGTTTCCCATTGGGTACATAGATGTTCGCAGTCACCTTTGTATCGCCGCCATTTACTGTAAATTTCTCTTCGTCAGATTTTTTATCACCCATGTAGAAAGTTACTTTATAATTATCCGGGTTAATGTAAACCTGGCTGCCAATACTCACGCTTGTGCTCACAAGTATTTTTGTATCCGGTGCAAAACGCAGGTAACTGTAACCATAGCGGGGACCTTTTACTACCTGCAGTTTGTCTATGTTAATTGTGGTTGCAGTGAAAATTACCTGCGCGCCCTGCTCAACACGTATCGTTCCGAATGTATTGCCAGTAAGTGTTGTTCTTGAGCCTTTCTTTAGAGTGAGGTTTTTATAATTCCCGTTAACAGTAGACACGCTGTTCTGTGCCACATCTTTATTGGGAAGATTATTGGTGCCGACATTATTCAGGAACATAGTTGGTAAAACGATACCGGTTGCCGCGCTGTAGATCGGGTTAGTAACCTGAATATTCGATCCGTTCTTATCAATCTTTTTCGCTTTTACAAATGAACCTGGCGAAGAAACAGAACTGTTACTGTGCAGGTCAACTTCTCCTGAATGGGATGTTACCCCAATGCTTCCACTCGCAACAATATTGTTTGTTCCAAGATTGATATCATTAAAAGCAAGAATGGTATAACTGCTGATCAGATTTTGTTTCTGATAATTGTAACTGGCCGCCGCACTGGTACAACCGCCAGCTGTTACCGTTACCTGGTAATTTCCATCACCATTCGATTGACCAAGGCTCACCTGTTGTGTGGTAGCAAATACACTGTTGCCTGAGGTCCATTTATACGTGGCCGCGCTTACCGTTGTATTGGCTATCAATGTTAATTTATTACAGAAAGCATCTGCATTGCTCACAGCGATAGTTACGGTTGGCAAGGCAGTAATAGTTACCATTGTGCTACTAAACGATGTATTGCCCGCAACATCTTTCGCAATCCAGTTGATCGTTGACTGACCCGTATTAAATAAACCGCTTGCATTGCCTGTATTACCACTCCTGGTTGTTGCACCGCTAATCGTATAAGAGATGGATACAGTGCTGCAAATGTCAGTTGCTGTTAATACAGGTATTGTATACATTCCGGCACCATTACAGAATGATTGATTGGCAACAGCAACAATAGTTGGTTTCTCGGTGTCTGCTATCACATCAGGAGTAATCGAGCTTGTGGATGAACAACCGTTGGCATCCGTTACCGTATAGGAATATGTTCCTGCGTTTACAGTAAACGTACCTGTTCCTGTATATGGTGCCTTACCACCTGTAGCACTTACCGTAACAACAGAATTTCCATTGCAGGTAATAGGTGTCGCAGATAAAGCAACAACCAATGCAGCGGGTTGGGTGATGCTTGCTTCAAATACATACTGGCAACCATTGGCATCGGTTACTGTGTACACATAATTTGCTGCATAAGTATTTCCCTCTGTACCTCCATAAGTCACACCTTCGCTTGCGCCAATTACAAATGCACCACCACCCTGGTTAAACATACCATAGGGAGCCGTTCCTCCGGTAATGGTAACATTTTGTGTACTCAATCCGCCGTTGCATAAAATAGGTGTGAAGGTAAAATGTGCTGTTAATGCAACCGGTTCAGAAACTGCTACATGTACCGTTGCGGTATTTGCAGCGCCGTCTGTAATGATGATCGTATGTGCACCTGCAGCCAAACCGTTAATGGTGAAAGGTGATGAGGCAATGTTGATTGCTGCAGATCCATCCAGTGAATAAGAAATGACACCGACCCCATTGTCAAAAGAAATAGTGGCAACACCTGTTGCACTTCCATTACAAAGAACATTTGTGATGGAACTTACCTGTACATTGGAGAGAGGGCTGCGGCAACTGTTTGGAGCCGGTTGAAAACCGAGACTGCTTACATCATTGTCCGAGCCGTTAGCGAGGTAAGGTTGGTAAGTAAAATTAACAGAACCAGAGCCGGCAATATCCGGTTGGCCACCCGGGGCTACTGCGCTACCCCCATAAGCCACTGGTACCTGCGCGGCATAACCTGGTTCCGTTGTATTGTTAACCGTTGCAATCGGTGCGATACTTCCGTACCAGTTACAACTGAAATTCTTAAGATTGTTTCCTGCTGCCGGTAATGCACCACCGGTTTGCCTGTCGGCGATCTGCGCATACCAGTTTCCACTGATATCGTTATTACTAAAGGTGCTGTTTGCGGCGGATTGAACAGGCACATTTGTACCACCACTTGCATCCAGAAACAAAATACCGATTGTCCAGTTATTCGTAATAAAATTTTCCGTTACCCTTGTCTGGTCCGTTCTGTTCCTGAACAGTAAACCAGACCTGTTATCTGTAATAATATTATTGTGAATATTATTTCCGTTGCTGTTGTTTACATCGATTGCGGTGCGGTTGCCGAAAAATTTACAGTTGCGGATCTCGGCATTGCCTGCCGTTTGTATCGCAATACCGGCGAAATTCAAACCGGGGTCGTTCCAGGTAGCAACTGCATTTCCATCGCGTGTGATGGAGAAACCATCAATCAGCACACCATTGGCGCTGATCTGGAAAGTAGCGCCACCACCGCCAACAGCACCACTAACAGTAGTGCTGTTCATTCCCGCACCTTGTAAGCTGAGTGGTTTGTTGATGGTAACATCTTCATGATAGGTGCCAGCTTCGATATTGACCACTGAGTTCACAGGAGCGGCATTTACAGCAGCCTGTATCGTCATTCCTCCACCTACAATATACTGTGCGGTTGAGAGTTGTTTTACAGATGAAACAGCAGGATTCGGAAGCGCCGCAGCAAAAGCCAATGCAGTTGTCTTGCTATTGAAATAATAAGTATATCCAACGGCTGTTGTATTCTGAACGGCATAATCATACCCGTTCACAGCAATATTGGTATTAAAAAATCCGGACTCATCCTGGTTATAAACGCCCTGGATTTCTGCGAAAGAATTGGATGCATCAATGTTTATGTTGTTAGAACCGCGTCCGGTACCCGATGGATAAGGCTTTGAAACATACACAGCTAATCCGCCCCATGCATTTCCGCTGGTGATAATATTTGACGCGTTTACATTCCAGCAACCACTTAACTGGACGCCATTACCACTGGTAGTATTAGTGGCTGTTAAAAATGATATACTGAGATCGTTCACCGCATTAAAATCAAATGCCGTTTTCTTCGCACCATTAATGGTAATATGGCTAAGATGGATATTTGAAATAACAGGTAATGGGGGTCCTGAATTTGCACCCACATGTACCGGGAAACCACCTGTGTTGCCATTTGGTAATAAGGTAAAATTACTGAGTGAAGTATTCGACCTGTTCGGATTAAGCGCCCATGCACTTGCCGGTATTCCGGTTGCATTGATGATCACGCCTGCTTCCGATTCACCAATGATCGTAAGCTCATGATTAAAATTCAGCGTGGTGGTTAAAGTGTAAGTGCCATTGGCGAGATGAATGATGCTGCCGTCAGCGGCAATGCTTACTGTATGCTGTAGGGTAAGCTTTGCAGTGGCGGGAGTCAATCCGTTATTGGCATTGTTCCCTGTTGGTGCTACATAGTAATTGGTTTGTGCAAAGCCCGTCAATGAAAAAAGAAGAAACGCGATTGCCAGCAGATGCGTCTTCTTTTTGGATAGATAGGTACATGTTTTTTTCATGGTAAACGTTGATTCGTTAATGAAATAAATAAAAGGGAAAAAGGAGGATAGGAGATGAATGATGTTTCATCACAGGCAGGTAAACAGGCGTTTACCGGCATTAAGCAGTTGTTAGCAGTAGTTAGTTGGGTCAAACTAAGCGAATTAGGATATTGGACACACGCACACCAACCGGATCACACATTAAATTAAGATTTTAATACATAAATGACGCGATGTTTTCACCGTATTTAGCCCGGTGTTTTCCCCGAAATGTTTGTAATAGGGAAATGCTGAATTCTGAATGTTGAATGAAGAGCCAGCGACTCCGAAATATTGAACGTCATTGCTTCGTTCCAATGATGGCTTCGCGGGCATTCGTAAACAAAACAAGGAATTTCAAATGTTGAACGATACTTCAACATTCAAAATTCCTTGTTCAACGCTTGCGCTGAAGCTTCAGCATAGGCGCAATATTCAATACTCTATTTCTGCTTGATCAACTGCACAACCCTCTTCACTCCTCTCTGTATCATCTCAGCATAATACACACCACCTGCATAGTTCTGCCCGATCTGTATCGTACTGTTTGATCCGAGTTTTGACCGCGCATCCACTACCCTGCCCCTGCTATCCATTACGCGCATGTTTACAGGTGTTTCATATTTGCTTTCCAGTTTCAGCGTAAAGAATGTGGTGCTTGGGTTTGGCATCACGGTCACTTTCAGCTCTTCTTCTGTGGTAGCCATTTCGGCTTGTGCGCCTTTGGGAATAGCAGTAACTACAGGTGTAGTTGATAATAAAGCCGGTGTTGTACATGGTGCAACATCACAGCTTCCTAATTTGTCACCCGTATGTCCGGTCAGGTGCGCATTAACTGCATTCACACTAACAGATAATGTTTGCCTGTTGCCTGGATTCCCTCCGGGCAAATGACATACATATACTTTCCCGTTACTACCCGCTACGCGAACATCTGTAACACATAAGCTGATGGTTGTTGTTGTGCTGCAGCCATAGCGATTTGTTACCGTTACAGTGTAGGTATAATAACCACTCGCATTTCCTACCGTAAATAAAGGAGCTGAACTGCTTGTACTGCTCAACTGGCTGAGGTTGGCGCCACTCCAGCTATAGGTATAAGGTGCTCCTGCTACAGGTTGATTGTAATCATTCACCTGTAATACGGTGCTCTGCGCACCATACCCGATATACAGGTTTGTGGCTACGCCTCCTGTAAACACATTGCTGGTTGGGACAGATGCGATACTCACTGATAAAGGAATAAGGGTGATCACCTGCACGCCTGTTGTAAAGTTGCCGGCTACATCCGTGGCTTTCCATGTACGGGTTATCTGTAAACCGTTTGAACTTACCACATCGCTATAACTGATCGATGGAGCAGTGCAATTATCCGTACCGGTTGCCATACCCGTTACTGCCGGCGTGATCGTTGGGCTGCATACAACAGAAATATCTGCAGGTACCGTGATTACTGGTGCGGTTACATCCCTCACTGTTATTTGCTGTACAAGCGTTTCTGTATTACCATGTATATCTGTTACTGTCCATGTTACATTGGTTGTTCCTACAGGGTAATACCCGCTTGCGTTTGTTGTTCCGTTATAATTGTTTATCACTCCCTGTACACCACAGTTATCCTGTGTTTCCGGGACGGCAACTGTTACATTGGCTCCGCAATTATTTACATCATTATTTACGGTAACAGACGGTGCTGTGATCGTTGGTTTTTCCGTATCGGAAACGATCACGGTTTGCTCCTGTGTTGTACTATTTCCATTTCCATCATTGTAAATCCAATGGATCGTATAAGTACCCTGTGCTGAATAAGTCAATGCATCCGTTGTGGTTGCAGTAATTGTTCCCGCACAATTATCTGTTGCTGTTGGCGCTGATGAAACAGTTGCTGAACATTGACCCGAAACAACAGGTAATGTTGCAACATCAGGAACTGGCACGGTATTATCTTCCACTGTTACCGAAATCGTATTGGCCGACACAACGGAACAATTATTCAGATTCGTTGCTGTTACAGAGTAACTGCCGGTTGCTAATGCCGTGTAACTACCGGCAGCTGTTGTAGCAATTACATTACCATTCTGTAACCATTGGTAAGAACTTATGTTTCCATCAGCAGTTGCCGTTAATGCAACGCCTGTACCAGGGCAGCCGTTATCAGATCCTACAGTTGCGATCGTTGCAGATAATGGGCTGCTGTTAATGGTCAGGTGTAAGGTTACTGTAGAGTCACATCCTCCTACAGTCGTAAATACTTTTGTAGCAACTGTTGAGGTTGTATACAATGTTCCATACCAATCATAGCTGTTGCAGGCAGTTACTGTAGTTTCGCTTGATGAAGCGCAGGTGCGTGTATACCAGATCGGTGATGTAACAATGCGTTTTCCTTCATAACTGATATCGATATAGTAATAACCGGTTTCATGATTGGCCAGGTTATTATCAACATAACTCAATGAACTTGCAAAAACAGAATCTACCACTACAGGAGTTATGTTACTGCCGGGTTTGCCAAACATTACCCTGATCAATGCACCTGAAGTATTGTTGGTCGCATCCGTCAGGTTCACGGCAATAGAAGGCGCGTTCCTGTCTTCAAAAATAGAACCCATGATCCTTGTATTGATCGTGAAATCAACTTTGGCATCCATGTCTTCTGTTGCATAAAAATGCATATCCTTTACACCCTTGATGATATCGCTTTGCGTAAGCGACGGTGCGATCACTGCGGTTCTTGCAGCAGTGTGTCTTCCGAAAGTGGTGTTGTGATTATCATGATCGATCATTGGTCCGAGATGGTATCCCTTAGACAATAACTTATTATAATACCACAGCGAATTCATGGTTGATGGATTCGAATACGTAGTATTGGTTGAAGTAGCAGGTCCGCTCTCAACAGCTACACCCGAGATCGCATCATCGGCCGACTGATCATATGCGATGTTTGAAAGATTATTGAAGTCGGTGTTATTCGGGTGCGCGAGTGATGCGAATGTGTTTTTTGCGACGTAGTCGTTCACTTTTTTGAATAACCCTTCTACTCCGAGATACGTATTTTTTGGAACATACACATCATAATTCGGTCCAACATTTCCATTCACATTTGATTCCCATCCGAAGAGATCATTCATGCCATCTCCATATACCAATACGTGACCACCACCGGAAATCACACCCCACTCCATACCATACAATGCAAGAAAATTACTATGCGTTGCGTTGAATGCCGCAGCCTGTGCAACACCTAAATGATAGTTCGCCAGTTCATTACCCGGGTTATTTAAACTGGAGAAGTGGTTGTGTTCAGAAACCCCAAGGAAATCCATGCCCTGTGATGCTGATGCATATACATAAGCATCGGCCGGTGTACCGCCCGGATGATCCTTCTGGCCATCTGAATAATCAGAATGCGAATGCAGGTTACCAAAATAATAATTGTTAACCGGCGCATTGGTTGTTGTTGCATTACCTGTTAACGGCGATGCAACCAGATATTTTGTTCCGCCGGTACAATTTTTATTAGCAGAGAAAACAAAGAAATAATAAGTGGTAGAATTGGTAAGGCTTGTTGCGATAAAGCTGGTGGATGTGGCATTGGATATTACCGTGCCGCCACCCAAACTACTTCCTGCCGCATAATCAATATTATCAACCGGTGTGGCACTCAATGTTGGCGAACTGCTCATCACAACAAGATAATTGTACCCGCTGCCCCCTGCATTGAATGTGGCGGTAATACTATTGTTTGATGAATTGAAAGAAATATTCGCAGGCTGCGCAGTTGGTGTTACACAAACCGGCAATGGTTGTGTAGAGGCTGTTCCGCTTAAAGCCGCTACTGTGTTATATACCGGCCCGTTCAAACATGCCTGTGAATTAATGCTGAAAATATAATAGTAATACTGCGTTGCAGGAGTAAGTCCCGAAGCTGTAAATGTTGTTGCGTTATTTCTCTGTACAACGGTCGCATTACCCAATATAGCTCCTGCATTATATACAACACTATTAACAGGCATATTGGAAAGTGAAGAACTGCTGCTTTGTAATACGAGGTACTCATCCGCAGTAGCTGCAGTAAAAGTTCCCTGTATTGAATTGGTAGATGCTGTTAATGTAAGATCAGTTGCCTGCGTAAGAGGTGCTGAACAATTCGGGAGACCGGCAACAGTGGTTGCATCATCTGTCAGTGCATCTGTTGTTTGATATTTAGGGCCGCCGGTACATACACTGTTCACAGAGAATACAAAGAAATAATAAGTGGTGGCACCAGTAAGATCCGTTGCTGTAAAGTTCAGTTCATTACCTTTTGCGATCACGGTTCCATCACCCATATTATCTCCTATCACATAGCTCTGACCATCGAGTGGATTAGAAGTAAGTGTGCTGTTGGTGCTCATGACCACGAGGTATTCATTTGCTGCAGGACTTGCCGCAACAAAACTTCCCTGTATACTTGTTTCGGTGATCGTTCCAAAAGTTAAAGAGGTTGGTGCGGCAGAAGGTGTTGTACAAGGAGTAGAAGCAACACCCGTAACGATCAGGTTGTCGATACTAAGCTTTGGCCTGGAACCTTTACTTCCGCCCGTACCATTATGATAATAAAACCGAAGACGCGCAGTAGGGCTGTTACTGAACGAAGCGGGTAAAGAAACGCTCAGGATACCTGATGAAGGAGTACCATTCACAAAATTTAGTACAGAAGCGATTTCCGTAAAACTTACACCATCATTGCTGGCATATACACGAAGTGATGCAGCCCTGTTATCACCTCCTTCAGTACTTAAGCTGTTATTTATTGTGGCCCAGTCAAAGCTAAGCGTACCTGCATTTACGCCGGTAAAATCCATATAGAAATCAACCGCAACGGAAGATGTGTTATTAGTAGAGCCGGTAGACAACAGCACCAGGGAGCCTGTACCCTTCTGCACACCACCCGATGATCCTGAACTGAACACATCAGAAGGCGTAGTGATCGCTGTGGCGCCTGGTATAGTTCCCGTGCTTGATACAAGCGTAGAGGAGAACCGGTTGGCGCCAGTGCCTGATGTAAAGTTGGCCGACCAGCCTGCGATAGCACCAAAGTTTTCTGTGTAACGCAATAATGGCTGCGCACTAATGATCACCGGTGTTACAGCAGAAGTGGTAAAGCTTTGCTGTGCACCATATCCTGTTCCGCCATTATTTACGGCGAATGCGTGATAATAATAAGTAACGCCGGCCGTCAATCCCGAAACAGTTTTGCTGAAACTGCCACTGTTCAGTCCCGAAGCAGTTACCGATATTCCCGAGCCATTTGCAAAACCCGTAGTGGTACTGTATTCAAATCCAAAAGAAGTAACAGTTGAACAACCAGTAACGCTGATCGAACCTGATAAGGTAGCAGCTGTGCCGGTTACAATTGGTGCTGAGGTAACGGCAGACGGAATGGTATTGATACCTGATGCGGATACCGGAATGGATAAATCAGACGCTCCACCCCCGCTTACAATAATATTTCCATCATAGGATTGCGCATTGGTCGGGTTGAATTTTACAAAGATCTGTTTACCCGAAACGATGGCACCCGCTGAAAAACTAAGCGTTGATGTATAAGTGCCAACCGAAGTTTCAGAAAAACTAAGACCTGGGATGGCTGCTATCGTGATATTGGTTCCGTTAAGATTAGATCCATCAATGGTAAAAGAAACATCAGGAGTAGTGTTATTCACGCAAATATTTCCAAATGCTATTCCTCCCAATGGGGAAACCAATGTGAATGTAGGAGTTGCAGCAGCGAGAGTTTGTATACCCACACTGGTAGCTGAGTAAGCTGAGCTGCCAGTTGTATTTACCGCCTTCACCCTATAGTAGTAGATAGTCGAGGACGACAACCCCGCAACAGCCAATGATACTGCGGAAGACGGGATATTACTTTGAGAAATATCGATCGACCCAAACGCATTATCATCATCAACTTCGATTGTGTAAGTATAAACTGCGCCTCCATTACCTGTTGGTGCACTCCAGTTAGCCGTAAATCCATTGGCAGAAGGATTGGAACCTGAACCAGTAACAGGTGGATTGGAAAGGGTCGTAAAATTAGATTCAGTTCCGTAACTAGTACCAACACCGTTGGTTGCATAAGCCCTGTAAAAATATTTGGTATTCGCCACTAAAGGAACCAACGTGCTTGTAAACGCACCCAAGCCCGTACCATCGGATGTTTTGCTGGTGAGTACGGTCGTTGGTGCAGTGACCAGGTCCCATACTACGCCACGCGCCGTAACAGCATTACTACCATCGGCCGTTACATTTCCTCCGGAAGATGCTGCAGATAGATTAACTCCTGTAACGGTCGTTGTTATAACAGTTGGCGGAAAAGTACAAGTATTTGCCGCAGTTGAACTATTGCGGGGAGTGGGTGTGCTCACAGCAAAATCTGATCCGTTATTATCAGTGTCGGTACATCCGTTATTTTTTCTGATAGCGGCTGTTGCATTGGCTAATGTTCCGGTAACAGATGTTTCAAAACAGGTGGTTCCGGAGCCATATCCAACAAGGTCAATTACACTGGCTCCTGAAGGACAGGAACCCGTAAAAGCTGTTATAGAATTGGATAAGATAACTTTACCTGCCCCTGCAGCCATAGCGACACTTCCAATAGCATCTGCAGTTGGAAGTGCAGAACCATTACCCGCCCCCGCCGCTTGCTTAACCAGGTAGTATTTACCAGGAGCTATAGACCCTGAAAGGTTTGTAACTGCCCAGGTTGATCCCGAAGTGCTTGCATATTGAACCGACCAATTGGTCAGGAATACAGTTGCGCCTGTAGGATTGTATATTTCAATAAAATCATTCTGGTAGATAGCCCCCGCGTTACCTCCGCCGCCATATACCTGGCTGATCACTAAGTGATTTACCTGACCCGAAACCTTTGCCCCGGTCAGGATCAAAACAAAAGCAAACAATAAACACTTGAGTGTAAAAAATTTCCGCATACAATGTTTTTAATTGTAAAAATGTGTTGGAACCAATAAAGTAAACAGGGAAAGAATTGAGTGGTATATATAGTGCAACGCGTTACCGGGCCGGTAACGAACATAGCTGTTTTTCTGGGGAATAGGATACTTCAAAAAAAGCATATTGATCTTGCTGTTGCTATTCGAATTTTTTCGAAGATAAAGGTATTGGGATAATGAAAATGCCGAACTTATACACAGGATTGATTGGTAATGGTAACTTAATCTGCTTATACTAACGTTAGGCTTACAGTATATAAAAACGTGTTAGTCTCACATATCCAAACAATTATTCATATTCACTACCTTTCCATATGATTCATTTTGTAAGAAGAAAGATCATTCACCCGCTGCAGCAGTTTATTCATGACAGCCGTTCCGTGGGCATTACCTTACTTGTGTGCACTGGAGTCTCCCTCCTGTTTGCTAATATTGGCTTCTGGCAGGAAGGCTACCGAAATTTTTGGTCGGATAGTTTTGATGGAACAACGGATCACCATACACATCTCGGTTTTTTATTGATCCCCAATTCTCCTCTCCTGGTGATCAATGACGGATTGATGGCGATCTTTTTTTTCCTTGTGGGTATGGAGATCAAAAGGGAACTTCTTACCGGTGAACTTGCTTCTTTAAAAAAATCTTCCCTTCCCATCTTCGGTGCCCTTGGGGGAATGCTGGTGCCAGCTTTGTTCTTTGCTTTTTTCAACAAAGGAACAGCTGGTATGCAGGGATGGGCCATTCCATCAGCAACTGATATTGCGTTTACCTTGGGTGTTGCTTCTCTATTAGGTAAACGGGTACCGGTTGGATTAAAAATATTTATTACTGCATTGGCCATCATTGATGACCTGGGTGCCATCGTGATCATCGCTTTTTTTTACGGTGGTGAATTACAGCTTTGGTACCTACTTGGCTGTGCATTGATCGTTTTGCTCCTATGGATCCTGAATCGTTCAAAAATAAAATTCGGAATCATTCATTGGCTGTTGGGGATATTGCTTTGGTATTGCATGTTTCATTCGGGTATCCATGCAACAGTAGCCGGCGTTGTGTTTGCTTTACTTGTACCATTGGATCAGTTAACAAAATTTGAATTGAATCTTCACAAACCGGTATATTTTCTCATCATGCCGTTATTCGCATTGGCGAATACGGCTATCGGCCTGCCTGAAAACAGTTTGCATGAATTGAACAGCCCCATCAGTTGGGGAATTCTTTTTGGTCTTTGTCTCGGTAAACCTTTGGGTATCTGTGCCGCCTGTTATTTCCTTGTAAAAAAGAAACTGGCGGAGTTACCAAGAGGCGTTAACTGGCACAAAATGATAGGTGCAGGATTATTGTGCGGCATCGGTTTTACCATGAGCATTTTTATTTCAACACTCGCCTTCACCAATCCATCGCAACAGGATATTGCGAAGATCTCCGTGCTCATCGCTTCTTTCATTGCGATGACAGTTGGATTTCTCTGGTTAAAGTTCGAAAAGAAATCTTCTTTATGAGAAGGCTTACTCCGGGTGACGTCATTGCGAGGCACGAAGCAATCTATGTTGCGAATTGCAGCGTATTAAAACCTTTACAGGACATTGGCACTCGCCGAACGCACGCCACAGATTGCTTCGTGCCTCGCAATGACGTACTTCGTGATTCGTTCATAAAAAAAAGTTCAGCCTCTCGACTGAACTTTTGAATTTTGACTTTTGAATTTTGACTTAATACCCCAATCCCAGATCACGCCCCTTCATCACCGCAGGAACTCCTTCAGTGATCCATTTTGCAGGTTTATCTCCTTTCAGCATATAATCAAAGAACTGCTGTTCCCTGATCTGGATATCTTTCCGGTTCTTTCTTTCTACCAGGTTATGCGCTTCGCCATTGTAATTCAGCAACCACACTTTTTTACCCAAACGTCTCATGCCTGAGTACATTTCAATACCCTGGTACCATGGCACAGCATCATCCGCATCATTCGACATGATCACCAATGGTGTGGTTACTTTTGGTAAAGAGAACAAAGCCGAGTTTTTGAGATACAGATCCTGCTTTTCCCAAAGCGTGCCACCGATACGGCTCTGTGTTTTTTCATACTGGAACTGGCGAAGGATACCTGTTCCCCAACGGATACCACCATAGGCACTCGTCATGTTTGCAACTGGCGCACCTGCCCATGCTGCTGCATATAAATTTGTTTTGGTGATCAGGTAAACGATCTGGTATCCACCCCAGCTCTGTCCCTGTAAACCAATTTTTGTACTGTCTACATAACCCTGTTTCACCACGGCTCTTGTTCCGCTTAAGATATAATCGTAAGCGCTTTGTCCTGGGTAACCTGTTTTATACCAGATATCCGGAACAAACACCACGTATCCCCTGCTTACAAAGAACGGAATGTTCAGTCGCGAAGGTGTTGGTGAAGGTGCCAGGTAATTATATACCGTGTTATTATTTCTTTCATACATATACACGATCATCGGGTATTTTTTCTTTGGATCGAAATCTTCCGGTTTGTATAACACACCTTCTGTTTCTTTACCTGTATATGCTTTCCATTTGAAAAGTTCAGATGTACCCCAGTTATACTCCTGTTGCTGAAGGTTGGTATAAGATAATCTTGTTGGAGCCGATGTTCCTGCCTGTGTATACACATCAGGTGATTTCACAAAAGTTTCTTTTGTATAAGAATATACATCCGCATCTTTTGCTTTTGCAACAGCACCCATTGAGATCGGTTCTTTCAAAAGCGTTACCATGGTTTTATTGGAAAGATCTAATACAGCCATACCTGTGCTCTTATCTTTTTCATCATAGATATTCAACAGGATCTTTGATCCCGGCGCGATCGTTCTTTCGTCTCTGTCAGTATTTACATAGCGATACCTGATCTTGTCTTTCTTGCCATTGGTTATCGCAACAGATTTTTCTTTTCCTTCCGGATCAACCTGCCAGATATCAAAACGGTCATAGATCAAAACATATTTATCATTGTCCATCCATCTTGCCGCACCGTAAGCATTGGCATCATCCGGCACATCATTTTCCTCATCATATAATTTGGTAGTGATGTCTTTCGCGATCGGGTACACCTGTTTGGTAACAGAATTATATACGTTGTACGTTTGTTTGATCTCATCAAAGAACACCAAATATTTACCTGTAGAAGATGGTGATACCGCACTTCCTTTAAAATTTTTCCTGATCAGTTCTGTCTTTCCATTTTCAGGATTTACTGCATAAATATCACTTACGGTAAAACCCTGCCACTGGCTCGCAACACGTCTTCCTGTATCAGTAGTTGCATAGAACACCGTGCCATCACCTTCATTTGTCTGTATTACATTTCTTAGTGCCTGGTTGCCTAATTGCACGAGTTCTTTTGTATTCATATCGATACGTGCGAGATAAGAACGGCTTAACTCCTGGTTTAATGTTCTTAACTGTGCGGGTTGTACCTGGTCATCATTATAGTGCCATACATCCACATTCACCCTATCAAAATCAGGTAACGAAGTGTCTTTGGGAGGTAAAATCGGTGCTGTGCCTAAAAACAAACGCTGGCCATTCTTGCTGAAGCCAAGATTTGATCCGCCACCGCCGCCAAATCTTCCTCCACCGCCACCAGCACCGCCGCCGGCAAATCCACCACCGGGGCCGCCACCAATTTCTGCAACGGTCCATTTAGCCATCATCCCTTTACTGTCTCGTGAAGCAAGTAATGTGGCACTGTCAGCTCCATCTTTATAATAATATAATTTGTAAAATTTCTGTACCGCTTTGCTGCTGCTATCGCGTTCTGCAATAAAAGCTACCTGCTTGCCATCATCATCCATTACATATGCTTTCGCATCATTGAATTTCTGGAAGATGGTAACAAAGTTCTTGTTGGCCACATCTAATTTGTAAACAGATGCCTGCACTTTGGCATCATTTATTTTTTTAGTGGTTTCATACAACAAGACATTTCCTTTCTTGCTGAAATAATATTCACTTACTAAAAAATAAGAACGTGTTTCACCGGTAACCAGGTTGCGTAACACAAGTTCGGTACCTTCTTCAGCAGGCGCATCGCCCGCTGCTGCAGCACCTGCTGCACCTCTCCCGCCAGGTGCGCCACCCGGACGGTTACCACCACCTGCACCACGTGGTGCCTGTAAAACAGCCATCCCTTTCATCTTTGCATCATTGGCTTTGTTGCGGATACTATCTGCCACACGCATCAGGCTATCGGCAACAGAATACATGGTATTTAATCTTGTCAGAGAATCCACTTGTTGCCTGCCACCGGAACTGGTAATATCCGGAACACCTTTGTCCATCAGGTAAGCCATCCATCCGTTATTACTTTCTTCAGGAAGTTTATAACTTCTTACGCGGGCCACTTTGGTTAGTTTGTCTGTACCCAGTTCAAGTATGGCAAGACTATCTTTTGGCATATCATCCGGGCGGGCTTTTTTGATACGCGCATCGCGGGTATCTTTAAAATGAGGCCTGATACGGCATACCATGAAACGGTTATCGTCTGTGATCACCGCAGTATATCCACGTGGGATCTCTTTTTTATAACTGCCATTTGCAGACTGTACATATAACGTACCATCACCCTCCTGCGGGTTCACAGCATACACTACATATTTTCCATCATTACTGATAGATCTTTCAGCAATACTCTGCCAGCCGTCATACACCGTATGGTCCAGCGGCTTTTTTTGTGCGATGGCACCTGCAGAAAGAATACAACAGGAAATAAAAAGGAGTTTTCTCATTACGCGCTAATTTTTATGGAGTTCCGAAGATAATTAAACAATGCGCTCTCAGCAGCGGTTGGATACATATAAATAACAATTATCTTTAGGCTGTAAAACAAATCATATGAAAAAGATCATCCTTATCCTCTTCTCGGTTGCTGTCATGGGTTCTCTATCTGCCCAAAGCCATAGCCTGGTAAAAAAGTGGCAGACCGATAGCCTTTTAAAAACACCCGAATCGGTATTGTATGATGCAAAAGGCGGAATATTGTATGTATCAAATATTGATGGCGCCCCCGATGGAAAAGACGGTAAGGGTTCTATCGGAAAAGTAGGGCTCGATGGAAAGATCATTGCCGTGGACTGGGTGGCAGGATTGAATGCCCCCAAAGGAATGGGGATGTACAAAGGGAAATTATATGTGGCCGATCTGACTGAAGTAGTGGTGATCGATATCGAGAAATCACAGATCGTACAAAAGATCCCCGTGGAAGGTTCTGTTTTCCTGAATGATATTACCATCGATAAAAATGGTGTCGTATTTGTGAGCGACAGCAGGAATTTTAAAGTGTATCGTATTGAGAAAGGCAATGTGTTCAAGCAACTGGAAAACCTGCAGGGACCCAATGGTTTGTTGTCTATTGGCAATGACCTGATGATACTGGATAAAGGAAGCATGGTTAAACTGTTTGAAAATGGCAGCCTCAGCAAGTTGACAGATGGCATGGACCCGAGTACCGATGGCATTGAAATGGTAAAACCCAATGAGTTTATTATCAGCTGCTGGAGCGGAATTATGTATTATGTGGATGCAGATGGCAACAAGCAGACCTTATTGGATAACCGCCCGATAAAAAGCAACACAGCCGATATCGGCTATGATGCAAAGAACCGCATTGTATATGTACCGACGTTTTATAAAAATATGATAGTGGCGTATGAGTTGAAATAATTGTTTTAAATGTTGAATTTTAAATGTTGAATTAGCAGTCTGTCATTCAACATTTAAAATTCAACATAATGTCTACAATCTTTTCCTCCTTACAACACGAAGCATCTGGAGAACAACAGAGAATGCAATGAGTGCGAAGCCTATGTAAAAGGTATTATCTAAATTCTCATTTTCTTTAAACAATACAAACGCGAGCAGTATCCCATACACCGGCTCGAGATTAAGCGTAAGATTTTGCGTGAAGGCAGATACTCTTTTCAGTGATTGCAACATCAGGTCCATTGCCAACACGGTGCAGAGCCAGCTAAGCATCAGTAACCATCCCCAATCAGAGATCGTTGGAAAAAAATAATCCGTAGGAAAATAATGCAGGTATAGCGGCATGCAGATCGTAAGTATTAATAGTCCACCGCTCAATTCATATAACATTAATGTTTGTGCGGGAGCTATTTCTACATTTTTTTTATTCAATACGGAAAACAAAGCACCGAGAACGGCTGAAGCAATACCGAAAAGAATACCGGTTCGGTATCGTGTATCAAAATGAAAAATAAGATAGATGCCCAACAGGCTCACCAGCCCCAACCCTACTTCTGACCAGCTGAATTTTTTACGGGTCATCAGCGGTTCTAAAATAGCAGTGAATAATCCTACCGAGGCAAAACAGATGAGCCCGATAGATACATTGGCAATTTTAATACTTGCATAAAAACAAACCCAATGCAATGCGATCAGTGTGCCGATACCTAATAATTTCCAGACATTGGAAGCAGAGATCAGCGTAAGTTTCTTCTTCCAGGTTAACCAGGCAAGAAGCGTTACTACAGTCAGCATGATGCGGTACCAAACCAACAGCCCTTCATTCAGCTCGATCAATTTTCCCAACACCCCGGTAAAACCGGCGAGGAAAACGGAGATATGTAATTTGATCAGGGCCTGCTTCATGAGCATAAAGAAACAGAATATTCTTTGTTTGCCGCTGCTTCACGCGCAGTTCATCTACTTTACTGTACAGTTCAATTCAGACTCCAGGCTTCTAACTCCAGGCTCTTATAAAATAAATCCTCGCTTTGGCATAATTCTTCCTGCTCATCAGGCAAATAATCCCATCTTGTAATAAATTAGCAATCCGGCGACTAATCAATAAACACTACTTATGGATCCAATCATCAGCCTGAAGAATGTATATAAAAATTATGGTGACAAAAAGGTTTTAAAAGGGATCAATCTCGATATCTATCCCGGCCAGGTAATTGGTTATATCGGTCCGAATGGCGCCGGGAAAAGTACTACAGTAAAAATATTATGCGGATTGATCTCCGATTATGAAGGAGAAGTATCCATTGAAGGGATCAATCTGAAAGTCGATCCTATCGCTGTAAAAGCGCGTATCGGTTATGTTCCTGAACTCGCAGAGTTATATGATGTGTTGACCCCAGCTGAGTTCCTTGGTTTTATGGGTGAGTTATACAATATGCCAAAAGAACTGGCTACTGACAGGATTGCAAAAATGCTTGCCGCATTCGGTCTCGAAGCAAACATGCACCAACGCATGGATACTTTCAGTAAGGGGATGCGGCAGAAAGTATTGATCAGTTCGGGGCTCTTACACAATCCTGATATCATTATTCTTGATGAACCATTAAGCGGGTTGGATGCAAACAGTGTGATCATCGTGAAGAATCTCATCAGCAAATTAGCCAAAGATGGTAAGACGATTTTTTATTGCAGTCATATGATGGATGTGGTGGAAAAAGTAAGTGACCGCATCGTACTCATCAACGAAGGAACAGTGATCGCTGATGGAAGTTTTGAAGAACTCCAGCAACAACAGGGAAATATAAGTCTCGAAAAAATATTTGCACAGATGACAGGTAAAGAATCTTTGTCTGATGCCGCTGACCAGTTAATGAATGCTTTCGGAAAATAAAAAAGGCGCATGAACATTTTCAATAGATTTTTTCTCAGGTTATTATTAGCACCAACCGGTTTATACCGACGCATAGGTGTGAACCCATTGCATTTGCGGGCTATCCTTATTGCCAAACTGACCATGGATGACAGGCGTCCCGCCGGTTTGCATCAAATGCGAAGAAAGAAGGAAAAAGAAAAACCAACAACCGGCGCCACCCTCGGAACGATGTTCTTTACCGCACTGATGGGTTGCTTTTTTCTTTTTTCATTCGGAGTGGGTGGCGATGCGATGACCCAATACACATTCTATTTTTCGTTCTATATATTCATACTGGCTTCCACTTTAATTTCAGATTTCACTTCAGTATTAATTGATGTAAGGGATAATATGATCATTCTTCCCAAGCCTGTCACTGATAAAACTTTTTTATTGGGAAGGCTATTTCATATTATCATACATGTTGCGAAACTCGTGCTGCCCATGACATTGCCGGGAATGATCTATACAGGTATCATAAGTGGCATTCCAGGTTTGTTGCCTTTTATGGTATTGGTATTGCTGGCCTCTTTGTTTACTATCTTCCTGATCAATGCCTTGTATGTTTTTATTTTAAAAGTAACCACACCCGAAAAATTCAAAAACATTATCAGCAATTTCCAGATATTCATTGCCATTCTTTTTTATGGCGGATACCAGTTGCTGCCAAGACTAATGGGCAAGACCGCGTTGGAAGGCTATAGCCTTACTTCCGCAAAATGGGCGGTGGTATATCCACCTTACTGGTTTGCCGCCAGCTGGCAATACATGAAAACATTTGACCTGGCTTCACCACTGGTGATCTATTTTGTACTGAGCATTATAATACCTGTGCTGAGTGTATGGGTGGTGATCAAATATTTCGCGCCATCATTTAATCAAAAATTATCAATGATCAGTGGCAGCGGCGATGAGCCGGTTGCAGCAAAAACAAATAGCAAAGATATTTTATCTACTACCTCATCGTATATCACATCTGTAGCCAACTGGCTGACCGAAAAAGGAGCCGAAAGGATGGCATTCTTATTTACTTATAAAATGATGGGGCGCAGCAGGGATTTCAAAATGAAAGTGTACCCGGCATTGGGATACCTCGCCGTATTTGTTGTGGTTATGTTTTTGAACAATAAAAAATTGTCGCTGGCGCAGATACAACAGGAAACAGGGCAGGGCAAATTTGTTTTTATTAGTATCATCTATTTCTGCAGTTTTGCTTTGAGTACGGCACTCGGGCAACTGACGTTCTCAGATAAATACAAAGCCGGATGGATCTATTACGTTACCCCCATTCATAATCCCGGCAGGATGTACAGTGGTGCAGTAAAAGCGACCATCATAAAATTTTATGTACCATTGGTCGCGATAATATTTTGTACGGCTATCGCCATCGTTGGACCAAAGGTGATCCCTAATTTATTACTTGGCTTTTTCAACCAGGTATTGATCACAATACTAACGGCATACCTTACGCTGAACGCGTTCCCTTTTTCTGTGCAGCAATCAACCAGTATGAAAGGTGGAAAATTCATCAAAGGATTGTTTGCACTTGCCATTCCCATAATGCTTGCGATCGTGCATTATTTTATTTACAGCTATTTGATAGTGATCATCATGCTTTGCCTGCTGTCAGGTATCGCGACCTGGTTAATGATGGATGCGTTAAAAAATAAAAACTGGGAGCAGGTATATGCAAGGGAGTATGAAGGATAATATCTTTTCCACCTCTTTTTCTCTTGTATTCTCTTATTGAAATAAACATTGACTATATGCAGACAGACTGTAATTCGTAAAAAAATTTGCTAAGAGAAGGAAAGGAGAAAAAGAGTGAAAGAGGTTCAACTCGCTTTCGAAGTAACCATTTCATTCACATCCGTATTCTTTACTTTTTTACGGTAATTGTGAAACAGGCTTTTCCATTGGATGCTGAGTACGCCGAGTACGCCTTCTTTAATGATGCCTTTACTCATTTTGCTTACACCGATCTTCCTGTCAACAAAAGTGATGGGCACTTCTTTGATGACGAAACCTAATTTCCATGCCGCAAATTTCATTTCTATCTGGAACGCATAACCGACAAACTGGATCATATCAAAATTGATGGATTCCAGCACCTTTCGCCTGTAACAAACAAATCCTGCAGTAGGATCATTCACTGGCATCCATGTAATCAGTTTGGTATAGAGCGCACCTCCTTTTGAATATAGTTGTCTGTCAAGCGGCCAGTTTTCTGTTTTACCTCCAGGCACATAACGGCTGCCGATTGATACATCAGCGCCATCTTTTTTGCAGGCGTTGTACAATCTTTCAAGATCAGAAGGGTTGTGTGAGAAGTCGGCATCCATTTCAAATATGTATTCGTATTTCCTTTCTATACTCCACCTGAATCCATAAATGTATGCAGTACCCAAACCAAGTTTGCCGGATCTTTCTTCGAGAAATAATTGACCGGGATAAGCATTCATTAAACCGCGAACGATATCAGCAGTTCCATCAGGAGAACCGTCATCTATGACCAGCACATGATAACCCTGGTTGAGGGCAAATACAGCAGTGATAATAGAAGCAATATTTTCCTTCTCATTAAACGTAGGTATGATAACAATCTTTTCCAATCAATTTTGGGGATGTATTAAAAAGATTTAAAAAACCTAAGTTACAACTTAGATTCTTTTCAAATATTAAATTGTGTCATAAGAAAGCATTAAATCTTTCTCACACTTTCTTAACAAGGGTGCGGTTTAGTATTTCCGTGAGTTTTTGCTTGGTATTCATGGCAAAATCACCCTTCATCATCCAGTCGTAATACTGTGGTTCTTCTTTCAGAACCTGTGTTACCGGTTTTCCTTTATGTTTTCCGAAATTGAAAATTTCAATGCCTTTGTCTTTGATAAAACGACGCGCAAAATCCACAATATCATCTTCGCCGGTAAACTTAACAATACTTTCTACCGTATCACCGATCTGTGGATAACGTTCTACCTGCGCCTCGAGTACCTCCCATGTAGCCGTGGCATCTACTTCGGCACTGTGTGCACCTTCCAATGATTTCTGGCAATAAAATTTATAGGCGGCGCTTAATGTACGTTGTTCCATCATATGAAACACTTTCTGTACATCTACCAGTTTTCTTCCGTCGATACTGAACTCGATCCCGATACGCAGGAACTCTTCTATCAGCATAGGAATATCAAAACGGTTACTGTTGTATCCACCGAGATCGCAATTTTCCATGAACTGTTTCAGTTCGTTTGCGGCCTGTTTAAAACTGGGCGCATCTTTTACCATTTCATCGGTGATACCATGTATCGCACTGGATCCTTCAGGTATCGGTATTAATGGATTGATCAGTTTTCTTTTTACCAACCGCGTTCCATCGGGTGATATTTTTACGATCGCGATTTCTACAATTCGATCTACACTGATATTTACGCCGGTGGTCTCAAGATCAATAAAGGCAATGGGACGGGTTAGTTGCAATTTCATCATCAATGGGTAAGTGTTCTTTTCTTATTGGGTGATCTGTTTGGCGAAAGTAAGCATATCTAAGCCATCATAGTTGCCACTACTCATTAAAACAAGATTTGAATTTGTGTATGACTGATCCTGTAACCAGTTCCACAGGGTTTCTTTATCATTCATTACCATTAGTCCCTGCTTGGCAAAACCTTCCGATACTTTTTCTGCCGGAAGGTCGGGCATACGTTTCAGTTCCAGGGCATGCTTTGAATAAAACACGATGGCTGCATCTGCTTTGTCCATAGCACCCTTGTATTCACCCATGAATTGTTCGTTCAGGCTGCTGAAAGTATGCAGTTCCAGGATGCCGATAAGCTTCCTGCCGGGATATTGTTGTTTAACCGCTTCTATAGTTGCTTTTACTTTGCTTGGTGCATGTGCAAAATCGCGGTATACATTCGTAGTACCGTTGGAAGCCAATAACTCAAGTCGTTTTGCAGCGCCTGTAAAAGATCCAATTGCGGTAACAAAATCTGTGGCGGTAATACCCAGTTCCTGACAACAGTAATAAGCGGCCAGCAGGTTCATCAGGTTGTGGTTGCCAAATACTTTCAGGGAGCCGGTCACTCCTTCAATCGTTACCGATGTTTTTCCATCAGCGATGGTATGTTCCGGAACGCCGTAGGGTTGGTAACGGATATCTTCTCTCCTGTTATCCTCCACCAGTTTTTTCAATACAGGGTCGGATTCATTATATATTAATACACCGCCTTCTTCAATTTTATTGATAAAGATGATGAACTGCTCGAGATAAAACTCAAAAGTGGGAAATACATTGATATGGTCCCAGGCAATACCGGTTAATACGGCCACATGCGGAAACAGGAAATGGAACTTGGGCTTACGTTCGATCGCGCTCGCCGGGTATTCATCACCTTCACATATGATCACAGGGGCATGGGTAATATTTACGGATTGATCAAATCCCTCCAAACGGGCACCTACCAGGTAATCAAAATCCAGCCCGAGGCGTCTCAGTACATGCATGATCATGCTGGTGGTGGTGGTTTTTCCGTGACTTCCCCCCACAACTACTCTTTTTTTCTGCCGGCTCTCATGGTAGATATATTCAGGAAAAGAATATATGGTAAGACCCAGCTCCTGTGCTTTTTTAATTTCAGGATTGTCGTTCTTGGCATGCATACCAAGAATAACAGCATCTATCTCCTTGGTAATCAACTCAGGTTGCCAGCCAATTTGGGCCGGCAGCAATCCTTCAGCGGCAAGATTGGACTTTGCAGGTTCAAAAATTTCATCATCAGTGCCTGTTACTTTGTATCCTTTCCGGTGTAAAGCAATGGCTAGCTGGTGCATCACACTACCACCAATTGAAATAAAATGTACCCGCATACGTTATTATTTAGCGCCTTTTCAAACAAATTAACAAAATGTGTCACGTTGGAAGGCAACGTTTACACATGAAAGTTTATCTTTGGTATAGCGCAAAATACAGCCAAACTCTTATTTAAATATCCAGCATGAAAAAGATTGCCCTATTCTTCCTCACAACTTTAGTGGTCGCTACCTTGTTTACCTCCTGTGCGGCCTCAAGAAGAGGTTGTCCTACTACCAATCCGAAATATTTCCGTCAGTAATTAGTGCAACAACCGGTCCGGTTTTTGGGTTATATGATTTAAATGTATTGAATGAACTGGATCCCCCTCAATAAAGAAGAGCAACTCGAACAGATACGCGAACGATCATCCATCGTTCCACAGGTTATTTTTAAACACAGTACGCGCTGCGGTACCAGCAGTATGGTATTAGACAGGCTGGAAAGATCAAAAACGCCCGAAAAAATAGATTTTTACTTTCTCGACCTGATCAGGCACCGGGATATCTCCAACAAAATATCAGAAGAGTTTCATGTTTTTCATGAATCACCCCAGGTACTCTTAATCAGGAATGGCGAATGCGTGTATGATGAAAGCCATATGGGGATAAGGATGGATGAGCTGGAGGAGGCAATCAAGAATTGATAATTAGTAGTTAATAGTTAATAATTAGGGCCTGAACTTTGAAATCCTCTAAAAAGTGTGGCTGTTCGATTTCAATAGTGTTCTCCATTGAATGAATTATTAACTATTAACTACTAATTATTAATTGCTCTCCCCTCCGCTTGTAGAAAAGATTACACGGCCGGCAATAACTGAATGATTATTCCCCATCTTTGCGCCCTACCAATAACAAGTACATGGAAATTGCAGGCTACCTGGCTGCTTTACTGATAGGTTTATCATTGGGATTGATCGGTGGTGGAGGTTCAATATTAACGATACCTGTACTTGTTTATCTTTTTCATATTCAACCCACCCTGGCAACTGGTTATTCCCTGTTTATTGTAGGATGCAGCAGTTTGGCAGGGGCTTACAAAAATTACCGGAGGGGAAATATCAATTTTAAAGCGGCGTTTTCTTTTGGCATCGCATCCATCATTACGGTTTTATTGATACGCAAATTATTGATGCCGATTATTCCCGAACATTTATTCACGATCGGAGCAGTTACTGTTACGAAATCATTGGCTACGATGTTGTTGTTTGCCGCCCTGATGATATTTGCTTCGCTGAACATGATACAGAAACCGATCTCCGTAAATGGCAATACAAAAGATCAACCTGTTCGTTTAAGAAAAGGATTGATACGTGGCGCTGGCGTAGGTATATTGACAGGACTATTGGGTGCAGGCGGCGGTTTCCTCATTATTCCAGTATTGGTATTTTCTTTTCGTCTCTCGATGAAAGATGCGATTGGTACATCGTTACTTATCATAGCCATGAATTCGTTATTCGGGTTTGCCGGTGATCTTTTTCATCAGCAGTTCGATTGGACATTGTTGCTCCCCATCACTGCTATTGCCGTTACCGGAACCTTTATTGGCAGAAGACTTGGGCAGGACATCCAGGGTGAGAAATTAAAAAAATGGTTCGGGTGGTTTGTATTGGTCATGGGAATCTATATTATTATACATGAGATCTTTCTGAATTAATTATCGGATTACAGATTGGCGAATTTTATCCTGTTCAATTCGCAAATTCGCCAATCCGTAATCCGATAATCTGTCTTACTTTCATCCAGCGATGAGACTAAACTGGATATATATTCTACTACGCATCATAGTATTGTTCCTTGTGGTGTTACTCATATATAAAAGAGAAAGCCCTCCTAAAGTAGTAGTCGTAAATGAACCGCCGGCTGATTGCTGGACCGGTGCAGGTGTTAACCAGATACCAATTACAGAGGAAGGGAAATTTATTCGCTATGGCAGGGATCTGATTGAGAACACGTCACAATATCTTGGCCCGAAAGGAACTGTTGCACAGATCAGCAATGGAATGAATTGCCAGAACTGTCATTTGGAAGCAGGCACCAAACCCTGGGGTAATAATTATGGTGCAGTGGCTTCTACCTATCCAAAATTCAGGGCAAGATCCGGCAGTATTGAAAGCATTGAAAAAAGAGTGAACGATTGTATTGAAAGAAGCCTGAATGGAAAAGCCATCGATAGCAACAGTAAAGAAATGCATGCCATCATCGCCTACATCAAATGGCTGGGTAATGATATTTCAAAGGGAACCAAACCCAAAGGTTCGGGCATTATGGAACTACCTTATCTCTCCCGATCTGCCGACCCCCTAAAAGGCAAAATGGTTTATACAAATACCTGCGAAAAATGCCATGGTAAAAATGGTGATGGGCAGTTGAACATCGATGGCAATGGTTATACCTATCCGCCATTATGGGGCAAGAACAGTTATAACAATGGCGCAGGCCTGTTCCGTTTATCAAGGTTTGCAGGGTATGTTAAGAATAATATGCCTAACCCGCTCAATTATCATAACCCCCAACTAAGCGATGAAGAAGCCTGGGATGTTGCAGCTTATGTAAACTCCCAGCCAAGGCCTTCAAAAGATCTCGGCAAAGACTGGCCGGATATTAAAAAGAAACCTTTTGATCATCCATACGGGCCGTATGCGGATGAGTGGAGTGAAGAGAGACATAAGTATGGGCCGTGGAAGAGCAGTATTAATTAATAATTAGTAGTTAATAGTTAATAATTAAAACCCTTTCCAAAAGATGAAGTAGTCTTCAAAATAATGATAGTGCAGGCACGCCCGACTAATTATTAACTATTAACTATTAACTACTAATTTTTAATCTCATCCCCCAATCCCGCTGCACATCATCTCCTAAAATAAAATCCTGTTCTGCAAATATTTCGAAACCGAATGAGGTGTAGAATTGTAAGGCACGTTCATTTTGTTGCCAGACGATGAGCCAGATAAATGTTTTGTTTGCAGCAAGGGCATGGGCCACTGCTGCCTGCATCATTGCCTTACCAACTCCCCTGCCGATAAAAGAACTGCGTGCATAAAAACGGCAGATCTCAACGGCGTTTTCTTCGGGGATCTGCGGGTGTCTTTCGTCTCGTAAAAAAACATAACCTGCCAGCGCTTCATTTTCATACGCAAGCAGGAAAAGATTTCCCTCCACCCCAACCTGCGCAATTAATTTTTCTTTGCTGAATTGCTCAGACATGAATTTATCCATGTCGGCTTTTGTATTATAGGCAACATATGTTTCATAAAATGTTTCGCGGCTGATATCGGCTATCAGTTCGGCATCATGTATGGTAGCAGGTCTGATCTCTATCATATTCTGTAAATGTAACCGCCATTTCGATCCCGCAGATGCGGGATCGAAATGGCGGTGAAAAATTATTAATTATTAACTACTAATTATTAACTAATTCAATCACTATCGCACTCGCCCCTCCGCCGCCATTACAAATGCCTGCTGCTCCGATCTTTCCGCCGTGTTGTTTCAGTACATTGATCAGTGTAACAATAATGCGCGCACCACTGCAACCTAAGGGATGCCCCAATGATACTGCGCCTCCGTGTACATTTACTTTCGCCGGATCCAATTTCATTTTTTGCATATTGGCAATACCAACAACAGAAAACGCTTCATTCAGTTCTGTAAAATCAATATCACTCATTGTCAAACCGGCTTTGGCAACTGCTTTCGGAACTGCTAAAGAAGGCGTAGTGGTAAACCATTCAGGTGCCTGTTCGGCATCTGCATAACTGCGGATAATTGCAAGCGGTTTAATACCCATCGCATCTGCTTTTTCTTTGCTCATCAATACCAATGCAGCTGCGCCATCATTCATGGTAGATGCATTGGCAGCAGTAACCGTTCCATCTTTCGTAAAGGCAGGTTTGAGTTCAGGTATCTTATCAAATTTTACATTGAATGCTTCTTCATCCCTTGTAAACTTTAGCGGTTCACCTTTGCGTTGCGGGATCTCAACAGGAACTACTTCGGCATCAAAATATCCATTTGCCCAAGCTGCCTGGCTACGTTTGTAACTCTCTGTTGCAAATGCATCCTGGTCCTCGCGACTGATATTGCATTCTTTGGCACAGAGTTCGGCAGCATTGCCCATTGCATAATTATGATATACATCGGTAAGACCATCTTTGGCAAGCCCATCAACCAGGCTCACATTACCATATTTATTACCCCAGCGCATATTCGGGCTGTAATAAGGAACATTACTCATGCTTTCCATACCACCTGCTACAACAATGTCTGCATCACCCAGCAAAATGCTTTGTGCTGCCTGCGCAATGGCTTTCATACCGCTTGCACAAACTTTGTTTACCGTAGTACAGATCACATTATCCGGCAAACCGGCAAACTTAGCTGCCTGGCGGGCGGGTGCCTGTCCGGTGTTGGCCTGTATTACACAACCCATCAAAACTTCCTGTACATCAGCGGGCTGGATACCTGCTTTTTCCACTGCTGCCCTGATCGCAAAGGCTCCCAATTGCGTTGCTGTAAATTCTTTTAAACTCCCTCCAAAACTGCCGATCGGCGTACGTACGGCAGAAACAATATAAACGATCCTGTTACTCATAATTTCCATTTGTAGCGCAAAGATAATGATTTACACTAACGATTGTTAGTCACGTAAAAATCCCACCCAAATACGGGATTTTACCCGTTGTTGGGGATAACTAACAGGTTTACTTTTATCGCATCGTAAACGTTTACAAATGTTTACGAACCAAAACTAAACTGCCAAACCATGCAAACTGCCCCCCTGCTCACCCAATTATCTGTTGATCTTAACATTATTCCCATTGCTTTCCGATGCGGATTTGTTCTTTTTTTATTCCTTGTCATGTTTTTAATGAGAGATGAGGATAAAAAAAAAGATATCCGAAGGATCAACGACTAATCGTAAAAAAAGGATCACGGCCCATTTACATGAGCCATGACATCTAACCTAACCCTATACAATGAAGTTCCAGCCGAAACTATCTTCATCCCTGCCACTCCGTAAACGTTCCAGCCGGTGTTTTAATCTGGTTGAAATACTTGTTTTGGTATAAGCAGGCACTGAATGATCTATTCCATTGATATGGATCGTTCCGATAGGCGCCACTACCGCTGCTGTTCCTGCTCCAAATGCTTCTGTGATTGTACCTTTTGCAAAAGCGTCTTCCAGTTCCTGCACAGATACGCGACGTTCTTCTGTTTTATAGGCCAGGTCGCGCGCAAGGGTTAATAATGAATCGCGTGTGATACCATCCAGAATTGAATCAGATAAAGGAGGCGTTACCAGTGTGTTATTGATCACAAACATCACATTCATAGAACCGGATTCTTCGATGTATTTATTTTCTTCGGCGTCTGTCCATAAAACCGCATCATAGCCTTCTTTTTTGGCAAGCATGGTTGGATAAAATGCACCCCCATAATTACCACCGCATTTTGCGAAGCCTGTTCCTCCCCGCGCCGCCCGTATATAATTGGTTTCTACTTTTACTTTAATCGTATTTGCAAACAAAGCCGGCACGGGGCCGGTGAAAATGATAAAACGATACTCATCTGAAATCTTCAAACCAAATTTCGCTTCACTTGCAAATACAAATGGACGCAGGTACAAAGCGGTACCGGGTTCTGAAGGGATCCATGCCTTATCCAATTCAACAAGTTGTGATAAACCTTCTACAAAAATTTCTTTGGGTACCACTGCCATACACATCCTTTCCAATGAACGCACAAAGCGGTCGTAATGTTTTTCCATTCTGAAGATATTGATGCTTCCATCCTCCATCCGGAACGCTTTCATTCCTTCAAACACAGTTTGCCCGTAGTGCAATGCAAGCATTGAAGGACTGGCAACCAGGTTTCCAAAAGGTACAATATGCGGCGCATGCCATTCTCCATCGTAATAATCGCATACAAGCATGTGATCGGAAATATATTTGCCGAATTCGAGATTGGAAAAATCAACCTCAGCTAATTTTGAATGACTCGTTTTACGAACCTGTATTTCAGTAGTGAGTTCCATTTTAAGATTTTTATTTTATTATTTTGATAGGATTTCCTGTTCTAATGCACTACGATAATTTTCAGCTCCCGCGATCGCTTCATCAATGCCAATCACCATTTTAACATTGGCGCGTACATAGACACCTGTTTCTGGTTGCAGGTGCACAAAACCGATCTTTTCATACAATTTTATCGCGCCCGCATTTTTTGTATTGGAATAAAGGATCACTTTTTCTGCACCTAATTCTTTCGCTTTTTCAAAACTGGCATAGCTGATCGCTTCGGCAATACCTCTTCGTCGAAAATTACTGTCGACCGCCATCTTGGTAAATTCATATACAGTATCATTCACCTTTCGCAGTCCCACAGTACCTGCCACTTCTCCTTCATACAGTGCCATCAGGATCGCCCCACCCTCTTTTAATATGGCTTCATCGGGATTGGTGAGTACAAATTCATCCACCGGTTCCATGGTAAAATCCGCTTCGATCCATTTGCGGTTGAATTTTTCAAAATAAGGCTGGTGCACAGGTTGGTAATCAACGATACAGATACGGTTCATGCGTTTTATTTTTAAGACAACACAAAATTGTTTGAAAGATTGATAATAAAACAGATTCAGTTTTTGTATTTTTGAGTAGATCAGATAGGGAAAGGCAATTAATAATTAGTAGTTAATAGTTAGTAATTATTGCCGACGAAGTGGAAGCATTATTTATTATTAAACTTTAAATGATGAAACTTAATGGTGATGATCACCTGTATATGCAGGTGGCAAACGGGCTTGAAAAAATGATCGCTGAAGAAGTGTTACTGATCGGCGATAAGCTTCCTTCCGTTCGCATATTGAGTGAAGAGAACGGAATCAGTATGGGCACTGCGTTCCAGGCGTATTATCACCTGGAAGCAAAAGGGCTAATTGAATCGAGGCCCAAGTCGGGGTATTATGTAAGGTTCAATCACAAAAGATTTCCGGCACTGCCCAAAATGATACCTACTGATGCTTTATCGCATGATGTGAGTGTAAAAGAAATGATCGCTTCATTGTATGCGGATATCAGTTCAACCGATGTGATCAATTTTGCATTGGCTGTTCCTGACATGTCTTTAATGCCCGCGGCTAAGATCAATAAATCGGTTATGCATGCCCTGCGTAATTCAAAGGATCATTGTATTGGCTATGAACATACACAGGGCAACCCTGAATTGCGTAAACAGATCGCCAAACTTTCTTTTAACTGGGGAGGCAAAGTTAAACCCGATGAAGTGGTGGTTACCTCCGGCTGCCTGGAAGCGGTTACACTTTGTTTAAAAGCCGTTACAAAATATGGCGATACAGTTGCTGTGGAATGCCCGACCTACTTTGGCATTTTCCAGGCGATAGAGAATATGGGTTTGAAAGTAGTAGAGATCTCGTCAGATCCTGTAAATGGCGCTGACCTTGACAGTTTTGAAAAAGCGATCAAAAAATTTCCCATTAAAGCCTGTCTGTTTATTCCCAACTATAATAACCCTATGGGAAGCTGTATGCCTGATGATCAGAAAAAAAGGTTGGTAAGCATCATCACCAAACACAATATCCCTTTGATAGAAGATGATATCTATGGTGAATTGTATTTTGGAAAGAACCGCCCCAGAACCTGTAAATATTATGATACCAAGGGGTTGGTCATGCATTGTTCTTCTTTATCAAAATCACTAACCCCCGGATATCGTATCGGCTGGGCCATACCAGGAAAATTTATTGATGAGGTAAAACAGATGAAACGGATACACAATATCAGTTGCCCGAATATTACCCAGGCAGCCATCGCGCATTATTTGCAGCATGGCAGGTATGAATATCATTTAAAAAACCTGCGCAAAGCATTACATACGCAGAGTCTTCGTTATATGCAGGCAGTGATCGATCATTTTCCCGAAGACACAAAAGTATCCAGGCCACAGGGTGGATTTATCTTATGGATAGAACTAAATAAAAAAATAAACACTTTTAAACTGCGGAGTGAAGCAATGAAACACAAGATCTCCATTATGCCCGGCAGGATCTTTTCCGTAAGTGCCAATTATTCAAACTGTATGCGGTTGAGTTTTGGAAAACAATTTACAGAGGATACGGAATATGGATTGATGGTAGTTGGTAAATTGATCAGGAAGATGCTTTAGTTCAATTAGGAATTAGTAGTTAGTAATTTTTTTGCCTCCTTATATTTTATATTGAAAACCGTTCTATCTTTGTACTCCCAATCATAGATCAATCATTGTAAGTATTCACAAATACTACACTGACATCCTTTACTGATCCCGTAACAGCATTTTTGATTTTTTAAAGTTCCCATAAAACACGGGCACCCAATTATTAACTATTAATTACTAATTGCTTTTTTGTGGAAACTTTATGATTTTGAATCTTATATCAGTAAATAGATAGTCTATTTTCATTATATAATCATCCCTAAATGATTTTACCAAAACTGCTGTGGAAATTGTATGCCTGTATGGCTATTTGTTTCTTCTTTTTTTCGTTTTCTTCCTCCGGGCAAACGATTCCTGTAAAAGGAACGGTTACCGACACTTTAAGCAAAACGGCCATGCACAATGCCGTTATCTATCTCAAAAATCCGAAAGACTCTTCGCTGGTAAAATATACACGTGCGGATACCAGGGGCGGTTTTGAATTGGGTGCGATTGATGCCGGCAGGTACATCATGGTTGTTACCTATCCAAATTATGTTGACTGGATAGATTCGGTTGATATCAAGGGAAATGCACCGATGAATATTATGGTTGCATTAACCACCAAGGCGCATTTGTTACAGGAAGTGATCGTAAGACAGAGCATCGCTCCTATCCGTATAAAAGGTGATACGACAGAATATTTAGCTGACAGTTTTCATGTGAAACCAGGAGCAACGGTAGAAGATCTTTTGAAAGTGATGCCGGGTATTTCAGTGAACAGTAAGGGAGAAATCACTACCCAGGGACAGAAAGTGCAGAAAGTATTGGTGGATGGAGATGAATTTTTTGGAGATGATCCCACGATGGCCACACAGAACCTCAATGCAAAAGATGTTGCAAAAGTGCAGGTATATGACAGGAAAAGTGATCAGTCTACACTAACGGGTATTGATGACGGATCAAAGGAAAAGACAGTCAACCTCATCATGAAAGAAGATGCGAAGAAAGGATATTTTGGATCTGCCACAGCAGGCACGGATTTCAATAAATACTATTCATCTAAAATTACAGCCAGCCGTTTTACCAGTACACTAAAAGCTGGTGCATTGATCACTGCAGACCGAACGGGCCGTAATGGCATGAGCTGGGAAGAAATGCAGGATTACGGTAGTGTTTCCAGTTCTGTTGAAAACGGCGAGATCCAGTTTAATTGGGAAGGCGATGACGATTTTGATCCTTACGAGCAGCAAGGCATTCCAGAAAACCTGCAGACGGCTTTTATGGTAAACAAAAAATTTGGAAAACTAAAAAGCAGTACCGCAAATAATTTCAGTTATAATCATCTGAATCTTGCCGGGGATGGTTCTACAAATACCAAATATGTTTTACCAGATACGGTTTATTACAATAACCAATCGCGCTCAACCACCAGCAGTAAATGGAAACAAAACCTCAGCACCAAGAATGAATTCAACCTGGATTCATTAACTACTATCAATATCAATGTAAAAGCCAGCAAGGGCAAAACCTATAACAACGGTTTACAAAACGGGGAATACTTAACGGGAAGCAAAATTCCTGTCAATACCAGTACACGGATAAACAGTTCTTCAGGCGATAATAGCAGTACAAAGGCTGATATTTTTTTCAGGAGAAAACTGAACCAGGCGGGTACACGTTCTTTTACACTAAGCACAGGTATTACTCAAAACCAAAACAGCAGTGATGGTTTTCTGTATAACAAAACGGATTTTTATGTGAATGGATTACCCGCAACACAGCAGGTGGTTGATCAACGGAAACTGAACAAAACGGATAGCAGAAGTGTACAGGGATTGGTCAGCTATATTGAGCCACTTGGTAAAAAATTGTCGTTGAATTTGAATTACACATTCAATACCAATAACACTGACCAGGATACACGCTCGTATGATAACAGGAATGGTAAATACGATTCATTGAATCTCCTATACAGCAATCATTACCGTTTCATCAATACATCACACCGTGGTGGGTTTACATTTAATTATACGACCAAAAAAATAACCGCCAGAGCGGGTCTGGCCATACAGGACCTGGCATTGAAACAAACAAATATTATCAAGGACTCATCATTGGCAAGGAATTTCACCAATTTCTTTCCGAATGCAAACATCAGGTGGAAATTTTCCACGTCGGGTAGCTTGTACTTCAGTTATAATGGCGGTACAAGACAACCCTCACTGATGCAATTGCAGCCTATATTAAATAATACAGATCCCTTAAGCGTGGTAAAAGGTAATCCCGACCTTCGTCCTGCTTTCAGCCATAATATTTATTTCCAGTTGCAGGATTTTAAAGTGATCAGCAATCGAAACATCTGGGGTTATGGTAGTTTTAATTTTACAGAGAATGCGTTCAGTAATAAAAGCACGGTAGATAACCAGGGCCGCCGCACAACACAGACCGTAAATGTAAACGGTAACTATAATTATTATTCGAGTTTCAGTATCAGCAGGCAGATCAAATTTCTGAAACTGGACATAGACCTCAGCCCAAGGCTCAATGGCAGCCGGAATATGAGTTTTGTAAATGACAAAGAAAATATCACCAACAGCTTCAACTTTGGAACCAGTTTGGGCATCCGCAAATACATAGAGAAAAAAATGAGTGTAAGCTTTTCTTATAATGCAGGATATAATCATTCCACCTCATCCATTAACCCCGGTGCTTTTACAGAATACTGGACACAGGGAATGGATGTATATTTTTATTACAGGTTCAAAGGCGGTTTCGAATTTAATACCAATTACAATTACCAGTACCGCCAGAAATTATCTCCTACCGATAAGAACAATAATACCATGATATGGAATGCTTCTATAGAAAAAAAATTATTAAAGAAAGCAGATATCACAGCCATATTATCTGTTAATGATATCCTGAACCAGCGGATCGGTTTTAACCGTGATATCAGCAGTAACTATGTAACGGAAAGTACTTATACCACTTTACAACGCTATGCATTGGTCTCCCTGAGATGGAAATTCAATAAGAACAGGAAATCAGGGGATGGTGATGAATAATATAAAATCAAGGTCATGAAAAAAATATTGAGTAGTATCTTATTTGTATTCGCCACATTCGTTGGATTTGGTCAGCCGCAGTTTATTACTGCCGGCAAGATTGAGTTCGAGAAAAAAGTGAACATCCTTAAGGAAATGGAGGATGATCATTGGCTGGATGGTGTAAAAGATAAATTGTCAAAATTCCAGACCACCTATTTTAATCTCTATTTTAAGGATGATAAAACGAGATATGAAAAAGGGAAGGAACCCGAAGAAAAAACCGTCAATCTTTTTTTTATGGAAGATGACAACAGCGAGCAGGATATCATTTATAGTGATCTTAAAACCGGCATGTTCTCAAAAAAACAATCGGTCTTTGATGCGACTTTCCTGATAAGCGATACTATCCGCCGTATCAAATGGCAAATGACCAATGAACTGAGGGATATAGCAGGTTTCGAATGTCATAAAGCGGTAGGAAAAATACTTGACTCTGTTTATATCATTGCCTTTTATACCGACCAGATCACCGTAAGCGGTGGGCCGCTCTCCTATTGTAATTTACCGGGCATGATACTGGGTGTTGCTATCCCGCGAACCAATTTAACCATCTTTGCTACAAAGGTTGAGTTAACAGAACCAAAGCCTGAAAAGCTAACGGCGCCAACCGGCAAGATGACAAAAACAGATTACAGGGGTTTTGTGTCAACACTTCAGAAAGCTATGAGCGACTGGGGGAAATATGGCCGCAAGTACATGATCAATTTTTTATTGTAACCATTACTCCGCAGCAACAAGTTGTATCCCGGTTTTTGTAAACGCGATCTTCTGTTGTTTATATAAATTACCCGTGGTCATCTTAAATGTCTTCTTACTCATCCCGAAAAAATCATAAATCTCCTGCGGATCAGATTTATCATGATAAGGCAGATAGCCATTGTTCTCACTTAATAAACGAAGTATTTTACCAGCCTCATCTTCTACTTTCTGGTAACCGGGTTTTCCCAGTACCACATCAATTTTATTATCCGGACGGATCGTTTTAATAAATCCTTCCAGCTTATCTCCAATGTTTAAAGTAGTATAGATCTCATTGCTATGCAACAATCCTGTATGCTGGTTATTGATGATCATCACATATCCCAATTCCGATTGACGATAGACCAGTAACTCAACAATATCCAGTTCTTTTACGGTCAGTTCATCATTGTTTAATAATGATTCGATCTTTTCAGTCGCTGCTACGCGCCCGGTCTGTTCGTCGATATATAATTTAACCAGGTATTCGGCGCCTTCACGCATGCCACCGAGTTGCTTTGATTTTGGCACGAAAAGATCCTTCATCAAACCCCAATCCAGAAAAGCACCAAGACCTGTTACAGAGATACATTTCATTTTCACGATCTCTCCTACCACAGCCTTCGCTTTTTGGGTTGTTGCGATCAGGCGGTTGTCTGAATCGTGGTATACGAATACAGTAAGTTCATCACCCACACGAAGGGTTCGCGGTGCGAAACGTTTGGGCAAAAGAATGCCTTCGCTGCCATCATCAAGGTAAAAGCCAAAATCTACTTTACGGCTTACTTTTAGTGTGTTGTATTGTCCTACAAGTACTTCATTCATCGATCTTACGATTTGTTCAGAATGGGCGAAGGTACGATTGTTTATTTTGAGGGTTCAAAACCGTGCCTCTGTGCCTCTGTGTGAGTATTTTTTGTTGCACACGGAAGTACAGAGGCCGGTTTGTTTACGAATGTTTATATGTTAGCAACTTTCGGGGTGCTCCAAACAAAGCTTTTGATATTTTGCAGCTAGTATGAAGCGAAAAATACAGGCAGCCGGTATTATTATATTTTTATTGATACAGGCACATTCCTTTTCACAAAATGTAGATGGACATTGGTACGGCGTGGGTGTTGTGCAGACAACCAGTGATAATAGCAATTATATGTCAGAATTGATCCTTCGCCAGAAAGGAAAATCAATATCAGGATCATTGGAATATTATTTTAAAGACACCCTTGTTAAAGTAGCCTTGAGTGGCAGTTATGATGAGGAAACGCATAGACTGCGCATCAGGCCCTTTTCAATGATTTATTATCTTTCACCGAGTGCACGCAGGAGTATTGATGTGAACATGTCGGGGGATTTTGTGCTGCTGGCCTCAAAAGCTGAATCGGTATTATCAGGAAGTCTTATCAGCGATGTTGAACACAGGAGAACAACACCCCCAATCAATTTCAGGTTCCAACGTTCGAATGATACCACCGACCTTGTGATAAAGGATGAACCGGAAGAAACAGCAAAAGATACTGTGATCGCCGCAGTTCCTGAACCCGTACAAGCTGTTGAAGTATTTACGCAACGCCCGAAAGTATTTACCAAAGAAATAGAAGTAGTGAATTCTTCTTTACGTTTAGAGATCTATGATAATGGCGAGATCGACGGAGATGAGATCTCTCTTTTCCTGAATAATAAAAGGATACTGGTTAAATCGAAACTCACACACAGGGCCATCCGCATCAATATAGAACTTGATCCTAATCTTGAATACAATGAACTCAGCATGTTCGCTGAAAATCTTGGAGTGATCCCGCCGAATACGGCTGCATTGATCTTATACGATGGAAAAACAAAGTATGAGACGTTGTTATCGAGTGATTTGAGTAAGAGTGCTACGTTGAAGCTGAAGCAAAAGAAGTAGATTTTTTTTCACGCACCCGCTCGCCTGAGCTTAGCGGGCGAGAAGGAGCAAAGCTGCAAAGGAGATCAAGTTTGTTCAACAATTTCTTTGCGCCTTTGCGTGAAATAGACACTAATACTTTAGTAATTCCGCATTCAATTTTTTAGCCAACCCCTTCGCACCCCAACTCATCACCACATCATGATTGTAATTGAATGCAGGCTTGAGTATAAAGGATAAATAATTCATCCATGCCTTATTGGTAAATACCGTCCAGTTGTATTGTATGTAAGTAATCCCATCTTTCTCTTCAAAGAACCATTCACCCTCTCCTTCCAGTTCTCCAAAAGCTTCGCCTTTCATGTGTTTGTATTTTTCTAAGGCGGTCAGGCGCATATTGAAAGCAAGCCGGTAGGGCAATATACTGCGCCAGGTATATTCACGTATGCCTCCGATACCATCGGCATCACCTTTTTCAAGTTCTTTTACCTGGATAACACCTTTCCACCAATTGGGCCATTCAAGCGAATCATGAATGGCGTCCCATACCTGTGTAAGCGGCGCTTTTATTTGCCAGCGGGTAATGAATGCATACTGTGTAGCCATAAAATATTTTTATAACATACGATAAACAGTCATACCTGGATTATCCAAACAGCTCGGGTTGGGCATTTTCATCTTTTGGTTTCTGCTCCCATTCCATTTCAATTGTTTTGCTGTAGTCTGTAAGCTTGGCCCCTACTGCTTTCCAGCCCATTACCTCCACCATTTTGGCTACTTTGAATTTGGCTTTCCTGATCTGTTGACCACGCCCGGTTTGCACCATTAATATCGGTTCGGGATCTGTTGTAACTGCTTCAAGGCGATTACCTTCTCCTTCTTTAATAAAAGTGAATTGTGTCCTGATCGTAGTGGTCTCGATTTTAAAACGCTTGATATTGTATTGCTGTTTATCATTATCGAGATATACGGCACTGATGATCTTTTCAGGTACAAACTTCTCGATCAGCTTAATTTTCTCCGGCTCAAAACGCTGGGTGATCTCGGTATCCGTTAACTCATAAGATCCATCATTGTAAAATACAATGATCTTATCATCTTCAAAGCTGCCGAGATACTGTCCCTTTTCCTCTGTATTCAAACGGCCGAATTTATCATCGAACCATAATTTGCGCCCGGCCAATGTACTTCTTCCCGCTTCTTTCAACTTGACAGTTTTAATGGGATACTTGGTAACCTGGTTACCCATACTGCTGCGGCCTTTGATCTCCATTTCTTCAAAAAAGAAATCAAGTTCCTTGATGCGCGCAGTACAATTGGGGCTCAGTATGATCTTTACTACTTCCGCTTCTCCATTTAGGTTGGCAGAGAAATAATGAACCTTACTTTTATCAGAACCTTTGGTGAGATCATATTCTTTATCGCGTGTTACGCCTGTTACATTAAAACGTTTGGCATAGCTCACGCCGGATTTACCGTCAAGATAGATCATGTTATAAGTGGTGCGTTCATCATTCTTCTCGAAAACCGCGGCATGGATAATGTCTTTGCCGATGAATACTTTATCAGATACTTTTACCACTTTCATCGTGCCGCCCTTGGTAAAGGCAATGATATCATCATAATCAGAACATTCGCAGAGGAACTCATCTTTCTTCAGGCTGGTTCCGATAAAACCTTCCGCAACATTCATGTATAACTTGGTGTTGGCAATCGCTACATGTTTTACCTGGATAGTATCAAATTCTTTGATCTCTGTTTTACGTTCTCTTCCCTTGCCATATTTTTTCAGGAGATTCTCAAAATAGGCCACCGCAAAATCGGTCAGGTTATCAAGGTCAAATTTTACCTGTTTGATATCTGCTTCAATGCCTTTGATCTGTTCATTAAGTTCATTAATATCGAGACGATAAATCCTTCGTACCGGCTTCTCCGTCAGTTTTAAAATATCTTCTTTTTGAATGGCGCGTTTTAATCTTTTCTTGAAAGGCGTGAAAGCTTTATCGATCGCCTCGATCACTACATCCCATGTGGCATGTTTCTGTTCAAGTTCTTTATAGATCTTTTCTTCAAAGAATATTTTTTCCAGCGAGGTGTAGTGCCATTTGTCTTCCAGCTCATCGAGTTTGATCTCAAGTTCTTTCTTTAATAAGGCTTTGGTATTTTCTGTAGAAACATTCAACAGTTCATGTGCCGTAAGGAACTGAGGCTTGTCGTTTACGATCACGCAGGCGTTAGGAGAAATACTCACTTCACAATCTGTAAATGCATACAAAGCATCTATTGTTATATCCGGAGAGATGCCCGGGGCGAGATCGATCTGTATCTCAACATCAGCTGCCGTTACATCAATCACTTTTTTGATCTTGATCTTACCCTGGTCGTTGGCTTTCGTAATGCTTTCCATTAACTGGGTAGTGGTAACGCCATAAGGTACATCACGGATCACCAGTGTTTTTTTATCCAGTTCTTCCACATGCGCCCTCACCCTTACTTTGCCACCACGTTTGCCATCATTATAATTGGATACATCCACCATTCCTGCAGTCTGGAAATCGGGATACAATTCAAATTTTTTCCCACGCAAACTTTTAATGGATGCTTCTATCAATTCACAAAAATTATGTGGAAGGATTTTGGTTGATAAACCTACCGCAATACCATCGGCACCCTGAGCCAGCAATAAAGGGAATTTCATGGGCAGCACTACGGGTTCATTTTTTCTTCCGTCGTAGCTTAACTGCCATTCGGTTGTTTTATTATTGAACGCAACTTCCAATGCAAACTTTGACAAACGCGCTTCGATATAACGCGCGGCAGCGGCTTCATCCCCGGTTCTTACATCACCCCAGTTACCCTGTGTCTCAACCAGCAGGTCTTTCTGTCCAATGTTCACCAATGCATCCCCGATACTTGCATCACCATGTGGGTGATACTGCATACTTTGCCCGATAATATTGGCCACCTTATTAAAACGGCCATCATCCATTTCCTTCATTGCATGGAGGATACGGCGTTGTACGGGCTTCAGTCCATCTTCAATTGCGGGAACTGCACGTTCCAATATTACATAGGAAGCATAATCAAGGAACCAGTTTTTATACTGTCCCTGCACACCCGTCTCATTTTCAAATACCCGGTTCTCTTTTTTTTCTTTCGCCATAATTCTAATTCGATAATCAGATAATGTGATAATTTGATAATGATCTGACTTGTTCTAAATTATCACATTATCCAATTATCATATTATCACATTTTAAACATCAATTCTAAACGTGTCCGACTTCCCGTCTTCCAACGTATTCAATTCCAGAAAAATCATATCCGTATCTGCGATCACTTCATGCCATGCAAAAGGGTAAACAGTTACCATGGCAGGTGCGATCACTTTTTCTGTTCCCTTGATCTCCCTGTTCCGTACATCAAACCATTGAATGGTGATCTCTCCGGAAAAAAGGATCAGCTTTTCCGGATTTTTTCCAACTGACAACCCTTTATGATAATGCCTTGCACTAACTGCACCTTTTTTTCGATACCCACAAACAAACTGTGTACTTCTGTCTGTATCAAAATAATGCGTAGGTCCCCTTTCGTCTTCTGCCACCTTGGGTATCGTTGTTACTTCTACCATACTTTATTTATTATAATTGATACAATTCGAGTGGTTGTCCATTCGGATCGTAGAAAAACAGGAAATCTTTCCCTGTAAATTCATCTGTCCGTATCTCTTCTATCCTTACTTCTTTTGATCTCAACCAATCGTATCCTTGCTTTACATCTCTTACCGCAAATGCCAGGTGCCGCAAACCTTTTGCCTCAGGAAAAGAACTGTGTTCACGATAATCAGGAAAAGAGAACAACTCTATTTGATACAGGCCATTCAATGCAAGATCAAGTTTATATGAATTTCTTTCTTTCCTGAATACTTCCGTTATCACTGTAAAGCCCAATACTTCTGTATAAAACCGTTTGCTTTCATCATATAGCTCATTGCTTGTAAGAATAGCGATATGATGTATGGCTTCGATCTTCATTATGCTTCTGTTTCTATTGGCGTGCTTTCTGTATTGCCGGTACCGGCCAGCGATACCGTCAGTTCTTTCCATCCTTTTTCCCAATCGCCCTGTACATTCAGCTTTTCCTGCGTTACCAGTTCGCGTATGCGCCATACAAGAAATACATCGCCTGTTTTTACTTTCATCTTGCCAAGTGTATTACTCAGGAGTTTTCCCAATTTCTGGGCCGCAGGAGTAGCATTTGCAAGAATATCTTTATCGTAAAAATCAGCATCCTTTCCTATGATCTTTTTACCACCTTCCAGGAAACGGACAATCGCATTTTCATTGCACTGTTTTTTCCATTCATCAGGATCCACTTCAAACTCACTTAATGTAATAGGTCTTGCCAGTTTTTTGGCTTTCAAAAATTCTTTTGGTTGGATTTCAAAAAGACTGGTTGGATAAAATATATTTCCTTTCTCGTTGATAAATGGAAGATTATTCAGATACAACACATGAATTCTTCCCTGGTAATTTTTCAACTGGCTCATTAACCAGTAATAACCGCATACATCATGTACGTTCTGTCCCATCCAGATCCATACCTGTTCATCGGGTTCTTCGTCCAAACGTTTTAGAAGATTGTGAATGGTTAATTTATCATCAACAATATTCAAAGAGTCGGTGTAAGGAGAAAACTCCAGTAACATTTTCCACCAATCCCTTCTTGCCTGGTAACCTTCGGTATGGTAAATATCTTCCAATGGACCAACAGCAAAATCGTCTTTGATCTCTACAATATCACCCTGCATCGTTTCATCCAGGTCTATCGCTTTTTGTAAAGCTTCTACGTTTGATTGTTCAAAAACTATATGGATCATTTAATTAGTAGTTAATAATTAGTAGTTAGTAATTCATTAAATTCAAAAAGGTTCACGAAAAGGTAATTACTAATTATTCATTACTAATTACTAATTCTTTCCCAACCACTTCGATCACATCAAGATCAGTACGCAGGTTAGCTATAATTTTATCCTGTCTTTCCGGTGTATTTTTTCCCATATAAAAATCAAGGATATCGTGTATGGCCACTTCATTGTTGATGCTGACCAGTTGTTTACGCATATCCTGGCCGATGAATTTGCCGAATTCTTCGGGGCTGATCTCTCCCAATCCTTTAAAGCGTGTGATCTCAGGTTTGTTCCCTAATTTTTTTACGGCCTGTTGTTTCTCGTTTTCATCGTAACAGTAAATGGTTTCCTGTTTATTTCTCACACGGAACAAAGGTGTTTCCAGTATGTACACATGTTCGTGTTTGACTAAGTCGGGAAAGAACTGAAGGAAAAAAGTAAGCAGCAATAAACGTATGTGCATTCCGTCCACATCTGCATCAGTGGCTATCACCACCTGGTTGTAACGCAATCCTTCCAGGCCATCCTCAATGTTCAATGCGTGCTGCAGTAAATTGAATTCTTCATTTTCATACACCACTTTTTTAGTGAGCCCGAAGCAGTTCAATGGTTTACCCCGCAAACTGAATACGGCCTGTGAGTCTACATTGCGCGATTTGGTAATGCTTCCGCTGGCGCTATCTCCTTCTGTTATAAAAATCGTAGAATTATTTTTGATGGTATTAAACTCTTCTTTGTTTTTTGCAGGTGGTTCATCGTTTAAATGCACACGGCAATCGCGCAGTTTTTTATTGTGCAGGTTGGCTTTTTTGGCGCGTTCGTTGGCAAGTTTTTTGATACCTGCCAATTCTTTTCTCTCCCTTTCATTTTGCTCGATACGTTTCTTTAATGCATCCGCCACCATGGGATTGCGGTGTAAAAAATTATCCAGTTCTTTCGCGAGAAAATCCTGTACAAAATTCTTCATACTTGGTCCGCCTTCAAACACATTCTGCGAACCCAGTTTTGTTTTTGTCTGGCTCTCGAATACCGGTTCCTGCACACGAACAGAAACAGCGGCTACAATACTGGTGCGTATATCCGATGCCTCATAATCTTTCTTAAAGTAATCACGGATCACTTTTACATATGCTTCCCTGAATGCCTGCTGGTGTGTTCCTCCCTGGGTGGTGTATTGACCGTTCACAAAAGAAAAAATATCCTCACCATAATCATTGTTATGTGACAGCGCTACTTCAATATCCTCTCCTTTTAAATGAATGATGGGGTAACGGAGTTCATCAGGATTGGTTTTGCGTTGTAACAGATCGAGCAACCCATTTTTGCTCACGTATTTCTTACCATTAAAATGCATGACTAACCCTGCATTCAGATAACAATAGTTCCACAACTGGTTATCAAGGTATTCATGTATGTAATGGAAATTGCGGAATACCGTATCATCCGGTGTGAATACGACCAGCGTACCATTGGGTTCATCTGTTTTAGCTTCTTTGTATTCTTTGATCAGTTCACCTTTTTCAAATTCGGCGGTCTTTTCTTTTCCTTCGCGGAAAGCGGTTACTTTAAAATACTGGCTCAATGCATTCACCGCTTTGGTACCCACACCATTCAGACCCACACTTTTCTGAAAAGCTTTGCTATCGTACTTGGCGCCGGTATTGATCTTGCTTACCACATCTACCACTTTACCCAACGGAATACCACGGCCATAATCGCGGACGGTCACATTTTTTCCTTCGATGGTTAATTCAACCTGTTTGCCATAACCCATCGTGTATTCATCGATACAGTTATCAATCACTTCCTTGATCAATACATAGATCCCGTCATCCGGCGCAGAGCCATCGCCCAGTTTCCCGATGTACATCCCTGGGCGGAGCCGTATATGCTCCTTCCAATCAAGTGAACGGATGGATTCTTCGTTATACTCAAATAAATTCTTCGCATCTGCCATGGTTCGGTCGTTGTTTATTTAAACACCCCTCCCAGCCTCCCTGTAAGGGGAGGAAAGGAGGGGTACAAATCTAACCACCCTGCCGACCAGCCCAATTTTACTTTTCTACAAATCGCAAAAGAATGTGGATAAACCTGTTAAAAACCTTAATTTCCTTAGGTTCACAGAGACGAAAACTTAGTTTTGGGGCATCAAATCCAAAATACCATATATCGAGACCGATCTTGAACGGATCGCGGCTTTTTCAGAAGCCAGAATTGCTGAGAATGACCGGTTCAGAGTATTTGTGAAAGAAAGGAACGGGGAGCAGGTTGACAATATGGTTTTTCAGCTTAATGAAACCATTTCACCACAGATCAACTGCACCGATTGCGGCAACTGCTGCAAAAGCCTGATGGTGCTTATTTCGGATGATGAAGCGGATAGTCTTTCCTCCCATCTTGGCCAGTCGCGGAAAACTTTTGACGAACAATACCTTGAAAAAGGAAGCAATGGTTTGATGATCATGAACCGGATGCCCTGTCATTTTTTGAGCGATAACAAATGCACGGTGTATGAACACCGCTTCGAAGGCTGCAAAGAATTTCCTGCCCTACATCTGCCTAATTTTAAAACCCGGTTGTTTACTACGTTTATGCATTATGAAAGATGCCCGATCATTTTCAATGTTGTGGAGCAGTTGAAGGATGAGATGAGTTTTGAGAGAGGGGAAGATGAATTAATAGTTAATAGTTAATAGTTAATAATTAGAACCGTGCTCTTAAGATTGAACCTGTTTCAAAATAGTGATACTGCATGCATCTTCAACCAATTATTAACTATTAACTACTAATTATTAATTAAACTTATGGCAATACACTTCGGTATAGATGTTCTCATAAATAATTCACCCGGCTGGAAAAATAAACGCATCGGCTTAGTTACCAATCATGCGGCTACCACGCGCGACCTCTCTCCTTCCCGCGAGGCTTTAGTAAAACACGGATTCAACCTGCAGAAATTATTTTCTCCTGAACACGGGTTAGATGTGCAGGGCGCTGATGGTCACGAAATAAAAGATGGGAAAGATGTGTTGACGGGTTTACCTGTGATCAGTTTATATAGCGCTAAACTTGCACCTGCCAAAGAAGACCTCGCAGATCTTGATATCGTATTGTTTGATATCCCGGATGCAGGTGTTCGTTTCTATACCTATTTATGGACGATGACCCATGTGATGGAAGCCTGTGCATCGAATCAAACAAAATTAGTCATACTGGACAGGCCCAATCCTGTTTCAGGAAACCTGGAACTGGCCGAGGGGCCGATACTGGATGAAGCGCAGGCTTCTTTTATCGGCAGATGGTCCATCCCCATCAGGCACAGTTGTACACTGGGGGAACTCGCTTTGTATTTTAATGCAACAAGAAATATTAGATGCGAATTAGAAGTGATCAAATGTGAGGGTTGGAACAGGAACGATTTGCAACCGGACTGGGGTATCCGTTTTATACCTACTTCACCGGCGATACAAAGTTTCCAGGGTATGCTGTTATATCCGGGGCTGTGTTTACTCGAAGCAACCAATATCAGTGAAGGACGCGGAACAGACAGGTCATTCTGTTCGGCCGGTGCACCGTGGATCAATGGAAAAGCCATTGCAGGTATTTTAAATGATATGGGATTGGATGATGTGAACGCTACGCCTGCCACCTTCACACCCAAAGATCCGAACAGCAAATTTTATAATGAAGTATGTGGTGGTGTAGAACTGGAAGTAAGGCAACCCGCTTTCTTTCAATCGGTGTCTTATGGATTGATCTTAACAAGGTTGATCAAACAAATGTATCCAAAGTATTTTGCATGGAGTCCTTATCCTACGCTCGTGAACCCAACCGGGAAACACCATCTTGATAAATTATTGGGGATTGCTGATAGCGAAAAAATATTTGAATTGCCGCTTCCGAAATTTATTGCAGAGGTTACCAGGTTAACGCAGTGCAGGAGTTGGAAAGAAGATATTTCTGAATATTTATTGTACTGATTTTTTCACACAAAGGCGCAAGAAAAAGAAACAAGAATCAAGACACAAGCGTCAAAAACATAATTGCGATTTTTAACGCTTGATTCTTGCTCCTTGGCTCTTGATATACTTTGCCCCTTGGCGCCTTGCGTGAAAAAAAATATCCTACATTTATAAAAACCACTATTCATGTCCATTTTCAAGACACTGCTAATCACTTTCTGCAGCATACTATTTATTTCTGCAACTGCCCAACAACCCAGCATCAAAATACTCGAATCAGGAAAACGTATCAGCATCCGAGGATTGAGTGTGGTAAACGATGATGTGATCTGGGCCAGTGGTACCGGCGGTTCTGTTGCCCTTTCAACAGATGCCGGCAATACGTTTACATGGATGAAAGTTCCCGGTTATGAAAAGATGGATTTCAGGGATATTGAAGCATTTGATAAAAATACCGCCATTATCATGGGCATTACAACGCCGGCCGTGATATTAAAAACAATTGATGGCGGAAAAACCTGGAGCAAGGTTTTTGAAGACACCACCAAAGGTGCTTTTCTCGACGCGATGGATTTTAGCCCTAACAGTCAGCATGGAATAGTTGTTGGCGACCCCTTGGATGAAATGCATTCTCCTTATTTACTTTACACCGATGATCGTGGAGACAGCTGGAAAAAAATACGCAATATTGAGAATCCGATAACCCTGGCAGATGGTGAAGCTTTTTTCGCATCCAGTGGCAGTAACCTCAAAATCACGGAGAACATTCCGTGGTGGGTGCTTGTATCTGGAGGCAAGAGTTCAAAAGCATATGTATTATTTCAGCAGACAGATAAAACATGGAAATACTACACAAAAGGTGATCTATTGCCCATTAAGCAGGGAACCGAATCCACAGGTGCCAATTCAATAGCTATGCAAAAAGGGGTAGGAAACAGTTATAACGCTGTAGTAGTAGGTGGCGATTTTTCAAAGGATACCATTGCTTCAAATAATTGTGTTTTGTTTATTATGCATGGAAATTTATTAAACATCAAACAACCGAAAACATTTCCCAATGGTTACCGTTCATGCGTAATCTATTTGAATAAAAAAACGCTTCTCACCTGCGGAACCTCCGGCGTTGATATTTCAAACGATGGCGGCATGAACTGGCAACTGATCGCCAAAGACGGTTTCCATGTTTGCCAGAAAGCGAAAAAAGGAAAGTCCGTGTTTTTAGCCGGCGGAAACGGAAAGATCGCGAAGCTGGTGTTTCCTTAGTAGTTGACAGTTGACGGAGAACTCCGCGGCCATTTGCCATCTGTCATCTATCACCTGTCATCCGCCAACTTTTTTGTCCTCTTTAAACTTTTGCCACGCCGCCCCGTCTATTACTAAAACCCGCAAATGAAAAAGATATTCTCTATTCTTCTCGTAATTCTCTCAGTAACTGCATTCTCCTCACAGGCTTCGGCGCAAAAAGGTGGAAAATTATCAAGGGAAACCAGGAAGGCCTTGCTTGACAGTTTAAGTCCTGAACAGAAAAAAGCATTCAGGGAGAGTATGCGGGCGAAGTATGATAGCTTGTCACCTAGCCAAAAAGACAAGTTCAAAGAACAGATAAAAAGCAGGCTTGACAGCTTACCTCCCAAAGAAAGAAAACAATTGCGCAAGGAATTATTGCGTAACAGGAAAAAAGGGAATGAATAGAGTTTGACCATAGTCGATAGTCGATAGTCCATGGACCATGGTCTATCGACTATCGACAAAGATGTTTCTTATGCAGCAGGGTTAAAGACAAGGGCAAACCGGAAACGGGGAGCCCTTTGTTATTTTGAAGACAGCTACTTCTTAAAAGCAAAATACACAGCCCCAAGAATAAACACGAAACTGATGAGATACTTCGTTTGAAATGGTTCCTTCAAATACCATACTGCGAAAACACTGAATACCACCAGCGTAATCACTTCCTGGGTGATCTTTAACTGGAAGCCGTTAAAACCGTTCAGAAAACCCGCCCTGTTGGCAGGCACCATCAGGCAATATTCGAAAAAAGCGATCAGCCAGCTGACCAGAATGGCTTTCCAGAGCGGCACTTCGGTGTGTTTGAGGTGGCCATACCAGGCAAACGTCATAAAAATGTTAGAAAGCACAAGTAATGCAACTGTTTTGATCATATATCAGTAAATTAGTAGTGCCTTCAAAGTTCTGCAATAAATGCAGATATTTTTCCCTTTCGGTTGCCAGTTTGCCATTAGACTAACTGCTGCATGAAAATTGCAGTTACTAACTTGTAAAACAGGGAAGCATGAAAAAGTTCCAGGGGATCATAAAGTTTACGATGGATGAGCAGTTTATGTCGTTTGTGCCACCACACCGTACCTATATCAATTATTTACTCAACAAAGGTATCATCGATAGCTATGCAGTAAGCATGGAGAGCCAGACCTGCTGGGTTACGCTTAATGCCGAAACAAAAGCAGAAGCAGATGCCTATTTAGCTAAATCTCCACTGTACAAATACTGGACCTACGAGATAGAGGAATTATTTGTGTATGACAGCCAGCATTACCGTTTACCTGCCGTGCAATTGAATTAATTTAAAATAAAAGCAAACTTTTTTTTGGAGGATAAGCCTCAGCCCCTATTTTTGCACTCCCAAACAATAAAGGGAGCATAGCTCAGCTGGTTTAGAGCATCTGCCTTACAAGCAGAGGGTCCGCGGTTCGAACCCGTGTGCTCCCACAGAATAAAGCCTCAAGAAAATTCTTGAGGCTTATTTTTTTGTGCAATCCTCTGTGAAACTCTGCGCCTCTGTGTCTCTGTGGTGAAAAAAGATCGAAGCGAGAGCTTTACCACGGAGACACAGAGGCACAGAGAGAGGCTTATAATTTTAATCCTTCGGCTCCCACAGTTCTATTTTATTTCCTTCGGGATCGATGATCCAGCCGAATTTGCCGTAGTCTTCAGATGGCGCTTTTTCTCCGGGAATACCTTCTTCTTTCAGTACAGCCAGTAAAGCATCCAGGTCCTTCACACGGAAATTGATCATAAAAGGACTGGTGGAAGGAGCAAAATAATCTGTATCATGTTTAAAGAAAGAAAAAGCGGTTTGTCCACCGCCTTCAGGGTTCTGCTCATTCTTCCATTCAAAACTTGCATACGATTGCCCCCCGAATGGAATACCCAGGTGTTTTTCATACCAGGCCGCCAAAGCCTTCGGATCTTTTGCTTTGAAAAAAACGCCGCCTATACCGGTTACTCGTTCCATGTTTTTTCTTTAAATATCGGTAAAAATTGGGAGAGACACAATTAGCTACCTATCAACATATTCAGGCAAGCGCTAACTTTGCAGCATGATGCGGAACAGCTATAATGAGGCCACCAAACCCTGGCAGGAAGAAGAACACGATGTGATCACCGAACTCACTTCTTCCCATAGCCTGATCGTGTGGAACGATGAAGTAAACACCTTCGAATGGGTGATCGAAACCCTCATCAAAATATGCAACCACACCACCGAGCAAGCCGAACAATGCGCTATGCTCATTCATACACAGGGGAAATATGCCGTTAAGAAAGGTGATTATGAAACTTTGAAACCGATGTGTGATGCGATTACGGAGAGGGGAATCGGTGCTACGATTGAGGGTAGTTGATCGAATTAATAATTAATAGTTAATAGTTAATAATTAAACCCGTTTCCAAAAGCTTGAGCCGTTTTCGAAATAGTGATACTGCATACACGCCCAACAAATTATTAACTATTAACTATTAACTATTAATTATTAACTCCTCACCTCATGCCTTTGCACGCTCTCGACTCCTCCCTCTGGTTCCCTCCTGTTGAAGATGCATTGGAAGATGGCTTACTCGCAATGGGCGGTGATGTGAGTGTTGAGCGTTTACAGTTAGCATATCAACAAGGCATTTTTCCCTGGTACGATGGTGATACACCCTTGTGGTGGAGCCCTGATCCGCGCTTTGTTTTATTTCCGGAAAAATTGAAAGTGAGCAAGAGTATGGAAATACTGATGAAGAAAAATACTTTTCGTTTTACCACCAACCAGGCTTTCTCTCAAGTAATCGGCAACTGCAAAGCCTTACAGCGCAAGGGACAGGATGGTACATGGATCACGGATGAACTGGAAGCTTCTGTAAACAAACTTCATCAACTGGGAATGGCACACAGCGCCGAAGCATGGCTCGATGATGAACTCGTTGGCGGATTGTATGGCATGCGGATGGGGAGATTATTTTTTGGAGAAAGTATGTTTAGTAAAGTGAGTAATGCGAGTAAATTTGCTTTTATTAAGTATGTGCGGCAATTGCAAAGTGAAAATGTTTATTTGATCGATTGCCAGGTGTATACTGAGCATTTGGAAAGTTTGGGGGCGGAGATGATTGGGAGAGGAGAATTTATGGAAGCTTTGCGTTTGAATATTAAATATTGAGCAAGGAATTTTGAATATTGAAGTGAGGCTTAACTGTGTGGTCGCTAACAATTTCGAAGTTGAACATCATTGCTGCGAGGCACGAAGCAATCTGTGTTTATTCATTCGGAATTCCCGCAATTCGCAGCACAGATTCTTCGTTCCTCGCAATGACGGCCGCGGTGTGCAACGTACTTCATCATTCAAAATTTCTTACTCAACGCTTGCGCTAAAGCTTCAGCGTCGGCGCAACATTCAATATTCTCTACCCGCTCCGGTACCCATACATCTTCTCCACATCCCTCACAATCTTTTCCATATCAAGATCTTTTCCTTTCGCTTCATAACTCTGTTTCAGGTTACTTCCGAATAATACGGCTACACCCTGCCAGAATGCTGCGCTGATAAAGCCTTTGTATTCATCAATGATCTCGTAACAGTTGTTGCCGGTTTCACGGTAGATGAGTTTCATCAGCACTTTGCCCTGGTAGATGGAGAGGTTGGTGAGTTTATCGGTAAACTCTTTTTTCAATTCTTTCTCTCTTGATTTAATGATCTCTTTGCGTTTTTTCTTATCCGATACATTCACCAGTCTGGAATTGATATCGTTCATGATGTAACTGGCTCTTTTGGCGTAGGGGAAGGTTACATAAACGGCATTGCGGAGGCGTGTCCAGTCGGCCCAGTAATTTTTCCATTTCTTCGACATTACGCCAAACACTTCAACATTGGGAAGAACGCTCATAGGGATAGTATCACCTTGCGGGCTGACCCATGCATATACTTTTACCGTATCATACTTGCCGGTTTGCGCACCGGCTTTATTACATACGACCAGGCAAACCAGTAGCAGGCAACTAAAAATGATATGTGGGAATATGCGTTTCAACAGCTTTAAAAATAGACACTTCTATGCTCATTAATGCTGTATGAACCGAAAAAGTAACCTTTAAAAATGTTAAGAAACCCGTAATGCCCCCCGGCTGGAGCTTTTGACGCGCTGGATAATTGACATAATAAAGCCGATCACCATCACCACAACCCCCAGCCACAATACGTTGATCATGGGGAATTCGTAGACTTTTAATGTGATCAGGTCGGTAATGGCGGCGCTTTCTTTTACACCGATCTGGAGTGTTCCCGTCTTCGGATCTACGGTATTGAATTTCAGCACCAGGCTTTGCGAGACCACGGTATCGGTAATAAAATGTAAGTCGGTACCGGTTAAGGAAACCCCTGGTTGTGCGGGATAACGACGGCCATCTTTCGAAACCACGGTCATATCAAGGAATATGGCGGTCTCATCGTTCGGGTAAAGATTCTTTAGCTCTGCAGGATTCTTTAATACTTTATTCAGGATCATGAACCCGTTTCCATAAAACAAGGTATCTCCTACTTTGGCTTCACGTTTTTTAAAGCTCACTGTGTCCTCGCCATTGTTTTCACGGAAAGAAGTGATGTACACAAATATATCCTTGTACCAATAATGTTTGGCCGCGGGGTTGGCTGCAAAACCTTCACCGCCTTTGTTTTGTTTGATCACATCCGGATACAATTTAAATCCTTCACCCCCATCTTTTGCTTTGAAATCAATTTCAAAATAACGTTTGCGATCCCTGGGGTTCAAAGTGTCTTTGGCATAGGTCACCATGTATTTACCCATATCCGTAGGCATCGCCTTGAACAAAGTGATATTCTCCGCAGGATCACCGGCCGCATTTCCTTTTTCTTTGGGATCAACACGCAAAGGCGTTACTCCCGTTGTGTTCCAGCTTAAAACGGTTTTCTTGCTTGAGGAGATGAGTATGCCTACCAGCACCAATCCAAACCCAACGTGTGCGATAGATGCACCCGCTGCTTTTACTTTTCCTTTTAATCCCAGCCAGATATAAGACGCATTGGCAACCACCGCATACACTGCAGCAAATATGCCGAGATGAATAGCGAATAAAAAGCCCGGGCCTTTTTTATCGTAACTGATATGTCCGAAAAAGCTGATGGACAAACTGATGATCAAAGCGATCAACGTAGGTATCCAAACCTTTTTTCTGAAAAATGCTTTGGGTGTGTCTTTGTATTTAAAATATTGTGTTACGGCAGTAAGCAAACCGATGACGATCGCTACAAATACCTGGATCTGGTTATACGCAAACTCCGCATCTTCCGGCGGTGCGATTTTGGTGCCGAATACTTTGTTCACAACAGGTACCGATGTTTTGGCGATGATCACCAATCCCGATAAAAACAATACCAGTGACCCGATAAAGATCCAGAACTCGCGGCTATACGTATTCTCTTCTTTTGCAATCGAAGGAATGCTTTTATAGTTTTTGAAATACAGGAAAAGCGCGGGTACAAAAAATATCAGCAGGAATAACAGCAACTGCACATTCATACCGAGATCCGTAAATGCGTGTACCGATGTATCTCCGAGAATCCCGCTTCTTGTTAGGAAAGTAGAATATAATATCAATGAGAAACTGATGATATAAAAGAAATAGGTCGGGCGAAGTGAATAGCCTGTATTTCGATAGATCAGATTCGTATGCAATCCCGCTACCAATGTTAACCACGGAACCAGCGATGCATTCTCTACAGGATCCCATGCCCAGTAACCGCCGAATGATAAACTTTCATAGGCCCATGCGGCGCCCATCATCACGCCTGTTCCTAAAACTGCTGCAGAAAAAGAGGCCCATGGTAAAGAAGGTTTGATCCATTCATGTTTCTTACTCAATAATCCTGCGATCGCATAAGAGAATGGTACAATGGTAGAAGCAAAACCTAAGAATAATATGGGTGGATGTATCACCATCCAGTAATTCTGCAATAATGTATTAAGCCCATTACCATCTTTCAGCAACGCTAAATAATCCGCGCGAACGCCGCCATTCACGATATCCTGAAACACAGGTGCAGAATCAAAAAAACCTTCATTACGAAGCAGTACGAACGGGCTGCTTCCAATTTTAAATCCAAAGAAATAGATACCAATGACCATGGTTGCGAGGCAGAACTGCGCAAAGCTGATGACCATCATCACCCCTGCTTCCCATTCTTTCGAGCGCCAGATCAGGATCCAGCCCAATACACAATGCCAGAAAGCCCAGAGCATAAAACTTCCTTCCTGCCCTTCCCAGAAACAGGCCAGCAGGTATTCCATCTGCAAACCTTTATCGCTATGGGTATAGGCGTATTTGTATTCGAAATAATGGTGGGAAATAATATAATACAGCGTAACAAACAAACCGATCACGCAAACAGTCTCAATAAAGAAAGCAACCCTTGCCATCCGGATCCATGCCTGTTTCTCAGGCAATGCCTGTGTACGGAAGGCCCATGCATAGGCAACCGTTGCCACCAATGAAGCCATTAAAGAAAGTACCGCAAAAAAATGACCGATCTGTCCTGGAAGTAAATGTTCGCCAATATAATTCATGTAGCAGTAGTTCAAATGAGATGATGCCCGTTGTTACAAACAACACAGCATGAAAAACCTTTATTAAGATGCCTGCACCGGTTTATTCGATTTAGGATCGTCTTTGTATTTGGAAGGACATTTCAACAGGATATCCTTGCATTCAAAATGATCGCCCTGCACTTTTCCTTTTAATACAATACGCTCGCTTTTTTCCATATCGGTGGGCTTGTTATTATGATAGATCACTTTGATATTGTTTCCCAAAGTATCGATCGCGTTAAACACCAGGTAATTGGGGTTCTTAACCGCATCGTATTCCACGGGCTGGTCCTTATCAAGTTTCACGATCAGGTTCACAAATTTGCCCTCTTTCTGCCTGGCAGAAGCGATGGTTTCATAAGTGGTCAGATCGCCCGAATAACTGATCAGCACCATAATGGCCGCGGCGATACATACAAGGATAACAATATGCATTTTCTTCATTCCAATACGTTTTACGGCGCAAAAGTAGACCAAAAACAGTTAGGAGTCTGAAGTCTGGAGTCTGGAGTTGCGTTAAAGTCATAAAAAACTAAAAATAGCGGGGGTAGTCGCTCGGCTCTGCCGAGTGACCAGTATCCCCCGGCCTCCGGCCGAAATAGTCCTGTAACCCACCTTAATACTATATTAATCTTCATCAAATTCCGAAAATTGCCAGTAAATTTGCGCCCTGTTTGAATCAAGCAAATACCATGGCCGATCTATCACAATTTGACCCCAACTTCGTTGGCAACCCCAACAACAACATTTTTGGACTTCCCTTTACCGAAGATGATGCCCGTTTGGTGATCCTTCCTGTTCCCTGGGAAGTGACTGTGAGCTATGGTGCCGGCACCTCCCGCGCAGCGGAGCATGTTTTCAAAACAAGCAAGCAGGTAGATATTTTTGACGCTGATGGAAACTACGGCTGGAAACAGGGATTCTATATGGGTGATATTGACAGGAAACTGCTTATGAAAAGCGATTACCTGCGCAAAGAAGCCGAACTCTACATCGATTATATTTCCAAAGGCGAGCCGGTAGAAAAGAACAAGTTCATGTGCAAGAGCCTGAAAGAGATCAACGAAGGCAGTGCCATGATGAACCAGTGGGTATATGAACATAGCAAAGCTTTACTTGAGAAAGGCAAACTGGTAGCGCTGCTCGGCGGCGACCACAGCACACCGCTTGGGTTTATGACGGCCCTCGGTGAAAAACATGGGGCATTCGGTGTTTTACAGATAGATGCACATTGTGATCTTCGCAAAGGCTATGAACGTTTTAATTATTCACACGCTTCTGTAATGTATAATGCGTTACAGGAGATCCCCGCTTTGGAAAAATTGGTACAGATCGGTGTGAGGGATTTTTGTGAGGAAGAATGGGATTATATCTGCAATAGCAATTATCGCGTGATCGCCTATCTCGATAAAGCCATCAAAGAAAGACAGTATGAAGGCGAAACCTGGAAACAGATCGCCGATGAGATTGTGAACCATCTTCCCAATAAAGTATATATCAGCTTTGACATTGATGGCCTTGACAGGAAATATTGCCCCAATACAGGTACCCCTGTAAAAGGAGGATTTGAAGCGGAACAGATCTTTTACCTTATCAGAAAAATAACTGAAAGCGGCCGCAGGATCATAGGGTTCGACCTGGTTGAGATCGGTGTGGGACAAACCGACTGGGACAGCAATGTGGGTGCAAGAATTCTCTGGCGTTTATGCAACCTGTTTGTGAATAATCAATCATAGTGCATCTTTAAGGCAAACTCCTTTCATGAAAGTTCACGATTATATTATTGAAGTAAAAAGACCCTCTTATTTAGTGATTGATCTGATCAGCAGGTTAATGCTGATGATCGCTATCGCAGTGTTCAGCTATGCCATTTCAGCGATCCATGAAGTTAACTGGTTGACCACCACCTTTGGGATACTCGTTTTAGGAATGATCGCCTGGTGGATACGTTGTATGGTCAACCCTAAAAAAGAAGAGATCGTTTACTATAGGCTGGGCCTGTTAATAGCTACGATCGGCTGGGTGATCAATTATAGAAAACTTGACGGCCCCTTATGGATACCCATTTTATATTTTATTGCTGTGCTATTTGAAAAACAGGTAAAGTTTCCCAAAGAGATAGCGTTTGATGAAGAAGGCATTACCATTAATTCTTTCCCAAAGAGATCCTACCCCTGGGCATTATTAACAAACGTGGTTTTGAAAGACTGCATCCTCACCATCGATTTCAAAAACAACAAACTGATACAAAAGGAAACACAGGAAGATACAACGGAACTTGAAGAGAAAGAATTTAACGAATTTTGCAGAAAACAATTAGTAGTTAGTAATTAGAATCACTAAAAGATCAAAACATCTTAGAAATAGTGACATTCATATTACAAACTGAACCAATTACCAATTACTAATTACTAATTACTAATTATGCTAACACAATCTCCATATATTCTCTACTCCGATGGTAAAGGAAACATATTTGAAGATGATACACTTTATGCCGTTGGCCGTGCAGGCTGGGATGCATTTCCCATACCTACCGATGAATGGATAGAATTACCTGATGGAGGTAACCTGTATGAATTACCCGGCCGTCGTGGTATTGGCATTGATGTGCAAACAGGCGAAATGCGTTTATGCGAAAAAGGGTGGGCCGTTGCTGCATTTATTCCCCCTGCACATACCGGTTTATACATCGCTGCATTTGAAACGCTTGCTGATGCTCCCACACTTCCTTTGTTTTGTTACACAGCTGTGGGTTGGTTGAATAACAAAAATTATGTTCCCGCTGTTCGCATTGAAAAAGACATACGCCAGGAATGTGCAGGATATGATGATACCAAGATCAAACAAGGTGCACATCATTTGCTGGAAGCCTATCCTGAAAACAGGCTGGTAAAACATTTGATGGAGAATTGCTGCATGACGTATAATTGTCCCGCTGCACGTAATTTTTCTTTAGGCAGATGGGAATGTCCCGTACCAACATCACCGGCATGTAATGCCAATTGCATTGGATGTATTTCGTTTCAACCGGAAGAAGAAACGATCGTATCAACACAGGACAGGCTCACGTTTAAACCGATGGCCGAAGAGATCGTTGAGTTCACGGTTCCGCATCTGATCAATGCACCTTACCCCATTATAAGTTTTGGGCAGGGATGCGAAGGTGAACCATTACTGATGTGGGAAACCATTCGCGAAGCGATCATTGAAATTCGTAAACATACCGATAAGGGCAGTATCAATATCAATACCAACGGCTCAAAACCCGAGGCCGTGAAAGCCCTGTGTGAAGCGGGTTTGAACAGCATACGTGTAAGTACCAACTCCGCAAGAAAACATATTTACGAACCGTATTACCGGCCTAATAATTATCAATTCGAAGATATTGTTGAAAGCCTGAAAGTAATGAGCAGCTATGGCGGCTGGACGAGCATCAACTATTTTGTATTCCCTGGCATGACAGATAGCGTGGAAGAATATGAAGCGCTGCGCAAACTCATCATCGATACCGATCTTAAAATGATCCAGTGGCGCAATTTCAATATCGATCCCGATTGGTACATGGGAAAGATAGGCGTGCACGAAACCGGCGAGATGCTCGGTGTAAAACAATTGATGGAACTGATCCGCGAAGAATTTCCGAAACTTCGTTTTGGTTATTTTAATCCTTCTATGGAAAGGATCAGGGGGGATTATGAGCATGATTTTGCGGGTGGGGAACTCTATGCGTCTTGATTATGTTGAATGTTGAATTTTAAATGTTGAATGAGTTGACTCAATTCATTCAGTTTCTACAAATCGTTCATAGAAAATCATTCAACATTTAACATTTAACATTTAAAACAAAAAATGTCCTCAACACAAAAGAAAGACACCTACCTCGGCATCTTCCTCGCAATCCTTGCTGTGATCATCTGGTCGGGGAACTTTATTATATCAAGGGGGGTAAGTAAACAGATCGGGCCGGTGAGCCTGGCTTTTTACAGGTGGTTAACTGCAACCATTATTATCGCGCCGTTTGCTTGGAAAAAATTCCGGGAAGAAAAAGCATTGATCCGTGTTAACTGGAAATATTTGTGCTGGGTTTCTTTAACAGGCATCACCATTTTCAATACCTGCGTGTATGTAGCGGGACATTATACAACTGCCATCAACCTTGCATTAATCGGAACAACCTCCTCTCCCATTTTTGCAACGATTCTTGCCGTGATCTTTTTAAAAGAAAAACTGGGCAGGTTCCGTATTGCAGGAATGATTATTTGTATCGTAGGTATACTACTGCTGATATCAAAAGGCAGTTGGCAGATCCTTGCGAGTTTTCATTTTTCAACCGGTGATATATGGGTATTGGCAGGGGCTTTTGCTTTTGCTGTGTATAATATTCTGGTGAGGAAAAAACCGCAGGGAATATCGGCGCTGAGTTTCCTCTTTGTAATATTCGCGATGGGAACGATCATGTTATTCCCTTTTTTCATTTGGGAAATGAGCAGTGGCGCTATTACACAATGGAGCTGGCCGCTGTTCAGCGTGATCATCTATTTAGGCGCGGGCACTTCCGTAATCGCATTTCTTTGCTGGAACATTGCTTTACAGAAACTGGGCGCAGGAAGAACGGTTTTGTTTGGCAACCTCATTCCGATCTTCAGTACATTAGAAGCCGTGTGGTTATTGGGCGAAGAGATTACCGGTATCCACATTATCAGCGGTGTATTGGTGATAGCGGGATTACTTCTAGCGAATGCGAGGATGAAAATCAGAACAATCGTGTAATTAAATAGCCGCAGATTCGGAGAATATTTCTTTTGCCACAGATGACACAGAATAGCACAGAAAAAATCTGTGGTAATCCGTGTCATCTGTGGCTATTTTTATCTAATCTGCGAATCTGCGGCTAAATTTATTACTGCCTTCTTATCTTGCAACCTCATGACCACATTCACACTTATCTTACTCTGCCTTTTTGCTTTTTCAGCCGGTTTTGTTGATGCAATCGTTGGTGGTGGCGGTTTGATACAGACCCCAGCGGCACTGGTATTATTACCGCAATACCCTGTAGCAACTGTGATCGGTTCTTTAAAAATCCCCGCGTGTACGGGCACAACCTTCGCGACTATCCAATACCTGAAAAAGGTAAGACTTAACTGGCGATTGGCGGGTCTGATGTGTATCACTGCATTCATAGCTGCCTTCGCGGGTTCTGAAGTACTTACTCTCGTTAGCAACCGTTTTATGAAACCCGTTATTTTTATCGTGTTGATCATAGTGGCCATTTATACTTACAGTAAAAAGAATTTCGGTCAGCATACACATAAAGCACATTCACCCAAAAAAGAACTCGGTTATGCATTATTGATCAGCATCAGCATTGGCTTTTATGATGGATTTATCGGGCCGGGTGCAGGAAGTTTTCTCGTATTGGCTTTTATCACCCTGATGGGATTTGATTTTTTACACGCAAGCGCCAACGCCAAACTCATCAATCTCTCGACCAATTTCGGGTCGATCGTTTTGTTTCTCCTGAAAGGGACCATTTTATGGAAAGTGGCCCTGCCAATGGCTGCATGCAATGGCTTAGGTGGCATCCTGGGTGCGCGGCTTGCCATTTCTAAAGGAAACCAGTTCATCCGCTTTTTTTTTATGATCATTATTACGGCTACCCTGCTGAGGTTTGGGTATGATGCCTTCTTCAGATAAGGGAGCAGCCTATCAATGGCCACTTCGCAAAAATGTAAAATTTCAATAAGAGAAGGACAAGAGAAAAAGAGCATATGAGAACACCTCTTGTTACACTCTTTTTCTCCTTTAGCCCTTATTGAAACCCAATCTTAACCTTTATTTATACCCCAAAAGTGGATTACCCACCCCCTCTCTATGTAATTTTCAACATCGGAACTTACCAACCCCGATACCTGTACATTTGATATGACCAATTACCAGTCCATGGCGGCTTCTTTCGAACGTGAAAAGAACATGAAAGCTTCGGCGTATACGGCGATGATCTGTGCATTGCTGGCTATCCTGTTCTTTTTTATGCAATGGACACTCCCTCAGATCCCCGTTCCTGAATTTGGCGAAGGCATAGAAGTGAACCTGGGTAACAGCGAAACCGGTTTAGGTGATGTTGCCCCGCAGATACCTGGTGAGCCTTCTGCAACAGAAGATATAAAAAGCGCTCCTCCTAAAACAGCACAACAGGCAAGTGATCAACCAAAGATCAATACAGATGAATCTGCTGATGGTGACGCACCGGCGGTTTCAAAAAACACAAAGCCAGCTACCAAACCCATCAATGCTCCCCTTGTAAAAGCAAAAAAAGAAAATCCTGTTGTAACCAATCCAACACCCGCGCCACCAAAACCAAAAGCAGTGTTTAAAGGTGGAACGAGTACAGCAACAAGCGGTAACCGTGCCGATAGTTACAATGGTGTAAAGAATCAAGGCATCGCTGGTGGCAAAGGCGACCAGGGTAATCCGAATGGCAATCCCAATTCAGATAGTTATAAAGGAAATGCTGCGAGCGGAAACAGTGGCAATGGCGGCGCCGGTGGTGTGAGTATCCGTAGTGGATTGGATGGAAGGCGTATTACCAAACTCCCTTCTTTTGAAGATGATTTTAATGAGAATGCAAAAGTAGCCGTTGATATTACCGTTGACAAAGCCGGCAACGTAACCATGGCCATCGTTAACCAGCGTGGCACAACCACTACCAATCAATCGATCAGAAGTATTGCCTTGCGCAAGGCCCGCAGCCTGAAACTTAACAGTGGAACTGCAGAAGAACAAACCGGTACACTTGTTTTCAATTTCAAACTACGCGGATAATGATTGTTGCATAATTTGCAGCAGATTATGACTTACCAGCAAACCGTAGAATACCTTTTTAAAAAACTGCCCATGTTCAGCCGTATTGGCGCGGCGGCGTTTAAGAAGGACCTGACCAATACCATTCGTTTGTGCGAAGCTTTAGGCAATCCACAACACAAATTCAAATCCATTCATATTGCGGGCACCAATGGCAAGGGCTCTACCAGTCATATGTTGGCAGCCATCCTGCAAACAGCCGGTTATAAAACAGGCTTATACACTTCGCCGCATTTAAAAGATTTCAGGGAAAGGATCAAGATAGATGGGCAATGGTGTGATGAAAATTTTGTTACCGATTTTACACAACGCATACAACCCTTGATCAATGAGATAGAACCTTCTTTCTTCGAGATTACCGTAGCGATGGCATTTGATTATTTTGCGAAACAGGAAGTGGATATTGCGGTGATAGAAGTTGGTTTAGGTGGTCGTTTCGACAGCACCAATATTATTACCCCCGAACTAAGTATCATTACCAATATCGGCTGGGATCATATGAATATGCTGGGCGATACACTGGGAAAAATTGCGTTTGAAAAAGCGGGTATCATCAAGAAAGGAATACCTGTTGTGATCGGTGAAGTGATCACGGAGACAAAACCGGTTTTTGAAATGATCGCCACAGACTCGCAGATTATTTATGCAGAAGAAAAAAGATATGTGGCGGATTGGGAATATGAGCATCACCAGTTAACCGTTGAGATCATTGATAAACACAATGATGATCATCACAAATATGCACTGGACCTGCCAGGTATTTATCAAACAAAAAATTTACTGACGGTTTTAGAAGCTGCACGTCAATTACAAATACAGGGATGGGAAATTGATACGATAACTGTTCAAAAAGCATTGCCGCACGTAAAACGGTTAACAGGATTACATGGAAGATGGGAAGTAATACATCATAATCCTGTTGTGATACTTGATGTGGGACATAATGTGGATGGCATTGCCCAAATAAAAAAACAAATCGAATTATCAGACTATCATCACCTGCATGTGATCATTGGTATGGTAAAAGATAAAGAGATCGATGCGGTATTGGCGCTGCTCCCTAAACACGCCACGTATTATTTCACACAGGCACAGATCCCACGCGCATTAGATGCAGAAAGCTTACGACTGAATGCTGAACGCTTTGAATTAATTGGAAAAACATTTGGTGATGTGAATGCTGCTTTACAAAATGCATTGAGCCATGCACATAAGGAGGATATGATATTGGTTTGTGGAAGTGTTTTTCTAGTTGGAGAAGTCCATTCAATTTGAAAATTTTAACCACCCCAGTCTTACAAGAGCTGTATACAACGGCCCTATCTGCACTCCATGTTGTAGCTTATTCTCCTGCATCAATTGCCATATTTCTTCTTTGGAAAAAGAAACAACATCTATGTCCTCAAAAGCATCAGAATTTGTAGCGGAAGTTGGCACTGCATTTCTTGCGAGGAAAAAATAAGCTGTATTATTATTGATGGCAGGGTTGGGAGAAACCTGCATCAGGAACTCAATATCACCTGATGTATATCCTGTCTCCTCTTCCATTTCACGTTTTGCCGCTTCAACAGGTTCTTCATTATTATCTATAACACCACCCGGTAATTCAAACGTTGTTTGATCTGCAGCATAACGGTATTGGCGGACCAGTATGATGCGTTCTTCTTTTGTAACAATAATGGTATTGCACCAGTCGGGCAACTCTACTACATAATAAGGCTCTATGACTCTTCCATCAGGAAACTCACAACTATCGGCCCGTGCTTTGAACCATCTGTCGCTATAAACATATTTTGAGGATAATTTTTTCCATCGCAAATCTCTCGGTTGATCCATATTACCAGCCTTTACTTTCTCTTAATGATGTGATATGTGCGGTATGATGTTTCCCGTGCCATGCATACATTCCCAATAAAAACCATAAGGTCATTTGACGGCCATGTTCAGGATGTACTACGGTTCTTTCCCACTGTGTATCATCCAGGTCTTTGATAGCAGTATACCAACGTTGGTGTAAAGCATGCAATAAAGTAAGCGACAAATTTATCGGCAGATCATTATCCGAAAATTTCGCCCATTCCTTTTCTTCATAAGGTTTGATGGTAGGATTCTCTTCTGTTAATCCTACTTTAAATCTTGTATATGCATTCATATGACTATCCGCTACATGATGTACCAGTTGCTGTACGGTCCACCCGCCATCGCGGTAAGCGGTGTGTAATTGTGCCGCATCTAAATTCAATACGGACCGTTCCAGTTCTTCGGGCAGGAACTTAATATCAAGTAACCATTTTTCTTTTTGTTCTTTTGAAAAAGGTTGGGGTTCATATTTCCCGATTGGGTATCGTGGGTCTACTGTCATAGATTAATTAATTAATTGTTTTTCTCTGCGAAAACTCTGCGCCTTGGCGGCTCTGCGGTGAATTTGGGTTTGCATTCACCGCAGAGTCGCAGAGAATCAGAGTTAACGCAGAGTAAATATAGATTAGCCTGCCTGTTAGATTATTCTTCTCTCAATGCTTTCCCTGTCAAATGAATAAACACATCTTCCAAGGTTGCCTGTTTCACTTCTTTTGGTTTTTCAAAACCGCTCGCAACCAGTTCATCAATTAATTTATCAGGAGAATTCAGTGAGATGATCTTGCCACTGTCGATGATGGCAACCCTGTCGCACAATACTTCCGCTTCATCCATATAATGTGTGGTGATGATCACGGTTGTCCCCTGGCTCCTGATATCACGAATCAGGTCCCACAGGTTTCTTCTTGCCTGCGGATCCAATCCCGTGGTCGGTTCATCAAGAAAGATGATCCTGGGTTTATTGATCAGTGTGGTGGCTATCGAAAAACGTTGTTTCTGCCCGCCGCTTAATTCTTTGAATTTTGCTTTGGCCTTATCGCGCAGGTTTACGGTATCAAGTAATGCAAGCGGATCAACCACTTCATTATACAAACCCGCAAAAAGTGCGATCAGTTCTGTCAATGTAAGACCAGGATAATAACCGGATGTCTGTAACTGCACACCAATGATCTTCTTGATCTCATTGGGAGAATCATCCAGGTTCAACCCGTTTACGATCACTTCCCCACTTGTTTTGATGCGAAGCGTTTCAATGATCTCCAGTGTGGTTGATTTACCGGCTCCGTTAGGGCCGAGTAACCCGAAGATTTCTCCTTCCATTACATCAAAACTGATGCCCTTCACCGCTTTGAAATCTCCATATTGTTTGTGCAGGTCCTTTACGCTGATAATGATCTTGTTCATACTTTAAAATTTATAAACCAACCCGGCAGTATTATCTGAAACACCGATTCCCAATGCTGCGCGGGAATGTTTTTGGTTGAATAAAGTTACGGCCATTTGCAGCTGCTGTTGTCCTTTCATGGTAAGATACCCACCCGCCAGTGCTGAAGCAAAACCTCCCCCGATCAATCCCCATCCAAGTCCTTTCTGTCCATCATCAGATAATTTTCGGATGCCCACTATCATGGCAACAGTACCTGCCAGGCTAATAGCCTGCCCGATAATTTTATTGGACTGGTGCTTCTTATAACGCATGATCAATTCAGTATCCTGCGTACGATAAAAAAGATCCCTGAATTGCCTGCTACCTGTAAAAACCGTATCATGATAAACAATGTTATTTGGCTTTTGCATGATCAGGTATGTCATCCCCTTCGGATTCAAACGTTGCTGGGCATTGGATGTAATGCTTATCAGCAAAAATAGAAATGTAAAAAAACAAATTGCTCTCTTCATGTGTTTATTTTAATGGGCCTGTATAGGTTTCCAGCTCCTCCATCATTTTCCTGCTGCCTATGAATAGCGGTGTGCGTTGATGCAATTCAGTAGGTTGTATATCCATGATCCTTTGTTTCCCATTAGTAGCCAGTCCGCCCGCTACTTCCACGATAAAAGCAAATGGATTGGCTTCATACAATAAACGCAGCTTGCCTTTTGGTTTATCAGTGGTGCCGGGATACATAAAGATCCCCCCTTTGATCAGGTTGCGATGTACATCGGCCACCATACTTCCAATATATCTTTGTGTATATGGCCCGCCGGTTTCTTTTGTCTTGCTTTGGCAACCATTGATGTATTTACGAACCTGCTCATCGTATTGAAAGAAGTTACCATGATTAACCGAATAGAATTTACCGCTCTCAGGGCATTTGATATCCGGGTGACTCAAAGTAAATTCCCCAATAGACGGATCCAGGGTAAAACCATTCACGCCGCGACGTGTAGCGTATACCAGCATGGTGCTTGAGCCATATACCATATAACCTGCTGCCACCTGTTTATTACCCTGTTGTAAAAAATCTTCTTTTGTACAGGGTTTACCCAATTCACTTACCCTCCTGTATACACTGAAAATAGTACCGATAGAAACATTCACATCAATGTTACCACTTCCATCCAATGGATCAAATAAAACAACATATTTGCTGTTGTTGCTTATTTCATCATCAAACACCACAAAATCATCCATCTCCTCACTGCCGATACCGGCGCAGCTGATTCCGTGTTTCAATACACCCATGAATTGGTTATTCGCAAAAATGTCGAGTTTTTTTACATCTTCTCCCTGCACATTGATGGTGCCGTAATCGCCGAGTATATCCACCAGCCCGGCTTTGTTTACTTCTACGTTAACTCTTTTGGCAGCAAGGGCCATATCGCGCAGCAACCTGCTCAGCTCACCGGTAGCTGTAGGAAATTGTCGCAATTGGGTAAGTGTGAATTCATCTAAAGTGAGAATATTCCGGTTGATGTTCATATCCAGATCGTTTGGATAAAGTTAGGGAGCGGCCTGTAATCAGAGGGATATTTTTTGAAAAGCAGCTCATAACTTTCCTGAATTATTTCCGTAAAAATATCTGTGTGAAATAGATATCACCAGTCCTGTCTTTAGCAAGACCGATACCAGTAAGATTATAATTGCCTTCAATATTCTTTTTATGAGGAGCGCTTTTCAGCCAACCTTGTACTACCTCTTTGGCAGATAACTGTCCGTAAGCAACATTTTCCGCTGAAGCGGCCATAAAAGTAGTGCCCATCGCTTTTTTGATATTCTGAATCCTTTGATCAAAACCATTATGCCCGAAACCCGTTTTACCGGTGGCCATATTCTTACTGTGCTGGTATGCCTGTTGAGAGGCAATATCGCTCATCTGGAGCTTAGCTAGTCCTTTTGAGCGCCTGTGTGCGTTAATATAACCCAATATCGATTCTTCCATATTACCGTTCACCTCGGTCTTGCCGGAAACAGGAACTGATTCGGATGGCGCATATTTAGGGCTACAGGATAACAGGATGAAGATGGTTAACAGGAAGAAGCAATGTTTCATGGATATTAAATTTACTATAACAATGCAACAACCATACCATACGCGGTAAACACGCTGTATTCCAACCCGGATTTACATAATTACCATTAGTTTTGCGCGAACAGATAACAACCGGAAGGCATGAAAGTATTTAAATTCGGCGGGGCCAGTGTAAATAGTGTAGAACGGATACAGAATCTTGCAGGCATTGTAAAATTGTATGAAAAAGAACCTTTGGTGATCATTATATCCGCCATGGGCAAAACCACTAATGGGCTTGAAAAAGTAGTGGAAGCTTTTTATGCAGGCAATAAAGAAGAAGCTTTACAGTTGTTTGAAGCGGTGAAGCAGCACCATATCAATATTTCCAAATATTTACTCGTTACCCATTTCAACAGATGTCTTTCACAGCTGACTGATTTTTTTACAGAAGTAGAATGGCTACTGCACGATAAACCCGTTAGGGAATTTGATTATTATTACGACCAGGTGGTTTGTGTTGGTGAGTTATTAAGCACTTGCATCATCAGTCATTACCTTAACGAAACCGGCATCGGCAACGAATGGCTCGACGTAAGGGATCTTGTACGAACGGATAATAATTTCAGGGATGCAGGGATTGATTGGATGGTAACGGAAGAAAGGATAAAGATGGCAGTTGGCAGCGGACAGTTGGCAGAGGGAACTTCGGACAACCGTCAACTAACAACTAACATCTTCATTACCCAGGGTTTTATCGGTTCTACTGATGATAATGAAAGTACCACTCTGGGCCGTGAAGGAAGTGATTATACCGCTGCTGTTTTTGCCAATATACTCGATGCAGAAAGTTTAAGTATCTGGAAAGATGTAGAGGGCGTGATGAATGCCGATCCAAAACTATTCCCCGATGCACAACTTATTTCGGAATTGAATTTTACTGAAGTGATCGAGATGGCTTATTATGGTGCGCAGGTGATACATCCCAAAACGATCAAACCTTTGCAGAACAAAGGCATACCGTTACATGTAAAATGTTTCCTTGATCCATCCTTACCGGGAACAATCATCCATAAAAAGAATATCAAGAACTTACCGCCGATCATCGTTATCAAACAGAACCAGGCATTGCTGCATTTGAACAGCCGCGATTTTTCTTTTGTGGGAGAAGAGCCGATGAGTAAACTATACAAACTGTTCAGTAAAATAAAACTGCGCCCCAACCTGATACAAACCGGTGCCATTGGTGTACAGGTTTGTCTTGATTACCGTGCAGAAAAAATTGAACAGCTTGCATCAGAAGCTGCGGACCTGTTTGACGTGCAGGTAGAAAAAGAATTGAATTTGTTAACCATCAGGCATTACAATGCCGAGGTATTCGAAAAACTTACACAAGGAAAAAGCATAGTGCTCACACAGAGAACGCAGGAAACAATACAGACTCTATACAAATGATGAGTCTTTCCGAAAGACAAAGACGCTTCTTTTCTTCGTTTTTCTGCTATTGCAAGATCCCAGTTCAATAAAAGAAAAACGAAGAAAAAAAGCGTCTTCGAAAACAGTTACGCCTCTAAAAAATCTGAAATACTATTTTATTTACAGCGGGATGTACTCTCCCTTTTTATTGATGGAGATCAGCGGTAATTTTTTGTTCTGCTCAAAATAATCGAACACTTCTTTTAGTCTTGCAGAAAAACGTTGGTAAGATGGATCGTCTTTCGTTGATTTCCCCAGCACATCACGGCTTTTTTCTACATTATAGCGGATAGGGTAAATGTGCACGGGAATAAAGTCCTGGCCCTGGTCGTGCGCATAGGAAGCCAGCAGGTACAACTCATCTATCTGGGTATTGATCGGAATACAACCCACGGTTACACAACTTCCATGAATATAGATATCATTGCCGGGTTTTACTGAATCGCTCAACAGCATATCCGAAGCATTGGGATAATTCAATCCCAGCGACATATTGTAATTACTTTTCGGGTTGAATTCAGTAATATAATAAAAACCTTCCGGTACCTGGTAATCACCTTCAATACGTTTTGGACCAAGCGCACCTGATAAAGCACATACTTTATAGGTCTTGAACAGTTTAAATGCTTCTGTTTTTGAATTACGTACCCATACTTCCAATTGGCTATCGTATTTAAAACTTCTTACGTAGATCTGTTTTACGGGCCAGGAGATATGCATATCGGCCAGTTGCTTTTTCAGGGAATCCTCCCGCATTTTTACCGCATTTGCTACTTTGGGATACAGGCGCTGGGAAGCCATAAAAGAAGACTGCGCAGACAATTGCATCACTACCACCACTAAAAGAATCACACCGGTTACACGCTTCATAGTTCCAAAAATAAGACTTGAAAAAATACCATCAACGCATGGTTGATAAATTAACGTTCTTTCAAGAGTTAAAATTGTTCACACCCACCCACCCCCCCTTTGTCCTGCGGACATTTCCCCTTGGGAGAGAGAAGGGATTTTGTTAGCACTTGATGATCATCCAATTCTATAACCAGTTCTTCCTACCCTTTTAGGGGAGGTGTCCGCAGGACGGAGGGTCACCCAGCTACAAATTGCCCCTCAGCTCCTGTTCCCGCTCAATCGCCTCAAAAAGTGCCTTAAAATTCCCCTTCCCGAAGCTTTTGGCCCCTTTTCGCTGGATTATCTCGAAGAAAAGTGTGGGCCGGTCCTCTACAGGCTTGGTAAATATTTGTAATAGGTAGCCCTCATTGTCACGGTCAACCAGGATGCCGAGCTCTTTTAGTGGGGAAAGATCCTCATCGATATGCCCGACCCTGTCTACCAGGTCATCATAATAGGAACTGGGTACTTTCAGGAATTCCACTCCCCGGTTTTGCAGATCTGTGACGGTTTTTACAATATCGCCGGTAGCAAGCGCTACGTGCTGGCAGCCTTCACCATCATAATAATCGAGGTATTCTTCCACCTGCGATTTCTTTTTGCCTTCTGCGGGCTCATTGATGGGGAACTTTACAAATCCGTTACCGTTACTCATCACTTTACTCATCAGGGCAGAATATTCGGTAGAGATATCACTATCATCGAATGTGAGAATATTGCGAAATCCCATTACTTCCTCGTAAAATTTTACCCAGGGATTCATTTTGTTCCAACCCACATTACCTACGCAATGATCAACGTATAACAGACCAGTTTCTCCAGGATTGTAATTACTTTCCCATTTGCGGTAACCGGGCATAAAGACACCTTCGTAATTTTTTCTTTCAATAAAAAGATGCACTGTATCACCATACGTGTGAATACCGCTCATGATCATTTCCCCATGATCATCCGTTAATACCAAAGGTTCTAAATAACTCCTGGCGCCCCGCAAGGTGGTTTGGTGCCAGGCATCGGTTGCATCATCCACTTTTAAGGCCAGCATTTTTACACCATCACCATGTTTGTAAATATGATCGGCCATTGTATTCTGGCTACGTAAAGGAGTGGTAAAAACAAAAGTGAGTTTGTTCTGGCGAACCGCGTAACTCGCCCTGTCTTTTACACCTGTTTCAGGGCCCGCATAAGCCAAACTCTGAAAACCAAAAGCGGTCTTATAAAAATGCGCAGCCTGTTTGGCGTTGCCTACATAAAATTCTACATAATCTGTTCCCTGCAAAGGAAGAAAATCCTGCGTTACATCGGTTGCAGCAGTATTTGAAATAACTGTTTCCATAAAATGATTTGAAGAGTAAAAAAGAAGCGGTTAGCTTTTAGCAGTTAGCTATTAGCTGTGGGGATCCATGGCGAGCGCTTCCATCAGCAGGCAATAGCAGAAACGCTTATCGCTGAAAATTTTATGGGGATAGTCGGGTATCATCGATACAAAGCTATAGAAATGAGTTAATAGTTAAGAGTTAAAAGTGAAGAGTGTGGGAAACTGTAAGCGAAACTTTTCACTTTTCACTTTTAACTCTTAACTATCTTCGCCTGATAGCAATCTTATTATATGAAAATAGGCATCCTCGGCGGCGGTCAATTAGGTAGAATGTTATTACAGGCAGCAGGAAATTATGTTGTGGAAACACATGTATTGGAAAACGATGAGAATTGTCCGGCTGCTCATCTTTGCCATCATTTTACAAAAGGTGATATCACGGATTTTGAAACGGTTTATCAATTCGGCAAAGGCCTCGATGCACTCACCATCGAAATCGAATCTGTAAATGTGGATGCGTTGGAGAAACTGGAATCCGAAGGCGTAAGAGTTTATCCTAAACCTTCTGCTATCCGCATCATCAAGAACAAGGTGATACAAAAAGAATTCTATAGTAAACACCAGATACCCACTTCCGAATTTGTGATCACTGAAAACCTGGCTTCTTTACAGGATCATATTGGTTTTCTGCCGGCTGTTCATAAGATCGGGCAAGGCGGTTATGATGGCAAGGGCGTGTCTGTTTTAGAAACTGAAAAAGATATTTCCAAAGGATTTGATGCACCTTCTGTACTGGAGAAAAAAGTAAAGATCAAAAAAGAGATCGCCATGATCGTGGCAATGAGTGATACCGGTGAGACCGCTATCTACCCTCCCGCTGAAATGATCTTCGACCCCGTATGGAACCTGCTCGATTACCAGCTCAGCCCAGCCCTCTTACCTGAAAAAACATTATGGAAAGCAGAAGCCATCGCTGCCAGAGTGGTAAAAGAATTAAAAAGCCCCGGTCTTTTTGCCATTGAATTATTTGTAGACATCAACGATGAAGTACTCGTAAACGAAACAGCACCCCGCGTTCACAACAGCGGCCATCATACCATTGAAGCGAATTATTCCAGTCAGTACGATATGCTCTGGCGCATTATGCTCGGCTATCCATTAGGCAACACCGATCCCATCCTTCCTTCTGCTATCGTAAATATCTTAGGCGCCGATGGCTTTTCAGGCACGGCCAATTATGAAGGGTTAAAAGAAGTATTGGCTATGGACAATGTATTCGTACACCTCTACGGAAAAACACAAACAAAGCCCGGAAGAAAAATGGGGCATGTGACGATACTTCATAAGGACTATCTGGACTTGACTTATAAAGCTAATAAGATAAAACATTTACTGAAAGTCAAGAGTTAATAGTTAGTAATTAATAGTTAATAATTGTTAGTGCTATCCCGAAGTTTAGTGGTTCAAATTATTAACTATTAACTATTAATTACTAACTGTATTTAATCTTCTTCACACTCAACGGCATCAAAAACCCGATCCCGATCAAACTCTTTGTTTGTAATCCCGGGGATGTATTGGTTGCACCGAAGAGGCGGATATCATCATCGTAGATCATATCCAGGCTGTATGTAGCGGAGAAAAGTTTATTGATCTTGAAAGAGAAAACATTCGTCATGAACAGGTCCACGTTCTGCGCACCAGTCTGGTAATTAGAGAACAGATCCAGCCTTCCTTTATAATTCACGTTTTTCGCAATGGCATTATTATAGTTCACAGAAGCGAAGGCACCGACCTCATTCAATGCATGTTTACCCTTGGGTACACCATACACCCCTTTTTCTGCCAGTGTATTATTGGAAATAATCGTTGAGCGCGAAGTAAGCGGTGAAACGAAAAGAGATAGATTCAATGCAGGTTTATAATCAAAACCGATGGACAGGATCACATAGGCCGGGGATAAAAAAGAAGAAGAGAAATCGCCCACATTATTCGAGAAAGTATACCCATCAAAAAACTGCGTACGGAAATTAAACAAGGTGGAGAGATACCACCTTCCTGTTGTATCCATCTTATAACCGTATTTGCTCAGGTAATCAAAACGGTCATCATTCTTGCGGCTGCCGATGCTGGTAGATTGGATATAACCCAGGTTCACATCAATATTGTTATCCCAGGTATGCCTGTTTTTCCGGTAAAAAAAGAAATAGTTAAAATAACCATTCACGGTCAATGAAAAATTATCCCCTCCCGCTGCCCAGTTACTTAATGAACCCTGGGCCAGGTTCATGCTCACCATCCCGCCTGTTTTCCAGTTCCATTTACTCGTATCGGCGTCTTTTTTAATGGTGCGGGAAGTTTCATTACGCATCCTGCTTAGTTGCAGTTCCTGTGCATCAATACTTTGAAAACTAACAAAAGCGGTTAAAATCAGAATAAGTATCCTCATTAAGATCCAAATTTTGGTCGCAAAACTAATGGTTCTCAGGTAGTTTTTGCTGACAATCTGGCATTAAACGGTTCATTTTTCGTATTTTTGTCCCCTAAATTTTGTTAAGAATGGAAATGTTGGAGCTAACGGGCAAAACCCACGATGAAAGTCGCCAGGGCGAAGCCTTTGATCCGCTTGTGAAGAAACCGGGCACCTGGAAAAAACACTTCTATATAGAAAGTTATGGTTGTGCCATGAATTTTGCCGACAGCGAAGTGGTGGCTTCTATCTTAAATACAGAAGGGTTTGGCGCTACACGAAATGCAGAAGAAGCCGATCTGATCTTCCTTAATACCTGCTCCATCCGTGAAAAAGCGGAGATGACCGTAAGAAAAAGACTCACCGAATTCAGGGCCTTGAAAAAGAAAAAACCGGGTATGCTTATCGGCATGCTGGGTTGTATGGCCGAGCGTTTAAAATCGAAATTATTAGAAGAAGAAAAATTGGTAGATATTGTTGTGGGGCCCGATGCCTACCGCAGTTTACCTGCATTGATAGAAGAAGCAGAAACCGGTCAGAAAGCCGTGAATGTTTTGTTGAGCCGCGATGAGACCTATGGCGACATTGCCCCTATCCGTTTAGACAGTAACGGTGTTTGTGCATTTGTGTCCATCATGCGCGGATGCAATAATATGTGCAGTTTCTGCGTGGTACCTTTTACACGCGGAAGGGAACGCAGCCGCGATGCACATTCTATTATCGCGGAAGTGGAACAATTATTTCAGACAGGTTACAGGGAAGTAACCTTACTCGGACAAAATGTAGACAGTTATTATTGGATAGACGAGAAAAATGATGAGACCATCACATTCGCGAAACTACTCGAGAAAGTAGCATTGGTATCACCCTTGTTACGTGTGCGTTTCAGCACTTCGCATCCGAAGGATATTACAGACGAAGTATTGTTCACCATTGCGAAATATGATAATATCTGCAATTACATACACCTGCCGGTACAAAGCGGCAGCAACCGGGTATTGCAGTTGATGAACCGTACGTATACAAGAGAATGGTATATCGCAAAAGTGAACCGCATCCGTGAAATATTGCCGGGTTGTGGCTTAAGTACAGATATGATCACGGGATTCTGTACAGAAACAGAAGAAGACCACCAGGAATCGTATGAGCTGATGAAATACTGCAAATACGATCTTGCCTATATGTATTACTACAGCGAACGTCCCGGTACTTTGGCTGAAAGAAGGTATGAAGATGATATTCCCGAGGAAACAAAAAAACGAAGACTGCAGGAGATCATCGCATTACACCGTATTCATTCATTGGAAAGTATGCAGCGTGATGTGAACAAAACATTCAAAGTATTGATCGAAGCCAATTCCAAAAAAAGTGATAGCGACTGGCACGGCAGAACAGACCATAACAAAGTGGTGATCTTTCCGAAAGAACAATATTCTTTGCAGAAAGGAGATTATGTTGATGTGTTTGTTCATGCGTGTACGGCGGGAACGTTGCTTGGGAAAATTAGTAATTAGTAATTGAAGGCTTATGTTCTGACAAACAAATTAAATGATAGCTATGCGCTTATCGAGATACAGGATCTAAAAATACTTAACGGAAAAGAAGAAAAAAAAAGGATGATTAGAAATTAGTAAACCCCAATTACTAACTACTAATTACTAACTACTAATTAAAACCATGGATCTTCAAACAATAAAAAACCGGTTCGGCATCATAGGTAATTCACCTGCGCTGAATCATGCATTAAATACGGCCGTGCAGGTAGCGGGCACCGATCTTACGGTATTGATCGTGGGTGAAAGCGGTGTGGGTAAGGAAGTTTTCTCACAGATCATTCATGCACTCTCCTCACGCAAACACAACCCATTCATTGCCGTTAACTGCGGTGCCATTCCCGAAGGAACCATTGACTCGGAATTATTCGGCCATGAGAAAGGCGCTTTTACCGGTGCAGTGGATAGCCGCAAAGGTTATTTTGAAACGGTCAGCGGCGGTACCATTTTCATGGATGAAATCGGCGAAATGCCATTGGGTACACAGGCGCGTTTGTTACGTGTACTCGAAACAGGTGAGTTCATCCGCGTAGGTTCATCCAAAGTACAGAAGACAGATGTGCGCGTGATCGCTGCTACCAATCGTGAATTATTAGAGTTCACGCAGAAGGGCCGTTTCCGTGAGGATCTGTACTATCGCTTGAGCACAGTGCCGATCCGCGTTCCATCCCTCCGCGACAGGAAAGAAGACATACTCTTGCTGTTCAGAAAATTTGTTGTTGATTTTTCAGAACGTTATAAAACCACGCCTGTTCAGTTAGATGATGAAGCCAAAAACCTGTTAATAAATCATAACTGGCAGGGTAATGTACGGGAGTTAAAGAATATTGCAGAACAGATCTCTGTGTTAAGCACCAACAACCAGGTTAACGGTAGTGAAATGCGTCGTTTTCTTCCGGCTAATTCAGGTAACCGTTTACCAGCTGTAACGGGACAGCATGGAACCACGGGTGAATTTGCCAATGAACGCGAGATCCTGTACAAGCTCTTTTTTGATATGAAGAAAGATGTAACGGAATTAAAGAAAATGTTCCTTGAAATTCTGCAAAATCCTTCACTGGCAGGTAACGCGGCTAATTTTACACGTGATTCACTGATGAATGATTTTCATACCAATGGTGATTCGCAGTCAATGATAGCTCCTACCATGCAGCAACCAGTGAATACGCAGCCATCTTTTTTACCATCCGGTTCGCAACCTGTGCTGTTACACGAGAACGATATTCAGCAGCATGAAGAAGTGGAAGAATCGCTGAACATCATGGATAAAGAAAAAGAGCTGATCGTAAAAGCATTGAAAAAACACAAAGGGAAAAGAAGAGACGCATCGCTTGATTTGGGGATCAGTGAGAGAACTTTGTACAGGAAGCTGAAGGAATATGATATCGACGAATGATCATAATTAATAATTAAGAATTAATAGTTAATAATTGAAAGCGATGTTATCACGCCGTAATAGGAAAACACTCCCCTACTTTATAATGATCAGCGCCTGCCTGTTTTTATTGCAGGGCTGCGGCATCTATAAATTCAATGATGCGGTGATACCTACGAATGTAAAGACCATCAAGATCAATTTTATTGAGAATAAGGCACGGTTTGTTAATCCACAGGCTGCACCAAAATTCTACGATAAGATCCAGCAAAAAATTATCGGCAACACCAAGATCTCACGAAGCACCAATGATGATGCAGACTGGATATTAAATGGCACCATCACGACTTATGATGGTACCCAAACAGTAGGTGTAAGTTCACAACAGGCCAGCACCAACCGTTTAACCGTTACACTTCACATGGTATGGCGGAAAAATAATGAACAGAAGACAGAAGAATTTGATGTGACCCGGAGTTTCGATTACGCAGCCAGCAAAGCTTTTCAAACAGCTGAAGCGGAGTTACTGGATGAAGTAGTGCGTACACTAACCGATGATATTTTTAACCGTATGTTCTCAAACTGGTAATCAAGTCATACTTTTAACTTCATGAATCTTACGCAGGAAAAAGCATTGTTTCATCTTACCGGCAAACTGCATCTCTCCCATTTAAAAAAAGAGAGCCTGCAGGAAGTTACGGACGAGTCGCCGTATTTTGCTCCTGCGCATTTCTTTGTGACGGCAGACCTTAAACAGCGAAGCCTGCAGACGCAATGGACCTCACATGCGCAAAAAACCAATCTTTATTTTACGAACCCTTACTGGCTGCAATACCAGCTGGATACAATTACAACTCAACAGGTAACAGAACAGCCCGAAATAGCTGATGATATAGCAGACCAGGCCGCATCGGTGGTTGATGCGATAAAAGAAACCATGCTTCGGGTGGATCCTTCGCAGGAAACCACCGGCGATATTGATGATGAACCCATACCGGATGAATATATGGAAGAGCGTGACGCGATAACTGAATCCTCAGACAACAAAATAGCCGGTATCCTTTCCAGCCAGCTGGCCGATTTCAGGAAACCTTTGGAAAAAGATGCAGAACTGGATATCGATGCAGAGAAAAAACGCCTGCATACGGTAGATTATTTCGCATCACAGGGTATTAAGATAGATCTCTCGTCCATCCCGCAGGATAAACTGACCATGCATCTGCGAAAATTCACAGACTGGCTGAAACAGGTAAAAACCGCCAATGTGAACCCCGCAGAGCTGTCTGCCAACCTGGAAATGGAGAAAGCAGTAGCAGAAACCGCCAAAAACTCCAATGAAACAAGGGAAGTTGTAACGGAAAGTATGGCCGATGTACTGGTAAAACAGGGCCAGACAGACAAAGCCATTCAGCTCTATATTAAATTAAGTTTCTTAAATCCTGAAAAATCCAGTTATTTTGCTGCCAAAATTGAACAACTAAAAGGAATATAATATGATCATTTTGTTTTTGATTCTGATTGTGATTGCTGCTGTAGCGTTAGGTTTTATTGTATTGGTACAGAATCCCAAGGGCGGTGGCTTATCCGGCAATGTTGGCGGATTCAGTAACCAGTTGATGGGTGTTAAACAAACGACAGATGTGTTGGAAAAAGGTACCTGGTTGTTTGCGGGCATCATTGCATTACTGGCCCTGTTCTCTACCCTGTTCTTAAGAGGTGGTTCAACTGTTGGTAACGATGGTTTATTACCAAAGATCAATACTAACCAGACAACTGCGCCGGCGCCTGCACCAACAACGCCTGCAAATACTACTGTTGCAAAACCTGATTCTATCAAGAAATAATCAGTTAAACATATTTTAACGCCCTGCCTGTATGTTCAGGCGGGGTTTTTTATTTAATTTGAATACATGAAAAGGATCTTACGGCTCTTATTATTGCTGGTCTTCCTGCTGGTTGTTGTTGTTTTCTGGGCCTTCTTCACTTCCACTACTTCGTTCAACGGGAAGTCGAATTATTTCATCATCAAAACCAAAAACAAGGTTGCGATACTGGAAGAGATGAAACGCAATGGCATTATCTCAAACAAATTCACTTTCTCTTTACTGGCATCGCAGTTAGGTGTATGGGATAAAATAAAAACAGGGAAATACGAAGTAAAGAAAGGATCAAATATGGTTGATATCGCCCGTATGCTGAAGAATGGAAAACAGGCCGAGATCAAACTCGTGATCAACAGGCTGCGTACCAAAGAAGATCTCGCCAGGCTTATTGGCAAAAATTTTTCTTCGGATTCTGCTACGGTAATGCAGTACATCAGTTCCAATGATTCGCTAAAGCAATATGGAGTTGATACTACTTCTCTTTTCACGATGATCCTTCCCAATACCTATATTTTTCACTGGAACGATCCATTACCGCGGATCTTCAGAAAACTATCGGTTACAAAAACTGCGTTCTGGGCCAATAAGGATCGTTTGAAGAAAGCAAAAGACATAGGTCTTAATCCTGAACAGGTGTATACACTTGCTTCCATTGTGGAAGAAGAAACCAATGATGATGGCGACAGATCCAAAATAGCCAGTGTATATCTCAACAGGCTGAATATACGCATGCCGCTGCAGGCCTGCCCTACCATCAAATACGCCATGAAGGATTTTACGCTTACGCGGATCTACGAAAAATATCTTTTCAATCCTTCACCCTACAATACTTACCGCAGGCAAGGTCTGCCGCCTGGACCTATCTGTACACCTGCATCAAAAACCATCGATATCGTTCTTGATGCACCCAAAACAGATTATCTCTACTTTGTTGCCAAAAGCGATTTCAGCGGTTACCATCATTTCAGCAGTAGTTATGAAGAGCATAGCCGTTATGCCAAAGATTACCAGAAAAAATTAGATGAATACATGGCCCGCAAACAGGAGAAAGCAAAACAGTGACAAGACTGGAACGCATCATATTACGTTTCCCGCCGATCGCTTTCCTGCTCAGGAAAAGTGAAAAATGGGTGCTACCCGGTTTCCGCGGTTTCCCGTTATATGATGTAGGCAATTATTATTTGAAACAGGTGGAGAAGATCGGTTTGTATGAAAGGGCGGCGGCGATTTCTTTTAACCTGGTGATGGCATTGCCGGCGGCCATACTCTTTCTTTTTGCATTGACCCCTTATTTCCCTCAGCCAAAAAGTTTACGGACAGAAATACTCTTGCTGTTTAAGAATATCGCGCCGAACAAAAATATCTATGGCATTATTGCTGATATTCTTGATGTATTGGGGAATAAACATGTAGGCCTTTTCTCTTTTGGATTTGTACTGCTGGTATTTTATTCTTCCAATGCCATGATGGGTGTTATCCGGACATTTGACAAATCGATCAAAGAAAAGACAGGTCATTTCCTGCACAGGAGGTTTCGCGCAATACGAATCACGTTTATATTGATGGTATTGGTCCTGCTCTGCGCGCTCTTCTTATTTGTCGGACAGACAGAGATAACCAGCCTGCTGAGAGACGTTTTTGATGTGAAGAAAAAAGGCATAGGCGTTTTTCTTTTCGTGTGGGGATGGGTTCGATGGATCATTCTCGTGTTCCTGCTGTTCTACGGTATTGCACTCGTATATAAATTCGCGCCATCGGTGAAAAAAAGATGGAAATTATTGTCTGTCGGATCAGTGCTGGCTACTTTTCTGACGCTTATCACTACGATCCTTTTCTCCTATTGGGTAAATAATTTTGCCAGCTATAATAAAGTCTATGGTTCCATTGGAACCCTAATGATCTTCATGGCCCTCATCTATATCAATTCATTAATTTTGTTGATCGGTTTTGAGTTAAATGTTACGATTACGTATCTTACCAGGGAGGCCGAAGCACGAAAATTGAAAGAAACAGGCCACTAATAGTATCATCCATCCGTATTATTCTTAAAGCTTTTGATATGAAACAGTTACTCCTTTGTATCCTTTGCTTATTTACCATCTCCTTTTCAAAGGCACAGGGTTCATTAACCATTGGTAACCCCATTCCGCTGGCAGACACAAAAATGAAAGATATTTCTGGTAAAGAGGTTTCTATTAAAGAGGAGATGAAGAGTAATGGCGTGCTGGTGATGTTCTCCTGCAATACCTGTCCATATGTAATAAAGAACCAGGCCAGAACAAAGGCCGTTGCCGCATTCGCCAAACAGAACAATATTGGAGTGATACTGCTGAACTCAAATGAAGGTGGCCGCGACGATGGTGATTCATTCAGCGAAATGCAGGTGTATGCAAAAAAACAGGGTTACGATTTTTCTTATGCGGTGGATGCCAATTCAAAACTGGCCAATGTATTCGGAGCAACAAGAACACCAGAGGTATATCTTTTTGATGCAAAAGGTATCCTTCAATATAAAGGCGCTATTGATGATAACCCCGTGGATGCCAGCAATGTAAAAAGGATCCATACCAAAGAAGCCATTACTGAAATGCTGAGCGGGAAAACGGTTTCTGTAAAGGAAAGCCGGTCATTAGGCTGCGCGATAAAAAGATTATAAAAACTTTATAGAAATATTCTCTCCCTCTTTTATGGATAATATTGATTTGTGCATCCCACTTGCATAACCTAAAAAAATGCGATATGAGAATTAACACTACCCTCCGTAATTTATTCGTTCTTGGTTTTATCTCGGCAATCATTTATGTGGTAATAGACGGCATCCGCATTGGAAGTACATGGGGGTTAACCATGGGACTATGCAGTATGGCTGCTTTTGTTTATTGCATCTACCTGTCGAAGAAACTATCCAGGCTGAAGGAAGAAGAAGAGCAGGCTTAACTACTGCGTAAGTTTCTGTAACTCTTCTATCAATTTGGGTTCCGGCAATTGCTGATTAAAGAATTGCCTGTACTTCTTTTTATTATTTACCATCAGGGTTACAGGAATGGCACCTTCCCATGATTTGTCTATTTTAGGACAAAACTCGTCGGCATTGGTTTCATTCAGCCAGATGATCTCTGATTTGTACCCATTTTTCTTTACGAAGGCAGCGATATTTTTGGGATAGTCTTCGGGGAAGTCAATGCTAACAAGTATCATTTTTACTTTCTTGTCTGCAAAAGCGGCCACATTCTTTTCAAACCATGGGATCTCGCGAACACAGGGGGCACACCAGCTTGCCCAGAAATTAACTACCAGGGGTGTTGAAGAAGTATCTATCATCTTCATCAATTCTGCAATCTTTACTTTTTTGATCTGCTGCGCCTGTATTAACTGGCACATACTTACCAAAGCCAATACCATCAGTATTTTTTTCATGATCCTTATTTAAATTTTTTTCTTGATATGCTCCATTGCGCCAGTAAGGCTTCCCGCCTTTCCACAGGTAAAGAAGGCTGATCGTAATGACCTGCCACCGTTTTCTGGCGCATCGCTTCATAAATACTCACCGCGCAGGCAACAGAAATATTCAGGCTCTGGATAATACCCATTTGAGGGATGATAAAATTACCATCGGCCAATCCCCTGATCTCTTCACTAACGCCATCGTGCTCATTGCCAAATACAAGCGCGATGCTTTGGGTGAAATCTATCTCGTATAAACCGATCGAATCAGATCCCAGGTGCGTGGTCAGGATCTTGCTATAGTGCTTACGCAATTCTGTAAAACATTCCTTTGCATCGGTATATTGATGGATCGTTAACCATTTAGCGGCACTGCTGCTGCTGCGGGGACCAAATTTTTTATGGGGATGGATCTTGGTCGTTAATACATACACATCTTGTATGCCTACGCATTCGCAGGTACGCATCACTGCTGAAATATTGTGAGGATCGTCTACATTCTCCATCACCACGGCAAGACCTGATTGGCGTTTGCTAAGTATTTCCAATAATTTCTCCGTCCTTTCGGGTGTCATAGTAAACGAAATTCGATAAGTGGGGCGAGGAAAACAAAATTGTTTTAGGTTTCTCTGTGAACCTCTGTGTCTCTGTGGTGAAAAAAATCTTGCACATTCAGTATGCTATTATCAAAGCGAAGGTTTTACCACAGAGGCACAGAGGTTCACAGAGAGTGGAATAAAAAAAAGCATGGAGCAAAACTGCTCCATGCCATCAAAAATCAAAACACACTTATCAAAACACACTTATCCTATTATCCTCTGCCACGTGAATTTCTTCCACGGTCATCGCGATCGTTTCCACGGCCACGGTCATGATCATTACGATCATTGTCTCTGCCCTTTTCGAATCTGTCATCCCTGCCGTTGTTGTTGCGGTCATTATCGTTACGACCCCACACACTTTGATTCCTTCTATGGTAATCGTCGTAATACTTGCCATACTTTGACCTGTATACATCACCACGTAAATAAGGGCGTGGTTCATTGATCATCACTTTGTATCCCCTGTTCAGATCGTAACCACGATACATGTAAGGAAGTTCGTTGGCAAATACCCAATTCCTTCCCTGTAAGTAAATGAACTGGCGGTGGCGTATATCATAGTAAGTATCTATTTCGGGCATGTAATAATAATCACCTGCATAATTACCAGGTAAGCCCCAACTAGGCCTTGTACCAATGTTCACATTTACACCAATCCTAACCTGCGCTTTTGTTTCGTTGTTGAAAAGGAGAGCGCCCATAACCACTGCTGTTGTAAGTAAAAGTTTTTTCATGATTTACAATTTTATACCTATGCATATGCGAAAGCAATGCCAGAAATAAAAGCAACTGTTATAGAAAAGTGAATCCGCTCAAATCAGTAAAAAACGGTTCTGTTCACCGGTGAACTTGCATTTTTCACCGAGCCTAGCTTTAAAATAAGGGAAAATTCCATGCTTTGAACAGATTGGCTGAATGTAGTTTCCTTACCTGTAATGATATCATAAGTGATTCCGGCGAGCCATTTATTTCCTTCGAGGCCAACATAGGGATACACTGCATCACCAAAGCGTTTCCAGATACCAATGTTTAGTGAGTGTATGGTTTCATCGTTTGCAAAAATTTTGCATAAACCTCCTAATGTATAAATACGGTTCTCTCCCTGCATATCGAGCGCACTACTCAAATGTATTTCGGTTTTGTTAGCCATATAAAATTGCAACCCTGCCTGTAAACCGGTGCGCAGTTTAAGGTAATAAGTTTCGCCATTGTATTCTGCTTCGGGCGGAGTACCTGCATGAAAAACAGAAACACCCAGATTATAGCCAACGCGATCGTTACGTTTACTATAATGTATGCCTGCATTCACATCCCAGTAATGTTTTCCCGCAATAGATACAGCATCATTGGATGGCATGGAACGTTGAAAACCCATGCTGCCAAACTGAGATTGGAACTCGAATTTTCCAGCATCAAATATTCTGTTGGCATAGGTTACCGTAATACCACCACCTAACAATTCGCTTCCTTCAGCATCCAATGCTTTGTTATAAGCAATGCCTCCTGATAAATAATTATTCTTAAGCACTCCGCCATTCGATGCATCACTCAAAAGAGAAAAGGCGATCGCAAGACTGTTGTTACCCGGTCTCGCTGTAAGCAAACGTTTCTCAAAAGATACCGTTGATGTATAAAAAGGTTTCACTGATGCTGAGCCCCACCACTGCGCACGCATAATGGTGTTAACCCGTATCTCGGCTACATCCTTCCCGATCAATGCAGGATTTAATGTCATTGGTGACACAAAATATTGCGAGAAATGCGGATCCTGTGCTTTACTCTGTTGATTGGCGAATAAACATATCACAGAAAAAATACAAAACCGGAATGAGTGAAATTTCATAATGCTTTTTTAAAAATTATCTCACCAGTGTTATCGTTCCTTCTCTATAGATCGGCGCGCCTTCTCTTGTGACGCCCATAGCTGTCCATATATAAGTATCTACCGGTTGCGGAACACCATTTAGTTTACCATCCCAACCCTCACCCAGGTTAGCTGTCTCAAATATTTTTTTACCGTAGCGGTTAAACACACGGAAATATTGAAGTGTTTTAATACCTACGAGATTGACAAACAGTTTATCATTCTGCCCATCATTATTGGGTGAGAATATATTCGGCACCAGGAGATCATTGGCAACAAAGGCTTTCAGCAAAAGCGTATCAACTGTCACACATCCCGATGCAACACTGATAGCGACCGTATACTGTTGTTCGCTTGCTATAGTAGCTGTTGTACCTGAAGTATTGACTGAAGAAAGTCCTGTTGATGGCGACCATAGGTATGCCGTTCCAAATGTCCTTGCCTGTAATGGAATACGGTCATTCGTAGCTACATTCATCGTTGGCATGCGGATAGCAGCTGCCGGCACATCAATATTCACTGGCTTAGTAAGACTATCTGCCAGCGACGGGCATGCTGTAGGTGTTATTTTTAATTTCACATTATAAACCGCCGGTTGGTTATAAGTAAACGCCGGTGATGCACTTGTGCTGGTATTATTATTTCCATCGTTCCACAAATAACTAATCTGTCCGCTGTTTGCTGTTACAGATTGATTGATGAAACTGATCGGCTTACCGATACAATAGGTTGTAAAAGAAAAGGCAACAGTTGGCTTTTGCAATTGAGAGATCACGATGGCACTGCCTTGAGCACCAGAGCATCCAACCGCATCAATGGCTTTTGCTGTATAGCTTCCGATGGTACTCACGGTTAATTGTGCTCCCGTTATGCCCGGTATGAGTGAGCCGTTGTTATACCAGTTATACGTGTTGCCACCATTTGCTTTAACAGGCAATGTTGCGCCGTTTCCGCAAAGTATCGTTCCCTGTGATGATGTGATGGTTACTACCGGCAATGCATTCACCGTAACTGCTACGGAGGCGGTTGCTGTAACGATGCCATCGCTAACCTGTATCGTAAATGCATCTGTTCCGGTATAACCATTGGTGGCGAGATAGCTTAATGCCGATGGCATGGTTTCTGCACCGGTAACCGTTGCAGTTGCTGCGAATCCATTCAGCGTTCCGTGCGATGGTCCGGAAATAACGGTCCATGTAAGTAACAGACCATTATCCGCACCATTTACACGCAACATATTATCAAGTGATGTTGGTGTAGCTGCACCAACACATAGTGCAAGTGTTTGTGCGCTGCCTGCAGGAAAAGAAAGCACGCTTTGATTGATCGTATAAGTTTCTCCTGAAGCAAACCCACCCGCAGTGGTTTTACCTACTGCATCTGTGATAGCCGTTCCTATACTCTTCAGATCGAGACGCAATGTACCGTTACCGGAAATTCCGTTTACTGTCACATCAATGATCGATCCAGACACAGGAGATACAGATGCAATGGTTGCTGTTGTGGCACCACTGGTTGTTAACAGGAAGGAGGAGGTGCTGACACCCGATACAGGTTCTGAAAAACTAACACGGTAAGTTACAGTTGCTCCGTTTACTATCGATGCTGCTGGCAACTGTCGAACAATACTGTTTACAGAAGGATCTGCTTTATCAAAAAACACATCACTTGAATTGGTTGTAGTGGTTATAGTGCCGCCTGCATTTCCCGTAAGATCTGCGTATATGATTGAAAAAGGAATGATGCCCTCTGAATCATTGCCGGTCATTGTATAAGTAGCTATCCATTTGTTGTTTCCCGATGTAGTTATGGCTACTGTTTGCCCGGCCAGTGTAACCGATGGTATGGCAATAACTTCTGAAGCGGTAAAATTCAACGTAACAATATCCCCTGGTTTCGCCAGCAGCGGGTTGGCATAATTGGAAGATATTGAAACCTCTATAAGTGAAGGATTGGTTTTATCAAAAACAACACTACTGTTGTTTGTTGTTGCAGTAACCTGGGTACCATTATTTCCATACACATCTCTAAATGAAATAGAAAATGGAATTACACCTTCAGCATCAGTGCTCCGCATAGTATAGGATACCTTCCAGCTATTTCCACCTGTATTTGTTGCTCCGAATCCAAAACCGGCAAGTGCGATGACAGATGAATTGATTGGTTCACTGGCTGTATAACTAAGTGTTACAATGTCTCCAACTTTTGCGCGGGATGGATCTGCATTATTCGATGCAATGGTTACGTTCGTTAATACCGGAGCTGTTTTATCTAATATTACACTGCTGTTGTTGGTAGTAGTTGTTACTGTAATACCAGGAACACCTGCAACATCACCAAAGGAAATATTGAATGGTATCACTCCTTCATTCACGGCAGCAGTCATTGTTGCGCTAAAGTTCCAACTGGTGCCTACAACAGGGCTGGCTGATGTGGCTGTAATCCCGGCAATCGTTACAACAGGTATGTGAATCGTTTCATTTGCTAACACGGTTATTGAAATAATGCTTCCCACTTTTGCACGTGAAGGAGATGATTCGCCGACTGAAGTGATGGTTACCGTTGTGAGCAACGGTGCTGTTTTATCATGGGTTACAATACCGGCATTAGTGGTAGTGGTTACTGCCGTTCCCACATTGCCTAAAATATCGGTGCATAAAATATTGAAAGCAACAGACCCTGCCGGATCAGCAGCGACCAGTGTATAAGAAGCCGTCCAATTATTACCACTGGTATTCACAACCGTTGCTGGCTTGCCGGCAATGGTTGCTGTTGGCGTAAGGATCGCTTCAGTGGCAGTAAAAGAAACTGTAACCACATTTCCTGCTATTGCCCTGGTAGGGAAATTGATGTTATTGGATGCGATGGTAACGGTTTGAAGTATCGGCGGTAATTTATCAAAAACCACGCTGCTGTTGTTGGTTGTTGCAGTAGCTGATACGCCTGCATTACCTGCAATATCTAAAAAATCGACCTGTAAGGTAACTGTCGCGTTGGCATCAGCGCTTGTCATTGTATAGGATCCCGTCCAGGTATTGCCTGAAGTATTCGTTACAGTGGCAGGCCGGCCGGCTATCCGAACTAAAGGTGTACGCAGTGTTTCGTTTGAAACAAAAGTGACCGTTACAACATCTCCTATTTTTGCTCTTGTTGAAATAGCATTACTTGATGCGATGGTTACTGATGAAAGCAGTGGTGCTGTTTTATCATGCTTAACACTGCTGCTGTTCGTAGTTGCAGTAACAGGTGTTCCCTGGTTACCGCTGGGATCTTTGAACGCGATATTGAATGGAATGATCCCTTCCGCATCACCGGCTACAATTGTATAAAATACATTCCAGTTAGATTTCGGGGTACCGGACACTGCTACAACATGTCCTGCAATCGTAACAACCGGAGGATCGATCGGCTCGGAAGCACTGATCGCAAGGACCACAAAATCACCGGCTTTTACATCCGTACCTATACCACTATTGTTACTGGATGAAATGGTTACTGTGGATAGCTGCGGCGTTGTTTTATCAAATACCACGCTGCTACTATTGGTCGTTGTAATCAGTGTTGAAGAATTATTTGATGCAAGATCGGAAACAGAAACCTGCATAGCTACAGTTCCGTTTAGATCTGCGGAGGTCATTGTATAGGTTGCGCTCCAGTTATTAGCACCTGTATTTGTTATGGTTGTGGCCGCATGTGATGCAATGGTTACTGAAGGCGTTTTGATCGGTTCGCTTGCTGTTAAATTAATGGTTACCACATCTCCCACTTTTGCTTTTGTTGGATCGCTGTTATTAGATGCGATCGTCAGAGATGAAATGACTGGGTTTGTTTTATCGAAGAAAACATTGCTGCTGTTAGTAGTTGCGGTTACAGCTGTACCCGCATTACCGGCCAGGTCCTGGAATGGAATATTGAATATTACGAGGCCCTCTGGTTCACTGGTCAGCGCCCGTGAACTTACGCTCCAGTTATTTCCACCTGTGTTTGTTGCGGTCACTATGAACGCGCCCACTGTTACATCAGGTATTTTGATCGGTTCGCTGGAAGTAAAATTTATGGTAACAATATCACCTGATCTTCCCAACGCAGGATTTGTATTGTTTGATACGATCGTTACATTGGTTATGGATGGAGCCGTTTTATCAAAAGTTACAGCGGTACTGTTCGTGGTAGCAGACGCTGTTGAACCGGCATTACCCGCAAGATCGGCAAATGAAATACTGAATGTAACAGTACCTGCTGTTTCAGTCGACATCGTTCGTGTAGCGGTCCAGTTGTTCCCGCTTGTATTCACTGCTGTTACTGTATTACCTGCAATGGTTACCGTTGGTGTTCCGATAGTCTCGTTGGTGGTAAAACTGAGCGTAACCACATCACCCGGTTTTGCATAGGCGGTGTTTATATTATTTGATGCGATAGATACAGTCTGTAAAACCGGGGGCGTCTTATCATATATAACACTACTACTGTTGGTGGTGGCAATTACAGAAGCTCCTATATTTCCGGCAATGTCGCTGAAGGAAATATTGAATCCTACATTGCTTTCGGGTTGGGTAGATAGTGCTAGTGAGCCCGCCCAGTTATTTCCTCCTGTGTTCACTACGGTTGCTGCAATATTGCCGATGACTACAGCTGGTGTTGCAATCGTTTCATTTGCGGTAAAGGTCACCGTTACTATTTCACCTGCTTTTGCATAAGCGGGGTTTACATTGTTTGATGCGATCGATACTGACGTAAGCAAAGGAAGTGTTTTATCAAACGTTACACTGCTGCTGTTAGTGGTGGCGCTAACTGTTCCCGTATTGCCCGCAAGATCACTGAACGAAATGGTAAAAGGTATTACCCCTTCATTGTCGCTGCTTAGCATTGTATAAACTGCGACCCAGTTGTTTCCGCCGAGGGAAGTGGGAGTAAGAGCATGCCCTGCGATTGTTGCCGTGGGTATCGCGATTGTTTCACCTGAAGTGAAAGATAATGATACGCTATGTCCTGTTTTGGCAACTGTGGTAACTGTGTTATTTGAAATGATCGCTACGGGTGTAAGCGTGGGATTGATTTTATCAAATGTTACGCTGCTTACATTGGTTGTTGCAGAAACAGTAGTTCCTGCATTCCCAACTAGATCACTGAACGGGATACTGAATGTTATTACGCCTGTAGCATCGCCGCTTACCATGGTATAATCCACTTTCCAGTTATTGCCTGATATAAAGGTGGCGCTGATGGCATGGTTGGCGATCGTTACGGTTGGTGTTACAATGGTTTCAAATGAAGTGAAATTAAGTGTAACAATATCTCCCACTTTGGCAAGCGTACTCGTTGTGTTGTTTGATGCAATCGTAACTACGCTTAGCGTAGGTATCTGTGTATCGATCACAATATTTTTCTGGAAACCCAGCGAACCGGCACCTCCAACGGTTGGTAGTACCGCGGAAGCATTATTACCGAATGCATCTTTAATTAATCCGCCGTTCAGCGCAGTGGTTGAAGTATAATCAAGGTCGGCGCTGTTCTCACCGGCAGCAACTGTATAGTTAAAGTTGAGTGTGGTCGTACCGCTTCCTGATGAGTAGGAAGCAACGGAACCGGAATTCAGTGTAATCGTGGGTGTTCCCGTTACCGTAACTGCCGAACTGAAAGTAACAGTTACCACAATCAGATCACCTGCTTTATAGGAACCATTGGTATTGGTTGCGGTTACTGAATTTATAACAGGTGATGTAGTAAAGTTGAGGATAGCGCCATCGGTGGTACCCACTGCATTAATACCTCTTATCCTGTAGTAATAGGTAGTGGATGGATTTAATCCTGATAAAGCACCTGTTATAGCCGTAAACCCGGTACCTGCCGTTACCGTTAAAGGGGAGCCCGCTACTGTTGAAGGAGTTGCAAGTCCTGAATTGGTAGAATACTGGAAACTTGTGCCGGTATTATCGCCCATGTCAATGATACTCCCGGTGAGAAAGACACTGTTATGGGAAACAGAATTTGCTGCGGAAGTAGTAGCTACAGGAACATTATCCATGGTAAAATTAACCGGATTACCAGTGGCAGTATTTGTATTGAAAGTGTTAAAGGCAGAGCCCAGGCCATTATCATTGTATTCTGTAACCATTACCCGGTAGGTTTGGCCAGCAGTAAGATTGGTGATATTTTCTGTAGTTCCTGTACCGTTATATACGCATCGCCATCCGGTGCTGCCTATCTGGGTACCTGAATTTACATTCGTACTGGCGGTATAATTAGTGTTATGTACGGGCGCAGCCGTTCCGGTACTCGTCAGGTTTACAAATACGGCCCGCCGGGGTCCGGTACCCGCCGTCCACGAGAGGGTGGCGGTTGTACCAGTAATACTTGTAACAGTAACTGATGAAGCCTGTGTGGCAGGTATCGCGATCGTTGGAAAATTCGTGATATTGGATCCTTCTGTGGTCTTATATTCTCCGAAGCCTGTGTTACCGTTATAGGAAACTACTTTGAAACGGTAAGTAGTACCTGCTGACAGGCCAGTAACATTTTCACTTGTTCCTTTTCCGTTATAAACGCAGAACCAACCCGCACCGGCTGCAGTTCCTGAACCAAAGACCGTATTAGCCGTATAATCAGTAGCATTGGTAATGGTAGGTGAACCGGAACTTGCCGCAGCCATAAATACCGCACTGAAATCACCCGAACCATTCGTCCAGCTAATCGCTGATGTGATACCAGTTGGGGTGAAACTTGCTGAACTCGCCTGGGAAGTTGGTGCAACTGTCGTGGGTGTAGCAAATTCAAGACCATCAATAAGTACAGGTATATTGGTGTCGACCGTTTGTATTATGATAGCATCCAGGAATTCCCAATTAGTGCCAAAACTCAGCGTAAGTCCTGCCTGGCCATCGATTGCTGTAGAATAGTCTATATCAGTGGTTGATGAATTACTGGTTGGAACACCTTCGTTAAATATAACAGTTCCCTGCGATATTACCCTGCCAGCTCTAAAAGCCTTGATCGTGACCGTTCCGGTATTATTATGGCCGATGGCCATGTACATACGGATGAGCCTGAAATTACCGCCTCCTGTAGTGGTATCGTTACTGGACTGGCAAAATTTAATCCTGTAATCTCCATTGCCTGGCTGGCCAGACGCCGGTATGGCTCCAGTATTACTATAATTAAACACAAACGATCTATCGGAGGAGGTTGCATTAGTAACGGGAAATAGAGTAGCACCCGGATTCCCTAAAAAAGCACGTGTGGTTCCTGGGGTAACCGTTGGAAGATTCGTAGTAAATACAAGAAACTTCCCATTATTGGCAAAAGGAACAAGCGTACTAGTTTGATTATTAGCACCACCAAAGCCATTGAAATTTTCATTTGCCGGAAACACTTGTGCTGTTAGTGCAGTGGAAAAAGCAAAAATGCTGATCACTAATAAACGCAGGAATTTATTTTTCAGACTGGATATAAATACCGTCATAAAAGCATGAAGATCGGGAGTGTGTTTATATTTCGGGAATGCTAAATCTGTGGATTGGGAACAGGATATCGGCTTCGCAGGCATGTTTTGGTTTTTGCCGTTGGTAAAAGAGATTCAGATTCCAATTTAACCTTTTTTTAAGCTTAAACCCCTTGTATGAGCTACTTTTTGCCGGATGTTCAAAACTTCCCCGCCGGCAGTTGTATTATAAAGGCCTAATACCCAATCCGTTTTTCCCTGATAAGGATACTTTACCGTGGTCAAAACTGATCCCTGTTGCCACATCCTCTGATAATAGCAATGGCCCATCCACATCCACATGATCGAGTTGCGGCATGAAATTAACGATGGCTGCAGAGCCGATAGATGATTCGTTCATGCTTCCCATCATCACCTGCATATTCAATGAGCGTGCTTCCTGTATCATTCGTATAGCGGGCGTAATGCCGCTGCATTTGGTGAGTTTGATATTAATACCATGAAAATGGCCTTCACATTTTTTTACGTCCTGCTCAAACACACAACTCTCATCTGCGAACAAAGGAAGTGTTGATTTTTCAAATAAGATCTTCATCCCCTCCCAATTATCCTTTGCCAGTGGCTGTTCTATGAACTCTACTCCCAACGCTGCCAGTTGCGGGATCTTTTCAAGCGCCTCTTCGGTGGTCCATCCTGCGTTTGCATCAATGCGCAATATTGCATCGGTATGTTTACGTAGGGCTTCTACGATCTCTATGTCTTCGTCAGTTCCCAATTTGATCTTATAAATGGGCCAGGGTTTTGCTTTCATTTTGGCTACCATTTTTTCTATCGTATCAATACCGATCGTATAATCGGTTACGGGTGTGTTCTCCCATTTGGTGTTCCAGAGCTCGTACAAAGGTTTGTTCTTCATTTTTCCGAACAGGTCCCAGCAGGCCATATCCAACGCACAAACCAGGAAAGGATCATTGGGAAATAAATGATGGAGATAATGCCAGTAACGCTCCGGCTCTGTTAACGCGAATTTTTCTACCAATACTCTTTTCGATTCCAGTGTTTCGATCATCTTCTCAACCGTAACGCCGTAATAAACAATGGCCGGTGCCTCACCGAAACCGATGAATGGCCCCAATTCCAAAGCCACTACCAATGATGGCTGGTGCGTTTTGGTGCGTCCATGTGAAATGGTAAAAGGATATTCGAAAGGGAGGTTTTGCTGGCGGTAACTGAGTTTCAAGTTTATCGGTTTAGGAGAGCAAAAGTAATGTTGAATGTTGAATTTTAAATGTTGAATGTTTAGAATACTTCTTTACCGTGCAGTCTAATCAAATCTCAGTCTTCATCATTCAACATTTGAAATTCAACATTCAAAATAATCATCGTCCGCTCGCAATAATATATTCTCGTAACTCCCCATTATACCCCTCTTCTTTCAAAAGATCTTCCAGTGTCATATGCATGCGGTATTGCCAATAATGTTTTGGATTGGCGGGGATATTGATGCGTTCTTCATCCGGGTTCTCTCTGCGTAGTGTTTCATCCATTCCTAAAAGATCCTGCAGTTGAAACACACTCCACATGGCAGGTGAATACAAATGCTGTATCACTATCGCTTTGTTGATCCATGCTTCGCAGTGAGCAGGTGCTTCACCCCATTGTCCCAGCTCATTATTATAGAATTGCTGTATACGCTCTTTGTCTTCTTCCCACCAGCCACGTATGGTACTCATATCATGGGTAGATGGTGTTACCACACTCAGGTAAGGTGCATCATTGGGATGAAAGAATTCTTTCCTGGCATCTTTAGGCATACGTTGTATCTCGAGACTTAACAATCCCAATTGACGCATCACATCCGGTACACAGGCAGGAACCAATCCAAGATCCTCACCACAAACCAGCATATTGGTCACTCGTTTTAAGGCGGGTAATTTCTGCAGCGCTTCCTTCATCCAGAAATCATCCTGGCGACGGAAAAAATAATTTACATACAGTTCATGCAATTGTGCCTGTGTATCGCTATCAAGGTTACGGAATGAAGATGTATTTTCCATTCCGAAACGGAAATGAAACTGCTGGCCATTGCTGTTCTCTACTTCAAAGAGGATCACATTGCTCACAAGATCATACAATCCCTGTTGGATCTTGGCATGCTGGTCGTCCTGTTCCAGTGTAGTGAAGTGTTGTTCTATCAAACGCTGTGTTGCGAATTCAGGTTTTAGTGTATACGCATCAAAACCATCATATTTCAGGAACAGGCTTTTCACCAGTTCATTATCGTAACCAAGAATTTCCCACAAAACATTTTCAGTAATAAATGGTTGGGTATAGCGCGCATAATCGAACCAGGTTCCACGACTATTGAATTCATTAACATGTATAGGAATGGCCGGGACAAAATGGCCCATGATGCCTTCCACCGCATCCATCGGTATGCTCCAGATGCGGAAAAAACCGAGGATATGATCGATACGGAAAGCATCGAAATAATCGCTCATCTGTGCAAAGCGTTGTTTCCACCAGGCAAAACCGTCTTCACGCATGCGTTGCCAGTTATAGGTTGGAAACCCCCAATTCTGCCCTTTCACTGCAAAATCATCCGGTGGTGCACCTGCCTGGAAATCGAGATGGTATAATTCCGGGTTCTGCCAGGCATCTGCCCCATGACGATACACACCGATCGCAATATCTCCTTTTACAATAATGCCATTGACATGTGCATACGCAGTAGCTTCTTTTAACTGCAGGTGCAACTGGTATTGTATAAAATAATGCAGACCAATATCAACAAATGAAGCTGAGTCTTTACCAGTCAACTGATTTATTTCTGTTGCATCAAATTTTTTATATGCCGGCCATTTACTAAAATCAACGGTTCCATACTGGTCCCTCAAATAACAAAACGCCGCATAGGGAACCAGCCAGTGTTTGTTTCTTTCAAAATAATCTTTGTAGTCTTTAGAAAGAAAAACAGTATTCTTTACCTCATTATATACTTCAGCAACATATTCCCATTTGATCTTTGTCACCGTTTCATAATCTACTACAGGCAATGCATTCAAACGCAAACGTTCTTTATCCAGTTTTTGCAATCGTTTGCGGGTGGTATCCGAAGAAATTTTTTCAAGATTCAGGTACATCGGATGGAGGGCAAATGCAGAGATAGCAGCATAGGGATAGGAATCCATCCAGCTATGCGTAGCCGTTGTATCATTGATCGGCAACAGCTGTATCATTTTCAGTCCAACCTGTTTTGCCCAATCAACCAGTAATGGCATATCTGCAAATTCACCCACACCAAAACTTTTCTCACTACGCAAACTAAAAACAGGAATGGCCATACCCGCACCTTTCCACGTATTGTTTGGCAATACAGCAAAACCATCATGTAAAATTGTCTGGCGATTGGGTTTGCCTACATCAAACAGTACGCGGTTATTGCCATCTTCATAACGGATGAATTTTTGCTGCACGGTATCATATACACCATACTTATATGCAATGGGAAATAATTCTTTGGACAGATCAAGTGAAATACTGTAAAAATCTTCTCCTTCTGCCCTGCTCATCAACAAAGCCGAATCGGTGTTCCAGTTTCCCAATGCATGACAACTACCCAGCAGGCAAAGTGTCTGCCCCTGTGCAAGCAAAGGTGTTTTCGCTTTCAGAATATGCGATATGTTTTTTGGCGATTTTGTTTTTACTGCTGTATGATTCGATCTCAGCAGCACTTCAGCAAATGGTTCGGTATAAAATGTATTTTCAAAATAACCGGCATGGTTCCAGGAATCAACTACCAGTAATTCGTTTGCTTTTGTTTTACCGGGATTGATCGTTTTATCATTTCCCCAATCGTAATTGAAAATACCATCTGCGTTGCGAAGAATATAATGATAAGTAATGTTCTGATCGATCTTCTCTGCCTGTTCCAGATCAAGTACAAGATACCAGTATTCATCATTAAAATATTGTAGTGGCACTGCATTTTCAACAACCCCATCACCCAATAGCGGATGATCGCCTACAATAAAAAGTTCCTGCCCGTAATTCGTATGAAAACGCAGCTGGAAAATGATCTTTTGTAAGCCGCCGCCGGTTGCTTTTTGTTTTGCAGGAGTTGGCTTCTTTGCTGCAGATTTTTTTGGTGTTGATTTTACAGAACCTGTTTTTTTTGCTGCTTTTGTTTTTTCGGGGGCCGGTTTCTTTACCGGCGGAGAGGTTGGGGCTGTTTTTGTTTTTTTTGAAACGGGTTTGGCTTGTGCATCTGCGTTCTTATCAACTGCTTCTTTTTTCACAATCGTCTTCGCGGCGGGTTTCTTAGACACAATACCCGCTTCACCGGTTAAAGGAGCAACCGTTAATTTATCAATAGCCAATTTCCAAGGTTTTAGGGCGACTAAAGTAATAAAACTAATGTGTAAATCAAACACAATTCTATCAACAGGAGATAATATTTCGCAATCCGGCAATTATATGCCGGCTTTGATCAGGTCCGCCCCCTTTTCCCCGATCATAATCGTTGCTGCGTTGGTATTACCGGATACAATGGTTGGCATGACCGACGCATCTACCACACGCAAACATTTTACACCATGAACACGAAGGCAATCATCAACCACGGCCATAGGGTCGTTACCCATTTTGCAGGTACCTACCGGGTGATATAGTGTTTCAAGGCTTTGATCGATATGGGCAAGCAGGGCCTTATCTGACAAATCTTTCGGAAATGAAATGCCATCGGCGGAATATCCTTTTAATACATTCGCTTCCATCACTTCAATACTTTTTTTCAATGCTGCCAGTAGTACTTCCCTGTCTTTAGGAGAAGACAGAACATTAGGTTGAATAAGGGGAGGATCTTTGGGCTTGGAACTTTTTAATCCAACATACCCGCGGCTCTCCGGCCTGATCAATATGGCCATGATACTGAAACCGTCCTGTAAAGGAAATGTTTTGATATCATAGAGATCGGTTGAATAATCATCGGAAATACCCAATGGCACAAAATGGAATTGTATATCAGGACGATTCATTGATCCATCTGAACGTAAAAAAGCGGTGGCTTCTATGGGGCTGTTACTCAGCGGACCGCCTTTAAATAATACATGCTGCAGTACTGCCCTGAACATATTGAATGGCCTGAGCAGTGTATTGGCCGTAGGTATTGTGCTGATGCAGCTCACCCCTGTCCATACATGATCCTGGAGATTTTTGCCTACACCGTTTAGAGGAAACTTGATATCAATACCCTGCTTACTTAATTCCGCAGGATCACCGATGCCTGATAACATTAATATTTGCGGCGATTGTATGGCACCGGCAGAAACAATTACTTCCTGATGACAGTTGATCCTTTCTGAACTGGAATGTTGTGTGATGACCTCAACCCCCACTGCTCTCCCATCTTCAATCAGGATAGATTTTACATGCGTATTGGTTCTTACAGTTAGATTGGAACGCCGTATGGCAGGCTTTAAAAATGCAGTGGCCGTACTGTGTCGTTTATTCTTTTTAATAGTGAACTGTAACATACTTGCGCCATCCTGTTCCTCGCCGTTGTAATCTGTATTGGCAGGAATACCCGATTCAACACAGGCTTCCACGAATATCGGCGCGAGAAGACTTGGCTGTTTCGACAATGTTACATTCAATGGCCCGCCTTCTCCATGAAATGGTTCGCCAAACTGTTCATTATTTTCTGATTTTTTAAAATAAGGCAATACATCTTCATAACCCCAGCCTTTATTGCCCAATGCTTCCCATTCATTAAAATCTTCTTTGTTACCACGCACATAAGCCATCGCGTTGGTGGAACTGCATCCACCCAATGTTTTACCACGCGGGATATATAGTTTACGGTTATTGATATGTTTCTGCGGTTCGGTCCAGAAGGCCCAGTCCACTGTTGTTCTGTTAAGTTTTGTATAAGCACCCGGGATATGTATTTCCGCTTTCTTATCCGGCATCCCTGCTTCCAGTAAAAGCACACTGCACCCGGGATCTTCCGTTAAACGGTTGGCTAAAACACAACCCGCAGAACCCGCACCAATAATGATGTAATCGTATGCCATCTTTAAATATAGGGAAATTAAACACTTCTATTTTAAATTCTAAATGTTGAATGTTGAATGAAATATAGCCTCATTCAACATTTAAAATTCAACATTCAAAATAACATAAATACATTTGCCTACTAACAACCGTTCGTATGACCCTTGAGCAAAACCGTAATGAAGACTGGATGAAGATGGCTGTAAGCCAGGCCCTTCAGCATTTTGAAAAGATCAAAATGGGTGGTGGTAAAAAGGCGATCGAAAAACAAAAAGAAAGGAAGAAACTTACCGCGAGGGAACGCATTGATTATTTATGTGATAAGGATGCACCCTTTACCGAGATCGGTGCTTTTGCAGGATTTGATATGTATGAAGAACAAGGCGGTTGTCCTTGTGGCGGCACGGTTGCAGGACTGGGTTATGTAAGCGGAAGACAATGTATCATCGTAGCAAATGACCAGACAGTAAAGGCAGGTGCCTGGTTCCCTATCACCGGGAAAAAGAATCTCCGGATGCAGGAGATCTCTATGGAAAATAAATTACCCATCATTTACCTGGTAGATAGTGCCGGTGTATTTCTTCCTATGCAGGATGAAATCTTTCCCGATAAAGAACATTTTGGCCGCGTGTTCCGTAACAATGCAAGAATGAGTGCAATGGGTATTACACAGATCGCTGCAGTGATGGGCGCTTGTGTGGCAGGTGGCGCCTACTTGCCTATTATGAGTGATGAAACATTAATGGTAGAAGGAAACGGAAGCATTTTTTTAGCAGGAGCCTACTTAGTGAAAGCAGCAATCGGTGAAGAGATCGATAATGAAACATTAGGCGGTGCAGTTACGCATACCGAGATCAGTGGTATTGCCGATTATAAATTCAAAACAGAACAGGAATGTTTGGATCATATCAAAAAGATCATGAACAAACTGGGTGAGCCTGCCAGAGCAGGTTTTGACAGGGTCAAAGCAGTGGCTCCCAAAAAAGATCCGAAAGAAATATACGGTATCATGCACGAAGGCAATGTGAAGCCGTATGATATGCTTGAGATTATTGAACGCATTGTTGATAACAGCGAGTTCGACCAGTTTAAACAGGATTATGGAAAGACCATTCTCTGCGGTTATGCAAGAATTGAAGGATGGGCAGTGGGCATCGTTGCCAACCAACGCCTGGTAAGCAAAAATAAAAAAGGAGAAATGCAGATAGGAGGCGTGATCTATAACGACAGCGCCGATAAAGCCGCTCGTTTTATCATGAACTGCAACCAGAAAAAAATTCCATTGGTATTTTTACAGGATGTTACCGGTTTTATGGTTGGCAGCAGAAGTGAACACAGCGGTATTATTAAAGACGGCGCTAAGTTGGTGAATGCTGTGGCCAATTCTGTTGTGCCCAAGATCACGATCATTGTTGGCAACAGTTATGGCGCAGGTAATTATGCCATGTGTGGCAAAGCCTATGATCCGCGTTTTATTTATGCCTGGCCCTCGGCAAAAATTGCCGTGATGGGTGGCGACCAGGCCGCGAAAACTTTATTACAGATACAGGTAGCAAGTATGAAGGCACAAGGAAAACAAGTTTCAAGCGAAGAAGAAAAGGAATTATTAGACAAAATAAAAAGCAGTTACGAAAAACAAACCTCTCCTTATTATGCAGCCGCAAGATTATGGGTGGATAATATTATTGACCCGATAGAAACCAGATTGGTTATTGCAGAAGGAATTGCTGCGGCAAATCAGAATCCGGATGTGAATGATTTTAAGATGGGAGTGTTTCAGGTATAAATAATTTGACGGATTAGCGGATTTGTCGGATCTAATTCGCCAATCCGTAATCCGTCAATCCACCAATCATTTTTACTTAACAACATTGAACACATACTCACCATGAACCACTCCCCCAGTGGTAACACCCTGCACCACTACCCTGTACTTTCCAACAATATCACTCGTATAAAAAGATAATTTGGTTGCCTTGTCTGAGTTTACCGATACTGAATGATTCCAAAAAATAGTTGACAGGTACATTTGCGCAGAAGGGCTGATGGTTGCGTAGTCTTCCTGGTAGAATTCTTTGGCCTGGTAGATCCCTTTAAAATAGATCATGAACTTGTTTTCTTTCTTTGCCAGTACACAACCCTGGTATGTCATACTTCCACCTCCTGTGCGATAACTTTTCCCTTCAACCGGCATGGTTCCGTAAGGGTGATTAGGGCAATTCAGTACATTGTAAAGGCAAACATAATCACCACATTCATTTCTACCAGCTGTTCCACTGATAGACCTGTCTTTTTTATCAGTTACAATGACCTCTTTTAATACTGTTGCTTTTTCGCCCGGCTTTACCAGCATGGTCTCTGTATTTCTCTCAAACGATCCGGCATCAAAATTCTCATATACAAGTTGATGGGCGAGTGTACCTGTAAGGTTACGATAAGGATCATCAACCTGAACCGTATACGCTTCCTTGTTCTTATCATTTAGAAAAAGATATTTTTTCTTGTCGGGTGACAGAATCAAATCTTCGTTTTTAAAAATAAAATGACCCGAACTGTCCGTCAGTATCGTGTGAAAACTGGAATCTGAAAATGCGGTTAATGTATATGGCCTGGTGACCTTTTTTTCATTTCGTGTTACGACGCCTGTAAAAAGAAGCGAGCTGAATTTCTGCAATGTATCATCAGCTTTCGTCTGTAAAAGATCGGGCCAGGTATAACGTCTCCATCCTTTTACCAATAATATGTTTTCCCAATAATCCAGGTTGTCACTTTCATTTCCCAACGGATCTCTTTTAAAAGGAACTGACGAGAGCACATTATTAAGATACGTGTAACTCTCAATATCTGTCATTTTCCTTGGGTCGATCCTGTTGTTCTGTACACAGGCTACGGATACAAGGCCTTTGACAGGGTTCCCAAAAACATCCCTGAGTTGTAAACTGAGGTTCACTTTTTTTCTTGTCGCGTATTCTGCCTGGTCGGTTTTGATCTGCAGTTCCGTTCTTGCATTATAATGCGCAAAGAAAAGACGCTCTGCAACAGGTCTGCCTAAACTATCCATTAATGTGAGCGTATAAATGCCTTTGGGAACACTTGTTAGCGGAACACGAAATGTTCGAACCGATGTTACACTCATGTTTAAAGGGAAGGAAAGAAATACCTCTGTGTAATTGTGTATCATAGCATAGAACATACCTGGTATTCTATCCTGTACACGCAGAACAAGCGTATCATTACAAACTGCATTCGCTACAAATATGGTTGGCCCTTGCAGCGTTGCTTTGGGCAATGAATAACTGATTTTTTCCTGGTCACTCTTGGCAAGTATCACATAATAATTATAACCGGTTTCAGGTATCAATGAAAAACTGCCAAGACCATATCCATTGGTTTGCAGCGTATCAACGGCTTCTTCATTTTTATACAATATGCCACTGATCTGCAATGGTTCGCCATAGGCATCTTTAACTTCCCACCCGATCTGTGTCCTGTTTCCTTCGCGTAAAGTTCCACCTTCGGGGAAAAATTTTACGATTGCATTATTACGGGGAACAGGTAGTGTTAGTTGTAGTTTTTTAATTTCATTCCTAAAGCTTGCCTGTAAAAGCAATCGATTATTGCCGGCATCCAATTGTCTCACAGGCACTTTAAAATCAAGACCGCCATATACATCAGTTTTCAGTTTTCTTTTTATTTGTTTTACACCGTTGCCAAGTGAATAATTAATATCAGCAAACGATACAAGTGTATGAATATCTTTTGAAGAAGCTTTAAATGTTAGTTTGGCCGAATCGCTGTCAGCTGTTATTTTCTCTGCCAGTTTCAGGGAAGCAATAAATCCAGGTTCCGCTTCTGATTTTATCGTAATAGGTTGAAAGAACGAAGTGACCGGCTGGCCATCTGCCAGAAGATTGGTATAGACAAGAAGGCTGTAATGACCGGGCATTAAAGAATCGGGCAATATCAAATTGCCATAAGACAACCCTTTTTCCATTACAAACTTCTGGTCGGTTAACACAAGGCTATCATCATTCCTGACCAGGCTAACCACAAGTGTATGGTGTTCCTGGAGGCTTCGTTTGGCTTCGATAAGATAAGCTGTGAACCATACATGTTCATTGCTGGTATAGATATTTTTATCAAAATGAACAAAAAGAGCTGATGGTTTCTTTTTAACGCCGTACCATTCCATTTTTTGAGCCAGTGGATCTGTTATTTTAAATATCTCCTGTGCATGCAGTGGAAAAGAAAGCAGTACATAAAAAAAAGACAGGCAGCCAGGCAAATACTTCATCTCCTGAAAATACTGAAAAAATCAAATGATACATCTTTCATGAAAAGGCACACCATAATTACCTTTACTTTGCTTTTTTAAATCACTGCTTATGAAATACCCGATCTATACCGTTGATGCTTTCACTGATCATGTGTTCGGCGGTAACCCGGCGGCTGTTTGTCCCTTAACAGAATGGTTATCTGCTGAAACCATGCAACAACTCGCCAGCGAGAACAATCTTTCCGAAACAGCTTTCTTTGTAAAGAAGGCAGACGGCAGCTATGATATCCGTTGGTTCACACCTGAGCTGGAGATCGATCTTGCAGGTCACCCTACCCTTGCCACTGCTTATATTATTTTTCATGAATTGGGACATGATTCTGATACGATCACTTTTCATTGCAAAAGTGGGGTGTTGACAGTGATCAAAAAAGATGACCTGTTAGAAATGAATTTTCCGGCCCGTATGCCGGTTGCATGTACACCACCCGATGACCTGTTGAAAGGTGTAAGCATCGCACCCAAAACAATACTGCGTTCAAGGGATTATTTTTTAGTGTATGACACACAGGAAGAAGTGGAACAGGTAGTAACAGATTTTACGCACCTGAATAAAGTAGAAACACTCGGCTTTATTATTACGGCCAAAGGAAATGAATCAGATTTTGTTTCCCGTTTCTTTGTTCCCAATTCAGTAATAGGTGAAGATCCTGTTACCGGCTCAGCACATGCAACATTGATCCCTTACTGGGCGCAACAATTAAATAAAACAAACATGACCGCCATACAACTCTCAAAAAGAAAGGGCCATCTCTGGTGTGGTTTTCTTGGAGAACGGGTTACGATAGCGGGGAAAGCAGTGTTGTATATGAAGGGAGAATATTTTTTATAGTGAATGGTCAATAGTGAATAGAAGTTGCAACCCTTTACTATTCACTATTCACAAAAAGTCGATCAACGAACAAAAAGCACAAGTGAGTAACACAACGAAGATGACCAAAGAACCGACAGCACATCAACTTCACATCTACACCGACGGCGCATCACGCGGTAATCCCGGGCCAGGTGGCTATGGGGTTGTTTTATTATGGGGGGATAAAAGAAAAGAATTATCAGGCGGCTACCGTCTTACCACCAATAACAGGATGGAACTGATGGCCGTGATTGTTGCCTTAAGTTCACTTACTAAAAAAAATATTCCCGTTAAGGTCTATACAGACAGCCAGTATGTAGTGAATTCAGTAGAAAAGAAATGGCTCGATAACTGGATACGTACCGATTTTAAAGGCGGTAAAAAAAACAAAGATCTCTGGATGCAATACCATGCCATCGCCAAACATTTTACCGTCCGTTTTTTTTGGGTAAAGGGCCATGCAACCAATGCAATGAACAATCGCTGCGATGAATTGGCAACGGCTGCCGCTGACGGAGGGAATTTGCTGATAGATGAAGGTTATGAAGAAGGGCAGAATTAATAATTAGTAATTAATAATTAGTTTCTGCTCACCCGGTGTTCTTCTTCAATTATTAATTATTAACTATTAATTATTAACTATGGTTTGTAGCTGGAGTGGTGGCAAAGACAGTTGTTTCGCACTGATGCAGGCGATCAAAATGGAATATGTACCGAAAGTATTGCTGAATGTATTGAATGAAGAAGGCAAGATCTCGCGGAGTCACGGTATTCCTTCTCAAATATTACTGGCACAGGCAGAAGCGGCCGGCTTACCCATTCATATGGTTAGCAGCAGCTGGCAGGAATATGAATTCAATTTTACCAATGCACTTACCCAATTAAAAAAACAATACGATCTGTCGCACGCAGTATTTGGTGATATTGATCTTCAGCCGCATCGTGACTGGGAAGAAAAAGTGTGTGCCAATGCCGGATTAACTGCCTGTTTACCACTCTGGCAACAGGATCGCAAAGACCTGGTAATGCAGATGCTTGACAATGGAATTGAAACCATGATCGTAAGCTGCAATACAGTAATGGGCGAGCGTTTTCTTGGAAAGAAAATAACTGTTGAGCTGGTGAGCGAATTGGAATCACTCGGTGTAGACGCCTGTGGTGAAAATGGCGAATTTCATACACTCGTACTTAACTGTCCGTTATTTACCCATCCTATTTCTGTCAATGTATTACAGACCGTTCAGCACGAAAATTATTGGTTCACTGAACTATCGTTGGAAAAACAATAGCCACAGAATACACAGATTAACTCAGATTTTTTTCTGTGTTAATCTGTGTATTCTGTGGCAAAAAGAAAGCCCCTCAACAATACTGTTGAGGGGCTTTCAAATGATATATGGTGATTACGCCAGTTCCTTTTTTGTAAACCTGTTTTGTGCCAGGTAATAAGTTCCAAACAATATCGCTGAAAAAATAACGGTTGCCATAACGCTGTACTTGAAGAAAGGCAGGGCATCATAGTAAGTAAGCATCAATCCGCTGAAATTCTTCTCACGTCCTAAACCCATGATTGGGCTTAACCATACCTGCAAATTGGAAAGCAGGAAAAAAGTAGTGGGTGCAGCCAGTGCAGCAATGGCCACGTTTCCGATCCTGTTCATTTTGATAAGGAACCCGAAACAGGTAATTCCTGCAAAAATCAGGTAGTTAACCCATTGACCGCTATAAAAACCGCTGATCGGAGTCAAACCATATGAATGCAGCACCTGGTATAAAAGATCAGAAAGAAACAAAGAAAGGATTGGCAAAGCAAAAGCCCATTTTTTATCTTTTACAAACAGGGCACCGCTAAACAGTCCCATCGCTATCTGTGGAGCAAAACCCCATGGACGGTTAGGCATAATGCGGTACAATGCACTGATCAATATCATCAGGCAAAGAGAAATAATAAGTGATCGGTTAAATTTCATCTGGTTCATAATTTCGTTGCAAAAATAAGCTATATATAGATTGCCGCCATTGCATTTTTCCTCATCCTGTGTATAAGCTTACCGGTTAGGAACAAAGGCTTTATATAATGTACAATTTCCGGATGCCTGTATTGTATACGATGCTCCTGCAAAAACAGCAACAGCTTCTCCTTTTTTCAGCACCAGTTGGTTATTGATCAATGCGCCTCCTTCCAGTACGATCCATATTTCAAGTGAACTGGCAGTATTGGTGTAGGAAACGGAAGCCGAAAGGTCTATTTTGGCGATCCCAAAATCATCTACCGGGCAGGGATAGATTTTTTCTCCTGGTAGTATGGTCTCCCCTTTCATGATATTGGGTACAATACTTTCGAAAACAGTGTGTTTCATTAATTCAGGCACGTCAATATGTTTAGGTGTAAGCCCTGCCCTTAACACGTTGTCGCTGTTGGCCATCAGTTCCATGCATTGCCCTTCCAGGTAGGCATGGGGTATACCGGCGCTTTGAAACACAGCTTCACCGGGGTTCACTTTTACGATATTGAAAAAATAGATAGAGAAAACGGCCCGGTCTATATCACCCATTTCTGTTTTCCCGCTGAATATTTTGGCTACCCACCAACCCGGCATTTCTTTCGTCAATTCATTTTCATGTTTCCGGCGTATCTCTCTTTTGATCAGGTTGGTTAGCAGGGCATTGATATCTTCCTGTTTCATTTCCATTACAAACTGGTAAAGGGCCTTTAATCCTTCTCTTTTGAAATAAGGAAGAAGAATATTGAATTCCGGCACTTCTTCCAATGTCTTTTCTATAATGGAACGCGATGTAAACCCGTGCAATAACCAAAACTCACTCAACGCAACCAACACTTCGGGTTTATGGTTCCGGTCCTTATAATTGCGATAAGGTGCTTTGATCGGGATACCCTCGGCCTCTTCCCTGGCAAATCCTTTTTCAGCTTCTTCTTTGGAGGGATGTACCTGTATCGAAAGAATATCTTTTACATCCTGAACTTTGAAGAGATAAGGCAGTTCTCCAAACCGGTTAAACACTTTATCAGAAAGTACCGCTTCAGGTTTTTCTTTTATGATCGTATAAAGTGATATATCACCATTATCTGTGTGAATCTCAGACGGCGCAAGCGGATGTGCTCCCATCCAGTATTCAGCAAATGGTTTATGCTCCGGATTACTGATATTCAATAAATGCGGCAGGAACTCATATCCTCCCCATTCATAATTAAGCACTTTGCCTTTTAGCTTATAAATTCCTTCGTTCGTTTCCATCACGTATTATTTACAGGTATTTTCCTATAACGTGCAAATCTAAAATATCTTGTTTAAGCGGCTATTTTTAAGAAAAACTTGCCATTTATATGTCTACAAACCTTACAAAAGGCAGTAACGGTGAGGAATTAGCTGCTGCATACCTTACAACCCATGGATATACGGTCATGGAGCGTAACTGGCGTTTCCGGCATTGGGAAGTAGATATTATTGCATCCAAACAGCAATTCCTTCATTTTATCGAAGTAAAGACCCGGCACTCTCTCCGTTTTGGCCGGCCCGAAGAAAGCATTACCCGCGACAAAATGAACAACCTCCGCAATGCTGCCGAAGAATACCAATACCAGCATCCTGACTGGAAATATGTTCAGTTCGATGTATTGGCCATTACGGTGATTGATGAGAAAGTAAGGGAGGTGTTGATGATTGAGGATGTGTATTTTTAATTAGCAATTAGTAGTTAATAATTAGTAATTGAGGCTTAGGGAATAACCTCGTACACTAATTATTTACCGGTAGTCCTTTTCTTCACTGGTCTGCGATATTGGCATATTATTTTCACGGATCAATTCATTAAATATGTTTTGTATGACCGTTCAAACTGCACAAACGGACCAGGATATCCTGAAATGCTGGAAAGCGATGAAAGAATTAAGGCCACACCTGGAAGAAGCCGGTTTTTTAGCATTGATCAAAGACATGATGTCTGAAGGTTTCCAGTTAGCTTTTATTGAAGGAGAGAATGGATATGCCTTATCGATAGTAGGTTTCCGTTACCTGCAGTTCACATTCAAAGGCAAACATTTTTACATTGATGACCTCTCTACACTTCCCGAAGCAAGAGGCAAGGGTCATGGTGGGGCCTTATTGGAACATGTTTTTGCATTGGCAAAACAAAAAGGGTTCGCACATGTAACCCTGGATTCCGGTCATCAACGACATGATGCGCACAGGCTTTACCTGAATAAAGGGTTTACGATCACGTCTCATCATTTCTCTAAAAAATTAGACTAAAGAATGGCACGCGGATGACCTCGCTCCGCTGAAGCTTCGCGAAGGCGAGCGCGGAAAAAACGGATCAACACGGATAAAACAGTATATCGCCTTAGAACAATTATTAACTACTAATTACTAATTAAACCTTCACTCTCTCCATCATCTTTTCCACCATCTTAAAAGTAGCCGGGCAGTATTCTACATTCTGCTGGTGAACATGCAGGTATTCTGTCATTTTCTTTTTCTTCAAGTGAGGAAAACCGGAACAATCTACCGGGCGCACTTCATAAATGCTGCACATATTACTGGTAAGGTTAAGAAACTGGCAGGGTTGCGAAACATTTACCCAATCACCGGCTTTCTTGTCGAACTCCAGCCATTTTTCCTTGAATTCCCTTTGGCTCATCTCAAGATGAGAGGCGATCCTTTTAATATCGGAATTGGTGAAAGTAGGTGTCATGCTTTTACAGCAATTAGCGCAACTTAAACAATCAACCTCTTTCCAAACAGCCTCGTCGATAGTTGCAGCGATCGTATCTAATCCGCGGGGAGGGTTCTTCTCGAGTTTTCCTAAATAACGTTTAAATGCTTTCTGATGGAAACGGACCTTTTGTTTGAACGAACGGAGATTGACTAACATTGAGAAATTTTCGAATTATGTCCCGCAATATGCTGGATTGAAATTGCAATATCGCATAGCGGGAGTTCAATTCCAAAAACTATATATTCACAATCCTGCCTATCTTCAAATTTCAAAATTTTCTCATGTGGGACGCATATAAAAAAGGATACAAAGCCTGGCTCCGTTTAGAGAAATCACTAAGTGATAACTCTGTAGAAGCATACCTGCATGATGTGGAGAAATTGACGGATTACCTGCAATCAACCAACCACCTTGTTTCACCATCTGAACTGGGGTTGAAGGATCTCCAGCAATTTGTAAAATGGATCGGAGAATTGGGGATGACCGCCACTTCGCAGGCAAGGATCATTTCTGGCATTCGTGGTTTTTATAAATACTGCCTGCTGGAACAGGTTACGCAAACAGATCCCTCTACTTTATTGGAGGCCCCAAAAACAAGAAGGAAGCTGCCCGATGTATTAACTTTTGAAGAAATAGAACTCGTGATAGCCAGTGTGGATCAAAGCACACCCGAAGGTGGCCGCAACAAAGCCATACTGGAAACAATGTATAGTTGCGGATTGCGTGTGAGTGAAGTGGTGAACCTGAAAATATCCTGCCTATACCTTGACGTAGGTTTTATCCGCGTGATCGGTAAAGGTGATAAAGAACGGCTGGTACCCATTGGAACTGATGCTGCGAAATACATCAAGCTTTACAAAGACAATATCCGCGTTCATCAACCGGTAGAGAGTGGGTGTGAAGATTTTCTTTTTCTCAATAACCGTGGCAGATACCTGAGCCGGGTTATGATCTTTTATATCATTAAAAACATGGCCGCCAAAGCGGGCATTACCAAACATATATCGCCACACACTTTCCGTCACTCATTTGCCACGCACCTGGTAGAAGGTGGCGCAGATCTTCGGGCAGTTCAGGAAATGCTGGGGCATGAAAGTATTACGACAACAGAGATCTATACGCACCTTGACAGGGATTTTTTACGCGATACTTTACAACGCTTTCACCCTGCGTTCAAATAAACTTTTGGAAAGTTATAAAACTTTCCAAAAGTTCGAATGCAAACCCTCTCCCTATCTTTCCTCATTCCTGCCAGCCATTTCTTTTCTTTTGCTGATACCTGCCGCAATATCCACCAGTTGTAAAAACTCTTTGCGGTATCCCTCCTTATCCTCCCCTATGGCACCTTGTGCTAATGAACGGATAAATTGATAATTCGCATCTCCTTTATGTTCTGAATTGCGTAACAACATGCCGAAAGAGGCTACCGCTGTTGCAAAACGAAAATTAGTGCCCGACCGGTCAATGGAAACAGGTATACCTTTGATCGTGTGAGACACCAGGGAACTTTGCTCACTATCTGGTTGTTTATATCGCAGCTTAACTGTCATCATTTCATCTGAGTATTTGGCCTGTTCTGTTGATACGCCGTTCAACAATGTTTGATAACGAAGCGGATCAACACTAGGTTGTCCGGGTACCTCAGTACCACGGGGTACTATTTCGTACAAAGCCGTCACTGTATGTCCGCTGCCCAATTCGCCCGCATCTTTTTTATCGTTATTAAAATCCTCTTTGGCAAGCATCCTGTTCTCATACCCGATCAACCGATACCCTTTTACTTTGGCCGGGTTAAACTCTATCTGCAGTTTTACATCTTTTGCGATGGTAAACATCGTACCTGCAAATTCATTGACCAGCACTTTTTTTGCTTCGCTGATACCATCAATATAAGCATGATTGCCATTTCCTTTATCGGCCAGTTTCTGCATTTTAGCATCCTGGTAGTTACCGGTGCCGTAGCCAAGTACAGTTAAGTACACGCCGCTTTTTCTTTCATTCTCTATCATCTTTTCCAGCGCGTCATCACTTGACTGTCCAACATTAAAATCACCATCGGTGCAGAGTATTACGCGGTTGTTTCCTTCTTTATTAAAATTTTCTCTGGCTATTTTATAGGCCAGTTGTATACCCGCACCTCCGGCTGTGGAACCACCAGCTTCCAGTCGATCGATCGCTTCTTTAATGTCTGCTTTCCTGTCGCCTGAGGTGGGCGGCAATACCAACCCCGCATTACCTGCATACACTACTATGGCAACTTTATCATCCTCACGCAATTGATCAACCAATAATTTTAATGAGGATTGAACCAGCGGTAACTTGTCGGGTGACATCATACTTCCGCTCACATCAATTAAAAAAGTAAAATTGCCCTGACGCAATACAGAGGCATCTATTTTCTTACCCTGCAAACCGATCAGTACCAATTGATGGTTCACGTTCCAAGGGCATACGGCCAGTTCTGTATGAACAGCAAAAGGGTCTTTACCTGTTGGCTGTGCATATTGATAACTGAAATAATTGATCATTTCTTCAATGCGAACAGCTCCTTCCTGCGGCAATTGCCCACTTTTTAAAATACGGCGCACATTGCTGTAAGATGCCGCATCTACATCAATGGAAAAAGTTGATAAAGGATTATCAGCAACTGTTAAGAATGGATTTTCTGAGATATGATCATATCCTTCCCTGTTGTATGATCTTTGTTTATCATAGTAACGACCGTTCATATCATAGGATAGTCTTGGTGCCTGGGCCTGTAGCGAACCGTTACTTCCGATATTTATACTGCCTACCCTGCTTTGCAAGGCTGCTGTCTGGCTCCTCTCATTACTATACTTGAAAACCTTTGCATCAACAGCAGCATTTTCCTTCATTCCTTTTCGCTCACGTGTTACCACTATTTCGTCCAGGTTCTGTGTTACGGGTTTTAAACGGATCGTTAATTTTTCATCTTTTCCTACCCTGACCTCTTTTGTTTCAAAACCTACTGCAGACACAATCAATACCGTTTTATCATCGGTTATCTGCAGTTTAAAGCTTCCGTCTGCACCTGAAAGCACAGCTTTTTGAGAATTTTTTACCTGGATGTGTGCAATTACCGGTTTTCCTGCATCATCTGTTATCGTACCGGTAATGATCCTTGTTGAATAAGTAAAAGCCGTTGCTATTAGAAATAACAAAAAGCTAAAAAAAATGATCCGTTTCATATAATTGATTTTAATAAGGATGAAGCGGTGGATAGAATTACACAAGAACTTATAAAAAAAATTATCTTACGTATTGAATGGTACCGGTAAAGCACATAGGAGAAAATAACAACAGCTCAGATGAAAATCTGTTGAAAGCTTACCAGGCTTCCAGTGACCAGTCTCACCTGGCTGCGCTTTATATGCGTTATACGGATCTTGTATTTGGTGTGTGTTTAAAATACCTGAAAGAAAGAGAGAATGCGAAAGATGCCGTGATGAGTATTTACCAGGAACTGATCCATAAACTGCAGACACATTCAGTTGATAATTTTAAAAGCTGGCTATATGTGGTAGCAAAGAATCATTGCCTGATGCAATTGAGAAAAGAAAAAAAAACGGTGGTGGTGGAATTCCAGCCGGAGTTTATGCAATCGGAAGATTTCTCACATCTGGATGATGTTCTTGACAAAGAAAAAGAATTTCAAAAACTTGGTAAATGCATTGCGGCCCTGAATGAGGAACAAAAAAACGTTATTCAATTGTTTTATCTCGAAGGCAAATGTTATAACGAGATCGTACAGATCACCGGGCTCGATTGGAACCGTATCCGGAGCCTGGTGCAAAATGGAAGAAGAAATTTAAAAATATGTATGGATAAGCATGAGTGAACAACTTAAAAATATGAACCCTTATTCCCTGGAAGATATTGAACGATACCTTCAGGGAAAACTATCACCGGCAGAAATGCATGAGCTGGAGAAAGCCGCTGTGCAGGATCCTTTCTTGGCTGATGCGATTGAAGGTTACCAGGCAACTGATCTTACCATCGTGAAACAGGATATTACCGATCTCCATAACCGTTTATCATCAGGACCGGCCAAAATAATCCCTGCTATTGCGAAGCAAAATACCTGGTGGCGCGTTGCTGCTGTAGTAGTATTGCTGGCCGGCACCGGCGTATTGGGTTTGAAATTATTTATTGGAAAAAACAATACACAGGAACTCGCTAAAACGGAAACCGTTGTTCCACCGCAACAAGATACCTCCCATTCAGCTGCAGCCATCGCTGTCCAAAAAGAGGTCGCCATGGCTTTACAAAAGAAAGAGTCAGCTATTGCCATTCAAAAGAATGTCCTTGCAAATAACAATCGCATGCAGCTTTCTTTAAAAAAGAGCGCGGCTATTGATAACGTTTCTTCGCTTGATAAAAAAAGTTTACAGCCTGTTGCCGCTTTACCTGCTAAACAACAAATCTATAGTGAATCGGCCATGGCAAAAGGCGCTGTCGTGTTTGATAAAGTAGCTGAGAAGGATATGATTGATGCAAAAACATTAGCAGAAGTATCTGTCGGTAAAGGAACAAATATCAAAGGAGACACGATCACTCTTGGTCGAAGTGAAATAGCCGGTTTCTATCCAAAACCAACAGAGCAGGCGTTTACTGTCGTTGGTGGTTCACAATCACTCGCTGTTACCGGAAATCTTAAGGGAGTGAAACGCAGCGACTTCTCGATTGATACCCCTATAGTAATGATTGACAAGAAAAAAATGTATACCACATTTTCAGCTCCTGCGGTAGCTTCCTCTACAGTTAGATCAGAGTTTGAGATATCGAAGCCGAAAAAAGATACACTGGAAACGCTGTCTGAGGTAGTAATTACCGGCAATACCAACTATCGTTATGATAAATTTCCAAAAAAAGAACTGAGCCGCCCAGGCAGCACTGCGCAGGCAGATAATGCAAAAGGAAAACAAGAACTTAATTTACGAGAATCGTCTGTTGCAGTACATCCAACCGGTGGCTGGTATAATTTTACAAAGTATCTTACAGATAAAATTGCAACAAAAAATGGCGTTGGCGAACATGGAACCGTTGAAATAAAAATGAATATCAATGAAAGTGGAAAGCCCAGTAAAGTAAGGATACTGAATAGTTTCAATACGCAACTAAACCCAATATTTATCAAAGCGATCAGGAAAGGCCCACGCTGGAAATCGACAGATTATTTAGCTAAAAAAGATTTTATTTTCGAGATTGATCTTTAACCAAACAGCAACGCCGGCAATTAACGCTTCTTCCCCAAAAAAACCTAAGTTTGGGATTCAAAACCAATACAACATGAAAAGATCATTATTACTGGCTGCCATCCTTTGCAGTTCAACAGCATTTGCACAGATCAGGGTTCCGGCGCCAAGTCCTACTCAAAAAATAACACAGCAATTCGGTCTCGGCTCTATTGAGCTCACGTATTCACGCCCGAGTATTAAAGGAAGAAGCTTGTTTAAAGAAAACAGCGACCTAGCTCCTCTTGGTAAAATGTGGCGCACCGGTGCCAATGCAGCTACCAAAATTTATTTTTCTGATAAAACTATGATGGGCGGAAAATTATTGGATACCGGCTCTTATGTTATCTATACCTATCCCGGAAAAGAATATTGGGAGATCGTGATCAATAAAGGATTAACCAATTCAGGAACGGATGGCTATAAAGAAAGTGAAGATGTTAACCGTTTTAAAGTAAAAGCGGAAAAACTTGGCAATGACGTGGAAACCTTTACCATGCAGTTCGCCAATATACAGGCCCAGAGCTGTGATCTGCAACTCATGTGGGGCAACACAATTGTTAGTATTCCGATGAGTGTAAACCTTAAGGACCGTATCCGTGTGCAGGTAGAAAAAGCACTCAGCGTTGAGAACGTTGATGCCAATACCTATAATAATGCAGCCACGTATTATTACGAATGGGAGAAGAATCCAGCCAAAGCTTTGCTCTTAAGTGTTAAGGCAACAGCAGCCAGTCCAAAAGCATACTGGATGTTTATGCAGCAGGCAAAGATCCAAAAAGATCTTGGAGATAAAGTTGCCGCAAAAGCCAGCGCAGAAAAAGTAATCACATTGGCTACAGAAGCAAATAATCCGGATTATGTGAGACAGGCGAATGACCTGATAAAGAAATTGTAAACTACACCCCTCACCCCCTGAAGGAGGAGTTGAAAATAATTGCTAAAAAAGAAATGCGGTTCATTAGGAACCGCATTTCTTTTTTAGAATAGTTCGTATCTCCAAATTAAGCGGTGATCTCTATCCTGTTTCCTTCGGGATCTAATATTACACTCTCATAGTATCCATCGCCTGTTCTACGCGGCTCGCCAACAATAACAAAACCATCTGTCCGCAACCGTTCAGTTAATGTATTTACTTTTTCTTCCGATCCGACAGATACCGCAAAATGTATCAGCCCCATGAACTGCTGCATCACATCATTCAAGTTACCCGGAATACCCGGCATCTGCATCAACTCTATTCTCGGTCCTTTTTCAAAACTTAAAAAATAGGAAGAGAATTGTTTGTTGGAGTTATGGTATTTGTTATTCGGTATGCCATCGAAATACCTGATATAGAAATCTTTCATTGTTTCTAAATCTTTACACCAGATCGCCAAATGTTCGATATACATGATTTATTTTTTGCCGCATTCATCGTTTTTCAAATACGATGATTACTTTAAACAAGAAGAAGCCTTCTAAAAAAAGAAGGCTTCTTCTATTATATTATTAGTTTCGGAATTGAAGCAATTATTAACTACTAATTATTAATTACTAATTAAAATCACGCCTCTGCCATATCCGGTATCATCTCCGCTTTATACGCACCTGCATCCAGTTTTGCTTTTGTTTCGCTGAATGCTTTCAGTGTTTCTTCGATATCTGCATCGGTATGTGCCGCTGTAGGTATCAAACGGTAAATGATATGTCCTTTCGGGATCACCGGGTAAACAACAATAGAACAGAAAATATGATAGTTTTCACGCAGATCCATTACCATGGCTGTTGCTTCCTCTACCCCACCCTTCATATAGATTGGCGTAACCATCGTATTGGTGTTGCCGATATCAAATCCTCTTTCTTTCAACCCTTTCTGCAGTTTCAGTGCATTGGTCCATAATCTTTCTTTCAATTCGGGTTGTGTCTGTAACAGCTCTAAACGTTTCAGGTTACCGATTACGATAGGCATCGGCAAACTCTTTGCAAAGATCTGTGAACGGATATTGTAACGGATAAAATCAATGATCGCTTTATCTCCCGCCATAAATGCGCCGATAGAGGCCATTGATTTGGCAAAAGTGGAGAAATACAGATCGATACCATCCTGGCAATCCTGTGCCTCACCTGCACCTGCACCTGTTTTACCCAATGTACCAAATCCATGTGCATCATCAACCAGTAAACGGAACTGGTATTTCTGTTTCATGTCGATGATCTCTTTTAATTTGCCCTGGTCACCAGCCATTCCGAATACACCTTCTGTTATGATCAGGATCCCACCGGTTTTTTGTTTCTCAATGAGATTGGTGGCACGCTCCATTTGTTTGTCAAGATCTTCCAGATCGTTGTGTTTGAATACATACCTGTGACCCGGATGTAAACGCAGACCGTCAATAATGCAGGCATGACTTTCGGCATCGTAAACGATCACATCATGACGACCGCAGATGGCATCGATAGCGCTCATAATACCCTGGTAACCGAAATTCATCAGTATCGCATCTTCCTTGCCTTCAAATTCGGCCAGTTCTTTCTCTAATTGTTCGTGGTAATTGCTGTTCCCGCTCATCATACGCGCGCCCATTGGCAAAGCAAGACCGAATTGAGCGGCTGCCTCTGCATCGGTTTTACGGATCTCGGGGTGATTGGCCAGGCCCAGGTAATTGTTCAGGCTCCAAACCACCATTTCTTTTCCACGGAATTTCATGCGGCTACCGATCTCACCTTCCAGCTTGGGGAAAGCAAAATAACCATGCGCTCTTTCACGATGCTGACCGATAGGGCCGGAATTCTTCAACAGTTTTTCAAAAATGTCTGCCATATTATTAAATGATTACTTAAATGATAAAATCGATGCAAAAGTAAAGTTTTACCCCTTAAAGGGCAAGCATAATTATCCCCCATACCTTACCTTCACAGCCTGTTTATCGATTCTAATCAGATTCTAATGAAAAAACAGCCTGTTAAATCTTAAAATGCACACATGAAAAGACTGATTCTCCCCCTTTTTGCTGCTTTTTTTACCATCACCGCTTTTTCGCAAAAAACAACCAAACCAACTGCCGATGCGGGTGTTCCACGGCCCAAACTGGTGGTGGGTATTGTAATTGACCAGATGCGATGGGATTACCTGTACCGTTTTAACCCAATTTTTAAAGCAACCGGCGGTTTTAAACGCTTAATGGGTGAAGGATTCTCCTGTGATAATAATCTCATCCCCTACACACCTACGATCACCGCATGCGGTCATACCTGCGCTTATACCGGCAGTGTTCCGGCCATACATGGCATTACCGGTAACGCCTGGTGGGATAACCAACTGATGAAAAGCATTTATTGCAGTGAAGACAAGACCGTAAAAGGTGTTGGTGGGAAAAGCGAAGAAGACGGACAGATGAGTCCAAAGAATATGCTCGTTACTACTGTTTGTGATGAACTGCGTTTGGCTACTAATTTTAAAAGTAAAGTGATTGGTGTGGCCCTGAAAGACCGCGGTTCTATTTTACCTGCAGGACATTCTGCCAATGCAGCATATTGGTATGAAGGGAAATCAGGAAATTTTATTACCAGTACATATTACATGAACGAATTACCTGAATGGGTAAACCGTTTTAATAACCGCAAACTGGTTGATTCATTATACAAACTCAACTGGAATCTTTCCATGCCGAAAGACATCTATCCGCAATATGCAACGGCCGATGTTAAGGATTATGAAAGCAAACCGTTTGGGAAAGATGCACTGGGATTCCCATATGATCTTTCTGCATTTGTAGGAAAAGACTTCTCTAAAATATCTTCTACCCCGCATGGCAACACACTCACAACCGAAATGGCGAAAGCTGCTGTACTTGCTGAAAATCTAGGTAAGAATACCGTTACAGATTTTCTTACTGTTAGTTATTCTTCACCAGACTACGTTGGCCACTCATTCGGGCCAAATTCATGGGAACAGGTGGATGATTATGTTCGCCTGGATGATGAATTAGGAAAACTGTTGACTTTTCTTGATGCAAGTGTTGGTAAAGGTCAATACACAGTCTTCTTAACAGCTGATCATGCCGTTGCACATGTTCCTGGTTTTATGAAAGAGAATAAGTTACCTGGCGGCACAGTGGACGATGCCGGTATGATGAGAGACATGAATGCACAATTGAAAACAAAATATGGTATCGACAGAACCATCGTTAGTATGGCTAATTACCAGGTATATTTAAATCATCCAAGAATTGATTCTGCCAAATTAGACGACTGGGCGATCAAACAATGGATCATCCAATATGTAAAGAAAAATGAGGGGGTTGCAAATGCGTTTGAAACCGCCAATATCATGAATGTTCCCATCAACAAAACCATGCGCGAAATGATGGCCAACGGTTACAACCCACGCCGCAGTGGTGATATACAACTTGTTTTAAAACCAGGTTTTATTGAAGGAACCGCCACCTCTACAGGAACGACACATGGATTATGGTACCCGTATGATGCACACATTCCTTTGTTGTTCTACGGATGGGGCATCAAACACGGAAAAACAAACCGTGAAACTTATATGACAGATATCGCGGGAACCATTGCTGCTTTGCTGCATATACAGATGCCGAGTGGTAATGTAGGGAAGGTGATTGAGGAAGTGATGAAATAAAGTTGCAAAACATAGTCAAAAACAAATAGCCGTCTTCGAAGACGGCTATTTGTTTTTCAGGATAATTATCTGCTTACTGATCTCTTTCGCTTCCGTGATAATGGCTTGTGGGTAATCAGCCATTTCCAATATCCTGATGGCATTCCTTGTTTTTAATTCTCCCTGTTTTAATAGATGATCAAAAAACAATTGGTTATCGTGGATCGTTTCTACAAAATGATAGAGATCGTATTCATCTGATAACATTCCCGACAGTTCCATATCATGCGTAGACACCAACACGATATTATTGAAACGGTTTAAATAAGAAAGAATGGCTTTGCCCGCAGCAACCCTTTCTACTGTATTCGTTCCTTTAAATACTTCGTCGAGAATAAAAAGATATTGCTGCCCTTCTTTTACTTCATAGATCAGTTTACCCATAATATCTACTTCAGCCAGGTAATAGCTCTTGCCCTCACTGATACTGTCGTCGATCCTGATGGAAGATGCCAGTTTTAATACAGGTACAGAAAACTTTTCCGCAAAACAGGTATGGATCGTTTGTGCAAGAACAGAATTTAGTGCGACCGTTCTCAAAAAAGTAGTTTTCCCAGACATATTGGAGCCAGTGATCAAAATACTTTTATTATCGATCACCAGGTCATTCGTAACACAATCCTCAATCAATGGATGATACACTTTTACAATATCCATTTTTTTTGAGGCACCTATCCATTCAGGTTCGCATGTTGGCCATACACCGGCACGTAAGGAAGCAACGGAAATACTTGTATCGATGAGTCCAACATAACTAAACAAATGCTGTATTGCCTGTTGTTTGTTCTCCAGTTCTTTAATGATGCTGTAAAAAGTATGCAATTCAATTAAGAAAACAGCTTTCACCATTTCAAGAAAATAATAGAATACCTGCGACATCTCCCCCACAACTCCCTGCTGGCCGAAACTCAAGAGGTGCATTTTTCGCTGAAAGGTTTTCAGGTTGTCAAGAGATGCTTTTGTTTTTGTATGATCAAAAGGAATCTCTTTTGCCACCAGTTTTGCTGCCACCTTCAATAACTTATTTAGCTGTGGCAATGAACGGATGAAACGATAAGTATTATTCTTGTTCCAGAAATGAAGTCCCATATTCAATGCAAAGGGAATCATCATCCATGCTAACAATACGGGATACCAGGGCGAAAGCAATAACATGGTCACAACCGTAATTGTGTTGAAGATTAGCCATGAGAACCATTTGGGTCTTTCGAGCAATTTATTATTCAATAAAGTGGCGATATAATAACTTCTGTTATCATCAAGTTCCACAAGTAATTCCTGTATTTCTTCCCGTATGGAAGGATGATCTCTAAAAAAATCAGCACGTTCACTTAGTGTCTTTAGTTCAGTAATATCCTTGCCCGGTTTCTTCATCCGGTTAAACAAAAATTGCTGGCCTACTTTGCTTGTTGTTCTGTCAACGATTTTAAACAGTTCCTTAAAATCGATATCAAGCTGTGTTTGCTCACTCAATTCATGAAAGGGAACAGAAACGTCCATTTGAGAATATATTTCAATCTCATCGAAATCATAATGAGCATCCTTCAATCTTGCCCAGCCTGCTTTTACTTTAGCAATCGCTTTTTCACGCCGCGTTATCATCCCGAAGCGAAACACCAAAAAAAAGACAACAAATAGTAAAAGCGTGAAAACGATATAGATCATAAACGATTTTTAACAGCAGCTATTAAATATACGAATGCATCCCCACAAAAAACTCCCGCAAATGCAGGAGTCTAATCATATTCAAATCCGTGAAATCAGCGATCAAAAGCCTGTCACTCCACTCATATCCCTCTGCAACCAATTCGTAGCCGGGTAAACTGCATCGCGACTGATCGTATGGATCGAATATGCCTGTCTTGATTTTCCAGAGGTATTAGGCAAGCTATAATGCGGTAATAATCCATGCAACACAACGCATGCACCTTTTTTAACTTCCAGCGGCTGCATACCTTCCATTGAAAACGGTTCAGCATTTAAGTGTACAAATTCAGTCCCACCACCCTCTTTCCTGCGAAACCAGGAACGCATGGGTGTTTGATGGCCGCCCGGTTTTGCCCAGAGACAACCGTTCTCTAATGTTGCGTCTTCCAATGCAAACCAAAAACCGATACAGGATTCGGGTTCGGTATATAAAAAACTTCCATCCTGGTGTATATCTACTTCTCCACCGATTTTTGCATGTTTGAAAATAAGCATGCTTTGGATGATCAGGTGTTTATCCAATCCAAGTTCAGCAGCCAGTTTTTTCATTTGAGGTGACCGGGTGAATGCATTGGATACCGGATCAAGATCATGTAATGCATGGCCGATCTTATTCAATGAATGAAACAGGTCTTTCTTAAGATTTCCTTCACTATCAAATGCATCTTTTTCAAAAAAGAAAGAGATCTTATCCCCTGAATCAAGGAAGTAATCGTCACTGGTTCTCGATTGTTCGGATGTTTGAAAAACAGAGGGATGGCCATCGTAGTTAAACCCCTCTGCGAGTTCTTTGCCGCGCTGCAAGAGTTTGTCGCATTCCTCTGTTGTATTAAACCCTTCTATTACCAGGTAACCTTGTTCGTTGAATTGATTTAAAAGACTACCCATGCTTTGATTGTTTCTGTTGTATTAAAGGTAATATGAAATTCTATTCATTCCTGTAAGTTTCACGCATAAAAAAACTCCCGCAAAAATGCGGGAGCTCAATTATATTCAAATCTGTGAAATCAGCGATTACTTGCCTAATTTTTTCTGCAGGTTCTGATCCAACGCATCCAAAAATTCTTCTGTATACAAATAATCTTTTCCATGCTCCACTTTATTTCCATGGATACAAACTGCGAGATCCTTTGTCATTTTACCGCTTTCAACAGTTTCAACGCAAACCGCTTCGAGTGCATGACAGAAATTGATCAGCTCCTGGTTGTTGTCTAATTTACCGCGGAACTCCAATCCTCTTGTCCATGCAAAAATAGATGCGATAGGATTTGTGGATGTTGGTTTTCCTTTCTGGTGCTCACGGTAGTGGCGCGTAACCGTTCCGTGTGCTGCTTCTGCTTCCATAACTTTTCCATCGGGTGTGATCAGTGTTGAGGTCATCAATCCCAAAGAACCAAATCCCTGTGCAACGGTATCGCTTTGTACATCGCCATCATAGTTCTTACAGGCCCATACAAAATTACCGTTCCATTTTAATGCACTGGCAACCATGTCATCGATCAGGCGATGTTCATAAGTGATACCTGCTGCTTCGTAGGATGCTTTGAATTCATTCTGGTAGATCTCTTCAAAAATATCTTTGAAACGTCCGTCATATTTTTTCAGGATGGTATTTTTTGTAGAGAGGTATAAAGGCCATTTTTTTGCAAGTGCCGTATTAAAACAACTGCGTGCAAAACCTTTGATGCTCTCATCGGTATTATACATCGCCAATGCAACGCCATCGCCTTTGAAATTGAATACTTCAAATTCCTGTACAGTCCCATCTTCTCCTTCAAACTTAATGGTCAGTTTGCCTTTTCCCTTCGTAACGAAATCTGTTGCACGGTATTGATCGCCAAATGCATGACGGCCGATACAGATCGGTGCTGTCCAGTTAGGAACCAGTCTTGGTACATTTGAACAAACGATCGGCTCACGGAACACGGTACCATCAAGGATGTTACGGATGGTTCCGTTCGGGCTCTTCCACATTTGCTTCAGCTTAAATTCTTTTACACGTTCTTCATCCGGTGTAATGGTGGCGCATTTAATACCTACGCCATATTGTTTGATGGCATTGGCCGCGTCAATAGTAACCTGGTCGTTGGTTTCATCGCGGTATTCCATGCCAAGATCATAATATTTAATATCTACTTCTATGTAAGGAAGGATCAGTTTGTCTTTGATGAATTTCCAGATGATCCTGGTCATTTCGTCCCCGTCCAGCTCAACTACCGGGTTTGCTACTTTGATTTTTTGTGCCATTGAGATTTCTTTTGGTTTATGTAATAACGGGCAAATGTAATAAATTATCGGATTAGCGAATTGCGGATTTTCGGATTCGTTGAGCATATCGGGGACTCAATCCGCAAATCCGCAATTCGCTAATCCGATAATCCTATAGATTAACGATCAACACCGGAATACTCAACGCGTGCCTTACATCCTCAATCGTTTCCCCAAAAATATAATCTTTCAATCCTGAGTGCCTGTGTGCGCCCATCACCAGCATATCAGCTTCTGTTTCTTTTACAATACGGATGATCTCGCTCACACGATTGCGGTAGCCGATCCTGCTCTCTACATTGTATCCTTTCTGATGTAATTGCGAAACATAATTTTCTATCCGCAGTTTATCTCTTCGCGTTTCATCATCATCACTTGCTTCACCCAGGTAGCGGGCAGAAACGCTTTCAACAACGTGCAACAAAATATACGTCACCGATGTATGTCCCTGTGCAATCGCGTGTGCGATCAGTTTTTCATCATACTTTGAAAAATCAAGCGACACTGCTATCCTTGTCGTAGGTTTCACATCAAGGTTTTGCAGAACAACTGTTTCACCATGCAGTACGGCTCTTTGTCTTTCTCTTTTCTGTTTGATCAATGGAAGGAATGTCATGACCAGGAACAGGCTGACAAATAAGATAAGTCCGATCACCAATATCAATTTCCAATACCACATGGCATCTGATTCAAATACTTTTAAGGTTTGTTCTACAACCAGTTTTACATTTAAGAAAACCAAAATGGTCGCCACCAGCCATGCAGCGATTTTAGTTCGTGTTTTGATCACAAACTCTCCCATCGTTTTCTTATCGCTTACAAAATGTATCAGCGGTATTACTGCAAAACCCAACTGGAGACTCAGTATCACCTGGCTGAATACTAAAAGCGCATCTACTTTTTCTTCCCCATAGATCAATATTACCAGCACAGCCGGAACGATGGCAATAAGCCTTGTTAATAATCTCCGCAGCCATGGATTGATGCGCAATTGCAAATATCCTTCCATTACAATCTGCCCGGCAAGCGTTCCTGTTAAGGTAGAACTTTGTCCGGCAGCAATCAATGCCACTGCAAATAATATCGGTGCCATTTTGCTTCCGAGTAATGGCTGTAACAATTGATGTGCGTCCTGGATCTGTGCAACCTGTGTGTTTCCTGTTGAGAAAAATACACTTGCTGCCAATACCAGTATCGCGGCATTCACAAAAAAAGCTGCGTTCAATGCAATGGTACTGTCGATCATATTATACTTGATCGCTTTACGGATGCCCGCACTGTCGTTACTTATTTTCCTTGTCTGCACCAATGCGGAATGCAGGTATAAATTATGTGGCATTACCGTTGCACCGATAATTCCCACAGCGATATACAATGCTTCATTATTCAAAGCAGTAGGAATAAATCCTTTCGCTACCTGTACCATATTGGGTTGTGCCAATAAGATCTCAACGAGAAACGAACCGCCGATGATCGCTACGAGACAAATGATAAAAGCCTCCATTTTACGAATGCCCCATCGTTGCAGAATGAGAAACAAAAAAGTATCGAATACCGTGATCACTGTTCCCCATATCAAAGGTAATCCTGTTAATAAATAAATACCGATCGCCATTCCCAATACTTCTGCGAGATCGCATGCAGCAATTGCCAATTCAGCAAGTATGTACAAACAGAAATTAACAACAGGAGGATAGGTTTCGCGGTTGGCCTGTGCAAGATCTCTCCGGCGAACAATTCCCAAACGCGCACTTAACCCCTGGAGCAGGAGTGCCATGAGGTTACTCATCAGCAATACCCAGATCAGTTGATACCCGAATTTTGCACCGCCCTGCAGATCTGTTGCCCAGTTACCCGGATCCATATAGCCCACACTTACCAGGTAAGCGGGACCGATATATGCCAATATCCTCCTCCACCCTTTTCTTGGGTTCGTGGTATCTACTGATTCGTGTACTTCGCTCAACGACTGGTCGCTATGAACCCGGTTCTTCATTTTATACAATTTTTACAAATAGCGCCTGTGCCAGTTGCTGGCTGATGGTAAACGCATTCTGGTTTTTTATTTTGATCTCGATGGAGTGATCAAAACTGAATTTCTTTTTGATCTCCAGTTTGGTTCCGATACCGATATGCTTGTGTTTAAGTAATTCAAGCAATTCTGTCGACTGGCTACCAACCCCACTCACTTCCGCCATTTTATTGATGGGCAGATCGATCAGGTTGATATGTTGCTGAACGGCCATCTTACCATGACTATCCGGGATAGGATCGCCATGCGGATCGAATTTGGGGTGACCGAGAAAAGCATCTAATTTTTCTACCAGTTTTTTACTGGTAATATGTTCCAGTTCTTCCGCCACTTCGTGCACTTCATCCCAGCCAAACTGCAGGGTATCTACCAGGAAATATTCCCAGAGCCTGTGCTTACGAACAATGCCGAGTGCGAGTTTTTTACCATCGGCGCTGAGTCGTACTCCTTTGTATTTTTCGTAACTGAGTAATTTCTTTGCTTTCAGTTTTTTCAGCATATCGGTAACAGAAGCCGCTTTGGTATGCAGTTCGGCTGCCAACTCATTGGTAGACACGTTCCCATCCTCTTGCTGCAGATGAAAAATCGCCTTGATATAATTTTCTTCGGTGATGGAAAAACTCATGCCTCTAAAATTAATTTTAGACAAATCTAAAAATAATTATCCATTAATTCGCCATCAATTCAAACACTTCATCCGAAAGGCTTATTTTTATACAAATTCCCGTTATGAAGAACTGCCTGCCATTACTCCTGCTTTTAACATTAGCATGGGGCTGCAAGGATAAAAAAGTTGATTTGTCAGGCGAAACACCGGTTAAGATCAGTGATTTTCTTGCTGCTTTTCCCAAGCTCACACCTCCATTTGTGGCGGCAGATACAAATATTACCAAAGTAGATGATACCACTACCATTGGTTACAAGGCCATGCTGCAGTTCTTCCCCGATAGCGCGCTCACTCCTATCATTGGTAACAGCAAAAAAACGGTGATCCATCCTATTGGTATTATCGAGAAGGACAAGGAGAGTTATTTACTGGCGAATTTCGTCACATCAAAAACAACAACCCATCTCGCTGTATTTGTTCTTGATAAAAAGAATAAATATCTCGCATCAAAAGAATTATTGAATACTACTAGTAAGGATGAATACCTGCACTCGGTATCTATTAACCGTGAACCCACATTCCTGATCAGTAAAGAGAAAATGGGAAAGGAAAATACGATGCAGTATTCAAGAACAGGCTGGGTGTATAGCAGCAGCTCGGGTATTTTTATGGTGGTGATCAATGATACGAATGAGGATCCGCAAAAAACCAGCGTGATCAACCCGATCGATACCCTGCCAAAGAAGAATAAATTCAGCGGCGATTATGTGCAGAATAAAAAGAACTATATATCCATTCGCGATACAAAGAATCCGAGTGTGTACCAGTTCTTTATTCATTTCGATAAAAATGATGGATGCACAGGTGAGCTAAAAGGTGAATTCAAAATGAAAGACGCCAATACCGCCATATTCACACAGAACGGCGATCCCTGCGTGATCGACTTCAGTTTTGTGGCAAACGTGATCAATGTAAAAGAACAGGGCACTTGTGGTAACCACCGTGGTATGAAATGTTTTTTTGATGATTCATTTGTTAAGAGAAAAGAAACCAGGGTTAAGAAAAAATGAATGGGAGAATAGATGACAGTTGTTAGTTGGCAGATGACAGGTATCAAAGCTCTTGCTTTATGTCTGTCATCCATCATCCGTCATCTGCCATCTAACATCTACCATCCAACAACATTCCTACTCTACCTTCCAAAAGGTAACCCATCTTTTCAAAAAAATATTTTCCAAAATTGTGGGTTATCTTCCGTGCCCTGCAAGGTTTCCCACATCGTAATGTGTATAAAATACATTCTGTGGAAATACCCCTATATTGCAAGGCAATCGTTAACCAAACAAATAATTAAATGAATTTTCGAAACTACGAGGTACCGTACGAGATCAATGAAGAGTATGCGAAAAAAGCAGCTTATTTTTCGATGGAATTTGCAATTCACCAACCTTTAAAAATATATAGTGGCGGACTGGGTTTTTTGGCCGGTTCACATTTACGCAGCGCATATGAATTGCGCCAGAATATGATTGGTATTGGTATACTCTGGAAATATGGTTATTATGACCAGACACGTAACCAGGACCAGACTTTGCAGGTTACTTTCATGGAAAAAGATTACAGCTTCCTGGAAGATACAGGCATCAAGTTCCAGATATTGATTCACGAACATCCTGTATGGATAAAAGCGTTTTACCTGAAACCTGAAACTTTCTGCAGCGCTCCCTTATTTCTTTTAAGCACTGATCTTCCTGAGAACGATTATGTTTCACAAACCATCACGCATCGTTTGTACGATGCGAATGTGGCAACCAAAGTAGCGCAGTTTATTCTGCTCGGCGTTGGTGGTGCAAAACTGATCGATGAACTCGGTTTCAATCCTGATGTATATCATTTGAATGAAGCGCATGGTATTTCTTCTGCATTTTATTTATTGAATAAATACAAGAGTGTTGAAAAAGTAAAAGAGCGTTTGGTATTTACCACGCATACACCGGAAGAAGCAGGTAACGAGAAACATGACATGTATCTCTGTCATAAGATGAGTTATTTCTGCGGATTAACGATTGATGAAGTACGCAAGCTCACCGGTATTAAAGACGATCAGTTCAATCATTCATTGGCGGCACTTCGTTTTGCGAGAAAAGCAAACGGTGTTTCTGCTTTACACGGTGTAGTGAGCAGGGAGATGTGGAAGAATTATGAAGGCATCTGCCCTATCACTTCCATTACCAATGCACAGAACTGGCGCTACTGGGCCGATAAACAGATGTATCGTTTCATGGAAGAAGGAAACGATTATGCATTTGATGACAGGAAAAAACATTTAAAGAAACGTGCGTTTGAAATTGTAGCTGATCAAACTGGAAAGATCTTCGACCCGAATATACTTACCATTGTTTGGGCGCGACGTTTTGCCGGATACAAACGTGCTGGCATGTTAACGTACGATATGGAACGTTTTGAAAAAATGTTGAACAGCACAAAGTATCCAGTACAGATCATCTGGGCGGGTAAGCCTTACCCGGTGGATCACCCGGCTATTTCAGAATTTAATAACCTTGTTCACTTAAGCAAAAAATATAAAAACGTTTCTGTGTTGATCGGCCATGAACTCGGTCTGAGCAAACGCATTAAACAGGCAGCTGATGTGTGGTTAAATAACCCACGTGTACCACGCGAAGCATCCGGCACCAGTGGAATGACAGCGGCGATGAACGGCGCTGTTAACTTCTCTACTGATGATGGATGGATACCCGAATTCATTAACCACGGAAACAATGGTTTCGTAGTTCCCAAAGCAGACTACGCCAACATGACCGTACATGAGCAGGACGAATACGATCTGAACAAAGCGTATGAAATACTAGAACAACAGATCCTTCCATTATACTACGAAAACTTTGATACCTGGAGACAGATCCAGAAGAATGGTATGCGTGATGTGAGGTTCCAGTTTGATAGTAACCGGATGGCGCATGAGTATTATGAGATCATGTACAAGTGATCGCGGATTTCACGGATTTGATCGCGGATTTCGTGGATTTAAAATATGATTGATATGATTGAGAGAGCACTGTTGTCAGTGCTCTCTTTTTATATACTACTTTTGCTTTCAGCAACTCATCCGTGAAATCAGATAAAAATCATGAAATCAGCGATCAAGATAGCAGTAGCCATTTCAGGAGCCAGCGGTTCAGTATACGCAAAAGTATTGCTGGATAAACTGGTTTTGTTGAAGGACCAATACGAAGAAGTAAGCATCGTCATGAGCAACAATGCCAAAGAGATCTGGCAAACAGAGTTGGGCAATCAGGATTACAACAACTACCCTTTCCGCTATTTTGATAAGTTTGATTTCTCTGCACCCTTTGCTTCCGGCTCCGCTAAATACAATGTGATGATCGTTGCGCCATGTAGCATGGGTACATTGGGAAGGATTGCACATGGTGTAAGTGATGATCTCGTTACACGCGCGGCGGATGTGATATTGAAAGAGAGAAGGAAATTAATATTGATGGTAAGGGATACACCTTACAGTTTGATCCATATCAAAAACATGGAGCTTGTTACTTTGGCGGGTGGAGTTATTTGTCCTGCTACACCTTCGTTTTATAGTCTTCCTAAAACTATTGAGGATGTTGCTGCCACGGTAGTTGATAGAGTACTTGATCTTGCGGGGATCGATGTTACTACTTTTCGCTGGGGGAAGTGAATAAATATTGAACAAGGAATTTTGAATGTTGAAATAGGCACGCCAATTCGGGGGCCGTTATTGCGAGGCACGAAGCAATCTGTGCTACGAATAGTAGAGACAATCAATTTTGTAGTTCAGATTGCTTCGTGCCTCGCAATGACGTTCAACTTTGAAGTTCATCCGCGAGTATGCACCTTACTTCATCATTCAAAATTCCTAGTTGAATATTCGATATTCAAACGTCATTTCTTAAAATGCAAAAGCCCCGATAAATCGGGGCTTTTTATTCTACTTGTACTTACTTTATACTTCTTTCGCTTCCGTTGTCCCTTCTTCTATTTTCGGGCGGAAACTGAAGATGATCTTGCCGGATTCTTTATCAAGATCAGCGATCAAAAGATCGCCGTTTTTGACATTGAAATTCAGGATCTCTTCTGCCAATGGATCTTCGAGGTATTTCTGAATAGCGCGATGCAATGGTCTTGCACCAAACTGTACATCGTATCCTTTTTCTGCAATAAAATCTTTTGCCTCAGGTGTTAACTCAAGCGAGAATCCTAAATTCTGTAAACGTTTGGAAACGCCTTTCATCAGGATATCAATGATGTTAAAGATATTTTCTTTGCTGAGTGCATTAAACACCACCACATCATCTATCCTGTTCAGGAACTCTGGTGAGAAGGTACGTTTTAATGCCTTCTCAATTACCGCTTTATTGTTCTCTTCTGCATTCTGCATACGTGTGGCAGTTGCAAAACCTACCCCATCACCAAACTCTTTCAATTGACGTACGCCAATATTGGAAGTCATGATGATCATGGTGTTTTTGAAATCCACTTTACGTCCCAGGCCATCTGTTAACTGGCCATCATCCAATACCTGTAACAGAATGTTGTAAATATCCGGGTGTGCTTTTTCAATTTCATCTAATAGAATCACGCAGTAAGGTTTGCGGCGTACTTTTTCAGTAAGCTGTCCGCCTTCTTCATAACCCACATAGCCCGGAGGTGCACCGATCAACCTGCTCACGGTGAATTTCTCCATATACTCACTCATATCAATTCTGATTAAAGAATCTTCTGAGTCGAACATATATCTTGCCAATGCACGTGCCAGCTCTGTTTTACCAACACCGGTAGGACCTAAGAAAATAAAGGTTCCGATCGGTTTCTTCGGATCTTTCAATCCTACCCTGTTACGCTGAATGGCTTTTACTACTTTCTGAATGGCTTCATCCTGTCCAACCACCATATCCTTCATATCCTCAGCCATCCTGCGCAGCTTCTCTGTTTCGGCCTGTACCATGCGTTTCACAGGTATGCCGGTCATCATGCTTACTACTTCGGCGATATTTTCTTCAGTGATCGGGTAACGTTTGTGTTTGCTTTCTTCTTCCCACTGGTTCTTTGCCTTCTCCAGTTCTTCACCCAAACGTTTTTCTGTGTCACGCAGTGAGGCGGCTTCTTCAAAGCGCTGGCTCTTCACTACTTTATTCTTTTCGTTCTTAACGTCTTCTATTTTCTTTTCGAGCTCTACGATATCCTGTGGAACATTGATGTTCTTTAAATGCACGCGCGCACCAACTTCATCCAATACATCGATCGCTTTATCAGGCAATAACCTGTCGGTCATGTAGCGGTCGCTTAATTTCACACAGGCGTCAATGGCATCATCACCATAAGTTACGTTATGAAAATCCTCGTATTTGGATTTGATATTAATTAAGATCTGAATAGTCTCATCCACACTTGGCGGTTCGATCAGTACTTTCTGGAAACGACGGTCGAGTGCACCATCTTTTTCAATATACATGCGATACTCATCCAATGTAGAAGCGCCAATGCATTGCAGTTCTCCTCTTGCCAAAGCCGGTTTGAAAATGTTGGATGCATCCAACGAACCACTTGCACCACCGGCGCCAACGATCGTATGGATCTCATCAATGAACAGGATCACATCACGGTTCTTTTCCAGTTCGTTCATGATGGCTTTCATCCTTTCTTCAAACTGTCCGCGGTATTTGGTACCGGCAACAAGGGCCGCAAGGTCAAGGGAGATCACGCGTTTGTCGAACAATACACGGCTCACTTTCCGCTGAACAATGCGCAGGGCAAGTCCTTCCACGATGGCGGTCTTACCCACACCCGGTTCACCAATTAAAATAGGGTTGTTCTTTTTACGACGGCTCAGGATCTGGCTCACACGTTCGATCTCTTCTTCACGGCCAACAATCGGGTCAAGCGTACCTGACTCAGCGAGTTTTGTTATATCGCGACCGAAATTATCAAGCACCGGTGTTTTACTTTTTGCTGCGCCTGTTTGCTTACCGGTTCTTTGCTGCTGGTAACCTGCGCCACGTTTCTCCTCATCGAACTCATCATTGTCATCATCTGTGAATTCACTGCGGGGAGGTGGCGGATTGGTTGTGCCCACCATACCGAGTTCATTGCGGAAAAGGTCGTAGTCAACATCAAACTGGTTCAATATCTGCGTAGCAATATTTTCCTTGTTCTTAAGGATGCTCAACATCAGGTGTTCTGTTTCTACCAATGGACTTTTAAGTGCCTTTGCTTCCAGAACGGTTACGCGGATCACTTTCTCTGCCTGCTTGGTTAACGGAAGACTGTTAATATTGGCTATATTTTTACCCGTTTTATCTTTTACGGCGAGTTCTACTTCTTTCCGTAATTCATATAGGTCAACATTGAGTTGCTTCAATACCTTAATGGCCGTATTATCCCCATCGCGGATCAAACCCAACAATAAATGCTCTGTGCCTATAAAATCATTTCCCAACCTCAGCGCTTCTTCCCTGCTGAAGGATATGATCTCTTTTACCTGTGCTGAAAAATTATTATCCATGGCCTTATTTGGATTTATACAATTATAACGAATATTTTTGACTGAAGTTGTGTTGCAGTTATGCACAACTGTTAATCTGTTAGAGCCAGCAGTTAGCCATTAGCTTTTAGGTGTCAGCAATCATTTTCCCGGCTAATTACCAGTGCCAAAACCTAACAGCTTACTTTAAGTTACTAACAAAATCATACCTAATGCAAGTCAAAATTGATACCAAAGAGAAATTTACTGTTGTAACACCAACTCAGCCGGAACTCTCTGCCAATATAGCAGCGAAAATTGTAGAAACCTGTGATGAGCAACTGCTAAAAACGGTAAAAAACGTGGTTTTAAACCTGGCAAACGTGTCAATTATTGATGAAGGGGCCAGCGAAACGCTTTCTGCTTTACAACAAAAATTTTATGAATCCAGCGCTTCTTTTGTGATCTGTTGTTTGCAACCGGCGGTGGAAGAATTCTTTGATAAAACAGAACTGCTTGAATTGCTGAATATTACACCTACAGAAAGTGAAGCATGGGATATTGTGCAGATGGAAGAAATCGAACGCGAATTATTGGATAGCGATGATATGGAGTTTGACAAAAACGCATAAACGCAATGCAGTCGGCAAAAGATCATTACCACGTATTAAATGTGTCTCCTAACGCAACAACGGAAGAGATCAAAAAAGCTTTCAGAAAGCTGGCGCTGAGATATCACCCGGATAAAAACGACGCCCTTTCTGCCGCTGCGGCTTTTGCTTCTGTACAGGAAGCATACTATGTTTTATCAGACCGTAAAAGAAGAGCGGATTATCATTATCAAAGATATCGCGATAATCCGCTGCATTTCGGTAAACACATTGCGTATACTGCTGCTGAGGTTCTTCAGTTGAGCAAGCAGCTTCATAAAATCATTCCCACTCTTGATCCTTTCCGTATAGACCGCGATATTCTTTATTTTCAGTTGACCGAGATCCTGTCGGATCACAATCTTGTTGTTTTGCATACTGAAAAAGATGTTTTGATCAACAGTGAAATAGTGATTATTGTCTTACCACTACTGCGTCACTTGTCTATGAAAGACCTGAAGGGCATTACAGACAAACTTGCAACGTTGGTTGACAAAGAAAGCAGCGCGGACCGGCAGTTACAGGAAACCATCGGTACGATAAAACAGCAATATTATTGGGACAGGTACAAAATATATATTGCGCTTGCCATAGCGGTATTGTTCTGTTCCCTGTTATTTCTTGCAGGTAAATAACTATGTTATGTCTTCCGTTATCATCACTTCACCAGTTGCTCAGCGTAGATCATGTTTCCATCCTTATCAAGTCCCTGTATGACAAGCTTGAACTGCTGCCCTATATCATTGTTTAAAAAACGGAAACGGTATTTCCCGTCTTTAGCGGGTTTCATATTTGCGTTCCAATATAAGGTAACACGTGAATCGAGTGGCATAGTCGGATTCAGGGTATACTCCGGCCTGTAAAACTGCCTGGCTACTGAATACCCTGCTTTCTTTTCAACAGTATACGTTTTTTCGTAAGGGGCTTTTTTTGCTGTAAAATTTTTCTGGGTATAGATTACAATCGCTCCTTGTGTTGCGCCCAGTGAGGCGCCTTCTGCTTTTAAAACTTTGATCAGCGCAACATCCTCCGGTTGCAGGCTGTTGATCACATCTTTGGTTACATTCACCTCATTAAGAAAATAGGCAATTCCGTTTGTCTCCTGTAGTCCCTGGGGTGACATTTCATCTTCCGCTGCCACAGTTGCATCGGTTCCGCCCAGCCCGGTGAATCGTGTAAAACTAACCGTTGGGTCGAATGGGTTACCCTCTACGCTTACACCGGGAACGGCCTGCTGGATGATGGTCCAGATCGTACGGGCAAATTTAAAATCCCTTGGGTCGATCCCTTTTCCCATCTGGAAAGGACCTGCAGCATACTCCTTGTTAAGGGAATCTTCTTTGCTTATTTTTTTGCTGGTTACTGATACATTTCCAAGATAACCCGATCCGGCTCCAGTGTCTATGAGTTTGATCTCGCGGAATAAATATCGGGCCAGCAATGATTTTTGATTGGTCAGATCTGTCGTATCAAGATTTATCGTTGGCTTGTTTATGGAAGTCAAAAGTGAATCGATATAATTCGGTTTCATTTTTACATCCACAATAAAAGTAGCGGCTTTGCTGTTGGTTCCCATATAAGCCACTTTTGCATCTTTCATATAAGTGATGTCTTTCAGGAGAAATTCTCCTTTGTCTGTGATCGTAGCTTCTGCAAGAATGGAAGTGGAGTCTGCGCCTTTGATGATAAAAGATACTTTACCATCTTTCACTACTTCCGTTCTGTCGCTTTTGGTAACCGTTCCCCCGAATGAGATCGCAGATTCTACAGGATACATCAACTTTGCAAAATCGTTGTTTAATATTTTCTTCCATTCAAAGCGTCTCCATCCTTGTGTCATCAGCAAAAGATCCAGGTCCTTTATAGTTGATGCCTCTTTGTTCCTGAAATAATAACCGGGGTTGTGTATATATCCCTGCAGGTCGGATGTTACCAATAAAGAGGAAGCGATATTTGATTCGCGGTATAAAGCAGTATCCAGGTAAGCGCTGCTGACAAGACAGGATAATGCTATCGGAATTTTATTTCCCATATCGAAGCTGAACTGGTTACCTGCTCTTGCGCCTTTGTTCACAGTATCCAGTTTAACAGTGGGTTTCATCAACTGGTAATTTTCAATAAATGCAAGTCTTTCAGCCAGTGGTTCATATTGCTCGGTAAACACGGTGATATGCATAATACCCGGGAGCAGATTTTTCTTGCTAACCGGCAAAGCCATCTGGCCCTGATCGAGGTTTAATACGGCTTTCAGAACAGGTTGCTGGTTCATCTGTGCTACAATAATGAGCTTTGCATATTTTTCTTTGTTCTTCTCTGTTCTGTTCAGCAATACTACGAGACGGTTGGGATTACTGTTTTCAATACGCATGGTAATCCCCTCTTCCTGGGCCTGTGGTAACAGGAACGTCAGGTTGTTGCCGCCAGCTACAGGTAGTACCGCCGTATAGGTTTTGCCTTGTTCCGGCGTGATCTCAACCACACCCATTCCGTCATGCACCGTTGAAAAATCTGTTACCGCTTTGCCTGTATTATCCTGGATCACTCCTTTGATCTCTACGGGAAAGCCGCTGTTGTCAACAGATTTAAAAGCTACCCTGTTTGCAATGCCCGCAACCAGGTTTCCTCCTTCCGGAAGAAACTGAACTTTTAGCATTGGCACCTGATTTTTTGGTACCTGCGGTTTGTAATCGTTATTGTATATAAAAATATCTTTCTTGAAAAGGTATTGCGGAAAATTCCGCATCCATAAGGTGTATGCGTTGATGCTGTAATTGCCCGTGAGGGTTTCACCGCCAATGCTGAAGTCCGCGGCACTGCTGCTAAGGCTGTCGAGCCTGTACATTTTTTTCTGTACTACTTTGCCACTGCTGTTTACAAGGTCAACATACAGAATGCGGCTTAAAAAAGAGGGAACGCCTTCCAATGTACACCATGCCTTCATCCATATTGACTCACCGGCAACATACTGCGTCTTATCTGTCTGCAGGTATACTTTTTCCTGCGGATAATTACTGTTCAGAAAGTTCAAAGCAGAATCCGGCGTAAGGTTCTTTCCTGTTTGTGAAAAACCGGCTACAAATAATACACAGGAAAAAGCCAGTAAGGATATTGAACGCATAGCGATGATTGTTTATATGAAAATAAGGTAATGCCGCTACAATTGCGAACATTACCTTATTAATACATTGGATATTTTTCTTTTATTTATTAAACAGGAAGGAAACCATCGGGCGCCTGATATCAGTTGATGTAATGGCAAAACCAAGATAGCCTCTTGCGTAAACCGTAAACACCCTTTGATTCGGAATTACATACGTAGTTGCATTGGTAAGCGGGTATTGGGCCAGGGCTGTTGTTGAACCGGTTTGTTTGATAAACCATTGCTGGGTTGTGCCTGCCGCAATCCTGAATGTATCACTGCTTGCTTTATAATTAATTCCTGAAGCAACCTTTACAGTACCAAAATACAGGTCAACCTGTGAACCCGGGATCAGGTTTACAAAACGGTATTTGGTAAACCCTGAATCGGGCTTATTCGATTCATCGGTGGTCATTACAGAAGTTGTATTGGCAGCAGTGTCGGTCATATGAAGTGTCATATATTTATTCCCATCAAGTGTAACCGTTGTTTTATAAAGTTCAACAGAATCTGCATTGCTACCGGCTTTAGGAATGGTAATTGCCACGGTATGACTTCCGGGTGATACTGCGAGGTAATCGGCATAGTTACTTCCTCCCGTATTCAACCCTCCTCCCGGAAACGGCGTAGAATAGGTAAGTAAATTACTCTGTCTTACACCATCTATTGTTAACTGAACCGATGGGTTTTTATTATAAGGCATTGAATAGTTGATCTTAAACAATGACTGTCCATCGGCATAATCAAATGGAGAGCTACGCAGGGTATTTTTTTTACATCCGCTTATGGCTATCATCGTACACAAGGCAGAAAATATATAAAACTGATATCTTTTCATGTTCGTTGTTTTAAAAATTATGGCTGACTGAACCAGCATTCAATGGTGTGATAATCTGTCTGCAATATCCCCAGGCGAACCAGTTCGGCCTGGTTGTAAGTGTACTCAGATGTATAATGCGGTCGCACCCTTTGTACAGGTTTCGAATTATTGGTGGCAGGAAATGCTGACGGGAAATTGAACGTTCTGTACACCTGCTGTAATGTTGCCGGATCTAAATCTCTGTAATGGAACCTTCTCAGGTCCACCCATGTTTCAAAAAAGCCCCATGCCCAAAGTGCAATGTATTTCTGCATCATAATGTCCGACATGGTCAACGCAGCGGCAGTTTGCGGAACACATGCGCTGGCCAGGTATTTATCTCTTGCCGTTACCGGAATAGGAGTGGTATTGAAAATGCTTACTGCTCCGCGAATGCTGCTATAGTTCCTGTTGATAAAATCAAAATGCGCCTTGATCCCATTGGTATAAGCTAAATAAGCAGCGTTCTTGTTGTTCTTACGCATATATGCTTCGGCCTGTATAAAACAAATTTCCGAATAGGTCATAACAGGCATGGGCGCTTTGTTCTTATAGAGATACTTACCATTTTCTACAAAAACACCCGGGTTTGGACTTGCATAAAGGCTATCACCATATGCGATCGCTACCCTTGACCTGGCATTAACCCCGGTGGTGGCCGCACTGTTCGGATCGCCTATACCCGGATCAACACCTCTATATCCTCCATTACCATTGGTTGTATCGGCAGAAGCTGAGAGCATGTGTGAGATCCGCGGATCCCTGTTAGCGAATGAACGAACACCTGTTAAAGCAGAACCATCAAGCAATCTCACAATAAAATTACTCTGTCTTACCGTTCCCATATTATCACGGAAAGTTCCGAGGTAGTTAGAGTTGTCGTTATTGGTTGCATCAAACGGCACACAAAAATCATCATCAACAGATGACAGGGCATTGTCGCAATATTTGATCACCGAGTCGGCATTATAGGTTGTTTTATTAGACAGGTGATGCCAGTTGCGGGCAAGCATCCCATAAATAAATTTCTTCCACCTGTCGATATTTCCATTGTATGAAAAATCACCCTTGGCCAGTTTACTAACCGGCATTGCTTTGGCGCGGTCAACAAAAACCAGTGCCCTGCGGCAGATGGAATCAACCGCTTTATAAATGGTTTCCTGTGTGTCGTAATGGAAAGTCAGCTTACTATCATCAAATGCGTCGTAAAAAGGAATATCACTGTTATAATCTGTAGTATGCTGGAAAGACCATGCTTTCAGCGCCAATCCAACTGCCGTATAATCGTACTCTCCTGTTTTTTCGGATTTTTCAATTACGTAATTAAGGTTTTTCCCGAACATCTGGTAGGTCATCTGCCAGGTAAAGGCCATTGTTCCCCCGGAAAAAGTGTACCCGTGCCGGTCGAAATTATCCGCATTTCCATTTGCATAGGTGTTCCAGTTCTGAATGTATTTAGCCACATATACAGCATCCCGCTGTACGCCATAAGGCATAGAGGCGAGGATCGGTGGCAATACAGAGCTTACAGAAGGCTCCTGGGTTGTATCGGGGTCGGTATTTATATCCAGGTATTTCTTACAGCCAGGCAGTGTAAACAGCCCCGCTGACAGTAATATTATTGAAATTATTTTTGTTTTCATGTTCATATTCATTTTATCGATTAGAAAGTCAGCTTTAATCCTAAATTGTACGTACGTGGACTTGGGATAGAACCCCAGTCAATACCTGCACCTCCATACCCTCTTGCATTGGAGGAATTCAGCGCATTTACATTGGGATCCATTCCTGAATAATTAGTGATCATAAACACATCGGTAGCCGTAACGTAAATGGAAGCAGACTTAAATGCTTTCTGGCGTTTCAGCAGTTTTTGCGAAAGTTCATATCCTAATGTGATATCCCTCATACGCAACCAGCTAACATTCTCAATAAAGTCAGCTTCAGAGAAAAGACCGTTGTAGTAATTGCTTCTGAAGTAAGGAGTGATAGCGATATTGTTTTTAGTCGGGTGGTCGGTATTTTCCAAACCATCCTGTAATACACCCTGGATCACCCTTGGTGTTTCCCTGTCAAGGGTCCTGCCGCTGATACCATTGATCGTCATCATCATCTGCATAGCGTTGAATACGTCACCACCTTTGCGGATATCGATGTTGAACGACATGAACCAGTTCTTATAATTAAATGAATTGATAAATCCGATCTTGAAATCAGGCGCCCTGTCTCCGATCACTTCCCAGTTGGCCAGTGAGGCATTGGGTAAACCTGTAGTAGGTGATATCAGCAATTCGCCGTTCTTGTTTTTCGGGAAAGTGTTTCCTGATAAAGTAGCCAGTGACTGGCCCAACCCTACCTGTGATCTTACATTACCAAATACCCATGTATCAGAGTCATAATAATAAGGGATATTCGGAGGGAAACTTGTTACGACGGTTCTTGCCCTGTCGAAATTGACCGTTGTATTCCAGCTGAAGTTTTTTGTATCGATTGGTTTAGCAGTGATCTGTATTTCCCAACCTCTGGCAGAAAGTGAGCCGCTGTTAATATATTTCAAAATGGCGCCGGTAGCATAACTGATCCTTTGTGCATAGATGTTATCTTTTACACTGTTATCAAAATAAGCGATATCAATACCGATCTTGTTATTAAACAATTTGAATTCGCCACCCAGTTCAAGGTTTTGAGAGAACTCGGGTTTCAGATCAAAGTTATTACCCGTAACACCCAGTTGAAAACCACCACCTGTAGAAGTAACACTGTTAAAAGGATAATCGATCACATAAGCTGCAGCAGGACCTTTACCGGTAGTTGCATAAGAAGTACGCAGTTTGGCATAGCTCAACCAGCTCTTCATGCTTTTCATAAATTTCAGGTCGGAAAGGATAAAGCTGGCAGATGCCGAACCGTAATTATAAAACGGTTGCAGATCGCGGAACTTAGAAGTAAGGGTAGATGTTCCTTCACGTGTTCCTGTTAAAGTAACATACAACAGGTTATTGTATCCAAAAGTATACCCTCCGAAGAACCTTACTTTTCTTGTACCGATCTGTGTTAACCTGGCAAGACGTGAGATAGGATCTGTATTATTGATAGAGGTAAGATCTGGTTCGAAGAATTTCTCACCACGCTGTGCCGTAACATAAGTTGTATTATTCTCAAGATAAGTACCCAGGTAAAAATCATTGGAAAAACGATTAGCCAGGATCTTCCGGTAGTTCACCCTGACTGTTCCGTTAAGGCCCCTGAAAATGTTCTGGTAAGTGCTCAGGTAACCACCTAAAGAATATGCCTGACTCGATTGCGGATGATAAGACATTAACCCCTGCGTAGTAGTCTGGTTAATACCAAGGATCATTGTCGCTGTCAGTCCTTTCGCAATAGCAGCGCCAAGGTTTACATTACCGCTGAAATCATCTTTTTTATCCTGTGATATATTCTTGTTCACATCCCAGAAAGGGCTGTTCAACTCAGAAGAAAGGGCCACGTTACGCAGTACTTTTCTTGATCCGTCGGGATTTTGGTAAACACTTGCATCAACATCGGTAGGATATGTAATCAGGTTTGTGTAAAAACTACCTGCTCCTTTTGTGGCTTTGTCATTAACGGCATTGCTATAGGCCCATGTGGTAGCCAGTGTAACCCCCTTTGCCAGTTTAGCATTAGCGGAAAACCTGAAGTTGGCCCTTTGAAGCCTTGTGTTGGGAACAACCCCGCCATTGTCAAGATAACCGGCTGAAAAACGATAGTTCAGATCAGCAGATCCGGCTTCCATGGTCAGGTTATGCTGTTGGCTAAATCCTGTCCGGAAAAAGTTGCGCAGGTTATCATAGTGTTTGGTTCCTTCGGCGTATTTAGGACCGAAGAAGTAGTAACCATAGGCACCATACGATGATGCGTCATAAGCACCATTCATACCTCTTGAATAAGTGGTCTGAATATCCGGGAACCTATACACATTTGAAATGGAAAATGAATTGGTATAAGTGATCCTTGTTTTACCGGTAATACCTTTTTTGGTTGTGATCACAATCGCACCACCCGCACCATCGGAACCATAAATTGAAGTTGCTTCCGGTCCTTTTAATATGGTGACATTATCAATATCTTCCGGGTTAAGCCCGGCAATTGCATTGGTATAATCACTATTACGATTAGCAAGGCTTAAGCTTGCCGCTCCTGCTACAGCTGAAGATGAGGCGCTAACCAGGTCTTCCTGGTTAATGGAACCATTGTTCATTGGAACACCGTCCACTACAAAAAGCGGTTGGTTGTTACCACCTACGGAAGTACCGCCACGAAGCATCACGGTAGCACTGGCACCGGGCATGCCCGATGTTGATGTTACGGTTAAACCAGGTACCCGTCCCGCAAGCGCATTAAGGAAGTTGTCCCTTCTTGTCTGTGCGATCTCTTCACCATTTACAACAGGTGCCTGGTAAGCAAGGCTTCTTTTTTCCCTAGACTGGCCATAACCTGTTACAACCACATTTCCGAGATCTTTGTCGCCGGATACCAGCCTGATGCTGATGCTCTTTGTATCACCCACAACAACTTCCTTCTCTGAATAACTTACATAACTGAAGACAATTGTTTGTCCTTTTTCAGCCACTATTGAATAGTAACCGGCTGAATTAGTCTGTACAGATTTTTTTGTTGTCTTATTGGTTACACTAACACCAATTAACGGAGACCCGTCCTCATCTGCTAATACGGTACCGGAGACAGTATTGCCAGACGGTGGGGTCTGCGCAAGTGAACTAACTGGCGGTGTAAGTAGCAGCAGTAACATGACTACCTGAACAATGAATGCTGGTTTTCTCATACTTTTTTGTTTTTATGCAATGATGCCTCACTGGTATCACTGCTTAAGGTTTTGGATATTGTTAGACAGAATAAATCCGCAAAACATTGCATCCTTTAACATTTTCTTTTACGCAAAAAACTGCAAAGTCAATGACTGACAATATACAGGATTAGATAACAACGTTAAAATTTGTATATGAGATTATCGAATTTATTTAATCACTATTTTTTAACGGTACTATCTAACCTCACGCAGATTTTCGCAAACATGCAAAAAGCGGCATTCTTGGAAAGATATGGGAATAAGCTTATTTAACAGCGATCCTTTTCATAGAGACCTCTTCCAGTGATCGCGTGTGGATATCTTTAGGACTGCTGATTCAACAAAAAAAAATCGGGAGCCGATAAGCTCCCGATTTTTTATCTAGAATCAAATATATCTTACCACAATTTTGTCTGGGTAAGCTTGAAACCTTTGTCCAGGTATTGAGTTATTTGTGCCTGCCCCACCGGAGCCATGTATGAACGATCTGTGAAAGCATTTCTGTTGGCAACATTCTCAACCATCCAGAAGCCAACCATCGCACTGGCATTGGTTCCATTATAAGTAACAATGGTACCGTCGGCTTTCCTAACCCTTACTTTTCCAACATTGGCAGCAGTTAAATAGCTAGGTATTTCGGCCTGAATATCTACCCATGGTCCAAAAAAGTAATCGGGATTGGTACTGAAGTCCATGTTATTCAGTTTTTTCCATCTCTTCAAATCCAGCAACCTGCTGTTTTCAAAGAATAACTCCATTCTTCTTTCGCGACGGATTTCCCAAAGCAGTGCAGATATATCAGCATCTTTTGCCGGATCAACAGGCATTGCTGCAAGAAGTAATGGACTTGTTTTTTTCACTCCTTTCGCTATAGCAGTTGCATCTAAAGGACGATTGCGGATAGCATTGATAGATTTATCAATATCTGCCTGGGCAACACCGGTACCTCCAAAGTGTTCTGCCAATTCGGCTTTGGCTTCGATCCAGTTCAGCACAACCTCCGCCAGTCTTATAATAGGAGCATCGCTGGTATTGGTATTGCTACCCCATGCCGGAGGATATGGTTTTCCGATATATGTGATAGCATCCCTTGAAGCAAACTTGTAAGAATACAACAATGTACCTGCCGTATTAAGTGGTTTATCGATGAATGTTGCTTCAAAGCGGGGGTCCCTGGATTTGACCAGGTCTGCAATCGCAAAACTGCTTGCATTCGTAGCTGTAGAGTTTTGCCATGGTTTACCGTCATTTGCGATAAAAGATTTGATCAAAACAAGGTTAGCAGATAAGTTCTGTGATTCAGTTCCATTGCTGTAAGAACCCACAGAATGTGTTTGTGTTAAAGCTGCATCATACACTCTGTACAGAAGCACTTCGGGATTACCTGCCAGGCTCTCTGATGAAAACAAGGCCTTAAAATCACTGCCAAAGCTGAATTTGTTGCTGGTGATCACGATCTCAGCCGCATCTCTTGCAAACTCCAGGTATTTTTTTGCTCTCGTCTGATCCAGGCTGTGATAGTATTCAAATGTTCCTTCAAACAGCATGAAACGGGAAATATACGCTGCAGCAATATTTTTGTTTAAAACATTGACACCATCGTTATCCCTTATATTCGCAAGCACATATTTAAAGTCATCATATACTTTATCCATTACTACGCCCCTGCTATCCCTGTCCTTAAATAAAGTGGCCGGATCTGAGTTCTCAACCGTTTTTTCAAAATAAGGAACATCGCCAAATACAGTAACCAAACGGCTGTATTCATAGCCTTTGAAGAATTTGGCAACAGCGGTCCAATGTTTGTAAGCAGCATCTGTAAGATTAGGTTTCGCCTCATTATTCAGGCGGTCCAATAACACATTTGCTTTACGCACCCATGCAAAATCCCAGTCAGGTCCCGCATAAGTACTCAACCATGTTGCTCCTTCGGCAGTAGATCCTCTTGAACTGGGAACACTGCTTTCGAAATTTCCCTGGGCATTCCTGCCGGTGAGATCATCACTGAATGTATACCCTGTTACCGGGGCATAGTCTAAAGTGAAACTGGTATTGAATCCATTGAAATAATTGGTATAAAACGCATTCGTATACAAACGGATATCGTCTTCGTTCCTCCAGAAATTGTTATCGGCGTAAGTCGTCAGCGGTGGCCTATCCAATACATCCTTCTTACAGGAGAAGATAAGAACACAGGCTAAAAAGCTACAGATATATCTTGATTGTTTCATATTGATAGTTTTTAAAAATTAACTTGTAGGCCTACTGAGAAACTTTTGAATCCGGGAACACCCATACCTGTACGTCCCGCATTATAGTTAGTACTCCACATAGAATACCCACTTATCGTTTCAGGATCTATCGGCAGATCTCCTAAATGATCCCAGGTAACAAAGTTTTCCAATGCCACATATACCCTTGCGGAACTGATCACTTTTAAATTCCGGATCGTTTTTGGAGACAGCGAATAACCTACCGTAACGTTTTTCAACCTCAAATAAGCCATATTCAGGAGATAACGATCCTGGATCTGCAGGTTATTAGCATTATTATTTGTACTATTATTATAGGCAGCAGGATAGAATGCCCCGGTATTATCCGGAGTCCAGTAATTACCGGCGATCGCTTCAGGCATTGCACCATCACCAACATTGTATCCCGGTATAGCCAGCATTCCATCACCCCATATCTTGCGGCTTCCTACGCCTTGTAAAAAGACATTGATATCAAATCCTTTATAGTCAGCTCCGAACCGGAACCCATATTCATAACGTGGATTTGAATTCCCGATCACTTCGAGGTCTCCATGATTCGCCAGTGTATTGCTTCCATTACTGATCTCACCATCGCCATTCACGTCAACGAATTTAACATCACCGGGACCAAACTTGAAGTTTGCGGAGTTTTGCACAAAGGGTTGGTAGATCGGTTTTTTTCCATCAACACTTTTCAGTTTAAATGCCTGTTTTCCGGCTGCTAATGCACTTTCTGCTGCTGTAAGCGTAATGACAATAGGTTTGCCGGCTGCGTCCAGTTCAAAATCACTCATCTGGTACAATCTGTCTGTACGGTATCCCCAGATCTCCCCAACAAGTTTACCATTGTAGTTACCGGTAACGGTTGTTCCGGAACCAACGGCAGTTAAGTAACTTTTGGAATCGGAGATATTGGCGCGTGCGGAAATGTGAAGGCCGTTCTTGAAAGTATGATTAAAATCAAGTGACAGTTCCCAACCTCTTGTTTCCAGAGCACCATAATTACCAAGAGGTGCGCCTGCTCCCAATGTTAAAGGAACTCCTTCCTGACCCACGATCATGTTGTTGGTATTCCTTTTATAAAGATCAAATGAAACATTCAGTTTATTACTCAGAACAGTGACATCGACACCCACGTTTTGGGTAACGATATCCTGCCACCTGATATCCGATGACAGTATAGAAGGTGTTCCAACCTGGTTGAATCTTGCTCCATTGGATCCGATCCAGCTGGACTGGCTACCAGTTAATTGGGAAATATATAAGCCGCTTGATATAGTCTGATCGCCGATCGAACCCCATGATCCTCTGAACTTAAGTGTGTTCACCACAGGTTTGATACCCTGCAGGAAGTTTTCTTCGCTCGCTACCCAGCCTGCAGAAACTGATGGGAACCATCTCCACCATAATTCTTCAGGGAATTTGGAAGACCCGTCATAACGCAGGTTTCCTTCAACCAGGTATTTGTTTCTGAAGGCATAGTTGATACGTCCAAAATATCCCAGCTGCGCCTCCCAGAATTTAGTACCGGAAAGCGTTGCTGTTCCCGTACCAAAAGCAAACTGTGGATTTGTGATATTGGATAGAGCAGTGATCTGAGATGTTTGTGATTCGGTGGTTGCAGCCACACGGTTTAAACCCAATATGAATTTAAAAGCATGGTCCTGGTTTACATTCAATGAATAAGTTGTATACGCATTGAGTGTATGGCTGAAAAAGTTCGTCGCTGTGCGTGCAAAATGATCAGGGGATGCACCTACGCCTGTATAAGTTGATTTTGACAGGTCATATGCAGGCATAGCGCCGGTAGCCGTACTGCTTACAACAGCTCCGGTAGAATCTACATATACAGGGTTACCACTCGCATCTACCCGTGCAATCGGAGCAGACCACGAGTCCCTTGCTGTAAACCTGGTACCAGGTCTTGTCCAGAATTCATCCTGCAATGAATAAGTGTAATCGAAATCTACTTTCCAGTTGTTGGTGATAGTTGCTGTTGCACCCAAATTATAGTTTGAGTAGTTCTGTTGAATACTTCCTGTATTTGCCGCTGACATTTCACTCCATGGGCTGCGTATAGGGTCTCCGTTTTCGTCATTGCCAAATGGATATAATGAACTCCACCTGTACATATAATACCAGGGATCGGCGTTTCCGGCAGCAGTAACATAAGGATATTGTTTATTCCTTCTCGAATACATTCCACCCGCACGAATGGTAAGATATTTATTGACTTCAGTTGATAACCGCAGGGATACATTATAACGGGAGAAGTCATCGTGTTTTCCAGGCTTGGTCATTCCCGCCTGTTCCAACATTCCGAGGCCAATATTATATGATGTTTTTCCCTGGGTAAGCCCTACAGACAGGTTGTGCTGTTGCGTAGGCGCCCATTCCTTGATCATAAGGTCATATGGATCGTAAGTTCTAACCCCCATTTTTGATCCGTTCTGTACATACCAGTCTCTTCCATAAACAGTAGGGTCATTGGGGCCTATTGTACTGCCATATTTTTTTTTCCACTCAGCAGCTTTCAAATAGCTTTTCCTGTCAGATAAATAGAATGCACCACCCGGAGTAGTAATGCCAACTCGTTCCTGCGCGTCAATAAAATATTTTATTGCGTTCACATCACCCATTTTAAGATCTTTCCATACATTCTGCCAGGAGAAGTTGTTGGAATAACTTACCTGTGGCTTGTCGCCAGGCGCACCTTTTTTAGTGGTGATCAATATAACACCAAATGCACCTTTTGAACCATAAATAGAGGCAGATGCTGCATCTTTTAATATGGTTATAGAAGCGATATCATTCGGATTCACTACCTGGATACTTGGAATTTCAACATTATCCAATAATATTAAAGGAGAACTACCACCGTTTAATGATCCTAACTGGCCCCTGATCTTAATAATAGGATCGGACCCTACTTCCCCACTGGGAACAGTTATGCTAAGACCGGTTGCCGAGCCCTGCAAACCTCTTCCCACATCTGCAACGGGCCTGTTCTGTAAGGTTTTGGCATCAATGGTGGATACGGCGCCTGTCAGGTTACCTCTCCGCTGAGAGCCATAACCAACAACAACTACGTCCTGCAACGCAGTGGCTTGAGCAGCCACCAGTTTTACAGACACATTATTTCCTTCGCCTACTACAGCCTCTTTGTCTGTATAACCTACAAAGCTGAATTGAAGTGTTTCACCCCTGCTGGCGAGGATAGTGTATTTACCGTCAGCACTTGATTGTGTAGCGCGGGTGGTTCCTTTAACCTTCACCGTTACTCCCGCCAACGCTCCTTCGTCGCCGGTGACTACACCAGTAATAGATTTTTGCTGTGCCTGTAAGGCAGGCGGAGTGAGCAGCAAAATCAGTAAGCAACTTACCAATAGCCTGAGATAGTTTCTCATTGTTGTTGTTTTAGTTTTTTGTTTTCAAAAATCAATACGTTAGAATCCAGATAGAGCCTTGGGCTCCCCGGCTTTTCAGTAGGACAGGCCAATCCTGCAAAACATTGCATTCTTTACTAATTTTTTTTACGCAAAAAGCTGCAATAGTAAAAGCAAGGATTTGGAGGTTGGATTTGTAAAGCAATGTTAAAATTTGTATCTGATATTAACGAATTTATTTAGTAACTATTTTTTTAGCCGCATTTGAGACGGGGTAATTCCAAAGTCTAAAACACGCAAAAAGCTGCATTTTAGAATGAAATAAGGAGATAAAGGTTATAAAAACGGTGATCCCTTTTTCTTAATAAGGAAATAAGAATAAGGTCATCAGGCTCCGGTTAAGTAACGGGCGTGTGGATATCTTCGGGGCGGTAGACCTGTAAACGCATGCAGCGTACAATAGATGGGATACAACTTTTGGAAAGTTCTAAAACTTTCCAAAAGTTAATCCGGATGAAATAAGGAGGTAAAGATTATAGAACAATAATGCCTTTTTCTTTATAGGGAATAAGAATAGGGTCTTCAGGCTCCAGCTCGGTGATGAGCATATGGATATCTTCGGGACGGCAGATCTGTAAACGCTGGATCGTATTCAGTTTTTCGGCAATGGCCAATGAGACTGTTTTATGTGCACATTTGATCATGGCCCTTTTTACTTCAATGATCTCCCATTCAAGATCCGTGATCCCGAAATTGGCATCGATACTGTTTGTACCGAGGAAACAGAGGTCAGCCTTGATCTGGCTCAGTCGCTGGATCACTTCCGCTCCTACCGACATCTGTGCATTCTTTAAAAGTTTGTTCCCGATAAAGATCACTTCGCAGGTAGGATGTTCCAGTAATTCAAGGGCTATGGGAACACTGACAGTGATAAAAGTGGCATTGAGATCTGGCGGGAGTGATTTTACCAGCTCACGAATGGTGGTTCCACCCGAAAGCAGTACCATCATTCCATCCTGTATCAGTTGTATGGCTTTATAAGCGATGCTCTTTTTCTCTGGTAAAGAATAAATAGAATGGCTCTCCAGGGTAAAATGGAAGGATTTTGAAAGGGCACCACCGTGTACTTTGATCAACTTTCCCTCTTCTGCCAATTCCTGCAGATCTCTTCGCACCGTATCTTCCGATACATCCAACTGTACACTCAGATCAGACGACAATACTTTATTATGTACATTGATCTGCTGTATGATATAGGCCTGGCGTTCCTTCTTAAGCATGGATAAATGTAATGGATTTTGGAATTGGGAAATTGGGAAATTTTGAAATTGCTTTCCAATTTCCCAATTTCCCAATTCCAAAATTTCAAAATTTATAACAACTACATATTACCTTCGTCGGCTACCATGATCTCCCCCAACACCATACAACAGATCACCAACCGCATCGATATCATTGATGTAGTGGGCGAATTTGTAAAACTGAAGAAGCGGGGCACGAATTATATCGGTGTTTGCCCTTTTCATAATGAGAAGAGCCCTTCGTTTACCGTATCTCCCGCCAAAGAGATCTATAAATGTTTTGGTTGCGGTAAAAGCGGTAATACCATTACCTTTCTCATGGAGCATGAGAAGTATAATTATGTAGAGGCATTGCGCTGGCTGGCTGCGAGATATAATATTGAAGTAGAAGAAACGGAGACGAGCCCGGAGCAAAAACTACAGGTTCAAACCGCTGAAAGCTTACACATCATCAACAGCTTTGCGAGCAAATTTTTTATTGATCATTTATTCAATACCGATGATGGACAAGCAATCGCACTCTCCTATTTAAAGGAACGTGGTTTCAGGGAAGAAGTGTTGCATAAATTCCAGATAGGTTATAATCCTGATTCACGGGATGCGTTAACAAAAGCATTACTTGGCAATCAATTCAATAAAGAATTACTTCCGAAAACAGGATTGGTTTCTTTACGCAATGGCGAAGAGTTGGTTGATAATTACCGCGGCCGTATCATCTTCCCCATTCATAACAATACAGGAAAGATCATCGGGTTTGGGGCGCGCGTGATTGGCAAAAGCGATCGCGGACCGAAATACATCAATACTCCTGAAAACGAAATATACAGTAAGAGCAAAGTTTTATACGGCTCTTATTTTGCACGCATGGCCATTGACAAAGCAGACGAATGTTTGCTGGTAGAAGGCTATACCGATGTGGTGAGTTTACACCAGGCGGGAATTGAAAATGTGGTAGCGAGTGGTGGTACTTCTTTAACGGTTGATCAGTTACGGCTGATTAAAAAATATACAAACAACCTCACCATTATTTATGATGGTGACAGTGCCGGTGTGAAAGCGGCGTTGCGTGGTTTGGATATGGCGCTTGAAGAAAGCCTGAACGTTCGCCTGGTTTTGATTCCAGACAACGAGGATCCTGATAGTTATGTAAATAAAGTTGGCGCAAAAGCTTTTAATGAATTTGTTGCGGCATCAAAAAAGGATTTTATCATCTTCCAATTGGAAGTGATGTTACAGGAAGCGGGCCATGATGTAAATAGAAAAAGTACGGTTGTTAACCAGGTTGCAGAAACCTTAAGCAAGATCAATAAGGCTGAAGATTTTACCAAGCAACAGGATTATATCAGGCAGTGTGCCGCATTATTAAAAATTGATGAGATGGGATTAACCAATCTTGTCAATAAATACAAACGCGACAAGATCGTTAAAGACGAAAAAAAAGCAGCCAGTGATGATCTTGCTTTTTTCAACGAACAGAACGCACAGCAACCGGAAGATGTATTAGACGATACGCAATTTCTTTTTAACCAGGATGAGGCACACGAAAGAAATGTACTTCGTGTATTGCTTGACTATGGTTTGCGTGAATGGGATGAGACACGCTCTATGGCTGATTTTATTTTTGAAGAACTGGAACAGTTTCATTTTGACAATCCTGATCTTGAAAAATTATTTGAGGAATACAAATCGTGGTACCGGCAGGGCTTGGAACCTACTTTGAAAACGATGATGTACCATGATAATGAAACACTGCGAAACCTCGTGATCAATATCAGCGTAAATCCTTTTGAACTGAGCCAGAAGTGGGATGAAGTGATGGAAACGATGAACATCGTTAACCGTGATGTAAGCCACCAGGATGTTCAGATGAGTGTGAATTATTACAAGCTACGCAAGATCAAAAAAATGATCGAAGAGAACCAGCGGGATATTGAGAACTCCTCCTACGATGATTTTAAATTACTCCACGAAGTACATAAACATCTGAAAGATGTGGAAAGAGAATTGACCAAGCAGTTAGGTACTGTGATCATTAAGTAACTCTCTGGGTTAACTCTGCCTCTCACCGTCTCTTCGGTGAATAGAATCCCGCAAATAGCGGTCATACGCTAATGTAGAATCCATTTCACCGCAGAGCCGCAGAGTAAAAGAGTTTTCGCAGAGAAAGACTATTCGAAATTTTGGTTTTTAACCTTAGTAGCAAAAGTATTGTTATGGATATCAAACTTTATTACCTTATTCTGAAGGCTGGTTGCTAACAATAAGGTAATAAGGTTGGAAACAATCGATCAATTTTTCTACTAAGGTTGAACCATATAGCACAGGCAGCTTCACTTTAATAAAAATTATCAAGGTCGTTGCAGGTGTTATCAAATTACAAAGCGAGGATCATATCACTATAACTATGATGAATCAGATCTGATTCGGCCACTTCAAATGCTTTCATATACTGATCGCATTGTATTTTCAGGTCATCTATGGTTTTGGAGGCGTCGGCGAGGTTGCCGGCTTCTATTTCTACAAAAGAGCCGAGGCCCGGTACCTCATCCAAATGAAATTTTACGTTATCGATGTAAAAGATCTTCCGGTATTTATCAACCACTACTTTTATACCCAACGCTTTTTCAAGCAACTGTTCCGTAGCAGGACCATCCGTCATTTTACTCAATGAAAAATCAGATTGTTTTGGGCCCTCCTGGTCGGGGCGGTTGTAGAAGATCAGGGTGTTTTCAATATTACCCTGGCGCAGTTTTAAACGGCCGGCAGGAACATTAAAATATGTGTCTTTCTGGTGATCAAGCCCAACAAAACGGGCGCCGTTTGAAAGCAAAAATGCTTCCACTTTTTCAGGGTGAAAGCATTTCGCTTTTATTTCGATATTGATATAACTCATAATAACTTGATAAAAGATCAAAATTTCAATAGAAGAGAAACGAAGAAAAGAAGCGACTTTCAAATTTCAGTGTCGCTTCTTTTCTTCGTTTCTCTTTTATTGAAAAAGAATTACCGGCCCGCTATTTTCAGGGTCGTTTATGTTAGATTTTATTTTTCGGAAGGATTCTTTTTACCGGCTAATAATTTTTCCAAAGCGGTTTCCAGGCGGCGCTGGCGTGTTTCTTCTTTTTTTGCGCCTTCTATCCAGGTAACATATTCTTTCTGGTTGGTGAAGGACAAAGAGCTGAAGAATTCCTGCGCTTCTTTATGTCTTGTAAAGAGTTTACCCAGTTCAACCGGTGGTACTACCAGCCTTTTTTCGAAATCGATACCATTCATTTCGCTGGTTTTCATTTCAGAGAAAGCGCGGGTGCGGTTAGGGATCTTATCATGTTTCTTAAAACGCATAGCGCTCCATACATGGTCGAGGGCCACCTGGCGAACACATTCGTATTCGTTTTTGGTGAGCATTTCCCAACTGCAGTCGCGGTTAAGGTCGCTTACGATCTTGCTGGTTGTTTTTGGATAAGCCACCCATAATTTGGTGTCTTCATGCAGTGCCGGGAAAACTTCCTTCAGCACATTGTTCAACTGGTTCTGGCTCAGGGCAAAGACCAGCGCAAAATCCACTTTTTTACTTTTTAACAGAGGCGTTACGTTCTTGGCGTACGTAAGCTTGGCAAATTGCTTTTCAATAGCAGATGGGAGGCCCTGGATTAACAGGTTCTTTTCATCTTTCAATTGTAACTTCTCGAGGACGGTCTGATTTGACATGCCTAAAAGGAAATTTAGGTGGAAAATAAAGGAGTGCAAAGTTAAAAAATTGTTGCCATTTCCCGCAAACAAATCAGGCTTATTTTGCCTGGGAAGCCCGATTTTACTGGGAATTTGCGGTTTTCAGGGGTTGATATGCTCTTTTTTGCTAATAGGCTTATAATAATCCCTTGCTATATCGTCTACAATTTCCTTCAACCTGGGGATGCGTTTTTCATCTATCGGATGGCTGAGCATGAATTCGGGAGTACGGCCCGTGTTTTTGAACCAGATCATTCTTTCCAAAAAAACAAGCATTTCCTGGGGGTGATAACCGGCTTTTGCACAAAAGATAGTACCCAGTTCGTCGGCTTCCATCTCGTCCTTTGAATCGAACCCGCGTATTACGCCTACATAATCCCCATTTACGTATGCCATCCTGTAAAAGTCTTTGGTTTCAACAGGATTGGATGTTAAAGCAGTAGCCAGGTCCTTTTTATCGAGGAATTGTTTCAGGTATTGTTTCATTCTCGCATCTCCATGTTTTAAAACAACATGTGCTATTTCATGCGAGACAACCACGGCAAGTGCAGCATGGCTTTGTGTAATGGGTAGTAAAGAAGAATAGACGGCCATTTTTCCACCGGGGAAACACCAGGCATCGGCTTTTTTCTCTCGGATATAATTCACTTCCCAGGAAAAACCTTCCAGTTCTTTGGCTGCACTTTTTGCTTTGTAATGATCTTTTACCGCATTGATCACACGATAACAAATGGTATCTACCACCTCCTTCTCTGAATCTTCGCTGGTTGTTATTATTTTATGGGTAGTAAGATATTGACGATAAATATCAAAAGCTGTTGTTTGAATAACCGAACCGGTTTGAGGAGCCAACACGTTTCCGCGCATACTCAGGCAGGTGAATATTGCGATGGTTAATACGGAAAGAAAAAAAACTTTTCTCCTCATAACAGTTTAAAGCTGTAGAGGAGACAATTTTAATTAGCAATTAGTAGTCAGTAATTAGTAATTCTTTAGGTGCAGCACGCTCCCAATTACTAATTACTGACTACTAATTACTAATTATCACCCTCTACTATTTAGGACGATAATATTTCAACGCTTCCGGTAACACTTCTTTTATCTTATTGATACGATCCGCGTCACTTGGGTGATCGCTCATGAAAACAGGCGGTTGAGATGTGTTGGCACTCAGGGCCGCCATTCTTGTCCAGAAATCAATCGCTTCATTCGGATTATAACCTGCTGCAGCGGCAAAGATCAATCCATAATGATCCGCTTCCAATTCCTGCTTACGCGAATTTGGTAATAAAGCGCCATACTGGGCCGAAACGCCATATACATTATTAAAAATATTGGCTGCTTTGGCATTACCGCTTAACGCAACACCACCCAAAGCACCTAAACCTTCTGCCGCCATTTGCTGGCTCATTCTTTCACGACCATGACCAAACAAAGCATGGGTAATCTCGTGACCGAGTACAACAGCTAACCCTGCTTCAGTTCTTGTAACCGGAAGGATGCCGGTATACACCACTACTTTTCCGCCGGGCATGCACCATGCATTGACTTCTTTGTTATTTACCAGGTTAAATTCCCAGCTGTAGTTTGCTGCGGGATTGGTTACGCCTTTCTCAGCATAATATTGGTTAACTGCAGAAGCGATCCTGCTACCCACTCTTTTTACCATTTCAGCATCGCTCGAGGTACTGGGAACAACCGGGTTGGTGTTAATGAATTCTTTGTACTGGGCAAAAGCCATGGCCTGAAGATCGTTCTCAGATACAAGACTTAACTGGCTCCTGCCGGTAATGGCATTGGTTACGCAGGCCGTATAAAAAAGGGATGAACAAACAAGAATAATAAGAAACCGTTTCATGATAATTCGTTTTAGTGATTCGATAGATTTTACAATACTCTATGCAATTGTTGCGCCATCACTTATCACCAAAATACAATCACCCATCTGCACAAAACAATCAACAGGGGCGAATAAACCCGGGCAGCTAAAATAAAAATAATAAAATAGGCTGAATTACTGGCCGTTACGTCGTTGCCTGCGGCGGTCGCGGTGCTTGAGGATCGGGATCTTGCTCTCTGTACCTTTCAGGATACGGCTGATGTTTTTTTGATGGGTCAATACCACCATCAATGCTACGACAACGGCAAAGATCCTGTATAGTGTTTCTTTTTCATTAAAGATGAAAAGGATAAAAACCATAAAGGCAACACCTGCTAAAATAGAGCTAAGCGATACGAAACGGGTAAGATAAAGCACCAGCAGGAAAACGCCGATGCAGCATAATGCTACCAAAGGCTGAATAGCTACAGCCATTCCAAGCAGGGTAGCCACGCCTTTCCCACCTTTAAAATTGGCCCAGATCGGGAAGATATGTCCGATAACTGCCGAAATTCCCAGCCCGATCATCAGGTTGGTCCTGTGCAATTCATCGTGCAGGTAATAAGGAAGAAGAATATAAAGTGAAGTGGCAACTACGCCTTTCAGGATGTCCACGATCATTACAAACGTACCCCATTTAGAACCCAACACACGGAAAGTATTAGTGGCACCTGCGTTGCCACTGCCGTAGTCACGGATATCAATACCAAAGAGGGACTTACTGATCCAAACGGCCGTTGGCACTGATCCAATACAATACGCGAAAACAATGAGCAACAATTCGTTCATCGGGGGTGGTTGAAGTTTGGGGCAAAAATAACGATTCGAAGGTAACGATTAATTCATATAGAAAACCCGGCAGCACACCTAAAAAAACCATAAAGCTATCCAGCCATTGCGCTCCAATGTCTTTTTATGCTTCAAACCCAATGCATAACAAACATCTGTAATATCAGCCTCATCTTCTTTCAACAAACCGCTAAGCAGTAATTGACCACCGGTTGCCATGGCTTTCCTGAGTTCATCAATATTATCCAGGATGATATTCCGGTTGATATTGGCTAGGATGATATCATACTTTTGTTCTAATTTTAATTCATCAACTTTCTGTATATCAATATATTTACACTTATTAATTGATATATTTTCTGAAGCATTTTCGATGCACCAGTCATCATTATCAACCGCAATCAGCTTTGTGGCGCCGAGTTTTTCGGCAAGAATAGCCAGGATACCGGTGCCGGTACCAAAATCAAAGACGGATTTGCCCTGGTAGTCTTGTTCCTGCATCAGTTTCATCACCATATAGGTTGTAGCATGGTGGCCGGTTCCAAAGCTCATCTTGGGTGTAATGATGATTTCATGTCCCACATTCACAAACGGCGGATGGAAGGCCGCCCTGATCCCTACAAATTCATCTACCTGCACAGGTTCAAAATTGGATTCCCATAAGGCATTCCAATTTTGTTTCTCAATTGTTGATTTTGAGTAATTTATATTGTATTTACTTAATAAAATATTCAACTCATTTTCAATAAAATCAGGCTCAGGGATAAAGGCTTTTAATAAGCCAGGGAACTCTTCAAAGCCATCATAGCCGATCTCTGCCAGTTCGGCGATCAGTATATCATGCATGCCTTCTTCGGCGGAGATGCTTATTTCACAATAATCGCTCATGGTACTTTATCTAAGCGAAGGGTTCACCGCAGAGGCGCGGAGTTGCAGAGTTTACGCAGAGGGATCCGCCTTCTATTACTAATTAAAGCAAAAATGGCTCCGAGTAATCTCGAAGCCATTCGCTTTATCTTATCCTTCAGCATTTTGCGCCCCTTCCCGAGGTTTAGACTCAGGTCTTGGCATCAATGCCTTGCGGCTTAATTTGAATTTGCCTGTTTTAGGATCCAATCCTACCAGTTTCACTTTCACGATATCTCCTTCTTTGAACAATCCGTCCATAGATTCAAGACGTGACCAGCTGATCTCGCTGATATGAAGCAAACCTTGTTTGCCCGGCATGAACTCTACGAACGCGCCGAATTCCTTGATACCTTTCACCGGACCTTCATACACATCACCTACTTCAGGAGTGGCAGTGATGCCTTTGATCCATGTTACAGCTTTATCCAGGCTTTCTTTGGATGCAGAGAAGATACTTACTTCACCTGTATTGCCTACTTCTTCAATATTTACGGTAGCGCCTGTTTCACGCTGGATTTCCTGTATTACTTTACCACCTGGTCCGATCACCGCACCGATGAATTCTTTATCGATGATCAGTTTGATCATACGTGGCGCATGTGGTTTTACTTCAGGACGTGGAGCCGGCATACATTCGTACATAGCATCCAGTATGTGTAAACGGCCTTTTCTTGCCTGTTCCAAAGCTTCCATCATCACTTCCATGCTCAATCCATCAACCTTGATGTCCATCTGTACACCGCAGATACCATCTTTGGTACCGGTTACTTTGAAGTCCATATCACCCAAATGATCTTCATCACCCAGGATATCGGTCAGGATCGCGTATTTACCATCGCCTCTTGTAACCAGTCCCATTGCCACACCGCTTACGTGCTTAGGGAAAGGCACACCTGCATCCATCAGCGCCAGTGAACCGGCACAAACAGTTGCCATAGAAGAGGAGCCATTACTTTCCAGGATATCACTCACAACGCGAACCGTGTAAGCATAGGTACTTGTATCAGGCATCATTTTCTTCAGACTGCGCATAGCCAGGTTACCGTGACCAACTTCTCTACGGCCAACACCACGCATCATTTTCACTTCGCCTGTTGAGAATGGAGGGAAATTATAGTGCAGTAAGAACTTGGTATATTCAGATTTCTGAGCTGATTCTACCAGTAATTCATCTAATTTAGTTCCGAAGGTAACCGTTGTAAGTGATTGAGTTTCACCACGAGTGAACAATGCAGAGCCGTGTGGAGTTGGTAGAGGTTCTACTTCCATAGCAAGCGGGCGAACCATATCGAGCTGACGGCCGTCGAGACGGATCCTGTCATCGATCATCATGTTTCTTACTACTTCCCATTTCAGGTCCTCGTAGTATTTCTTGGTTAATTTCTTCTGAAGATCAGTTGCTTCTTCACCGAGGTTAGCGATCAGTTCATCTTTCAATGCGCTGTATGCTTCGCTGCGGTCGTTTTTTGAAGAACCTCTTTTAGATATTTCGTAAACCCTGTCTTTCGCGAAAGCGTTCACTTGTTCCATGATCGCATCGTCGGTAGGAGGTTTTTTGTAGTCTCTCTTGGTGGTAACACCTTTTTTGTCTCTTAATTCAGCTTGCGCTTTGATCTGGATGCGGATCGCATCATGTGCCAGTTGAAGAGATTTTACCAGGTCAGCCTCAGCACACTCGTTCGCCTCACCTTCCACCATCATCAGGTTCTTGTCAGTAGCAGCGATCAGGAACTCAAGATCAGATGCTTTCAGCTGGGAACGGGTTGGGTTGATGATGAAATTTCCATCAACACGTGCCACACGTACTTCACTGATAATTTCTTTGATTGGAATATCTGAAACAGCCAGGGCCGCAGAAGCAGCCAGGCAAGCCAATGAATCTGGGAGAATTTCATCATCACTTGAAATAAGACTCACAAGTACCTGAACATCACATAGATAATCTTCTGGAAACAATGGACGTAATGCGCGGTCTATCAAACGGCTTGTTAATATTTCGTAGTCATTCAAACGGGCCTCTCTTTTGAAGAAAGATCCGGGTATACGTCCTGCTGAAGCGAATTTTTCCTGGTAGTCAACACTTAAAGGGAAAAAATCCTGTCCTTCTTTGGGTTCTTTATTGGCTACAACGGTAGCTAAAATAACACAGTTGCCCTGGCGAACTGTGACAGCACCATCTGCCTGGCGTGCTAATTTCCCTGTTTCGATGAAAACCTCGCGGCCGCCACCCAGGTCGAAACTCACACTAATTGGTTGTGATAACATAATCTGATTTTGTAATATGGGATGTGTAAGAACGGGAAGGATTTAAGTATCTCGTCCGTGATCCCTGTTAAGAATAGCGAAGCAAAAACAGGTAGGAATAGAAATGACTATTCCCAACCGCATGAAAACCGCCAGTTGGGAATAGCATTTGTCATACCTGACAATTATTTTCTCAGGCCAAGTTTTTCGATCAAAGCACGGTAACCTTGCAGGTTGTGCTTTTGCATGTAGGCCAATAAACGTTTACGTTTACCAACCATCATCATCAGGCCACGCTGGGTAGAATGATCGTGTTTGTTAGCTTGTAAATGTTTGGAAATCTGTGAAATACGTTCAGTAAGCAAAGCAACCTGTGCTTCGATTGAACCTGTGTTGGTGGCGTTTCCACCGTACTCAGCGAAAATGCTCGCTTTCTTTTCAATTGTTAAATAAGGCATCTCAAAATGTTTAAAAAGACTCCGGAATGGTTTCTTATGTTTTTTTTATCGGGTGCAAAAGTATGACAAATAATGGGAAAGTAAGCATTTTAGAGCGGGTTTTTAGTGAAGTTCTCTCATATGACCATAGTCCATGGTCCATAGACCATAAACAATCTGCAATGGTCTATGGACCATGGACTATGGACCCGTGCTGATGGACCAAAGAATCTCACGCGAAATCCTGTCATTTTCAAAGCTTAACAGCCTAATTTGCTTAATGTTGTAACCTTAAAGAAGTTTCATGTTTGGTGTGACGATATTAGGCAATAATTCCGCTATCCCGGCGTACGACAGGCACCCTACGGCGCAGGTGGTTACGCTGAACGACCAGTTGTTCCTGATAGATTGCGGGGAAGGCACACAGATGCAGATTGCGCGGTACCGTATCAGGCGGAGCAAGATCAACCATATTTTCATCTCACACCTGCATGGCGATCATTATTTTGGCCTTATCGGACTGTTAACCAGCATGGCATTGTTGGGGAGGGAACAGGAACTGCATCTCCACGCCCCGGCCCGTTTGAAAGATATTATCGCCTTACAACTGGAAGTGGCGGTTACCACGCTTCCCTACCCTCTTAATTTTCACGCGCTGGATGAAGAAGGTGTTATTGTTGACACACCAAAATTCCAGGTAGAGTGTTTTCATACTCAGCACCGGATACCCTGCTGGGGATTTGTGATCCGCGAAAAAAGAAAACCGAGGAAGATCAATAAAGACACCATCCACCAATACGAGATCCCCGCTGCTTATTATGAAAGGCTGAAAGACGGGGATGATTATGAATCCAAGAATGGTGAGATCATCAAAAACGAATGGGTAACCATTCCTAATAAACCGGCACGCAGCTATGCGTATTGTGCAGATACACGGTTTGATGAACGCATCTGTGAAAAAACAAAAGATGTAACTGTTCTCTACCACGAAACCACTTACCTGAAAGATCTTTCCGAACGTGCCGATGCACGTTTCCATTCTACCACTGAACAGGCTGCTACCATTGCATTAAAAGCCGGCGTGCAAAGATTACTCATCGGTCATTTCAGTAGCAAATATGATAACCTGGATGCGTTTTTGCATGAAGCGAGGGAGGTTTTTCCTGAAAGCTACCTGGCGATAGAAGGGGTAACTTATAAAGTTGACGTTTAAAACTGTGCCTCTGTGCCTCCGTGTGAGATTTTATTTGCACACAGAGGCACGGTTTGAAGCTTTATTGCTTGACTCTTTTGTAATAGAAATCTCTCTTAACATCCTTACCATTATACTTCCCATCAATCCATGCATGAAGTGAATCTTTTGAAACGATTTGATAACCGATGCGTTGAGGATAATCGTGGTCGGGGTTGGAGAAAATGAACTCATTGTCGTTTGCAGAAACCAGTTTAAACGGAACAGGTTTACTTTCATTCTGATCAGCCACGGTAGAAGTGTAGTAAACATCAGTGCCTCTCATGCTCAGCTGAACGCGTTCCATCATCGTCGTATCCTTTCCTTCCGTTTTATAAGCGCGGCTCGTGATCAAAGTGTTGTGTGCCCTTTTCCATTCTTCGCAAAGCGTTCCTTTTTTTGTCTGCATTACCCAGGTGCCACCCACTAATACAGTTAACTGTTGAAACGGGAGCTGCTGGTATCTTCCGGTGAAAGATGTTAAAACGATCGTTGCAAGAAGGAATAAAGTGTTTTTCATTTTATTGATTTATCACCTGCATTAAATCTTAATTCATCAGCCATCTATAAAAATCAGCAAACTCCTGCCGCCAATATTTCTCATTATGCTGTCCCAATGGATTTGCCACTGTACGGATCACAAACCGTTGTTTCTTTTGAAGAATATCAGACATACGCTGCATTTCCGGCAGCATGTTAGCGCCTTCTTTTGCGCCCGTGTATAGATAAAATTTAGGCATCCCGGGTGTTGTAAATTTTTCAGCCAGTGGAAAGATATCGGGGGCTATCCAGAAAGAAGGTGAAAATACACCTGCTGCACCAAACACTTCGGGGTATTGTAATATGGCATACATGCTGATGAGTCCGCCCATGCTGCTGCCGGCTACAAACGTATTCTCCGGGCCTTTTTTCGTGCGATACTTACTATCAATAAAAGGCTTTAATGTTTTGGCAAGAAACTCTGTGTATTGTTTACCCTCTCCTTTTCCGCTTCTCTCGGTATCATAAGGATTGTATTCGGTCATCCGTTTACTTCCGCCGTTATCAATGCCTACTACGATGCATTCTTTGCCGAGTTGTTGTTGCAGGGTATCCAAACATTCATCTACGCCCCATTCACCAAACGGCGCTGTTTGTTCATTAAAAAGATTTTGTCCATCGTGCATATACAACACGGGGTATATTTTAGAAGAAGTGGCATACCCTTTAGGGAGATAGATCCAGACACGTCTTTTCCGGTCGAGTTGCGGGATACTAAAAGCGGTATCCAATACCCTCACCTGCGGACTGGCCGTATATCTTTTGGGAACTTCAGGATAATCGTCCTTCCATCCTGCAACTGTGAACTCCTGCGACATATCTTCTTTTACATCTATTACCCTGTCACTGATATCTCTTCCATCAGATGTTGTTTCTACTTTATCAAACCCACCACGCGTGAATTTGAAAGCATAGGTTCCTGCAGCAAGGTCTTTTATTACGATGCTTTTTCGACTGCCACCAAAAGGTTTCAGCTTATAGTTCTCATCTTTCGGGTTCCAGCCGTTGAAGTTGCCTGCGATATAAATATCATCGCCTTTACGGGTGGCCACATCGGTGATCACAAGACGAACGGTGAACTGTGCATTTGCTTCGAAAGCGAATAGTATACAAAATAGTAAAGCCAGTTTTTTCATTGTTTGAAATTACACATCAGGAAACAAAAAAACAGAGGTTTACAAGAGGAGTTTGTTAAATTCTTATGGATTGATGGGCCGGAGGCCCGAGGATACACGTCACTCGGCAGAGCCGAGCGACTACATCTCCCAACAAACGAAGCCGTTCATTGCTGAACGGCTTCGTTGTAATCGCTCGGCTCTGCCGAGTGATTGATATCACCGGGCCTCAGGCCCAATTACTCTTAATCCAATATTTCTACATCCTTCGGATACTTGTTCTTATTAAAAACGAACAAAGCATCTGAAAGACTTGCACCAAGATTCAGGTTGGATATTTTTACTTCTGTTACATTATTACTTTTATCGAGAATCCTTGCCTTTGAGAAAGTGCTTTTTGCCTTATCAATGAAAAGGTTCACTTTCTGAAAGTTTTTTCTGCTATCAATAGGTTTCATTTCTATTTCGTAAAAAGCACCGCTTGCTGAAATGAGTTTGTAAGTGAAATCCTTATCATAGGCCCCCGCAAGTAATTTCTGCGGACTAAGTGTCTGGCTACTTTCTTCTACGGATGATTTGGTGATCGTTTTTTCACCGTCGTAGCGGTACACATCTTTACCATCGCAAATGATCTCTGTTTTACCCTGTGTAAGCAAATATTTTTCGCCTTTCATCTGGAGAGAAATCGATTGGCTGCCATTGGATTTACCCTTGCTTGTAAACGAAGTGAGTATACATTTAGCAGTTGCGCCTTTTGATGATTTAACTTTCGCTCCTACCGCATCCAGCACTTTTTTAGCTGCCGGATCATTTTGAGCGATAAGGGATCCTGTAAACACAAATAAGCCTAAAAGGCAAGCATATAGTCTATTCATCATTCTTCAATTGGTGCGCAAATATATGTTTTAGCTGTCTTTAAGACTCTTGGTGGTGTGTTAAGTTTAATATTATCGGTGGGGAGCAAGTATTAGGCGTCAGGCATTAGTTATTACCTAAAAGCTGGCTCTACACCATCGAATCCAAAAATTCCTGTAGTTCCATGTCAGTCTTGAAAAGTACTTCCCTTGCTTTGCTTCCCTGGTTCGGGCCAACCACGCCTGCGGCTTCCAGTTGATCCATCAGTCTGCCGGCACGGTTATAACCCAGTTTCATTCTTCTCTGGATAAGTGAAGTGGAGCCCATTTGGCTGGACACGATGAGTTTGGCAGCGTCTTCAAATAATGGGTCGCGGTCGCTGGCATCGAAATCCTTTCCTTCCATATCTTTTTCATCCACATATTCAGGTAACAGGAACGCCTGCGGATAGCCGCGTTGGTCGCCGATGAATTCACAAACAGCTTCCACTTCCGGTGTATCTACGAATGCACACTGCAAACGGGTGATCTCGCCATTATAGCTTACGAGCATATCACCTTTACCAATCAACTGTTCTGCGCCGCCTGCATCTAAAATGGTACGGCTATCGATCTTACTGGATACTTTAAAAGCAATACGCGCAGGGAAATTCGCTTTAATGGTACCGGTAATAATATTTACAGAAGGTCTTTGTGTAGCGATGATCAGGTGAATACCTATGGCACGGGCCAGCTGTGCAAGACGCGCGATCGGCATTTCCACTTCTTTACCGGCAGTCATGATCAGATCGGCAAACTCATCCACAACCAATACGATAAACGGCAGATACTGGTGCCCTTTTTCAGGATTGAGTTTACGTGCCGTGAACTTTTCATTGTACTCGCGGATATTACGGCAACCGGCTTCTTTTAAAAGATCATAACGGTTGTCCATTTCTATACAGAGCGCATTCAATGTATGCACCACTTTCTTTGTATCGGTAATAATGGATTCTTCTTCACCAGGTAATTTGGCAAGGAAATGTTTTTCAATCACACGATATAAACTCAGCTCCACTTTCTTGGGATCCACCAAAACAAATTTCAGTTGTGATGGATGTTTTTTATAGAGCAATGAAACCAATATCGCATTTAATCCAACCGATTTACCCTGCCCGGTAGCGCCTGCCATTAACAGGTGCGGCATATTGGCCAGGTCAACAATAAAATTCTCGTTGTCGATCTTTTTACCAATAGCGATCGGCAATGAAAATGCATTGGCCTGGAATTTTTCAGATGCCAGCAGTGTCTTCATACTCACCACCGATTTACGCACATTCGGCACTTCAATACCAATGGTTCCTTTACCAGGTATTGGCGCGATGATACGGATACCCAATGCGGCAAGACTCAACGCAATATCATCTTCCAGGTTTTTAATACGGCTGATACGAACGCCCGGGGCCGGAACAATTTCATACAAAGTAACCGTTGGCCCCACCGTTGCCGCGATACGCTGGATCGCGATATCATAATTCTTCAGTGTGGCGATGATCTGGTTCTTATTTGTTTCCAACTCTGTTGGATCATGCACGATCTTTTCACTGCCGTGAGTTTCGAGAAGATCAAGCGATGGATATTTGTAATCTTTGAGATCGAGGGTTACATCGTATTTGGTGCCGATTTTGCCTACTGCTTTAGCTGGCTGTAGTTCTTCTTCCTCGTCTTCTTCAGGTGTTTCTTTGATCTCCAGTTCTAAGTTTGCGTTTGTGGTTTGTGGTTTGTAGTTTGTGGTTGAGGGCGCAACCTCCTGAAAAATGGATTCAGTTTGAATAGGTTCCTGGCTGGTTTCCTCCTCTTCTTCCTCGCCCTTTTCGATCATATCAAAATCGGTCATCGGATTGGCCGGGGCAGCTTCTGCATGAGGCATGATCACGACAACTCCTTTCCCTTCATTTTTCATTTTGTTGTTACTCACCGGCACTTCGGGTTCTGTTTCATCAGCGTCTGGCGCAGGTGTTTCTTCTTCACCTTCATCCCATTGTTTGAAAACAGGCTGTTCATCATCTTCAGTCAATGGTAAAATACCCGTTTCTGCTTTTTTGGGGCTGCTGAATTTCCATTCGGGAATTTTGAAAACAGGATTGAAGCGCCAGATAAAATAACTGAACATCGCCAGGAACAATACAGCCCCTGTACCGAAATTACCGATCCACTTGATGGACGATTCCGTTAATAACTCTCCTACCGCCCCGCCCCAGGAAAAATCGCTTCCTCTGGCAGCAAAGGAAAATGTCATACTGATTACCAATAACCCCACCAGTACGTATTTCAGGTTGCGCAAAAGGCTAAAGATCTTTTTGCCAAACAGCAGGTTAACACCCAATACAAAAAAGGTAGTACAGAAAAGAAAAGAAGCGAGGCCAAATCCTTTATAGATCAGCCCGTGCGCTGTATAAGCGCCAAGTACACCAAGCAGGTTGGTAACTCTTACATCATCCGTAAAGAATATTTTAAAGCCAAACTGGTGAACCTTGTCCTGGTCCTCCTGCCACGTGAATAAATAAGAAGTTAGCGATACAAAAAGGAATGCTGCCAGCAATAAACTAAATGCACCCAGGATCTTTGCTGTCCGCTCATCTTTCACTACTTCCGTTACCGTAACTTCTGCTTCTTTATCTGCTGTAAGTTTTTCCGGGCTCGGCGGAGGTGGCGTTTTCTTTTTTAGACTATTGGCCATGGTAACAAATATAAGCTAAGCGGCAAGCCAAGGTTGCAACCGGGCGCCTATGTGCAAAACTGGTAAAGGATGCGGCAGTTTTCCACTTTCCGTGCGTTAGCCTTTTCGGATGCCGATAGCAAGACAGATCCAGCCGATGATCAGCATGAGCCCGCCCAAGGGGGTTAGAGGTCCAGCCCAGGATAAAGAGAGGTTATTGGCAGATGCAAAAGTAAGCAGGTATAAAGAACCACTGAATAAAATGATACCCGCAATAAATAACCCGCCGGAAGTTTTAACAAATTTATTGGGATGACTCTTATACAGCACTCCCACAAGAGCCAAAGCGAATACATGGTAGAACTGGTAACGCACAGCTGTTTCATACGTGCCCAGCGATTGCTCCGTTACTATTTCCTTTAATGCATGGGCACCAAAAGCGCCAAGCGCTACAGATAAAGCGCCGATACATGCGGCTGTAACAAGGTATCCTTTATGCATTTTCTTTAATAATTTTGGCGAAGCCCGTATCACTGATTGCATCGCCTTGCAAATGATAGGTTGCCCGTTTATAAAAAGGGTAACGTTCTACTAATTTTTTGGTGAGGAACTGGTGCAGTTCATCATCTGAAAGATTTTGGATCAATGGACGGTGTTCTTTTTCTGGTTTGAGACGCTCCACTAAAACATCAACCGGCTCATCTATCCATACAGTAATACCCTGGCTGTTCATCCATTCCATATTTTCAAGATAACAGGGAGAGCCCCCGCCGGTGGCAAGTACAAATGCTTTTTTCTCTTTGAACCATCTCAATACTTTCGCTTCTGATCTCCTGAAATAATCCTCACCATCTTCTGCAAAGATCTCAGCGATCGTTTTTTCTTCGTGTGATTCGATGAGAAAATCCAAATCATATCCCCCAACTTTCAATTTTTTAGAAAGTTTTTTCGACCAGTAGGTTTTACCGGTACCCATCATGCCGATTAAGAATAACTTCATAGGTATAATTCTTAATTAGCAATTAGTAGTTAGTAATTAGTAATAAAGAAGCACCAATTACTAACTACTAACTACTAATTACTAATTCTATTTAAACGCATTCAGTCCCGTCACATCCATCCCCGTAATTAGCAAATGAATATCATGTGTTCCTTCATAAGTGATTACACTTTCCAGGTTCATCATATGGCGCATGATACTGTATTCGCCTGTGATGCCCATTCCTCCGAGCATTTGTCTTGCATCGCGTGCAATGTTTGCAGCGATCTCGCAGCTGTTTCTTTTGGCCATGCTGATTTGTTGCGGGGTGACTTTTCCTTCATTCATCAAAACACCCAGGCGCCAAACCAATAATTGTCCCTTGGTAATTTCAGTGATCATTTCTGCCAGCTTTTTTTGCTGTAACTGGAAACCACCAATGGGTCTGTCGAACTGTATGCGTTCTTTGCTGTAACGCAAAGCTGTATCATAACAATCCATTGCTGCACCCAGTGCGCCCCAGGCAATGCCGTAACGCGCTTTGGATAAACAACCGAGCGGCCCTTTTAATCCTTTTACATTAGGTAAGATATTTTCCTTCGGAACTTTTACATTATCAAATACGAGTTCGCCGGTAGCACTGGCACGTAAGCTCCATTTACCGTGGGTGGTTGGTGTAGAGAACCCTTCCATACCTCTTTCCACGATCACACCCTGGATCTCATCCTGTTCATTTCTTGCCCATACAACTGCTACCTGTGAGAAAGGTGCATTGCTGATCCACATTTTTGCTCCGTTAAGAATTACATGATCACCGGCATCTTTGATATTCGTGAGCATGCCTGCAGGATTACTTCCATGATCGGGTTCTGTCAAACCAAAGCATCCCAGCCATTCTCCACTGGCTAATTTTGGAAGAAATTTATTTCGCTGTTCTTCACTGCCATAAGCATAAATAGGAAACATCACCAAACTTCCCTGCACACTCGCAGTACTTCTTACGCCGCTATCGCCACGCTCGAGTTCCTGCATCATCAATCCGTAACTGATATAATCCAGTCCGCCACCGCCATACTGTTCAGGAATGGTTGGCCCGAAACAACCCAACTCTCCCATCTGTTTAACGATCTGTATCGGAAACTCTGCTTTTTGCGCATAATCCTCGATAATGGGCGAGATTTCTTTTTTTACATAATTGCGCACCGATTCACGGATAAGCTTATGTTCTTCTGTAAGAAGATCATCCACCATGTAATAATCGGGAGATTGGAAAAGATCGGTTCTGGCAGCCATGGCGAAGTTTGTGGTTTGTAGTTTGTGGTTTGTGGTTGTTGCAGCCGCAAAAATAAAGGGTAAGAGTGAGTAGGGCGTGGTTTTGTAAGGGTTTATTTATAGTTGGCGTGGAAAAATGGGTGTCCGTTTCCAACCTTTTGCCGGTGTATGGCTCTTATTAGCGACAATTCACCTGCTAAACCTTTTTTATATGCGGATCACCTCTTCTTTCTTCAAAATATTCATCGCCATTGGTATGCTGTTTTCCGGGATCGCTGCAATGGGCCAGGAAGGCAATACGCATACCTGGGCGGTTAAACTGCAGAAAGACTACAACAAATCTTACCCTGTTACCAACGAAACCCTTGTATTACTGAGCCGTTACGGCAAGATGAATATTGAAACATGGGATAAGAATGAAATAAAAGTGGAGGCTCATATTTCTATCGGCGCCCAATCCAACGAATATGCGACACAGGTATTGAACCGCGTTAATGTGAATGATGAAAAGAAAGACGACAAGATCATCTTCACAACCCAAATAGGCAGTTGGAGCGATAACAGCAGCAATGGCGGTCATGAAATGAGGATAGATTATACCGTACATGTTCCGGCCAACGCAAAACTGTATGCAGAAAATAATTACGGCCCATTGACGATTGGCGATTACAATGGCGAGTCTGAACTCGTTTGCAGATCCGGAACCCTTACAGCAGGCAAACTCAGTAACTGTAAATCTGTAACTGTTGAATATGGCAGGGTTGTTATTGAAAGTATCAGCGATAGCAAACTTTTGTTCCGTTCCTCAAGGGTTGATATCGCTAAAATCGCCGGGAAGATCACCGGGCAGTTTGATTATTGCACCAGTGTTGATATGCCTGTTGATAACGCACTCAAACAACTGGAGCTCAATAATACTAACACAAACCTTTACCTGATGGCCCCTGCAGACTTTTCTGCTGATTATGATATTACCACCAGCAATGCAAGGGTTACGGGCAAGAACAATTTCGTGATCAAGGAAGAAATGAGTCCTACAGCGGCGAATAGCCGTACCAATAATTTTAGTTCCAATCATAAATATGCCGGGAGCCTGGGCAAAGGCGGGGGGGCGCAGATCAATATCAAGAGTAACTCGGGGAACATACGTGTGATGTAATCATCAGCCGGAGGCTTCTTTATACGAGTCACTCGGCTGGAGCCGAGCGACTAAACAGGCCTTGTGGTTATTCCGCAAGGTTTTTTTGTAACGTATGGCGTAAAATGACGTTATACCCTATTGGAAGCAATAGTAATTGCGGCCATTCCTATTATATCCGGCAACTATTTTAATGAAAAAGAAACAAGTCATGCAACATTTTATTCATTGCTGTGACTTTATTATAAACCTGTAAAGAGATCCCTTGGAACTAAGCATGGACATAAACGCAACTCACCTTGTAGAAAGATGCGTACAGGGAGATACTGACAGCTACCGGCTTTTGTATGATCATTATGTAAAAGCCATGTACAACACGGCTTTGCGGATCGTGAACAATACTGCTGATGCGGAAGACATTGTGCAGGAATCGTTCTCGGATGCTTTCAGGTCATTAAAGAAATTTGAGAGCCGTTCTACTTTCGGTGCCTGGCTGAAAAAGATCGTGATCAATAAATCGATCAATAAAGTAAAACGTGAAAGAAAGAAATGGGTGGAAGTGGATATGGGGCATATAGAAGGCTACGCGATCTTTGAAGAACCTGACATTGATGAATCGGAATTCGTGTACCGCGTAGAAAGCATCAAAAAAGGAATCCGTTTGTTACCCGATGGATACCGTACCGTTCTTTCACTTCATTTGATAGAGAATTACAAACATGAAGAGATTGCTGATATGCTGGGCATATCGCATGCAACGGTAAGAACACAATATATAAGGGCCAAAAAGAAATTACTGGATATTATCCGTCAAAATAATTCGCTATGAAAAACAAACTGGAAGAATTTGTGAACAGGAACCGTGAATCGTTTGATTCTGAAATGCCTGACCACGACCTATGGAAAGAGATCGACAAAGAACCTGTGAAAGAAAGCAAGGTCTTTAACCTGCTCACACGCACACAGGCAGCAGCAGTATTACTTGTGTTGGTAAATGCCACCATCATATTTTTCCTGTTGCAGAGAAAACCTGAGGCTAGCCAGGCAACTTCTACCTCCCCCGCATCAACTGAACAGGTTACCGGCAAGGAGCCTGTGTCAGAAGATGCACTTGACCAGATCAGCAGAGTAATAGAGGTTAAACAGGCAAAACTGAAAGAGATAGAGCGATCTAACCCGGTATTATATAAAAAATTCATTGGTGCATTGGATCAGTTGAACGATGCATACAAGGATCTCGAAAAAAAACTTGACAGCAATCCCAATAAAGAACAATTGTTGGACGCGATGATCCAGAATCTCAGCCTGCAGCAGGAGTTACTGAATCAGCAACTGTCTATTTATCAAAAAATCAAACAACAAAAAAATGAAAAGATCAGTAAAAATATTTAGCCTTATTCTCCTCCTGGCCGGCTCAGCTTCTGCAGCAACCTTATCAGATGATTATGCGAGCGAAAAAAGTAAATCATACACCAAAACCTATGCTGTTGGCAGCGGTGATAAAATATTACTCGATAACAGTTTTGGTGAAATGAAGATCGCCACCTGGAACAAGAACGAAATAAAAGTGGATGTAAATATCACTGTAAAAGCCAATACTGACGAACGTGTGCAGAAGATCATGGACATGATCACTATTGAAGATGGCAAAAGCGGGTCAGAGATCTTTTTCAAAACGCATATGAAAGGGGATCATAATAACAGAAGCGATAACGACGATGATCACAAAGACAAAAATCACAACAGCAATAACAATAATAACAGGAACTATAACAACGACGATAATTCCAGTACGAAGATCAACTACACAGTCTATCTGCCGGCCAATGCCACATTAAACGCCACCAACCAGTTTGGTCCTTTGACCATCGGCGATTATGATGGTGCAGTTACACTGGATTGCAGGTTTGGAACGTTAACAACGGGCAAACTTTCCCAGTCTAAAAAAGTAACCGTGCAATTTGGAAAAGCCACTATAGAAAGTATGAACAATGGAAAATTATCTGTTCAGTTTTCAAAAGCACAGGTAAATAACCTGAGTGGCGATATCGATGCAAACTTTAACCAGTCAGGGGGCATCAAGCTCAATGTAGGCAACAATATTAAAAGGCTTGATATCCACAATGATTTCAGCACTGTGTACCTGGATGCAGATAAAAATTTGTCAGCCAGCTTCAATATCAAAACAAGTTTTGGGAAATTCTCCAATGAAACAGCTTTCCCTGTCAGCAAAGAACGCGATGACAACAGGTGGGTTAATACCAGCAGTTCTTATAGCGGTAAATCAGGCAGTGGCAGCACGCCTATCAATATCAATAATAGTTTCGGTACTATTAAATTAGTGCATGATATGCAGTTTGATGTGAACGATAAATCAAGGAGTAGGGATAGAGATCATGACGACAAGGATAAAGATAAGAGTGATAAAAGTGATAAGAAGAGAACAAGGGTTTAGTCCGATTTAAATCATCATACACTCCTTATCCAAACGTTTTAGGATGAAAATATTATTGCTGTTTTTTTCTATCGGTCTTTGTACAGTTTGTTCTATTGTACATGCCCAATCAAAAGAAAAAGGGATCATTTTTTTCGCCGGTACTTTTAAAGAAGCTGTTCAGCAGGCAAAAAAAGAAAACAAAAAGATCTTCTTCGATGCGTATGCGGAATGGTGCGGTCCATGCAAATTTATGGATTCAGCTATTTACACTGATCCTGAAATAGGCGCATTCTTCAATCAGCATTTTGTTAGTATCCGGGTTGATATGGAAAAAGGTGAAGGACCTGAGCTTGCTAAAAAATTATCTTCAATCAACGGCTATCCATCCCTGTTATTTATTAAACCAGGCGGGTTTGCCTATAAAACAGTTCTTGGAAGTTTAACGAAAGAGATATTGTTGAGTGAGGCAAAATTGGCAGCTATCGAATAGCATATGGACCGGAGCCCCATATATACTAGTCACTCGGCAGAGCCAAGCGACTAACTAATGACAAAGCCGTTCAATGATTGAACGGCTTTGTTTGTTAAGGCAGTCGCTTGGCTCCGCCGAGTGACTGGTATCTGCAGGTCTCCGGCCTGATCTTTCCAATTTAATTATTTTCTTCTTCCTCTTCAGGTCCCCCTCTCCTTCCTGTTGCACCTGCACCACCTTTCGGTCCACTCTGTTCCATCTCTCTATCCATCTCTTCCATATTTACCGTACGCTCTGTTTTATCACCCATCAAATACTGGGTAAAATAATCAGCCATTCTCCAGAAGAAATATTCTGTCATATCCGCATAACCATGACGCTGACCGGGAAGTATGACAAGATCAAAACGTTTGTTGGCTTTGATCAATGCATTGGCAACACGTGTAGTACCACCGGGATGCACATTGTTATCAATATCACCGGTAGACAACATTAAATGCCCTTTCAGATTTTTAACCAGGTCCTGGTTCTTTTCGATATTGTATAAGAAAGAGGTATCACCCTTATCACTAACCGTTTCTTTTACGCCATGGTGCTGCTCACTCCACCAACGGTTGTAAATGGCGTTATCATGGTTACCGGAAGAGGAAACTGCTACCTTAAAGAATTCAGGATATACCAGCATGGCTGCGGTACTCATAAATCCACCACCTGAGTGGCCATGAATACCCACACGATTGATGTCGATATAAGGATAGCGGTCGGCTAATTGTTCCGCGCATGCTTTTTTATCCGCCAGGCCATAATCACGCAGGTTACCATAACCAAAATTGTGGTACCATTTGCTGCGCGATGGATGTCCGCCCCTGTTACCCATGGTGATCACCACGAAACCTAAATTTGCCAGGCGCTCGGTTCTGTCCATACCGCGACTGAAAGCTTTATTCACTGCTTCTGTTTGTGGGCCGGGATAAACATACTCTATGACAGGATATTTTTTGGTTGAATCAAAATCAAAAGGTTTATACATCACACCATAGATATCTGTAATACCATCATCCGCTTTTACTTTAAATGTCTGTGGAAATTTATAACCGGCTGCGATCAATGAACTCATATCAGTTGTTTCCAGGTCCATCAGTTTTCTGCCATCTGCTGCGTACAATACTGATTTAGGACCGGCATTGACTCTTGAAAAATTATCAACGAAGAAACTTTTCCCATCGTTCATATTCATGGCGTGTTCAAACTCGCCAGGATTCAACAATTTCAACCCTGTGCCATCAAAATTTACTTTGTATGCATGCAGGTAGTATGGATCTTCATTAGGTTCCCTACCGTTTGCTGAGAAATAAAGGATACGTTTTGCATCATCGATCCCTAAAATATTTTCTGCGTGGTAAGCACCCGATGTAATCTGGTTTTTCAATTTGCCATTTTCATCATACAGGTAAAAATGCGCATAACCATCACGTTCGCTCCACTGGATGAATTCTTTGCCTTCATTCACCAGTCCTAGTCTTCTTGTTTCGATATAGGTATTGAAACGTTCTTCAATCAATGGTTTTACCGTACCTGTATTTACATCCACCACGCATACATCCACTTTTTTCAGGTCGCGGCCGGTACGGGTGAAATAGAATTTATCATTGGTACCGAGCCATTTATTCGGACGAAAATCATCATCACGCGTATTGATCTTTGCAGGCTCGGCCCATAAAGAAATACTCTGGTCTTTGAACGCAGATAAAACCATTTCTTTATTGGTCATACCGACCATATCAAAAAGATATACATGATCTATCGGTGCTTCTTTTTCACCGGGCATCCAGTATTTATAGGTTTCCAGTGTTGGTCGTGGATCGCTTAGTGCATTGATCACCCAGAGGTCCTTTACTTTACGGTTATCGGTACGTTCCATTGTAAAATGTTTGGAATCGGAGGACCATAAAGCAAAGATGGATTTTCGTTTATTTTTATTTTTTTCTTTGTCAACATTGTTCTCGTTGCCTTCAGATACATAGCTATAATTTTCTATACCATCTCTTGTGAGCGCTTTCTCAACAATGCTCGAATCATCTTCGTTCTTCAGTGCTTTCTCATAATTATCTTTATCCATCCAAAAAACATTGCTGTTCTTGCCAAAGAGAATAATATTTCCATCAGGCGAAATCGATGCCCAGTTTGGTTTGCGTTTTGGTTTTTTGAAATCATTTAGCTCAACCAGTTCACCGGTAGAAAGATTGTATTCGAAATAAAATATTTTTTTCTCTTTTACAGGAGGTGTGCCTTTTTTTGCTGTGGAATCTTTCTTTTCAATTTCCTGCGTACTCTTCACTTCAAACTGAATCCAATTCTCGTCTTTGATAAAGCGCATACTGTCTAGGCCCAGGTGTTGTGCATCAAACGGATCTTTTACAATGCGGGTGATTTTGGCAGCGAGGTCGGCATTATCAAACAATACTTTCTTTTCGCCTTTTACAGGGTCAACGATATACCATTTTTTCCCATCGGTGGTTTCGTACATATACCAGAACCGATCTGATTTTTTCAGCCAGTGTGGATCTACGCTGGTACTGAAAAGCAGTTTCTCCACTTTTCGCGGAGAGAATCTTGACGCTAATTGGTAGTTGGATTTGGTTACCGGTGCATTCTGCGCAAAAGTTGTACAGGTAAACACCAATAACAGGAGGATAAGCTGAATGCTTCTCATGACATTAATAGTTTTGGTTTTTGGAAGCAATGAAAATAAGTCAAACAGGTTGAAAAAAAGAACCACCGGTAAAAAATTAGCGGATTGCCGGATTTACGGATTACCGGATTGAAAAATTGCATGATTAATGACCCTGCTTTAAAAATTCGTGAATCCGTAAATCCGTAAATCCGCCAATTCGCAAATGATTCTTACTTTGCAGCAAACGATACTCATGTCTTTCTCAACCAAGATAGATTTTGCCCTGCGTGCTGATTCTGCTGATGAACTCGCTCCCTTCAAACAGGAATTTCATTTCCCGCAAAAAAATGGAAAGGATGTGATCTATTTCTGTGGCAATTCTTTAGGATTACAACCCCGGAATGTTGAAGCAGCCATTCAAACAGAGCTCAACAGTTGGAAGCAGGAAGCTATTGCCGGTTACCTCCATGGTAAAAATCCCTGGTTATATTACCAGGAATACATGAAAGCTTCTCTGTCGAAGATCGTGGGTTGTAAGGAAGACGAAGTAACCGTGATGAATTCATTAACGGTGAACCTTCACCTGTTGATGCTTAGTTTTTACCGTCCCACAAAAGAAAAGTATAAGATCATTATGGAAGGGGGAGCTTTCCCTTCCGATCAATATGCGGTGGAAACATTGGTAAATCATTATGGATTCGAGCCGGCAACAACCATCATTGAGATCTTTCCTGAAACAGGTGAAAAAATTCTGCGTACAGAAAATATTATCCGGGCCATAGAAGAACACAGTGATCAGCTTGCATTGGTATTATTTGGCGGGATCAACTATTATACGGGACAATTATTTGATATCAAGCAGATCACGGAAGCCACGCACAAAGCCAATGCCATAGCCGGTTTCGATCTGGCGCATGTGGCCGGCAATGTTCCTTTGCTGTTACATTACTGGAAAGTAGATTTTGCAGTATGGTGCAGCTATAAATACCTGAACGCAGGCCCCGGCGCTGTGGGTGGCGTATATGTAAACGAATATTTTGCTTCTGATGTGCGAACACCAAGACTCGGTGGCTGGTGGGGAAATGATGAGAAGACCAGGTTTAAAATGGAAAAAGGCTTTATTCCAAAGACCAATGCAGGTGGATGGAACATTAGCACGGCACAGGTTTTTAATATGGTTTGTTTGAAAGCTTCACTGGAATTATTTGATAAAGCGGGGATAGAAAAGCTAAGGGCAAAAAGTATGCGGCTGACTGCCTATCTGGAATATCTTTTGCATCAACTACCCAACCTGCAGTTTGAGATCATAACACCGGTGGATGCAGAGAGTCGCGGGGCGCAGTTGTCTTTATATTTTACAGAACGTGGAAGAGAGATACACGATAAGATGATAGAAAGCGGCATCATTGTCGACTACCGCGAACCGGGTGTGATACGAGTAGCGCCATCGCCTATGTATTGCAGTTTTGAGGATGTGTATAGATTTTATGAAATATTGAGAGATCATTTTTAAGGCCATGAATTGGCACGAATTTGCCTTCGTGTTAATTCGTGTAATTCGTATAAAATTCGTGTTAAATGTCAAAACATCACTACTCCTATCTCGCACTCGGCGATTCATATACCATTGGGGAATCTGTGCCCCTGCATGAAAGTTTTCCTTACCAAATTGTGCAACTCCTCCGTAAAGAGGGTCATCATTTTCATTCACCCGAGATCGTTGCCAAAACAGGCTGGACCAGTTTTGAACTGGCAGAACACATGCTTCATACCAGGTTAAATGACCAATACGATTTTGTAACACTGCTCATTGGTGTAAATAATCAATACCGCGAATTGCCGGCAGAAGAATTTAAGACCGATCTTGATTTTCTTATCCGTAAAGCCATTCATTTAAGTGGAGAGAAACCAAACCATGTGATCCTCTTATCCATTCCCGATTGGGGTGTAACACCTTTTGCTTCTTCGAAGGATGGTAAGAAAATAAGTAAAGAAATAGATGTTTTTAATGCAATCTGCGAATCTGCAGCTAAGACATATAAAACGCATTTCATCAATATCACTGAAGAAACGCGTAAAGCAAAAACTGATAAGAATTTATTGACGAATGATAAACTGCATTACTCTGCTAAAGAACATGCTGTGTGGGCGGAGTTAGTTACTGAAATCATCAAAACGAATTTCTGATCTCGTTAGGGGGAGAATTTCAATAAGAGAAACCCGAAGAAAAAGAGCGTCTTCGTATTTCAGGATCTCTCTTTTTCCCCGTTTTTCCCTTATTGAAATCTTTGAGCTTCTATTTAGTAATCGATCATCGTCCTGCTAACCGTTCCCTTCTCACCAAATTCAAACACAGCATAAGCAGGGTCAAATCCTTTGAATGGCCCGTTCCACCAATCACCAGACACCGCGCCATTACAATAGTAGGGAATGCCACGATATTCAACATGATCCTGTAGATGAATATGCCCGCTCAGACAACAACGGATATTTTTAAACGATCGGAACATATCAGTGATCCGTCTTGAATCAACATGCAATAATGCACGCGATATTTTCCAGTCGCCATTGGCCTCATTCTTATCATAAAAAACAGCTGCACAAAAAGAAACGATAGGAATATGCGATACGATGCAAATATGTTGCGAAGCATCGGTTTGTTTCAATTCATTTTCCAACCATGCAAATTGCGGTTCATCCAGTCGTGCAATATATCCGCCATTGTTTTCCTGCGGGCTATCCAGTACGATAAACTTCCAGCCTTTATGTTCAAAACTGTAGAATCTTTCTGTCATGTTGTGCTGCTGAAGCACCCATTTCTTATCATACAAAGGATCATTCTTAACTTCAGGGTCCTTCATCTGCCATCCCCATGCGTCGTGGTTACCGATGCAATGATGAATAGGTAAACGATTCTCATCTTTCAAAACGCTGTTCCATACATCCCACTGTTTCTGAACTTTATCCTTTGAGGCATTTAATGCATCCATGATCGCATCGCCGCCGTTGATGATAAAATCGACAGAAGGTTTTAATGCGTTTACATGACGGTATGCTTTCCGCATTCCCTGTTCTGCGGCTTCAGTAGGTTTTACATGAACATCAGATAAAAAAGCGGCTTTGAATGATTTTGCTTTTTTATCGGTGGCAAAGGAAGAGGGCGCCATCGATAAGACAGCGGCGGATAAGGAACCTTGCTGTAAAAATTTTCTCCTGTCCATGTAGTTTGAATTTGTTTTATTAGTACGTGCAATATTTTCAGTGATCTCTCCGCGAAAATCTCTGCATCTCAGCGACTCTGCGGTGAGTGGGTTCACGGATATGTAAGGCTAACTATTGATCAGACTCTTATTCACCGCAGAGCCGCTGAGATACAGAGATAACGCAGAGTTAACGCTCCTAAACAATATTTAGATAAGAACTCATTTCGGTTTGATATTGCGCAGCCACAACTTTCGCTTGTTCAGCAAAATCTTCACCACCACTTGCAAATATGACTGCCCGGCTTGCATTGACCAGTAAGCCGCAATCTTTATTCAATCCATATTTAGAAACATCTTCAAGACTCCCACCCTGCGCACCTACACCGGGCACCAGTAAGAAATGTTCGGGAATAAGGGTACGGATATGTGCCAGGTCACTCGCACGTGTTGCACCTACTACGAACATAAGATTAGATGGCGTTCCCCATGAAGCTACTTTTGTAAGCACCCGCTCATATAATTTCTTTTCTGTATGATCATTCGCAAACGATAATTGCTGGAAATCATTACTGCCTGCATTGGAAGTTAACCCAAGTACGATCGTCCATTTATCGTCATACTCGAGAAAAGGACGGACACTGTCTTCACCCATATAAGGAGCAACGGTTACTGCATCAAAAGGCAGCACTTCAAAAAAAGTTTTGGCATATTGCGAAGAAGTGTTGCCGATGTCTCCCCTTTTTGCATCAGCAATCGAGAAATGCGTTTTGGGAATATAGTGCACCGTTTGTTCCATCGCCTCCCACCCTTTCAATCCCTGCGATTCATAAAACGCTGTATTGATCTTATAACTAACACAATGATCTTTGGTAGCATCAATGATCGCTTTGTTGAATTGAAAAACTGCATCTGGTTTTGACTGCAGGTGTTTGGGGATTTTGGTGATATCAGTATCAAGACCAACGCAGAGATAAGATTTTTTCTGATGGATCTGTTCGATGAGCTGGGTACGGTTCATGGAGCAAATATATAACACGAATTTTAGACGAATTACACGAATTGAGTAGCGAAAATGTTGAGAATAGTTTTAGCAGCTTCGATTTGGAGTAGAATGTCCGCAATCCAATTCGTGTAATTCGCCTAAAATTCGTGTTACAACCCTGTATAATAATCATACCCTTTCTCCGCCCAATAATCCCTCGGCCGGTCATTTGAAAAACTGATGGTGCCGATACGTTTCAGATGCTTTACACCATATTTATTGGGAATGATGAGCCTGAGCGGGTAACCCTGGTCCATCGGCAATGCTCTTCCATTTAATTCATAGCAAAGAATGGTTTGTGGATGAAGGATACTCGGCATATCGATCCCAACAAAATATTGTTCATCGGGAGTCTTCATGCCTACATATTTCATTTGAATCTCTTTGTCCAGCCCATATTTTTTCATCACTTCAGAAAACCGAACTCCTCCCCACCAGGTGATCTGGCTCCAGCCTTCAATGCATTTAAAATTAAAGACAACTTCTGTTTTTCTGAATTGCTTAATATCATCCAATGTGAGAAATAAACTATCGCCATTTGCTTTCAGTATCCTTAATTTCCAGGTGGCGGGATCGAATGTTTCTTTTTTCATCCCGATATCACCATTTACACGCGCCCTCGGAGCTGCTTTGCTGCGGGGATATTCCTTTACAAGATGACTGGTACTGTATAGTCCGCTATACACTTCTTCATTCAGATCCAATACTTTTCGCAAAGGCGCCTGAACGCCGCTGTCTTTCGGTTGATTACGTAACCATTTCCAGCTAACCCAGCTAAGACCGATCAGTGCAAAAAATATAATGAACGCAAATAAACTCTTGCGTTTGTATTTTTTTGCACCTGCCTGGTCTACAATAAATTCTTTCATGTCTCTGTATTTTGATCGGGGACCTTTTCCTTGATTACTTCAAACCCTGCGATCATTGCACGGAAATTGTTCCATCCTGCAAGTATCACCTGTATGAGATGAATCACAAAAAATAAAACATAGCCAATCGTAAGAATAAAATGTTCCATTCTCGCCGCTTCATATCCGCCACAAATATTGGTGAGCCATTGGATCTGTACCGGTTTATAGATCGCGAAGCCTGTAATAACAGAACCGAACCCCATTAGTATGATCATGGTATAAGCCACTCGTTGTGCCGCATTGTATTTGGTTTGAGGGGGCGCCGTTTTGCGGATGTGCAGGTCGTGAAGCAATACCTGCCAGGCTTCTTTGAATGAGTGCCTGTTCGGCAGTAGATAACGCCATTCGCCTGAAACAAGGGTATAGATCACATACAAAAGGCCATTGATTATGAACAACCACATGAATACAAAATGAAAAGCCATTCCTTCAGACAAACGGTAAGGAATATCCAGTTTTTGATACACCCATTCAGGAAAAAAACGAACCAGCACTTTGCCGCCAACTTTCACATTATATACATCGTTGGCCCAATAGATCAGCATACCGCTCCAGATCATAATAGTGAGAACCGGGAAATTGATCCAGTGCATCCACCTTGTGGCGATCTTGTGTTTGTAAATGATCTTTACGGACATAGGTTGTTTGCTTAACTGTAAGTTAGCAATTAATCATAGCTCACCATATACGGGAACATAGCATCCCCGGTTTTGACGCGGATATAGGCTGAAACTTACACTCCAGCAAAAAAAATCAATACTTATATATCAGGTAACCCCATGCACCCAAACTGAAATCGTCGGTGACCTGCAGTTTTTCCTTTGTTCCCGACAGATCAGTTGCCGTTCCTGTCAATAATGGATTATTGACCTTAAATAATTGCGGTGTATTGGTAAAATTCAACATCACCACAATTTTGTCACCGTTCTTTTCGCGGGCATACGCATAGATCTTGTCATCCATATTGGTATGCAGCCGTATAAAAGATGCGTCCGGGCTTAAGGCAATATTATTACGGCGGAGTTCGAGGAGTTTTTCATAAAAAGGTGCACGCTCATATTTTCCGAAGCCCATAGGATCTTTTTCAAAGAACTGGATACTTCTGAGTACGGGTTCTTCCTGCCCGCTGTAAACCAATGGTATCGCACGTTTCATGGTTTGTGTGAGAACAGCGAAAGGCGCATGTGATGCGCCGGGCATGGTTTCGTAATCGGCTTTGTTCCAGCTGTTCTCATCGTGGTTACTGGTAAAGAAAAGACGTATCCCGTTTTTCGGAAGTGTGCTGTCTGTAAACGCAATCACACTATCCATCGCCAATGCATTTCTTTTGCCTGCGGCGATGAGTTTCATCATATTAAATTCGGGCCATGCGTAAGTTGCATCAAAACCGACATCGTGTAACCAGGCACTATCTGTTTCGGCAAGCAGGAATATATTGCTTTTCGCTGCTTTCATTTCTTTAGTACATGTTTTCCAGAAGTCGCGCGATGGACCAACGGCATAATCACAACGGAATCCATCGATCCCTGTTTCTGTTACCCAGAATTTCATTTGTTTGATCATCGTATCACGCAGTTCCGCATTGGCAAAATTGAGTTTGCGGGTATCGGTCCAGTCGAATTGGGAAACTGCATTGCCTGCATTATCGCGAACATAAAAATCGGGGTGTTTTTGCAGCCAGTAGTGATCGGCACCTGTATGATTGGGCACCCAATCGATCAAAATTTTAAAACCCATTTCATGCGCCTGTTTTACCAACGCTTTCCAATCGTCCATGGTTCCGTATTCAGGATTAATGGCAGTATAATCCGACACGGCATAATAACTACCCAATGTTCCTTTTCTTTCCACTTTACTGATCGGATTGATCGGCATGAACCACAATGTCTGTACACCCATTTGCTTTAAACGGTCAAGATGCTTGGCAAATGCCGCAAAAGTGCCCTCTTTTGTATATTGACGAACATTTACTTCATAAATATTCCCCTGCATGATCCAGGCAGGATGGCCATCGATCTGTGCAGTATCAGTTTTATTTTCATTTTTACAGGCAAAAAAAGCGGAGAAGATCAACAGCAGGACAAGAGATTTTCGCATGACAATCGGTTTAAGTCTTAAAACTATTAAAAAGGTCTGTGTAAAACAAACACTATCGGCAGGCATCATTTCGAAAACGGTGACGGTCTAATATTGCAAACAAAGCTTTTCTTTGCACCATTAACGATGACCTATGGAAAAACAACCCATGTATTACGGCGGATACCTTCAACTGGATAAAATACTGGATGCCCAGCACCCCGTAAGTTTTGAAAAAGGAAATGAACCCGCGCATGATGAAATGTTATTCATCGTGATTCACCAGGCTTATGAATTGTGGTTCAAGCAGATCCTGTTTGAACTCGATTATGCCATGCAGGTTTTTGCACAGGAAAGGATCAATGATAATTCGGAAGATCTTAACCTGGTTCGCCACCGTCTGCACCGCGTGATCAGTATTATGCAACTGCTCAATCAACAGGTGCATATTCTTGATACGATGACACCTTTGGATTTCCTGGAATTCAGAAATCTGCTTACCCCATCCTCCGGTTTCCAGAGCATGCAGTTCCGTTTGATAGAAGCGAGGCTTGGCCTTCAGATAGATAAACGCCACCAGAAAGATTATTATAAACGCACCAATGAAGGCGGTTTTACGCAGAAAGATTATACAAACATTACGGAAACTGAAGAAAAGAAAAACCTGCTTCAACTGGTTAACGACTGGCTGGAAAGAATGCCTTTTTTTACAGGAGATTACTGGAAAGAATATCAATCATCGGCACCTGCGTCCATCGCTAACCACGCGTTCTGGAATGATTACAGGCATATCTATCAAACCGGTTTAACAGAAAGGGAACAGAATAAGATCCATGATTTTGATTATGTATTCTTCGAGAAAATCCCTGAAGGTTTTACACCGGAACAATTAGAAGGATTACGCAGCAACTTCTCTCCTGCTGCATTACGCGCTGCATTGTTCATTATGCTGTATCGCGATTTCCCCGTGTTCCAAACCTCTTATCAAATACTGGATTCATTAATTGAGATCGATCATTTAATGAGCAACTGGCGGCACAAACATTTGATCATGGTAAGACGTATGATCGGCATGCGTGTAGGCACCGGTAATACTTCGGGTGCAGGATATCTTGAAGGGGCTTTGAGTAAACATTATGTGTACAGGGATATCTCCGGTTTATCTACCTATTTAATTGAAAGAAAAAAATTACCGAAGTTACCGGAGGAGTTGATAAGGAATTTGGGGTTTCGGTTGTAGGTAAATTGCTGGTCGATCCCTTCTGTCGCTGCGCGACATCTTCCCCTGGGAGAGGAAGGGTGAGTAGTGCGCAACGATGTTGTTTAATAATTCTAACAGTTTGAGAACTGCTATTAATAGTAAACCCCAAACCATCGGAGGCCCATCCCTCCCCTCCCAGGGGAGGTGCCAAAGGGCGGAGGGGTCAGGGTGTCATTACTTAAAACATGCCTGTATTTCCTTCAACACCAACCCAATTTCTTCAAACACTCTCCTATTCTCAAATCTCAATACAGTAACCCCGTGCTGCTTTAAAAATTCATCTCTTACTTTATCTGCTAATATCCCTTCATAGGTGTAATGATGTTTGCCATCCAATTCAATCGCCAGTTTTTCCTCGAAACAATAAAAATCAAGAATATAATTCGCAATACTAAATTGCCTGCGAAACTTGCGCCCATTCAGTTTTCTTCTACGAATATGTTTCCATAGCTCCCGTTCCGCATCTGTAGAGTTGTTACGCAACCTTTTACGATGTACATCCAAATATTTCCGGTTATTGATCCTGTCTTTCTCATCCATAAAATAGGTTTGAGTGCAAAATCAAAACTATCAACCTCTATCATTTCTTTTCGAAAATCGCGCATGAACTTCCCTCAAGTATTTCTACTCACCACTCATCACAAAAACATCTTAGAAAGCCTCCCCTGCCAGGGGAGGTGCCCAACGGGCGGAGGAGTCGCTCGGGGTTTTGTATTATATTACAGCTATAACAATACATCTATGACGCGTATCCATTTTCTCTTGCTGTGCCTACTCACAACAACTATCCATCTCTCAGCCCAAAAAACTGGCAAACCATTACCCATTGACCCAAACATAAAAATCGGCAAGCTCAGCAATGGCCTCACCTATTATATCCGTAAGAACCAGGAGCCAAAGAATCGTGCTGAATTAAGACTGGTTGTAAACGCAGGATCTGTATTGGAAACAGACAAACAGGTAGGACTCGCGCATTTTGTGGAACACATGGCTTTCAATGGCACACAACATTTTAAGAAAAATGAACTCGTGAATTTCCTGGAGAGAAGCGGTGTGAATTTTGGCGCTGACCTGAACGCATCCACTTCTTTTGACGAGACCATTTATGAATTACAGGTTCCTACTGATAGCCCGATGGTTTATAAACAGGCCATGCAGATACTGGAAGACTGGGCACATGCCGTAAGTTTTGAACCGGTTGAGATAGATAAAGAACGTGGTGTTGTGGTAGAAGAATGGCGGCTCGGTCTTGGTGCAGACGCACGTTTACGCGATAAATATTTCCCTGTGCTTTTAAAAGGTTCTCAATATGCTAAACGTTTACCGATAGGTACCAAAGCAAACCTGGATACTGCTCACTATCATATGCTTACTTCTTTCTACAAAGACTGGTACCGACCTGATCTGCAGGCAGTGATTGTTGTGGGTGATGTAGATGTTGCCGAAACAGAAAGAATGATCAAAGAACATTTTGAAAAAATACCTGCTGCGGTCAATCCCAAAAAAAGGATCAAATACGGCATCCCCTCGCATCCTGAAACACGTACTGCGATTCTTACGGATCCCGAACAACCGTATAATATTGTACAGGTATATTATACGCAGCAGGAAATGCCTGTGGTGAAAACAGAAACACAATACCGCGCATCCATCATCCGTGGTTTGTTTAACCAGATGATGAGCAGCCGCCTGGATGAGATAGGCCAGAAACCGGAAGCACCCTTCCTTTTTGCAAACAGCGGTTATGGCAGTTTTATTGGTGATAAGGATGCATTTACTTTATTAGCCGTTGCTAAAACAGGGAAAGATATCAATGCCTCTATTCAAACTTTACTTACCGAAAATGAACGGGTAAAACAATACGGATTTGTACAAACAGAACTTGATCGTGCCGTAAAGAATATGCTTTCACGAATGGAAAACATATACAATGAAAGGGATAAAACAAAATCAGCGGAACTGGTGCAGGAACTGGTGGGTAATTATTTAAAAGAAGAAGCTATTCCGGGTGTTGCCTATGAATATGCATTGTATCAAAAATTTCTTCCTACGGTTACTCTTTCAGAAGTAAACAGCCTGATCGCGCAATGGATCAAACCTACCGACAGGTCGGTGGTGATCATGGCTCCTGAAAAAGAGAAGAGTACTTTACCCGTACAGGCCGCAGTGATGGCGCAGTTGAATAAACCAGTTGGTAAACTGAAAAAATACATTGATAAAGTTGCATCAGGGCCCTTCCTTCCTATGGATCCCATCGCCGGTAAAGTGGTGAGCGAGAAAAAATATGAAGCGATCGGTACAACAGAGTGGACGCTTTCGAATGGCGCCCGTGTTGTATTAAAACCCACGAATTTCAAAAACGATGATATACAGTTTTCCTGCATCAGCTGGGGTGGAACGTCTTTATATAGCGACAATGAATTCATCAATGCGGGTAATGCTGCTGTTTTCGTAGGCAATGGTGGTATGGGAAACATGGATATACAGGAATTACAAAAAGCATTGACCGGTAAAAATTGTTCTGTAAGCGCGTCTCTCGCTTCTACTATGCAGGGTATGAATGGATTTACCACTGTGAAAGATCTCGAAACATCTTTACAATTATTGTATGGAAATTTCATGGCGCCCCGTAAGGATCCAAACATGTTTAATGTACTGGTTCAACAATTCAAAGCGCAGTTAGAGAACAAAGACAAAGAACCGGCAAGCGTATTTTCCGATTCGGTCAGTTACCTGATGGGCAACTATCACCCACGCCGAAAACCCATTGGTGTAGCGGATCTCCAGCGACTGGATCTTGACCGTGCATTTGCCATTTATAAAGAACGCTTCAGCAATCCCGGCCAGTTCCTGTTTACTTTTGTCGGCAACTTTAATACAGATAGCATTAAGCCATTGATTGAAAAATATGTAGCGTCTTTGCCAGGCAGTTCACAAAAAGATATGTGGAGAGATGTGGGTGTGCGCTACCCTACCGGCGAGATCACAAAAAATATTTATAAGGGAAAAGAGAACAAAGCCAAAGTGCGTTTATATTTTACCGGAACGATTGCCAATTATAATGAATCAGATGCGCTACAACTTAGCCAGCTGTGCCAGGCACTTGGTATTAAGCTCCGTGAAGTATTGCGTGAAGATGCAGGTGGTGTATATGGTGTAGGTGTGAATGGTGGTATTAGCCGCGAACCAACTACGGATTACAGCGTCAGCATATCATTCGATTGTTCGCCGGAGAATATAGAAAAATTAGTGGGGCTGGTAATGGAAGAGATCAAAAACACAAAGGCTAATGGCATTGAACAGGCGAATATTGATAAAATAATTGCTGAACAACTCCGTGCCAATGAACTTAAATTAAAAGACAATAGTTATTGGCGCTATGCATTGGAACAGCAATTCTTCCGCAATGAAGATCCGTTGAAAATATTGGATGCTGCGCAAAGGATAAAGCAGCTTAGTGTTGAACGGACTAAAATATTAGCGAATCAATATTTGGATGGAAAGAACTTGGTGAGGATTGTTTTGTTACCGGAGAAAAAATGATGTGATTGAAATGAAACCTATTGTATACTTCTCTGTTTTATTAGGCATATACCTCGTATTTCTGTCATGTTCAGAAAAGCGTGTTTCCTTAGGCATTGTGCGCAACATCCCAGTTTATTTCCAAAATAATTTGCTTTTCGGTGAGAGAATCAAATCCATGCAAGAAAAGAACGCCTTTATTTTAGCAACAGGCCAAATAGATACCACCGATGAACATCCTCCCACGGAAGTAGCATTTGTTTCGTTTGACAGTAAACTTATACAACTCAATTTGATGGAGAAAACAACAACCAGTGAAAAGGTCAGTAAAACCTATATCGGCGCTGGTTTGACCTTGTTACTTACTTATACAATTCACTATGATGGTAATTTCAGAGCCAGTTTACAAAATGCGCATATTGCCGTCAGTTATAAGAACCTACATTCTGATTATGCGGTTTTTATTAAAAAAGGGTATTTCTAAGATAGCTCATCAACTAGTAAGACAGGTTATCCACAAGCTTTGTTAAATGCTTTTTATTAATGTCGTTTTCACCAGGCTAGTCTTATTTTTGATAATATTACGAATAGCAGTTCCGAAAATCAACTCCCCTTGCAAAATTTATGGTAAAAGACGTACGCATACTTCAGACAGATCTTCTCTCGGATAACTGGTATATACTAAAGCGGTTCACTTACGAGTTCACAAAAAATGATGGTAGCCTGCATGTAAACAAACGCGAAGTATATGACCGTGGAAATGGCGCTACGATTCTTTTGTATAATACTGCAAACAAAACAGTCATCCTTACCCGTCAGTTTCGCCTGCCCACTTTTGTAAATGGAAATGAAGACGGCATGCTGATAGAAGCCTGCGCCGGCCTGCTCGATAAAGACAATCCTGAAGACTGCATCAGACGCGAAACGGAAGAGGAAACAGGTTACCAGGTAAAAGATGTACGCAAAATATTTGAAGCCTATATGTCGCCGGGTTCGGTCACAGAGATCCTGTACTTTTTTGTGGCGGAATATACCAGGTCGATGAAAGTAAATGATGGCGGTGGTATTGAAGAAGAGCAGGAGAACATTGAAGTATTGGAAATCGGGTTTGATAAAGCCATGGAAATGATGAACACCGGCGAGATCAAAGATGCCAAAACCATTATGCTGCTGCAATACGCAAAACTGAATAACTTATTATGATGAATGTTAAATGCTAAATGTTGAATGATGAGTTCACATTTAACATTCAACATTTAGCATTTAAAATAAAAAACATTGTTTAACAACAGCTTTCTCACCCCCGTTATCATACTCCTTGCCATTGCGGTGCCGGTATGGTTTATTGCGAGGATCGCTTTCAGGAAGAGAATACCGGGGTTAACTATCTCTTTTATGAGAGAGTTCCTCTACTTTATTTTCTTTTTATACATTATTGCATTGGCTGCCATTACCATTGTACCGCTTTCCTTTGCCATACACAAAACACCAAGTGCGGATGATATCAATCTCATCCCTTTTAAAACCATCATCCGAACAATTCGTCATTCGATGCATGGTCAGCGATTCAGACCGTCGATGTTATTTGAAAATACTGCCGGTAATATCGTTCTGTTTTTACCTTTGGGTTTTCTTTTGCCGCTGGTTGCGAAGAAAATCAATTCATTTACCGCCCTTTTCTTTACCGGGTTATTGTATTCCTCATTGATTGAATTCATACAATACATCGAAAGAAGTTTTGGCGCCTACCGGTCGGTAGACATTGATGATGTGATCTTAAATACATTAGGCGCTTTATTGGGCTGGTATTTCCTATGCCTGGTAAGATGGATCTTCGGTGTGAAACCCAAACAATAGGATCATGAAAAAAAAGATACTCGCTATTTCAGGAAGTACCAGAACGAATTCTGTAAACCTTCATATTTTACAGGCTATTGCGGGAATGTATTCGGCAAAAGCGGAGTTTGTTATTTTTAATGAGATTGATCAGCTTCCGCATTTCAATCCTGATCTTGATAAAGACCCCTTCCCGCCAGCGGTTATCGCACTACGTAAAAAGATCGATGATGCAGATGGCATATTGATCTGTACACCGGAATATGTGTTCAGTTTGCCAGGCAGTTTAAAGAACGCGATTGAATGGATGGTGTCTACCACCCTGCTCACCGACAAACCCGCAGCACTAATCACCGCTGCTTCTTCGGGACAAAAAGTACATGAAGCGCTTGACCTTCTCATGCGAACACTTGGCGTAAAACTGGCAGAGAATGGATCCTTACTCATTACTGCACCCAAAACAAAAGTTAGTGTTGAGGGGGAAATAACTGATGAAGACACTTTACTTGCCATTCGCCAGTTGATGGATTCATTTATCGGGCTTATCTATAAAGATTGATGTTTTTTGCCGCGCCCTTTAGGGCGTGAATAAAAAGGAAATTTTTAAAAATCAGGGGCTTTAGCCCAATGTATACACTGCGGGCTAAAGCCCGAAAAGAATTAGCTATCACATTTATTATCCACGCCCTAAAGGGCGCGGCAAGATTGAACAATATGGTTGTTCACCGCGATATTGAAATATATTTGAATCCTTAATCATTTTATATGAACTGGATCATACTCATCATAGCCGGGTTATTCGAAGTGGGATTTACCACCTGTCTCGGTAAAGCAAAAACAACTTCTGGCAATACTTCTCTATTGTGGATCGTTGGATTTTTTATCAGCCTTTCAATCAGTATGTATCTCCTGTATAAAGCTACACAGACCTTACCGATGGGCACTGCCTATGCGGTATGGACCGGCATTGGCGCAGTGGGAACTGTGATCATCGGTATTATTTTCTTTAAAGAACCCGCTGATTTCTGGAGGTTATTTTTTATTGTAACGCTGATCGCTTCCATTGTTGGATTAAAGATGGTGACTGCACATTAAAAATCCTCTCTGCGAAAACTCCGTGTTCTCTGCGACTCCGCGGTGAATTGAGGCTTGCACTCACCGCAGAGATGCAGAGGTTACGCAGAGTTATTTGGTTACTGTAAACGTAGTCATTTTGCTTCCCGCCAGGCCCGAAGAAGTTATGCCCTGGATTATTACACCGTAGGTTCCCTGGATATCAGCAGTGTAAAATGTAACTTGTTTCCTGCCATTCTTATCCGTATGTATCTCCGGCGACCAATACAATACGTTCCTGAAATCGGGTAAACGGCTGTTGTTGACTGTTTCATACACAGGCGAATAGAACTCTCGCTGCAGTTGCAAACCATCATAATCAACGATCAGTGCATTTGCGTTTATCGGGAACCCTGCCAGGTCGCCCTGGTAAGTACTGTAATTGATAATACCATCATGCACCATATTATGCTGGAAGAATTTTTGTGCCACCACATCTATCCTTTTGACCTTGAGCGGATCAAATGACATGATCTTATCCATATCAAATTCTGGTACGCCATCAAACAATACCAATGGTGCCGTTTCAAAGAAATTATTAAATGTTTTATTTCTTACACGGAAACTAAAATGTTCCTCGTTCTTACGCACCCTTACATCCTGTACATACTCACGCATCACTTCTTCCATCGTTATGAAACGTGTATAATCATCCAGGTAATATCTTTTATCAGCGATGCCATAAAAAGGCATGGTGTCTATCGCCTTCGGGAAAAGAAAATTTTGTTGTTTTTCCGAAAAATAAGCATTAATCACCTGCGACTGCAGGCTGCGTGATTGTAAAAGATGGGAGCGGCTTTCAGATAAAGTAAATACAGGGGAAGTACGCTCACTATATTTTTCGGAGAAAGGATTCGCAATATCGATACGGTAATTGCTGTCGGTAGTATTATTTGTCTGTACAACAATATCACTCCCACCATAAAAGTTTTTAATATTGAATCGTGTGACACCATTTTTTCCGCTGACACTATTACTGAACAAAGATTTTTCTGTAGGCACAGAAAGATAAGCGGTAATGTTTTCGGCCCCCTGCCCGTTTCGCTTATCAATTATTCTTCCGTTGATGATGTGCCCCTCCGTTTCTGGCAAATATTCTGCTTCAGCCGTTTGTTTCTGCTGCACACTCTCCCACCGGAACCTGCGCCAACCTTGTGTAAGCATCAGGTTATCTGCGGCTTCGGTAACCGCATCATCCTGTTCCGTAAAATAATAAGCAGGCGATTCTATATTTCCTTTAAGATCAGATTGCAGCCATAAATAACTCTGAATATCCGATGATTCAAATGATTGCAATGAATCCAGCAGGTACACAGACATGGATAAATCACCTTCAAGCGGTAATTGTTTTGAGTTGCTCGTAGAAACATCAATACTTACTTTTTTTCTTGTACTGTAATTTTGCACATCTGTTTTTGCGGCAATGGATAAGGCCTCAGGTTTTTTAAAGTATAACCGTTCACAAACAGGCTGGTTGGAAGCATTAAAAACTGTAAAATGTGTGATGCCATCACCGAGCTGTTTTTTGTCGATCTCTATCTCTGTACGGTTATTAAACAATTCACGGTAAGTTGACAGTTTTAGTAACTGCCGCGTATGCACCAATAATGAAATAACAGCACCGGCATTTTTACTTTGTATGCTAAGCAATAGTTTGTCCTTATTCAGTTCTGTCAAACGCATAACAATCCCGTCTGTTCTCACTGACGGGAGCAGCTTTGTAATCGTTTTTCCATCTTCTGTCCGTACTATTGCCCGGTATTCTTCACCCGCATCGGGTACCAGGTCAAAATGCCCCATACCAAATCGTAATGAAGTAAACCTGGCCAATGTATCATTCCGCCTGTTTAACACAGCGCCTGAACAATGAATGCTTTTCCCGTTTGCATCCATCACTTTGAAAGCAATTTTGCTTTTTATGCCATTTACCAGGTTACCACCTTCCGGAAAAAATTGCACATCATAAGAAGGGATTTCTGTTAAGGGCCAGTCGGGTTTCTTTAATGCGTTAACGATGGTAATGTCTTTCTCGAAAAAATAGTCCGCGCCTTCATTCTTCATCCAGTTGGTATATGCACGGAGCATATAGTTACCAGCATTAACCGAATACGGCAATTGAAAAGACCCGTTACCGCTTCCATCAAGCAATGCAATTTTTGCCTGCAAAACGGGTTTGTGTTCTTTGTTAAGCAATTCTACATAACTGATCTTACTAAAATCGAGCGGCTTGTTTTCATGAGCATCGGTTGCATATACCTTAAACCAGATGATCTCGCCAGCGAGGTAAAAACTCTTATCTGTATGAACAAAGATTTTTTCCTGGATGTGTTTTACGCGATACTCATCAAATGAGCGGCGCAACAGGTCCATGTTGTTTTGCGCTCTAACCATGCCGCCGGGTAGCAACGCAATCAGGAGAAGATGATATAAAAGATAATTTTTTTTCAATGCGTATGTTCTATTTCTTATCACCAGAAAGAAGGTTTTTGATTGGTACCGCCTCTTCTTCTGCAATCAAGGCAATCTTTTTTTGTTAGTACGAGCCCGCCGCCACTTGTATAATAATAAATAGTGAAAGTGGTATCGGGATAATTAATGATGCGGAAATCAACAGGGTTCTGGAAAGAGTTCACGGTCACACACACAACACCCGATGGTTTAAAGAACCAGTTATTTAATTGCGAGTAATCAATAAATAATCTTTTCTCTGTTGTGGTACATACACTTACATAACCGATCACAGGTTCATCGGTGTTGGTGATGCAATGAATATTGCCAATTACCTGCGAAGGCTGCGGATCGAATATCGTTCCTGTCTGTTGTGTACTTTTTTGAAGGATCTGCCAGTACTGGTAGGCTTCTTTTGTAATTCCATACTGTCGTACATTGATGGAATACCTGACCATCATTTTTTCTGCATGCTGCTTTACAATATTAACCGGTGCATAACTGATCACATCCTGACTCAATGCTTCTGAGCTGGCCGTAGCAATGGTAGTGGAAGCGGTGGTTGTCCAGCAATTGTATTGCTGTAAAAGTGCATCAAAAGGATTGATAAAATAACTTAAGCCATTGGCTACGCCATAACTTGCTTCAATGGGTGCGCGGTATTGCCATGTTTCAACAAAATCCCAACGGTAATAACGTGTGCTGTTTTGCGGATCATGTGTATGTGCAAAAATAGTCACATCATGATATACCGAATCCTGTTTCCAGCTGAGGCTATCTATTGGTGGTGTTTGTTTTACCGGTACATAATCCGACTGGTACACATTTCCGTTGGATGTTTTTATATTCAGCCTGTATTTTGCAGTGGCGCTTAAATTCAATGCCTGGCTGGTATACGATCCATTGTTTTGCGTGTTTAATGAGAATGAGCCGCCACCTTCTCTTTCTATGGTAACCTGTGCACCTAATTCAGGTTTAGGGGCGATGCTGCTGTCATTCAGGTTTTTTGTCCTGCTCAGATTGATCGTTGTTACTGCATTTGTACCGGCATTGATCACACCATCTATTACGAGATAATTATAATCTGCCCTGATCGCCGGTGGTTCAAAAGGTTTGCGGCAACCGGAAATAACCAGCAGGAGACATGTGACTATTATGACATGATTTTTTTTCATCCTAAAATTTGAAATTATAGGTGATAAAAGGGATGACTGTTCCGAAGATCGATAACTGGTAGCCTTTGATCACTCCCCCCTCCTGTGCAAAATAAACAGAGTAAGGATTTTGTCTTGCCAGCATATTATACACACCGATCGACCAGGAACTATGTGCCAGTTTTTTAATTTTGTGATTGCCTTCTATATTAACAGAAAGATCTGCGCGAACATAATCAGGAATGCGGTATTGGTTTCTTTCAGAGTAGTATACACGTTGTGAGCCGGCCTGTGTAAATATGGCTATTGGCAAAGTGATCGGTCTGCCGGTACTGTATACCGCATTCAACGATAAACTAAACCTGTGTGAAAAACGATAGTTACCAATAAAATTCACATTATGCGGTTTATCAAAATTGGCAGGATAATAGTTTCCCTTGTTGATCGTTTCACCAGCTATCGGGTCGTCTATTTTTAACCTTGTGTTCGAATAGGTATAACTTAACCAGCCATTTAATTTTCCTTCTGTTTTCTTGATCATGAACTCTGCTCCATAGGCCTCACCACGGGTATTGATCACATCTGTTTCAATGTGTTTGTTCATTACCAGGGCTGCGCCGCTTTTATAATCCAGGTAATGATCCATGTGTTTGTAGTACACTTCAATAGACGTTTCTATACTCTGCGAAAAATTATGGTAATAACCTAGTGATACCTGGTAACCCCTCTGCGGTGGAATATTTGCATCGCTCAGTTTCCAGATATCTGTTGGTGAAATAGCCGTTGTGTTTGACAGCGTATGGATGTATTGGCGAAGTGTATTATAGCTTAGTTTAACAGAAGAATTAGCCGACAAACTGTAACGCATGGCAACCCGGATCTCTGGACCGGAATACGTTTTAACATTTTTACCTGCACCAACATGCGTGGTATCTATAATGCTGCCGGTTGTCCTGGGAGAACCCGGTAAATAGTTGTATACATCATGCGGGCCAAGGTTACTGAACAAAGAATAACGGATTCCCGCATTAAGAGAAAATTCGGGGGTGATGGCATACCTGTCGCCAATATATAATGCAGATTCCAATGCCTGTTCTTCGGGTACTTTATCAGGCAATACCAATGATTGCGCAGAAGTAGGCTGAAAAGAACCCGGGTGAATTTTATAATAAACAGAATGCAAACCAAAATTAACCGAATGCTTATTGTTGGGATTGTAATTGAATTCTGTTCTGAAATGTGTCTGGTTTATATCGTAAGAGAGTTTGAATGCGTTTAACGGATAAATATCGCTGCTCACCGCATAATCATACCGGTCGATACCGGCAGATAACACACCAAAGAATTTATTATTAAAAATATGCTTCCACTTAAGGATCGCATTCTGGTTGCCGTATTTATATAAAGTATCGCTGTTGAGTTTGAATTTATCGTGACTGAAATAACCCGTGAGATATAAACTGTTCTTAGGATTGATGGTGTGTGTGATGTTGAGGTTAATATCATAAAAAGAGGCACTGCTATTGGCATATTCAGAATTGGGGATCTGTTTCAGTACCCAGTCAGAATAGGTTGTTCTTCCGCCTAAAATAAAAGTGGTTTTTTCTTTATTGATGGGCCCCTCCAATGTTAGCCTGCTGGTGAGAATTCCGAGACCACCGGTACCTGATAGTTTTTTACTGTTACCATCACGCGTAGACACATCCAGCACAGAAGATAAGCGCCCGCCATATTTTTCAGGGATAGCACTTTTGTATAACTCCACTCCTTTTACCACATCTGTATTAAATGCAGAGAAAAAACCGAATAAATGCGATGGGTTATAAATGGTTGCATCATTTAATAAGATCAGGTTCTGATCAGCAGCACCGCCGCGTACATTAAAACCGGTGCTTGCTTCACCTACAGAAGTAACACCAGGCAAGGTTAGCACCACACGCAATATATCAGACTCACCCAATACACTTGGCACCTGTTTAATCGTGCGGATATTAACACGGTCAACACCCATCTGTGTGCTTCTTACATTCGATCTTTTATCCGTGGAAACCGTTACCGCTTTCAGGCTGGCAATATAATCTTCCAGTTCAATGGTTAGTTTCCCATCCGAATACATGATCAACTGGCGCCTCGTATCTTTCATACCAAGACTGTTGATGCGGAGTGTATGTCTTCCTTTAGGTAACGTGATCGAGAAATAGCCAAACTGATCCGTTACGGTTTTAATAGCAGGTGTATCCACAAAAACCGTTGCACCGCTTAATGCTTCGCCATTCTTTATATCCTTTACATAACCCGTAAGTATGGCATTGCCCCTGCCGATGTTATTGGTGCGGGGGCCAATCTCAAATAATTTTTTTTCGAGGGAGGCTTTGAGTTTGTCTTTATCTGCATCTGTTCCCGGCAAAACCAATATGGGTTCGGCAACGGGATCTTTGGTTATTTTTTTCTTATCAAAAAAATCTGGGGCCAATGCTGTCTGGATCCTGTATTTTTTTGTGATGTAAACGTGGTTCTGTTCATCCACTGCGTATTGGAAAACCGAATTCTGCAATGCAAGCTGCATAGCCTGGTCGATGCTAGCTTTGTCCAGTTTCAATGTGATGCGCAGGCTGTCTGTTTCAGCAGCATCAAAATAAAAACGATAAGGGGAGACCTGTTCTATCTGTTCAACAAAACGTAATAAAGTAATATCGGTTACATCAAGGGTAATGCGTTTTTCGTTTTGTGCCATTGCGGTAACTGAGCCCATGAGCAGACAAAACAACATCATCCATAAACATAACCTGTTATAGCGCATAGTTATCTTTTCAGCTTTTCATAATATTGAATGGCTTGTACAATGGTTCCTGCGGGATCTTTTTTGAAATTGATTTCTTTCCTGTTTAGAAATTTCCGCATCTCTGCACGTTGATCTTTTAAAAGCGATAACAGGTCGCCTTCGCCATCTATAGACTGATATTTTCCATCTTTTTCTACATAGTAATAATCGTACTGTTTAAATCTTGTGATGTTCTCATCTCCTTTCATTGTGTGAAGGATCACTTTTTTATGTTTGGAGAGCACAGTATATGAGCCTTGGTACAGGCTTTCATAAAAACCACCTTCGATGGACGTATTACTGCTATCGGTATCTATTTTTACAAATTTGCTTGATCCCAGAGTGAAAGAACGAAGCTTTTCACTAAGCAATATCACATCATTATTCTTTGAGAAATTTTTAGATACCAGTTGGTCGCGTGATATATCGTAGATCAAGGGAACATCCTCATACAAAGCACCATCATAATAAAGGCTCCCCTGTTGAAACTCGCTCATGAAAAAAGGATGGCCCACTACGCGGTTCCAGTATTTTTCGAATGCCACACCATTGTATAAATAACTACCGGCACCGATATTTTTCATGTATTGAGAACGTACTGTAGAAAAAGCGTTGGTAAAAAAAGAAGAATCGGTTAAACGGTCCTGCGCAAACATGGAATGCTTGAAAGTAAAAAGACAAATAATAAAAATAACAACCTGTTTTTTCATGACAGAATCTTATTGATGGCACAATCAATATTATATGAAAGATACCTTAAATATGTATTAAATACACATCCATTTGCCATAAAAAACGGGAATCCCTGCTATTTTTCGGTGAATTGGCAATGCGATGTAACTTCGCTGCAAGAAACCTATATATGCGAAGACTGCTTTGGATACCGATTTTTTTGCTGATTGCCTGCAACGGAAAGCAATCTGATTACCGGAAAGCAGAAGATGCCATGGATGCCGGCAGAGAATATATCAATGCCTGCCTGCAGGGAGATTTTTCAAAAGCAGCCTGGTATGCTTTACCCGGCGAAAAAAGCGAACAGGTGATAAAAGCACTTGAAAAAACATACCGGGAGAAAGACAAGGAAGGCAGACAGCAGTTAAGAACCGCTTCCATTAATGTTAGCGAGATAAGGGATCTTACTGACAGTACCACGCATATCCAGTATAACAATTCATTCGATAAACAGCCACATACCTTATTTGTTGTGAGGAGAAACGGGAACTGGTTGGTTGATCTTAGCAAGAACTAATTTGAAAATTGTAAGAAATGCTTTTAAAAAATATCATGCTTGTAGGCCTAGGTGGAATGATCGGTTCTGTGCTTCGCTACCTCGCATCTCATTTTATCCGGCATGAAAGTTTTCCTTATGCTACCTTCATTGTAAATATTGGAGGTTCCTTATTGATCGGCCTGGTAATGGGTATTGCTTCGAAACAGGAAGGATTTGCCAACTGGCGGCTGTTCTTGGCAACGGGTATCTGTGGAGGGTTTACCACTTTTTCTGCATTTGCCTGGGAAAATATGCAGTTACTGAACCAGGACCGTTATGGTGCATTCCTGTTATACATCGGGGGCACTTTGATTTTGGGACTGGGCGCGGTAGTATTGGGATATTGGATAACTAAGTAAGGCTAAGAGAATAAAGAGGGAAAGAGATAAAAGAGCAGTCCTTGCGCCAACTCTTTTACCTCTTTTAACTCCTTACTCTCTTAGCTCTAAAAAAATAAAAATTATGATTCAACAGAATGTACTTCATCCATGGCACGGTGTTCCTTACGGAGAGCATGCACCAAGAGTTGTTAACGCGATCATCGAAATACCGCAGGGATCAAGGTGTAAATATGAGATCGACAAAGCAAGCGGTTTGCTGAAACTTGACAGGGTGATCTTTTCCTCTTTCTACTACCCTATCAATTATGGTTTTATTCCACAGACCTATGGTGGGGATAAGGATCCCTTGGACATATTGGTGATCACCTCTTTACCGGTACAGGCATTAACACTGATGGAAGCTAAGGTAGTAGGTGTTATGCAGATGATCGATGGCGGAGACAACGATGATAAGATCATTGCGGTAGCAGCAACAGATCCCGGTGTGAATCACTATAATAACATAGAAGAGCTGCCCAAACATTTCTTTGATGAATTAAGACATTTCTTTGAGGAATATAAAAAATTAGAGAACAAGGCCGTGGTGGTAGAAGATTTTGGCGATAAGGCGCAGGCATTAACGATCATCGAAGAAGCGATCCGTTTCTACAAAGAAACCTTTATAAAATAATGCTGTGCTAATCTGTGTAATCTGTGGCGATAAAAAAAGATAACATGACCGGAACCACTATCGTTTTATTGATCCTTATAGGGCTGGCTGCGGGTTTTTTAAGTGGCCTGGTTGGCATTGGCGGCGGGGTGATCATTGTGCCCGCACTCGTGATCCTTCTTGGTTTCTCACAAAAACTGGCGCAGGGTACTTCTCTGGGGATACTGCTGTTGCCTGTGGGTATTTTTGCAGTGATCAACTATTACAAACAGGGTTACCTGAATGTGAATTATGTAGCCATTATAGCCGTCACTTTTGTATTAGGCGGTTTTCTCGGAAGCAAACTGGCGCTTTCACTGAGTGATGAGAAAATGAAGAAGATCTTTGCCGTTGTGATGATGCTGATCGCCATTAAAATGCTTTTTTTCGACACCAAACCCAAGCCCACAAAGGATCCTGTGGTTTCTTCAACAAATATTCAACAATCGGGCCGTTGAAGCTGGAAAAAATCATTTCTCACCCTTATCTTTGCCAAAAATCAACACAATGGAAAAACAATCCACAGCTAAATATTGGGTACTTTGTTTTATCTGGTTAGCGATCATGATCACTTTGCTGGTCGTTTACCGCCAGTTCTTCTGGCTGGCCCTGCCGGGTACAGTTACTTATTTTGCAAAAGCTTTGGATCTGCTTTAGAATTTCATCTCTTTTTATATAAAAGCAACTCTATGGGGTTGCTTTTTTGTTTACCAGATGTGGGGTATGTTGAATCTTGAATATCGAACAAGGAATTTTGAATGCTGGAGCGGGTCTTGACCGTCTACTGTCCGGAATTTCAAAGTTGAACGTCATTGCGAGGAACGAAGCAATGACGACCACTGATAAGCGGGCAGAACTTCAAAATTCAAAATTCCTTGCTCAATATTCAATATTATTAAAAGTATCGCTTAATAATCCGCAACTTATGCGTCCTCTCCCCCGTATCGCTATTAATAATTCCCATATTATCGATCTTATCAACCCTCACTTTTCCTGATGAATGAATGATGGTATCTGCATTGAGCAACATTCCCACATGTGTGATCCTTCCTTCTTCATTATCAAAGAAAGCCAGATCACCGCATTTAGTTTCCTGTAAAAATCCTACTACTTCTCCTTCTCCTGCCTGTAAATAGGCATCACGCAATAAGGGTTGATTGAAGAAATGGTAGACCTGCTGCACAAAACCACTGCAATCAATTCCAAAAACAGAACGTCCACCCCATAAATAAGGTGTGTTCAGGTATTGGAAAGCTCTTTGTGTTAGAGCCTCTTCCGTAATCACAGCTTCAACAGGGTTCCATGTTTTGCCGGCATAGGAAAAGGAATATTTGTCCACCGAAGCTTTCCCATTTTGTAAAAGTCCTAATGAACTACCTAGTGATAATTGCATGGTATTGCCATTAAACTCGATCGGTGTTACCCAGTTGTTAGTTAGTTCTTTTCCATTGGTATTTACCTGCGATGCTTCTATGCCTGATAACTGGCTCGATTGGCACCAGCCTTCGTATCCATCATACAAACAACGCAGTTTGGTGAATACTTTGGTTTCTTCGAGTACTTCGGCGATTTCTCCGAATAATAACTGGCTCACCATTTCTGAACGGTGGGCATCTTCTTTTCGCATAGGTGCGGCGGGCACCATACAGATCACAAAAGCCATACTGGTAATTTGAAGTCAAGATATGGAATTTTGCCGCTACCCGCATCTATACATAAAATGCTTTATTTTCAAGGCCGTGAGTAAAGACAGATACGATCATATAACCGATAACGAACTGCTGGAAAAATTCTACAGCGACCACGACAACCAATGGCTGGGAATTGTTTTGCAGCGTTACACGTTGTTGTTATTGGGTGTATGCATGAAGTACCTGAAAAACGAGGAAGAGGCGAAAGATGCGGTTCAGCAGATCTTCCTGAAAGCGATCACCGAACTGGGTAAATACAAAGTAGTGTATATAAAAAGCTGGTTATACATGGTTGCCCGTAACCATTGTTTGATGAAGCTGAGAGATAAGCATGTTTTTATATCTGTTGAAGAAAACACCCAGCTTACTGCACCTGAAACCGACCGGAAAGAACTAGCCGACAAAGAGATCACCCTTACCCTGCTGGAATCTTCGCTGGAAGAATTGAACCCCGAGCAGAAAACCTGCGTAACTTTATTCTATCTTCAGAAGAAAAGCTACCAGGAGATTGTTGATAGCACCGGCTATAGTTTATCACAGGTAAAGAGTTATATACAGAACGGTAAACGGAACCTGAAATTACTGGTAGAAAAGAAAATGAATACAACTGAATGACCGATCTTAAAAACATATTGAACCACGACGATGAGCTGGATAGCGAAGAACTGATACGCTACCTGCAGGGCGAAGCATCAGAGGAGGAAAGATTTGCCGTTGAAAAACAAATGGCCGACTCCACTTTTGTGAATGAAGCAATGGAAGGATTGCAGGGTTTTAAAGATCCTGCACAGGTAAAAGAATATGTTGATCAACTGAACAAACAATTGCAAAAACATACCGCTAAAAAGATCTCACGCAAGAAAAAGCGCAAACTCAAAGATGAGAACTGGCTGATCGTTGCTATCCTGGCAATATTACTGGTTTGTGTGGCTGGGTATTTGTTGGTGCACTTTTATACGGTGAAGCATTAGAAATTTATGATCAGCTTTGAATTAATTCTGTATTCAAAAAATGAACATATTCCAACCCATTACTGAATCACTTCTCCACACTCACCACAAACGTAATACTCTGCTTATGCCTGTAAAGCACTTTCTTAAACCCTCTTTTCTTCCTGGCAAGTATTTCCTGCATCGGTAATTTTCCATTCACAATTTCAAATGTTTCCTGTTGCGCGGGTTCCCAGCGTGGGCCCTCGGCAACTACCCTGATGGCTTCTGCAGCTATTTTGGGATGAAGTTCGGCTCCTTTTGCGGAAGGTTCGGCTGCCACGTCAGAAACTAACCCACTTGGCTGAACGGTGAAAGTCAAGATCACTGTTTGTTTTACAAGGGTATCCCCTTTTCTGACCTTGATATATTTTGCACCCAGGTCGCGGTTCAGGTTCTTTTCGAGATAAGCGGTCCACCCTTTTAATCCGCCGCGAAAAGCAGCGGGATACTGAATCGCAATAAATGAATGACCGAGAGAATCTATCTGTTGAAGATCGTAATCCGGTAATAAGGAGTCGATTAATTTCTTCTCGGTGCTGTCATACTTCTGTGCATGAAGCTCTGATGATGCAAGAATAAGTAAAAAGCAAAGGGGAAATAATAAAAGCCTGTTTCGCATATGCTGTTTGGTAGGAATATGAAATAAAGCATAAAACGCATACAAACCAAAGGATAAAACAGAAAAGCTACCACTCCCCATAATCCCCCCGGATACCAGGTTACCCTGGCTGGGGAGCGATAACTTTAATTTACCATTCCTTTGAAAAGGAAGGTGTATATATTTTCCATCTCAAATATGGATCAATTTATAAGCAAAAAATAGCGTGGAACTACGCAATTATTGGGTGAATTCCTCTTTGCACCCTTTATGTTCGGGAAAGAACCGCATAGGGAAAAAATCATATGATTTTCCTATTTCCCGGTTTTTCTACTACATTGTAAAGTATTTGTTCAAACGTTTAGAATTAGGATTCAATAATGAGGTATAAGTGTATAATTGTAGAGGACAATATCCTGGAACGCGATGCTTTGGCGATGAAGGTCAAAAAGATTGAGAGCCTGAATTTAAAAGCCAGCCTGGCAGATGGAATGGAAGCGATATCCGTTCTCAAAACAGAAGATATTGACATTGTTTTCTCTGACATTGACATGCCCGACCTGTCGGGTATCGAATTGCTGAAAAGCCTGAAAAACCCACCCGTTTTTATTTTCATTTCCTCCCATTCCGAACACGCGGCAGAAAGTTTTGAACTGGATGTGATCGATTACATCGTAAAACCTGTGAAGATCGAGCGGCTGATCAAAGCCACCGATAAAGCGATCGAATACATACAGGCAAAGAAAAAACTAGCAGTTGAGAATTTATCGAAATCATCCAACGCACCCATACCTGTTACCGGTAATGACCTGATCAAAACCATCGACGCGCAGGAATATTTTTTTATCAAGGAAAAGAATACCCATATCAAACTCAACATGGGCGATGTGCTGTATATAGAAAGCATGGGCGATTTTTCCAAGATCATCACCACCCAGCAAAAGATCCATTTTGTATTGATCAGTTTAAAGAACCTGGAAAGACAATTGCCCGCTCATATCTTCCTTCGTGTTCACAAACAGTACATCATTAATATCCTGCACATTCAGAATATCAGTGTATCCGATATTAAATTAGATAGCAATGATATTATTCCCGTTAGTGTGGCTTATAAACAAGCGCTACAGGATAGTGTAATCAATAAGAAATCGTTGACGAGGTTTAGTAGTGAGTAGAGTTATAATCCCGTTTTTACACGTATCACATTTGAAAACCCTCCATTTGATCCGTCTGCATTTAGCTCTGCCCTAACCCTGTAGTAATACACAGTACCCGGTTTCAGTCCGTTTACAACCTGCGAAGTGTCGGTGATCCATTTATCATGATGGTCCTGTTCAAAAGATGTAAAATCACTATTTGTTGAGATATCGATCATATAACGGCCGGTCGTGCCAAAACGCGGCTTGTTCCATAAAGCAGTAAAACCTGTAGAATGAACCTTCTCCGCCTCCAATGCCACAGGTGCAACCATTGCATGGCTCTCTATCCAATTAGAAGAACTGCCGCCCAATTGAAAATTAGTTAACACGCCATTATTGCGATGAGATGTCAGATCAACAACAGTAGTAATACCTGCATTCTGGCCGCGTGACCTCCCGCTATTGAAATTATAATAGGCCACTAAACCTTGTGTATCGGGGGAAAGAATATTGTGCATGTCTTCAACAAAAAAAGGCGATCGGTTTGTATTAAATATGCGCACTTCATCTAATTCAAAAGACATGGTTTCATCAAATCCAAATGACAATGCATTCCTTCCATGACTGATCGGGAAGCCGGTATAAGTTGCCTGCTGCAACTCGCCGTTCACATAGAGTTTTACACTATCGCGTGAAAAAACTGCAGACAAATAATACCATGTTCCCGGTATCAACACATTTTTTTGTGTAGCAAATTTTTGTCCTTCCGGCCGGCCCGAACCTGAACACATGATCGCACGGAATCTTTGTAAACTGTCTACCCCTATTGCATAGCTGTCATCATAGGTCAAACGGTCACTTCTTTTCAACAGGATCCGGGCAAAATTTCCTGACATTTTTTTAAAGTTCATCCAAAGCTCTACTGAAACAACAGGTGACCTCAACTGATCCGCATCAGGAACAAAAACACGATCGTCCTGTCCGTCAAAACTCAACGCATTCCCTGGTTGTTCACACACATTGATCGTTAGATTGGCAGTACTGCTTCCTGATGTATTATAAGCTGTGATCGCATACGCACTATTCAATACATCTTCAGTGGGTGTTCCTGAAAATATGCCCGTGGCCGGATCGAAGTACAATCCCTGTGGCAACAATTCCGGGATGATCGAATAACCTTTTGTTTCAATTTTCCGGATCTTATTATTCAGCCCATCTGCCACATACAGGTTACCCAAAGAATCGATGGCTGTTCCGTCAGGAAAATAAAACTCAGCCAATGATCCATTAGCGTTATCATGCGAACCGGGTACACCGCTTCCTGATAAGGTTGATACAGCACCTGTCTGTGTGATCTTCCTGATTTTTTGGTTACCAACATCTCCTACATATACATTGCCGATCCTGTCAACCGCAACACCACGTGGATTATTAAAACCGGCCAATATTCCTACTGTATTATCATTCGATCCTGCCTGTCCGTTACCGGCAAACGTTGTTACAACACCCGCCGCTGTGATCTTCCTGATCTTATGGTTTAACTGGTCTGCCACATATACATTTCCTTTTTGATCAACTGCAATGCCATTAGGTTGATTAAAACTGGCCAATACACCTACCCTGTTATCCTGCGCACCAACAGCACCGCTACCTGCAAACGTGCTAACAGCGCCATTCGGTAAAACCTTCCGGATCTTATTGTTCCCTTCATCAATAACGTACACATTACCTGCATCATCTACGGCCACATCAACGGGAAAATCAAATTCCGCCGAGAGACCTTTTGCATCATCAACATATCCCTGGTGGCCATTACCTGCCAAAGTAGTTACTGCTCCTGAAGCAGTGATCTTCCTGATCTTATGATTAAACACATCGGCTACATATACGTTCCCAAGCTTATCAACACCAATTCCTCCGGGCCTGTTAAAAGAAGCTTTGCTCCCGATGAGACTGTTTTCAGCGCCTGCTTTTCCGCTTCCTGCCAGCGTAGTTACCATTCCATCAGCAGTGATCTTTCGTATTTTATTATTTAATTCATCTGCCACATAGAGATTCCCCAAATGATCAACTGCAATTTTCGAGGGACGATTGAATGTTGCCGTACTGCTTTTCCCATCAACAGAACCAGGAACCCCGTTACCTGCAAATGTGGTAGTGCTGCTGTAAATGGTTTGTGGAACCTCACCTCCTATATTAACAGGTACTATTTTCCCAATAGCCGAATCGCGGGTAAATAATTTATGTTCACCATAACTGATCGATGGCGCTTGCGTAAAACCAATGATGGAGAGACATACAAAGCATGCTGTGTATAAAAACCGAACGTATATGTTTTTATATGTATCGCAGTTCATTTTTTTGAAAAATATATTCTATATGATAGTAAGTCTGGAGTTAGGAGTCTGAAGTCTGGAGTTTGAGTACTCCAGTCTTCAGACTCCTAACTCCAGACTATTTTTTCCCCTGCCAAAACCAATTCAAACTTACATCCCTTCTCTTTATTTTTTTGTACACTAATCTGTCCGTTCATTAAACGTGTAAATGTTTTACATAATAACAACCCAAGCCCGGTGCCTTTCTCGCGTTCTGTACCAAGTGTACTTTTTGTTGATGAAAGAATCGTTGAATTGAACTGGCTCCTGTTTTCTTCCGGCATCCCAACACCTGTATCAGTAACAGATAAAATGGTATATAATGCTTGCACAGATGCTTCGATAAACACAGATCCGCCGGCAGGCGTAAATTTTAATGCATTACTTACCAGGTTACGAAAAATAAGGTCCAGCATATTTGCATCTGCCAGTACAATTGTTTGTTGTGCAATTTCATTGATGATCGTCACTTTTTTCTCCGATGCGCGGCTGGCAAAAGAGGCAATCATATTTGATGCAATTATGCCTGCATCCACTGGTTCTATCACTGTTTTAAATCCCTGCATCTGGCTGGCCGACCAGTTTAACAGGTTATTCATCATGGAAGAAGTATGATTAAGCGTTTGATTGATCTGCCCGAGGTATTCACTCAGTTTATCTTTACCGATATCCTCTTCGTTGATCAATTCAGAAAATGCCAGTAAAGTATTTACGGGTGTGCGCATATCATGACTTACTACGCCAAGTATGGTATCTTTCACCATACCCATCTGTTCCAGTTCTGCATGTTGCGAGGAGATAACAGCGTTCAGGCGTTTGGCCTTTCTTTGAGATAAAAATACGATCACAGCAAAAAAAGCAACAATAACAAAACCGATCACAAAAAAAACGGTCCATTTCTTATTGTACCTGAGTGCGGCCTGCTGGTTGCTGATCTGTTTGTCTTTAATAGCGGCATTCAACCTTGCCTGTACCTGGTTATTCAACAGTACCTGTGCCTGTGTTTTCCGGTCCTGTTCCAGTTCGTTTTGTTTTGAGCGGATCTGCAGTTCAAGTAACTGTTTTTCTTTTTCAGCCAGTTGTTCTTTTTGTTTTTCAACTAAGATCCTTTGCTGTTCCTGCCGAGTGAGTTCCAGTTGATTCTTGCGGGAGAGCATCAATTGCTGTTGTAACTGGATCTTAGAAAGATTGATCTGCTGATCAACCGGGCGATTCTTTTCAATACTATCTATTTTTTGTTGCTGCCCGTAAGTCTGGCAACACCAAAAAATAAAAGCAACAAACAAGGGCCCGCCTTTCTTCATACGCACCAAACAGTTAGTTTTCAAGAATTCAGCACTCAAAATACGATAAGGAAAGGAATAATTACGGGAATATTTCCTTACACCAGTATGACAAATCAGCTTTATTTCAATAAGAGAGGGCAAGAGAAAAAGAGACAGACTTCACTTGCTACACTCTTTTTCTCTTATCCTCTTACTGAAATTTTACGCTTGCTTACTGCCTGCATAAACGCGAAATCAATGCGCGATGAAGTGGAAATTGTGCACTCAATATCTCAACTTTTGCCAATTCAAAATCTGCAAAATCAAACCCAGGTGCAACTGTACATCCCACAAAAGAAAACAAACCGTCAGGAGCAGTCTCAGATGCAAACCAGCAACCGGCAGGAACGATGGCCTGGAAAATTTCACCGGCAGCTATATCGGTTCCTAACCTGATCAAATCATATCGCCCATCGTGATGGATCACATGAACGTGCAAACTGTGACCTGCATAAAAATGCCAGCATTCATCACTTTGTATTCGATGAAAGGCAGAAAAATTTCCCTGTTCGAGTAAAAAATATATAGCGGTTGAAAAATTTCTGTTACCAGAAAATCTGCCAGGCAATGACTCTTTCTTTATCAATTCATCAGAACGGTACATTTCTTTATAATATCCACCTTCCGGATGAGGAATCATTTGAAATCTTTCTACCAGTTCTGATACAGTAAGGTCCATATATTGATTTAATCCAGAAATTAATTCTACCTGCGAAAGAAAGTTAGGTGTTAGCCTTTAGGTGTTAGCCTTTAGGTGTTAGCTTAAAACTGCGGATAGCTAAAGGCTAACTACTAATATCTAACAGCTTCCTAAGTTACATCCCGGAGCAGATAAAAGATAGATTGATAATTCTGCTTGGTCGTTTCGCTTAATGCCATTTCACAGGTCTTACCGGATGAATAATATCCATCGCATTTTTTTCCGCCTGTGATCTTTTGCACTTCACCTATCTCATCTATGGTAGCGCTTTCGATCAATTTGGGATAATAGAATCCCCTGTCACCTGCCATACCGCAGCAACCGCTTAAGAAAGGAATCGCTGCTTTTTCGGCACAGGCCTTTCCAATGGTTTGTAGTTTCGGCACCAGGTTCATTTTATATGTGGTGCATACAGGATGGAAGACGATGTTATCTTTTTTATTGGTCACCTGCAAACGCGGTAAAAGATAATCTGCCGCAAAATCAATACTGTCAATGAATACAAGTTGTTCATACAGTTTTTTATTCTCTTCTGTAAGATAACTATACGAACCCTGCAGCGAATGTGTGCAAGACGTAACATCCATCAACACAGGTATCTTCCCCTGCCCTGTCCATTTCCATAACAGTTCTATTGTTTGATTAACTGTATGCTTATAGGCAGGAATAAATCCTTTGGAAGAAAATAACTGTCCGCAACAAACACCGGTTGTATGATCTGCGATAAATAATTCCAATCCTGCCCGTTGGCAAAGTGTTTTGATCACTTCGGAAATGGGCATGTTATCTTCTTTATCCGCCCCCATCATACGAGTGATACAGGATGGGAAATAAACAGCAGCGGGTTCAAGCGGTTTATTTGCTTCAATGCGCACCGGTGCAGTGATCGAATCTGTCCATAACGGAAAACCCTTAGCCAGTATTTTAATACCGCCTGTGAATTTTTTCATGCTGTTCTTTCCTGTGAGCCTGTTAAGGGCGTTGCCACTGTGTAATGCAAATTTCACCAGCCTTTCCACTACCCCAAAATGTTTGGCAACCTGCATAGCAGTTTGATTGGCCAGGCCGGAATGATTTTCCTTTCGTAACCGTTTGATCAGTTCACCGGTATTAATGGAAACAGGACAATCCGTAGCGCACATACCATCCACCGCGCAGGTATCTATTGCGGAAAACTTGTATTCCTTTTGCAGGATCGCATAATCAGTTGTATTTCCTTCTGCTTTTAATCTCTGTAATGAGCGGCGTAACTGGATCCGCTGTCTTGGTGTTGTTGTATAATTCCTGCTCGGGCAACGATTCTCACAGTAGCCACATTCAACACATCTGTCAACTTCTTCTTCCACCACCGGCATGGTTTTCATATCCTTCACATGACATTTCGGATCGTCATTGATGATCACGCCGGGGTTTATGATGTTTTGCGGATCAAGCAGTTTTTTTAGTTGCTGCATGACCTGGTAAGCTTCTTCACCCCATTCATCTTTTACATAGGGTGCAACTATCCTGCCTGTACCATGTTCTGCTTTTAAAGACCCATTGTATTTATGAATGATCAGCTCAGCCAATTCATCATTGAATGATTCGAATACTTTTCTTTCTTCAGCTGTATTAACAGGCTGTGTAACCAAAAAATGAAGGTTCCCTTCTTTGGCATGACCAAATATGATCGCATTGGTATATCCATACTTCGCAAACAAAGACTGAAGATCAAGCACAGCTTTTCCAAGGTTTTCCAATGGCACAGCAACATCTTCCAGCATAGCAGTTGTTCCTTTTGCACGAACAGCTGCTACGGAGGGGAACATGCCTTTCCGCATTTTCCAGAGCTTTGCCTGCTCGTATGCATTGGTAGTAAAATCCAGTTTCGCTATCAATGGAAGTGTATCAATCACTGCCAATGCCTTCTCTAATTTTGCCTGGGCTTCCTCTGCAGTTTCACCCTGGTATTCGCAGAGAATTGCTGTGGCTTGTGAAGGAAGATCCTTGATCATTGCAGGGCAATAATCTGCCTGCTCAACAGAACGCAGAGCAGGCCTGTCCATTAGCTCCAACGCATCGGCATCAGTAGCTTTTAAAGCAGGTACTGTTTCGGCAGCTGTTACCGGATCATCAAAGAACAACAAGCCTGTTACTTTAAATTGTTTATCAGGAATGGTGGTTAACACCACATCGGAAATAAAAGCCAGTGTTCCTTCGGCACCAATCAGCAAATGCGCAAGAATATCGAGTGGCTTTCGGTAATCAATAAATGCGTTAAGACTATACCCTACCGTATTCTTGATTCGATATTTATTTTTTATTTTTTGTACCAGCGTTTCATTGGCAAGGATACGTTTTTGTAATGCCATGATCCCCTCGGAGATTGGCCCGTCTGCTGCCTGGAAAAGTATATAATCGTTTTCAATTGCCGTATCATATAAATGCCCGTTTGGTAAAATAAAACGGATGGTATGCATGGTATGATATGAATTATGTGTTACGCCGCAACACATACCGCTGCTGTTATTCGATACAATACCACCGATCATTGCTGCGCTGATAGAAGCAGGATCAGGGCCGATCTTCATGGAATACGGTTTCAGTTGATGATTTACATGGGCGCCTATAGCACCCGGTTGCACCATCACCTGTTTACCGCCATTGATCGGAACAATTCTCCGCCAGTGTTTGCTGAGGTCTACGAGTATCCCATCGGTAATAGATTGCCCGCTTAAACTCGTACCGCCTGTGCGAAAAGTAAGCGGCACATTGTATTCTTTTGCAAAGCGGAACAGTTGTTCGATATCTTCTTCCGAATCAGGCTGAATAACTGCTTTGGGAAGCAGGTAATAGAATCCCGCATCACCGGCAAACGCATAACGGTCCGTTAGCGACAGTTTCAGTTTGTCTTCGCTGAAAAATTTCCTGAGTTCGTTTCCGATGGGGTGCATGCCTTGGGTGATTCTTTAGTATCCGCAAATTTAAATGAATTAGGATAGGAATGGTAGGAGTTTCATGAAACAGGTGTAAATACATTGCCAAAGAATATCTTTTATTCATTTATGCTTTTTAAATCGAGTGTTTTTCACCACATAGACACAGAGAGCACAGCGTTTCACAGAGGGTTCCGACATAGGTATTCTCTCTGTGAAACGCTGTGCTCTCTGTGTTAAAGAAAAAAAACCGCAGGCCAATAACTGACCTGCGGCTCTAAAAATGATCGTAGTATTTCTACTCACTCAATTTATCCGTTGCCTCCGCCCGTATTTTCGCGAGTTGTTTTTTACCGTAGGCTAATTTGGTAATGGTTACAAACAATACAGGTACTATAAAGATGGCGAGGATGGTTGCCCCCAGCATTCCGCCCAATACTGTCCACCCGATGGTTGAACGCGCCACACCACCAGCGCCTGTGGCAAATGCCAATGGTAATACGCCTAACACGAATGCCATGGATGTCATAATGATCGGCCGCAAACGGAGTTTAACTGCGGCGATGGTAGCGGGTACGATCTCCATACCCGAATCAACCCGCTCTTTGGCAAACTCAACAATCAGGATCGCATTCTTGGCAGCCAGGCCGATCAGCGTAACCAAACCGATCTGTGCGTATACGTTATTAGTGAGTGATGGCAATAATGTTAATGTCAATATCGCACCAAACGCACCGGTAGGTACCGCGAATAAGACTGAGAAGGGCACCGACCAGCTTTCATACAAAGCCGCAAGAAATAAGAACACGAATAAAATGGATAAAGAAAAAATATACACAGTACTTGATCCTGCGTTGATCTCTTCACGACTCAATCCGGAGAACTCGTATCCATAACCGGCGGGTAATACTTTATCAGCTGTTTCACGCAGGGCCTGTATGGCCTGGCCGCTGCTGTATCCTTCTTTCGGGCTGCCATTGATCTCGGCCGTACGGAATAAGTTATAGTGTGTGATCAGCGGCGCGCTTTCTATGGTTTGGTAAGAGATCACCGTACTCAATGGCAATAAAGTTCCTGACTGGTTGCGTACATAATATTGCTCAAGATTTTTTATGTCTGCACGGAACAAAGTATCCGCCTGCGCCACCACCCGGAAATTTCTTCCATAAATAGTGAAATCATTGATGTATTTGCTACCGAGATAAGTCTGCAAAGTTGTGTACACATCTGAAATGGATACACCGAGTTTTTTACATTTCTCCCGGTCAACATCTACTTTATATCCCGGTGTGCGTGCGGTAAAATAAGAATATGCCGATGCGATCTCGGGCCGTTTATTTATTTCGCCCACAAATGTATTCACTACTCTTTCAAACTGTTTGATGTCATCCGTGCTTTCGCGTTGCTCCAGTTCAAAAGTGAATCCACCGGTTTGTCCAAGCCCCGGGATAGCTGGTGGTGAAATGGCGCGTATGGTGGCTCCTTTAATGGAGGAGAGTCTTTTCTGCACATCTGCTGCGATCGCTGCCAGCTGTAAGGATTTATCTTTACGCTGGTCCCATGGTTTTAACTGTGTAAATACCGTTCCGCTGTTTGATTTGGTAGCTTGTGTGATAATATTGAAACCACCTAATGCAGCATAATGCGCAATACCCGGTGTTTCTTTCATGTTGGCCATGATACTGTTGAGTACTTCCAAACTTCTTGTTGTAGAAGAAGCTTCCGGTAGTTCATACGTAACAAATAAACGTCCCTCATCTTCTGTTGGAATAAAACCTGATGGTTTATTCTTGAAGAGTATAGCTGTTCCTGCCATGATGCATACTAACAGCACCAACATATATGGGGTTGCTTTTATCGCACGCTGCACACCGCCTGAATACGAATTGGTAACTTTTGCAAACCAGGTATTAAAACGGAAGAAGAATTTATTCAGCCCTTTCGATTTCTTATCAATGTTCATTGGTTTTAAGAACAGTGAACACAAAGCCGGTGTTAGAGAAAGCGCCACAAATGCCGAGATCAAAACAGAAATCGCAATGGTGATGGCGAACTGTTGGTATAAACGTCCAACGATGCCTGGGATAAAACCTACCGGTACAAATACCGCTGCCAATATCAATGCGATGGCAACAACAGGACCTGAGATGTCTTTCATCGCTTTATACGTAGCCTCTTTAGGGGATAATTTTTCGTGATCGATATAATGTTGAACAGCTTCCACCACAACGATCGCATCATCCACTACAATACCAATGGCCAGTACAAAACCAAACATCGTTAATGTATTGATGGTAAAACCGAGAGGAACGAACAAAGCAAAGGTTCCGATAATAGAAACCGGGATCGCTAATATGGGGATCAGGGTTGCGCGCCAGCTCTGGAGAAAAAGAAATACCACCAATACCACCAGCGCTAATGCTTCCAGTAAAGTTGTGATCACTTCTTCAATAGATACTTTAACAACAGAGATCGTTTCAAAAGGAACCACATAGTCGATATCTTTCGGAAATGATTTCTTTAATGCATCCATCGCTTTATAAACACCATCCGCTGTTTCGATCGCATTGCTTCCCGGTGCCTGGTAAACCAATAAATAGGAAGCTCTTTTTCCATCCACAAATGAATTACTTGCATAACTGAATTTCCCTAACTGTATACGTGCCACATCTTTCAAATGTACTACTGACCCGTCTGCAGGTTTTGTGCGAACGATCACGTTGCCGAATTGTTCTTCCGTACTTAAACGGCTGTTGGTAAAGACTGTGTATTCAAATGCCTGTACACTGTTCTGTGGCGGTGCACCTACTGATCCTGCTGCAATTTGTAAGTTCTGTTCCTGCAACGCAGCAACAACTTCGCTGGAAGTGATGCCTAACTGCGCTAACTTATCAACCTGTAACCAGATACGCATACTGAAATCATCGGCACGGGTAAACACATCTCCCACCCCGGGCACACGCAGCAATGCATCTCTTACAAAAATATTGGTATAGTTATCAACGAATGGAATGCTGTGTGATGCATTGGGTGAAAACATAGCCACCAGCATCAGGATACTTGGGTTACGTTTACGCGTGGTCAATCCCAAACGTTTTACATCATCCGGTAATTGCGGTGTTGCGATACCTACCCTGTTCTGTATATCCAGTGCTGCGATGTCTGCATTCGTACCCACTTTTAAAGTAGCCGTAATGGTTGTGCGACCGTCGCTGGTACTGTTACTTTGCAGGTAAGCCATGCCCGGTGTTCCGTTCACCTGCGTTTCCACAGGTGTGGTAACAGTTTGTTCAACTGTTTGCGCATCGGCCCCGGTAAAATTTCCTGTGATCTGTACAGTGGGTGGTGTGATCTCGGGATATTGGCTGATGGGCAGGTTCATAATAGCCAGTACACCCAGCAATACGATCACCAGGGAGATAACAATGGCGGTAACCGGCCGTTTTATAAATGTATTTGCGATCATAATTTTTCTTTGTTAAGGAATCAAAATATTTGTATGGCAACCTATGATGTTGAAAAAGCAGATTGCTACGATTATATTTGACGGAATTAATAGATCCGTTTATATCCGTCCGATCCGTTTGATCCGCGTTGCCATCATTGCGTAGCAATCATTTAACAGGTTTTGGCAGCGCGGTACTTATCACAGTTCCTTCTTTCAGTTTCTGCACTCCTTCTGATACTACTTTATCTCCTTCCTGCAATCCATCTTTAATAATTACTTTTTCATTGATCCTCGTTCCAAGCAATACTTTTCGCTGCGATACTTTACTGCTGTCACCTACCACGAATACAAAATATTCTCCCATCTGTTCAACAACAGATTTATAAGGCGCCAGTACGAATTGCCCGCCACGGTTATTCTTCACATGTACATTCGTATTCATACCTGGTTTTAATTGCCCGTTGTTTGTAAATACCAAACGTGTTTTGATCGTTCCGGTTTGAGGATCCACTGCGCGATCGATCAAACTGATATGACCGGTTCCCACATAAATACTATTATCAGGAAGTGAAAGCGTAAAAGTTGAATCAGCTGCCACATTGTTCTTCTGTAACTGTAAAAAACGTGCGATCTCTTTCTGATCAACCGAAATATCAACTGCCATCGGGTTATCGGAAGAAACCGTATTCAGTATATTTTGGTTCGCTGTTACCAGGGTTCCCACTTTTGCCTGCGAGATCCCGATCGTACCATCAAATGGTGCGTGAATGGTTGAGAAACGCAGGTCGTTTGATAAACGCGATACATTCGCCTGCGCAGCGATCACCTGTGCTTTTACACTCTGCAGATCAGCCAATGCATAATCTACTTTCTGTTTGGCTATCGCATCCTGTTTTAACAGGTCGGTATAACGATCCGCATCCTGCTGTGCTTTGGCCAGCGATGCTTTTACCACGTTGAGATTGGCTACTGCCTGGTCGTAATTCGCCTGGTATTGCTGGCGGTCTATCTCGTATAATTTCTGTCCCCTGCTTACATGTTGACCATCCGTAAAAAACATACCGGTGATATAACCGGTTACCTGTGCTTTCAGATCAACCTGGTTCAACGGGGTGATCGTTGCAGGATAATTATCAAAATAAACCGCGGCTTCTTTTTTCACCTCATATACAGTAACCGCAGCAGGTGGCGGTGCTTTGGGGGCTTCAGGTGTTTTCTTGCCACCACAGGCAGCCAATACCAACACACTGCTAAAGCGTATCATTTGTTTCACGATCGTATTTGCCATTTGTTATTGATTGAATTGTCTTGAATTAATATTGAATGTTTCCCAACGCTTTTTCTACGTCCAGTTTACTTTGCAGCAACTGGAACAATGCGTTATAATAATTTAATTGTGTTGTGCGCAAATCAGACTCCGCAATGATTACATCAAGGTATGTTTTAATGCCGGACCGGTATTGCAGGTCCAGCGTACGGTAAACATCATCCGCGAGTACCACGTTTTCTTTCAGTGAATAATAGTTGGAAAGATTTCCTTTGTAAACAGCCAAAGCCTGCGCATACTGTGTGTTTACGCGACTCTTAAGCAAAGTAAGATCCCAGCCAACGCGTTTGTATTGCAATTCTGCCTGCCTCACCTGTAACACCCTTTTATTACCCTGGAAAATGGGCATTGCCAATTGTATACCGAGGTTGGAAACGCCAAAACCACTGCTGTATGTTTTACCAAAATCATTGTTGAGGTAAGACATATTATAATTGCCAAATGCAGAGATCGTAGGCACAAAACTGGATTTGTAATATTTGATATTCGCTTCCTGTAACCGTTGCTGAGTCTGTAATATTTTATATTCTATCCTGTTATCGTATTGTACAACCGCAGCTGTATCTACTATCGCATCTTTTTCCATTGACAATGTATCATATTGCAATTGCAGGTCCGCATTATCTGCAAGACCCATCAGCTGTTTCAGGTATGCGATCTTTGCAACGATAAGGTCAGCAGATTGTTTACGTTGTGCTTTTGCATTGTTCAGGGCAATAGTCGCTCGCTTGTAATCTGTTTTATCAGCCACACCACTCTGGTACTGGCTCATGGCATCTTTCAGGCTTCTTTCCAAACGCGTAATGGCCTGGCTGAGAACGGATACCTGTTGCTGCGTGAGCAATACATCGTAAAATGCCTTGCTTACATTTACGGCAACATCAATTTTATTAAAACTGGTATTCTGCTTTGTTTGTAGACGGATATCTTTTGCGGTACGACTGGCAAACAGTGCATCTTTATTAAAGATGTTCTGTGTTACATTCAAACCGATATTGGATGAATTGAATGTACCATTACGGACATAGCCCCCCGAAAAATAGGAAACAGGCAATTCGAAATTGTGCTGAAGATTATAATTCAGGTTTACCTGCGGGTACCAATCGGCCAGTCTTGCCTGGATCTGTTTTTCAGTAATGTCCTCATCCAGCAATGCCTGCTGTACCAAAGGTTGATGCATTAATGCATACTGAACACAGCCCGCGAGGGTGGCATCATGTAATACAGAATCCGGTTTTATTTGCGACCAGCTTATACTCCAGCCAAAAAGAAACAGGAAGGTAAAAATTGATTTTGTTATATTTTTCATAGTTATCAAGTAATAGTGTTTATTAAACTTCATTACCGAAGCGAAGAATTTCACGAAAAGGTGCGAAGTCATTCGATTGTATAGACCGCTAAAAATATCTTTTCGCCTTTGCGTGAAAAAAATCTTCATTTTATTGTAATTACTTTTTCATTCCATCCCAGCACATTTTGAACATGCTGTCGATATCTTTTTTGGTTAAGGTTTTCTGGTTATAATGTGCATTCTTCACACCTTCATGTATCGAGCCGATCATAAATGTGAGCAGTGCCATGCTATCCATGTCCTTGAAAATATTTTCATCCTTTCCTCTCTCTATCAGTTTGTAAAGTGGCTTTTTCATTTCTTTGGTCAGCTTCATCGTGCATTCATTGATAAAGGGAGAATGATAGCATTGATCCATAAAGACCACTTCTTCAAAATTCTGTATGCGGAAATTGAGAATGTTCATCCACACGGTACGAAAGCCTGTTTTAAAAGACTTTGATTCATTATAGTTGAGGAAATAGTTCTTTAATGCTTCTTTGCGGCAATCGAAGAAAAGATAGTTGATGAGTTCTTCCTTATTCTTAAAATAAATATAAAGCGTACCGGTTGCCATTCCTGCTTCTTTGGCGATCTCACCCATGGTCACACCTGCCAGGCCTTTCTGCTTAACAAGGCCGAGTAACGCCTTCGATATCTGCATTGTTTTCTTATCGTCGCGTAATTTCACGACGCAAACATAAATGAATAATTATTCATTTATGAAAATAACTACTTTCTATTTTGGGAAAAATGTTATGAGTGGTTGTTTTTCGGAAGAGGCCGGGATGAATCGTGAGGGGTGAATCGTCCGTCGCGAGTCCATTCACGATTGACGATTCACTCCTCACGACTATGCCAGCGCAGCGTACAAAATCTCCACCGTATGCAACGCCTCTCTCCCGCAACCATCTTTGATCTGGTGCCTGCAACTCGTGCCTGGCGCGGCTATCAGCGTGCCAGCCTCCTGTTTACGAACAGTTGGTAGTAAAACCAGTTCGGCGATCTGCATGGAGAGTTCATAGTGCTCTTTTTCAAAACCAAAAGAACCCGCCATACCACAACAGCCGGATGGAATGGTTTCCACGCTATAATTTTCGGGGAGGGATAACATTTTTACAGAAGCGGCCAAAGAAGAGATCGCTTTCTGCTGACAATGGCCATGCAGTTTGATGGATCGTTTTTCTTTTGTGAATTTTTCCCTGGTGATATTTCCTTTATTGATCTCCGCTGCTATGAATTCATCGATCAGGAATACATGCTTCGACATTTCCCTTGCAGCGATCAGGTTCTCATCCGAAGCAAGATCGGGATACTCATCACGGAAAGTCAGGATAGCAGATGGCTCAATACCGATCAGTGGTGTGGCTTCAGAGATGAGTGGGCTCAGCGCCGAAATGTTTCGATTGATGATCTTCTGTGCATCACGCAGCAAACCTTTTGAGAGCCAGGTACGGCCACTTTCTTCGTGTTTAGGGATAATCACTTCATATCCTAATTTCTCTAAAAGTAAAATAGCGGTGATGCCAATATGTGCATCATTGTAATTGGTGAATTCATCGCAGAACAGGTAAACTTTTTTGTTTTCTTTCTTTGTAATTTCTTTTTGATGTTTATGGTACCAATTCATCAGCGTATTTGCTGACAATGTTGGCATTGACCTTTTGACGGCAAATCCTGAAATCTGTTTGATCAGGTTTCCGGTAAAAGGATTCGTTACAAAGAAATTATACACTGATGGCATGATGGATCCGAGCTTCGCTGAGGCTGAAAAATTAGCAATCAGTCTGGAACGGAACGGGACACCATTGGCATCATAGTATTGCTGTAAAAACTCCGCTTTCAGTTTTGCCATATCCACATTGGAAGGACATTCCGATTTGCAGGCTTTACAACTCAAACAAAGATCCATCACTTCATAGATCTCTTTATGATCGAAACGGTTGAGTTTATCGGAATGTGTTAAGAACTCACGCAAAATATTGGCCCTTGCACGTGTGGTATCTTTTTCATTTCGTGAGGCCATGAAAGAAGGGCACATCGTACCTCCCGATAAATGTGTTTTCCTGCAATCGCCGGAGCCATTGCATTGTTCGGCATGCTGCAGAATATCCTGCTGGTGAAAACGGAAAATAGTTTTGAATTCGGGTGTGAATTGTCCCGGTTCATAACGCAGCATCGTATTCATTGGCGGGGTATCAACGATCTTATTGGGATTGAAAATATTTTGCGGATCCCAGCTGCGTTTGATCTCCCGTAGCAATTGGTAGTTCTTCTCTCCCACCATCTGTCGGATGAATTCGCCACGCAATCTTCCATCGCCATGTTCGCCGCTTAATGAGCCCTGGTATTTTTTTACAAGCGTTGCCACTTCTTCAGCGATGGTCCTGAATAAACGGTTACCTTCTTTTGTTTTTAAATTGATAATGGGCCGCAGGTGGATTTCCCCTGAGCCTGCATGCGCATAGTGAACAGAATGCAGACCATGCTTTTTTAATATTTCATTGAACTCGCGGATATAAGCAGGGAGATCATTCACATCAACAGCCGTATCTTCTATCACCGGTACTGCTTTTTCATCGCCGGGTAAATTGCCGAGCAAACCCAGACCCGCTTTGCGCAGTGTCCATATTTTTTTGGTATCCTCTCCAAACAAAACAGGAAAATGATAACCCAAACCTGCTGCACGCATTTCAGCTTCTACCTTCGCAGTAATCGCCAGGATCTCTTCGCGGGATGATCTTGCGAATTCGATAACCAGTATCGCACCCGGATCACCCAAAACAAAAAAACGATTCTTATTCTGTTCGATATTTTCTTTGGTGCATTCCAATATATAATGATCGATCAACTCACTTGCACTTGGCCTGTATTTTAACCCGATCAGGTTTGCACGCAATGATTCATCGATAGAATTAAAATGTACACATAATAAACCTGTTTCTTTTGGCGGCAAGGGTACCACATTCAGTTTGATCTCTGTTAAAAAAGCCAATGTACCTTCGGAGCCGGCGATCAGCGAACAAAAATTAAATGTGTCTCCACCTGCATTGAATGGTTCTGTATCAACCAGCAGGTCAATTGCGTAACCTGTGTTCCTTCTTTCTACTGTTTTTTTCGGAAACTCTTCCCGGATCTCTACCTGGTTACCATAATTACTTAGCAGGCTACGTGTATGTTTATAGATCTTTCCTTCGAGATTATCCTGTTCACATTTTGCATGAAAAGCATCGGTTGATACTTCTGCAAACACGGCTTCAGAACCATCGCTCAGTAATGCATGTACTTCCAGTAAATGTTCGCGCGTGCTTCTATACACCACTGAATTAGATCCGCAGGAATTATTCCCTACCATCCCACCGATCATCGCGCGGTTGGCTGTGGATGTTTCGGGGCCAAAAAATAATCCGTAAGGTTTCAGGAACATATTCAGTTCATCCCTGATCACACCGGGTTGTACACGCACCCATTTTTCTTTCTCATTCAATTCGAGTACCTGGGTGAAATGTTTTGAAACGTCTACAATAATCCCATTCCCTACTACCTGCCCGGCCAGTGAGGTACCCGCAGTTCTCGGGATCAACGAAGTTTGATGGTCCCTGGCAAAACTGATCAGTTTGCGTATATCTTCTTTTGATTTCGGAACAGCCACTGCCAATGGCATTTCGCGGTATGCAGAAGCATCTGTAGCGTAGAGGGTACGCATCACCGTATCAAAATATAGATCGCCTTCCAGTTGTTCGGATAATTGCTGCAGCTTATGGTTCATTGAATTCCTTGTTCATTCTTAAAGACAGACAAAAATAGTTAATAGCACGCGGATGACGCGGAAAAAGGCGGATAGTTGCGGATTTTATTACTTCTGATTTTTTAATCCGTGCTCATCCGCCTTTTTCCGCATCATCCGCGTGCCATCTTTTAATAAATAATGGTAATGCTTCCGCCGATCGGTGCGATATTAGTTGAGCCCCTGATCACATAATAATACGTTCCCACCGGTAAGCGTTTCCCATTGAGTTTGCCATCCCATGACTTGTTGTATCCGATAGAATGAAAAACAAGGCGGCCCGAGCGATTGTAAACGTCTACGCTGCATTGTGGGTAAGGTACAAGGGAAGGTATGTCCCATACATCGTTGATGCCATCATTGTTTGGTGAGAATACATTGGGTGGCTGGCCTATGGTGAGTAGTACCTCGATAGGCTCAATAACATTACAGCCGAATTTGGTAGTGGCCATAATATAAAACCTGCCTCCATATATCAGCGCATTGGGATTAGTTAACCTGATAGTGGCGGCTGAATCTTTCCAATAACTGTATGTCATGCCGGGAGTACTGCCAGTGATCAGATCAGGAGCTGTAATATCTATTGTTTGTGGATAGGATGCCGGGAGCGGAGCGGCAATACTGATGTCGGGCACTGTATCATACTGCACAACAACCTGGCGCACATCAAGACAACCTGCTGCATTGGTAGCTTTGATATAGTATTTACCGTTGGCATCTATCGCATCGATCTTCGTTGCAAAATAAATCAGGTTTGAATCAATATAATAATTGAATTTCAGGTCGGGTGTACTTCCCTGTGTAATTGAAGGAAGGGTAATATCTATGATCCCTGGTTCACATGTACCTGTCGTATCTTTTACTTTAAAAGCAAACGGGATCGGCGCGGTTTTGATTATTGTGTATAATGTATCGCGGCAACCCGATCCGGGATAAGGAATTATTTCCACTGCGAATTTTGTACCCGGTGATGGTAAGGGATCAAGGCGGAGAATGTTCCTGTCTCCAAGCGGTTTTGAAAAATCGGCATTGAACCAATGGTAGTCCTGGAAACCATACGGAGCAGTAAGTACCGTTGAAGTGGGTCCCAGGCAAATCACATTGCCTTTCACATGGGTACCACAGTCTTCGGCGATATCAAAATAAGCATATCCGAAATGTGCGCTCAGTAAGCAATCATTAACGGTAAATTCTAACCTTACTGTTTTGCCTGCATATCCTAATAGTTTTAGAGAAACCGATGACCATGGTTTATAATAAACCACGGAAAAATCATCCGGGTTATCGGCCTTTTTAAAACCGGGCAGGTTACCCGATGAAGTGAAATCAAAAGAGGAACAGGTGATATAAGCATTCGCACTCACATCAAATATCTTGGCAGTAAAACGCGGTTGCTGGTAATCCTGGTGCTCTGGATTCTGAAACACTACCGCATAATTATATACGATACTGTAATCATCCTGTCCCGCAGGAACTGTAAATGTGTAACTCACCCCATCCGCTTGCGCGCCTGTTGAATCATTGCCGAGCCTGATCGAATAATTGCTGCCGTTGGGGCATACCACGGGAAATTTACCATAGGGATCCAATTCTTTCGAACTTTTCGAAAAGATCTTATGCCTTTTGGATAATGGGGCGGTAGGAAAAATGGCGGATACGCCATTAAGATCAATCGTACCCGCAACGCATTGCCAGTTATCGAATGTGCCGGATTCAAATCCAAGATTTACCGGGCATTGTGCCTGTGCTGAAGCAGGCAAAAAAAAAGCGACGGCAAAAAAGAATAGAGATGCCGCACTGCGAAATATGATAAACCAGCAACCGGCTTCCCTTTCAACCCGGGAACACAACCACGCGATGACCGGTAAATTTTTCATATGCCGATTAAGTGATCAATATTAATTTTTGCGGAAGCGAGAAATATTCAGCTTTAATTTTTTCCAGCGTTTCTTTTTTATTGAACAGTTCGTAGTATTCATCCACATTCATGTTCTCATTGTCCTTATTCACGTATACCGGCCCTGTTACGGAACTGCCATCACCGTTCTCAAACTTTGCTGTGCGGATAATACCGTTTACGACTGCTCCTTCATCAAGATTGCATTTGTGTTGGCAGATCACGTTACCATCGATTAAACCACCGATCACGATATCATGACAAAGGATATCGCCATTCACGGTCGCCTTTTTATCAATGATCACTTTATTGGTACAAAAAATGATCCCTTTAAAATCGCCCTCAATACGTATGGGTGAAGAAGTTTTGATGATTCCGAAATAAACGCCACCCGACACTACTTGTATTGCCGGTAACATGCCCGCCTCAGGTTTCTCTGTTTTCTTAAAAAGCATAGGATTGGTTCAGGATTAAGGATTTACAACTGACCTAAGATAGCCATTTTGATGGTTTTTTGAATGATCAGGACAAATGTTTCGCGATTTCATAAAAAAATAACAGGTATGAAGTTGTATATTGCTGGAAATTATTAACTTTTCTGTCGGTAATTCTGTTTCAAAACGAAAATTTTAGCTATGAATAAGTTCAGGGAACAACTGCTACACGATCCCAATTCAAGTTTTTCAACCCAGTCGTCTTTAGATGACAAACAATTGTTCATTACCAGTTCAACCAATATTTCCGGTGTGCTGGATTCGGAGAACGATATTATCCTTGATGGGAACTTCAATGGTGTGTTGTACAGCAAGAAGGCCATTCACATTACCCCTACCGGTATTATGAGAGGTGTGATCATCTGTAATGATATCAAAATAGAAGGAGAATTTGAAGGATCAGTGTATAGTTTGCGTGTGAATCTTAACAAGGATTCAATCGTAAAAGGTAATGTACATTGTACCATTATCAATACAGAAATGAACCAGTTCGTAGAAGCGAATATCAAATTGCTGAGCCTCGAAACTTCTGTTTTTGAAGCCACTTCGCTTGCCCTGTTCGCACAACTGAAAGATGTATTTGGTAAGAATAATAAAGACAATAATTACCTCACTATTTTCCAGGAAAAATTGAACGAAGTAAAACCATCTACCAAGTTCTACCACCAAACCATTTATGTAGCACCTCAAAACAACGATATGTCCGGTTCAAGAAATACGGAAGATATCTTGCCGGAGGATGGGAATTAAGAGATGATTTAAATATGATGAATAGAGGCCCCGCATTTGTGGGGCTTTTTTTATTTTATATGTTAAATGATAACCCAAATTTATCTCGCAGCGAAATCATAAAAGGTCCAGGGAAATGTATTTGATGTGCTTTCTTTGGTCGGTATATGTGATGTGTATCCGCCCCGCTTCATCCTGTATCACAGCAGGGTAACTGTACTCACCATTTACATGCTCTTCAAGTGTATAGACATTGTTCCAGGTGATCCCGTCTTTAGATAATGCAATTTTCAGAACGGCTCTTCCCTCCCACCATTCTTTGCCGGAAGGCATGGGATTGTAAACAAGCAAATGCATCCCATTTTGCAGGCTTACCGCGTCAATACCGGAACTGGGGTTTGACAGGGCCGTAGCCGTCATCGGCGACCAGCTTTGTCCCTCATCATCCGACCAGCTTTGCGCGACCACATTTTGTTTGCTTCTGCAAAGCATTTGTAAACGTTTGCCATGGATAAGGAAAGTAGGCTGTATCACCCCGAAACCATTTGATGCAACCGGGATCTTTTTCCAGTTTTGTAAGGAGGCATCGGATCTTTCCATATGTACGTTCCATATATTACCTGTGATACTTTCTGTACTGGAAGGGTACAGCATATCGCCATTTGCCAACTGGATCGGTTTATTTTTAATGGGACCTAAAAAACCTTCCGGCAAACGGGTTGCTGCGGACCATGTTTTACCATCATCTGTTGAGATCTTATACATTGCTCACCATTCTCTTGGATTGGGTCCCACTTTATAATGCAGGTACAATACCCCGTTTTTTGCTTTGAATAATACAGGGTTCCAGCAGGGATAACGTGTATTGTTTTCTGAAATCCCATCTGCCAGCAATACCGGTTTTGTCCATTTCCTGTTTTGTAAAAAAGCACCCCAGATACAAACATCGCTGTTACCCTCATGTTTGCCGCCGAACCACACGCTCATCAAAAGGTTTTTATTAAGTGATACAATAGTTGATGCATGACAGCTTTCAAAAGAAGCAGTATCAAAAATAAATTCCTGTTGAACAATTTGGAGAACAGGTGTTTGGGCCCGGGTGGTGAAAACAGGCAACAGAAGAAAAATCGAGATAACTGAGAGAATACACCTCATCGATTCAATAATATATTTACCGGTAAAATTTACGCAATAAATATCATAAGCAGAATAAAAAGGCCTGCATGGTACATGCACACCAATCGGCGTCTTTACAGAAAACCTATCCTGTTTTCTGAACAGTCGTATTGCTTTTTTGTTTCGAGAACAGGTGTTGATTATTTGAACGGATCAAAACCAAAACAGAAAATATCATTAAAACATAGACTACTGTCACAACAGTTTTCCGCATTAACATTATTTGATTTTCCATGTATGATAGTTTAATATAAAAATTCAATCATAGTTTCTCAATCCTGATTATCTGTTTCTGCGTATCCCATACGCATAATTGCCTGGTGCTTCAAGTGTCAGCATGATCGTATAATTTCCAGCTTTGGATATACGGATCTTTTCACCGTTTGCATCTACTATACCTGCGAGGCTCTTTTCATTATGCCCGAAAACAATTGCATTGGATTGATTTGCGCGGAATACAAATTCACCCTGGGTAAGGTCCTTTGTTATGGACCATGATAAAGTAGCTTCATTAAAGATCATGTCAACATCCTTACTATCTGCGGAGACCGCTGTTCCAAACAAGCCAAATGAATTGATCTTTGTACATGACCAGGTATGTGTATTCATATTTACATTCACCCTGTTAATCCCCTGGCCGCCAGGTACAAAAAAGAAGGTGCCGTTAAATCCAAATGTTCCCGCACCCGTCTGGTTGTAAGTAGTTACATTCTCCCACTGCGTTCCTTTAACAAGATAAAATTGTGAATTCGGATCAGTGAAATTGACAAAGCCTTCATACACTCCATTATGACCGGCAGAAATTACTCTCGGGGCAGACGGGATGTTCCAGCCTTCGTAGTTGCCGGGAAGACGCAATATCTGCGCTTCATCATACAGGGAATAGGATTGATAGGCAGTAGCTGCTACCACCACAACATTAGAATACCCGGGTTGCCCCTGAGCTGCATTGGCCCTTACCCTGAACTCGATCTGTTCTCTTGTATTAGCCAGAACGAGTTTCCGTAATTGTTCATTGAACTCCTGTACCGTAAAACTTATCGATTGCTGGTTTGTACTTCCTATTTCAACCGCATTACTGAATTGTGATCCCTGGATGGCAGCTTCAATTGTGTAGTGAATGCCTGTCTGCTCTTCATCTGCAAACCCTGCCCAGCTAAAATGGATGGCTGCACCTGCTGCCTGGGATTGGGATAAACTAACCGAATAGGAAGAAGCTTCTAACTTGATTGTTGCGGCAGTGGGTCCAACCTCTACGAGCTCTTTTTGACAGGAAAACAAACCAAAACCCACAAGGCAAAACAATACTGACTTCAGGCGGTACATAAACAGATTCTTTTAGACTGTAAAGAGAGTCATTTACAGATCCAAAAAAAATAGACAAGAGGATGAAAAATTGATAGACGAGTAAGAAAAAAAAAGTCACGATAAATTGCAAAAGCAGCAATTATTTGTAAACTTAAACGTAGTTGAAGAGAATGGATTTGTAGTGCAAAAACGACTTTAAGCGATTTTGTGTCTGATTATGACTACCTGTAACGATAGCGTGTAAGGATTTCATTTACTTTTTCCTTTACTAACGCCGGGCAGTTTTCATTGAAAAGTATATGTACGGGATCCACTTCCACATGGTAACATTGGCTGGGTTTTAGTTGTTTACCATCAATTTCTACCAGCTCGTGGTCAAGCGCCGCCAGTTCTGCAAGGAAAAGGTTATTATGGGTTGGATCAACGGCATGCATGGCACTTTGTTTTTATTGATGCTCTGCGATTTTTTGTATTAAGCAGTTGAAACAGTTTTTGCTGTGTACAGTTTAATACAGAAAAAACTGTTCCACCAAACAGGCTCAAAATAAAATGGAAGGTTCCTATTATGCAAAGAGGTCGCATTTTTTGAGACAGCCTCTTAATAGTTTGTATTGTTTTTATATTTTAATCTTTCACCCTGTTCTGTTCACTTTGTGCTCCAATGGCATTGTGTCTGCGAAGATCCGATATAGCTTTACCAAAACGGAAATTCAGTGACAATGTTATTGTGCGCGTATCATTCGCATTACGCCATTTAGCTTCGGTATTAAAAAAGTAATGTTCATTTTTTTTGAAACGTTTTCCAGTCATCCTTTTTGATTGCCGTAAAAAAAAATAGTCAGGAGTGAGAAGTAACGAGACTGCATAATCCAGACTCAGACCTCTCGCTCCTGACTTATTTTAAGCATTCACCGTTTAGCTGGTCAGTTCCACTCTTTTCGCTTGCAAACGATGCCAGAGATAATAAGAAAGAAATAAGAATCCAATCACCAGCACCATAAATAACTGCGCAATATCGAAACCATATTTCGCAATAACAGAGTAAGTAGCACCAGCCACATCGAAGAATAAACCTGCATAGGCCCATTCCTTTAGCCTGTTAAAAGAAGGCACAAGAATGGCGATCACACCTAATACTTTTGCTACGCCAATAAATTTTACAAAATATGCAGGATAACCTAAAGCAGTCATAAAGGCCATTGCTTCAGGAGTCTCCAGCACATCAGGAATGGCAGTGAACAGCATAAATGCCGCAAAGATCCCTGTAATGATCCAGTACCATGTTCTTGTCTTTTTCATTGTATTTTTTTTTGAGTTAAGCGTTTGTTTTGACAAGACAAATGTAACCTGCTTTATCAGGAGTGATAGAGTACTAATACGACAATGTTAGGGGCTTTTGCGACAAGGGATGGCAACGCGGATCAAACGGATGCAACGGATTGCCACGGATTTTATCAGCGAAGATCCGTTACATCCGTTTGATCCGCGTTGCTATTAAAAACAAAGGGAAGACCGTTAGATCTTCCCCTTTTTTGTACCAAGTTAATAGCAGTAACTCAATTATTAACTATTAACTACTAATTATTAATTCAAGGAACCTCTGTCACCGTCCACGCATTACTCCTCCTGCTCCAGATGATCGCGTAATCTTTGCCATGCATGAGTTTATACGTTTTTGCATTACCGGTATTGGAGAACCGTAACCATCCATAATTATAAACTTCAAATTTGAATACAAAAGGTTGCGTAGTCTTTAATGGCGCTTCATTGAATGTTCTTCCGTCATCGGATAAATAAACCGTCATATCATTATTACCATACAGGGAAAGATAGATCCAGCTTGCATCATTGGATGAAGGCGGAGGGTTCTGCTGCGGTTGTGGTGCCGGCTGTGGAGCGGGTACGGGTGTTGTATTCGTTGGTGGCCTGGTACCCGGAATGGTACTGGTCAAACCACGCGCATAGTTCCATCCTTCAGAGATCGCATTCAACCTGTCGTTTTTTGCCGGGTGTGTTGAGCTGGCCTGTGGCGCAGCAATCTGGTTCATCGCGGCCCTGGCTTCCCCAAGTGTGGCACCCAGTTTTTCCATAACATACCCGGAAAAATAATCGGCTTCAATTTCTTTGGGAGGCGTGCTACCCTTGCTGTCGATCACATGATTGCGGTAATGATGACCCATTTCATGCGCGAGCACACTTACAGACGCCCATTTAGTACGGGCATACTCATCCAGATTCTCGAGAAAATCATTATCATAAATGATATACCGCTTATTGTTGATGATAGTGGCGTATGCATTATTAATTCCAATCTGTTCACGAACCGTAAAATTCTGTTTCCAGTTGATGCTGTCAAGCATGGTATTGATATAATCCCTTGCCTCATATACAGAACTGAAGGTGGATGAAAGTCGTTTGGGCGGAATTACAATACCGCATTGGTTTACTTTCTGAGCCTCTGCCAATAAACAGGCAAAGAGGCCGGCAAGCACGAATATTTTTTTCATGGGACGATCTTATTAATAATGATAGTCTTGGTATCTATCATACTTACCTTAAAAAATCATACCGTGGAAAAGATTGGACTGATTGCTGGCGCGATTTTTTAGAAATAGCTTATAAGGGTTTCAAGGCTTACCGGTTTTTCCATAATACGGAAAGGCACACCCTGGAGAGTGGTAACGAGGAAAATGGATTCATAGGCGCTGATCAGGGTGATCCGCATTTTGGAGAAACGTTTTTGTATCTCGGGAGCCTGCTTCCAGCCAAAGCCATCAGGTAGATTGTTATCGAGAAGAAGGACATCATACTCGCCCTCTTCCAGCATTTTCATGCCTTCAGCAAGGGAATGCGCGGCAGAAACCTGGTAGTCACGCTGGCCAAGATAATCCTTGATCAAAAGAAAAAAATCGATCTCATCGTCTATGACTAATACTGTACGCATACCCATTCATGATTTACACCTTAACAAAGATAACCTACTTGTTGTTTTCAAATTAATAAAAGAACTTTAAACCTTATGAAAACCGACCCGACCATTTTTATCGCAGATGACGATGAGGAGGATGTTAATTTGCTCCGGGACAGTATTACCGAAAGAAATGCAATGGCCAGCTGTATGACGTTTCATAACGGACTTGTCTTATTAAATTACCTGAAAAATAATGAGGTGATCCCCGACCTGATCGTGCTGGATATCAATATGCCCGTTAAAAATGGCTTTCTTACGCTTCACGAGCTGAGGCTGGATCCGCAATTAGCAAACATACCCGTTATCATGCTCACTTCTTCTGCCAGGAAAGAAGATGAAGAAAGATGCCACCAGATGGGTTGCCGGTCGTTTATCCGTAAGCCTGATTCATTGCAGGATTATATAACACTTGCGGAGAGATTGTTACTGTACACGTGAGCGTACACTTTTCCGATAGCAGTTGAATGAGGATCTCAAGTAAGCTATACTTTTATAACTGATCCGTTGCAGTATATCCCGATATTCTCACCTGATGGTTGTGCAAGTTGCAAGGGGATGATGTATTTTGTACAAAAATCAGAAACCCGCTTAAACTTCATCAAATGAATGTTTCAAGAATATTTTACTTTTTTATGTTAGCCATTTTTTTATATGGCTGTTCTCCCAAACTAAACACACAAAACAACCAGAAGCAAATCGCGGGCAATCCTGTTTTCCCGGGCTGGTATGCTGATCCTGAGGGAGCCGTGTTCAACAAGGAATTCTGGATCTATCCTACTTATTCCGCACCCTATAATGAACAGGTATTCTTTGATGCATTCTCTTCACATGATTTGGTTAACTGGGAAAAACATAGCCGTATCACCGACACAACAAAGATCAAATGGGTAAAACGTGCTTTATGGGCACCTGCGGTGATACAGAAAGGGAAAAAATATTTTTTATTCTTTGGCGCTAATGATATTCAGAACGATAACCAGTTTGGTGGTATTGGCGTGGCTGTGTCTGATAACCCCGGCGGCCCGTTTATTGATCATTTGGGAAAACCCTTGATCGATAAATTTTATAATGGCGCGCAACCCATCGACCAGTTTGTGTTTAAGGATAAGGATGGGCAGTATTATATTATCTACGGGGGCTGGCGCCATTGCAATATTGCGAAACTGAATGATGATTTTACAGCGCTTGTTCCTTTTAGTGACGGAAGTGTTTTCAAAGAGATCACACCCAAAGGATATGTGGAAGGACCCTATATGTTTATACGCAATAACAAATATTATTTTATGTGGTCCGAAGGTGGCTGGACCGGCCCTGATTATTCAGTTGCGTATGCTATGTCAGACTCCCCTTTTGGGCCATTTGAACGCGTGGGCAAAATATTACAACAGGATTCAACCATTGCTACAGGTGCAGGGCATCATTCTGTGATCGATGCGGGGAAAGACCGTTGGCTCATCGTATATCATCGCCGTCCCTTAGGCAGAAAAGGCGGAAACGACCGCGTAACCTGTATTGATGAAATGTATTTTTCCAAAGAAGGATTGATACAGCCTGTGAAGATGACCAATGAGGGGATTGGGAGGATCAGATAATTATGTTGAATGTGTTAAATGCTAAATGTTGAATGCAGATCGCCCCTCATCCAACATTTAGCATTTAACATAATTTAAAAGTACTTTGAAATTCAAAGTAAATATCACTACCTTTGCATTTTATCAACTTATTGTGCAGTGGAAATGAAAACGAGGATCGCAGATCAACCCTTTGTAAGAAAGCACTCGATCGTTAGAAATATCTGGGGAAGTGCGGATACGATACTGTTTATTTTTGCCGGCTCTTCCGCTGAATTTGCATTGAACAAGGCAGTTGACTGGTTGTATTTTACCGGTCGCTTACCATCAGATCCATTAGGACGATTATTCTCTACCGTGGCCTATGCACGAATGATCGTTTTTTCCGGAACAGCTGATGCGAATGCGGCTATTGACAAGATCACAGCGATCCATTCGCATGTTGAAAAAGAAAGAAAAGCATCCATTCCCGATTGGGCATACCGGGATGTTTTGTATATGCTGATCTATTATTCCATCGTTTCTTTTGAATTGCTGGAAAGAAAAATGACAGAAGATGAAAAAGAAGAAGTGTATGATGTTTTTTACCGTGTAGGTACAAGAATGGGACTGACCTTATTACCTGCTGATTATTCAGAATGGCTCGTGTCTCGCGAAACGCATCTGCAGAATGATCTAATAAAAAGTGTACATACGGCTGACCTCTATAAACAGTATAGGAAACACCTGGGTAATACCCGGTTTTGGGTTTTATGTGAATCACAAAAAATGATCTTACCGCCGATAGCCAAAGAAATGCTTCATCTGGAAAACAGGCAATGGGTCAGGCCGCTGGTACCGCTATACAAAATACTAAAACGCTTTCATTGCGACAGGCTGGTAAAAATGATCCTTCTTCCTGAAAAATACAAGGCACAGATCTTTGCATTGGATAACTATGGCAAGTGATCTAAAATTATAACTGTATCCAATCCTCCTCAAAATAATCGTACCGAAAGAGAAGATGCAGTTTGATAATGCGCAGTATAATTTTTGCACAAGACCTTTTTTTGAAAATCAGTATCTTGTTACGATATGCAAGACAAAAAGATTTTTTTCAAACAGGCACTAGCCCGGGTAATGAGAATATGGATCTTATTGTTATTGATCGCACCGGTTGATGGACAATACGTGAGCCTGCAAAAAAATGAGGTAAAAAAACTTGTTAAGCTGATCGAAGCAGATCCTGCTGCGAAGAAAGCTTACCAACCAATAGAAACCCTTGCCAATACAGCCTTACAACAGGAGCCTAACCCCATTGATACGATCATTTCAGAAGGACACCTGGCTACTGATCCAAAAAAGATCAGAACGCAAAAGTCGTTAGCCGACCTGAATAAAATATATGCATTGGCCATCACGTATAAAGTAACCGCTGATCCGGTCTATTTAAAAAAATGCATCGGATTCATCATCGCATGGTCAACCGTTAATCGCGGTATAGGCAATCCCATCAATGATACCAAACTGGATCCTTTACTGGAAGCCTATGATCTTGTGAAAGATGAGATGAGCGCTTCAGAACGAACAACCGTGAACACATGGTTAATGCAGGTTGCCGACGCAGAGATCGCCAGCCCACGTTTCAAATCAACTAACCGGTCAGTCAATAATAACTGGAACTCGCACCGGATTAAAGTGGTTGGTACGATCGCCTATCTACTTAACAATAAAGCTTACCAGGAATTTACTGATACAAGCATCCGGAAACAAATCCTCAAGAACCTGTACCCGGATGGTTCTGGTATGGACTTTGAAGAAAGGGATGCGCTCCACTATCATGTTTATACACTAGAACCCTTATTAAAGATTGCCACAACAATTAAACGGGCAACCGGCGTTGACTATTATACTTATATATCGCCTTCGGGTTCGTCCATTAAAAGATCTGTTGCGTTCCTGGTGCCTTTCGCTACAGGTGAGCAGGTACACCCCGAATTTGTGAATAGTAAAGTTTTGTTTGATAAACAGCGGGCCGAGAACAAAGAGCCGGGTTATACAATCGGTGCTCCATTCAAACCAGGAACAGCTGCTGAAGCACTTTCTTACGCGGCGTATTTTGAACCTGTACATTCTGTTACAGTAAAAAAATTATTGGGTGCAGTTGATAATTATTACAATTGGCAGTCTGTTTTAAATGCTGTTAGAAATTAAAGGGTGAGGCGACCATGCACCATGGTCTATGGTCCATGGTCGAGTTTGCGCATAGAAATACGATACTATTACTTATTTTTACCCTGATGGATCTGAAGGAAAAAGAATATCAATCCGCTTCTTCGTTAAAATTGATGCAGGAGCAAAAACTGCAGGACCTGCTGGTGTACCTCAATACCTTCTCTCCTTTTTACAAACAATTATTTACAGAGAACAATATTGGTATCCACACGATCAAAACGATAGAGGACCTGGTAAGCTTACCCACTACCAAAAAAGAAGATATCCAGCAACACAACCTCGATTTTTTATGTGTTCCCAGGAATAAGGTGGTGGAATATGCATCCACATCAGGAACCCTGGGAAGCCCTGTTACCATTGCGCTTACCAAAAACGATCTTGACCGGCTTGCCTATAATGAGTACGGTTCTTTTGTATGCGCCGATGGTTCGCCGGATGATATTTACCAGTTAATGTTAACGCTCGACAGGCAATTCATGGCGGGCATTGCCTATTATTCCGGGCTCAGCAGGCTCGGTGCAGGCATTATACGCCTGGGTCCTGGTGTTCCGTCCCTTCAATGGGAAACGATACAAAGATTACAACCCACTGCAATCGTGGCAGTACCCTCGTTTATTGTTAAACTTATTCAGTATGCAAAGGATAACGGGATCGATGTAAACGCCACTTCAGTAAAAAAAGCGATCTGTATAGGTGAGAATATCCGCAATACAGATCTTTCGCTCAATATTCTTGGAAAAAAGATCAGAGAATCCTGGAACATCCAACTGTATTCAACCTACGCATCTACCGAGATGCAAACGGCTTTTACAGAATGCGGCGAGGGCTGCGGCGGGCATCTCCAGCCAGAATTGCTGATCGCTGAGATCCTTGATGAGAACAACCAGCCGGTTGGCCCCGGCATACCCGGCGAAGTGGTCATTACAACACTAGGTATCGAAGGCATGCCCCTTCTCCGCTATAAAACAGGTGATATCTGCATGTATATAGATGAGCCATGCGGTTGCGGGCGAAACAGCCTGCGCCTTTCTCCCGTGATCGGCCGGAAAAAACAAATGATCAAATTCAAGGGAACCACGCTATACCCCCCTGCCCTGTTCGATATGCTCAATGAAATGACCGAGATCATTGACTTTGCCGTGGAAGTTTACTCAAATGAAATAGGGCTTGATGAAGTGTTGCTCCATTTAGTGCCGGCCGACAATACAGAAGCCTGCGACCACAGGATCAGGGCCAATTTACAGGCAAGATTGAGGGTTAGTCCCGCTATCAGCTACATTGATACCCCGTCCCTGCAAAAGATCCAGTTTAAAGAAACTGACCGGAAAATTACCCGGTTCATCGACCGCAGAAAATAACGCGGATTCCTCCTTTATTTTCAATACATTTACGTTCACTTTTTTGATAGAAAAAACGATAGTAAAAAAACAGTTTTGCCTATGATATCTTTGGGACCTAGTGCGCTTTCTCTGGATGATTTTTCCGACATCGTGTTCAAGCAAAAAAAAATTTCTCTTTCTGCATCTGCTTTACAGGAGATCGATACCAATTTTCGTTTCCTGCAGGAGTTTTCGTCTGATAAGCTGATCTATGGCATCAATACAGGTTTCGGCCCCATGGCTCAGTATAAAGTAAAAGAGGAGGACCTGTTAAACCTGCAGTATAACCTGATCAGGAGTCATAGCTCAGGTTGCGGTAATCTCTTACCGCCATTGCTGGTAAAGGCCCTGATGATCGCAAGGTTAAACAGTTTGCGGCAGGCTTATTCAGGTGTTCACAGGGATGTAGTTGAATTACTTGTGATCCTCATTAACCAGGATATCACTCCCTGCATATACGAACATGGTGGTGTTGGCGCCAGTGGCGATCTTGTTCAACTGGCACACCTTGCACTCGTACTGATCGGTGAAGGAGAAGTGATGTATGAAAATACCATTCAGCCTACTGCCGATGTATACAAACAACTCGGCATCAAACCGCTTTCGGTTCATGTGCGTGAAGGTCTTGCTATATTGAATGGCACTTCTGCTATGACAGGTATCGGGATCGTGAACCTGATCCAGGCGAGAAAATTATTGGAATGGTCGGCGATGCTTTCTGCTATGACCAACGAGATCGTTGAGGCTTTTGATGATCATTTTTCTTATGAACTGAATATTGTAAAACACCATATAGGACAGAACCGGATCGCAGAGATGTTTCGCGAGATCCTGAAGGATAGTAAAATGATCCGCAAACGTTCCGATCATTTATACCATGCAGGTAAAATAGGCCACGATGTTTTTGAAGACAAAGTGCAGGAATATTATTCATTAAGATGCGTATCGCAGGTACTGGGTCCTGTAAATGACACAATTGCGCAGGCGGAAAAAATATTGACAGATGAATTGAATTCTGTTAACGATAACCCGGTGATCGATCACAGGAATAAAAATGTTTTTCACGGTGGAAATTTCCACGGCGATTATGTTTCGCTGGAAATGGATAAACTGAAAATTGCTATCACCAAATTATCCATGTTATCAGAAAGGCAACTCAACTATCTGATGAATGAAAAACTCAACCAGAAGTTTCCTCCTTTTGTAAACCTTGGTGTTCTCGGTTTGAATTTCGGTATGCAGGGTATGCAATTCACAGCAACTTCTACAGTAGCTGAAAATCAAACGCTGTCGTTCCCGATGTATGTGCACAGTATTCCCAATAACAACGACAACCAGGATATTGTGAGCATGGGTTGCAACGCTGCACTCATGACAAAGAAAGTAATTGGCAATTCATTTGAAGTGCTTTCTATACAATTGATGTCCATCTTACAGGCAATAGATCATCTTGGCTGCCAGGAAAAACTTGCGCCACATACGCTTGCCTTATACACAGCAGCAAGAAATATATTTCCAAAATTTATAGAGGATGCTCCTAAGTACAAGGACCTCGAAAAAATAAGTTTGTTTTTACAGAATACAGACCCCGAAGTGTCATCCAAAACACCTGTATCATGAAATGCGCATTGGTAACCGGCGGCTCAAGAGGAATAGGCAAAGCCATCTGTATCAAACTGGCGGCATTGGATTATTATGTCTTGGTCAATTACAGATCTAATACAGAAGAAGCCAATCATACGCTTGCACAAATCAAAGAACACGGTGGCAATGGCGAATTGTTGCCGTTTGATGTATCCGATAAACAAAAGATCCAGGAGATATTGGGAGCATGGATCGAAAACAATTCAGATAAGTATATCGAAGTATTGGTAAACAACGCCGGCATCAAAGAAGACAACCTGATGTTGTATATGGAAGATGCCCAATGGGAGAATGTGATGAGGAATAACCTCGATAGTTTTTTTTATATCACGCGCCTGGTTTTAAATGGAATGGTTTTAAAAAAATACGGAAGGATCATCAATATTGTTTCACTGTCGGGACTAAAAGGATTACCCGGGCAAACCAATTATTCCGCGGCCAAGGCCGGTGTGATCGGTGCAACCAAAGCATTGGCGCAGGAAGTGGGACGAAACGGCATCACTGTAAATGCGGTCGCACCCGGTTTGATCAAAACCGATATGACCGAAGGAATGGATGAGAATGAATGGAAAAAACATATCCCTGTAAAACGTTTTGGTACGCCTGAGGAAGTGGCACATACAGTGGCATTTCTTGCATCAAAAGACGCAGCTTATATTACCGCACAAACCATATCGATCAATGGCGGGTTGTATAGTTAAACACAATGAGTATTGAACCCAACATATTATCACTCATCCCCCAGCAACCACCGTTTGTGATGATTGACAGGTTGGATCATTCTGATGAAACCATTACACGATGTAGTTTTACTGTTAAAGCCGACAATGTTTTAACCATCAACGGGCAGTTTACAGAAGCGGGCCTGCTCGAGAACATTGCACAAACAGCTGCTGCACGTGCCGGGTATATGGCGCATGCAGAGAACAAACCGGTACAGGCTGGTTATATTGGCGCTGTTAGAAATATGGAGGTCTTTGCACTTCCATTGGTGAATGATGAATTGATTACCGAAATAAAGATCGAGGATAAGGTGTTTGATGTTACCATGATATCTGGCAAGGTGTGGTGCAACGAAAAACTGCTTGCGCAATGTGAGATGAAAATATTTATGGCGTAACCTAATTTGAGTATATGTCAGAGATCTATATTGTTGCAGATAATATCGTGTCACCCATCGGCGTAACCACCGGTGAAAATTTTTCGCAGCTCACCCACCAGGTTTCCGCAATAAAACTTCAAAACAATACCACACTCTCCCCCGAATCTTTTTATGCTGCATTGTTTAATTCGGACAGTCCTTATAGAAAAGAAGATGAAACCTATACTGCGTTTGAACAATTGCTGATCGCTTCCATTAGTGAGGCATTGCAAAACAGCGGACTGCCTGCCGGCGATAAGAGAACGATATTAATCATTTCATCTACTAAAGGCAATATTAACCTGCTGGAGAACCATTCATTACACAAGCCAACACACGAACGAATTGCATTACCTACTTCTGCGAAGCTGATCAAACAACATTTTGGATTGTATCATCAGCCATTGATCATATCCAATGCATGCATATCCGGTTTACTGGCGATACTTACGGCAAAACGCCTGATCGCATCAGGACAATATGACCATGTGTTGGTAGCCGGTGCGGATATTATTTCGAAGTTTGTTTTATCCGGGTTCCAGTCTTTCCAGGCCATCAGTCCGGAACCCTGCAAACCTTTTGACAAGGAACGGCAGGGTATTACTTTAGGAGAAGGCGCAGCAACGGTGATCCTTTCACGCGAGAGAAAAAACACAGATAATATCAAAATAATGGCCGGTGCAGTAAGCAATGATGCGAATCATATTTCAGCACCTTCCAGAACCGGTAACGAACTTGCCTATATCATCAAAAAAGCCATTAAAGATTCCGGGTTAACAGCAAATGATATCAACCTGGTTTCTGCACATGGTACGGCTACACTTTACAACGATGAAATGGAAGCGAAGGCGATCAATGAAGCAGGTTTGGGATCCGTTCCTACCAACAGTTTAAAAGGATATTACGGACATACATTAGGAGCCGCGGGATTGATCGAAACGATCATTTCTGTTCGATCGTTGCAGGAAGGAATTATTTTGCCGACAAAAGGATTTGAGAAAAGCGATCCGTCGGCACAGCTTACTGTTGCAGACAATTTCATTCGTGAACCATTGCAAAACTGTATCAAGACCGCATCAGGTTTTGGCGGATGTAATGCTGCGATGCTTTTTAGTAAACAATAACAGAAATATTAGTTTGAATACAGCACCACATATCACCGCCAGCTGCAGCATCAGCGAAAATACGGTTCGTAAGAATGGCCAGGTGCTGTATTCATTGGCAGGAAAAGAACCTATGGACCTGTTCGTGGGCATATACCAGCATTATGCATTGGAGTATCCCCGTTTTTACAAAATGGATAGTCTTGCCAAACTTGGGTGGCTCACTTCTGAAATATTACTCAAAGAAAGTTTTGACGCAAATGCATACGAACCCGAACAAACCGGGTTGATCCTGTGCAATGCCAACGCAAGTCTTGACACCGATATAAAATACCTTGCCACCACCAACGAGATCGCAAGCCCGTCGGTATTTGTATATACGTTGCCCAATATTATGACGGGTGAGATCAGTATCCGCAATCGCTTTAAGGGTGAGAATGCTTTTTTTATCAGTGAAAGTTTTGATGCTGCGTTTTTACAACAATATGTAAGCGGTTTATTAAACCAGGATATTTTACAGGCCTGTATCTGTGGCTGGGTGGAACTGCTGGACAAAGAATACAAAGCCGTTTTATTTCTTGTTGAAAAAAAGGAAACACCGGGCGCGGTTCTTTTCAGTGCAGAAAACATGAACGAACTATTTTATCAAAAAGAGGCATCCAATGGCTGATAACGTTTTTATTGCGGGCGTAGGCGCTATCACAGCGATCGGCAATACTATTGCGGGGTGCCTTACTGCAATGGAAAAAGAAGAACCCGGTATGGGTCCGATCACTTACCTGGAAACGGCTCACCGGAACCAGATCCCCGTTGCGGAGGTAAAACTTGATAATGAAGCCCTGGCAAAGTTAGCAGGACTGCCATCGCATATCTCCCGTACAGCGTTGCTCAGTAGTATTGCAGCAAAAGAAGCGTTGACCGATGCAGGGATAGAAAATATTGCATCACTCAGAACTGGTTTTATTTCAGCCAATACGGTTGGCGGTATGGATAAAACAGAACGTTTTTTTACTGATTTTTTGACTGATCCATCCAATGGGAAATTAAGAGAAGTGCTGCATCATGAATGTGGCAGTGTGAGCGAATTGGTAGCAGATCATTTAGGGATCCGTAATTATGTCAGCACCATCAGCACCGCATGTTCCTCATCCGCCAATGCGATATTTTTTGGTGCGAGGATGATCAGGCATGGTATGCTTGATGTGGTAGTGGCCGGGGGAACAGATACACTCACAAAATTTACCTTAAACGGATTTAATTCTTTGATGATACTTGACCGCGAATTCTGCCGGCCATTTGATGATACACGTGCCGGTCTGAATCTTGGTGAAGGCGCCGGGTACGTGGTACTGGTATCAGAAAGAGTTGCGGCTTCTTTACAGAAAGAAATGTATGCGCGTTTAAGTGGTTACCAGAATGCGAATGATGCTTTTCATCAAACAGCTTCATCGCCAGGCGGTGATGGATCTTTTTTTGCCATGACAGGCGCTTTGAAAAGAAGTGGTCTGCAAACTTCAGACATTGACTATATTAACCTGCACGGCACAGGTACCCAAAACAATGATCTCGCAGAAGGCACAGCAATAAGACGTTTGTTTGGTGACACACCTCCGCCCATGAGCTCCACCAAATCTTTTACCGGACATACTTTGGGAGCGAGCGGTGGAATAGAAGCGGTGTTTTCGGTATTAGCGTTAAAACATGGTATGTTGTTTCCGAATCTTCGTTTTACAACACCGATGTCGGAGCTGGGACTTGTACCACAATTAACTTTCCGGAAGGATCAAGCAATCAGGCATGTATTGTCAAACTCATTTGGGTTTGGTGGTAATTGTTCATCACTGATCTTTTCAAAACCGTGAATATGAAGATCTATATCCGCGCAGCGGCCGCCATATCACCACAGAAAACATTTGAACAGGATCCTTTCCTGGAAGAACCCCTGTCTTATACCAGTAATCGTTTACAAACGTTTGAGCCTGACTACACAAAATTTATAGATGTGAAAGCATTGCGGAGAATGAGCCGTGTGATCAAAATGGGGGTGACTGCAGCGCTTGGCTGTTTACAGGAAGCAGGAGAAAAAAATCCCGGCGCGATTATCACAGGCACAGCTTATGGCTGCCTCGAAGACACTGAAACTTTTTTAACGCAGACTATAGAACGTAATGAAGAAATGCCGCCCCCTACCCCATTCATACAGTCAACGCATAATACGGTAGGTGCACAGATCGCATTGATATTAAAATGTCACCAGTACAACAATACATTTGCCCAGGGCGGGGCATCTTTTGAAAATGCATTGCTTGACGCGATACTTTTATTAAGAGAAGAAGAAGCAAAAACGGTATTGGCAGGAAGTGTCGATGAATTGACTGCTACCAGTTTTACCCTCTTAAAAAGGTTTGGCCTGTACAAAGCAAATGAGATTTCTAATCTTTTATTATATGGGGATCAATCAAAAGGAACGATCGCGGGTGAGGGGGCTGCATTCTTTTTACTGTCAAGTGAGCATTCCCATGATGATTATGGTTTATTGGAAGCAATGCATAATTTTTACAAACCTGTCAATACAGAAGCAATAGAAAAAGAGATCGCCGCTTTTCTTGAAGCACAATCAGTCACGATCGCTGATATTGATCTTATCATTATGGGGAAGAACGGTGATAGCCGGGAAGATTCTATTTACACTCACCTGGAACGATCTCTTTTTGCGAACAGACAAACCATACCCTATAAACATCTTTGCGGAGAATACCCCACTGCTGTTTCTTTTGCACTGTGGATGGCTGCGAATATATTGAAAAAGCAAACTGTGCCGGTAGTTACCGGGTATATTGATGCCAGTAAAAAAGATCTTAACCGTATCCTTATTTATAATCACTACCAGAATAAATATCATTCACTACTGTTACTCAGCCGCACAACGTCCTTATAAACATGTTACAGAACGATCTATATACGATTGAATCATTGGAGAAAGAGGAAGATTCTGCAAAAGCAGGGATCAGTCTGAATGTATCGCATCCTATTTTTAAAGGACATTTCCCGGGGCAACCAGTATTACCCGGGGCTTGTATGTTACAAATGGTTAAAGAGATCATGGAACTGGTTACAGGTAAATCACTTCAACTTCAAAAAGCGAATCATCTTAAATTTATTTCGTTGATAGATCCAACAAAGAATCATCTTTTAATACTGAACCTGGAACATATGGTTTCTGAAGAAGGGCTTGTTGTGAGGGCAACGATTTTGAGAGATGCTGAGGTATGTTTGAAGTTTAATGGAGTGTTTCTTGCCGCGCCCTTCAGGGCGTGGGTATAAGGATTCCTTTAAAATGATTCTGGGCTTTAGCCCTCTGTGTATACTCTGGGCTAAAGCCCGATAAAAAAATTGAGATCTCTATCCACGCCCTAAAGGGCGCGGCAAACAAGCATAAAACTATGCTGCACCCCCTGGTGGCAATTATAGATCAACACATTTTTTATATTTTGCTCAGCACCCTTCCTGCTAAGCATATGTTGAGGCAAAGGTTTGTTAACAGGCAACACACACGCAAGCCATAAAGCAAATGCAGATGCTGTTGGGTATTCGCCACACATATGTTTGAAGCGGGCAATCGTTGTATCAATGTTAACCAACGCTTCGCAGGAAGAAAACAATTCTGCATGACGGCTATCACCATCATCTCCTGTAAGAAACAGGTCGATCGTTTCACCGGCGGGGAGTTCTTTTTCAATAAATGAACGCATCCAATCCAACACCATCCTTTTATCATCAGTATGCAGTGTTGCTAATGCGCATAATTTTGCTGATGCATTTTCAACCGTATTGTTCACAAGAAACATGGCTGCCCCCTCTCCAGCTATACTCCCGGAAGAATTTACATTGTACAGTTCTTTATTGGAAGTGATCTCTTTTTTATAGCACCCTGCTGCATACTCAATATTATAATTGTAAGATGCTATCTCATCTACCCCACCAAGAAGATAGCTATGTTCCGGATTTTCTTTAAGCAGCATCCCTACATCAATCACTGAATTCTCAAAAGACAATCCCTTGTGCACATGTGTAATATTGTAGCCATGATTCTGCGTAGACATTCCCAGTTGTGAAGCGATTGCATTGGCAGTACTTTGTACAAAACTTCCAGGTGCCAATGTATCTTCATTGTATTCAATGATCTGTTTCAGGAAACGGATACTTTCTTCCATCCCACCATTGGCTGTACCAACAATGAACCCATCTGGTTTTGCATTATTTTGTAATACCTGCATAGCTGTTCCCATACCCATCCTGCTTGCCTTGCCCATCCTTCTCAATGCGCCAGGAGGAAAGCCTGTATAAGCAGGCTCTATCACATGTAAAATATTTTCAGTTGATGCATGCAGTGTTTCTATATCATTCTTAAGGAACGTTTCCTGCGGCGATATACAACTGTATTGATGGATATAGAACATGGTCAGCAGGTTTTGGAAAAGATCAATGATGTACAATTACCGCCAAAACCAAAAGAGTTTGACATAACATGTGTGATCTCTTTTTTTGTATACGCCTGAACAGGTACCAGACCCGTTGAAATAATGGGTTCTGTAAAATGTAGCGCAGGATATATTTCCTGGTGAACAAGATTCAAAATACTATAAACAGCTTCGATCGCCCCCGATGCACCTAAAGTATGACCGGTATTGGATTTGGTTGAAGCAAATGCCGGCGGCCGGGCAAACAAACGAAGCATCGCTGTACTTTCCACTTCATCATTGTTCTCTGTGCCTGTACCATGTGCGTTAATAAAACCGATCTGTTCTTTTTCCAGTCCCGCAGTTTCCAATGCACCTTTCATGGAAGCATAGGGTCCTTCCCCATTTTCCGATAAGGATGAGGGATGAAACGCATCAGTCGAATTGCAATAGCCACAGAGGTAAGCGTATACTTTTTTGTCTTTTACATCTTCTTCTTTTTCCAATACAAGAAAAGCAGCTCCTTCTCCAAGGTTCAATCCTTTTCTTTGCTGGTCAAAAGGCCTGCAATATTCATCAGACAAAATATGCAAGGCATTGAATCCATTGATGGTGAATTTTGATAAACTATCTACTCCACCAACGATCACACGCTTTGCTAGCCCATTCCTGATCAAACGCGCACCATACATGATCGCATTGGCCGAAGAAGAACAGGCGGTATTGATGGTATTGACAATGCCGTTCATCTGGTAACGCTTTTGCAAAAACATATTTACTGAAGCACAATCATACGAAGCTGCATAGACAGAAGCTTTATCACTGTTTGCATCTCGGTACAGTTCATCCATTAAACACATACCGCCTACAGTTGTAGCACCAATCAGTGCGGTATCGGTAGCAGTAATTTCCGAAGCAGTCAGTTGTGCATCATCAATTGCTTCCTTAAAAGCATGCAAAGCAAGTAGTGTGGTTCTTGTAACAGGTTGCCCGTTTACAGACAATCTATCTTTCAGTGTCTTATCACTGAATAATATCGCACCAAAAGGAAGCAGTCCCGCATATTTTGAAGAAAGCGTTGTTTCGTGGCTGATCCCGCATTTACCTTGCATAAGCGACATATGATTTTCAGCTACTGAATTACCAATAGCACTGATCACACCCATTCCGGTTATACAAATTCTGCTCACAGAAGAATTTACTTTGTCCTGTTCTTTTCAATGTAATCAACCATTGTATTGACATTCACCAATACTTTTCTTCCTTCTTTCGGGTCCTTAATGGTGATACCATATTCGCGATTGAGTAAAACGATCAGTTCGAGAGAGTCTATAGAATCAAGTCCCAGCCCATCGCCAAAAAGCGGGTCCTCATCTTTGATATCATCGGGTTGCATTCCTGTGAGATTCAGGAAAGTGATGATCTGTTTTTTTAATTGTTGTTTTAATTCTGCTGTTTCCATGGTCAATATTTCAAATCAGTTTTTTTCTTTTCAACCCCCAGATAGCTACGAGTTGTATCAATAGGGCAATTATGATTAAAGATAGGATATTCCCCCACATATTATCCAGGCTGCCACCTTCGAGGAACAATCCGTAATACGCTTCGAGACACCAGTGTAGCGGTGAAAGCTGTATCACCGTTTTAAATGAATCTGGCATCGCGAAAGCGGGTACCATCAATCCACCCAATGCCGCTAGTATCACGATCGACACGGCGCCAAAACCATTTGCCTGCTCCTGTGTTTCTGCAAAAACGCCAACACATATCGCATAACTCACAGCGCACCATCCGCAAAGCAAAGAAACAATGAATAAGCCTGTAAGATCCGCTGGCAAATGCAACGCCGGCAAACCTATATATGGAAATAGCCAGGCACCTATTGAAAAGATCAATGCGGCCTGTATCATTGTAACGCCCAAATAAGTGATTTGTTTAGAGAGCATCGCAACCAGGTAATTCGTAGGCAAGGTTTTTAAACGCATAAAACTTCCACTCTTTTTTTCCTTTACGATACTGCCTCCTAATGACATCACCACAAAGAACATGGCAAAGATTGTCCATGCCGGTACGTTGTGCTGTGAAGCATTGGGCACTGCTCTGCTACCATCTTTTGAAACAGGGATCTCATTGATGACCGACTGGCTATTTAGTAATTCTCTCTCCATTGATGCAGGCAGTTCTTTCTCATTGATCGAGAAATATAATTTTTTCAGTACCTGTTTGCTTTCAACCATCTGCAAAGCGCTATGCAAAGCGCCATCAACCGAACGGCGGAAAGATTCCTGTAATACAGGATGATAATATAAAGTGATAGGGTCTGCTATTATATTTTTCTTCAAAGTATCACCTCCATCCAAACCAAAACTGTTCATGGCTTTCGCGGTTACATTTTTTGCTTTGGCTTCTATTACAGCAGAAAAATTTTGCGGAAGTATCAAAGCAAGCAATGCGTCTTTGCCATGCATCCTGTCGGTAAGCTGTTGATCTGTCTGCCCCTTTTCCACGTGTATGATACTGAACATGCCGATCTTATCGATCGCTGCGATCATTTCATCGCTTGTCTTTCCTGTATCGCGGTTGGAAAGTAAAAGTGTGATCTTGTTTTTATTAACCAGTTCAAAAGTGCTGTTCTGTATCTTGGTAATAACGATCACCAGTAATACCGGCATGCCGAACATCAATACCAGACCGATTCTGTCGCGAAGCAAAATGCGGAGATCTTTTAATATGGTGGCGCCGAGTTTATACATCAGCGTTCCGGTAGTTTTTGCCTGTGAGGTCAAGAAATAATTCTTCCAATCCATTTTGGCCATGAGCCGAGAGTAATGCTTCTGTAGTATCTTTTGCAATGATCCTTCCCTGGTCTATCAATGCGATCTCTTCGCAAAGATCTTCCGCTTCACTTAACTGGTGCGATGTATAGACGAGCGTTGTACCATTTTTATTCATCTCTTTTAAATAGTTGATAATGGCATGCCTTGTCTGCACATCTACGCCTACGGTTGGTTCATCCAGAAAAAGCACTGCGGGTTCATGTATCACTCCTATTGCAAGGTTTACGCGACGCTTCATCCCACCCGAAAATTTTTCAACCGGTTTATTGCGTACTTCGGTTAAACCCAATACTTCAAGCAACTCGTCTGTTCTTTGTTTGATAGATGTTTTATGTAAACCCGACCATGCACCAAAAAACTGCAGGTTCTCAACAGGTGTCAACTCCTGGTAAAAAGAAAAATCCTGTGGGATGAATCCGAATAAACGGTTGACAGATTTATTTTTTGTGTTGATTTCCTGCCCGGCAATTTCAATGCTTCCTTCTTTGCAGGAAAGCAGCCCGGTCATTAAATTCATCAATGTTGTTTTACCCGCGCCATTGGGACCAAATAAACCAAATCGCTTGCCTGTTGCTACCTGCAAGTTCAACTTTGAAAAAAGCATGGCCGTTTGGCCAGGATAGGCAAAACCAAGATCGTGTATATTGATCGCCCATGCGCTCATGACCATTTGATTTTTGATAATGCCTGGAATGCTTTTTTCTCTATTTCCGCTACTTCCAATAAATAATCACCCATCACATTAAAGTCATCCTGGCTACCGATTCTTCCCTTGTAAATACCAGCTGCCTGTACTGCTGCTGTTCTCCAAAGATCTCCTGCTTCGGTAAATGTTTGAGAAGCTGCCAGCAATTCTTCTTTTTGATGATAGGCAAACGCTTCCTGCAAAAATGCTCCATAAATATAACGGAAGCCACCGCCACCGGTTCCTATCTCCTCCTGCATGCGTACCAGCTGTGCCAGGTATAAACCTGCTTTCTGCAGCCCCAATTTATCGCGCCATTTTTTTATTCTTTTGCCGGTGAACCGTATGCCGTTCACTCCCGCGATCGGTCCGGGAATACCGATCATGTTGCTGATATTCTTTTTGATCCCTTTCTCTATCGCTATTGCAATCTGCTGATCAGTTATGGTATTTCCTTTTTGAGGATAATACAATTGTCCTCTCGGGGCCAATGCACCTTTTGCAAAACGTACTCTTTCGAGTTGATAACTGTCGAGTGTAGTAGTGGTTTCCATTACAGGATCACTCACTAAATAATTATCGCCTTCCTTACCAAAGACAACAATGTTATGTGCGTTAAAATGAAAACGGTATTCTTTGGGAAAATAAGGAAGATAATAAACACCCACCTGGCAACCTGCAGGCTGACCAGCTTCCAATGTAAGATCCAATGCTTTCTGTGCCTCTTCTTTTGAACTGAATTTTTTCCGGGTCACTTCTATACCCAGCGACTTGCAGGTTCTTTTGAAGATGAGTCCCGGCAAGGTTCTGAAAGCAATCGCAGGGCCATTATTGATCTTGATAATCGGAATATATGCGAAGAATAAACCCGCGCCTATACCAAACGCAAGCGGCTCCGTCATTTGAGACACGCCGATATTTCTTAATAAATTAGTAGTTACCCCGTTTTCGCAGTGAGCCGACTGGAGGTGTTCAAAATCAAGCTTCATGTACATCCATTCTTTTTAGGTCCGCGATACTCACATTAAAAACTTCGGCGTAGCGTTGTAATTTTTTATCCGGTAGATTTTCAAAAACGCCGGGGCGTAAATGTCTTTTGATCTGCCATTTCCAGAAACCGGTATATCCTGCAAGGATGGTAATATCCATTAAAGCACGTTCCATAAAAAAAAGTAAGGTGCTGGCCTCTCCTTGTTTAATCTTTTCTTTTGCGGTTGCTACCCGTGTTTCTATATCGCCCCATGCCGCATCCAATGCAGTGATCTTTACATCCCATCCCTTACTCAGTTCCTTTACATATTTACCTGATTCATCTGTGGCATAACAAACCTCTTTGGTTATTTTACCCAATGAACTCAAGTCTTGCGGAACGTCTTCTTTTTTCATGATAGTTGGTCGATGGACCATTGTCCATGGTCCATGGTCTATTGTATAATCTCTCTAAACAACTGTCAGCATCGAATACATATAAGAAAACCGGCCGCTTTCGGGAACTAATAATAATAATCTCTCTCCTTTTTTCAGTCGGCCGCTTTTGAACAATTCATGTACCATCAGGTAAGAAGATGCGGCACCCACATTTCCCATGGTGCTTAAATTGATGAACCATCTTTCATAAGGTACTCCATCACCATATAACTCCATCAATTCAAATATTTTTGGTTTAAAGAACTCACTGGAAATATGCGGCATGAAATAATCTACTTCTGTTGTTTTCAATCCACGTCTTTCAAAGATCTCTTTGATTTTTTGTCCGCCGAGTTTTACGATATTATCACTAAGCAACGCAATGTCCTGTTTGATACTGAATATGGACCTGTCTTTGATCTCTTCCGAAGTAAAATCCATGTATCCCTTTAATGTGCCATCTTTCTGTTTTTCACCACCGGCATACATACAGGTGGCCATTTCATTGGCATAGGAAACACCCTCTATCCAATCTACACGAAGGCTTAATCCGTTTTCATTTTTTTTATCCGACATTTTAAAAGCGGAAGCGCCGTCAGACAGCATCCACCGTAAAAAATCTTTTTCAAAAGCGATATAAGGATTGTCGTTCAGTGCCTGTAGTTTCTGCGATTCTTCTTCAAATGTTTTTGCAACAATGGAACCTGAAAATCTTTCAGAACCTGTAGCCACTGCCTGTTGCACTTCTCCGGCTTTGATTGACAGAAACGCATATTTAAAAGCATGCATACCCGCACAGCAAACACCCGAAGGCGAAACCACTTCTATCGAATTACTTTCCGGTAACCATCCATGAACCATGGATGCGTGTGAAGGAAGTAATTGATCGGGTGATGAGGTACCGCAGGAAAGCAGTTCTATTTCTTTTATTTTTCCAGGTGCATCCTTAAACAATTCTTTGATGGCAAGCGCCGTCATCTGTGCATTGGTATGTGTAGCCTTACCTTCTTTATTCAATGCATAATAACGGGTTTTGATGCCATTGTTTCGCAGTACAATATTTTTTGATTTGGAGGGTTTGTTATTGATATAGCCAAGGTAATTTTCCATTTCATCAACACCCACTGGTTCGTTGGGCATAAAAATGGAGGTATCGTTAATATAAACTTCCTTAACGGACATACGCTTTTAAGTTTTTAGTTCAGGTTCAGGTAATGTTGTTTTAATTTTTCTACCCTTTTCGAGGAAAAGGGCCGTATGAATAATGCATCGATGATAAGCAGTATTGGTGCGCCTATAAAAAGTGCTACATGAAGATAATATTTAAACACTGATAATAGCCTTTTTCTATGCGTGCTGCTGTTCACTTTATTTGCCCAGCCAATATATTGCGGTCCTGCTTTTGCTTCGAGGATCATGAGGCTATAGTTATAAGCCACTGCTTTTTGTGCAACCAGTTTATCCTGCATCCCCTCCCATGTTCCCTGTAAAAGTTGTGCCATGATCGTTTCACCAAATACGCTTGCACGGGCAATATCTTTATCAGCAACACCGGGTAAAGGAAAAATACCGAGCCATCTTGTTTTTTTACCTCCCAATAACCAATGAAAAATGGTAAAATAACTAAGCGGGTTCAGGTGCTCGTCTACCAATGCAATATTTCCCACATGGTTTGCTGAATGTTGGCGCAACATTTTTTTGATACCGGCGAATGCATTGAGCCACATATTCCTTGCCCCCGTAACGGTTACAACGGGTGTATTTTTCAGAACAGAAATAAATGATGGATGATGTAACAAAGAATTGGAAGGGATACCAGGCGATAAGAACCAGGATTGATAACCCATGATGATCAAATCGTAAGATGTTTCCTGTAATACAAAAGGTTCCAGTTCAACAGGCACGCCGAGTACGCAATCGGGCATTACATCATAAAACCGTTCGCCTGTCCATGGAAAAGGGTAATCATTTACTGGTTGTATCCTTACCTTTTCAACAGAGACTCCGCCATCAATCAAAGGTTGTGTAATGTTATCAATGATCTCTCCCAGTTGCCCGCTTTGTGAATAATAGATTGCTAAAACTTTTTTACTCATTTATCGTGTTAAGTGTTGAATTAGAAATCTTCCCGTCGCAATACTTTAGATGTTTTACTGTATTCCCTGATCGCCTGCTGCACAACGGGTGGTAAGGTCTTAAAATTATCCTGGATAAACTGCTTATCATTTTCCTGGTCCTTATAATATTTTACTACCCTTGGCGCATGCTCCTGTATGCTAAGGCGAAGAAAGCGGTATTCAGCATTGTCGGCATCATCCCGTATTGCGGGATCAAATTTCATCCGCCCTGCTTTAAATACTTTCAGTTTATCCGCAGCTTTTTTAAGCAGCCCCGATTTGCGCATCAGTAATGCCCCTTCATAAGCGTCTTTTTCAGTAAAAGAAGCGTTTCTTACCAGTTCCAGTTCAGTATCTATCCTTGCAATATTTCCTGAAGCCATAACTGCATAAAACCCTTCCTTATCAAAAGCCTGGTAAGATACGGGTTCTGACATCACCGAAAAAGTCGATAAGATGCATAATAAGCTAACAATCAATTTATATTTCATTCAACACGGTATTCAATAAATATGCCAAATATAAAGAATTAACTATCTTCACTTGGTTTGAAACGATTGGTTTCAGATGATCGTAAAACTTAAAAGTAACTGCTAATTGGATACATCTATAAAGCAATTTTCAGGCATGTGGGCCATCATTCTTGGCGGTTCGAGTGGTTTTGGGCTTGCATCCGTTGAAAAGCTGGCGCGGTCTGGAATGAATATCGCTGTTCTCTATCGTGAAATGTCCGCTACTGAGAAGCCCCTTAAGGAAAAACTGAGTGCCCTTGCTGCGGAAACAAATGTGCAGGTAGTTCCCTTTAACGTGAACGCGCTCGAAACTGCCGGGAGAATTACCTTCCTCGAGGAGTTTGGCAAAATTGCCGGTGATAAACACTGTGTACGGCTCCTCTTACATTCCATTGCAAGAGGAAATTTAAAACCCCTGATCTCTGATGAAAATGCCTTGTCGGTTGATGATATCCAACTCACTACTTATGCTATGTCAACCAGCCTGCTCGATTGGGCAAGGGATCTGTTAGCGGCACAATTTTTTCATGAGAAAGGAAGAATAATCGGTCTTACCAGCGAAGGTTCCGGCAGGTATATAGATAATTATGCCGCGGTTTCCATAGCAAAAGCTTCCTTACAAAGCCTGGTGACCTATATGGCGGTGGAACTGAGTAAATATGGTTTAAGAACAAACCTGATACAGGCTGGTGTTACGGAAACACCATCTTTAAAAATGATACCCGGAAGCCGTGAACTGATCGATCTTTCCAAGAGAAGGAACCCAATGGGAAGGCTCACCCAACCGGCAGATGTGGCAAATGTTATTTACCTTCTTTGCAGGGATGAATCAGACTGGATCAATGGATCATTGATACATGTGGATGGTGGTGAACATTGTCAATAAATAATAGCTTTAACCGGTTGCACATGCATGAGGATATTTTAGACCTGTTACCTTATAAGTCGAGCTTCCGCTTTGTGGATCATATCACTGAACTCAGTGCTGATGGCGTGAAAGGCGACTATACCCTTAGAAAAGATGCTTTTTTTTACGAGGACCATTTCCCCGGTAACCCGGTAACGCCGGGTGTGATCATGACAGAGATCATGGCACAGATTGGTGTGGTGGTGCTTGGCATTTACCTGATATGTGAGGGACGTGCAGAAGGTATCCGTTCAGCAAAAGAAGTGGTTCCCTTGCTGGCTTCCACCGATGTTTCATTTTATAAGATGGTATTACCAGGTGAAAAAGTTTCTGTGGTCTCCAGGAAAGAATATTTTCGTTTTAATAAGCTCAAATGCAAGGTAGAAATGTTCAATGCTGCAAACGAAACCGTAGCAAGAGGAACTTTTTCCGGATTTATTAAACCATGGGAAAATTGAATAGTATGGGTCCTCGTCGTGTTGTTATTACGGGCTTAGGGGTATTATCTCCCAACGGTGTGGATGTGGCTTCTTTTTTAGATGCCATCCAGAATGGCCGTTCAGGGATCCGCTTTGTACCAAAATATGAAGAACTCAAATTCAACTGTCATGTGGCAGGTGTACCTCAATTTGAGTGGGAATCACTAAAAAATTATCTTCCGGAAGTAACTTTTCATGGTTTGCGAAGCATTGGTATCGGTTACGGTATCAAAGCAGCGCTGGATGCATGGACCGATGCGGGATATAAGGTTGAGAATAATGAGACACTTTGGGATACGGGCTGTATTTTCGGAAGCAGTGTGGCTGATACAGACGTGATCAGGAACGCGATCGAACGCATTGATGCCAAAGAATCAAGGAAACTGGGTTCGCGCGTGGTGGAACAGATCATGGGCAGCGGTATCACCGCATATGTTGCCGGCCGTTTAGGGTTAGGCAACCGCACTATTTCCAATTCTGCAGCTTGTGCTACCGGAACACAGGCAATTGTGATGGGATACGAGTATATAAAAAACGGCGCTGCCAAACGCATGCTGGTTGGCAGCAGTGAACATGTTGACCAATACATTTTCGGCGCATTTGATTCGATGCGTATCCTTTCAAGGAAATTCAATGATAATCCCGAAGCGGCATCAAGACCGATGAGTGCTTCTGCCTGCGGGTTTGTTCCCGCCACCGGTGCAGGAGCATTGATGTTGGAGGATATGGAATATGCGCTGGAAAGAAACGCCACTATTTATGCCGAGATCGTAGGTGCAGCCACCAATTCAGGCGGACAGCGCGGGGGTGGTACCATGACGGCCCCTAACCCCCAGGGCGTGATACGATGTATCCAGACCGCGATGGCGGAAGGAAATGTTGATCCGGGAGCGATTGACCTGGTAAGCGGGCATTTAACCGCAACCCAGGCAGATAGAATGGAGATCCAGAACTGGGCCACGGCATTGGGAAGACAAGGAGATAATTTCCCGATGATCAATTCCCTGAAATCCATGGTAGGACACGGTTTGAGCGCCGCGGGATCTATGGAAGCGGTGGCGGCAGTGCTGCAATTGAAGCATAATTTTGTGCATCCCAACCTGAACCTGGAGGACCCGGATCCCGAGATCGTACGTATTGCAGGAGCGGATCACCTGCCTGTAACCATGATAAAAAAAGAAATCAATACTATTGCAAAAGCAAATTTTGGTTTTGGAGATATCAATACCTGCTTAATATTTTCTAAATTTAACAACAATGAATAGACAAGAAATTCTAGACGAGCTTAAAAAAGTACTGGCGCCCTACACAGAAAATAAAGAATTACTGGCAGGAATTACGGAGGATACAAACCTTTTGAAGGACCTGAAAATAAATTCGGCCAACCTGGTTGATATTATTATTGATGCAGAATCAAAATACAATATTGAAATTGATTTCGACTCTGCGGAAAAGATGATGACCGTTCGCGATTGTATTGATGTGATCGGCAACAAAATAAATGCATAGATGCCCAGCACCGGGAATGATATCGTATCCCTGGCTCTTATTGATAAAGAACGAAGCAACGACAGCAGGTTCTACTTAAAATTCATTACACCATCAGAAGAAGCACTGGGCCGGCAGGTTGAACTGGCTCATTTATCGTTTGAGCGATATGTGTGGCTTTGCTGGTCAGTCAAAGAATCCGTTTTTAAATACCTGCAAAGAGAACGTCCGCAAATGGTGTTTTCTCCTGTTAAAATCGTGATCACAAATATCATCGCCCCAGCTATTGCATCTGAAACGCAACGGGTTGATGAAGATTGGGAAGGCGATGCATCCGGTGAAGAAAACTATAGAGGTAGCCTTACGGCAGAAGAGAATACCTATTATTTCCGGTCAAAGATTTCAGCCTCAACCATCGCAACCATTGTTAGTGATGATGAAAAATGTAAGGATGTTATTTGGGGCATCTCGCATATCGGCCAGTCAAATGCGGACCTTCAATCAGAACAGGTGCGTTCATTTGTTTTAAAACGTTTACAAACGTTTTTCCCCGGCAAAGCATTACATATTGAAAAAGTACCTGCAGGTTATCCCGTGGTGATGGAAGGCAAAAAAGCATTCAGCCTTCCCGTATCATTTGCCCATCATGGCACCACCGTCTCCTACTCACTTCTTTTAGCTCAACCGATCGAATATTGAACACTGGCTTCCTGAGAACAACCGATGGCAGGATTATTGCGTATATCACTTTGTAAATCCTTTTATGCGCCTGTATCTCGCTGCTTTCTTTTCCTTTTTTCTTCCTGTTATCTCCCATGCACAAAACGGGTTGCCTGCCAGGTATAGGGATCGGGTATTTACAGAGACAGTGATACAAAAAGATCTCTCTTATGCAACCGCTACACATCCAGGGGTAAAAGATAAATACTATTTCTTCGATCTATACGAGCCAAAAACAGATGAAAACACCAAACGCCCATTGATTATCTGGATGCATGGCGGTGGCTTTACATTCGGTTCTAAAAAAGCAGCTGGCATCAAACTATGGTGTGAGGATTTCGCTTTGCGTGGATATGTATGCGCAGGGCTAAATTATCCACTAAGCAAAAGCAGTGCTCTTTATAAATTCACTGAGTTAAAAAGAAGTGCGTTTAAAGCTGTGCAGGCAGTACAGGAAGCCATTACCTATTTTAAAAAGAATGCAGAGCGATATAGGATCGATACCAACCGTATCATACTCGCCGGCAATTCTGCAGGAGCTATTATTGCATTGCAGGCTGCCTACACAAGTCCATCACAACTGGCAGAATATGCTGCATTACCAGCTGATCTTTTATCATCAAAAGCCAATCCCACAGGCATTGCGGCAGTAGTTAATTTCTGGGGTGGCTTGTTTGATCTTGACTGGCTGCAGAATGCGAAAGTGCCCATCTTCAGTGTTTATGGCAGTAAAGACAAAGTAGTAACACCCGATCACAAAGCCGGGGATACGGCAATGTTTGGCAGTGCAGCGATTCATCAGAAAGCAGTCATGTATAAAATACCCAACCAGGTAAAAATGTATGAAGGATACGCGCATGAACTGCAGGAACATTTTAACCCTATTTTCCCGGTAGGAAAAGGCACAAAAGAACGCTGGCTCGATGCGGGACAGGTAGCCGCAGATTTTCTTTACACACAACTTTTTTAAGATCCCAACAGCTAATTTTACAGGATCAGGTAACGGGTGGTATGATATTAGCATAGTATTCTATACACATCTCATTTAAAAAACACTATATGAAAAAGTTAATACCATTCCTTTGCAGCCTTGTTCTTTTTTGCGGCGCCATTTCGGCCCAGGAAAAGCGTCCACCGGCGAAGGAACTTAAAGCACAGGGTGAACATGTAAAATCAAGCGGTAACGACCTGCTTCACCTGCGTTTTAAGAAAGCACATGAAAAACACCTGGCAGAAGCTAAACGCCGGAATAAAGGCATAGAAAAAGATGTAACCGGCCAGGGACAGCCTTTGCCAAAACCGGCTAATCCGCCTGCACCAAAAAAATTACCGGCACCAAAGTTACCCGCTCCCGGAAAATTACCGGCTCCCGGCAGACCATAAATACATCGATCAGTCAATGATCTCGTACCCGATGGGTTTAAATGAATAGTTGTTTGACATTTCTGCGGAGCAGGCTGTTAAACCTACTAATAGGTCCATCTGTGCTTTTATGAGGATATAATTCCCCGCTTTGCTTTTGGGAGGGAGGACTTCTATCCTACCCGTTTCTCCATTCACGGTTACATTCATAAAAACATTAAAGCTTACGGGAATATTATCCGGGGTAATACCATACTTTTTTAATGCCTCGCAAAGGTTTCCAAAGCATCCCCTATGCGGGTGTTCATGCTTATAAATGATCCTGAAAGTATCGCTGCTGCAGGGTGTAAGCAGGAAATCGTGTCTGCCTGCTGTGTCTTCGATCATATCAAACATGATATTACTTCGGTTGGAATAAAAGCTATTTCCTTTGGTGAGGAAGATCGTTTCTTCGTAATCGAAGGTTCTGCCGGAAGAAATGTATTCTGCAGTATCATGTTGATTATAGCAGATAAGATCTGATACCTGTTCTCCCTGCAGGTCGATCACTTTGAGACACTGGCCTTTTTTGAGTGTGAAAGCAACACCACTTCGTGGTTGGATTGTAATCATTTATCAGTTGATTTAAATGTAAAAGGGCATTTCCATCCTGCATTATATTCCCGCCCGCTATACTGTTTGGCTTCAGAAGATCTGCCAAAATCATCGAGCATTGGATTTACAGAACCCGAATACGCTATATCGCGTTTCCGGGTAACATTCCTGATCGTATCATATTTGTTTTTCCGTTTCAACTCTTCAAATTGTGCGTGTGGGTTGAATACAAGAGTTGGATACATGAATCGACGCGCCGCGCGCGAACTGGCGGGATGCATTCCGATAATAAAAAAAGCTTCTTCCTTGATACTGAAACTGAAATTGGGAGAAGTTGGATCCGCATCTACACGTTGATCGTAAGAATAATTTGCTGCATCCATATTTGATATAGCCTGTAACCGTTTCCATAAAAACATATCAAACAATTCTTCTGTGATATCCAACGGCCCTTCAAAAATAATGGCGGCACTTGAAAACACATCTTTCGAGCTTCTGTATGCATCAACAAAATGGTAAAGGAAATGTAAAATGGAATGATCGTCTTTCGGGCAGGTCATATGATCCACCACCAGGCAACTTAGTTTTTCCTTTGCAGCTGCAGCGCGCGCACTTACACAGGGAAATGTTTTATCCTGGAGGAAATCAAGAAAAGAATCGATGATGTTCTTTTTTGATCCATTCTGTTCAGTATCATAATTCAGTGGCAACATCTAATTGTTTGAGGATCTTAAAATGTTTTTTTGCTGCTGAAAGGAATTTCCATCCTTCTAAAAATCCCCAGCGTGATGCGCCGTGTGTATGGTTATATTTTGAGATCCGGTATAACACTTTCCAGTGCTGCAGTAATATGCCATATGCCTGTAACAGCGTATTCCCGTCGCCATAAATATGATGCGGTTCTGCACCACAGCCATTGTATTCGAGTATGTAAAAATTCTTACCTGCTTTCAGGTCCTCAACCGATGCGCATTTGATATCGTAACGGCCGTAATAAAAATGATTGGTATAATGGCTCAGGTCATCAAATACTTTTAATAATCTTTCATCTTTTTCATGTGCCAGGCTGATGAGTTTTCCACCGCGGCTCAGGTTTAATGCATTTGACAAACAATACACTTCCCCTTTCGGAATGATCTCATCCAGCCTGCCCTTGTGTTTGCATCTCATTTCTTCCAGTCGGAATTGAACGCGTGGGTAGTTGCGAATCAGTTCCCATAAAGTAGCTATTCCATCGCCAGTTACCTGCAGAAATTCTTTTTTGAGAAATCCTGTGATCTTCCCTTTTGTTTCATAGGGCATGCGATAATAGAATACACTTACTTCCATTGGGTAAGTAACCAGGTCCTGGATAATGTATTGAGCAGGCATTGTTTCATGATACTGTTTCAGCCTGCTGAGGTTATCGATCTTGCGAAACATAAAACCCATCATACCCACATCCGGTTTTACCGCCAGGGGGAAAACAAATCCATTCTTAGTGATCCGTTTTTCTACCTCTGAAAAATCCGTTGTATGCGATACGTAAATACTTTTAGGATAACTCCCATCCGGCAACTGGTCGAACATTTCTTTTTTACTTTCACCTTCAAAACCGCCAAAAGTGAGCGTGGGATTGGAAGGCATAAAGAACCAGAAAGAACGCGCCCGCAAACAATACCAGAGCCATACGGGCATAATAGGGATATACTTTGCCAGGTAGTGCCAGGTTTCCCAATGTGTTAACTGGTACAGTATGCGTTTAACCTTCATAGGTTTTTATATTAAAAGAAATAGCAGTTTGTGATAAGGATTGCTCGTAATGTTCCAATCTTTGTTAATTGGTTTCATACTATTTGACTAAAGATGAGGGGCTATGTACATGATCTTAAAAATCATGCCAGCAGGGAGGGCATTTCACGCAAAGGCGCAAAGAAAAATGAACAAGACGCAAAGAAAAACTTTGCTCCTTTGCTTTCTTTGCGCCTTTGCGTGAAAAAATTTTATCGTTTCAGCAATTTCCCCTTCAATATCAGTTCCATGATCGCTTCTTTATTAGCGCGGCTGATGGGAATGGTATGTGCACCGATCACAATTCCATCTGTGTCGATACTATTTATTCGTGAGAGATTAACAATATAGGATTTATGCACTTTTAAAAATTCAGTGGCAGGTAAATTCTCTTCAATGCTTTTAAAAGTAAGATGCGTGAGGTATTTTTTATCCTTTGTATGAATCGTTACGTAATTCTGCGTGGCTTCTGCAAACAACATATCGATATATAATATTTTTACAAGCGTATTATCTGTTTTAATAAAGAAATGATCATCGCGGGCAGCTCCTGCTAAAGGAGCACTTAGGTTCCTGCTGCTGATATGCTCTTTCGCTTTCATCGCCGCTTTTACAAAACGGGAAAATGAAATAGGTTTTACAAGATAATCGAGCACATCCAGTTCATACCCTTCCAATGCATACTGCGGATAAGCGGTGGTTACAATCACCAACGGTGGTTTTGGCAGGGAGCGCAATAACTCAATACCATTCATCTTGGGCATCTGGATATCGAGAAACAGTAACTGTATGGTACCATCGTTGAGTTTATCCATCGCACTGAATGCCGAATCGAATTCCGCATCCAGCCGCAGGAAATCTACATCCGCGATGTATTCCTTCAGCCCCTTGCGGGCGAGCGGCTCATCATCTATGATCATGCATTGAATGGTCATACGGTTTCGATTTCTAAATGTATGGTAAAGGTATTGCTGCCTGGTTTGATTACAAGTTTATGTTTGCCGGGATACAATAATTCCAGCCGTCTTTGCACATTTTTTAAACCGATTCCACCATGTATCACGAGTTCCGCCTGTTTTTTTCCGGGCTCTGTCGAATTGCTGACTGAAAAAACAAACAAGTCATTTTTCTTTTCAATATGAATCTCTATACTATCCTTCTTATCCCTGTAATGCGAAAGATGTTTGAACGCGTTTTCAATAAAAGGGATCAACAACAAAGGCGCGATCGAAAAACCCGCAAGATTACCTGCCTGCGAAAAATTAACCATGCAGTTTTCATTTCTCCGTAGTTTCTGCAGATCGATATAATCGTGCAGGTAAACCAGTTCCTTTTCAATAGATGTGGTATCACCATTGCATTCGTATAACTGGTAACGCAGCATGTCAGAGAATTTATGCAGCGCATCTCTTGCTTCTATATTCTGTTTATCAATCAAAAAATAAACCGAGTTAAGTGAATTGAATACAAAATGCGGGTTAATCTGGCTCTTCAAAAAATTCAATTCCGCTTCTGCATTTTCTTTGGCCATCTCTCCTATCCTTCGTTGTGCACGTGCATAGTCTATCAACAATTTAAAAGCGGCCCCCGTACTTACCAGTAACAGGTGTGGAATGATATTGTCATAGATCCTTCCTTTAAGATTATGGGAAAGGCTGAACGCTCTCGGGTTCTCCATCAATTGCCCTTCGAAATACATTTTTATCCAGCTGGATAAAAACACAAAACCAAGAAATACACATCCAAATACCAGGTATTTTTTTTTGTATAAGAGTTGTGGTATCAAAAAATAGTTCGTGATATAAACCATCAGGACCAGGTCGGCCACTTTTAACAACGTGATGGTAAATGCCAGTGGTTTATCCCTGAAATCATCATAACGAAAAAAATACCACCCCCCGAGTAATGCTAACCAGAACAGGAAATGGTACAGTTTATATCGTTGTATAAAGGAGGTGAATTTCATATTTTATATAATCTAACAGTAACCGGCATTAACTACCGGCTACTGTTAAATGTACTGAATCATTAAAGAATGATTGCCTAAATGGTTAACCTCTTTAATGGATCAGCATTGGGGATCAGGAACGCACATGCCAGGCTTTTACCTACGCCATTGAGAGATGCCAGTGCCCTTCCTTTTGGCAGTTCTCGGGACGAATAGCTTAATGTTAACTGACCATACTTTTTTTGGAGGGCGGCCATCTCTTTAGCGGGAATAGACATGCCTTCTTTTGCATCCGTAAATGCCCATAGCTTTACAGTTTCGCCTTTCTCGTTCTTCAGTGCAATACGCCTGTCCTTACCCTGCTGGCCACAGTGACTGTAATGGATCACGATCTGGTCATTTGAATTTGCTTTGTCGAGCAAACTCACCACACTGATCGGTTCAGAGATATGCTTAACTACTACCAGTTTATTGTTCAGGTAAATCTGGTAATGTTCTCCTCCGGCAAAAGCCGAAACACAAAAAATGGTAAGTGCCAGCACAGATAGTACCAGCCATTTACCGGGAATGAATTGTTTCATGGTGTTTGTTTTAGATTGTTTAATACAATTGACACCACAAATCACTATATAATATTGATGCTTGTTTTAACGGTTTGACCATCTGTAGGAAAGAGGTGATGAATTGCATATTTGCAATGAGATCAATGCCTCATCGGGGCAATCGCTTTGTAACAAAACGAAATGGTGATCCATGTATGCCCTGTAAGGGCTATCCTTAGCGAATAATGATTTTTTTATTTCACGAAATTCGTGGGTTGCCCCTATGGGGCACTAAATGCCTATCATCCATTATGTGCTACAAAGCGGTTATGCCTACGGCATGTAAAATGGCTTACATGATTTCATCCCTTTTAATAAGACAAATATTATTCTTCTAATTAAAGACACTATACTATTAATCTACTACTTCATAGATCATCACTGGATTAGCTTTATTCTTCAAACTAACTTCACCAATCTGTTTACAATTAAACGACTCTTTTACTTTTTCATATCCTGCCTGTGAAATAACGATCTGCCCTGCTTTTGCAGCCGACTGCAGACGCGCCGCAGTATTTACTACGTCGCCAATCACAGTATAATCAAGCCTGCGTAGATTGGCGGAGCCTATATTACCTGAGATCAGTTCACCACTATTGATCCCTATCGCTACCTGCGGCATAAAGCTGACATCGTTTGCTTCTTTGGGAAGATTAGCGATCTGGTTTCGTACAGACAAGCATGCATCAATGGCCCTGTCTAAATGATAGTCGCCACGAAATACCGCCATAATCGCATCGCCTATGAATTTATCTACATGTCCCTTCTGCGCAATGATCTCTTTCACCATTACGTCAAAATATTTATTCAGTAAACGTACAACCGTATCCGCAGGTTCTACTTCTGTAATGGCTGTAAAACCGCAGATATCAATAAACACAGTCGTGGCATCCATCGTTTCATTTGCCATGATGGAATCTTCAAACTCGCGGCTGCCCATGAATTTGAGTACATTCTCATCAACATACATACGAAGAATATTATTTTCTTTGATAGCCAGCAAGGTTTCATTCAACTGCGCCACATGTTTCATGGTCTTTTCAATGGTTACTTCAAGATCTTCAAAGTTTACCGGTTTGCATACAAAATCAAAAGCTCCTTTATTCATCGCACTCCTGATATTATCCATATCGCCGTACGCAGATACCATTACTGTTTTCAATAGTGGGTTACTATCCGTCAGCTTTCCAAGCAAGGTAAGTCCATCCATTTCGGGCATATTGATATCACTCAATACCATGGCAATATCAGGATGCTCATTCAATTTTGTAATGGCATCGTTGCCATTCATGGCAAAAACAAATTCGTATTTCTGATCGCGGATCTGTTTACGGAATTTCTGTTTGATCAATGTTTCCAGGTCCACTTCATCGTCTGCTACCAGTATTTTAGTTATACTCATAGTTTTAATTTTTCTTTTAATAAAGCAAAATCAACAGGTTTGGTTAAAAAATCATCAGCTCCCAACTTTATGGCTGTATTATAATTTTCCGCATCACCATAGGCTGTGATCATCATCACTACGGGTGGTGGTGCTACATATTTTTGTTTGATTTTTTCCAATAATTCGAGGCCGCTCATGCCGGGCATATTGATATCAGACAGGATCAGGATCGCTTCATGGTCATTCTCTTTCATATATTCCAGCGCCTGCTCGCCTGAGATCGCAAAAACGAAATCAACTTTCCCATCACGGATCTCTTTGCGGAAACGTTGCAGGAAAAGCGTTTGCATATCCTGTTCGTCGTCTACTACCAATACTTTCATAATTCAGTTTTAAATATAGTTGCGTTTTATATGGGTAATACAATTGTAAATTCTGCATATTCTTCTTCCTGTGTAGTTACGGTAAGTTCTCCACCGTGTCCTTTGGTGATAATATCGTAACTCATCGACAATCCCAGTCCTGTTCCTTCACCTGTAGGTTTCGTGGTAAAAAATGGCTGGAATATTTTTTCTTTTACATGTTGCGGGATTCCCATGCCATTGTCTTTCACTGTAATTATTATTTTACCGTCATTCTTTTTTGTACTTACTGTAATCGTAGGCTCGTATCCATCTATGCCTTTTTTCTTTTTATCTGCTACTGCATAAAAAGCGTTTGTGATCAGGTTGAGAACCACCCTTCCTATATCCTGTGAAATGATATTGATACTGCCCACGCTTTTGTCAAAATCGGTTTTCATCGCGGCATTGAATGATTTGTCTTTTGCGCGTAATCCATGGTAAGCCAATCTTAAATACTCGTCAGTCAATGCGTTAATATCGGTTAGCTCTTTTACACCGTTACTTTGACGGCTATGTTGGAGCATTCCTTTTACGATAGCATCGGCGCGTTTGCCATGATAGTTTATTTTTTGTTCGTTCCCAATCACATTATCTGCGATAGCCTTTGCGTCATCGATATTTCCTTTGTTTAATTCATCTTTCATTTCTGTGAGTAATTCTGTATTCACTTCAGAAAAATTATTCACAAAATTTAACGGGTTTTGAATTTCATGCGCGATACCCGCTGTTAATTCACCAAGGCTTGCCATTTTTTCTGATTGGACCAACTGCGATTGGGTAGATCGCAAATTGGAAAGTGTAGATTCTAACACCTTATTTGTTTTGTGTTTCTGTCGGTTATTTCTATAAAGGATCACTGCGACGAGAACAAAAACGACTATACCCGACAACAAAGCATAGGTTCTTACTTTGTTTTGATACATCGATCTTTCTTTCTCGAGATTCTGCAGGCGAAGCTGCTCACCGAATGAAAGATTCTGTAGATCTGACAAACTCCTGATCCTTATCCTGTTTAAGCTGTCTTTAATAGTTAATGCCATTCCCTGGTATTTGAAAGCACTATCGAACTGATGTTTCAATTGATATCCTTTAGAAAGATATTCATAAGCAACACCCAGGTTGGTTTCGGTGCCGCTTATCTGTCCCATCTCATGTATTAATCTCAGGTTGTTCACAGCATAATACAATGCAGAATCGCCATTCCCGGCAGCAAAATAATGTCTGAATAACCGCATATAAGCCCTGTTCCATGCATTCAGGTTATTTTCTTCTTTGCCCCATTGTACACCCTGGTGATAATAGGCTAGCGCTGTTGCATCATCACCTTTGGCTTTGTAAACATCGCCTATTGTAAATTTTACAATACCAAGGAATTTTTTAAATCCAGATTGATAGGCTATTTGTTGCGACAGGTTTTCATAATACAATACAGAATCCAGTTTGTTGATGGAGAGGTACACCAGGCCGAGATTCATGTAGGCAAGCATTTGGCGGGGAGCATAATTTATCTCGGTGCCTATCCTGCCTGCTTCAGAAAAATGAAAGATCTGCTGTTGTATGTTTTCTGTCCTGAGCATCAGTATCCCGGATATATGGTGCGCATAAGAACGCAGCAATTTCCTGACATCACCCTTAAAAGGAGCTACTGACAGTTGCCAATCTTCCTTTTGCGGCAGTTTGGGATCATCAATAATGGCAAACGCATCCAGCAGACTCCTGTAAGCTTCTCCCAAACGTCCCAGACCCGTCAACTGGTATGCCTTACTGATACGGCTATATGCTTCCGGTACTCTTTTGCCACACTTCCTGGCAATAGCTATCTTTTTTTCTGCATACAGCAATGCAGAGTCCCTGTTTTGTTCTTCATAAAAATTATAGATATCCCTGCATAGATTGTGTTGCATCTCACCGTCGGGACTATGGACAAGCAATTTTCGCAAACTGTCTACCTGGGCATTTAACCCAAATGGAACAAGTAAAAAGAAAAGTATTTTGATACAATTCCTCATAAAGATTAATTGGGTAAATGAATGATAAATGTGGTTCCCTCTCCTTCATTGGTTTCTACCTGCAACTCACCGCCATGTGCTTTTATAATATCATAGCTCAAACTCAATCCCAATCCTGTGCCTTCACCGGTAGGTTTGGTAGTGAAGAAAGGTTGGAAAATCTTATCTACCACTTTCTGTGGCATGCCTGTTCCGTTATCAGAGACATGGATCGATATCGTTTGATCATTTTTTTGAGTTACCACTTTTACTGTCGGCTGGTAATTCTTATCAGTAAGCTGTTTTGATCTGGCAGACACGGCATAAAATGCATTATTGATCAGGTTCAAAATAACACGCCCGATATCCTGCTGAATCACTTCTATCCTGGGAAGTGATTTATCGAACCCTGTTGTGAAAGAAGCGTTGAAAGATTTATCCTTTGCCCGTAATCCATGATAAGCGAGGCGCAGGTATTCATCGCATAAGGCATTAATATCTGTAAGTTCTTTCTGGCCACTGCTGCTGCGGCTGTGCTGTAACATACTTCTTACAATATCACCGGCACGTTTGCCATGGTGGTTGATCTTGGTAAGATTATCTTTTAAGTCTGAGGCAATCTGTTTTGCATCTTCAATATTTCCTTTTTGAATTTCCTCGTTCATTTCATCCACCAGTTCCGTACTTACTTCGCTGAAATTATTTACAAAATTCAATGGGTTCTGAATCTCATGTGCGATACCCGCAGTGAGTTCACCAAGCGAAGCCATTTTTTCTGACTGGATCAATTGTGTTTGCGTAGCGCGTAGGTCTTTCAATGTTGATTCGATCTGTTGCTTGGCAGCTTCGAGTTTATTGAAATCTTCGTAACGTGCATATGCAGTTGAAAATGCGTCTGCCAATGATTGCACCATTTCTATTTGTGTTGTGGAGAGATCTTCTCCGCTGCCCACATACATCATTCCCTGTGCGAAAGGAATGAACTGGAGTGATAATGATTCCGGCGCTTCTTCACCGCCCTGGTAAGTGTTTACATTCTGTATCTGCCCCAGCGACACAAGGTTCTGTGCGAATTGTAAAAATTCTTCCTTGGTCCAGTGAGAAATATATACTTTCTGTTCGCGCCAGTGCGCAGTTGCATTTCTGGTTACGTCAGAACTGATAAAATCAAGTTCCAATGCAGCTAATGGCTTCCCATCAGGTGAAGACAGGTAAAAATGGATTTTTTGTTTTTCATCATCCACGATAAATACACCACAGCGAAAAAATGGAACACCCAATGCGGTAAGCTCACGCCAAACCAACGGCGTGATGCGTTGCAGGTCCTCTGCCGTACGCATGGATGCGATCTCTGCGCGTACCCTGTCCAATGATGCTTCTCTCACGGCTATTTGTGTTCTGGCTTCTGCATCTTTCAGGTCCTGGAAACGGGTATAGGTGAGATTGAATGTATCTGTAAAACGTTTCAGTAGCTGTAATGATTCTTCAGGAAGCGGTTCATTGGTACTGATACCCAGTGTTCCTTTCGAAAAGAATGCAAAAGTGTTTACCCTGCGTTTGTTATACAATTCACGGCTAACAGGCAGGCCAAGCGTTTCTAGATAGTTGAACCAGCGATTGAGGTCATCACCATGCATGTCGATTTCCAATAAGGATTTTCCCGCTTTCCATGCCGCATATACTTTGGCAATATTTACCGGCTCTTTGATACTGAGACGAAAGGTATGATCCAGTTTTTTCCCTACCAGGTTGGTTATAGAAAGATCATAAGTACCTTCTGTTTCATTAAAGATTCCAATGGTGGCTCTATCGCCTGCCGTGCCTTCCTGACCCGCTTTCACTATACGGAGTTTGCTGAATTCTTCAAAGAGCAATTCGCATGTCTCTGACAGTTCTTCACTTCGTTGCATGGCCATGGTGCGGGCACGAACGCGTTCTAGTGCGAGTTGAATTTCGGCTTCGCGTGTTTGGGCTTCTGCTTTTTGCAGATCCAGAAACCTGGTATAAGACTGTTCGAACACATTCCCGAAACGACGCAGAATGGAGTTCTGTTCTTCCGTATAAGGCTCTGCATCATAATTGGCTATGGTAATGGCTGTATTTTCCAGGTACACCACTGACCAGGCAAAGCCAGGTTTTTCATAGCAGTATTTTTTTCTTTCTTCCGATGCATTATTCTTTGCAATCGTATTGCTATAGAGATGATCAAGGAAACTGTCCTTCTCTTCTTTGCTGAACACAAATGCATTAAAGGTTTTTCCTTGCGCGAGCCCTTCTATCGTTCGGTTGAAATAAGGATGATCGATATAAGGTATCCGGATCTGGTCGGGGTACAACGGCATACCGGGATTATAGAGCCAGAGGTTCCAGTTTTTTTCCCGGTAACTCGTATTGAAATTTGCCGAATCTAGTTTGAAGCCCAGTAATTGAAATTGTTCAGACAACACACTGATCACATTCAACAGGTCATCGCTCCTGTGCATGGCCATTGTACGGGCCCTTACTCTTTCGAGTGCAACTTCTATCTGTGACTCTCTTGCCTGCGCTTCTGCCTGTTTCAAATCCAGGAAACGGCGGAAGGTCAATGAGAATACTGTCGTGAATTTTTTCAGCACGATACGCTCTTCATCATTATACGGCAAGAGGGAGAAAGTAAATACGGCACCCTGTTCAAAAAAACTTGCGTAGAATGTATGATCCGGGAATTCCTGGCTCTGTATATAAGATGAATTATAGTTTGGCGAATTGGCTAATACGTTATAGTAAGCCCTCAAATCATCTCCTCTTAGATCGTATGAGAAATTTTCTTTTTTATTTTTCCATGCATCAAACAGACCAATCCACAAAGGATGTGTATTAAAATCTATACTGCCCATTCCTTTCATCTCTTTCCCTTCACTGGTTGTGGTAGCTGCCCATACATCTGCAGTCATATCCGGGTGAATGATCGTAATACCGCAACGCATGGTTTCCAGACCCAGCAAAGAAATTTCATGAAACACTACTGCCGAAGCGGAGCCCACATCTTCACTTGACTGCATAGCCATTGCACTATAACGAACCCGTTCCAATCCTGCTTCAATCTGCGCCTCTCTTGCCTGGGCTTCCGCTTTTTGCAGATCATTAAAACGTGTGTAGGTAAGATCAAACACTTTGGCAAAGCGGAGCAGGATATCGAAATGTTCTTCCGGTAACGGCTCGAGGGTAGCCAGTGTAAGGTTCCCAAAATTATTGAATGAAGAAGACAGCCATACCCTTTCGGGTGCTTTCATACCCGCTATTACAAAATCGGGAAGCCTACTAAGGTCTGTTTCAACAAAAAGGTAATCATCCCAATCTTTTTTTACCTGTCCATGTAATTCGTATTGCCAGCGTATTACGCGGTCCTGCCAGGCCCTTAGATAGGCGGAATAAGGTGCGTGTTCATGGTATTGTACAAATAGACCGATGGGTTCCTGCTGTGCTTCTGAATTGGCCATCCACCACATGGACCCCTTTGTTTTGGGGTCGTAGATCATGATCAAACAACGGGCGAGTACAACATCCAGCTTAGTCAATTCAGTAAATACGGTTTCTATCAACTCCTTTAATTCTTCTGAATTCTGCATAGCCATAGCTCTTGCACGAACTCTTTCCAATCCTGCTTCGATTTCAAGCTCCCGTTTCAGTTGAGCCAATACAACAGCCTGCAGCTCCAGGTTTTCACGGAGTTGTTTATTCTGAAGCTTAATAGATTTTTCTGGTTCTTCCATGTGTTTGACAATAGAATAACAATAAGAAATTATAATCTTCCAATTACTAACTATTAATTATTCACTACTAATTGATCTAGTGCACATGTCTTCTCTTAATGATCCCCCCGGATGTTTCTTTGATGGTGCTGGCGAATACAAATGCATTCGGATCCACTTCTGTCACCATGTTCTTTAGCTTGCGTAATTCGAGACGTGTGATAATGGTAAAGATGATATCACAATCATCATGCACATCAAACTTACCGGGTAAATAACCGCGTTCGCCTTTGTACACAGTAATCCCTCTTCCTAATTCATTTACCAGACGATGTTTCAGCTCATCACTTTTTCCTGAGATAATCGTTACACCTGTATAGGCCTGTATGCCTTCAATTACATAGTCGATCGTTTTGGAAGCGGTGAAATAGGTAAGCATGGAATATAATGCGGTTGGCATACCAAACTCAAACGCTGCGAGGCTGAAGATGATGATATTCAGGCCAAGGATGATCTCGCTAATGGTAAAACTTGAACGGCGCAATGTATACAGTGCCAGTACTTCAATTCCATCCACTGCACAACCCGCGCGCATAGTGAGGCCGATACCCAGGCCAAGAAAAAAACCGCCGAATATTGAGACCAGTAATTTATCATCTGTAATAACAGGGAACCCATTATACAATAAACAAATACTTAATAATAAAATACAGAAACTGGTTTTGATCGCGAACCCTTTGTTGACAGCAAATATGGACATGACGATGAAAGGGATATTGGCCAGGATGATCACATAAGCAAGGTTGAAATGAGTCAGCTCATGTATCAAAAGTGAAATGCCGGTAACGCCGCCGTCAAAAAATTTATTGGGTACAAGGAAACTCTTTAATGCAAAGGATGTAATCAATACACCGAGCAGCATCAGCAGCGCATCACTGAAGGTAGATTCATGGTGTTTGATGGTATGCGCACTCTCGGTTCTTGCTTTTAATACGATCAGGTTCTTTTTCTGTTTACCCGAAAGTTTTTCCTGTGCTCTTTTTGTAAAATAGGTATGCGATTCGAGAAATTCGATCTGCTGTCGCTGCCATTCCATTTTGTTATTGGCAATACCTTCCTTTAAAAACTCGGGGTATAGTTTTTCTGCCATGATGCCGTAATCATCGGTGCCGATATAATAGAGATCGGCATCACATAAAATTTCAGCCAAACGATCCTGAGGTGTTTGGGGGATCCTGGTGGCCATGATCAGACCACAGATCCTTTCTACCTGCGCATCAGAATAATCAAATTGAGGAAGAAATTGTTTCGCCATCTCACAGGAAACTTCTTCGTGTCCGGTATATTTTTTAATAAAGCCTGCATCGTGAAAAAGAGCAGCGGTAGACAGGAGATCAAGGTCTTCTCCCCCTATGCCTTCCAAAGCGGCTATTTCGAGCGTGTGTTTTAATACCTTGTTTGTATGCCCTACATTGTGGTAACTCAGGTAACCGGGCAGTTCTTTTTCCAGCTTGGTTATGATAAAAGAACCAGCAGCTTCAACTTGCATGTTTTCTCAGGGATTAGTTAGTTTGGTTGATACCCACTGTCCGAAACTGCACCCTTTAAAGATAAGATTAGTTTATATATAATTTTCAACCCCGAGAGAAAGATCGCCGGGGTATTTTGCCTGCTCTTTTGACGATAAAGAACGCGGTCCCCGTTCTTATTAATCAATAATCACTTCACTCATAAAAAACCACCCCGGTTTTCCTTTACCCGGATGCCAAACAGGAAGTTTTTTAATCCTCGTTCCCTGTAGTTTGATGTACCTGAGATTGGCAGGTTTAAAATGCAGGTTATGGAGATAAGTTTCGGTAGGAATCATTTTTTTAGGTGATTCAGGTGTTATGCTTTTCAGCAACACCCAGTTCTTTTTATCATTGCTTCCCCAAACAGTTAAGGAAACCGGTGGAAAAATATAGGCACCGATATTATGGAGTGCGTTTACTCTTACCCGTTCTACTTTCTTTACTACACCGAGATCGAATACCATCAGTGCATCATTATTCATAAACCCTAACCATTTAGTACTAATATCACCCCGGTCTCCTAAATCGAGGTCGGTAAGTGTTTTTTCTGCGTTCTGGTTGTATTTGGGGTCTGCGGGATTGAGCACTGTTGTATTCACAACGGGAATACCCGCTTTCAGGTAAGATGCTTTCACTGTTTCACTCGGGAGCCAGCCTTTTTTAAAAGCCCTCACCTGCAGCGAAACATCTTTGTGAATGATGAGCGGTTCTTTATAAATGGGGCCGTTAATACTATCCACTTTGAAAGTATCCAGCGAATACCTGAGTTCAACATTCTTGATCACATGCGCCAGCACAATCTTACCGCTATCGTGAAAAAAACCTTGTGGCGTTTTGATCAGTGGTTTGTTCAAAGCGATCACCATCGTATCTGCTGCCAGGAAGCCTGTTTCTATTTTTAGTTGCGGATTTTTTTGTTGAAGTGATAGTACATCCGGTGCTTTTATTTTGCTATCCCACACGTAGACTTCTTTTATTTTTTTATTCCCTGTCAAAACAGTTAGTCCTGTTATGCCCACTGCAGTTCCTGAAACGGAAAGGGATTCAAGGTTCTTCATTCCTGCAAGCAGTTGCATGCTTTGATCGGTGATGTCTGAATAATTCAGATTTAACCTGCGCAAATTGGGTAAGCCGGCGATCCATTTTACCTGTTCATCCGTTACCGGCATTTTGGCGAGGTTCAAATGAATGATCTGCTTCTTAACTGGGTCAAGCTCCTTTAGTGTTTCTCCCGAGTATACCGCCCTGCCGAAAAAAGAAGCCGCCAGTGCCGGAGAATTTTTGCCAAGCTGCTTGATCACGCGGTAATTATTGTTCAGCTTATTGATGGTTGCCGGATCAGCTTCTGTAAAATCATACGCGATCTCAGTCTCTGCACCTGTTTGTGATTTGATATAGGTATCAGCAACCAATCGTAAACTATCTGTTGCTGTTCTGTCTTTTAGTTTCTGACTAAAAGGTGCACCTGCTTTTACCCAGGCTTCCAACAGGCTCAGCTCTTCGTCGGTCAGCTGAGGTTTGGCGGCTAGCGGCATATGCTTTTTATCACTTAATGGTAAGTGCAGACGGCTGATCAATAAACTTTGTAAGAGATCACCTGCTACCAATGCTTTTCCTGTTTTGCCGCCTGTCATAATAGTAGCACTGTCATTAAGCGACAACTCTCCTTTTCGGTTACCCCCCTGGTGGCATCCACCACACTTTTCATTGAGCACAGGATAAATAATATCAGAATAAATGATTGCGGTTTCCGGGTTAATGACCTTTTTTGGGATTGACATAACCGGCCCGCTCAGAAAATTTTCTCCATGTGTAAGGTTCGCTCCCAAATGACCTGTAACGAGCAACACAAATGCACTCACAACAGAAATCGTTTTTGCAACAACTTTTCTTTCTGCAAATTTTTGATGAAATGCAAATAGTGCCCATGCAATGATGGCGAGTATAATACCCATCCATTTATGATAACCCAGCATATCACCTTTATCAGCCTGCTCAATGGATAATAGCATCCCCATAATCGCACTTGCCAATGCAGTGAGCGCAGCAGATAACCGGATCAGTTCCCAACCAAACCCGTTTGAATAATCCTCGGGAACCCAATAAGAAACAAGTGATATGATCAGCAACACGATCGGAAAATGCAGCATCAGGGGATGCATGCGCCCAACCACCTGCAACCAGGATGGAATATGCAATTGCTCTTCAAATACAAAGAGAAACAGTAAAAAAACTAGTCCCGCAAGCGAAAGCGCACTCCCGATTTTCCTGATACGATCCATTTATACCTGTGTAAATTTATAAGGATACACTTTCCCGGATGCCCATTGTGCAACATAGATACTTCCCTCATCATCCACACATACATCATGCGGGTGCGTGAATATTTTTGCTGTTTGTGATAAAGGCTTGAGTTTACCATTTTCATACACCGGCTCTGAACCGCCAATATTAGAAACCACTTTAAAATCTTTATTCAATATGGTTACAAAACCAGAACCGCTTGTATTCAGATCCGGTGAACGTAACACGGCTGCATACAGGTAATCGCCTTTAATCACCGGGCGGCAAACACAGGCGCCGGGTAAGTGGATCACTTCCAATAATTTCCCATCCAATGAAAATCTTTTAAAAGCATTGCGGCTTCTGTCGGTTACAACCAATGTGGGTGTTTTCTTTCTGTAATCAATACAGATACCATGTGCATTATCCAAATGTTCATCGCCCTCTCCTTTCCCACCAAAATAACTGATCAGTTTTCCATTGGCATCATAATGCAATACATATTGTGACCCATATCCATCAGCAATATAAAATTCACCATTTTCGAGTACCGCTGTTTCTGTTGGTACAAAGGATTCTTTCTTTGGATAGAGACTGGCTTCCTGTGGCGGATCTACAGTGAATAATATTTTCCCATCGATCGTTGTTTTATATACCTGGTGACGATTCGTATCGGTAATGAATAAAAAATCTTCCTTGCCTGTTTTCTGTATCGTTAATCCATGTGCACCGGGAAATTCATTACCCCATGTGCTGATCAATTTTCCTGATTTATTATAGATAATGATATTATTCTTTGTTTCATTGGTGAGAAGCAGTATTCTTCCTTTGCCATCCTGCACCATTTCATGACAATCATTCACGGGTGTTTGATCGGGATTCAATTTCCCCCATGCAGTGTTCATCCGGAAACGCATTTCATTGTGGCCGTATACCGGCTCCTGCGCAGAAGCAAACATGTCTTTGGCGATCAGGAAACCGGCGCTGCCCAATACTGCCTGTTTCACAAATTGTTTTCTATTCATTTGATCACGGATTTTACGGATTTACATATGATTGAATCGATAAGCTATGCGATGATATTTTTTACAACATTGCCATACAGATCAGTGAGTCTGTATCTTCTTCCCTGGAATTTATACGTTAGTTTTTCATGATCGAGCCCCAGTAAATTCAAAACGGTTGCCTGGAAATCGTGCACATGAACCGGGTCCTTGATGATGTTATAACCAAACTCATCTGTTTCCCCATATACCATACCCGGTTTAATTCCACCGCCAGCCATCCATATTGAAAAACATCTCGGGTGGTGGTCACGTCCATAATTATCTTCTTTTACTTTTCCCTGGCAATAATTAGTGCGACCGAATTCGCCACCCCATATTACCAATGTTTCATCGAGCAAGCCTCTTTGTTTCAGGTCATTGATCAATGCAGCTGAAGGTTGATCCACATCCTGCGCCTGTAATTTCATTTCATTCGGCAGGTTGCCATGCTGATCCCATCCCTGGTGATATAACTGAACAAAACGAACACCGTTCTCCGATAATTTTCTTGCCAATAAACAATTGGCTGCATATGTTCCCGGCACCAAACAATCCGGCCCGTACATTTTGACAATGCTCTCCGATTCTTTCGAAGTATCCATGATTTCCGGAACAGCGGTCTGCATCCGGTAAGCCATTTCATACTGCTGAATTTTTGCGGCAATTTCAGGATCTCCAAAATTGTCATACTCCATCTGGTTCATCGCATCTATCTGGTCGATCATTTTTCTGCGCATGTTCCTATCCATTCCTTCCGGGTCCTGCAAATACAATATCGGGTTATCGCCGCTGCTGAATTGCACGCCCTGGTGTACCGAATCTAAAAATCCATTGGTCCATAGTTTTGAATACACACCCTGCCCGTTCCCTCTTCCTCTCGAGAGCAAAACACAAAATGCAGGGAGATTATTATTCTCCGTACCCAATCCATAACTCACCCATGAACCCATACTTGGGCGGTTGCCTTGTTGTGCGCCTGATTGAAAAAAAGTAAGTGCAGGATCGTGGTTGATCGCTTCTGTATTCATTGATTTGATAATACAGAGATCATCCACAATTTTAGACATATGCGGAAACAGGTCGCTTACCCATGCGCCTGATTTTCCATACTGGTTGAATTTATAATAAGAGCCAATTAACGGAAAAGTTTTTTGGTCGGAAGTCATCCCCGTTAAACGCTGACCCTTATGAATGGATTCAGGAAGATTCTCTCCCATCATCTGGCAAAGCAATGGCTTGTAATCGAAGGTTTCCAACTGAGAAGGTGCTCCATTCTGAAAAAGATAGATCACTCTTTTTGCTTTCGGCGCAAAATGCGGAAGGCCACGCATGATGGCATCTTCAGGACTTTCTGATCCGTCAAACAATCCAGGAATCAATAACGAGCCAAGCGCAGCACTTCCCAAACCAACGCTGAGCCGGGAGATAAATTTTCTCCGGTTAATATTCAAACCATGTTCGAGTAATTGTTTTTCCATGATCAGGTTTTGGTAATCGCTTCCTGCATATTATAAATAACCTGTATGGTTTGCATAGTAACCGCCAGGTGAATCTTGTTTTTTGTTTTGGGTTGATACCCTCCCACTGTCATCAGTTGATCTGCTTTTTTCAGATCCATTTCTTTTTGCGCATCCTTCCAGTAATTAACCAACAGTTCTTTTTCTTTTTCAGAAGGCATGCGGCATAAGATCGCAACGAAAGCTTTCTCCATCATTTTTGCCGGATCTGTATATTGTTGCAGTAATTTATCTGCCAAAGCTTTTGATGCTTCCAGCATGGTTGGATCATTTAGCATGATCAATGCCTGTAAAGGTGTATTGGTGCGGTAACGGCCCGTTTGGCACTCATCACGGTTACTTGCATCAAATAACATCATAGACGGCGGAGGTACTGTTCTTTTGATAAAAGTGTAGATCCCTCTTCTGTACAATGCCTGTCCTGTATCCTGCACATATTTTTTCAACAAGCCTCTTCCCGATGTGGCCATCTCCCATAAACCTGGCGGCTGGTAAGGTTTTACACTTGGGCCCCCAATGCTTCTGTTAAGAAGTCCGCTGCTTACCAATAACATGTCTCTTACAATTTCCGCGGGGTAACGAACCCTCGGTGCATAGGACCAGTATATATTTAGAGGATCTGCTTTAAGTTTTTCTTTGGATACTTTGCTTGATTGGCGATAGGTTGCAGACATCACGAATTGTTTGACCAACCGTTTCATATCCCATCCATGCTCACTAAAATCAACAGCAAGCCAATCTAATAATTCGGGATGGGTAGGCAACTCTCCCTGCATGCCAAAGTCGGCAGTCGTTTTCACAAAACCTCTTCCGAAAAATTCCTGCCACATACGGTTCACAAATACACGTGCCGTTAATGGATTTTTTTTATCGAATAACCATTTAGCCAGGCCCAGCCGGTTCTTTGGCAATGATCTATCGAAGGGAAGGATCGCATTCGGGGTGGAAGGCGCAACAGAGTCCGTTGGCATATCATAATTACCACGGGCAAGGATGAATGTTTTTCTTTTGCCTGTGTCCCTGTCAGCCATCACAGATACTTCGAGTTTATTTGTATCGGGTTTATTGATAAACTTCAACGTTGTACTCACATCCTCATTGGTGATGCGCATACGTGGGTTCTTCGCAAAAGTTTCAGGGCCGCCAACAGTGGATTCCAATCCTGTTTCTGTTACATTATTAAAGAATGCAGCAAGCTGGTAATAATCTTTTTGTAAAATGGGGTCGTATTTATGATCATGACATTTGGCGCACTCTACCGTCATCGCCAACATAGCGCGGCTAAACGTAACAGTGCGATCCTGCACATACATGAGACGATATTCTTCATCGATCACGCCACCTTCTTCTGTGATCTTATGGTTGCGGTTAAAACCGGTTGCGAGTAATTGTTCTTTTGTTGGATTGGGAAGCAGGTCGCCAGCCATTTGCCAGGTAATAAATGTATCATAGCGCATGTTCCTGTTGAATGCACTGATCACCCAATCTCTCCATGGCCATTGCGAGCGATAATTGTCATCCTGGAACCCGTGCGAATCAGCATAGCGTGCAATATCGAGCCAACTAATCGCCATGCGTTCTCCGAATTGTGGCTGCGCCAATAAGCGATCGATCATCTTCTCGTACGCTGCAGGGGCTTTATCGTTTACAAATTGATTGGTCTCATTTTCGGTGGGAAGGATACCTGTCAAATCCATGAAAGCACGCTTTGCCAATCTTTCTTTATCGGCCATCTCATTCGGTTCCAATCCTTTCTCTTCCATTTTTTTTAAAATGAAATGATCGATCTCGTTCACCACCCATTCTTTATTGGATACTTCGGGTACCGGCTTTTTCCGCGGAACAACAAATGCCCAATGCGGTTCATACATAGCACCCTGGCTGATCCATTTTTTAAGAATACCGATCTCACGATCCGTAAGTCTTGGTAAACCGCTTTTTACCAATGGCATTTGAAGGCTGGTGTCTTTTGTACTGATACGAAGGAACAATTCCGACTGTTGCGGGTTACCCGGAACAATGGCGTGTTTGCCCAGATGTTCACGCAATGCTTTGTATGCTTCAGCAGCTATGTCTAAACGTAGTCCCGCTTCTCTTTTATTTGCATCCGGACCATGGCAGTTAAAACATTTGTCGGATAAGATGGGGCGGACATCATAATTATAGCTGATGGTTCCGGGAATATCTTTAACAGGATCGTTACTGCCTGTACAGGCATAAAAAAATCCAAATGCCAGCAAAAAGCAGGATAATACAAGTTGGTATCGTTTCACATGGCGCATTCTCGAAGCTTGTCAATACTAAAACCAGTTAACCTGAAGCTGCTAACTACCTGGTAATGACTATTTAAATATAGTTGAAATTGCTTACAAACATTTGCGGCACGTGTCGAATTAATTCGACTAACCGCGTAGTCAAATTTACTCTACTGACCAGAAAGAAAGGATGGACTATTCGATATTAAAATAGATTATATTATGATGGCCTCCAATAACCATCTTATCCTGGGAACCGATAGGAATATAAGTTTGTGTATCTCTCTTCCGCCTCCCTCCTTTAACAGGAGAGAGGGAACGGAGATTCAGCACCAACTTGCCAGTATAGCTAAAGATTTATGGATAGGATAATCCTTCATTGTATTTGAATAAGGCATAAGCGCTTCCTTTCAGGTAACCCGGAACATCTGACAATTGTTTTTCAACAACCGCTTCGGAAACAGGTGTGGTAAATGGCATTTTACCGGTTGGGTTAAACTTACCGGTTACAACATCCAGTAATGCATCAAGTGTTGTATTAAAAGTGGCGATCACTGCTTTTATATTACCAGGCGACTGCGGATTATAAATTTCATCGATTACCCATGGATTGGTGTAATTAACAGCGAGAATAGTTGGCTTCTTTGCGATCAAACTATTTACATACTTAATGTCTACATTGTTTTTTGATAGCGACAGCGAAATAGGATTTCCCTGCGAAGAGAACAGCCCACCGGCGGCAGGTGTTACCCATAATAAAACTGCATCCGCTTCTTCAGGCGTTTTTACAAACGTTACATTATAGCGGCTGTCAACCGTATCGTACACCTTGCTTGCAGCAGATCCTGTTCTTTGAAAATAGGATTCTGCGTATAATTTTATTTTCGGTTTTACAGGAAGTGTTTTTGTTTCGTTACGAAGTAATACAACCGATTTACGGAAAGCAAGATTTGCTTTTTCAGCGAATTTTACATTACCAACAATTTTTTCTGCGGCATCTTCATCCACATAAGGATTTTCAAAAAGTCCTAGCTGGAACTTTTCCATCAGCAAACGGTAAACAGATTCATCAACCAACTTCATATCAACTATCCCGCTTTTCACTGTCTCTAACAATTTAGAAGGATCGGCTGTTCCTGAATACAGGTTCACTCCCGCTTCCATTGTTTTTTTATAACGCTCTGTGATCGAAAGATCTTCTGCACCCCATGGCATCATCTCAATCGGGCCGGTATCTGAATTGATAATTCCTTTAAAGCCGAGTTGTACTCTTAACAAGTCATGGATCACGGCCTTGTTATATGCGTATGCGATCTTTTCGTATTTGGTTCCGGTGGGTATTGAATAATAAGGCATGATGGAAGATGTGCCCGCTTTGATCGCTGCTTTAAAAGGGATGAGATTGTTCTCAAACATTCCACCGGGAAAATGCTCATTTTTTCCCCAGTCAAAATGCGGATCCTGTCCGCCTACGCCTGATCCTCCTCCGGGAAAATGTTTTGTTGTTACGGCCACCGATCCCTTACCTAATTTTTCTCCCTGGAAACCCAGTACGATCTGCGTGATCATTTGTCCCACCCATTCACTGTTCTCTCCAAAGGTTCCTTCTATTCTTTGCCAACGCGGCTCTGTACTCAGATCGGCCATATACATATACCCTTTCCGCAAACCAACAGCTGCCCATTCCTGGCGGGCCATATCTGCAAACTCTTTTACCAGTTTCAGATCATGCATAGCAGACAGTCCCAGTTCTCCCGGCCAGGTAGAGAACACTGTTCTTCCTACACTTAAACCTGCAGCTGCATCTTTGGTAATATGATTGCGGGGATTGGAAGCAAAGATCGCGGGAATACCCAGGCCATCGCTTTCACAAAGCGCCTGTATCTTATTGGTCCACTCGGCTGTTACACGTGCACCAACATTACCCCTGAAAATAAAATGACGTAAATGAAATTGTGTAACACCTTTGGTCGTTCCCGCTACACTCATCATGGGTGTGGGCAAAGGCTTGCGCGTAAACATATTGGTATTGGACACCCTGTCTTCTTCATTCAATTCACTGCCTCCTCCCCGCTCGTTTTTCATGCTTGCGGTACTGATCAGCATAAAACCTACTTTATCATCCACCGACATTTTGGAGAGAAGGTCGCGGCTTCTTTCTTCGTTTGATAACCGCCAGTCTTCATATTTATCCAGTTTACCATTGCGGTTAAGATCTTTAAATTCCATTCCTGAAATTTTTAAGATGGCCGCAGTACGGTACCCAAGTACAGGTTGATGGATTGTTTTTTTTGAAGATTGTGCTGCAACGCTGATAGTGAACAACAAAAATAATAGCAGGCAGGTATTTTTCATATGGCAGGCAGAATGGTGAAACGTTATGTATAAAATTACATGAACACCTGGTGCTGAAATGTTACAGGAAAACTTTACAGCTTAATCAAAGGTTAAATGTGTTAACAGGATGTTACACGGAATTCTTTGAAAGATGTTCTGGGGGTATATTACAGGATGAAACTGCGGTTATTGCGGCAAAACTCTTTCTTCTACCTCATACTGGCAGCATTTGCTGTTATGATCTTCGTAGAATGGCCGCTGTTGAATAGTGCCTACAAAGGCAAAGAGAAAGATTTTAATGATAAGCTTTTCCTGGTTGCGCCCTACATCGAAGAAACACTAGTAAAAGATACAGCGGCAATGAATGCCCTGACGAGTGACAGTGCCGTCATCCATTTCGTGCGCACACGTGTTACAGAACACATTGATTCTTTTTTTTCACGCAATAGTATACCCGTTAACTATGTGTATGCCGTTGGCAAACTAGCCAGTTCAACCGAGTATTATGCCGGCAGATCGCCCTTCAGAACAAATCCAAACCTGATATGGAGCAGCGATTCATCACAGAACACAGGATTAGCGGATACACGGTTAAGAGTGGCGCATATTGGTCCAAAAAGCACAGATGTTTATTATGTAAAAATATTCCTCCCTGCAAAGCCAGCCTTCCTGTTTAAACAATTGCTTCCACTGGTGATCCTTTCAGGCATTTCCATTCTCTTGCTGTTTGTTTGTTTCCTGATACTTGTTTCCATTATCCGCAAACAATCGGCGCTGGCATCGGCGAAGGAAGATTTTGTGAATAATATGACACATGAATTGAAGACACCCCTGTTTACTATTTCAATCGCATCTAAAATGCTGGCTGCACAGGAACAGATCCGGCAAAACGAAAAACTCACTTCTTATATTGATAGCATACAGGAAGAAACAGCAAGGCTTACGCAACTGGTAGATAAAGTATTGGAAACTTCTGCACTGGACAAAGAGCAATTGCAATTAGATAAAAAAGAGCTGGACCTGCACACGGTTATACGGTCAGCCGTAAGAAGTTTCGACCTGATCAGTAAAGAACAGGGAGCATCGGTTAAATTATTTCTCAATGCCCCCAAACACACGATCTATGGAGATGAAACACATATTGCTGCTGCTATCGGGAGCTTATTGGACAACGCTTTTAAATATTCAAAGGAAACGGCTCAGATAATCATTACAACCAGTAGCCAGGATAAACACCTGTCACTTTCCATCGCAGACCGGGGCATTGGTATCGACATGCAAACAAAACATCAATTGTTTGAAAGATTCTTTCGCGGACATACCGGTAATTTGCATGATGTAAAAGGATACGGGATAGGACTTAGTTATGTCAAGGCCATTGTAGAGGCGCATGGTGGATCTATTTCAGTTAAAAGCACGGTTGGAGAAGGAAGTGAATTTATTTTAATTCTACCTTACAGTTATGGAAGCAGGTAAACGGATATTATTGGTGGAAGATGATAAGAATTTGGGATATATCCTTTCTGAATATCTTTCTATGAAAGGATTTACTATCACCTGGGCAAAAGATGGAGCGGAAGCCCTAGCGCTGGTCAAAAAAAATCCGTATGAATTAAGTATACTGGATGTTATGCTACCCTCAATGGATGGCTTTAGCCTGGCTGAACAGATCTCAGCCTCTTCTTCAAAACTCCCCTATATTTTTCTTACTGCAAAAAATCTCAAGGTTGATAAGCTAAAAGGATTTAAACTGGGCTGTGACGACTATATCACCAAACCGGTTGATGAAGAAGAACTGGTGGCAAGGATACATGCCGTATTAAAAAGAACAGCCATCGTTGCAGAGAAAAACAACGACAGCGTTATCCGTTTTGGTGCATCCACTTTTCATACTGCTACACAAATATTAGAGGTTGGCAACTCCTCACTAAGAATGACCGCTAAGGAATCAGCTATGCTGTTGTTGCTATTGCAACATCAAAACACCTTACTGGATCGTGAAACAGCATTGAAAAAGATCTGGGGAAGCAATGATTATTTTAACCGGAGAAGTATGGATGTAATCATTTCACGTTTAAGAAAACACTTGTCAGCCGATACGGGTATCAGGATCATCAATATTCATGGTAAAGGATATACGTTAGAGATGTAATATTTAATACCGAAAATTCCTTGCTTAAGTGTAACCTTACCAGCATCCTGGAGTTCTCAGCTGTATGAAAAGCCCCTTCATCACATTATTACTATGCATTTCCTGTTTGTATGGTCATACACAACTTGCGCCGCCTGCCTATGACAGCATCATTCAGCGATTGGGAAATGAATTCTCAAAGGATACTGCAACCGCCGGATTATCCATAGGCATTCTTTATGGGAAAAACACATGGTTTTATAATTTTGGCAAAGGCAACCCCGACGAACATTCTATTTATGAGATCGGCTCTATCACGAAAACATTTATAAGTCTTGTATTGGCACATGCTCTTACTGAGGGAAAAGTTTCATTGACTGATGACGTGCGAAAATACCTGGAAGGAGATTTTTCAAATCTTGCATACAAGGGGGAACCGATACGGTTGGTGAATCTTGCCAACACAACATCAGCACTGCCTGATAATTTAGCACGGCGAACTGACTCGGGATTTACGAAATTGGATTTTCTCCAGGCATTGGCAGCGATAAAACCTGATACCATTCCCGGCACAAAAGCACGCCACTCGAATGTAGCGGCTGCACTTCTGGCTTATATTATGGAAGCGGTGTATAAAGAACCGATCGATGTTCTTGTCAATCGGTACATACTTGAGCCGCTTCAAATGACAGAAACATCATTCGGCAATGCGATCACACCAACACGAATGATGAAAGGTTATAAAACCGGAGGAGAAATGGCAGCTTATCTTACCAGTGTTTTCGCAAAAGGAACCGGCTCCATGCGTTCCACCACAAGCGATATGATCAAATACCTCTCTTATCTCCAGGCACATACAACACCCGAATCAAAACTTTCACTGCAGCCAACAGTTTCGGTTGATGCGGGAACCAATAAAGTACGCGATCTTGTTTCTATCGACATGATCAATGACCGTGTATATGGCCTTTCACTAAACTGGCTCCAATATCACCCGGAGAAAGGGAACCTGCGGATCTGGACGGATGGCGGAACTGCCGGTTTCCGTTCTTATATCGTCCTCTATCCTGAATCTCAACTGTCCCTGATCTTTTTATCAAACCGTACAGGAGAAAAGATACTGGATAAAATGTACACGATCGGGCACAAAATATTCCGCATGCTTGGTGACAAGGATGCTAAGCAATAGATATAGTAACTATTATTTCAGGCTAAGGTACTCAGGTAATTCAGGACGTATAGCAATGGCTTTCTCAATAACATTCTTTACCCTTGTATATTCTTCCCCTTTCAGGCTTAAACGTGGCGCTCTTACATTGCTTGTTCCTATGCCTGTGCATTCTGCAGCCAGCTTAATATATTGAACAAGTTTGGGATGAATATCCAGTTCAAGAACCGGCAGGAACCAACGGTAGATCTTTAAAGCTTCATCGATCTTTCCTGCTTTCACAAGACGATAGATCGCAACGGTCTCCCTTGGAAAAGCATCTACCAATCCAGCCACCCAGCCGTCGGCACCCATCACAAGACTTTCCATCGCAAGCGGATCAACACCGGTTAATATTTTATAACGGTCGCCAAACCGGTTGATCATACGGGTAACATTACTAACATCACGCGTGGACTCTTTTACTGCCTGTATGTTTTTATGAGCCGTTAATTTTTCAAACATATCCAGCGTTACCATGATCTTATAATCAATCGGGTTATTATAGATCATAATGGGCAGTGAAGTGGATTCCGCAACCGATGCGAAATAGGCAAGTGTTTCTGCATCATCAGCTCCATAACGCATGGGCGGAAGCAGCATCAAGCCATCGGCACCATTTTTTTCAGATTCCTTTGCCAATGCAACTGCGGCTTTTGTTGTTTGTTCTGCAATATTGATAATAACAGGAACAGAAGCGGGTAATACTTCTTTCGAATAAAACAAAAGATCACGTTTTTCTTCATTGGAAAGCGAACTGGCTTCACCCAATGATCCACCGAGTATAATACCTTCCACACCTGCTTCCAGCTGCGCGTCAAGATTTGTTTTAAACATTGCCAAATCGATCGAATCATCTTTTGTAAAAGGTGTTAGCAATGCTGGGTAAACGCCTTTCCATGTTACTGTAGCCATAATATTATTTTATGCAAAAATAGTGGCTTTCGGTTGCCAGTGTATTTTCACAGATTAATGAATTGTTTGCGGATTTTAACATCTTTCAGGCAAAATGGATCTATACAGGTATCAAAGAAACAGTTTCATGTAGCCATAATTTTTTTTGCAGCGCTTATTAAAAAATGACCATTAATAGCATTATTTTCACCTTATAAGATCAAAATGGAATCAATTATGGGTAATTTGCACCAAACATTATATTTTACCCTTTAGAAACGCATCAAGCAGTTATTGTTACATTTTATTGGTAACCTCTGCAATTCTTACATGATATATGAAAGTTCTGCAATTCACCATACCGGTCCCAAGCGACAGGAATATTATTATCCGCCGGGAGATATTGCCTCATTTCTATCATCATCTTCACCGGCACGACGAGATCCAGTTAACCTGGATACAAAAAGGCGAAGGCACATTGGTGGTTGATAACCATATGCACCCTTTTGGTCCTAACCAGGTCTATTATATCGGCGCCAACCAACCGCATGTGTTCAAAAGCGACCCCATTTATTTTGCGCCAAAAAGTGTACGCACGGTGCAGGCATTAACCATACATTTTAATCCAAACGGAAAACTGAACAGTCTTTTCGGCCTGGAAGAAATGAATGCAGCGAATGTGTTTTTCAAGAAACACAGTAATGGTTTTGTGGTACCGGATAGTCATGTATCTGATGTTTCACACAAAATGCAACTGGTAAGTAAATGCAAGGGAATGGACCAGATCATTGCATTTATAGACCTGTTAAAAAAGTTTTCAGGCATTGCCAAATTAAAAGAGTTGTCAAATAACACCAATCTCAACACCGTGAGTGAACATGACGGGATACGGTTAAGCAATATCTATCATTTTATCATGGCCAACCATGCCAAACAGATCACGCTGGAAGAAGTGGCCAGGCAGGCGCATATGACACCGCAGGCATTTTGCAGGTATTTTAAAAAACGTACGCTGCATACATTTGTCTCCTTTCTCAATGAAGTGCGTATCAACGAAGCATGCAAGAAACTCACCACCAGTGATACAGATAGTGTGAGCATATCAAATATTGCCTATAACTGCGGGTTCAATACCATTACCAATTTCAACCGTGTATTCAAATCAGTGGTTGGTAAATCTCCAAGCGAATACCTGGAAAGCTATTTCAGGAGCACCTACCAGGAACCGGATATTTAGGGGAACTGTGCTCAATGAATATCTCGCGCCCCATAGGGGCCACATATCGGTAGCCGGAATATTTCGGAAATTTACAGAGCGCCGTAGGTGCGAAATATTTCGCACCTACGGCGCTCTGGTGTTTTGGAATCATTTTGAGTTACCGATATTTTGTCCCTATGGGACCAATTGCAAATCTCACATATTGACATAAATCGATAGATTTGATCAATACAACATCAAGCATCATGGACAGTCAAACATTTGTAGACGTTATAAAGGAAGTAGTCACAGAAGGCACGGTTAAATTGATTCAAGATGTTTTGATTAAACCTCCAGGGAGGGCACCTTCAGAAGATTTTGTTGCAATGTCTCAATGGTATAATAATTTAAAAGATGGCGACAAAGCTATGCTTCTCTCCATCATTAGAGAAACAGCAAACAGCACCGTATTTGGTTTCTTCTGTGTTTTAGATGGTGTGCGCGCCATTGAAAATGACAACAAAGGAGTTTTGAAATTGTACCACGAAGCTGATGGACGAAGTGTACTATTGAACAATCATGACGAGGATTACCTACATGAATTAATGTAGAACTACTTATTACAAGCTAATCAGGCTCACGACTTGAAGCCCACGGTTCACAGCCTTCTTGGTTAGAAACTACTACAATCTGATTTATTTGTATTTTTAAATCTATCCTGATGATAATAACCAGTTATGATGAAAGACATTATCAGGGCCGTTAGCCAGAAACTGATCGGTTATAAAAACTACCTCTTCCTGTTTTCGTTGTTCACCATCAGGCGCATCAGGCGCGGCGTGCACGAAGAAGAATTTATTTTTTTTATGGGGATGATACCACCAGAAAGTATCATTCTTGATATCGGTGCCAATATCGGCATTATGACTGCAAGCCTTGCCCGCAGGTTTCCCAAAGCGAAAGTGTATTCCTTTGAACCCATTCCCGATAATATTGAAGCGTTGGAGAAAGTGGTGAACCATTACAAACTGCATAATGTAATAATTTTCGAGACCGCTCTTGGTGAAGAAAAAGGCGAACTAAAAATGATACTGCCAGTTGTAAACAATGCAAAAATGCAGGGCCTGAGTCATGTGGTGGAAGACGAAACTTCAGGAACAATTGAAAAAGGAATACAATACACAGTGCCTGTATTAAAACTGGATGATATACCTGAACTGCAAAGCGTTTCAGACATCGCAGCTATCAAGATCGATGTTGAGAATTTCGAATATTATGTATTAAAAGGCGGCGAAGCGATGCTGATCAAACACATGCCTTTGATCTTTTGCGAACTGTGGGACAATGACCGCAGAAAACTATGCATGGACTATTTATCGGGCTTAGGATACCGGGTAGCGATTTTTGACGGGAAGCAACTGATCCCGTTTACCGGTCAACCCGTGCTCAATTTTTTCTTTATCCCAAAAGATAAATAGCTGTTATGCCGAAAGAACCAGGATGCGTATATCAACCGTTTGCGAGCTATGTTCAACAGTTTGCAAAACGGATCTTTTAATAAAAGGGTGTATCGCTTCTGCAAATGGTGTGATGGTGATCCGCTGAGGTGTAGAAAGAATGATGGTAGCACCCTGCTCCAAAAATGTACGGATCAATGCCAGCAATGGACCAAACTGTTCCGGTGCATAGTTGATATCACTTAACAATACAGTTTCTGCCCTCATATCGCCAGGAAAATGATTCCAATCCAGGCACATCGCTTTTACATGTTGCAGGCCCAGGTATTGAATATTCTTTTCGATCAGTGCCACCGCTTCCGGTGCATGATCGCTGATGATCATGGCTGAAGCATGAGCAGCCATTGCAAAAGAAGGCACACCAATCCCTGCCCCTACTTCCAATACATGCTTACCATCTATCCAATGCGGCTCTTCTTTCAGAAATGAAATCATTGCTTCTGCAGAGGGCCAGATCTTTGCCCAGAAAGGGAATGGAGTTGTGTTGTCTTTGTCCAACAACTTTTCATACAGAGGTTTTACCTGTTCCGGGTCAGGCACATACAATTTTAATCCATCCTGTATCGTAATTAATTTATCCGGGTAGATCATTTGCCGTAATATTCAACAAGATACTTGCACAATCGATCATTTGCTGAACACAAAGTTTATTTCTTACAAAACGATCCTGATGCTTTCTTTTTTCGGGTAAGATAACCGGTATAGAAATCATTTTTTCACTATCACAGGCAGGGTATATGACTGCAATTTTTTCTCGTTTAAGATCTTTATTTCCTTTCCTTTTACCGCTATCGATTTTTCTTTAACCAGTTCATTAATAATTTTGAAAACGGTTTCATATGTGGCCCCAACAAAAGAAGAAAGATCCTGTCTGGTTAGATGCATCTCAATATTACCTTCCCAATCACAACCAAATTGGTTTTTCATCATTAACAATGCATCGGATATTTTTCCTTTGGTATCCATGTGTACAAGATCGCGCATGCGATGTTCAGCGTTCTCCAATTCTGAAGAGTAGAACAGCATCAGCTTATAAGTTAATTCATGATTCATTTTAAGAGTTGTGAGAAAAAAATCATGCTCAATAAAACAAAGTGTTGACTCTACAAGTGCAGTAGCTGAAACCGGGTAAATATTAGTGTGGCCAAATCCACGATGACCAAGAATATCTCCTTCTTTTACGAACCGGATAATAAGCTGTTTTTCTTCATTCCATTGTTTGTGCACTTTTACTTTGCCGCTATATAAAAAATAGATCCCATTTACTTTTTCGCCCTCTTTAAAAACATCTTCGCCTCTTTTTAAATGAATGATCTTTTTATGCCCGGTGATAAAGGGAACCCATTCCGGAACACAGTTCTGACACAAAAAACAACGTTTCGGATTACAACTTTTCAAGTCTTTTTTCATATTTATTGATACAAATTATCTCAAATGGCTCATTTTACAAAGTGTTGCCTATGCAATATTAATTAGATATTTTAACTTAATTACTATAATTTTATATTGCTTATGCAATATTTTTGTATTGCACCGATCTAACCTTCGGTTACTCATTAAGAGCCAAATTCTAATTCAAAGGGAACAGTGAAAAAAAGAACTCCTCTGATTTTATTACTTAAAATATATAACCATGACCTACGATTATCCGCAACAATCCTATCTTTCAAAATCAATACTTTCAGGTGTTTTTGCCGGCATAGTGGCAACACTAAGTAATCTTGGCTTCGATTTGTTTTTTCGAAAATATACACAATTCATGCCTTCCCAAATCATCAATGTAGCCACGATTATTTTCGCGACTATGCTATTCTTTTCGGTTGCCGGCCTGCTTTATTTTTTTGCAAGCAAGTTTATCAAACAAGGGGTACTGGTGTATGTTCTTATTTTTATCATTTTTACCATTTTTTGCTTCAACCTGGGGTTACATATTAACCGATCTTCCGATCCAAAAGTTACGGCTGATTTCAGAATGCTTTTCCTGGGTCTGGCAACAATCACCTGCGTATTGGCAACATTTTTGATTCCTTATCTTATGAAACATCAGTCCATTTTCCTGGACGAGTTTCCCGATTAAATATAAAGAGAATGAAAACTTTTGAAGAATTATCGAATGCAGACAGAACATTACTTTTACAGTTTCCCGCGTACGTGTGTTTATTGGCAGCCAGTATAGATAATAAAATGGATGAAGAAGAAAAACAAGTAGCTATCTGGCTCACACATATCAAAACCTTTTCTTCAGAACCCATGTTACATGGTTTTTATAAGGCGGCAGAATTGGTTTTTGCTCAAAATATTCAGACCCTTGACGCACAGCTTCCCCAAACCGCAACAGACCGGAGAGAAGTGATCAAAGCGGCACTGGTTAACATAGACATGGTTTTACAGAAAATGAGGATCGATTACTCGAGTGCGCTGCGAAGAAGTATGAAATCGTACAAGGGACATATCTCGAAAGCACACAGGAATGTTTTAGAATATTTTATTTTCCCGCTACCTGTTGACAAGATTTCGGATTAACCGTTTAAACAGATCAACCCGGTCAGCTAGTTTATTCCACCACGATCTCATCCGCAAACAACCATCCCGGTTTACCTGCACCCGGGTGTCCGGGCGGACAGGCTTCTATCACTTTACCTGTTACCCGTACATATCTTGCTTTTGCTGAAGGAAACTTTACTATAAAATCTTTCATCTGCGCTCCCCTGGTTTCAGGAGTGATATCAGTCTTCACGGTTCCTGCAAAAACAAATTGTTTGCCATCTTCAGAGATCTCAAAACTTACCGAAGAAGGAAAAAAGATCCAGTCGCCATAATTTTGAAAACAACCGAGACTGATCTTTGTGATCTCTTTTACTTCGCTCATGTCTATCGTTGCTACCAGGTCATTTCCACTGAACCCATGCCAGAATTTACCCGCCGCCGCTTTACCCCGGATACCATCTGTTAAAGAGTTGGGGCCGTTGGCAGGATAATATTTGGATGGCGTTTTTTCATACGCCACATTAGAACCAAAAGCTTTATGGGCAGTGAAAGATTGTTCTGCCGGTCGAAGGTTCATCACTTTCCCGTTCTGTACCGTTACCGTTTTTAATATGATGGAACTGCTTACTGTTAAAGGTCGTTCATACAAAATGGCTGATGCATTCGGTATGGTGCCGTCTGTTGTATAATAAATTTTGGCTGTTGGAATTTCTGTAAACAAAGACACGGACAGTCTACCGTCTTTTGATTCGGGACGGATCTCTACCGTATAATTACCCGGAGAATAATGCAACCCTTTCTGATCAAATGCCCTGAAATGATAGGCAAGCCTGCGGTTAAAATCATCCCAGTTTTTATTGGCAGCGGGAGACCATACGGTTTCTGCCAGCGCGAGCATTCGCGGTAATACCATGTATTCCAGGTGTTCCGCCGTGCTGATATATTCTGTCCAAACATTTCCCTGTGCACCCAATACAAATTTTTGATTGTCGCCATTGAGTTCTTTTGGTATCGGTTCGTAATCGTATACTTTCTTTAAAGTATTGAATCCACCGATCGCAGTCGGTTCTCCTTCGGGGCCAGCCTGGTAATGATCAAAATAGCAGGGGTTACCTGGTGTCATCACCACATAGTGATTCATCTTCGCAGCTTCAATACCACCGGCTTCACCGCGCCAGCTCATAACGGCTGCTTCGGGTGCAAGTCCGCCTTCCAGAATTTCATCCCAACCGATCATTTTTCTTTTCTTGCTGATGATGAATTTTTCCATCCGTTTGATAAAATAACTCTGCAGTTCTTCTTCATTCTTCAGACCTTCTTTTTTTATGCGTTCCTGGCAAAGCGTGCATTTTTTCCAGGGGCCCTTATCAACTTCATCGCCACCAATATGAATATAGTTTGAAGGGAAAAGTGCTATAACTTCTGTAAGTACATCCTGCAGAAAATTGAAAACAGCATCTTTACCTGCGCAATAATTGGAAGACATATTTGCATAATTCCCACCGGTCAAAGGCAACTGCGGGTTGCCCGTACAACTCAGTTCAGGATATGCAGCGATGGCCGATGCCACATGCCCCGGCATTTCGATCTCGGGAACAATCGTAATATTCCGTTGTGCCGCATAAGCAACAATCTCTTTGATCTGTTCCTGGGTATAATAACCACCATAAGAAGGCTCCTCTCCTGATTTTGCCTGTGGACGGCTTCCCCATAATAGATTTGTATGATCCACTCTCCAGGCGCCTGTGCCTGTAAGCTTTGGATATTTTTTGATCTCTATGCGCCAGCCCTGGTCATCAACCAAATGCCAATGAAACGTATTCATCTTATACATGGCCATGAGATCAATATAATTTTTGATGACTGCAGGTGAAAAGAAATGGCGGCTCACATCCAGGTGCATACCGCGCCATGCAAACCTTGGCTCATCTGTAACACGCATGCAAGGCACTTGTAATACTGCATTGGTACGTGTTTGTGGAAGGGTTTGCAGCAAAGATTGAAAAGCATATAGCATCCCCGCATTTGAACGTGCGCGAATGAGGATCCGGCTGGGTGCAACGGTAAGCTCGTAACCCTCTTCTTTCAGGCTAAGTTGTTTATCCATCACCAGTTCTATCTTTCGTACTGCTGCTTTGTTTATAGGCAATTGCAAACCGGAAACTTCATGTACTGCATTGATAAAAAAATTCACAGCCGGTTTCAATGCGTTTGAACCCACAGGAAGTTCCAGCGACACCTGTTTGTTGAGTAGAAAATAACCGGCATCCATCTGCAATTGCATTGGCGCAGGTATGATAGATGCAGTTGTTTGGGCCCTTAAAGAGAGTACTGTAAAAAAAAGGGAAATAAAAATAAAAAATGTTCTTCTCATATGGAGTAAATAAATGAAACCCATTAATAGTAATGAAAGGTATAAGAAAAATTCTTCACCTTATATTCATTGACAAAAATACTACTGCATATAGAGAAGAAAATAGAGAAAATTTTTATAAACATGGACTATCTAATGATAAAGGAAACGCTTTCACGTTTCCTTTATGGGAGGGTAAGAGTGCGGCCGTTCGAAAGATTTATATCAGTATTTCTATTTCTAAATGTCCGATACAAATAACCTCAGTTGGCTCAGGCCGCATTGCCTCGTCTTTGCGCCGACGCTACTTTGGCCGCTATCAAAATGTGCTGCGCATCATTTTGATTGACGTCGCTTCGCTCGTCACCGCACCCAAAGAGGCGTCTCTGCAAAGACTGGTGTTTGGTTTTTCATAGCATGATCGCTCAACTTCGAAATCAAAAGTGTCATCGGACCACTGTAGAGGAAGTTGAATAATATCAACCCTAATCAGCTTCTATCGTCGTCTATTGAACAATTAACTCAAATAAATCAAGCTCAATAAATTTATCGCCATCCCCCTCCCAGATCGCGGTACACACCTACCACTGCGACCAGTTGCTCCTTCCTGTTCTCTATCAATTCAAGCTTAGCTTCCAACGCATCGCGTTGTGTCATCAATACTTCGAGATAATCGGCGCGGGCGGATTTAAAGAGATCGTTTGATATATCGATGGCGCGTGTAAGGGCATCTACCTGTTTCGACTTGAGCGTATAGCTTTTTCCAAGATTGTCTATTTGGGATAAACGGGTAGATACTTCAAGATAAGCATTGAGTATGGTGCGTTCATAGTTGTACATGGCACGCACCTGTTCTGCGCTTGCTTTACTGAATTCGGCTTTTATAGCATTACGGTTGATCAACGGGCCTGCGAGCTCGGTAGTCAGCGAATACAACAATGACTCTGGAAACCTTATGAGATAGGAAGGCTTGAATGCCTGGAAACCCAATGCTGCAGTAATACTGAAAGATGGATAAAATTCTGCGCGTGCTATTTTTACATCCAATCTTGCAGCAGTTAATTCCAACTCAGCCTGTTTGATATCGGGGCGATTGGTCAGCAATTGTGAAGGGATGCCGGTACTCACTGTTGCGGGAAGCAGGTCCAGCAACCCTTTTTTCTCCCTCGGTATTTCTTTCGGGTAACGGCCCAGCAGCATGTTGATCCTGTTCTCGGTTTCTTTTATCTGCTGAATGACAGTAAACTCTAAACTTTGTGATTTCAATACTTCCGCTTCAAACTTTTGCACGGCCAGTTCTGTTGCCCTCGCGGCTTCTTTCTGCACTTTAATAATACCGAGCGCATTTTGCTGCAATGCAATATTCTGCCTGATGATCTCCAGCTGGCTGTCGAGCGAAAGCAATTCGTAGTATGAGCCCGCCACTTCTGCAACAAGATTGGTGAGTACAAAATTTCTTCCTTCCAATGTTGACAGCCATCTCGTGATCGCAGCTTTCTTGGCGTTGCGTAATTTTTTCCAGATATCTACTTCCCAATTGGCGTAAGCAGCTACGGTGTAATCCATCAATGCATCGGGTACTTCTTTACCGGGTGTTATTTCAGTTGATGCATCGCCCGCACCCTGGCTGGTATATCGCCCTACTTTCTCCACGCCGATACCGGCTCTTGCACCAACTGAAGGTAATAACGCTCCCTGCTTTACACGGATATCAGCTCTTGCGATCTCTATCTCCTGCAAAGTGATCTTTAACTCCTGGTTGTTTTTGATCGCTGTATCGATCAGTTGCTGAAGGTTTGGATCGATAAAAAAATTCCGCCATTGCACAGCCGCGGCGTTGGTGGTATCGTTGCTACTTGTATAAGAAGCGGGTACCGACCTGTTCTCTGCCAGCTCTATGATCGCCGGTGCTTTGCATCCTGTTATCGCGAGGCAAATACCAATGAGGCTGCTATATATTTTTGACTTATACATTGTGATCGATTTCTTCTGTTAAAGGATTTTCTTCTTCATTTTTTACAAGGATGTGTCTTTCAGAGATCTTACCGAACAGATAATACAATCCGGGTATGACAATTACACCGAACACTGTTCCCAACAACATACCTCCCGCCGCCGCGGAACCGATCGTGCGGTTACCAAGTTTACCCGGGCCGGAAGCAAGAACCAGTGGGATCAATCCTGCAACAAAGGCAAAAGATGTCATCAGGATCGGGCGGAACCTTGTTACCGAACCATCGATGGCTGCTTTCAATACTGAATCACCTGCACGATGCCGCTGTACCGCGAACTCAACGATCAGTACTGCATTCTTACCTAGTAATCCGATAAGCATCACCATGGCTACCTGTGCGTAAATATTGTTTTCGAGTCCCAGTAATTTCAGCAGCATGAAGGCACCGAAAATTCCGGCAGGTAATGAAAGTATCACTGCCAGGGGCAATACAAAACTTTCATATTGCGCAGAAAGAATCAGGTAGACAAACCCAAGACAGATAAGAAATATATACACCGCTTCATTACCACGTGAAGTTTCGTCTTTTGAAATACCGGCCCAGTCGATACCAAATCCCCGCGGCAATGCTTTTTTCGCCACTTCATTAATGGCGCTGATTGCCTGGCCGCTACTATAACCTGGTGCAGAGGATCCGCTGATCTCAGAAGCATTGTACATATTCTGTCGTGTGATCTCTGACAAGCCATACACTTTTTCCATTTTCATAAAGGCGGAGAACGGAACCATTTCATCTCTATCGTTCTTTACATATAATTTGAGGATATCTTCCGGTAATGCGCGATACTGTGCCGAAGCCTGTACGATCACTTTGTATTGACGGCCAAACTGTATAAAACTGATCTCGTAGTTACTGCCTACCAAAGTAGACAGCGTGTTCATCGCATTCTCAATGCTTACTCCTTTTTGTTTGGCAATATCATTATCCACTTTAAGCATGTATTGCGGGAAGCTGGCGCTGTAAAAACTGAATACAGAAGATAGTTCGGGGCGCTTACCCAGTTCCTTTACAAAATCATTACTTACCGCTTCCATTTTTTTGTAATCTCCCGAGCCTGCTTTATCAAGCAAACGCAGTTCAAAACCTCCGGCTGCGCCATAACCCGGAACAGCAGGTGGTTGAAAGAATTCGATAGTAGCACCGGCAATGTCTTTCGATTTTTCTTCCACTTCCTGCATGATCTCTTGCACGGAATGTTTGCGTTCTTCCCAGCTTTTTAAATTCACCAAACAAGTACCTGAATTCGCACCCGTACCTTCTGTCAATATTTCGTAACCCGCCAGTGAAGAAACGGATGCCACACCCTCTACTTTTTCAGCGATCTTCTGCAATCTTTCTGCTATCTCATTTGTACGTTCGAGTGAAGAGCCAGGCGGTGTTTGTATCACAGCATAGAACATTCCCTGGTCCTCATTGGGAATAAATCCTGAAGGAAGACTATTGTTCATGAACCAGGTGCCTACGCAAAAAGCAATCAGTAATACGAATGTGACCACTCTCCTGCTCACGATCGCGCCCAACAATTTTCTATACCTGCCGGTAACACGAGTGAACCAATTGTTGAATCCGTCGAGCAACCTGTTAACCGGTGTTTTCTTTTTTGTTTTGCCATGATTGTTCTTCAACATCATTACACAAAGTGCAGGGGTAAGTGTTAACGCCACCACACCCGAAAGAATAATGGAAGTAGCCATCGTGATAGAAAACTGCCGGTAGAAAATACCCACAGGTCCTGACATAAATGCTACGGGAATAAACACCGCAGCCATTACAAATGTGATGGCAATGATCGCACCGCTGATCTCATGCATCGCTTCCTGCGTGGCATGAAGTGGGGATAGATGTTTGGTTTCCATCTTGGCATGCACGGCTTCGATCACTACGATGGCATTGTCGACCACAATACCAATCGCAAGTACCAATGCAAACAACGTAATGAGGTTAAGCGTGATACCGAAGAATTGCATAAACATAAACGTACCGATCAACGATACAGGCACCGCCATGGCCGGTATTAACGTTGAGCGCCAGTCGCCCAGGAAAAGAAACACCACCAATCCTACCAGTATAAATGCCTCCACCAATGTGTGGATCACTTTATCAATAGATGCATCCAAAAACTTAGATACATCATAACTGATCTCGTAATCCATTCCTTTGGGAAATGTACCCGCTTTGATCTCTGCGAGTTTTTCTTTTACATTTTTGATCACCTGACTGGCATTGCTTCCGTATGATTGTTTCAGTACAATAGCCGCTGAAGGTTTGCCGTTAAGGCTGGAATAAATATCATACATGGAACTACCGAATTCAACATCGGCTACATCTTTCAAACGAAGTATTTCACCATTGGCATTTGCTTTCAGCACCACATTTTCATATTGTTCTTTGGTAGTAAAACGGCCCGAATATTTTAATACATACTCAAAAGACTGCGAGCGTTTACCAGAACTCTCCCCTGTTTTTCCCGGTGAAGCTTCGATGCTTTGCTGTTCCAATGATGACATTACTTCATCAGCAGATATTTTATAAGCCAGCATACGATCGGGTTTGAGCCAGATACGCATTGCATATTCGCGATTACCCAGAATATCTGCATAACCTACACCGTCTACCCTTTTCAACTCAGACAATAAATTGATATCTGCAAAATTGAACAGGAATTTCTGGTCAGCATTCGGATCATTACTGTACAGGTTGATGTACATCAACATATTGGATTCTTCGCGCGTTATTTTTACACCTTCGCGTACTACCAGTGGGGGTAATTTGTTCACCACCGATGCTACGCGGTTCTGAACATTAAGCGATGCCTGGTTGGGATCGGTGCCGAGATTAAAGATGATTTGAATCGTACCTTCTCCGTCATTACCGGCATCAGCCGCCATGTATTTCATACCCGGCAAACCATTGAGCGCTCTTTCGAGGGGGATGACCACAGCTTTGATCATCAATTCATTGTTGGCCCCGGGATAGTCTGCTGTTACGGTTACTTTTGGCGGCGATATAGAAGGAAACTGCGTTACCGGCAGTTGTATGATGGCCAGGGCACCAAGGAAAACAATGATCAGCGAGATCACGATCGAGAGTACCGGTCGTTGAATAAATTTATTGAACATGAATATGGTTATTAAGAATGAGTCTTATTCTGCTTTTAGTTTTAAGTGCGATAGCACTTCCTGTGGTTTGAGATATTCATAAGAGATCTTATCATCTTCTTTCACCTTCTGCACACCCTCCAGCAGGATCCTGTCGTTTTCTGAAATACCATTCTCAACAATGTAGAGATCGGGTAAGCGGCCGGCAATGCTAATGATCTTTGATCTTACCACATTGTCTTTGCCGATTACAAATACATAGATCTTATCCTGTATTTCATAAGTAGCTTTCTGCGGTATGATCAATGCATTCCTGAATGGAACCGTCATGAGTACTTTACCTGTTTCGCCATTTTTCAATAACCTGTCGGGATTGGGAAATCTTGCCCTGAAAGCAATGTTGCCAGTTTCATTATCAAATTCGCTTTCGATGGTTTCTACTTCGCCTTTATATGAAAGCGGCTGGTTGTTGGCTAATAAAAGACCAACATGATTACTGCCGCGGTTCTTTGTATTGGCCTGGTAGTCGAGGTATTCAGGCTCTGACACATTGAAATAAGCGAACATCTGGCTGTTGTCTGAAAGGCTTGTCAATAATTCGCCTTCATCAATCAGGCTACCCAGTTTTTTAGGAATACGGTCGATAAAGCCATCGAATGGCGCGCGGATCTCTGTAAAAGAAAGATGAAGTTTTGCAAGTGCAGTTTCTGCTTTGGCCTGGTCGAGTTTTGCCTGTGCCATGGCCTGCTCGTTTTTGGAAATGACATTTTTCGCGACAAGATTTTTTGCATTATCCAGTTCTATTTCAGCGGCCCTTGTTTCGGCTTCTGCTTTCTGTAGTTCAGCCTCATATATTTTGGGCATGATCCTGAACAATAGCTGGCCTGCTTTTACAAAACGGCCCTCATCAATATAGATATCCTGTAGGTAACCTTTTTCCTGGGCCCTGATCTCGATGTTTCGTACAGACCGGATCTGTGAAACATATTGTTTTACAAAGGAAGTATCCATTCGTACGGGACTGGTTGCAGCATATTTTCCAGCTTCTTCCTTTTCTGCTTTTACAGGCTTACAGCCTGTTTGATACAGCAGGGCCAACAGGCCTGCGCATGCAATGATCTTTTTCATATAATAGAATAAATAGTAAACTACGGCTGCCCGGTGAACAGGCATTTGTTATGATTGCTTATGCAACCCTTGATGTGATAGTGGACGGAGAACAGGTATCAGACCCTGAGATTCCTTTGTATAATGTATTTGCAGGAAGAACCGCTGCGAACAGGCACAGCAGGTACATAGTAGCCATGGAGACGGCTTAAAAAAGATATTTGCGAAAAGGCAAGCGGGGAGTTTGCCGGTATTATATATTTTTTGAAAGACAGGTTACTCTTGTCTTCCTCATCTTCTATATTATCGTCGATAATATAGAATTCTGTTATTGTATCAGAATCAATGGCACTGGTGAGACCAAGTACGCGTGTGATATCCCCTGATATGAATTGTTGTTTGGCAGAAGGATGAAATGTCTGTGTACCAAAAGCAGCATGAGAAGCAGATGCGCCAGATCCGCTTAGCACAGGGAACAATAAAATAAAGAGTAACGTTAGTCTCATTTTGGTATTTCGGGAGCGAAAATAGCCAAAACTTTGAGAGCTATGGAAAAATCCATTGGCAATGGGCTTAAAAAAAATGTAAAATTTTATACAACCAGAATAGTCTGGAGTTAGAAGTCTGGAGTTGTTTTGCACACGCTTCCAACTCCAGACTTCTAACTCCAGGCTAAAAAAGCATTACCATCCCGGGTTCTGCCCTAGTGCAGGATTGATATTAAAATCAGCTGTAGGGATCGGGTACAGATATTTTTTATCCTGCCATACCCTTGTCACATTGTTCAGCCATGTGATCTCTCCGGATGTATTGTTGGAAAGACGTTGTGGGTTTACTGAACCGTTAGACAGTGTTGCAGAGACATTGATAAAAGTAACACCAGGATAAGCAGATTGCGCTGGCGCAGTTCCCTGGTAAAACAGTACATCATTTTTACCATCACCGTTCAGATCCATTGCTGTGTTTAAAGCTGGAACATAAAAACCTTTCCACGGCACAGTAAGCAGGTCGCCACTTTTCCAACGGACCAGGTCAGCGAAACGCAATCCTTCCCATGATAGTTCTATACCTCTTTCTCTCCTGATCTCAAGAATCACAGGATCAGAAATATTGGGGAAATAATTTGTGCGGAGATAATTATCAGCAACAGTTGGCTTAGCAGTGAGCCCACCGGTGATCCCCGCTCTTGCACGTAACGCACCAATAGTAGCTGCCCACTCTGCATCAGTCAATGTTCCGAGTTCTGCTTTTGCTTCTGCAAGATTAAGTAGTACTTCTGCATAACGGATCAGGCTGATGGAATTATCATTACGTGTTCCGCCATCAAAATAATAGTCATCCAAACACCATTTGATAGGCTGGTAACCTGTATAAGTATAAGAGAATACCGGTGGTGTATTTTCAGGTGTACCGGCATTGATACGGATATAACTTCCCATGCGGATGGTTTGTTGTAAACGTTTATCACGGTTCTTTACTTCATCAGAGAATACTTTTGTATCCCATCCCGGAGTGGAGGTATAAGGCGTTCCATCAATGTTGAGGTAAGTATTTACAAACGTGCGCGTAAAGCTCAGTCTTGAACCATAGGTGGCCGAGGTCCAGTACCAGTTCGCATCATTTAATATATTCAATGTTGCATCACATACAACAGATAAAATGATCTCTTTTGCGACCGGCAGTTTACTGATAAAAAGTTGCCTGTAGGCAGCATCCGTTCCTCCTGTATTAAGACCGAAACCTCCTTCATCTATCACTCTTTTTGCGGAAGACGCGGCTTCTGTAAGCCAGGAAGCGCTTTCGAGTCCCGCAGCAAGTCCGCCGGTACCACCATGATATTTTCGGAAAGTGCCCTCAAAAAGACAGATCCGCGATTTATAAGCAAGTGCAACATACTTGGTAATAAGACTGCGTGTTGCATCGGAAGTTGTAATAAAATCTGCTGCATAATTCAGATCAGCCAGTACAGAGTCCATTACCATTTTACGTGTATCTCTTTTCTTAAAAAGTTTCGTAGAATCTGAAACGGCAATACTGGTGCTGTACCACGGCACATCACCAAAGCGCTGCACTTTATCAAAATAAAAAACTGCGCGGAAGAAGCGTGCCTGACCTATGTAATTTTTACGAATCACTTCAGGCACTGCCGGATCCGTACAGTTCTCAATAAAATAGTTGATGTTCCTGAGTGCGGTCCAGCTCCATCCAGAACTCTGCTGCGGACCGAAACCATTTGCGGTGAGAAAAGAAGGCACATCTGTTCTTGCTGCGTAGTCGCACATATTATCCGCTCTCACAACATCATTGGCGGCAGGCAGATTGTTATAAAATGAAGCGGCATATAGCTGTAATCCTTTCTCGCTTCCGAATACGGCACTGTTGGAAGTAGTGGCACGGGGTTCGTTGTCAAGTTTTTTACAACCGATGGCCAGTATCATCAAACCGCTTAAGCTTGTCAATATCTTTTTCATAATTATTTTATTTCAGTAATTATTATTTGAATTAAAAACCGATGTTAAGGCCAAGTGTCCATCCTTTCAGGATTGGATAGTTATTGGCATTTCCATTTGATCCGTTTGTTAACACCCTGTCTGATCCCTGTATATTTTCCACATCGAAATTGTGTGTGATCTTATACATGGGAGAATAGGTCCAGATATTATCTGCTGAGAGATAAATTTTCGCCTGTGTCATTTTCATCCTGCCGATCAGTTTTGCGGGAAGACTGTAACCTATCTGTAAATTTTTCAATCGCACATACGCCGCGTTCTGCAGGTATTTTGTTTGCTGAACATTTAACTCGCGGCCCGTACCCTGTGCTACATAACCTCTCATACGCGGGAAATAGGTATTGGGATTGGCTTCTGACCAGATCTCATCCACCATTTCAGATGGCAAACGATTATATGGACGATTGTAAGGTCCCCAGAAAGCATCTGCCTCAGCACCCGGCCACCAGCTTTGTTTGCCAACACCCTGGAAGAATGCACTGATGAATATATTGTTCCAGTCAAAATCGAACAGTGCGCCAAAAGTGTACCGCGGCGTTGCATTACCGATGATCTTTCTGTCACCGGGATCATTAACGGTATTGGCTCCTGCGGTAATGGAACCATCTTTATTCAGATCGAGAAATTTCACATCACCTATCATCGTATTTCCGCCATTCGATGCTTTGATAAATTGCGCCTGTGCGGCTGCCTGGGAAATATTGGCTGCCGTAAAGTAACCATCGTTTATATAACCCCAGATTTCACCCAGTTCCTGTCCTACATAATAATCACTCAGCAATTTGTTTGGATTATTATAACGTGTAATGGTCGATTTGTAATCCGACAACGATAACCGGATACCATAATGCAATGGTTTTTTTCCTGCAGTAAACTGGTCTCTCCATGATGCCACTACTTCCCATCCGGTTGTACGCAGATCGGCATAGTTTCCTCTCGGCACACTGGTACCAAACACTGCCGGAAGTGTAGGCCCATTTGTAAACATATCAGTCGTTTTACGCACATACCAATCAGCGTTGATGGTAAGGCGGTTATTCAACATACCGAAATCAATACCTATATCTGTAGTGGTGGCTGTTTCCCAGGTAAGGTTATCAGGTAACACAGTTGGTTGAGAAGTGGTTTGCGGAACGATGCCACCCAGTACACGGCCCGACTGCGCAATGCGAAACTGTTCTATGAAGCTATAAGATGCGATACTTCCGTTACCCAGTGATCCATAAGAGCCCCTGATCTTAAGATCGGAGATCACTTTTTTAGAAACGTTCCAGAATTTTTCATTGGATACTCTCCATCCCGCAGATACCGATGGGAAAAATGCATATCGCTTATTCTGTGGAAACTTGGAAGAACCATCATATCGGCCATTTACTTCAAGCAGGTACCTGTCGTCAAAACCGTAGTTCATCCTGAAAAAACCGCCTTCAATGTTCCATAGTTCATAAGGGCCCGCTGTGGTAATAGCGGTTCCTAATGCAAGGTTAATACTCTGGGCATTGTCATATACCAGGCCATTTCTCTGCGTAGACAACCCTTTATAAGTGGATTGTTCATAGTTAAATCCCGCCAGCGCCTTCAGGCTGTGTTTTTTTGCGAAAGTATTTTCGTATTCAGCATAGATGTTGGTGGCCAGGTATTGTGTTTCGTTATAGTTCTCCGTGAGATCGTTGGTAGCTGTTCCTATATATTGAACAACGCCGGGTTTGGTACTATATGGAACAGGTACGCGTTTACTGGTAGAGTTATCATCCAGTTGCTGTATGGTAAAATCTCCTTTTACACGGAGCGTATTTCCAAAAAATTCTGTTGCAAATGAAGTTCTGTTGCGGAAAATGCGTTTGTCAAAATCAATCCCGTTTTTGCCATACACAAAATCACCAACTGTATAGGCAGCAGAATAAGAAAGATTTCCATCAGGATTAAATAAGGGAGACATTTCATGACCTTCATCCGCAATATTTCTCCAGATGGAACCACCTTCGCCCACATTCTGCGGGTTATGATATTGCATGTTTGAAAAATCGGTGTTGTTCTCGATCCGCAGCCAGGGCGAGACCTGGATATTACCTTTCGCACGGAAATTATACATCTGGTAGTTATCTGAATTGTATCTGAACAAACCATCCTGTCCGTAGCTGCGCGCAGAGATCAGGTAGCTTGCCTTATCATTACTTCCGCTGATGGAAAGATTATGATCCATGGCGAATGTGTTCTTTTTATACAGTAGGCCGTACCAGTCTGTATTTTCATAATATACATACTCACCCGCTGCATTCACTTCTGTTTTTGGCAGCGAAGGATCATTGTTTCGTTTTTCATATTCGAGGAGATAAGCAGGTGAGAATTTCACAGTTTTATTTACGTTTTGCGGAAACTGCGAGTAATCGTTCCATGCGGACCAGGCCTCGTTGAATACTTTAGCGAACACATAACCATTGGTGACATAATCGGGACTGACCACCGGTGATTTTAAAGAAAAATTGGTTGAATAGTTAACAGTCGTTTTCCCTTTTGCAGGATTTTTGGTGGTAATCAGCACCACACCAAATGCGCCACGTGCACCGTAGATCGCGGCAGAAGAAGCATCTTTCAATACAGTAACATTGGCAACATCATTTGGATTGAGCAGGCTTGGATTTCCTTCCACACCATCGATCAATACAAGTGCATTACCACCCTGGCCGATAGAAGTATTTCCGCGGATATTAAATGCCGGTGACTGGATAGGTTTACCATCACCCATTACCAGGTTAAGGTTAGGGATCATCCCCTGCAAACCTTGCGTAACATTTGGCAGCGACCTGTTCTCGAGTACCTTGCCCTGCACCTGGTCAACCGCTCCGGTCAGGTTGGCTTTTTTCTGTGTTGAATATGCAACCACAACCACAGTTTCCATACTGGAAGCAGAAGACTGCAGGTTGATTGATAAACGGGTAAGATTGTTGCGGCTTAACTGCAACGGTTTAGAATAGTCTGCAAAACCTACATAAGAAACAGTAAGCAGGTAACCGCTTCCTTCTTTCACATCAGGGATAGTGAATGATCCATCATTTCCGGACTGGACCGTTTTCTTAAATTTTTCTCCTTTATTTTCAAGTGTAACGGTGGCTCCTCCGAGAGCCTCCCCTTTTTCGTTTCTTATATCGCCACTCACCGTTAGTTGGGCGATGACTGGTGCACTAAAAAATAATAATAGTACAATAAGCAGATGCCTGGTTTTCATAGATAATAGATTTTTCAATAAAAATAGTTCAGAAATCTGAACGAATCAATACCTGCCGGTTACCTTAATATTATTTACTCCTGGTAAATCGTTGCATGTTCGATAACAAAAAAATAATACTTCCCGTATTGTTTTTCTGAACCGCTATCGTTTTACACAGAGAAGTTTATTTAGCATAACACGTTAAAAATCTTACAGATAAGGCAATTACAAGGAGATGATTGTTATAACATTGAAATTGTTGCATACCAACATCAGCAAATGTTTTATGTAACTTTAAAGTGGAAAGTCAAATAACCATATTGATTCTTCATTTTTATAAATCGCGCCTGATGAAAACAAAAATGATACATAATTTTTGCCTTGCTTTTCTCTTACTGACAGGTCCATGTCTTCCTTCTTTTGGCACCTGGTCAATTATTGTCATCGATCCCAAAACAAAGGAAATAGGAATAGCAGGCGCTTCCTGTACGGTGAGTGTGTATGGTATCGGCCGCATCATGCCCGGGAAGGGCGCGATCGTAGTTCAGGCCATGAGCAATCCATTCGCCAGGCTCGATGGTTTCAGGATGATCATGAATGGCGATAAACCAGCCGACATACTCGCAAAACTCAGGCAACCGAATTATCATCCAGAGGAACAGCAATATTCCATCGCGTGTATCAATGACATCGATCATCCGGCAACTTATACGGGTACGAAAAACACATCGCATGCCGGTACATTAACCGGTAAAGGAATTTCGGTGCAGGGCAATACGCTAACCAATCCTGATGAGATACAGGCGATCTTTACTGCTGCGATAAAAGCGCAGAAGGATGGTCTCCCCGTCCAAGATATATTGATGATTGCCCTGGAAGCAGGTGCGAAAGCGGGCGGCGATAAACGTTGTGGCGAACGAAAAGCATCCAGCGCTTTTCTAACCGTTTCGAAATCTTATGATGTTAAAGAGCATTGGCTCAACCTGGTGATCTATGGTACCGATGATAAAGTCCATGCGGTTGATGCATTACGTCAAAAGTTTGATCATTGGAAAACTGAGAAGAAATAACAGGTTTTAAAAAAGCAAAAGCTCCATGATGGATTTTACATATAAATAGTAATCTTTACGCACGAACAATTAAAAAAATAGTGGGATAGCCAGGCAGCGCCAGGAGCGGCAAACGTATCCACAGACTCAAACCATGCCTAAAATACTGCTTATGAAACAAAATTTTACACTCATCTCCTGCGCAATTACCCTTACCCTGTTTTCCTGCGCAAAACAGGATGCAACAAAGGATGAACCTGTTGTTGTTGCACTACAATCCACAGTTACGGCCGGAGCATCTGTGGGCAAAGGATCTTCCGTTTTACTCAGCCTGGGCACCGACGCATCTAAAACAGTAAGCTGGTCATCCAAACCCGAAACCGGGGTAACCATCAGTCCCAGTGGCAATACCGCTAATGTCCAGTTTAATTCGAACGGTACCTATACGGTCACCGGAACACTTGGCAATACCAGCGGCAGCAGTACATACACTGTAAAAGATACTGTTGTGGCTCCCCCCAGCTCCTATAAAGATCTTGCATGGGCAGCCAGCGAAGAATTGGTATTGACTGCTAAAAAACTGGGAGATACCGTTGCAAGCGGTGGTATACAGATCGGTGGTTACACCACACAGAAATATCCTTGTGGCAGCTGGACAAAATTTACCCAACAGGTTAGCAACAATACATTGACCATTAACTTCAATGGCCTGCTCGAATCGTTGAATCCCTGCAACACAGGAACAGCCGTTGTGTATGTAGGTGGTGGTGGCATTACTGCTATGGCAGCCGGTGCTACCTATCAATTGGTGATCAATTTCAAGGGCCAGGCATACACGGGAAGTATTGCTAAATCGGCCGCGGGTAAATTCACTATTACATGGCCGTATACAGGCGGTGTGAAGATCTCACCTTTATCGCTCTAGCATAGATTTCAAATCCTATTTATAAAGAAAGCCATCCGCCTGGGCGGATGGCTTTCTTTATAAATAAGACTGCAGATCTCAACAAAAGCATGTTACTATTTTACAGGTATTTTTGTATGTGTTTCTTAAAATAATCTGCACTGTCTGCAATACTCTTCATTGGGTTGTGGGCAAAATTACCGCCTTGTTCCAGGTAATAAAATTCAAGCCCTGCCTGTTTCGGATCGGGAAGTATGGCAGTATAATCAATAGAACCATTACCGAGTTCGGTATAATCTCTTGTAATTTTATCCATGTCTTTTATGTGCCACATTACATAACGGCCGGGTTGTTTTTTAACCCATTCTTTAGGAGAAAGTTTGGAAGAATGCATCACCCAATACAGGTCCATCTGGAGTTTCACCAATGCAGGATCTGTTTCATTTAAAATAAGATCATACCCGATCTTTCCATCGTGCTCAGTGAATTCGAAATCATGATTGTGGTAGGCAAATCCAAGACCCGCATCAGTAACCTGCCGGCCTATCAGGTTGAGTTTTTTTGACAGTAACCTGAAATGATCCATGGTTCTCTGTTCGGGTGCTGTCCATGGCCAGGTGATATATTTCATACCCACTGCATGCGCTCCTTTGATACACTGGTCAACGAAAGGTTTCAATTCATCGTCCGTTTTATTGAGGAAGGGTGCAAAATCATAATGCCCGCTGGATGCTGTGATCTGCAGATCATCCAGTATTTTTTTGAACTCCGCAGATTTATATCCATAATACGTTTCTTTACTGCTGTCAAATCCATAGGTCTCAACATCTTCATACCCCATGGCCCTTGCAGCTTTTAAAGTAGCAACAGGATCTTTGGCCATATCTGCACGGATAGTAAAGAGTTGCAGTCCCATTTTAAATTTTGATTGCGCGAACCCCGGGAAACCTTGTATGGGCAATATGGCTGCTGCCGACAGGAAACCTGTTTGTGTTATGAATTTTCTCCGGTTCATATAGTAAGGATTATGAAGAATAAATATAGTTCTAAATGTATGATTGCCACAGTTAACAAAGAATTTCAACCTGCCAGATCTTTCTTAAATAAATTTGCGCAAGTAAATACTTGCACTTATATTTGCAAGCAAATACTTGCATTAATGGATACCAGACGAGACATATTTCAGGCAATCGCCGACCCGACAAGAAGGGCTATCATTCATTTAATTTCCCATAAACCGGAAAACCTCACCTCTATCTCTGATAACTTTGCTATGAGCAGGCAGGCCGTTACGCTTCATATTAAAATTCTTGAAGAATGTGGATTGATTGTTCTCAAACAACATGGGCGTGAAAGATATTGTGAATTAAAACCGGGAAAGCTAAAAGAAGTGGACGAATGGATCTCCCATTACAGGATCTTTTGGACCAAAAAATTCACTTCTCTCCACAACTTCATTGACAATGAAAACCGGGCTAAGAGTAAAACAAAAAAAATAGGAAAATGAAAAAGGAAACGATATCGCAAGACAAAGTTCTTGAAATGACGGAAGTATTTAATACCACACCCGAAAGGCTTTTCAAAGCCTGGACGAACAAAAAAGATCTTTCGACCTGGTATGGTCCTGAAGGATTTGAAGTAACGTATTGTGAACTGGATGTAAAACCGGGCGGCAAATGGAGGACCTGTATTGTTTCAGAAGATGGCTCAGAATACTGGATGGAAGGGAGATATATTGAAATTGATGAGCCGAAAAAACTGGTGTTTACTTTCGGTGATGGCAGTGAAAATAAAAATCCAGGTGAGGAAACAATTGTAACCATCCGGTTTTCACCATCAGGCAATAAAACTATCATGCATTTTCACCAGGCGGTATTCCCAAGTAAAGCATCAAAGGATAGTCACGAGGGTGGTTGGACAAGTGCATTGGTTTGTTTAAGAAATCATGTAAACGAATTTTAATAAAATTATATGGAAGCTAATCTTGCCAAAAACGCATTTGGTGCACAGTTCGTACAGATCGCGTGGGTAGTAAAAGATATTAACGCTGCGCTGAAATTTTACAGGGAGGTGATGGGTATAGATAATTTTGGTAAGCCAATGCTCATCCGTGCAAAAGACTATGACGCCACCTATTACGGGAAGCCGTCTGATGCCGAAACGTTAACTGCCATGGCTTACTCCGGCGGTACATTTATAGAACTCATCCAGCCACTATCGGGAAATAGTATATTCCATGACTATCTCGATAAAAATCCAGCAGGAGGTGTTCAGCACGTTGCATACAGTGTACCTGTTGCCCAACTGGATAATGTCATTTCCGAATTTGCAGATAAGGGTTTCGAAGTAATCAGCCGTTTCAATACGCCACCGGCCCAAATTGTTTTTTTTGATACCTCAAAGGAAATTGGCGTTATGACCGAAATGATGGGTATTACCAAAGAAGGTGAAGCGATGGTTGAAAACATGAAGAGCGGAAAATTCTGAACCTCATCTGTTATACTAACATTTTTTTTAAAACAACCTCAATAACAAAACAATGGCAACAGGAACTCTAGACCCAAATCAAATCTTTTCGGCAACAGCTGATACCCTATCTGAACTTACTGATTTAATGGCAGCAGTAGATGAAAACAAGGTAAATACTATTCCATATGAAGGCAGCTGGACAGCTCCCCAGTTATTGCGACATGTTACCAAATCTATTAATGGAATGACAAGAGCCCTGCAGATGGATGCAAAACCGGCGCAAAGGGATCCGGGAGAAAGAATTGAAGAATTAAAAAAAATATTCCTGGATTTTTCCATAAAACTTACACAACCTGAGTTTATCGTGCCCGAAGAGATGATTTACGAAAAACAATCAGCAATTGAAGAAATAAACAAATCTTTTGACCAGTTTAAGGAAAGTGCAAACAGTGCCAACCTAAATGATCTTGTTGAAGGCTTTCCGCTTGGCCCCATTACAAAATGGGAGATCATTCATTTCGTTTTGTATCATACGCAAAGACATTTGCACCAGATGAAAAAAATCTGCGGGGCTTTAAAAAACAATACAGTATCCTTCGATTAATCTTATAAGCCAGCATTGCTACAGAAATGTTTTTAGTCGGCTCTCAGATCTTTTATGGGATTTGTCGTTGCAGACTTAATTACCTGCGAACCAATGGTAACAATTGTTATCAGTAAAGCTGTAGCTGCCGACCCAAATAAAATCCAGATACTAATGTCTACCCTGTAATGCAATGGTCGCAGGAATGCATTCATTAAAATCCATGCAATCGGGGAAGCTACAACAATTGAGGTGATGACCATCCGTATAAAATCCTGGCTCAATGCCAACACAATTCTTGCCGGATTAGCGCCAAACACTTTTCGGATACTGATCTCTTTTGAACGGGACTCCGCTGCAAACATAACAAGACCAAGCAATCCAAGACATGCAATAAAAATGGCGATAGCGGCAAAAATGTTAATCAATCTGGCAGTAAGCAAAAGTCCCTTGATCTTACCGGTATATTGTTCATCTGCGAATTTCAACTCTGTAAGAAAATTTGGATTATAGGCTTTCAGGATAGTCGATACTTTGGATAGGTTCGCAGTCTGGGTATGGGCAGGATTCAGCCTGATATTTAAATAATGATTGTTATGGCTACCTCTTACCAGTAAAGGTTCAACGGCCTGTAATGGAGAGCTTGTAATAAAATCTTTGATAGTTCCAACCACGCGATAATCGTTGCTCCCATCTTTCAGTAATTTTCCTATAGGTTTTTTAAATCCGATAGCAGTTATCGCAGATTCATTAATCAGGCAGGAAGCTGTGTCACCCGGAAACTGGGCGAGGTCAATATCTCTACCAGCCAATAATGTTAGCCCATTGGTTTCTATATATGCGCGATCTGACGAACGGATCTGGAAATCCACTTGTTCATTCTGCCCCTCCCATTGAATTGGATGGCTAGTTCCACCCATTGTAACAGGGATATCTGACGCAGATAAAGCAATAACAGAAACGGATTGCAACAATTCGTTTGACAAGACATCATACGCTTTCGCTATATCTTTTGTGATAGAATGAAAAAGAAGATCCTGTTTCACAAAGCCCGTTTCACGATCCTGGGTATGGCGTACCTGTTTTTGAAGTAAGATGGTAAAATTGATCAACACTACAGCGACAATAAACTGGAAAACAAACAACACTTTGCGCGGTGTTAAAAACATATTTCCTTGTTCAAAAATTCCTTTTAAAACTTTAGCAGGTTTAAAAGATGAAAGAAAAAATGCCGGGTAACTTCCTGCGATAATTCCGGTACAGAAAACAAAACCGCCAAATGCGATCCAGAAATAAACGGATGTAAACTCTATCACCAGTTGCTTACCGGTAAGTGAATTAAAGGAAGGCAATGCAAAAGAAACTAGACCTAATGCAACCATCCCAGCTATAAATGATAAAAAAACCGACTCGCCCATGAACTGGTATATCAGCAAGCGCCTGCTACCACCCAGCACTTTTCGTACACCCACCTCTTTTGCCCGCTTAATGCTTCTTGCCGTGCTAAGATTCATAAAATTAATACAGGCAATCAGTAAAATAATCCCCGCTATCAACCCAAGAAAATAGATGAGGTCAATGATTCCTCCGGAAGGTTTGCCATTTTCAAAGTCAGATTGCAACCATAGTTTTTTTAACGGGTACGCAAACATGATGAATTTTTCCGGCGATGAAACAGAAGCTAATTTTCGATTAACCGCTTCAGGATCTGCATGATCAACGAGTTCAACAAATGCTGTAACAGGGTTATTATTTGAAACATTCACACCTGCTGCAACCAGGTAGTTGAAATTAAACTGTGTATTGTTGGGTAAATCCTTAAGAACCCCTTTTATTATATAATTTTTACCAGCGTTCGCCTTCAAAATTTTATTCATCGGATTCGCGTTCCTGAAAAATAATTTTGCTGTTCTTTCAGTAATAACAATTTCATCCGGATTTCTTAACACAGAAGCTTTTTCACCCTGAATTAATGGAAAACTAAACATGTCAAGAAAAGACGCATCAACAATATTTCCCTCCAGGCTTAATCTATTCTCTTCATACTGAAATAATTTTTGATCCCCGATAATGCGTGTCGTATTCCTGATCTCAGGAAAATTTCTTTGCAATAAAGTGAACAAAGGATAAGGTATTGAATTTGTTGTTTGTACCTGTCCACCGATATTTCGATTCGCATAGACCTTAAAGAGATTGTTTTCTTTATCATGAAACCGGTCAATGCTCAATTGATTCTGTATCCAGAAAAGCAGGATCATCGCTCCTGCCATCCCAATAGCCAGACCTGTTACATTTAAGAAAGAAAATACTTTATGTTTCAAGAAATTCCGAAGGGCGGTTTTAAAAAAATGTGCTACCATAAAAAATTTATTGTGGTAATGAACGGATGATATCTGCTAAAAAATCATCCGGATTGAATATGGTAAATGCTTCATGTGCCAATCGTACTACCACCAATTTCTTAGATGGGATAACCCATAGATACTGTCCATCATAACCCTGTGCATAGAAACAGTCTTCGGGTACCTTGTGGTAAAGGCGGTTTTTCCCGGTGTTTTTATCATCCTGGTTCACCCACCATCCGGCTCCATATCTTCCTCCTTTATGAACGTTTTTTGCAGCGCTTTGCGTAGTAGAGAACTTAACCCATCCTTCGGGTAAAATTCTTTCACTGTTCCATACACCATCCCGTAAATACAGCAGTCCTAACCTTGCCCAATCTCTTGCTGTTGCATATACATATGATGAGCCCGCATAAGTTCCGCTGGCATCCAGTTCAATAACCGTATGATGCATCCCGATTTTATAAAACAATTCTTTGTATGGAAACCGGTAATAGTTCTGATCACCCAATGTTCTGCGCATAATTAACTGGAGGATGTTAACAGATCCATCAGAATAATTGAAAATTTTACCGGGCTTCGATGTAAGCGATTGCCGCAACGCATAGGCAGACATATCATCCTGCTTAAAGAGCATATTGGTTTGGGTGCTGGCAGCAGCTTCAAATCCCCACCAACGCAGGCCACTGTTCAATTGCATAAGATTTGCGGGGGTGATATTTTTTCTTTCATCCTGCTGCCATTCTGCGATGGGTGCCGGCGATGACATATTTATTTTATGTTGTTTTACAAGAATTCCCATCATGGCATTGGTGATACTTTTCGCCATTGACCAGCCAGTCAGTTTGGTATTGGCAGTAATGCCCTTTGCGTATTTTTCAAACACCACATGATTATTATAAATTACCACTACAGCATGGGTTGGAGAACCCATATCTTTTTCATTATAAAAAGCCCAAGAAACGCTTTTAGCTAATTTTGCTGTATCCATTTTTTCGTACAATGTATCCGCATCCAAATTACCTTGCGGCCAGGGTAAGCTATCCCTCCTGTCCGAAAATAATTCGGGCCGGTAAATGGTTTGTTTGTGCAGTTCGTTTGCTGAAATTTGATTAATCAATGTTGAGCCAGCCCCATGCCTGTAAATGGCTGTTTTTGATGCAAGGCCCCAAAACGTTGCTGTTACTGAACTATCGCGATAATTAATTTTATACTTCGGAATATGAAAACAGGGGAAAGATCCTAATTCGGTCTTTTCAATTTCTGCCGGTAATCTGCCCGATACAAAAATACCTGAACACATAGTTTTGGCGGAATAACCTGTGATGACAGGAATATAGGTCCACAGGTAAGTTATCAAAGCAACGAGGAACAGGATCAGTAAGATCTTGAAAAATCGTTTTAAGAATTTTCTCATCTCTAAAAGACGCAAAGACCCGGCATTTTCACATCTTTTGGGGTCTTATTTTATAATTTGTTATAAAGTAACATGCTGTGTTCACTGACCGGCGCCACTATTCCTTTCCCCGAAAAGAAAATCAATACCATTTAGATGATCTGATCTAAGCAAGGCTTCTAAACGAGAATAATGCCATGGTATGCTTTTTTCATACTACTGGTATACATTCATTTAAAACCATACATCGTGCCTATTCTTACCATTTTAATCGTCATCATTGTTGTTGGAGTTTTGCTGTGGCTTGTAAACACGTACATTCCAATGGACAGGAAGATCAAAGGCATTCTTAATGCCGTTGTCGTGATCGTATTAGTGATCTGGCTGTTGAAAGTATTCGGCGTGTTCAGTTCATTAGGATCGGTTCGCGTGTGATTTAAATGATCACCTGCACTTAAAGGAGTCATATACCCACTGGAAAAATACGGTGTGTTTTGTAGTGGCGCAGCTTTAATACACTCAATCTTTTTTGGCTTCCAATTGCCTGCCATTCTGAAACAGGATAAGTTTTATGATTTCCCCTTTTGCATTTTTTTCAAATTTTATTTTAGCCGGAACAACTGTATAAAAAAAATCAAGTTCTGACTCAGGATAAATTTCGGCTTTACCTTGCCCGGTTATTTGGGCATATACCTGGTTTTGATCAGTTGTAATGGTGTATTTGATCTGTGGTGCCAATGAATATACACCCTCAACTGCTTTCAGTTGTGATGGGGTAAGCATTACGCTTTTCTTAAAAGGCAATGATTGCGGGATCACAAAAGGCTTATTAAAAAGGATATTTTCAGTTGCTGTGCAAAGTTGATACAGGCTTATGATGTTGTAGGTATTCGTTAGTATGATGATGGTTTTGTTTTTATCGGGATAGCGTGAAATAATTGTCATGTATCCCGGGTATCCTCCCGAATGCATATATATTTTTCCTGTCTCTTCTGTTGAAGGCATGATGAGCCAACCGAAGCCATACGGCAATCCCAATAATGCTGCCGGCTTGCCATTGGTAAGTTTGGATGGCAGATAAGCCAATGCCTGTTCTTCTTTACTAATGAGTTTATCAGTATATAACGCCTGGTCCCATTTCAAAAGATCTTCTGTAGTACTACTGATTCCATAAGGACCGGCAACGCCGTCGAAATAATATTGGTATCCGTTCCCTGTAATACTATCACTGATAATAAAGCCACCGGTTTTAGGATCATAAAGGTGTCCATACGCGTAATTCTCTAATTTTTTACTGACAGATCTCTGCGGATAGACATAGGTATTCAGCATATTTAATGGAGTGAAAATATTTTTAGCCAGGTAATCCGCGAACGGCATAGCCGACACTTTTTCAACAATTAAAGCAAGCAATACATAATTTGTATTCGAGTAAGAAAACTGTTCTCCGGGCTTAAAATGAACCGCAGGCTTGTTTTTAATAATAGCAGACAAAATATCTTTATTATAGTTAACCTGTTTTACATCCACCTGCTTCTCATCCCAACCTAAAAATTCCGGGATACCTGATGTATGATGCAGGAGATTGTCAATTCGGATATTATCGAAAGAAATTAATGGGAAGTACTTCTTTATATCGTCATCATAGTTCAATTTTTTCTTCTCATGCAACTGCATAATAGCCATTGCGGTAAATTGTTTGGTAACAGACGCAAGTTCAAAAGCAGTTTGGTTGTTAAGCAATTGTTTTGTTGAGAAACTGGCATATCCAAAAGCTTTTTGATAAATCGGTTTTCCATTTTCAGCAACCAGTATGCATCCGTTTAAAATCCCTTGCTTATCTAATATTTCAAAAAGAGAATCGAGCGCCTTTGTTTGTTGGGCATAACCCATGTGCGTGGAAAGAATCAGCATTAAACCGATTATCCTCCTGCCTGTCTTTTGATTCAATTTTAAGTGCATGTTTAAATATACACTAATTATGTTATATGCTTGTTTGATCAATGGCCTGTCAGAGGCCATTTAATTACTATGGGAAATCTTATTCCAGGTTAATTAGCTGAATCGTTAAATACCCGCTAAGGTTCACAGTGAGATGCTAAATGATCAATTATTGTGTTATATTTGTAGGGATAACACTTGAGTTGTTAGCATACCGGAATCGATCTTACAGGCGCCACTTCTCCTGCGCCGAAATAGTTAGTCTCACGTAATTGCTTCTTCCCTCAAATTTTGTATAACAATACGCATGTCATTGACGCGTTATCCCGTATGGCATGTATTAAATCGTAATGATATGACGACGACAGAAACCACAAATGGTTTTGACGCCGGCTTTATCGGCATACAGTATCTCTCAGAAAAGTTTAAGATCTCTTCTATAATGATACTCGAACTGTTTATTGACAGTGATTATTCGATAAGCCGCACGGCTGAATACCTAAAAGGATTGGAAGTGGCTTAAAAGCGCTTCCTTTTTTTATGCATAAAAGAGTGGTCATGCCGGAATTGAACCTCTTTTTCCAGTATATTCCTTATCAGGCATCTAACAATTGTTTAATGCTGTTTCATTAAATGTTTATATTTAAATCATACGGGATGAATTTTCAGTACATTAAAAAACTACTATAATTAACTGTATGATAAAACACGCTGCACGATTATACACTTTGTCGCTTTTGACATTGCTGACGGTTTGCTTTGCAACAGCCCAACCGAAAGCGCATAACCCATTGATTTTCGCAGACGTGCCGGATATGTCAATGATACGCGTTGGCAATACCTATTACATGAGTAGCACTACTATGCATATGAGTCCGGGCGTACCCATCATGAAATCAATGGACCTGGTAAACTGGAAACTGGTAAATTATGCATACGATACGCTGGCGAATGTAGATGCGCTGAACCTTACAGATGGTAAGGGAACATACGGCAGGGGGTCCTGGGCAAGCAGTATCAGGTACCATAATAAAATGTTTTATGTTACCACTTTCGCGCAGACAACAGGCAAAACCTATATCTATTCCACAAAAAATATTGAGAAGGGGCCATGGAAAAGAATTGCTTTCAGTCCGAGTTTTCATGATCATTCCCTGTTTTTTGATGATGATGGAAAAGTGTATATGGTATACGGCGCCGGCAAATTGAACATTGTTGAACTAAACGAAAATGTTTCCGGTGTTAAACAGGGCGGGATCAACACAGTATTAATTGAAAATGCCAGTTTGCCCAGCCAGGTTGAAGGAAGAAGAGGTGGCCTGGGGGCAGAAGGTTCCCAACTCTATAAAATAGATGGTAAATATTACCTGTTCAACATTACATGGCCCCCCGGGGGCATGCGTACAGTGGTAATTCATCGTGCAGATAAAATTACCGGCCCCTGGGAAGGCAGAATTGGTTTACAGGACCTCGGTGTTGCCCAGGGTGGTTTAATTGATATGCCGGATGGAAGCTGGTATGCTTACCTGTTTCGTGATTATGGCGCTGTTGGCCGCATCCCCTACCTTGTTCCTGTTAAATGGGAAAACGGATGGCCCATTTTGGGTGTTGATGGCAAAGTACCTGAAATGCTTGATCTCGCCGCCAATAAAAGCTTACTGCCAGGCATTGTTGCTTCTGATGAATTTACCCGCAAAAAAGGTGAGCCGGCCCTGCCACTTGTTTGGCAGTGGAACCACAATCCTGATAATAACTTCTGGTCTGTTAATGAAAGAAAGGGTTTTCTTCGGTTGGCAACCGGGAGGATCGATACTTCGTTTTTACTTTCACGCAACTCGTTAACGCAACGTACCATCGGACCCGTATGTTCCGGAACCATATCGCTTGATGTATCAGGTATGAAAGATGGCGACTTCGCAGGATTGGCGTTATTACAAAAACAGTTCGGCCTGATCGGTGTTAAAATGGATGGCAGCAATAAATCTGTCGTAATGATCAATGCGAGCACAGGTAAACCGGTTGAAGCAGCAAACATCCCAATAAAACAAAGCACTGTTTTCTTTAAAGCCGAATGCAATTTTACAGGTAAAAAAGATATAGCTGATTTCTTTTACAGTTTAGATGGAGAAACATGGATTCCTGCAGGCACGCAATTAAAAATGGCGTACACCATTCCACAATTTATCGGTTACCGGTTTGCATTGTATAACTACGCAACAAAAAGTACAGGTGGATTCGCCGATTTCGATTATTTCAGGATTACGGAAAATATCATGCAGTTGAATAAATAAAAAGTTATCACATTAGATCTGTTGAGCAAGACAAGGTCTTGCAAATTTTCATTTACAAGACCTTGTGGAGAGGGCGGGATATAGGATGAAAAAATATTCGCGGCAACGTAAAATACGTATACGCTTCAAACGTCTCTCATTAAAAGACGTTATGATAATTTTGATAAGTTGGCTTATCCGGACTTTCAGAGTGAAAGCCAAACACCATTTGTTAAGTGATGGATTTCCGGAAGAATTAATCTTTTGAAATAAAAGACATCAAAGAAAAAACACCAGGCCCTTAAGTATTATTAATCTTAAAACTTTCCAGGCACACTCATCACTGATATAAGCGCCGGTTTCGCCTGTCTTTGCCTGTCCCATAAGGTTGGATAATTTGTTCTGTTAGGTACAGGGTAATTGTTTTTCCAATTCATTCCGTCATGTACACCCCACAAGGTTACCCTAGCGATTTTATCTCTGCGTTTATAAAAAATACCAAACAGTTCTTCATATCTTTTAGCAAGCAGCGTTTGCATACTGTCCGGTAAACCTTTTGAATAAGGATCAAGAAAGGTTTTAAACTCTTCCAGTTGAAATTGTTTATCCGACATACCCTGGCCAATGACCTGGCCCTCTTTGGTTAAGGGAAGTACATCGATATCCATTTCGGTGATCATTACTTTGATACCGCATGCTGCATAAGCATCTATGGCATCTTCAATGTATTTTGTTTTGGGATAATTTAGTCCCCAATGCCCCTGCATGCCTACGCCATCTATACGTATACCTTCTGCCTGCAGCATTTTTACAAGACGCACGATACCTTCTCTTTTTGCGGGCCGCCATGCATTAAAATCGTTGTAATACAATTCTGTATTGGGGGCGTATTGTGCAGTAAACTTAAATGCATACTTAACCAACGTATCGCCGTTGCCAAAAGCATTCACCCAGGTTGTAGGACGATAGTTACCATCTTCATCTATCACTTCATTCACAACATCCCAGGCATGCACACGTCCTGCATACCTGCCCGCAACTGATTCAATATGGCTTCGCAACCGTTCGATCTGTTCTGCTTTTGTATTAGGCCCCCCGGATGCGTTGGTAAAAAACCATGCAGGGCACTGGTTATGCCATACCAGTGTATGTCCTATCATAAACAGTTTATGTTTTTCGCCGAAAGCAACATATTCATCGGCCGGGCCAAAATTAAAAATGCCGGGACGGGGATTGATGAATGCGGCCTTCATTACATTTTCAACTGTAATGGAATTAAAATGCATAAGCACGATATCCTGCGAAGCTTTGTCTGTTCCGGATACAATAGCAGGGTTTACGGCAGTGCCAATAAGGAAAGCGTTTTTATAAACATCTTTCAGCACCTGGCCGTATCCGGAAATGCTATTGGCAAGCAGGTATAAAAAAAGTAGTAATTGTTTCAACAGTATTAACGGGTTTGACATGATGGCCCGATATTGATCATTCTTTCTCATAAGCAAGCGGGATGACTGACGAAACCTTTTTCTGAAAATAATGAAAAATGTAACCGATTGTATATTTTCTATTCAAAAAAAGCCTTTTAAGCCTGAAATGAATACATTTGATTCGATCTTCGGAACGAAAACCGCTGTATTATACTTCAGGAAATGAAATAATTGCCCGTTTATTTATTTTTTCGCATTTTTATGTAACCGATTGCAATAATAAAAAAATATCATAGCCATGCGTCAGAAAATTCGCCTACTGTTTTTTTATTGTTTTTCTGTATTGTTGTCAGCGACATCCCATATTGCTTCGGGACAGGAGTTGAAACTCAACGCCCTTGAATATTTTGAAAGACAGGGTGTTAATGTACTCGTATACAGCAACCTTTTTACAGGGGGATTCAACGATGAGAAAAATGCAGGTATCGAATTGATCCATCATGGCGTGAGAACATCGCAGGGTGGCGCTGTCCGGCTTTCCAGCACACCGGAACAGTGGGATCTTGTTCCCGTAATATCAAACCGGAAAGTGGACCGTGCGTCAAAAACCATTGAAGCCACCCTTCGGTACGCAGATTATAATTTTGATTCAAGAGTGGTTGTCACCGCCACAGGTAAAGGTGTTGAGATATCCGTTTACCTCGACAAGCCCGTTCCAAAAGCACTGGAAGGAAGTGCCGGGTTTAACCTGGAATTACTGCCTTCGCAATACTGGGGAAAGACTTACCTGGTGGACGGACGATACAACCGGTTCCCGCGCTATGCTGTAAGCAATACTGTTACAAAACCTAACAGTGAAAAACCAAAACAGTTTAAAGGATATAATACTTCCGACGACAGGGGTACCGGAAAATTTATTGATCCGCTGCCACTCGAAACAGGGCATACATTTCTTCTGGCACCTGATGATCCATCACGTTTGATAAAGATCGTTTCACCCGATGCGGACCTGATGCTTTTTGACGGCCGTATGCTCGCCCAAAACGGCTGGTTTGTGGTTCGCAGTATACTTCCCGCAGGAAAAACAGGCAAAGTTTTGAGCTGGACAATTGAACCCAATGCCATTGATGGTTGGGTAAGAGAACCCAATATCGGTTTCTCGCAGGTAGGCTATCTCCCATCCCAACCAAAAGTTTCTGTGATAGAACTCGACAAGCAAGACAAACCGCTCGCCAGCGCATCGCTGTATAAAATAGGTGATGATGGTAATGCCGCTAAAGTATTCAGCAGCGACATCAAACCCTGGGGGGATTATTACAAGTATCATTATGTGAAGTTTGATTTTTCAGCGGTTAAAACACCTGGCATCTATTATATCCGGTATGGAGACTTTAAAACAAATAACTTTTTGATCCAGAACAACGTTTACGATCAGATCACTGATGCCACCAGTGATGTATGGATCCCTATCCACATGAACCACATGTTTGTTAACGAAGCTTACCGCGTGTGGCACGGCGAGCCATTTAAGGAAGGTTACCGCCAGGCTCCGCCAAACACCGATCACTTCGATCTCCACAGCCAGGGGCCAACAACCGATACGAAGTATAAGGCACTTGAACTGATCCCAGGGTTAAACACCGGCGGTTTCTTTGATGCCGGGGATTTTGATATCGAAACAGGAGCGAACATTGGTGTGGTGCAGAATTTTGTACAGGTATGGGAATCTTTTAAACCCTTACGCGACGAGACATTTGTTGATGAAAAACAACGATATGTTGATCTTCATCGCCCGGATGGAACACCTGACCTGCTGCAGTTTATCGAACACGGAACGATGAACCTGATAGCACAGGCAGAGATCATTGGTCATATGGCACAAACACTTTCCAATTCTGTTCTGGATAATTACCATCATCTTGGCGATGCCGGCTCCATAACGGACGGGCTTCCTTATAATCCGAACCTGGGTCGTAATGAAGTGGCGGCTGATGGCCGCTCAAGTGGAGTGAAAGACGATATGTGGGCATTTACCAGCCGCAATCCGCGCCGCGATCTCCGGGCGGCTACGATGTTCGCCGCAGCAAGCCGCGCATTAAAAGGATATAACGATGATCTGGCGGCACGGGCACTGGTACAGTCAAAAAGATTGTTGAAAGAAGCAACAGATTTACTCGCAAAACAACCGCAGAATAATGCCGGCCCATTTGGTGGAGCTGGAAATATGGCAACCAATCTACAGCTATACGTCGCAACCGGGGAGCAGCCGTATGCTGATAAGTTCCAGGAACTTTTGTGGCCCTCGCTTGATCGTAATGTCAGCATCAGCCTTTCAACAGCACTGGATGCGATACCGCACATGAATGCATCTTTCAAAGAAAAACTTCGCCCCTATGTTGTAAAGTACAAAGCATACATCGACAGCCTTGAAAAAGACAATCCATATGGTGTGCCAATTGTGCTTGGCAACTGGGCTGGCAGCGGTGCTATCGTTGGTTTTGGTACCACGATCTGTTTTGCCAACAAATATTTCCCTGATATTATCGACGCAAGCCAGGCTTTCAAAACCACCAACTGGTTATTTGGTTGCCATCCATATCATAATTATTCATTGGTGGCAGCAGTAGGAGCGGCCCGTCCCAAAGCAGTTTTTTACGGCAATAACAGGGCTGATTTTTCCGCCATTCCTGGCAATGTGGCGCCGGGAATATTATTCAGGAAACCTGACCACTTTGAAAACTACGACGACTGGCCATTTCTATGGGGTCAGAATGAGGGCACCATTGGAGGAAATACCGGGTATTTGATTTTTGGATCTGTTTTTAAGAATATAATGAAATAAAAAAGGAAACGTTATTCACGTTTCCTTTAATCTGTGGAGATAAGGGGATTAGTTTCGAACACCTTATCCCAGTTTTGTCTTTTATAGAAGGCAAAAGAATTGCATAAGATTGATAAACATATTGCTCGTTACTCGCCGCCTTACCATCATCTCTCCACCGGAATAATATTCAAATTACTGAGTTCAATTTTTTTCATCGGAGCATTTAGAAATTGTTTGATCATCCCATTGAAGTCGCGTCCTCCAACGCCATGGGATAGTTTGCTGAACACAAATGCCTGTGCATTCGGCAGGTAATGTTTGAGTTCTGTTATATAACGCGGGCTACAGGCCGCATCCATGGCCCCGTCGGCTACCAGTACGGGGGCATCCGAATAAAAATATTTTTTTAAAGAGGGTACAACAGGAGGAATTTCCCAGCAATCGCACACCGGCTTCCATACATCGTTGATATGATAACCCTCCATATATGGATAGAGTTTGAAAAACTGTTGTATTACCGCCTCGTCATGATAATCGGTCGCATCGGAGCAATAAACAAGCATGCGCATACCATCGGGATGGGGTCTGCCCCTGAGTCGCTTTTCAATCCTTGGCCGTACATATGAAGCATGCGTACCATTGATAATATCCACAATGATAGAAGCGACGTGCGGTATCTGCGAACCATCGTTCAATGCCTGCACTACCACATCCAGTAATTCATTTTTGTCGTAGTCGACGTTGAGTTCCTGCGTGGTAACGGGGTCTGTCATCGCAAGCGTAAATGTTTTGTTTTGGATGGATCTGAAATAGGTATCAAAACGGTGTTCGAGGTCCGCATATTTTTCATCCGCGGAATCTTTTCTGACAGGTTCACACAACACATGCAGACCTTCCATGAAATGCCTGTGTTCATCCTCATCAATGGGTGAAAACGTCGGCAAAGGTGAATCGAGAATAAGTGAGCGAACCCTTTCAGGATAACGTTGCAATACTGCAGTCATCAGTCCTCCGCTGTAGGATCCGCCATACAGATTGACAGAATCGATCTGCAAGGTTTTCAGCAGATCCCCTATATCATCCACCGTTTCGCTGGTATTGTATCCTGCCAGGTCTATACCCCTTTTCAGGAGTGCGTTCTTATATAGACGCACACCCACCATCCACATACTGTCTTTGTTCAGGTTTTTTCTCCAGGCAATACGCATCACCGAATCCAGTTCAAGAGTACGCAGGTGAGGAAGGGCATAACGTGTGCCCCTCTGTTCAAAAGCGATGCAGTCGCGAAGTTCTCCGAAGCCTGCTGTGCTACCCTGGTTGATCCAGCCAAGCGAGGAATTGCCTGGCCCGCCGCTGGTAAAAAGAACGGGATCCTTTCTTTCACTACCGACGGCGCTTCTTAATATTATAAAAGGTAATCTGATCATCCTCGCATCTGCCTTTTTCCGGTTTTCCGGAACAACGAGGTAGCCACATTCAGCGCGCGCTGCAATCTCTTTTTTTAGCTGAAAAACAAAATCATTTAGAAATTCCGGCGGAATCAGCCTGGTAAAATTCGTATCCACTTTGAACGCACAGTCGCAGGTTTCAATCCTGGGCACATAAGACTTCTGCGCGTTTGCAACTGTAACCAGATGTAAACAAATGCTAAGAAAAAAAATAGATCTCATAAGATGCTTGTTGTAAACTTTGGTAACGCTGATTTATGGGATTGGTTACACAGACGTATAATGCAATAAAAAAGGAGACAACCAAAACTGGTCGTCTCCTCAAGTGGGTTGAGGGGATTGGTTGCGAACACCTGAGCCCTTTTTGTCGTTTATTGAAGGATTAAAAGCTGGAATAGTGTAACGCTATAGCCGTATAAGACCATGTGATTTCCGGTATTGACTGCTCTGAGATACCGGTTCTTGAATAGAAACTGTTTGTCGAAAAATGTATCTGAACAGCTTCCTGAACCGATTAGCTGCGCTTCCCCCTATGCATCATCGCCCCCCGCGTTGTCTGCTACTACCACCCCGCCGGCAGCCTGAGCGGGCGCAACTACAGCAGGCTTCCATAGCTGGTCGTCCCCCATCCATGTTATCACCGCAGCTTTATCTTTTTTAGGCAATTTTTCTTTACTGCAGAAAATACTGTTCATCACAAAAGTGATATCATCCATCAAAGTGTCATACTGAGCCTTTTTATAGCTCCCGAAATCAGCCAGGATCGCACGCTTCGCGTCGGCACCTCCGTCGACATCGGTGATCAGCGTGTTATCTGCCTTCATATCCCCCGGATGGTATCCTGCTGCCTTTACCACTTCCAGGGCAGCTTTCAGCTCGTTGGCATATTTTTTCATTTCTTTGTCGAACGTGGGATTGTATTGACTTATTTTCCTGATCGCCTTCGATGCCATGGAACCCTCTTTCTCCAGCCGCATGATGATTACATATTTAATCACCTCTGATTCTTTTGCAGGGTCTGTAACCGTGATCACTTCATAGGTGTCAGGGGTGATGGTTGGTTTTGCTGCCCCGGCTTGGTTCTTGGCTTCGATCTCGTCTCTTACATGCACTTCCATGGGAACATCGCCGTCAGCGTTCATTTCAATATGAGTGCTCACTATTTTTACTGCCACCGCTTCGTCTATTGGTACATCGCCTTCTCCATCTTCTTGGTATGTATCAAAAGCGGCTTTCTTCAGTGTCCCTTTGTGTACAACGCCACTCGCACTCGCTTCCCCGATCTTGACCCCCAGTTCCAGTATTTCAGCCAGCTTCGCTGGATAATCAGCCTTAGCAACCGTCGAAAGCCTTGTCAGTTGCAATACGGTTGCGTTGTTCTGCAGGCTGGGGCCAGGTTTCAACTGTTTTACTGAGGCTGTGCCTTTTTTTGTTAGGGCTGGCTGGCTGGTTGCTATCATCTCTCCAAGTGGGTTTGCCTGAAGCTGCAAAGCTTTCATACCCATTTCATCGGCTTCTTTTTCCAGCCCTTCATCGTCATTTACATTTACCCGGCCCTTCATCTGGATGGTAGATTGTACTCGGCCCTGTTTCTGCTGCACCACGTGCCATGCCTCATGCGGAAGGTGTTTTTCCTGACCGGGGCTCAAATGAATATTACTTCCCTGTGCATAGGCATGCGCCTGTAACTGCGCCGGTTTATCAGAGTTGAAATGCACTTTCACATCATCCATCGCATAGCCCGAATAGCTCTCGATCCCAGCTTTCAATCGATCGGGCAATCCGGTAAGGTTTGGGGTTTTGACAGCAGGTTTGAACTGGGTTGGTATACTGCTGTTATTTTCAGTAGCTAACGGTGCTTTGAAACTTTGGGTAGTAAATGAGCTGTTAGCCTGAGAGGAACCGGGAAAATCTGGGGTAATATCAGTAGAGGTACCACCAGCGGTGCTGATAGTTCCACTATATTCCCCCTGGCCGTTACCATTTTGCAGTGCCTGTGCGTCTTCATTTTTTTCCTGCAGTACAGGTACCGCGGGCAATGAACGCGCAGCCGCCCCCTCGGAACGGTTTGCAGCACTGCGTGTGGCAGGTGCTGCCTGCTTAGTATAGTCTGTTACATTATTCAAACACGATCGATTATTTTTTTGAGGCGCGAATAAATACTGGTGGAAAATGAAGCGGGGGATACTGTAAATCTATTTTTTACTTACCAGTAATTCAAATTTATTCAACTTAAACACACTAGTCTGTCTAATTGCTAAACAGGAAATGATTAATAAACGAGATAGGTTTATTAATACTAATTCAGGTTTATCGCATTGGATATTATATAATAGAAATAAATTTTAATGATTACTCATTGGTTTTGAAGGAAGTTTTGTGATCATTGGATTCAGCTGGTCTGACCACCAGAGTCCGATTTAAAGAAGAACAAATAAAAACAATTTTAGATTTTCTCTACCTGATTGCGAAAACGACTTCTAAATCAGAAATGCAGGTTAAGGTACCGTCCGATTCAAGTAGAAGGATGGCGAACACAAACAGATTCTTATATTTAGTACATGCTTTTAAAACCTTCAAACAAATACAACATGAAAAAGTTATTGGCTGGGGCAGTTGCGCTGCTCTTTTTCGGAATTTCGATAGTGGTTATTCAATCCGGTTGTTCAAAGACGGCTGCCCAGCAATCACCTGCGGTCACACAGCTTAATAAACTCATTTTTACAGCCGGTAACCGTAAATTCTATAGCTGTAATTATGATGGTTCTAATATTTCGGAATTCAATTTTACGATGCCCGGTAATTACCAGATCCAGCTAAATATGCCAAGCTTTGCTTTTGTTATGTCGCCAGATGGCCAGAAATTATTTTTCACGGCTACGGATGCTAATGCCAGCGGTACTACTTCGATCTGTTCAACAAACGTTTCCGGTACGGGTTTTACAACGATTGTTCCATCGAGTACCCAAATATCCAACCCGATCATTTTGGGTGCGTATTAGAAAAATAGGTAGCGCCTACAAACCTAAAGGTTGATCCTCCTTTTAATATTAAATAAAAAAAGGAAACGCTTTCACGTTTCCTTTAATCTGTGGAGGTGACGGTGTAGGAATTGAACCCCTTATATCATTTTTATCCTTTTTAAAGGACTTAGAAATGATAGACACAAAAGGATTACTCTTATAATAATTGCTTTTCAGCTTTTTCCCTTATTATTTGAATATCCGATGTAGTAAGAAGTTTTAGCTTTTCGCGCGCGTCTTCGTTATTAATATCGGCCAGAGCATGTATACACTTTCTGGCTAATGCAAAAGTGTCGTCATAATCCAGGTATTCAAACCTGGCTAAAGCGGTTTCATATAAACAATTTACGCTACGGGCATCTTTTAATCCTTGTAATAACCTGACCATATTTTCATGCTGATTATGCCATGGCATACGTAAAAGCTTACAAAAAACCTCTACATACTTCCCATCAAATTCTTCATCGAATCGGAAAAAAAGATACATTAAATCTTCAACATTATCCCCATTCTCTTCAGAAAAAGCATGTTCTAATTGTTGAGGAATATAATCTTTGTTAGTAAGAAGATCTATTGGATACTGTTTAAGAAAGTCATCATTTTCAAGACTTCCAGATATCAAATCTGCAATAAGTTGTTTCTCGTCATTAGTCATTTCTAATTGTAGGTATTAACCGTTTTTAATGACATAAAACATGTCAATCTTGAAGAACTAAAATATGAAAAATAAAAAAGGTCTTGCAAATTTATTCATTTACAAGACCTTGTGGAGTCGAGGGGAGTGTAATCGAACCCCTGATTCCCCTTTTATTGTTTTTACATCAGAAGGTAAGAGTTTGACAACTCTCCATATATGTCTTTAGCTGCATTAAAGATTCTCTATAAAACATTCGAAAAAAGGTTTCTCTCTATAAATTACAGCTCGCTGATAGTCATCTGGTCTTTGGTGTCCACCCTGTTCCAACGATTTGAGTTCGCCAGTTTCAATAACGTAGCTGTGATTTAGGATCGACATCTATCTGGTGTGTTTCGTTGTTTACCGTGATGGAAATCATAAAATGGTTTTTATGAGAGAATTGTCCGTTTAAAGTTAACACATTGTTTCCTTCTGATACAGAACTCATCAGTTGAGGATCAGTTTTGTTTATAGAAAATTCTATCGAAGAAAGCTCGCATCTGGTCGGCATAAGGAACCCCATACTTGGCAAATGTTTCTCTGGTACCCGCATCTGGCTTCCAATCAAAAAAAGCATGGCCTGCACCTTCTACCTGAATATAATTGACAGGCTGGCCCGCTTCGTTTAGTACATCTACATACCGCTGCACTGTGGCATGTGAAACAAGTTGGTCTGTCGTACCTCGCACAATGAAATGTGGAAGAGGCCGTTCACTAAATTTTGGTACATGCCTCAAAGGAGAAATGGCGTCCCAATAACCTTGATCTGTTTGCTCCACAAACATTTTAAATTCTGATGCCTCTGAAGGACCGTAGCTAGGTGCCACAGCCTTAACCGCGCTGATAATTTCGTTCTTTACCTCAACAACTGACTTTCTTTTTGGCAGGTAGGTAGGCATATACTCAAATACCCCATCCCTTATACCAAAACCACTATCGCCGATCATTGGACTAAGGGTTGCCGCCGCCTCAGCTAAATGGCCGCCGGCGCTGTCCCCGGTAACAGCTATACGATTCGCATCTCCACCATATTCTGCAGCATGTTCCTGGATATGAGCTATGGCTCCGAAAACGTCTTCAATCAATTTGTGCATGTATGTGGGATTGGTTTCGCCGTCCAGTTTGTTGATCCACCTGTAATCGATACTGAATACTACATATCGACCACCTTTCACCAGTTCACGGGCCAGGCCACGCATAATGTCTTCGTTGTTTGAAGACCAGCCGCCGCCATGAATGATGATTATACAGGGAAGATTTTTAGCACCCTTTGGTGAATACACATCGTATTGTAGGGCCTTGAGTCCAGGTTTTGCATACACTATGTCCTTAGTTACCCTTACATTATCAACGAGTGATCGGGGAATAAATGTCGCCCCTATCTTCATATCCTTTGTCACAGTTATTTTCATTTCCGGTGAGAAACTTTCGTAGCTGGTCGTTCCCCACATACCTCCCTTCACTGTGTAATACACAGCATCAAGTGTATAAGAAGACGCCGGTTTGGTTTTTACTTTTAATACAGTGCCCCCAGGTACTTTACCATCGGCGGGGATTTTGGGGCTGATGGTGTAAGAGCCGTTCTCTGAAGGAACAGATGTTATCACAAATTTCTCTGCCGTCGCAGCTTTTAGTGGCGATGTCTGGGCAAGTAACTTGCCAATAGACAACTGGACAGCAAAGGCTATTACTGTCATCATCAGGGGTACCACCGTTGCGCCAAGCGCAGACAAGTGCTTCGCCGCAGCTCCGCCCATGCCACTATTTGCTCCTGTAATGATAACCACTTTGCCTTTGATATTGTCTTCCATAAATTCTGTAATTTCTAAATCTTAGGTGCAATTTTTTTTATTCTTTAATAGTAGCATTGTATTCTTCATCTGTTACTTTCTGCAACCAGGTTACTATACCTTTCTCTGTTTTAGGCAAGATGTACATTTGCTGCATACCGGTATCTGGGCTTGCACCATGCCAATGCAAAACATTGGGCGGACACTTCATCACGTCACCTTTCCTGATGGTTTGTCTTGGCTGTCCTTTAATTTGATGATAACCTACACCGTCTGTTATGATCAGTATCTGACCTGATGGATGTGTATGCCAGTTGCTTCTTGCTCCAGGTTCAAAGTAAACGTTGCCAATAAGCGTATTGTATGTGCTGTCGTTTGCAACGAGCGGGGTAGCCCATGCATTGCCAGTAAAGTTTTCTGCAGGACCTTTTTGACCTTTGGGGAAAATTGATTGCAGTTCCGTGCCTTTACTTTCCGATTTATTTTCCATGCAACCTGTTGTTATCAAGGCCAAAGCGATTGCGGTTATAAAGAATGTTTTCATTCTATTTTTCATTTAAGTATTTTGTGAAGAATGTTTCCAATTTATCAAAAGGTATTAAATCCTTTTTATCATAAAGATCAACGTGGTTTGCTTTGGGTACAATCACCAATTCTTTTGGTTCAGAAGCCATCTTATAAACGTCTTCTGAATAATAACGGGAGTGTGCATCTTCTCCTGCAATCAGCATAAGCGGGCGGGGAGAGATCAACTCTATGTTTGCCATCATCGGGAAGTTGAAGAAAGCCATCGGTGTTGTGGCAGTCCACGCTGTAGTAGAGTTGATGGACCGCGGATGGAAACCACGCGGGGTTTTATAATAGTTGAAGAACGCTGCTAAAACAGGGTTCGGATGATCAGGCAGTGTGTCAGGAAGTATTTTGTCGCCCTTTACAACATCGCCTTTTTCATCGAAGGGAACTTCATGTAAGCCCAGTGCATACTTACCCTTATCGGCATCTGCCCAGCGCTGCTGGCTTAGGTAATCAATCACTTTTTTGCGCTGTTCAGTTGTATAACTATCCTTATAACTCCGGCTTATGCTGCGAGACATATCATACATAGAAGCGGTGGCTACGGCCTTAATGCGGGTATCGCTGGTCGCGGCAGTAATTACCATGCCGCTCAAACCACAAATGCCTATAGCACCAATGCGGTTTCGGTTAACTGATGACAATGAGCCGATATAGTCGACTGCCGCATTAAAATCTTCTGTGAAAATATCAGGGGATGCAACATTACGAACTTCACCGCCGCTTTCTCCTGTAAAGGAAGGATCGAATGCTAATGTTACAAAACCTCTTGAAGCCATTTCGTTTGCGTATAATCCAGATGACTGCTCTTTCACGGCTCCAAAAGGACCACTCAATATGATAGCAGCAAGTTTTTGATCGCCGGCATTTTTGGGCATGTATAAATCCCCGGATACAGTAATCCCATACCGGTTTTTAAATGTTACTTTCTTTCTTGTTACTCTATCGCTTAATGTAAAAGTGTATTGTTCTGTTTCTTGTGTGTGATTCATTGTCCCCTTTTCTTTATTGGTTTCAGAACAAGACTGCCCAAACAGTAAGATGGACAAAACCGCCATAGTTCCTGCAAATCTTATTCGTTTCATATTTATTCAAATAACTGTTATTAAATTTTGTTTTACTCTAATTCAAATTTCACTTTAATGTTTCCGGCACCCAACGCGGTAGCCAATCCTGCAGGGTTATCAATGCGAGCAAGCTTTGTATATCTGTACGATGTTGAAAACGATTTATAAAAAAGCACCAGGGTGTTTGACCCGTAAAGCATTAGATCTCCGGTTTGGATTGTACCGGGGTTTGAAGCATTGGCGGGCAAATTATCAGGTAGGTCAAAATATTTTTCATTGCCGTTTAATTCATTCATGTTAACAGTCATCGGTAGCGTCCTCTTAAATGCAGTTGCCGTTGCATTGTCGTAGAGGGTGGCAGTGAATACATTTGTGCCGGCTGTTATTTTTAGTTTCATGCCGTTTGTATTTAATACATTATCGGGAGTGCTTGATATCTCGTCACTTTTATTGCAACAGGCAAAAAGCTGCATGCTGATTAAAAATGACAGACAAGTGATTAGAGGTTTCATATAATTTACTGAATCAGATGTTTTTAATATGTTTAGCAGGAATGCCACCCACAACGGTATTGGCAGGCACATCTGTCGATACAACCGCACCTGCAGCAACGACAGCATTTTCACCTATGGTTACGCCAGGCAGTATTATTGCACCTGCACCAATCCATGCATTTTTCTTGATCTGAATAGTTCCGGGAACAAGTGATTGCCTTTTGTGAGGAGCCACAGGGTGTCCTTCGGATAATATTTGTACACCTGGACCAATTAAGACATTGTCTTCTATAACGACGCCACCCAGCGTCAAAAAAATACAATTAAAATTGACGAATACATTTTTACCAATGGTCAAGTGTTTACCATAATTAATATGGATTGGCGGAAATACAGCTACGGTTTCATCAATAGTTTTTCCGGTGATTTCGCTCAATAGCTTCCTGATTTCTTGCGCGTCGGAGGAAGTGTTCAAACGATGCACCAAACCTATGGTAGCATAAGCGGCATACCTTAACTCTTTTATTTGCGCATGTTGCGGCGTTACCGTCGTTCCATTTTTTAACTCGTTGAAAATTGTGTCTTTCGTATCCATCGTTATTAATTGATAGTACAAATTTACAAAGGGTGGTTTTCTTATTTGTTACACCATTTGCGCCAAAAATGTCAAATATCACTTATCTTTAGTTTAAAACTGATGGCTGCTCATCACACCTTACGAGTGGTGTTAATAGAAATATCCGTAGAGGAAGATTTCCCGGCTAATTTCCATAAGCTGTACCATACTCATTTGTATTGCCATAAAGGAAGGATTTCATTCTTGTTTAACGACCAATTGATGGAGTGCAAAACTGGCCAGTTTTTATTCTGGTTTGCTGACAGTAAGTTATCGGGCTTAACCTTTTCAAAGAGTTTCAGGGCCACAGCGCTTTTAGTGGAAAAGGATTTTTTGATCAGTAATATCCCCGACCAAAGCTGGAGCATCAATGCACAGTTGCACTCAAGAGTGTATCCCGTAAAAACCGACATCACCACAGAAGACAAAGACAAAATATTGACCAATTTTAATCGGCTCAATGAACGCTTTTGTGAATCCGGTCACCGCTTTTATGAAGAAGCTTTAAAACTGCAGATGCAGTTGTTTATTTTAGAAATGTGGCACACATTTGCTAACGAATACGAAAAACGCAAACATAGCCTCCAGACAGGTACCCTGTATGAGCAATTCATACAATTACTTCAACGCCATTGTATGCAGCACCGTGAAGTGCAGTTTTACAGTAAGGAGCTGAACATTACACCCAAATACTTAAACTATTTATCGAAAATACACTCCGGGATTACGGCTTCCGAATGGATACAGCGTTACGCCAAAGAACGAATCATCCTTCTGCTGCAAAACAAAAACCTAAACATCTCTGAAATCGCAGATGAAATGGAATTCAGCAGCCGCTCCTTTTTTACCCGTTATGTAAAAAAGTTATTGGGTGTAACACCTAATGAATATCGAGGGAGGTTGAGATGAGCTAGAATGTTTAAAATCGTTTACTTATTATTGGTATTCGATTTATACTAATATAATAAAAAAGGAAACGTTATTCACGTTTCCTTAACAAGTGGAGTCGGCGGGAGTCGAACCCGCGTCCAAACATCGCTACCATTAGCTTTCTACATGCTTATTTCATTATTATTTGTCGGCGCTGAACAGGAAATGAACAAACCAGTTCAACACTTAGCTGGATGGTCTTAAGCAACAGTCACAGCCTCCTGTTGCAGCATCCTCTTTTGATTTGAGTCGGCGGTGGCACCTGGAAAGAAGCGAACCTGTGCGACGGCCCAAATGGTTACTTAATCACTGATTAAGCAGCCATGGCATACTGTGTATTGCCATTTGAAGTTTGAGTATTCAGATTTAAGTGCTAATTACACAACGCACTGCATGCTTACACCAACCGCAACCTATGCTGTCAAAACCAATACGACCCCAGCACTAGGTTTGTTGTTTGTGGTTTGTAGTTTGTGGTTTTGTGCAAGCCACTAATACAATCACTAACTTTTTTATATCCGATCTTTAAATTTTTGCCCTTTGATATTTGCACTGTTCAGGTATAGGATGAAACTTGATATTTTTTTACAATGATCTCTGCCTGTTCATTCAATTCACTATGTGTTGTCTGATCTATTAAACCACAATCCAGACATCTATACAATTGTGATCTTGATTCTTCTGCTGATCCTTTTGCGATTGTGAGGAAATTCACGAATTCGTATTTACTCCCTCTCCCAAATCCTTCTGCAATATTATCCATGATCGATCCGGATGAATTCTTCATTTGCTCCTTCAATCCAAACTCATATCGAAAAGGTTCTGTTTTTCGCAATTGATTTATGTTTTTCGCATGCTTTCTCGCCAACTGCCATATTTCAATGTCTTCCAACCTTGTAATCGTTGCCATCGATTCTTTCCGCACAAAGTTAACCTGCTACAAAACCCGAAAACCAGGTATTTATACTTAGAACATTTACAACCTTCAGCAACCCAACCACAAACCCCAAACTACAAACCACAAACTCTTCTTAGAATCCTTACTTAAACAATCTCCAGAAATCAAGTCCTAAAGCGTACGCCATCAACCCCAGTAACAAAATCATACCAGCCATCTGTGCATATTCCATAAACTTATCGCCGGGTTTTCGGCCGGTGATCATTTCGAATAAGGTGAACAGCGCGTGGCCGCCATCTAATGCAGGGATGGGTAAGATATTCATGAAGGCAAGGATAATAGAGAAGATCCCTGTTAATGTCCAGAAACGTTCCCAGTCCCATACGCTTGGGAATGTATTGCCGATACTGATCACACTTCCCAATGATTCACTGGCTTTGTCTTTGCCGCTGAATAATCTTTTTAAACCCATAATGTATTTATCCAGTGTACCCCAGCATCTTTTAAAACCAAGCGGAATAGATTCGATAAAAGTATAATTCTTTACCACGGTGCCCAGTTGTTTTGTCGATGACATGAACTGCAGGCTCGTTGTTTTACTGTTGATCAGCCATCTTACATCCACCGTATCCGCGCCACGCAATACTTTCAGGTCAACAACAGAATCCAGGTATTTTTTTCTCACCGCAGAGAGCTCATCCAAATACTGGAAATATTGGTTATTGATTGCGATCACCTGGTCGGCTTTTTGCAAACCGCCTTTATAGAATTTAGCTTCTTTGTAAACAGTATCTACGATCGGCATTGTTCGCGGGAACACCAATGTTCCGAATTTCCGGTTCTTGATCGTTTTGCTCAGACTATCAGGTACCACAATCTCGATTGTTTGTCCATCACGCAATACCTGTAATTTTTTTACTTCTTTGAATACGATATCAGATTCAAGCGTTCCGAAATTTTCGATGGGGTGACCATCGATGCCCACAATATTATCTCCATCACGTATACCGATACTTTTCGCCAATGAATCTGCATACACACCATATTTCAAATTCTTTACCGGAAGATTTTCTTCTCCCCATACCCAGGTAATGCCGATAAATATTACAATAGCTAACAACACATTCACGATCACACCACCCAGCATGATGATCAATCGCTGCCAGGCCGGTTTTGCACGGAACTCGTAGGGTTGTGGCGGCAGTTTCATCTGCTCCTTGTCCATGCTCTCATCGATCATGCCTGAGATCTTTACAAACCCGCCAAAGGGTACCCAGCCGATACCATATTCTGTCTCACCTATTTTTTTCTTCCAGAGACTGAACCATGGATTGAAGAACAAATAGAATTTTTCTACGCGGCATTTGAACCAACGCGCGGGTAAAAAATGACCCAGCTCATGCAATACTACCAATATGGAAAAGGACAAAATGAATTGCCCTGTTTTTACTGCTACGCTAACCCAGTCGATTGCTAATAAACTCATACTTTATATCCTTTGGGAAATTGATTTAATGATATGACCCGTCATTTACATGTGGATCAGGGAAGCCGCGAAGGTACGTGCCTCGCCATCGGTTTCAAAATACTCTTCCAATGTTGGATTTTGGATAAAACTGATCCGGCCCATGGTCTGTTCCACCACTTCTGTCATATCCAGGAAACCGATGCGGTTCTTTAAGAAGGCATACACTGCTATTTCATTGGCTGCATTTAAGATACAGGGCATATTGCCACCCTGTTTCATCGCTTCCATGGCCAGCGCCAGGTTGCGGAAGGTCTTTATATCGGGCTCTTCAAAGGTCAGGGTGCCGGGTTTCTTAAAATCATACCGCGGGAAATCGTTCGGAATACGGTTGGGGAAAGCCATTGCATACTGTATCGGCAGTTTCATATCGGGCAGTCCCATCTGTGCTTTGATGCTGCCATCTTCAAACTGAACCATGCTGTGTATGATGCTTTGCGGGTGCACCATTACCTGCACCTGTTCATACGTAAGATTGAATAACCATTTGGCCTCGATCATCTCCAGCCCTTTGTTCATCAGCGTTGCTGAGTCGATGGTTATTTTGGCGCCCATACTCCAGTTGGGATGTTGCAGCGCGTGATCTTTTTTAACGTTCACCAGGAAGTTCGGTTTCTTACCAAGAAAAGGCCCGCCACTTGCTGTTAATATGATCTTCTCAATTTTATTTCTTCCCTCTCCTACCAAACACTGAAAAATGGCCGAGTGTTCGCTATCCACCGGGATCACAGGAATGCGTTTTTCCATTGCCGTTCGCATGATGATATCACCCGCCACCACCAATGTTTCTTTATTCGCTAACGCGATGGGTTTGCCGATCTCAATGGCACGCAAGGTTGGTTTCAATCCCGCATAACCTACGATAGCTGCAAGCATCATATCATAACAATCCAGTGCCGCCACTTCTTCCAATGCTGTTTCGCCGGCGAATACTTTGATAGTAGTGCCAGCCAATGCTTCTTTTACAGAGAAATATTTACGCTCATCGCCTATTACAACAATATTGGGATTGAATTGCAGCGCCTGTTTGATCAATAATTCATCATTGGTCTGTGCCGTAAGCACTTCCGCGGTGAACAGTTCCGGGTTCGCAGCAATCACATCCAAAGCCTGTGTGCCAATGGAGCCCGTTGAACCAAATATGGCAATTCGTTTTTGACTCATCAAGTGATTTTTCTAATACAAAATAACGTAATACACGTTAAGGATATGGCAATTTTGATATTTTGAAATTGCGGATTGGGAAATTGGGAAATTTCTTTTGATGCATGCTTTCGCGCCAATTCCAAAATTTCCCAATCCAAAATTCCAAAATCTATGCAATGAATGATGTTAGCTCCTCCGCAATCCTCCTGTCATTACTCAATCTCGGCACTTTATTCTGCCCGCCCAACTTACCTATCGATCTCATATAATCGATGAAACCGTTCTTTCTTATTTTTCTTACCTGCAATGGCATTAATATATTACCGCTGATCAGGTCATCATAATATACATTCTTCTCTCTCAGGTGATGATCCACTTTGCTGATGAACTGCTGCAGGTTGGCAGGCTCATTTTCAAATTCGATGAACCATTCGTGGTAACTCTTGCCTTTATCCTGCTGGATAAATGGCGCCACGGTAAATTCTGTGATCTTGATATTTTCTTCTTTGGCGGCTTTCAGCAAAGCATATTCCACTTCTTCGCCGATCACATGTTCGCCAAAAGCAGATATGAAATGCTTGGTTCTTCCGCTAACCACCAGGCGGTAAGGGTCTACGCTAACAAACTTCACCGTATCGCCCAGGTTATAACCCCATAACCCTGCATTGCTGTTAATGATCATCGCATAGTTCTCGCCAACCTTTACATCTTTCAAACTCAAACGGGTTGGGTTCTCTGAGAATATTTCCCCTGCGGGGATGAACTCGTAATAGATGCCGCTGTTTGTGTTCAACAAAAGCCCCTCTGCTTCCTGCGAATCCTGGAAAGCAAAAAAACCTTCGCTGGCGGGGAACAGTTCTATTGAGTCGATCTTTTTTCCGATGCTTTCAAATAGTCTTGTCTTATAGGGCTCAAAATTCACCCCGCCCTGCACCATCACGCTGAAATTGGGGAAGAGTTCTGCAATGTTCTTGCCGCTTTTTTCTATCAGCCGGTCGAAATACATCTGCATCCATGGCGGGATCCCGCTGATCAGGGTCATGTCTTTATTAATGGTCTCTTCAACGATCTTGTCCAGCTTGGTTTCCCAATCCTCAATGCAGTTGGTCTCATAACTCGGTAACTGGTTCGATCTGAGATAGCTGGGCACATGATGGTTAACAATGCCGCTCAGCCGGCCGGTTGGGATATTGCCCACCCTTTCCAATTCTGGTGATCCGCTTAAAAAGATCATTTTGCCGCTTGCAAAAGCCGAATTACCCGTTTCCGCCATATAGCCAAGCAGGGCATTCCTTGCCGTATTAATATGATTATCAATAGAATCTTTCGTGATCGGGATGTATTTTACCCCGCTGGTGGTACCACTTGTTTTGGCAAAATAGATAGGACGGCCCTTCCAGAGCACATTCTGCTTACCTTCTTTAACCTGTTCTATATAGGTCTTGAACTGTTCATAGTCGCGTATAGGCACTGCCTGGGCGAAAGAAGCATGGTCCGAAACCGCTTCTAACTTATGTTCTTTGCCAAAAACCGTGTTCTTTCCTGTCTTAAGAAGCATTTTAAGGATGGCTTCCTGGTCCTCCCGGGCGGTTTGGGTACTCTTCCGGGTCTTATTATATATATAGTTGGCAAAAGGCCTGGCCAACAGGGATTTTAGATTCATGGGGTACTCAATCGTTAAGAAGGCGCAAAAGTACAGGAAGTTTGGGGTTTGTGGTTTGTAGTTTGGGGTTTTAACACGAAAACGCCGCCAATTTGCGGTCTGGATTTGAGAATTGGGTGCCTCACCACAACCACAAACCACAAACCACAAACCCCAAACCCTGCTTTTCCACGCATGGGGACAAGATTTATTTGAGAAATGTTTGCATATTTAAGCCCCAAAACCTTACCTTTGCCGTCCTAATTTTGGTAATTATGTTAGCAGTTGTAAAAATCGCAGGTCAGCAATTCAAAGTACAGGCAGGTCAAAGCCTGTATGTTCCTCACCTGGCGGGTAAAACCGGAGACAAAGTTGAGTTCAGCGAAGTACTCTTTACTGACAACGAAGGAAAGATATCTGCAGGCGATGCTGTAAAAGCAATCGTAAAAGCAGAGATCATTTCTGACTTGGTTCAGGGAGATAAAGTGATCGCCTTTAAAATGAAAAGAAGAAAGGGCTTCCGTAAGAAGCATGGTCATAGAACTCACTACACAAGAATTAAAATTGAAAGCATCGCTTAGTAAGCGCTAACGATTAAAGTATAAATAGCAGATTCGTTTCTCTTATTTATGTTTTAGTTTTTAAAACAAATAACTATGGCACACAAAAAAGGTGAAGGTTCCGTAAAGAACGGCCGTGATTCACAAAGCAAACGTTTAGGTGTTAAGATATATGGTGGTCAGCCCGCATTAGCAGGTAACATCATCGTTCGTCAAAGAGGAACAGTTTATCATCCTGGTAAGAATGTTGGATGCGGAACTGACTTTACTTTGTTCGCATTAACTGATGGAATCGTTGAATTCAAAAAAGGAAAAAACGACAAATCAACCATCTCTATCACTCCGGTAGAAGTGACGGCATAAAAATTTTTTTTTGTAGTTCCAAATAAGTTTTTACTTTTAATGTATTAACTAACCATTAAATCTAAAAAAACATGGCAACTGCAAAGAAAGCCGCAAAGAAAGCCGCTCCTAAAAAAGCCGCTAAAAAAGCTGCTCCTAAAAAAGCTGCAAAGAAAGCCGCTCCTAAGAAAGCCGCTAAAAAAGCTGCTCCTAAAAAAGCCGCTAAAAAAGCTGCTCCTAAGAAAGCTGCTAAGAAGAAATAGTTCTTCTAGCTCTTAAGCAGAAATAGATTTAAAGTCCCGGAAAATTTCCGGGACTTTTTTATTACCTACCTTCGGAAACTCAATACCAGCAACGTTATGGACAATTATGTAATAGCCGAGAACTTCGCATTATTAGCCAAGCTGATGGACATACATGGCGACAATAGCTTCAAAGCAAAGTCGTATGCATCAGCTGCATTTACGATTGATAAATTACCTACCCCATTAGCCGAATTACCGGCAGAAAAAATATTTGCAATCAGAGGTATTGGCGACTCAGTTGGTAAGAAAGTTGTTGAGCAATTAGAGACCGGTGAACTCGTTATTTTGAAAGAATATCTTCAAAAAACACCTCCCGGCGTAATTGAGATGTTGAGCATAAAAGGGATCGGTCCAAAGAAAATATCGACCATCTGGAAGGAATTGGAGGTAGAATCTTTGGGTGAATTGCTGTATGCATGCAACGAAAACCGCCTCACTTTATACAAAGGTTTTGGAGAAAAGACACAACAAAACATCAAAGACTCCATTGAGTTTTATTTTGGAACACTCGGCAGTTATTTATACCAACAGATAGAAACATTCGCGATAGCTGCCGATCAAAAACTAAAAGAAGGTTTTGCGCAGGAAACATTTGCATTAACGGGTGAATTCAGAAGACAACTTGAAATTGTGAATACATTGGAATGGGTAACCACCCGTTCTGTTCAAAAGATGAAAGAATTTTTCCTGGCGCATGAATACACCATTGTTGCAGAAAAAGACGACTACATTTCTGCCAAAGGAAAAGAAAACATGACGATGGGATTTTATTCCGCAAACAAAGAGCAGTTTGCTTCCAAACTGTTTCAAACATCCTGTAGTGAAGAATTTTTACGGTCGTGGAACGAGATCACTAAATGGAACCCTGATCAATCGTATGATACTGAAGAAGCGATCTTTGCATCGGTTAATTGTCATTTCATTCCTGCTTTCCGGCGCGAAAAAGCAAGCATCATCCAAAAAGCAATGCATGCTGCTTTACCTGCCGTGATCCAGCCGGGGGATATCACCTCCATCATCCACAGCCACAGCAACTGGAGCGACGGGGTACACACCCTTGAGCAAATGGCCAATCACGCCAAAACCCAGGGTTTACAATATTTAGTGATCAGCGATCACTCCAAAACAGCTTTTTACGCCAACGGGCTTAGCGAGGAGCGCATCCGGGCCCAGCACCAGCAGGTTGACGAGCTGAATGCAAAGCTCGCGCCCTTTAAGATCTTCAAAAGCATCGAAAGCGATATCCTGAACGATGGTAACCTCGATTATAGTAATGAGGTTCTTGCCAGTTTCGACCTGGTAATCGCCTCTGTTCACTCAAATCTTAAGATGACCGAAGAAAAAGCGATGATGCGCCTGATGAAAGCCATCGAGAATCCATTCACCTCCATTTTAGGACATATGACCGGCCGACTCCTGCTGAGCCGTAACGGTTATCCTGTTGACCATCAACGCATCATTGATACCTGTGCCGCCAATAATGTAGTCATCGAGATCAACGCACACCCAAGAAGGCTGGATATCGATTGGAGATGGATCGATTATGCCCTTGAAAAAAATGTACTCATCTCAATCGACCCCGATGCGCATTCAACCGACGGATACGAAGATTGCAGGTACGGTGTGTTGATCGCACAGAAAGGCGGGGTTAGGAAAGAGAATAATTTGAGTAGTTTTTCGCTTGCTGAATTTGAAGAATGGTTGAAGGTGCAGAAAAGTAAGAGACCTTGATTTTGTTTTGAATGTTGAATTTTAAATGTTGAATGATTTTCACGCAAAGACGCTAAGAAAGCAAAGGATATCTCCTTTAAAGCTTTGCTCCTTTGCTTTCTTAGCGTCTTTGCGTAAAACCGATCTTCAGTGTTCCCTCATTCAACATTTAAAATTCAACATTCAAAACAACTATTCCGCCATCGGCAACGTAATATAAAACGTACTCCCCACTCCTTCCTCCGACTCAAACCAGATATGGCCATTGGCTTTTTCTACAATGCCTTTGCAGATAGCGAGGCCCAGTCCTGTTCCTGAGGATTTGGTGGTGAAATTCGGGGTGAAGATATTTTCGCGCATGGCTTCAGGGATACCACCGGATTGATCTTTTACTGATAGCAGCACATTTCCATCTTCATTACGCTGGCTGATGGCTACTTTGATCATGGCTTCGGCATCCGTACTTGCTTCAATGGCATTCTGCAGGAGGTTTGTGAAGAGACGGTTCATCTGTACACGGTCAGAATAGATCAGGTAAGATCCTTCTTCTTTGTACCATTCTATCTGGATACGCGGATTAGCACTGTATAAACGTACAATAGAAGAAAGCACCTCTGTAATATCAAATGTTTCCATTCTTGCATTGCCGATATTGGCAAACTGCGAAAAATCGCCGGCGATCTTGGATAGCTGATCGATCTGTTCGATCAAGGTTACCGCCATGCTTTCAGACAATTCCTTCACATTGGGCGCATCTTTTTTTATGGCATTCTGTAAATACTGGATACTTAGTTTCATCGGCGTAAGCGGGTTCTTGATCTCGTGCGCTACCTGCCGTGCCATTTCGCGCCAGGCGCCTTCCCTTTCACTTTGAGCCAATGCCTGGGCACTCACTTCTAATTTTTTCACCATCTTATTGTATTCATCCACCAGCATACCGATCTCATCGTTCCGGTTCCATACAATGGCTTCGTTGATCTTGCCAAGATTCATTTCCTGCATTTTCTGCCCGATCAAACTAAAGGAAGCGGTGATCCGGCTGGTGAGGAAGAAAGCGATCGCCCCTGCTATAAGAAAAATAAATGCATTGAGGTTGATCAATGTTGCAAGAAAGCCTGAGATCTCCTGGTTCAGTTCATTTTCCGAATTGAGGTATGGTATATTGAGATAGGCATAATTGTTACCCGAATCATCCGTTAACGGAACATAGATACTCAGGTATTGAAAGCTACCTATGTTTTCCGACTGCAGGTAACGGATGCTGTGGCCCATGTGTAACTCACGGTAAGCATTCGGCTCCATCCGGGAACTGAGCAGTTGCTTATTATAGATATAAGGCTGGGTTGAAAAAATCAGGTTGCCGCTGAGGTTATAATAATTGATATCAACATTATGCAGATCAGAAATATCATCAATGGTTTTTTTAATTTCTGCCTGCACACCAACATTGCCAGGCATATCATCAAATGCCTGTAAGGAATTCATTTTTGTATTCACTTCATTAGCCATTACCTGGATGGACTTCGATAAACGTTCCTCATTGTTCCTGTTAAACCGGAGAATAAAGAAGGAGATTGTTGCAATACCGATCACGATAAATGAAAACACACTCAGGAAAATAATGGTCGACTGGATCTGTGAGCGGATATTAAGCCGCAGCATCTTCCTCAACTCGCTCCATTTGAAACGTGCAATCAGCAAATAGTTCCCGAAATGAAACAACAGTATGATGAAGAGGAACGAACAGAAAAGATAGGCAAATAAGGTAACGGCTTCAATAAACCAGGTATCCCGCTTTACTACAATCACCTGTTTGTTATTTGTGCTGTTGTACCAGAGTTCATTATAGTCGCCCGCTACCCTGTAAGAGAATTCAAAGCCCGATAACTGTTTCCTATCGAGCTGCGAAGGGAAACTATAGGTATTGAAGTGATTGATCATCCTGCCCTTTGCGTACACTGCGTACGCATAGTTTGTATTGAGATCCGAAGCCACATCAGCTACCTGGTTAAATAGCTCAGGATAAAGGGCCTCACTTTTGTAACGTTTCGATTTGATGATTACAAAAAGATAGCCCAATACGGCACTATCTCTCTGTATCAGTTTCTGGTAAACATAACTAAAGCCATCAACGGTACTTTCATAATTAAAAATATCAGGTATGGCCGTAGGCTTGGCTTTGTTCAGGATGATCGTTTTGATCTCCGCGAAACTCATAGAATCTTCATTGAACATGGGGTGATACAGGCTGTCGAATGTATAAATGCGTGTATCATACTTATTAAGGTAGCCGGAAAAATTCTGGCTAATCAAGCTGTCTTTGATGAATTTATTGGAATACTCGCTTTCCGCTAAGCGGTGAAAATTATTGAGGAGGAACTGGTCATCAAAATTGGTTGCCGCGATATTTAACAGGTTCTCACCCGATGGATCTGTTTGCAGCGCCAGTTTTTCTGCGATCCGTTTTCTTTGTCCGAATTCAACGATGCCATTCTGATAAATTACCATCGAGGCAATGGACATCGCAAAGATCATCACCCAGAAAATAAAAAAAGAAGATTTAAGAAGCGGAACATTCATGTCCTTCTTACGAAGGTTCAACAACAATAAATAACCGATGATCCACACCAATACCCCGAGATATGCCCTTGTATCCGCAGTAGATGAGAATAGAATAACATAGGCAAACCCATACAACGCAACCGCCAGGCACTGCATATATACAGGTAGTTCATGGCGGATCGCGGGTTGCAATAAGATCTGCGAGAAATGAAAGAAAGAAAGCACCAGGAAACAGAGGATCACCAGGCTGATCACGCTATACTTTGTTAAACCAAAGAAATTGGTCACATCAAAAGGGATCTTCGAGTCTTTCACAAGACTGATGATCACTCCTGCCAATAAAAAACCGATAACCGTGAGTACCAGGAGGTTCACATAATCATACACTTTGGATGCCAGCTGATAGCGGAACCAGGTTCGGCCATCGTTGTATGTTTTGTAAAAACTAACCAGCCAGAATAAAAGGATCGCATTTACCAGCAGGTCGCCGAGCGAAGGATGCAGCATATTGGATGCATATATCGTCGGATCAAATAAAGGCAGTTTATTAAAATCGAAAGGGAACGCAAACCAGTAAGTAATCAATCGTAAGAAAATAACCAGGCTCAGTAAAAAGATAAACCCGGTTTTAAAACGGTAGCGCCTCACCAGTTCCTGGGCCACTGAATGCAGGAAAACAAGCAGGAAGATAATGGCCAGTACACGTAAAAATATGGTAACAGAATCGTAGGCAATAAATGATCTTCCGGGTTTTAATTTTATCCTGAATAATTCCTGCCCCTTCGCGTTATTTACAGGTAGTGCTTCAAGGTCGGCACTGATCTCGTATTGCTCATTGATACCGCTATACCCTGCAAATTCTGTATGCAGGTATTTGTTCTCCATAAAATACGACCATCGTACCGGTAACATGGCAAATACAGACACCGGTTTGCCTCGAAGTATTATATCCCGCCGGATCATTTCAAAATCACCGTTCTGGTTCTCTACAAAATAACTCCCCTGCGGTCTGTACAGGTCCTCACTGTTGATGTACATCCGGTTGGTGTTCCAGTAAGTGAGTATTGCCGGCTCATAACTATCATCGTCATTCTCTTGCCGGTAAATAAACAGGCCTATCTCTTCTTTCAGTGGATCTATCACACCAGGTGATTGCTTGATCAATGCAGACAATACGGCTGTATCCTTCAATGCATTTTCAAAACGTGCTTCCTGCTGTTTTAAACGTTGTTCTAATTTGCTTTTTACTTTTTCAGGAGAAGAATGATAACTCCAGTAATTGCTGAATATAAATGAGATGGTATACAGCCACGCAGCTGTTATGATCAGGTACCCGTGTTTATAAGCGGCTTGTCGTAATGAGTAGATCAAGTATATTTTTTTTGATAACACGAATTAAAAAACGAATTACACGAATTGTACGAATAGCTGGTTCGGACCAATTCGCGCAATTCGCGTCCCAATTCGTGTAATTCGTGGTTCTAATTCGTGTTATTTTTCTTCACCTCGTTCCAGATAGCATCCATTTCCATCAGCGACAGGTTTTCTAACTTCTTACCCTGTGCCGTAGCAATGGTTTCCATCTGCTGAAAGCGATAAATGAACTTTTTATTGGTCCTTTCCAGCACACCTTCGGCGTCTACCTGCAAAAACCGTGCATAATTTACCAGGCTGAACAAAACATCACCGAATTCTTCATCAATCTTTTCTTTTGAATCAAGATCGATCGCTTCTTTCAGCTCACCGATCTCTTCTTCTACTTTTTTCCATACATCCTCTTTATTATCCCACTCAAAACCTACCTGCTTTGCTTTCTCCTGTATACGTGTGGCTTTTACCATAGCAGGTAAAGAAGGCGGTACGCCGGCGAGAACCGAGGTCTTGCCTTCTTTCATCTTGAGTTTTTCCCAGTTTCTTTTTACATCCTCTTCATCGGTTACTTTCACATCGCCATAAATATGCGGATGACGGAAAATGAGTTTTTCGCAAATGCCATCGATCACTTCCTTGAGTTCAAATTGCTTTTGTTCCTGCCCGATCTTTGCATAGAAAAGAATATGGAGGAGGATATCGCCCAATTCTTCTTTAATGCCTTTCCAGTTTTCATCCGTGATGGAATCCGTTAATTCATAGGTTTCTTCCAGTGTTAAAGGGCGAAGTGTGTGAATGGTCTGCTTTTTATCCCAGGGACATTGCTCCCGCAATTCATCCATGATCTTAACCAATCGTAAAAAACTATCTGCTGTGCTTTGCATAGAAATATATTAAATGGCCATGGCCGAGAAAATAAAGAAAATACCAAACAGGAATGTCCAGATAAAAATGGAAAGAAAGAATACTAGAAAATATTTCAGTATGGTCTTCGCTCTCCGCTGTTCATAAAAATTACGCATGGATTTGTACCAGTAAAAGAAGCCTGCAAGGGTGAACAGAAAACTGATCCATTGATTGCCAAGGTTCATCGTTTCTGCCAGTACATTCAGTAATATCCCCGCAAGGATAATGATAAAAGTGCCGCAATACAGGTGAATCGAAAACACGATATGATTCACATAAAAGAATTGTTTCCTGCGCACATACAGCAACCGCAACATCAAAGCAAACAAAGGAAGCGATACAAACAGCATCTGCGGGAACAAATGTTTGAACTTCTCAAAAACAGCGGTCCAGATGGCTTTCCCATCATTGTTATATTTTTCTTTGAGGTGTATATTCTGGCGCCTGAATTTTGATCTCAGAAAGCCATCGCGTTGGCCACCGGGTAGTTTTGATTGCGCAAGATCATACTGCTCAACGCTTTTATATATCGTATCGTTCCTGTCGTTGGCAAAGAGATTAAAATTGGACCCGTTGTTAAATGCCTGCAATTTATTTTTATAAGTGGTATCACGGCTTAAACGTGCGATATCACTGTCAGTTATTGCGAGCTTTCGTAAAAGAGTGATACGTTCTTTAGGGGAGTTACTGGTATCTGCCAGGTCCTCAAAAAAATCAGCCTTCCTTTCTTCCAGCCTTTTCATTTGCTTAGCCGCACTAATGGGTTTTGTCTCATTTATTTTCATCACATCATCCTGCTTGTTCATACTGAAGAATACAAGAAAGAAAAATGCAGAAGTAAATACATACATCCTGATCGGGTGCAGGTAAGAAGCCCGCCGCCCACGCAGATATTCATGTGAAAGAAACCCCGGTTTGAACAGCAGGTATTTCAGTGTACTGAAAAACTTGCCGTCAAAATGCGTGATATCATACATAAAATGCGTAACCAGGTGCCAGAAACTTTCTTTGGGAGGTATATTTTCCTGGCCGCATATATGGCAAAACCTCCCATGCACAACAGCGCCGCAGTTTAAACAGTCTTTTTCTTTTCTTTCCGGTAGATGTGACACTTGTTAACGTTTGATTAAAAATACATAACTATATGATTGCTGCAACAACTATATCAACGATGTTTTTGGGTTGTTGAAAACTGGGGCTGTACCTTTGCCAAAACACACATTTCATGAGATCATTGCTGGTATTTGTTTCCTTTTTACTGTTCCCGGGTATTTATGGCCAATATTATTTTAATGATATGGTATCCACCCAGGCAAGTAATGATCAATATAAATTGCTCCGCACCAATAAGATCAGGAAAATAAAAGCCACAAGTTACGAGGTAGATAATACTCCTACAGAAGGTTTTTCGCTGGAAGAAGAGATCAGCATGGATGGGAAACGGATCATATTAAGCACGTCTACCTCTTCGGGCAGATCATCTGTTACCAACCGTTTTTATGAATTGAGCAAACTGAAAAGAACACAATCGATCTATAATGGCATAGACAGCAAAACGGAATACACCTATAATGAAAAAGGGTTGATCCAAAAGATCATACTCACCACCACCGATACGGCCATGAAAAGTACATTGACAGAAGTGCATGAATGGACATACAATGAAGCCGGTCAGCCACAATCCATGCTAAAGATCAAAAACAGAACGGATACTACCGTAATCGAGCTCATTAAAGATGAGCAGGGATTGATCGCAGAAGAACGTTGGAAAAGAAAGAACCGTGTTGTTGAAACTTATTATTACTATTACGATGCCAATAAACAACTCACAGATATTGTACGATATAATACCCGCCTGAAAAAACTCCTCCCCGATTTTCAATATGAATATGATGCGAAAGGCAGGGTCAATAAAATGACGCAACTCTCCATGAGCACCAACAGTTATTTTATCTGGCAGTATGTGTACAATGAAAAAGGACTGAAAGAAAAAGAAGTGGGCTTTGATAAAGACAGGAGAATGGTTGGAAGGATTGAATACACTTACGAATAACTCAATACATTATTTTGAATTTTAAATGTTGAATGTTAAATGGGTTGTTCATTCAACATTTACAATTCAACATTTAAAATAATACTAATTGCTAATTTCTACAGCTTTCTGATTCGGTACCAACAATGTGAACGCCGTTCCTTTCCCAAACTCTGATTTTACAACAATATCCCCGCCGATACGCGTAAGGGCTTCTTTCACGATATAGAGTCCGATACCTAAGCCATTCTTAAAGTCGGTACTTCGGAAAAATATTTGGAATATTTTATTGAGGTGCTCTTCAATGATACCTACCCCATTGTCTTCTATTTGAATCACCGCTTCTTTTTCATTTACGGTGGCGGTTAATTTTACTTTTGGATTGACCTCATCTGCTCTTTGGTATTTAACGGCATTGGAAATAAGATTATTCAATATAAGTGAGAGCCTGAATCCATCGCAACTGAACTCTGCCTGCTGGTCTACCTGTACATCAAATACGATCTGCGGGTTCTGCATGTTACAGAGTTCAATGCAGTCTGTAAACATTTTTTCGAAGTCGATATCCTCATTCACATCATCTAACCTGATGCCTTTGTAATACTCGATGGTCTTATGAATAAACACATCCATCTTGTTCACACAGCTTTCGATCATCGCGAAATAATTATTGGAATCCTCGCCTTTCTCCGGTTGTTGTAGTTTGGCAAGGTTCAGTATCCCGAGAATATTGGCCAGTGGCGAACGAAGATCATGTGAAGTGCTATAAACAAAACGGTTTAGTTCATCATTTGCTTTTTGCAGTTCATCAACCTTCCCGCGTAGTTGCTTACGGGTTTGGTAGAGCTCATAGGCGTTCTGAATGGCCGTCATCAGTTCCATCTCATCCCATGGTTTCTTTAAATAGCGGAAGATCTCTCCTTTGTTAATCGCATCGATCAATGATTCCAGGTCGGTATAGCCAGTGAGTAGTATTCTTACAGGATTGGGATGTGCTTTCCGAACAATATTAAAAAATTCAGCACCTGTGGTCTTAGGCATGCGCTGGTCGGCCAGGATCACATGAATATCTTTATCATTCAGAATATTCATTCCATCGGTAACTGATCCGGTTGTGTATATTTCGTAGTGTCTCCGGAAACTGGCCTGGAAGGCCCGCAGGTTGTTTACCTCATCATCAATATACAATACACGTATTTTCGACTCCGTAGAATGGTTCATGCAATTAGGTATTGGATTAAGCAAATGCCGATTGAGGCAGCACTTTATATAAAGATATTATAAATTCCGCACCTTTCCCTTTCGATGACACAACCTCTATCTTTCCTTCATGTTTCTGGATAATCTTGTATACGATGGATAGACCCAGGCCGGTGCCCTCCCCTACGTCTTTTGTGGTAAAGAACGGATCGAATATCTTCAGCCTAACCTCATCCGTCATACCAATGCCGGTGTCTTTAATACTGATCTCAATTTTGTCGTCCAGGTCACGTGTTCTAATGGTAATCGATTCTTCTGCCTCCTGGTGTTCTTTTTCTTTAATGGCCTGGATACCATTGCTCAGGATATTCATAAATACCTGGTTCAGTTTACCCGGGAAACATTCGATCTCGCCATGTGCCTGGAAATCTTTTTTGACAACAATATTAGAGGGCAACGCATTTTTCAGGATGATCAATGTAGAATCAATACCCTCATGAATGTTCACGATCTTCACTTCACTTTCATCCAGCCTGCTGAAATTACGCAGACCCATTACAATTTCAGCGGTACGTTCGGCACCATCATGAATACCTTTCACAAGATCGGCGATCTCGTTTTTTACATAATCAATATCGATCTGTTTTTTGAGTTTATTGATCTCCGTAAGTTTGCCTGCAAAATCTGTATCTGTGGTTGTGTGCAATGTATCGTACGCATCAATGATCTCGATCAGGTCCTTAATATCCATTTCCAGTGGCCTGATATTCGATTTTACAAAATTGATCGGGTTATTGATCTCATGCGCGATACCGGCAGTTAACTGACCAAGCGATGCCATTTTCTCCGCTTCCACCAACTGTATCTGTGTGTCTTTCAGGTCCTGCAAAGCGGTGCTGAGATTTGTATTGGATGATTGAAGCTCTTCTGTACGTTCCGCTACTTTTTTCTCCAGCATTACATTCTGCTCTTTGATCAGTTGCTGGTTCAGCTCCATGCTGCGCAGTGCCTCGGCTTGTGATTGCTCCTTTTCCTTGCGAAGCACATTGATCTTATCAGCAAGCGCAATAGAAAGCAAGGCGATCTCCATGGATGAACCGACATAAATAATATACGTAGTAAAATTATTGTAGGGAAGAACCGCCAGGTTCCTTAATATCAAAATGATAAACGTGATCAGGAAGAACAACCAGGCGGTCAGGTAGAAATAAGCCGGCCGGAAATTTTTCTTGGCCATGTATAAACTCGTTCCCAATACCGATACAACACCTAATAACCCGTTATAATTAAGTACCTGGTAACTGTAGTTGAGGTTTCCTAAAAATGCGCTTACCAATCCTGATAGATAGATCAATACCAATAATTGCAACCAACGGTGTACCCGTTTGGCATGTTCCCCTGTTCGCAGGAAGTGCATGCTGAATACCAAACCGCCGATAGAAGATAAAATAGATGTGATTATTACCGCATACCTGTTATACTCAGGGTGACCGGGCCATATAAACCTGAATTCGTATCCTGTAAATGTTGTTTGCGCAATAGCCAGGAAAAGGATATACATCACATAGTACACATAACTCCTGTCCCTGGTAGCAAAGAATAAAAACAAATTATAGAGGAACATTACGATCAGAACACCGAGATAGATACTCGTGATCACATTCTGCAGGTTTACATCTTCGTACAAAGCATCTGTAGTAAAAACTTTTGCAGGAACGATGATCGGGTGCTCACTGTAAACATGCAGAAGATATTGCTGTGATGAACCCGGTGGCGACTGTAAAGTAAAAACGAGATTCGGTGAAACAACCAGTTCATTTGCACCCTTGATCGCATTTCCCTGCTCGCTTAACAAAACCGGAGTTGCAGAATCTGCCCTGTATAAACTAACACGCGAAAGATTTGAATAACCGATATTCAGAAACAATCTTGACGATGTCGATTGATTCTTTACCGAAAACCGAAACCATACACTGGTGATATTGTTTGGATAAATAGGTATCCTTCCATTCGTATTAACGAACTTACCTGAATGCAATGCCTGGTCGGCGGTTAAGTTGCCTGTGCTGTCAACCAGTTCTTCCATGTTCGCAGATATGGTATACGCAGGTTGTTCATTGGTAATGGTGGCAACCTGTGTAAAGCCGCTATAGCTATGCATCAAAAGAAAGACAAGTAAAAACAGGAGATTTTTTACATATCTTCTTTCAATAATAAAAAAAAGCAGTTGCCTGTTTTTACAGAACATAAGGAATAATCATTTTGGTCTCCCGCTTATAGTCGAGGTAATCATTTCCAAAACGTGCGATCAGCTCTTTTTCTTCGATACCGATCCGCACATAATAAGCTATGATCATGGCTATACAAGATATAATAAATCCGGTTAAACTTTCGAGTATCACACCACCGGCGATAAGGGCCAGGAAAGCGCCTGTATAACTGGGATGCCTTACAATACGGTAAGGACCTGTTTTAACCAACCGGTGATCATCTTTGATCTGAACCGTTGCGGTAAAATATTTTCCAAGAGTACGTACTGCCCATGCGCGGAAACTGATACCCGTAACCACCATCCCTATCCCGATAGCAGAATAAATAGTGAAACTGCTTGCTGCTTCTTTGAAATAGGCCCAGTCAACCACAGGTACCACTACGCTTATAAAAGACATGAATAATATCAGTATCACGGAAAACCGGTCGCTGCTTTTCTGGTCGCCGGTTTCTTTTACTGAAACTGGCGGTTGCGTGAGCCACATGCTGATGCTCCCGATAATAATAAACAGAATTTTCCAGTTCAGCATTAATGCAGGTTTGCCGAGTAAGGGCAGAACGATCATCAACATATTACTGATGGAAGCAAGAAATATCTTACGCATCTTCACAAATGTTTGTCCGCGTGAAGATACGGCTCATAACTTATCTGGAATTCTTTGGGATCAGCATTAGGCAGTATCAATGCATAATGGATGTTGGTATAATAATCTTTAAACGGAGATTTTTCTTTCGCTATGTGCTCGAGGTTTTCACGGAGATATATAATCTTTTCTCTTTCACGCGGGTGTGTTGCAGTAAGACCAAACATATCATCTGAGTAAACGGCTGTTGCTATCAGGTCGATCTTAGGATAATAAAAAGTTCCTTCTTTACCCACACCATCCAGGATCTTTCCTCCCATCCAGTCTTTAAAACGAACCGTTGTTGGCGAACAAAGCGTGAAAAAAGTATTCACCCCTACCTGGGTGGCCATAGCCATAGCTACACGCGACGGGAACAGGCTCCCGATACCCAAACCCGCAACTTCTTTGGAGTTCCAGAGACCCGACAGTTCAGCGGCCCCGTTTTTAGCATGTTCACGCACGATCTCATAGATACGGGGGTCCATTTTACCCGTTGCTTCTTCGATTGGCAGTGGGTGAATTCCATCTGCAATCTGAATGCGAACACCGCCGTACAGTTTCGACCCATCAAGGGTTTCCACTACAATTACATAGATTGAGCGACGGAACATCCAGTCGTCTGTATTGGTGGTGATATTTTCGATCCCGTATATGGATAATACTCTTCTATGCCCCTCAATAAATTTCCGGCAGGTCTCCGGATCGTCAATTGCCCGGAATGCTCTGATCCTGATCTCTTTATCCAAACTACCTGATTCGGGCATTTCCACTACATTTAATGTAAACAAATTAACGAAAGAATGACCGTTTCTATTATAATTATTGTATAAATGACGGTTTTGGCTACTTTTACGGTATCAAAAAGATAGAAACCCGTTGAAATATGGAAGAACAAAAGATCAATGTGTTATACATTGATGATGAACCGAATAACATTGTTTCCTTTAAAGCGGCCTTCAGGAGAGTGTTCAATATCTTTTCTGCTGAATCTGCTGAGGAGGGCCAAAAAGTACTTGAACAGGAAAACATCCATGTGATCCTGAGTGATCAGCGTATGCCAAAAACTACTGGTATTGAGTTTTTTCAATCTATTCTCGAAACACACCCCGACCCCATCCGGATATTAATTACCGGTTATACCGATATCAATGCAGTGATCGATGCCATCAATCTCGGGCAGGTATATAAATACCTTACCAAACCATGGATAGAGGAAGAAGTAAAAACATCCATCAAAAACTCCTTCGAAGTATATGATCTGCGAACAAAGAACAGGGAGCTTACACAAAAACTCATGGAAGCAAATGAAAAGCTTGAGTTTTTAGCAAGGCAGAACCTGCTTTCGTAAATTGATAATAATATTTGTGATGCCGCAGTAGTTTTACTGCGGCATTTTTTATTCCCTGATAGCCCGGTGAATTTTGAAAATCCCTTTGCTCATCTCTCTCATGAGAATAAACAACTCCTTCGGGTGAATATTCTTATCCGCTTTTTTTACATTTTGTGTTTAACTAAAACTGAAATTAATCGATTCAGGGCGTAGTGTAAATGCCGGTACTTCAATGATCGTTCCCTGTGTATCGCGCAGATCCTGGAGTTGTATCTCATCAATCATTAATTCTCTCGCAAAGGCAATCGCCTGTTGTACGTACGACCAGGCATTAAGTGGCTCTCTATTCTTCGTTACAGTAAAAATCGCAAAAAGCTGGATGATCGTTTCATTCATCTTCCTGTCTATCAGGCACAGGTCAAAATCGAGCAATAACTCTGCATGGTTCTGAATGGCCAGCGTTTTGATATGGTTCTTGCTGAATTTTAAATAAAAGCTGCTGGAATTTGCCAACTCCTTAATAGCCGGAAAAATTTCAATAGATGATTTTGAATAATCAATAGTAGTGCCGTTAAGCACAAGCATTTTTGATTCCATCGGGGGCTGAAATAAAATATGTGTCAACAGACTAAGCCTGCCGGGATATAGGAGATTATAGAGTGAGCCGGGGATGTTGCTGGCTACAAGCAATATACGGATAAAAAGTCTTCCTTAAAAATGAACACAGAAGATCATTGGTGATAAGGTTCCTCAAAACGGGATAGCATTCCCGGTTTCAGGTCCGCATCACATGCATGCGCATCTGGTGCAAGCAGGTTTGGCATGTCTTTTTTTGTATGTAGCAGTAGTGCCCAACCCGTATATGCAACCCATTATCCGTGAATATTATATTAAAGACAACGGACAGTTCCCCAACAGTCCGCTGCCGGTGTTGGTATACAAAGGCATACTCAATATCCCGTTTTTTTGTGCGGCCAAATCTGTGAGAAAAATTTTTCAAAAAAATGGCTGGACCAATAACTGGCAAAGCGGAATTTACACCTATCATCATTACCACAGTATTACCCATGAAGCATTTGCCGCTGTTAAAGGACAAACCGTATTACTGCTGGGTGGTGAGAATGGCAAAGTGATGAAATTTGAAAAAGGCGATGTGATCATCATTCCCGCCGGTGTGGCGCATAAAAATTTAGGTAAAGAGAATGATGTGATCTGCGTAGGCGGCTATCCGGAAGGAAAAGATTTTGATATGAATTATGGAGAAGAGGGTGAAAGACCCGGAACTGATCAGAATATCTCCAATGTAAGCATCCCCTCTACCGATCCTGTATATGGAGAAAATGAAAACGGTTTATTAAGTGTATGGAAACCTTTGCTTGAAGCAACAACCTGATAACAGGAATCATTCGGAACTGTTATTTTTTATTAGCACTTACCAGGCGGGAATTAAAAAACTCATAAAAAATTTCGCGGTCTCTATCAGCTTTTTAAAAGAAGAGGGTTTAATAACATATCCTTTGGCACCCAGCCGGAAAGATTTTTCCTCATCTGCCGGGTTGGTGGAAGTAGTATAGATCAATACCGGGATATCTTTAAGCCGTTTATCCGCTTTCAGGCGTTCCAGTGTTTGCATTCCCCCGATCCTGGGCATATTAACATCCACAACGATCAGGTCAGGAAGTTCTTCATTGGTATCACCCTGGAGTTTTTTTAATACCTGCTCTCCATTATCGGCAAAATCAATCACCTCTCTTGCACCCAGAGAGTGAAACGCATCCTTCAATAACAATATATCATCCGGGTCATCTTCCGCTAATAAAATTCGGTATTTTTTCATTTGACTTATTTCTGTTCTCATTCCAGTCCACACTATTTAGCTCGATAAAAGGTATTCGTCTATTTTTTAATGTTAAAAAATGAATGCCCCCTCAGAATGAGGATAACAGACCCCAATTGATAAAAATTGTTCAAAGGATTCAACATTTTTATGGTTGCGATTCTTAAAAATTTTAACAAATCCCTTAGACTGGTATTAAATTCTCTTTTTATTTCTCGAGGTATGTGGCACAAATATTTTGTCAACTTATTTCGAAAAGAAAAAATCATGATACAACCAAAAGAAAAAATCGGCAGTAATATCCAGAAGAATTTCAATACTTCTCTGGAGATCAATGCCTGGTCAAAAAAATACAATACACCGATTGATGAGATTCAAAGGATCTTTTCAGACAGCGGTAATTCTATTTCCAAAACACTCGAGATCCTGCGGCAGAAAGAGCAACTGGCATGATCTTATAAACCATGACATATGTTCCCCAAAAAATATAAACAGTTCCTGTTCTTTTTGGTCATAGCTGTTGCTTTTTTCCCAATGGCCCATGGCCAGCAAAAAGAAATGGTTATTAAAAATAAAATACAGGCGAAATCCTATGTTTTTATAGCTCAATCAGTTTCTCCCATGCGGGGAAGTATGCGGCAGTTAACAACTGAATATGATCTGCGTGTTTCGCCGGATAGCATTATTTCCTGGCTCCCTTATTTCGGGCGTGCCTACTCCGCTCCTATCGCCTCGTCAGAAGGTGGCATTAAATTCACGTCAACCAATTTTGATTATAGGGTAGTCAACAGAAGTAAAGACGGGTGGAATATTACGATCAAACCAAAAGATGTACCGGATATTAACCAGTTATTGCTTACTGTTTTCGCAAGTGGCAGCGCATCCCTGCAAGTAATCAGTAATAACCGAGAACCGATCACATTCAGCGGTTATATTTCAGAAAAAAACAAGCAATAGTTTACTTCCTATTTTTCCTGACAGGTACAATATCTTCACTTCGAAGGGCCTCATTGTTCCAACCCTGTTCATTTTCATAATTGGAACCGCGGCTTTTTTCAGTTCCCTGTTGCTGGTTGCCCAGGCTGCTCTGACCCTGCCCAAAATTAGAACCGCCCTGCGTTGTTGACCCGGTATGAATAACCGCTGTTTTGCTTTCCTTCTTTTTCATCGCTTATCTTTTTAAGAAGTTAACGGTTGTGGTTGCTCGTCGTGTACGATAAGGACGATAGTTTCTTCTACCCCCAGATCCTCCTGTTGTTTATCAGTACCGATCAGCGATCTTCCTTTTGCTGCCAGATCCTCAGCAAGCTCGGAAAATTTGTCCCCTATACCATCTATATCATCTTTTATCCTATCAATCAATACTTTGCCTTCTCTTGTATGTACGTAATGCGCGATCGCGGCTCCCGCGGCGATGCCGGCCAATAATCCAAATGTGAATTTCATATACTTTCTTTTATTGGGTTGTTGAAATAATTGTACCAGCAAACAATACCACAACTGGCCAGTATATAAGCGAAGATTTTGAAATAACGACCAGGATTACCTGCGGTTTTGTGGATGGTTTGCCGCGATCGGGTATTCGTTAAAGATTAATGCGGAGAAAAAACGGTTTCCAATTCTTCCAGCGTTCTTCCTTTTGTTTCCTTTATCTTTTTCAGGATAAAAACGAATCCAATAAGGCAGATCACCGCATACACATAAAATGTTTTTTCCTGTAACCTGTTATATAAAACCGGGAAGGTGAATGTAAGAATGAAATAAGCCAGCCATAAGGTTAACACTGCGATTGAGGTAGCAGTACCACGAACTTTATTCGGGAAGATCTCCGAGATCAATACCCATGTTACCGGTGCAAGCGTTAATGCATACACACCGATCGCTGCCAGCAGGAACGGCGACACGGATGCAGACTTCGTACCAAGCAACCAGGAAATAAACAGGTATAAAATGGCCAGGCTACCGGCTCCAAAAAGCATGAGAGGCTTACGGCCTATCTTATCTACAAGTCCCATTGCCAGCAACGTAAACACAAGATTTACGCCACCGATAAAAACAGTTTGTAACAACTGGTCATCTTTGGAAGCGCCGATACTTTCAAAAAGGGTGGCAGTATAATTAAATACCACGTTGATGCCGCATAGCTGTTGAAATATAGCGAGGCCCATTCCTATGAGTACAGCCGGCAATACATTTTTTTCAAACACAGCACTGAACTTTACTTTGCTCGCTAATTGAACAGATCTTTGCATTTCAGCAATCGTAGTACTACTGAAAGCAGTGCCACCGATCTTCTTCAGGATATCAGAGGCTTTTTGTAGTTTGTTCATTTGGGCCAGCCATCTCGGGCTTTCAGGCAGCCATAAAACGCCGATAAAGAATAATACAGATGGTATAGCACCTAATCCAAACATCCAGCGCCATGCATCATCTCCGGCGTTTCTTAGCGAGTAGTTGACAAGGTTGGTGATCAGAATTCCCAATACGATCGTTAACTGGTTAATTGCTACCATCCTGCCCCTGTATGCTGCCGGCGCAATTTCTGCAATATATAAGGGTGAAAGCATAGAAGCCATTCCCACACCGATGCCTGCTACAAACCGTGAAGCAATAAACAAGTTCCTGTCGGGAGCGAATGCCATAAACAAAGAAGATATTCCAAAAACAGAAGCGGCGATTAACAGTCCGGGTCTTCTGCCTTTTTTATCAGCTATTTTTCCTGCAGCGATACAACCCACAATAGCGCCTAATGCGAGGGAGCCTGTTGCAAAACCTTCCCAGTATTCATCCAGGTTGAATTGATGTTTTAGAAAAGGCAGGGCACCCGAAATGACAGCAAAATCAAAACCGAATAAATATCCTCCCAAGGCAGAAATAAATGACAGGGCAAGAATATAGGTAGAATTGTATTGCTGGCGCCCGTTCGTCATGGAAGGAATCGTTTTGTTCTCACAAAGCTGCTTTTATTTCCGCATCAAAAAGATAGAGTTTGTATCGGAAATGATGGATAATATTATTGCTGGGTAAATATGCCTCCTTACATCCTTTTCCTGCTTCTGTATTTATTGGGAGATACACCTACAATCTTTGTAAACATTCTTGAAAAATAATAGGGATCCTCAATACCCAACCGGTCTGCGATCTCATTGATACGCAGATCGGTGAATTGTAAAAACTGGCAGGCCTTCTGTGTTTTCAACTGGTTGAAATATTCAATAATAGAAAAACCGGTACTCTTTTTAAAAAGAGCGGCAAAGTGAGATACGGATAAATTGACTGCTTCAGCAACCTGCTGGAGCGTTAGTGTTTTGTCGATATGTTTTTGAAGATAATTGATGCATAAAGTGATACTGTCTTTTTTTTCATGTTTTGCCAGGTAGTTATAATTGTTATCAAAGCAACACGAACCTAAAAAATATTGAAGACTTAAGCTCGCATAGCAAAGATTATCGATACTATATCCTCTTTCAACACTTGTATAGATTTCTTCAAACAGGTGCTGCCTGTTTTCCTGGAATGAGATAGATGCCACATGATCACCCATACGTCTCAGCATCATAGTAATGAAATCGACACTGTTGGTTCCTTTAAAATGCATCCAGTAGATTGTCCATGGTGTTTGTTCGTCGGCTGCGTATTCATGTGGTGTGCTGGCGGGTAATAAAATGAAATCCCCGGGTGAGATTATATATTTTTTACCACTAATGTTCGCCCACCCATTCCCTTTCATACAATAGAGAAGGATATGTTGATTTACTCCGTGGTTCCTTTGCCTATGGTGATATAACGCGTTTGGATAATAACCGATGTCAGTTACATACAATTGTTTGATCACGGGATGAGGGTCACAATGCCGGGCAAGGATCTTTGCGGGTATTACAATGGCCCTTTGTCCATCAAATCCATCCTTTTTTTTGGTTGTGCCCATATACCTAAGATAATAAAATAATCCAGTATTACCATAAGTTAATCTATCCTGCCACCATGCCCTTTCAACTATTTTTGTTACCTGGGGCACTTATGAAAGACTTAGTTAATTCTTCAGCAATCTGCACGACAAAGAAAGCATTTTTGTCTATATCTTCATTTACTGGTTACCAGCTGGGCAAAATAAATAAGAATATTATCCATGTTTACGTTTAGCAAAAACAAGCTTAACAAAACACCTGGCATAATAATATAGTTAAACAACCCCTATTCAAAGAACTGCTGGCTCGCATTGTAAACGAAATCCGCCTTCCGCCACTAATAAAATATCACTATCATTACTGCTTGTACCCCTTTATTCATAGTATTTTCAGAGAACTGTCCCTAAAAGACTTCTAATGTTATTATCCTGTCGCATCGATCCTAAATGCTTGTATCAAACAAATAACTACCCGGATTAAATGTCAAAATGATAAAACAGAATTACTTCATTCCAGTTTTATCAATTATTGTGTAATAGTAATATAATCCATTATTATAGTAAGTTATTCTATCTGAAAAAAAAATAAGCCTGCTAGTTTTGATGTTGAATAATTGATTGATTCAACAAAAAGCCGTATGGAAAATTCTGTTTTGATTTGGCAGGAGACCATTTTTCTGCCGACATATCATATCGGAGCCCCGGAAAAAAACCCCATTTTCCTCGAAAAAAGGGTTTACCAGGGCAGTAGTGGCGTTGTCTACCCCTATGCGGTTGTTGAGAAGATCGAAGATGAAAAAAAAGACAAAGCCTATATAGCTTTATTCCTCGAGAACGCCTACCTGAAGATCATGATACTCCCGGAACTTGGCGGGCGCGTTCATCGTGCATATGATAAAATAAGAAAACGCGATTTTGTTTATCATAACCGGGTAATAAAGCCTGCCCTGGTAGGATTAACAGGCCCCTGGATCAGTGGCGGTATCGAATTTAACTGGCCACAACACCATCGCCCCTCTACTTTTTTACCCGTTGATTTTACAATCAAAGAAAATGCTGATGGCAGCAAAACTGTTTGGGTAAATGAAGTGGAGTTGATGTCCCGTACAAAATGCCAGGCTGGTTTTACTTTATATCCCGACAAAGCTTACCTGGAGATCAAAGGCAAACTGTTCAACCGTTCACTCCTGCCGCAGACTTTTCTTTGGTGGGCCAACCCCGCAGTAAAAGTAAACGATCATTACCAATCTGTTTTTCCTCCTGATGTTCATGCTGTATTTGATCATGGTAAAAGAGATGTATCAGATTTTCCTGTAGCAACCGGAACCTATTATAAAGTGAATTATGCCCCGGGCACTGATATTTCCCTATATAAAAATATCCCCGTTCCTACTTCTTATATGGCCATTCAATCAAGTTATGATTTTGTTGGAGGCTATGAGCATGATACACAATCCGGTATTCTTCATGTAGCTAATCACCATCTTTCCCCCGGAAAAAAACAATGGACCTGGGGTAATGGAGATTTTGGCCGCTCATGGGACAGGAATCTCACAGATGACGATGGTCCTTATATCGAGTTAATGACTGGTGTTTTCACAGACAACCAACCTGATTTTTCCTGGCTACAGCCCAATGAAGAAAAAACTTTTGAGCAATACTTTATGCCTTATTATAAAGTAGGTATGGTAAAGAACGCTACAAAAGAAGCCATGATCAATGTGGAAGTGAAAGAGAAGAAAGTATCCGTGATCGTTTATGCGACAGGCATTTATCCTAAAAGCAGAATTACCATCTATAACAACAATGGTGATGCGATAAAAAAATTCCAGTCGGATCTTTCTCCTGAACAGGTTTTTGAAACGGATTTTACAACACCTTGTTTATATCAACCACACGAACTAAAAATAGAAGTAGTTACGCAGGATGGAAAATTATTGGTGGATTACGAGGTAATCGAAAAAAAATCACAAGAAATTCCGCGTGCAGCAACACCTGCCAGGCAACCTTCAGAAATAGAAAGCATCGAGGACCTTTTCCTCAATGGTTTACACATTGAACAATACCGGCACGCTACTTATGAAGCGACCGATTATTATGCCGAAGCGCTACGTCGTGAACCCAGCGACAGCCGTTGCAACAATGCAATGGGGTCGTGGTTATTGCGTCATGGACAATTCAGTAAGGCTGAAACCTATTTCAGAAAAGCGATCGAAACCATTACTTCCCGCAATCCGAATCCGTACGATGGGGAAGCTTACTATAATCTGGGGATCAGTCTTCAGTTGCAGGAAAAACTTACTGAGGCCTATGATGCTTTTTATAAAGCAACCTGGAACGATGCCTGGCAACATAATGGTTTTTTACAGCTGGCAAGGATAGATACTGCAAAACAAAATTTTTCGGAAGCGCTGATGCTGGTTAACAAATCGTTGGTTAAAAATTACCATAGCCATTCAGCCAGGCACCTGAAAACGATACTATTAAGAAAATTAGAGAAACCCGCAGAGGCGCTCGATTATATCACTGCCTCTCTTGAACTTGATCCTTTTAATTTCGGATGCAGTTTTGAAGCATACTTACTGGAACTCGAATCAGGCGATACTTTAAAAGCCGAAGAATTGCTGGATAGACTGCTTGTGTTAATGCGCAACGACGCTAATAACTACCTCGAATATGCATTTGACTATTCAAATGCCGGTTGTTATCATGAAGCGACTGCCCTGTTGCACCTGCACTCAATAACCCAAGAGGAAGTATCGCCAATGATCTATTACTGCATGAGTTATTTCACAGCAAAAAACGGTAATGATGCAGCTGCGAAAGAACTGGCACAAAAAGCATATTCCTGTAACCCTGACTATTGCTTTCCCAATAAACTGGAAGAGATCAATGTATTGCAATATGCAGTTAGTATTAACATATGGGATGACAAAGCATTTTATTATCTTGGAAATTTATGGTTCGGCATGCGTCAGTATGCAGAAGCTATATATGCTTTTGAGAATAGTGTTGCTATTAATCCTTCCTTCCCTACTGCACACAGGAACCTTTCTTTATTATACTATAACAAGGATAATCAACCGGGCAGTGCATTGAAATCTATGGAGCTTGCATTTTTCCTTGATAAAAAGGATGCAAGGGTGTTAATGGAACTCGATCAATTATACAAACGGTTGAATTATCCACTCACAAGAAGACTGGAAAAATTAAATACACATCCTGAACTTGTTGAACAGAGAGATGACCTCTACCTGGAAAAGATCACATTGGAAAATGGTCTTGGGCACTACCATGCTGCAAAAAAAATGTTGGAAGAAAGGATCTTTCATCCCTGGGAAGGAGGCGAAGGCAAAGTGGTTGATCAATACCTGGTTTGTCATATAGAACTCGCTAAAAAAGCGATTCTTGAAAAGAAATTCGATACCGCACTTTCTTTATTGGAATCCGCTCAACAATATCCTTCCAACCTGGGCGAAGGAAAATTATTAGGTACCCAGGAAAATGATATTCATTACCTCACTGGCTGTGTATATGAAGCCATGGGAATGAATAAACAGGCGATCGGGAAATTCAACCTCGCAACGGAAGGCATCAGTGAACCGGTGCAGGCCATTTTTTATAATGATCCCCAACCGGATAAAATTGTTTACCAGGGATTGGCCTGGCTAAAATTAGGAAACACCAACAAAGCAGAAAAGATCTTCAACCGGTTAGTAGAATTCGCTGAGCAACATATGAACGACGAGATCAAAATAGATTATTTCGCTGTTTCACTTCCTGATCTCCTGGTGTTTGATACGAACCTCGACAAAAAAAATTCAAACCACTGCCGCTATCTAATGAGCCTCGGCTACCTGGGATTGAAAAATTATGTTACCGCAGCCATTCATTTAAATGAAGTATTACAGAACGACAGGAGTCATTCAGGAGCCATCATCCACCTGAATATGATCGATTTTATCATAAAACAAAAAGCCGTGTTCCTCAATAAAATAAATCAAGCCAATACATAAAATCACTTGTTTAAAATGCTCCATATCCGCAAATACCCACTTTAAAAATTAAAACTAACAGCTTTATGAAAAAGAATGTTCCCTGGATCAGCCTCTGGCGATTCTTCCCTCAAAATCGATGGATTTTGGGTTTAACCGTTATTGCATTGTTTCTATCCTGCATAACAGTTAATACTGCGTATTCCCAACAGGGTGCGGTTTCACAAACTCTGAAACAGAACCTGCATGGAAAAGTATCGGATGAAACCGGTAGCCCATTACAAGGCGTTTCCATAAAAATCAAAGGAAATGCACAGGGAGTTGTTTCCAATGAAAAAGGAGAATACAATCTTGCAATACCCGCAGGCAGTTCAAGGATCGTTCAATTTTCTTATGTTGGAATGGAACCACAGGAAATAAAGGTCGGTACACAACAGGAAATAAATATTTCGCTTCGTTTTGTCGCAGGTGAATCGCAGGAAGTGGTAGTAGTAGGTTATGGTACACAGAAAAGACAGGCGATCACCGGTGCTGTTGCACAGGCTGATTTGAAAACCTATGAAAAAGTGCCTGTGAATAATATCATGGAAACTTTGAAAGGTACCGTTGCAGGATTGAATGTTGGTGAAGCGAACACTGCAGGCGGTGTGGCTGGTTATACCATCAGGGGTACCAATACAATTGCCGCGTCATCTACACCATTGGTTGTATTGGATGGCGTAATTTTTAGTGGTTCATTGGCAGATATCTCTCCTTCAGACATTGAAAGTGTAACTGTTTTAAAAGATGCAAGTGCATCAGCCGTATACGGTTCGCGTTCTGCCAGCGGCGTTATCCTGATCGAATCTAAAAAAGGTGGAAGTGTCAACGGCAAACCTAAGTTTGAGGTTAGAACAAGCCAGGGATATACCAATGAATTAAAACCTTTGCAGGTATATGATGCCAAAGGGTACATGCAGCATTTGTATGATTTTTTAATCGACAATGGTACTGTTTTGACATTTGACCAGACGCCCTCCTTCTTACAGACAAATGAAAAAACAAATTACAATGCTACTGCCGATCATGCACCCAAATTGGTTGATCCATATAGTTTGTTCCGCCAAACAGGGTATAATTTTAATACCACTGTAAGCGTATCCGAGAAAACGGATAAAATGAGTTACTATTTATCAGGTAACATGACAGACCAGAAAGGCGTAATTCGCAATGATGCATTTAAACACTATTCTTTAAGAGCTAATCTCGAATCTAAAGTTACCAGCTGGTTAACCCTTGGGTTGAAAGCTTATTATAGTAACAGGAACTATCCTGATGCAAGAATTTATGGTTCTGCCGGTACTCCCGGAAGCGGAAGCGGTACAAGCAACGGAAGCAGCCCATATTTGTTCAGTCCATATGCTGATATTTATAATATTGATGGAAGCTACAATATGTATCCTCAAACAACCACTTCTTTTGTTAATCCATATTCGATGATGGCCAATGAAGCATACAACAGGGCCAGTAATTTGAATGCGATACTAACTGCTACCGTAAAAGTTCCGTGGGTGAAAGGATTGAGTTATACCGTTAATTATTCTCAAACACAAAATACCAGTGAGGTGGGCACATTCTACGGGATTACCTCCTATACTGGTTTAGCATCGAAAGGAAGCGGCTCAAGAAGTTATTCAAGAGGTAATGCAGTATTGCTTGACCATATTGTTAAGTACAACAGAACTTTTGCCGGCAACCACAATATTGATCTGACTTTATTGTATTCCGGTCAGAAAAATACCGCGTATGGTGAAGGTTTATCAGCAACCGGTTTTGACAATGACCAGTTAGGAACCTATCGTTTACAGGCAGGTGCTATCCAGGCAGTTTCAACTTCCGGTTCATCCAATGAAAGTGTTGGACAGATGGCGAGACTGACCTACTCATTCAAAAACAAATATTCTTTAACCGGTACCTATCGTTATGATGGTTATTCAGCGTTCTCTACCAATCATAAATATGGAAGTTTTGGTTCACTGGGTGCAAACTGGAACATCACAGAAGAGAATTTTATGAAAAACCAATCTGTGTTTAGTTACCTGGCATTACGCGCATCGTATGGCACCAATGGTAACCAGTCTATCGCTCCATACAGTACATTGGCAAAGATCTCGAACGGTTACTATTATTACCAGGGAGATGCCAACTATACTTACACACAATCTATCGGAAGCCTGGGTAATGATGACCTGGTTTGGGAATCAACTACCGGGTTGAATTTCGGTATCGATTTCAAAATTCTGAAAGGCAGGATCTCTGGTTCTATCGATGGATACATGACAAGAACCAATAACCTGGCCTTTACATTAAGCCTCCCGGGTATCTCCGGTTTCTCAAGCATAACAGCTAATGCCGGTGAAATTCAGAACAGGGGTATTGAGCTTAATTTGAAATCCATTAATATGAAAAGAGGAAAGTTCACATGGACATCGGATATGGCTTTCTCACTGAACAGAAACAAAGTGACACATTTATTGGGCGATGCCAATGGCGATGGTATAGAAGATGATATTGTTTCTTCCAATTTATTTATCGGCAGATCATTAACTGAAATTTATACTTATAAGGTAACCGGTATGTGGCAGCAGGCTGATAAAGACAACGCTACCATCATGACAGGATATGCGCCAGGACATTACAAGCTGCAGGATCTGAACGCAGATGGTAAGATCACTTCTGACCAGGACAGGCAGTTCCTGGGTAATACCGCTGCTAATTTTCGCGCAAGTTTAACCAACACGTTTACATATGGTGATTTCAGTTTGTTGATTTACCTGAATTCTATCTGGGGTGGCAATGGCTATTTTATGAATGGCGGCAATACACCATGGAACGACAGTTACTCCAACAGGGGTGATATGAACCACCCGGTATATGATTATTGGACACCAACCAATCCAGGAGCTGAATTTCCAAGAATAAGTTATGTAGCAAAAGCATTGGTAAGAGCACCTAAATATTACGACAGGAGTTTCATAAGACTGCAAAAAGTAGCCATTAGTTATGAGTTAACAAAGCTTGTAAAAAAGTATGGCATACAGGGAATGAACCTGTCACTTAGCGGTGATAACCTCGGAACTTATGCACCAAACTGGATCGGTCTCGATGCGGCAACAGGTGCCGGACTTACCGCTACCTCTATCCCCTCGCTCAGAACCGTTACCATGAATTTAAATATTAACTTTTAAGAACACTGATCATGAAAAAAATACTTTTCTTTTTAGTAGTGCTTGTATCGATAGGTATAAGCTCTTGTAAGAAAGATCTCACAGAAGTTCCGTTGGATTTTTATACACCCGAAAATTCCTTTACCAATAAAGGACAATTTGAATCGGCGCTGACTGCTATTTACCTGAATTTCAGAACAGATATGTATGCTTCATCAGATGCCGCCTCTAACTATGATATGTTAGGACAGGATCTCGACCTGGCTAATCTTGAATCAAACGCAGCCGCTGCCAAAACGCAATATTTTGGATGGGCCACGATGAACCTTGATAATGGTTTTTCCAGTAAATGGTGGGGACGTTTATACAGGTATATCTCTATGGCCAATACGATCATTGACAGGGCCGATGCACCGCAGGCAGTTTGGGCATCTGCGGCTGATAAAAATGCAATTGTAGGAGAAGCCAAATTTCTCCGAGCATTCTCTTATCATTTCTTAGCCAATATGTGGGGTGGTGTTCCTTTGATACTAAATGAAACAAAAGTGCCAACGTTTAACTATACAAGGGCTACCCAGGATGAGGTATACAAACAATGTAAAGCAGACCTCGCGTTTGCGGTACAGAATATGCCAACCATTGATGTTTTGAAAGGAGGAAGAGCCCCGCGTGAAGCAGCTTATCATTTATTGGCAGAAGTCAATATCTGTTTAAAAGATTATGATGGTGCCATTGCTGCTGCAACGGCAGTGATCACTGGTGGCAAATGCAATATGATGACTGCCCGTTTTGGTACCGGCAAAACCTTTACTTTTTCCGGTTATACTTACCAGGGTGCCGCAAAAGCATGGGGGGATGTGTATTGGGATCTGTTCCAGGAAGGAAGCATGAACTTTAAAGAAGGCAATAAAGAAGCGATCTGGAATATTTCACAGGATCCTACTATTAAAGGTGGTGATAATGCGGATGTTAATTCAAGTGGTGGCTTGTTTGTAATGGACAGATGGTGGGGCCCTATTCCATGGCAGGCTAAGGATAAAAATGGTGTGGCAAATTGGTTGATGGACACTTTGGCCGGACGGCCGGTTGCTACTATCATTGTATCCAATTATGCGGATTCTGTTATCTGGAATTACAAAAGTGATTTTAACAAGGATATACGGAATTCAGAATACAATATTGAACGCAATTATTATTATACAAACCCTGCCAGTACCCTTTATGGCCAGTTGATCACTAAAGCAAACTGTGATGCTTCTACCCTGGCAATATGGGAACCAAGGATGTCTCCCCATTATAAAAAGTTTATCAGGGCGGTGCCTACAGGCCTGGCTACAGATGCCAGCAGTAAGAAAAAGAATGACAATGGAAGAACCTGGAAAGACTGGTATATTATGCGTTTGGCAGAAACGTATTTGTTAAGAGCCGAAGCTTATATGCTGAAAAATGACCTGGCATCAGCAGCGGCAGATATCAATGTTGTACGTGGCAGAGCTAGTGCGACTCCTGTTGTGGCAGCAGATGTAAACATGGACCTGGTGCTTGCAGAAAGAGCAAGAGAATTGTACGGAGAGGAATTCAGGTTAAATACCCTGATGAGAACCGGCAAACTGGTAGAGTACCTGAACAAGTATAACGGTTATTTAAAAGATAATAATCTTACTGCCCCTGCTTACGTAAGTAAGTTGCCAATACCTCGCAGAGAAATTGAGGCAAATACAGGCGCAAAACTGGAACAGAATCCCGGTTATTAATCTCGGTTTCATAGGCGGTTTAGGTTGAAGAGAATGCCTGTCCTGAAAAGGGCAGGCGTTTTCAATCCGGATCATGAAAATAAAAGCATAAATTAATTTCCAAATGAAGCAGATTAAATTCACTGTCATCCTTTCCTTTTTATTGTTGTTCGTTATTTGTGCTCATGCACAAACGATCACAGAACTATATGTTTCTCCTACAGGAAATGATAAAAACATTGGAACGATCGATAAGCCTTTTGCTACCTTGGAAAAGGCACGCACTGCTGTAAGAAAGATCCTGCAGAATGTGAAGAATACTTCTGTAACCGTTTATTTCAGGGCAGGAGATTATTTTTTCAAAAACAGTGTTGTCTTCGACAGCCTGGATGCGGGTACAGAAACTCACCCGGTTACTTATTCTGCTTACAAAAATGAAACTGCTTCTTTAACAGGCGGTATTTCCATAGAAACAAAATATGCGATCCCGGTAAACGATATTGCGATCCTGCAGCGGTTTCCGGTTACTGCGAAAAATAAAATATTGCAGATCGATCTGAGAAAAGCAGGCGTCAGCAATTTCGGAATAGTAACACCGCATGGTTTTGCAAGACCCTATCAGCCGGCACCTATGGAATTGTTTTGCAATAAAAAATCAATGCGACTGGCCCGGTATCCGAATGATACATTAATTCCTATCGGCAAAGTATTAGATGCAGGTTCCATACCACGCAATGGAGATTTTTCACATCGTGGTGGCAAATTTCTTTTTTCAACTGATCAGCCCAATCGCTGGGAAAAAGCAAAAGATATATGGATCTCCGGTTTTTTCAGGTATGGATATGCCGATGATGCAGTGCAGATTGCGGACCTGGACCTGAAGAATAAAACCATTACAACAAAACAGGAAACCATGTATGGTTTTGCGAATGGCGCAAATTTTCAACGCTGGTTCGCTTATAATTTATTGGAAGAAATTGATATTCCCGGCGAATATTATATCGATAGAGCTACAGGCATCTTATACTTTTACCCCCCGGCAGAAGAACTCAAAACAATTGAAGTATCGATGCTGGAAGAGCCGATCATACAATTGAAGAATACTTCTTTTATCCATTTTACCGGTTTACATTTTGAGTGCTCCCGTGGAATGGGTGCTTACATTGAAAAAGGAAAAGAAAACAAGATCGACAATTGTATTTTCCGGAATTTGGGAATACTCGGCGTTTGTATCGGTAAAGGAATTGAGCCATTTGCCGATTTAAAACATGAAGGAGATGGTGAACCTGCTTCGGGTAAGTTGGGAAGTATTTCAAACTATATGTATAAGCATACCACTTTCAATCGTGAAGCAGGAACAGGACATGTTGTATCCAATTGCGAGATCTACAATACCGGCGCCGGTGGCATCAGCTTAGGTGGTGGCAACCGTTTAACATTACAGAAAGGAAATAACCAGGTGATCAATTGCAGGATCCATGATTTCACCCGTCTTGACCGTTCTTATAAAACAGGGATCAATATTGATGGCGTTGGCAATATCATCCGTAACTGTGAGATTTATAATTGCCCGGGAAGTGCGATTGCTTTACATGGAAATGAACATTTGATTGAATACAGTGAAATACACCATGCAGTAACAGATGGTGATGATATGGGCGCTATTTATTATGGAAGGGATCCCAGTGAGCAGGGGAATAAAGTAAAAAACAATTTCTTTCACCATATCGGTAATGACCATGGCATCATCGTAGCAGTTTACCATGATGATGGAGCCTGTGGCATGGAAGTGACCGGTAATATTTTTTACCGCGCAGGTTCGCGTAATATACTGATCGGCGGAGGAATGGATAATGTATATCGCAATAATATTTTTATTGAAGCACCACTGGCCATCCATCTCGACAACCGTTTAATGAATTGGGCAAAAGCAAGTCTTGATAAAGACGGGATCTTTCAAACACGGCTGGAAGCTGTGAATTATAAACAGCCCCCCTATTCCACCGCTTATCCTAAACTCATTAATTATTTTGAAGACAATCCTGCTTTACCCAAACGAAATTTTATTGAGAACAATGTATTTATCAATATAAAAATGGCCCATAACGGAAGTGCGGCATGGTCTAACTTCGGTAAAAATTATATTGCTTCGGGTGATCCCGGTTTTGAGAATTATGCAGAAATGGATTTCCAGTTAAAGAAGTCATCGGAGATATTCAAGCTACTACCCGAATTTAAAGCAACAGATTTCCATAAGATTGGGATACAGAACCAGAAATAAAACGATCTACGCATTTAAACATAATACAATGACCCTAACGAAATTTGCCACATCTATTTTGTGTTTTTTTATAGGTGCACAATTAACGGTAGCACAGCAATCAAAAGATCTTGCCTCACCTGATGGTAAACTTTTGTTCTCATTCAGTTTGCCAAAAGATGGAGCGCCTGTATATACGATCTCATATCAACAAAAACCAATTGTATTTTCTTCTGCATTGGGGTTGAATGGCTGGGACAAGGGTTTCCAGGTATCCAATATCGCTGTTTCAAAAAAAGATACGTTCTGGAAACCTGTGTATGGCGAACGAAGCATTGTGCGCGACCACTACGAAGAAATGATCATCACCTTATTACGCGGCAATAACGAAAGATCGAAAGTTCAGATACAGGTAAGAGCTTACAATGAAGGCATTGCTTTCCGTTATCTTGTTCCCGAACACCCGGACGGAGGTTCAGACTATAGTATTCAAAAAGAAATTACCGACTTTACCATGCCCGAAGGCACCAAAGCATGGTTTACCAACCGGGCGCAGGGAACCTACAGTTTGTTACCTATGAGCAACTGGCCGGGTGAAAGTGAAAGACCGCTTGTATTGCAACTTCCTGATGGGAAGTTTGCCTGTTTGGCAGAAGCAGAGATGGTAAATTATTCGCGTACAAAATTCATACTCAATCCTAATAAAGCAAATACAGTGAGTTGTTCTATGTACGATCGTGTGGACCTGTTTACACCCGTGGCAACTCCCTGGAGAGTAGTAATGGTAGCAGAGCATGCAGGAGAATTACTTGCGAATAACGATCTGCTGTTGAACCTGAACCCACCCAATGAAATAAAAAACACCTCTTGGATCAAACCGGGAAAAGTTATGCGTGAGATCAGTCTCTCTATGCAAGGTTCAAAAGAGTTGATCGATTTCGCCGTTAAACGTCATTTACAGTATATACATTTTGATGCAGGCTGGTATGGTTATGAATATGTAGTTGCATCAGATGCCACCAAAGTAAATGTTGATCCGCGCCGTAATCCGAAAAGTGATCTTGATCTGCAGGAAGTGATCCGTTATGCAAAATCAAAAGGCATCGGCGTGTTCCTGTATGTTAATCAACGTGCCTTGTATAAACAATTGGATGAACTGCTTCCCCTGTTTCAGAAATGGGGCGTAGCCGGTGTTAAGTTTGGTTTTGTGGAAGTTGGTTCACACCGTTGGACAACCTGGCTTCACGAAGCAATTAAAAAATGTGCGAAATACCAGTTAATGGTTGATGTGCATGACGAATACAGACCAACAGGTTTCAGTCGTACTTATCCCAATTTAATGACACAGGAAGGCGTGCATGGCAATGAAGAAATGCCGGATGCAAACAATAATGCAACGCTCCCATTCACACGATTTATTGCAGGTGCTGCGGATTATACGATCTGCTATTACCATCGCCCCGAATTAAAAGCCAGTTTGCTAGCCTCACAGGCGCCGCGAAAATTAAAAACCACTTCGGGCCACCAGCTGGCATTGTCAACCATTTATTATAGTCCATTACAATTTATGTACTGGTATGATAAACCATCCGATTCGCAGGATGAACCGGAACTGGAATACTTTGATCATATCTCAACCGTTTGGGATGATACCAAAGTACTGGATGGCGAGATCGCCAAATACATCACCATCGCCCGACGTAAGGGAGAAGAATGGTTTGTAGGAACCATTACCAATAATGACGCACGCGATTTGAAAGTTGCTTTGAATTTTTTAACACCCGGAAAAAAATATGAAGCCAGTATTTATTATGATGATGCCAACTCAGCGGTTCGAACAAAAATTTCTATCAAACGGATAAAAGTGGATGCATCCATTGTATTGGATGTGAAATTAATTGCTTCGGGTGGACAGGCAGTTTGGATCAGGCCTGTACTATAGAATTCCTATCACACTAAACGTGTAAGAGTAAAGCTGGAGCGCTAAGAACCGCGAAGGGCACAGAGGAAATCTTTGCGTTCTTTGCGAAACCTTTGCGCTCTTTGCGTTCCAGCATTTCATCACAATCGTCAACCGGCACCGTTTTTTTGGCAAAAGAAATCAAATCATCAATCTTTTGTAATAACAAACGAATCCACTTCTTTTCCATCAGGCGAAAGCTGCTTAATGATCAGTGTCTTCCCCTTCACATCAGCTACCGTAAAACTGTGCACCTTAGAAATAAATTTTGTAGTGAACCCCTGCCACGAATCTTTATCATCCTGCTGTTCCTTGTTATACAGGCTCTGTCCGCCTGCCCCGGTTACAAGATAGATCACGCCATTAGGTTTGGTCTTGTCTATGCCGTTGTAAATTTTATCAAGTGTCCATGCACCCGTAACGATCTTGCCTGCCGGAGTCTTGTTTACCCCACTCACCAGTTGGTATCCGGTTTTATTATCGCTGCGGAATTTCAGCGGATAGCTTCGCTGGTAATTATGTACATGACCGGTAAACACAACATCCACTTTAGCTTCTTCAAAAATCGGGCTCAGCAAACGCATTTGTTGCTGCTCGTAATGTCCTCTCGAAGAATTGAAACCCGGTTGGTGAAACATAACAAAACGCCATTGGGCATCTTTGGCATCAGCAAGATCTTTTGCAACCCAGTCGGTTAATTCTTTATCGGTCCAGTCAACATAATTGTTTCCATCAATCACCAGCCAATGTGCATTACCATAATCGTAAGAAAAGTTTGCCATAGAAGGATATGACTTACCTGCAGATTCTAAAAACGCTTTTTTGTTTTCATCAGTACCTGTTAAAGCAGGATATACTACGCCTTCTTTTCCTGCCGGGCCGTTAAGTGGTTGTTGCCAATAATAATAGTAAGCCAATGCATCCGGGTACCTGTCGAGGTTCCTTGTAATAAGGTCATGGTTACCAACTGACGCAACAAAAGGAATCCTGCTCATCAATGGCACGCCGGCGGTATCAACTGTAGTAGTATTATAGATCGGCCAGAACCGTTTGTTGTATTCCGAGATCAACCCGTTATTGTATACGATGTCCCCCGGAATTAAGATCATGTCTGCTTTTGCATTGTACACACCCATCGCTATTTCTTTCGCTTCTTTTGTTCCTGCACCTACATCACCAAACACAACAAAACGATAATCCTGTTCTTTTGATTTAGGTGCATGTGCGCTGGCTGAAAAAACAACTGTATTGGTTTTGCTCACACGATAATCAAACACAGAGCCCAAAACAAGATCAGCCAATGTTACCTGGTACACACGATGTGCGGGGGAATTGGCTACCGCGATCTTTTTGAACACAACTTCACCGGTTTTCTCCCATGCCGCATCTTTTGATCTCTTATACTCAACTTTCCAGTCAGCATCAATATCCGATGTGATCCATAACAATTGCAATGCATTTGCCGAAGGCGAGTAACCCACCTGCAGGTATGGGTTTGCAATAAAAACAGGGTTGGTAAGGGTTGTTTGTGCAATCACTGCATTCATAACAACCAGGAAAAACATGATGGCTGAAAATCTTTTCATGCGCAATAATAATTAAGACAACCCAATTTACATGATACTTTTTCAATAGCAGGTATTTCTTGATTTTTTGCAGTACTACCATTTGCAAAGAACACCCGGATTCTATTTACCGTCTTTCCAGAAGAACATCGGAAAAGACTGAAATCTTCCTGATATTCCAAACAAGTTTTTATACCTGGCCATCTATCCCCGCACAGCATTGACTGCCACATTGATCGCGCTATTTACAATCAGTTACCAGACGATAAAAGCGGGAAATTCTTTTTGTTTCCATGACCAAACTGTGACAATTGTATTGAAATAACTTGATTCATGTCTATTCTTTGCCATTCAAATGCATTTAGTTACTCTCAGTCATATACCAACATGACGGTCGTCATCTTTTTAAGAAAATCAGGCATATAGTTTCGTCCTGTTTTCTTTAACATCAAGAACCAACACGAATGAAACACATCGCCATGAACGAGAACAACAGCGTATTGCGCAGAAATCACGATCTCACTGGACGAATTGGGAGTGACGACAAATTAGCATCCAGTAGAAAACTATTCCGTGCATTAGTTGAAAACAGCAATGATATTATTATACTGATGGATTATTCATTCAATCATATATACCGCAGTCCGGCAGCGGCAAGGATCACTGGCTGGACAGACGAAGATATGCTGGGTGTAAATACAACCAAAAATATTCATATTGAAGACCAACCTTATATAAACTCCATTATAAAAGAAGCAATGGCAAGTCCCGGTAAAACAATCGAAACTAAACTTCGAATGAAGCATAAAGACGGGCGTTATTTATGGTTAGAGGGAACACTTACCAATCTACTGCAGGATAAACACATACAGGCAGTTGTACTTAACTTTCGCGATATATCAACACGGGTCGAAGCAGAAGAAAAACTGAAAGCCAGTGAAAAACAATTCCGCTATACACTTGATAATATGCTGGAAGGTGCCCAGATACTTGATTTTGACTGGCGCTTTATTTATGTAAACGATGCACTGGTAAAATCCAGTAAATCTTCAAAAGAAGATTTGATTGGAAATACCCTTATGGAAATATATCCCGGAATTGAGCAAACGGGTTTGTTTAAAACCCTGCATCGATGCATGACCGAACGTGCTACAGAGCACCTTGAAACGCCAATTTTTTTCCCGGATGGTAAAAAAGCAGACTACGAGCTCAGCATCCAACCCGTACCGGAAGGGATCTTTATCCTTTCCATCGATATCACGGAAAGAATAAAGCAGGCCAAAAAACTTCTTCAAAATCAAAAACGTTTCAATCAAGCCCAGGAAATTGTACATATAGGAAACTGGGAAGTGAATTTTAAGTCTAATACTTCCAGATGGTCTGATGAGGCCTACAAGATCTATGGGCTTACACCCGGATCTCATGGGCTCTCGGTTGACGAATGGATGTCGTTTGTGCACCCTGATGATATTGACTCCGTAAAAAAAGAAATTGAAAATTCCCAGGTTACATTAAAAGACTTTTCACTTAATCATCGTATTGTCCGGAAAGATGGTGTTGTAAGGCATGTATATTCCCAAAGCAAATATGAATTTAATGCTGAAGGAACCCCTGTCGGATTATATGGCATTGTGCATGATGTTACTGAGACAAAAAAAGCGGAAGAAGACCTCAGGAGAAGTGAAACAAGTTTAAATGAAGCGCAGGCAATTGCGCATATCAGCAATTGGGAAATTGACCTCACAGAAAATATTCATAAATGGTCTGACGAATTCTATAGAATTTATGGATTGAATAAACAGGAAGTACAGCCTTCAGCCGAGCTATTCTTATCCCTGATGCATCCCGACGACATGGGCTTTGCCCGCGAAAAAATAGCGGAAGCCTTTATGACATCTAATGACTCCTCTTTTCATTTCCGTTTCATACGCAGTGATAATGTTACCAGGTATGGTTATTCAGAATGGAAATTTGAATTCGATAAGAAAGGCATTCCCACACGCCTTTTTGGTATCGTGCAGGATATAACAGAACGTAAGGAAGCAGAAGAAAACCTGATCTCGTTACAGAAAGAAATGCTTGCACAGAAAATACAGGAACAGAGGAAAATAGCCAGGACCATTATCAAAACCCAGGAAAAAGAAAGAAATCATATCGGGCAGGAACTTCATGATAATATAACTCAAATGCTGGCAGGTACAAAACTATTCCTGGAGATAGCCGCCAACAAAAATGAATCGGTAAAAACATTGACAAGGTATCCGGTGGAATTGATCGATAAGACGATAGAGGAAATACGCCTTCTATGCAGGCAACTCGTCACCCCTGTTAAAAATGTTGATCTGAAAGATCTCATCCGGACGCTTATAAAGATACTTGAGCAAACTGCAATAAAAACGGAATTTATTTATTCTGTACCCACAGGAATACTTTCTGATGACCTTCAATTAAATATTTACAGGATCATCCAGGAACTGGTAAACAATGTCATTAAATATGCCGGGGCCAATAACGTAAACATTACGGTTAAAACAAATCAAAAATACATTGATATCATCGTAACTGACGACGGCAAGGGATTTGACCAGGAAAGAAAACGAAACGGCATTGGCATATCAAATATGACAAACAGGGTGATGTCTTTTAACGGGGAAATAAAAATAGAAAGTTCTGAAGGAAATGGATGCAGAACGAGTATTACGATTCCTTATTGAAAATGATAACCATAAAAATAGAAAATTTCAGAAAACTGATTTCACTCATAATTTTCACGGAAGAACTAATAGAATTTTTGTAAAAAAGTTATTAGCCATTGAGCTGCATTGCCTGCATATTATTTGTATATTTTTTTTAGATGGTCAGAAATAACCCAATGCTTTTGAGGGTCATTCATTTTTGAGCATCGGTATTTTTACCGGAGCATTCCCCCAGGCATCTGTATAATAAGTCGCATTCTCTACGGATACATTTGCAGCATTTTTGAGCCGCAATACATTTCCATTACCGGCAGATACCATTTTTATTGAGGAAAATTTCGCGCCGATCACATCGTCAAGAAAAAAAACATAACGGCTGTCTTTTTTCTCATAATTAAAACTGCTGTTCTTCACCTGTAATCCCTGCACATGTCTTGCCCACAGCCCATAGGAAGGTTGTATTTTTAAATTGGAAACATTGTACTGACCCACCCCTAGTTCAGGAGGTGATGCGGCAGTATCTGTATCCGGGTTTCCGCCTTTGTATAAAATATGAACGTCATTAAACGAGACATTCTTTATATAACCTGTGTGCTTCCCATTCGGAAGTTTAAAATCCAATCCACCGGTAACCACTGATGGATCGGGTAATGCATAACCTGCAATAATAGAGGTAGCTCTTTTCTGGGTACCATCAAATGGTTTCCACCGGCTTTTTGAACTGAAAGAACTGCCACTGTATACTTCGTATACATCTATCCCATTCAGGATAATATTCTCTACCTGGCCGATGTTTACGTTTTTAACCAACAGTTCATCATGCTTCACTCCATTCTCTGTAAAAGCATATTTACCTACCTCAGCTCCGATCACACGGCCACGGTTAGAAATAGAAATAAAAAATGGTGCTGTGGAACGATACATTTTCGAACGTGAATGGAGGGGTCCTGTTTCACCGCAATTTAAATGGATGTCTTTGATATATGCGCCATCATTGGTTGAAATAGAGAATCCTGCTTTGTTGGCACCGAGTATATAAATATTATCCACGCAGATCTGCATAATATCATCCGCTGTTTCTGAACCGATCTGGAAAAGGTTGCAGTTTGTATCGCCTATGATATTGCGCACTTTATAATTCCTGGCGGGTCGTGTATAACCCAGGGAACAATCAGAACCCGGTTTGATAATATCATCCGAACTTACCTTACAATAAATATTGGTGGCGGTTACATTACTGCTTCCCATAAAATCATAAATATCGCGTACGGTAGACTGGTTGTTCTTTCCAAAATAAGTATCATGTACATTGATATTGTCTGTGCCGGTTGATAATAAGGCAAAATGTCCCGAACGATCTATCTGGAGCATATTATTTAAATCAGAAATTTTCTCTCCTGCGTTACCGATATAATAGGGTTCATCCCTTGTAGAATCATACCAAAGATCTTCTTTGCGATAGATGCCGCCTATCTCGAGATTGGTGCATAATTTACAGGTGATGAGTTTGTCGGTTCGGTTATCAGGTGCATTCTTCATCACATTATCGCCGGTAACAACATTCCCATTTCCTGTGATCAAACCATTTCCGATGATCTTTACATTGTCCAGCCTTTCGCCAAAGAACATCGAGTTTTTAAAATAGTGATGACCCACATCCTGCTTGGTGAGCCAGTTCTCGGGTTCCAAATAAGGACCAGGATCTGTAGGTGATAAACCTGAGCGGTATTTCTTATCACTGAACCAGGTTGTTTCCGGTGCATCTCCTCCCTTGATCGCCTGTAATGTGGCGCCTTTGCCAATATACAGGTACACATTGCTTGCAAGGTGAATGGTTCTTATACTATACGTTCCTTCTGTGAATAATAAAGTACCGCCACCCATCCCGCTCAAAATGGCAATAGCTTTATTGATGCTTTCCGTATTATCTTCTTTACCATCTGCAATAATTCCACCCAGGCTTTTTATATCCAGTTTGCCTGAATAAAAGGATACCCTATTTGATTCGCCTTTGGCATTACCATCTTTCACTAATAATTTAAACCTGTAAAATTTATCAGGCAACAGGCCATTAATTGTTGCAGTTGCATTTTTTACATCAAAGCTTGCATTTGCTTTATCCCAGCTTTCCCCATTATCCATTGATCTCATTAACTGAATACCGACAATATTTTTTAGCCCCCATTTGAATGTTACTTTTGTATAAGTGTCATCAGCCTCCTTGTATTGAATGTTTTTATCAATAAGTCTTTCAAAATCAGTAATGGTATTCGTAACATTCAATACAGTAGTTTCCTGTCCTATACCCGGGCTCCTGAGTACTTCAGGTTGTGATGTTTGATAAATCGCTTTGAAAAGATAGCTGCCGGTTTTACCTATTTGTACATTGGCAATCACAAGTTTCAGATCAACGCCATTGGCAGGACGAAGGTCTAAATGACTCAAAGTAAGTACACCAGTTCCATCCTTTGCTTTCGTGATTACAGCATTGCCCACACGGGAATAAGAATAGTGTGTTCCCGTTCTGCCGATCGACTGCGAGGAGAGCCCGCTTAATTTCACATCACCCCTTCCGATCACATTCACAGTAGTATTATCCATGGTAATATCAATACCTGCAGGGAAAAAGATCTGAACAGTTGCATCAGGACTTCTTTGGCCGGCTGTAAAATAAAGTACAAGGTCCTTGCGTGTATTAACAGTGACCGAATTTTGCTGCAAAAGAAGTTGCCCGCTCAAAGCCATTGATTTTACCACGATCTGGTATGTTTGATTGGATGATCCGTTCTGTGATGTAACTATAAGGTGATCCCCGCTAAGTATATCGCCCTCTTTCTTGTCGGTTCCGTCTTTGCCAGTGATCTTGTATTGTTGAACAGAGCCATCTTTTGAATTAAGCTGTAACAGTAATTGTTTTACATCTGTTTTTGTAGAAACCAACCCCTGCTCCTCCGGCGTATCAACAGTATATTGAAAAGTACTTCCTGTTGTTATAACCAAAGTATCTTTTGATATTCCTGCAATATGTGTAGCGTTTTTAGCTGGTATGATCTGGGTGCCTGGTTTTATCTCACCTCCTCCTACTCTTCCGAAGATGGCAATACTGGTAAGAATATAAGAAGAAAGAAAAAATAATGTTTTCATATACTTTACTAAGCGGTTACACATTGGCTGTGGAGTTTCTTTTTATCAGTGATGACTTGATCACTTTTTTTTGAGGTGTGAGAGCCTGTTTCTTTTCGTTTCCGTTTTCAAGCATCCTGAATAGCGTTGCTGCGGCTTGCTTACCCATCTCAAAAGCAGGTTGCCGGATCGTAGTGAGTGAAGGATGTAACAATGAAGCAACACGGAGATTGGAAAAACTGATCACTTTTACATCTTTCGGGATCTGGAGGCCGAGATAGGCGCAAGCTTCATATGTTGCAATCGCCAGTTCTTCCACACAGGCAAATATGCCATCGGGTCTGTCTTTGCTGTTTAATAAGCTGACCATTTGCTGCACATTTTGTTCATGCTCATTCCCACCCTGTAATACCAACTGATACATCATCTCCGGTTTTTGTTTTTTCAAAGCATCCCGGTAACCTTTCATACGTTTCCCATTAATAGACAGGTTTGGTGATAAAGAAAAGAATGCTACTTTTTTACAGCCTGCTTCCAACAGGTGTTTGGTTGCTTCAAAACCGCTTTCATAATCATTCGTGGTAACGGCCGGGATTTTCATATCGCTTGATACCCGGTCAAAAAAAACGATGGGGAGCCCGGTATTCTTTACTTCAAGCAGGTGATCTACATTCACTGTTTCACTGGATATGGATATCAATAACCCATCCACTCTCCCGTTTTGAATATGTCGTGCGATCTTGATCTCTTTTTCAAGATTCTCATGTGTGAGATAAACCAGTACATGATAACCGTTCGTATTGGCTATTTCTTCAATGCCATCGATCACCAATGAAAAAAAATTATTCGCAATTTCAGGCAGCACCACACCAATCGTTTTGCTTTTTCTGTGCCGTAAACTGGCAGCCTGGGCATTCGGTTGATAGTTAAGCTCAGTGGCTAATTCTAAAACTCTTTTTTTTGTTGATGCGCCAATATCCTGTTTATCCCCCAATGCCCTCGACACAGTGGAAACTGATAAGTTAAGTATGGAAGCCAGCGCTTTCAGATCTACTTTACCCATAGTTCAGTTTTTAAAATATCTATTACCCATTCTTACAAAGACACGCCTCTTTTCCATGGTATAAAATCATCCTGGCCCAATGCCACCGCTTTGGGGATGATATCTCCATTAGCCACTTTAATACAATAAAACAATATGGCCTCCCCCATTTCTTCAATGGTTGTTTCTCCTTTGATGATCGGGCCTGTATCTATATCAATGATATCACTCATTTTAGCGGCCAGTGCGCTGTTACTCGAGATCTTGATCGTTGGTGCTACAGCATTGCCTGTGGGTGTACCAAGACCGGTTGTAAAAAGGATAAGCGTTGCACCGGATGCTGCTTTTCCTGTAGTAGCTTCTACATCATTACCCGGTGTACAGACCAGGCTCAAACCCGGTGTTGTAACAGGTTCTGTGTAATCAAGAACAGAAACAACGGGTGAAGTACCGCCCTTTCGTGCGGCTCCTGTTGATTTGATCGCATCTGTGATCAAGCCATCTTTAATATTTCCGGGAGAAGGGTTCATATGAAAGCCTGATCCTACTTCCATTGCCTGTTTGTTGTAAGATTGCATCAGGTTGATAAATTTTTCTGCTATTTCTTCATTAACACAGCGGTCTACAATGTCCTGTTCAGCGCCACACAATTCAGGAAACTCTGCCAGCAATACTTTTCCGCCGAGCGCTACAAGCAGGTCTGAAGCGTAGCCAACAGCGGGGTTAGCAGAGATCCCGCTAAAGCCATCGCTACCGCCACATTTCACACCAATGCATAGTTCGCTTAAAGGTGATGGCTGTCTTTCTGATTGATTGATATTAATCAATCCCTGGAAAGTTTTCCTGATGGCATCGCAGATCAGTTGCTCTTCACTTGCTGACTGTTGCTGTTCAAAAATATACATGGGTTTATCAAAAGCAGGATTGCGTTTGGTAAGATCTGCGAGGAAATTTTTTACCTGCAGGTGCTGGCAACCCAAACTCAACACAGTAATACCACCCACGTTCGGATGATCTGCGTATGCCGCAAGCAATGCACTTAATGTTTCAGAATCCTGCCGGGTTCCACCGCAACCACCTGTATGGTTCAGGAATTTGATCCCGTCAACATTTTTAAAATACCGGTCGTTGCGTGGTGTTGCAGAGAGGTCTATATGTGTATCTGCAATATCCTGTCCAGCTTTATACGCATCAAATAATTGTTTGGTAAATGATTTATACTTATCAGTAACAGCATAGCCTAACTCATTCCATAAGGCTTCTTTGATCACATCCAGGTTCCTGTTCTCACAAAAGACCATAGGGATAAATAGCCAATAATTAGCTGTACCTGTGTTACCGTCCTTTCGTTTATAACCATTAAAGGTTATGTTCGCGAATTTTGAGATATCGGGTTGTTGCCATTTATTGCGGATGCCCCTGTAACCATATTCACCGGCTGCATGTTTTGTGTTAGCCGTTGTCATTAATTTACCTTGCGTAATCGCCGATTGAACTTTTCCAACCAACACACCATACATGATCACTTCATCACCTTCGTTCATATCATGCATAAAGAATTTCTGTTTGGCACCGATATTTTCCAATGGGATAAATTCATTCCCGCCATACTTTACCGGAATACCTGGTTGCAGATCTTCCAATGCCACCAACACATTATCTGAAGGATGTATTTTTAAAACAGATTGACGCAAGACCTGGGACATACTATCTTTTTTCAATGGATTTTCAATGGATTTACTGTTGCCTTGTGATCATAAAAAACACAGGTGAAAGAAGGGAACAGGTTGGATCCAGGAAAAGGAGCTTTCCATGAAAACAGTGGTGTAACCCGTTGCGAGAGACTACTGTATTTTCTCATAAAAACAAGCGTATAAACCGGTCAAGCTGCATCCAGGACAACCGGTTTTGTTTCAACAGAACAAATAAAGCGATTAATAGTAACCTCTTACCCATGAGTAATTGTCTTTTCATTCAACAATATTAGCATGCAAAAAAAACGGGAAAACCGCTAAAAAGGCCAAACAGGATGGTTCATGACAGTTATTTCACTAAAAACATTACCTCCGAGAACGTTTGCGTAGAATTTTCTTCTATTTTTTAAAAATTAAGCGAGATTGGCAGTGGAAATCCGATTGCATCCATTTCGAGGCATAAATAGCTTAATTCGTATAAATAGAATAGCTTAATGAGACCACAACTCCTCAAGGTTTCGAAAGAACCACGCCATTCCTTCAGCGTCCGACAGGACCTGGTTCCCTATGTAAATAACAGGTGGCATTACCATGTAGAGGTTGAGCTGATCCATTTTAAAAAAGGCGAGGGTACACAATTCATTGGCGATAATATCCGTCGGTTTAAAGCAGGTGATGTGGTATTGGTTGGCTCGGGCCTCCCCCATTACTGGCGTTTTGACGATTGCTATTTCCAGGAGAGTACGCGTGCGCCGCATGCCGATGTGAGAGTGGCTCATTTCTGCGAAGATTTCTGGGGGGCACAATTCCTGGAATTACCCGAAAACCTGAATTTAAAATGTGTGCTTGAAAAAGCAAAAAGAGGCGTGCAGGTAACCGGTAAGACCAGGCAGAAAGTTGCGGAACTGCTTGAAGAATTATTGCATATAGATGGCACGCACCGTATTACGCTGTTAATGGAAGCACTGTTAACAGTATCGGATTGTAAGCAGTTAGAGCCGTTGTCTTCCATTGGTTTCAAACATGATTTTGTAGAAGCGGAGAACGATCGTGTAAATGCCATTTACGATTACAGCCTTAAGAATTTCAAACGCACGATCCAATTGGAAGAGATCGCATCTATTGCCAATATCAGTCCCAACTCATTCTGCAGGTATTTTAAATCAAGAACAAGAAAAACCTATTCGCAGTTCCTGATCGAGATCAGGGTGGGCCATGCATGCAAACTTTTGATCGAAAACAACCTGAGCATTAAACAGCTTTGTTATGAAAGTGGGTTCAACAATTTTACCAGCTTCCATAAATACTTCAAACTCATCACCGGCAAGAGCCCGCTTTGCTACCAGAAAGAATATATCACTAAATAAGCTGCTCGTAGCTCACGGCTCATAGCGGGCCCTATGTCAAAATAGTTGAATACTAAGACAAATAGTACAGGGCTAATCAGGCGGCGATGGCATTCCTTTGTATGGAATGTATTCTGCCCATATGAAGAAATATTGTATTCTCCCAGCCTGCTTTCTATTCTCAATAATCCTCTGTGCACAAACAAAAAAGACAATCCTGGTTGAAACCAAAAACAGCAGTCTTGTTTTTACCATTGGCGCTAACCAGCGATTGAGCCAGCAGTATTTTGGTAAACGTTTGACTAACGTGGCTGATTATGACCTGATAAAAATTTCGCACGATGCTTACCCGACTGCCGGGATGGATAACCAGTTCGAGCCGGCTATCCGCATAGTGCATGCAGATGGCAATCCTTCGCTTGATCTTGTTTATGTAAAAGAAGAACAGCTGCACACCGATGCTAATACAACCATAACAAACATCACATTAAAGGATCCTGTTTATCCTGTTGAAGTGGTTCTTCATTTTACTGCTTATGCTAATGAAGACATCATCAAAAGCAGTATGGATATTACGCACAAAGAGAACAACCCTGTTGTACTCACCAATTATGCTTCTGCCTGTTTACAGTTTGATGCAGATAAATACTGGCTCACACAATTTCATGGTGATTGGGCCCATGAAATGCAGATGCAGGAAATGGAACTGACCAGCGGCATTAAGATCATCGACAGCAAACTGGGCTCACGCGCTAACTTTTACCAGTCGCCAATGTTCTTTTTATCATTGAATGACCGCTCAACAGAGACCCATGGCGACCTGGTGGCAGGCACTTTGGCATGGACCGGAAATTTTCAATTTCTGTTTGAGATAGACCCACGGAATTCTTTGCGCATCTTACCCGGCATGAATCCGTATGCGAGTGATTACAGGCTTGAACCCAATAAGAAATTTTCAACGCCCGATTTTATTTTCACTTTCAGCAGCGAAGGCAAGGGGTTGGCAAGCCGGAACATTCATCGCTGGGCAAGAAATTATGCCGTACTGGATGGCAATAAACCAAGACTAACCTTATTGAATAATTGGGAAGCAACACATACCACTTTTAATGAAGAAAAATTGGTTGAACTGTTTGATGGTGCAAAAAACCTGGGTGTTGATCTTTTTTTACTGGATGACGGATGGTTCGGTAATAAATACCCGAGAGATAATGACAAGGCAGGATTAGGCGATTGGCAGGAAGACAAAAGAAAATTACCGAACGGCCTGGGTTATCTTGTAAAAGAAGCGGATAAAAAAGGCATCAAATTCGGAATATGGCTCGAACCCGAAATGGTAAATCCGAAAAGTGAACTATATGAAAAGCATCCCGACTGGATACTAAAACTTCCCAACCGCGCAGAAAATTATGGGAGGAATCAACTGGTACTTGATCTTGTAAATCCGCAGGTGCAGGACTTCATATATAAACTCGTAGATGATATGTTGACAAAAGATCCCGGGCTCGCTTATATCAAATGGGATTGTAACCGTGCAATGAGCAATACCTATTCGCCCTACCTGAAGGAAAATCAATCAGCACTTTTTATCGAATACACACGCAGTTTTTATAAAATATTAGACAGGTTACGTGCCAGGTATCCACACCTGCCGATCATGTTGTGTTCAGGTGGTGGTGGAAGAACGGATTACGGCGCCATGAAATATTTTACTGAATTCTGGCCAAGCGATAATACCGATGGATTTGAAAGAGTATATATCCAATGGGGCTATTCTTATTTCTTTCCGTCCAATACCATTTCCGCCCATGTTACCAGTTGGGGCAAACAATCTTTAAAGTTCAGAACGGATGTTGCGATGATGGATAAGATGGGATATGACATTAAAGTAACCAATCTTACACCACAGGAACTTCAGTTCAGCAACCAGGCAGTCAATACATACAAAGCGATCAACGATATTGTATGGTTTGGCAACCTGTACAGGCTCATATCACCTTACGAAGAAAACCGTTCAGTATTAATGTATGTGAACGATACAAAATCCAGGGCCATCCTATATAACTATATGTTGAATGCGCGTTACAAGGAAATGTTCAGCCGTGTAAAATTACAGGGACTGGATCCGCAGAAAAAATACCGGTTGAAAGAGATTAACCTTTTTCCTGACACCAAATCACTAAATCCTGATAATGATAAAGTTCTCAGTGGAGATTATTTAATGAATACGGGTTTAAATCTTGCTCCCGGCAAACTTGTTCCTGTGAGCAGTAATATTTTTGAAATAACAGAAGAAAAATAAAAATCATGTATAAACTGATCCTGGTTGCGTTGGGATTAACAACGTTTGCCATCCGCCCCGTAAAAGCACAAACCGTTACACTGGACTATTATTTCAACAATGAATACAAAAAGAATGCAGCCGGAGAAATGGCGCGTTTTCATTATATATGGGAAGATAAAGCCAGCAGCGGTTTTTCTGTATGGGGAGATATCTTTAAAAAGAATGGCTTCTCACTAAAGGGCCTGGAAATCGCGCCAACAACCGATAATTTAAAAGGAACCGATGTTTATATTATCGTAGATCCGGATACCAAAAAAGAAACTGCGAACCCGCATTATATTGAAGAGGCAGATATAAAAGCCATTACTGATTGGGTAAAACAAGGCGGTGTGCTGGTAATGATGGCCAATGATAGTATGAATGTTGAACTTCCACACTTTAATCAACTTGCTGCGAAATTTGGGATACATTTTAATGATGATATCCGTAACCGGGTAACAGGAACACAGTTTGAGATGGGTGCTTTTATGGTTCCTGCCAATGACCCTGTTTTAACAACAGCCAAAAAGATCTACCTGAAAGAATTGTGTACACTTAGTTTATCGGCGCCGGCCAAATCTTTGTTTACGGATAAAGGGGATGTGATCTTTGCAACTGCTAAATACGGAAAAGGAACTGTTTTTGCCGTTGGTGATCCATGGATATACAATGAATATTGCAATGGAAGATTAACAGCAGATTTTGATAATGATAAAGCTGCAGATGATTTGACGAAATGGTTGTTACAACAAATTCCTGTAAAAAAATAATGGGGAAAGTTTGGGGACTGGAGTTAGAAGTCTGAAATTTTGGATGTAAACTACTCCAGACTTCTAACTCCAGTTTCCAGACTTTTATAAACTGATCGATTGCGTTGCCCCATCTTTGATGGTATACCTTTTTTGTTGTGACCCATTTTTTATCGTGATCAACAATTTATCATCTCCCGATCTTGCTACTTCGATATCAAACACATTCCCAAAAGAATGAATATTGCGTAGCGCCATATTGTTCCAGCCTTTTGGTAAACGCGGCGTACAATTAAAACTATTGAACCCTGTTGGGCGCATACCAAACATACCTTCGGTAAAAATGCGGCAATACAAACCACTCTCAGCGGAGAGATGGCGTTGGTTTCCTTCGGGATATGCTTCTACCGGGTAAGGCACATGTTCGCCCAGCAATCTTCTTTTTGAATAGTACTTTAGAAACGTGATCGCTTTTTCTGTTTCACCTGCAGCGAGCACCCCGCGCATGGCGAATAAAGTAGATCGGTCCCAGAAAGTTTTATTGCCTGCCAAAGAAGCGAGTCCATCTTCTGTCCATAGCCTCGGTGAAAATAAAGCCGCAACGGTTCCTTCTTTCCTATCGAAGATATCAACCGTTAGCGGTGTGGTGATCCATGCACGCAAAGTATCATTGCCTTTATAGTACCGGTATGTTTTAAATCCCTCAACCGTTGCACCAAAATATTTTTCAATATTGTTGCGGATCTGCAGCGATTGTTGTTCATATATTTTTAACTGGTCAGCAGGTTTACCTAATAATTTCCCTAACATAACTGCAGAACGAAGTCCATCATAATACAAGGAACTGGTATTCAGGTTTGCTTTCCCGGCAGGAAAACGTCCTTCCAGTTCATCGCTGTTAGAAGCAACTACCCCATCTTCATTTATGTTTCGTTTTAAATATTCGAGGCACCATTCGATCAGGGGCCATAATACCTTTGCTGAATCCATATTCCCGTTGGCCAAAGCATAGCGGCCGGCACCATACGCGATCATCGCCATATCTCCCCTGTCTTTTGCGCCATGCCAGGTAGCATCGCCTTCTGCAATAATGGAACTTGGAATGGGTTTATATTCCGGGTTCATGTATCGTGCAAACCAGCGGTAGGCATTCATTGCAGAGTTGTTGGCGATATCATCTCCCAGGAATGCAAAAAAAGGGTTGATGTATTCAGCCTGGTCGTTGGCCCAGATAGCGGCATAATAACGAAGCCCTCCGGGGCCATGCAGGTAACCGCCTTTTGTTTTATAAATACTTTCCGTTGCACGGATCTTGGCAAAAGCGAATGCCGTATTCAAAATAGGATCCGGTGTTTCTAATTGAAGCAGGGATAAGAATTGCTGCACGCGATCCTGTCTTGCTTTTAATTCTGCATTTGCATTTATCTGTACCAATGGATTATTTGCATCAGTGGCCTGGTAAACGATCACAAATTCCACCGATCCGCCTGGTTGTAATTCTTTTATCCCTTCATTCAATGTTGAAATAATAAAACTATGCGTTACAGGTGTTGAGCGTTCGGCAGCAGGACGAACTTCACGTTTTAAATATTCCATTTCAACCTTAGCTGCTTTTTTGCCTGTATTAATAAAGATCCATTTTTCAATAGCCACCGGTTTATCAACGGAAGGAAAAATAGTTCGCTGTAATTGAATAGAACTGTCTTTCCCGATATAACTATACATATCCATCACACCTTTTTGTGTGATACCGGTTACTTTTTCAACATGGTCCGTACTAACACTTGCATTATACACACCCGCTTTTAACAAACGGTCGTTGATTAAAAATCGTGGGAGATCTCCATCCGTAACGTTATACATCATACTCGCAGTGGTTCTTACAGGTAATAACCTGAAAGTCGGGAACACCATGGTGCGGTTAAGCATTGATTTTCCTGATGTATCCACACCGTACTGAACCCATAAAGAAACTTTTTCACCACTCATCTCAATATGATCCATATGCGGAAGCCTGTTATCAATTTTCCATTCAATGCTCCCATTGGTTTGTATTTTCCAGCGATCGTTTTGTTCGGGAAGTGTTTGAGATTTTACTGTTACTCCAATCAATAAAAGATAAATTGAGCAAATTATTTTGAGGCATTTCATTTTCATAAGTAATTTTTGAGCTATAGATTTTATTGTTGAACAAGTTCAGCTATATACCCGCCACCAGCGATCAAATCTAAACTGATCTTATCTGTTGACCGGTATTTTTTATTTCCCATTACAACAGTATTACCACTCGAATCATCTTGTACTTCTGTTGCTGTATAGCCGCTTAATTTTTTTAAGAACCCGAGCGATATTTCTATTTTTTTGGCAGCATCACCATTCATGACTGCTATGAACCAGCTATTACCTTTTCTACGCGCAAAGGCAGCCATTTCTCCTATTTCAGAACCAGGCAATACAATGGTTTCATCCCAAACAGCAGGTATATCTTTGATCACCGATACAGCAGGACTCGCTAAAATATTTTCGGGGTTTGCTGCATACGTCAGCATCGGCGCACTGAGTATAGCAGCGCTTGCTATTTGGTGAGCGATACTTGTATTCCTTTTTCTGTCGCTAAATAACATCACGGTATATTCCGCGGGTCCCGCCAGCAATCTTGTGAAAGGAATGGTGGTTTCATGCGTAGCCCTGTCTAATAATTTACTTGACTCCATGCCTTTTACTGCTTCAACGGTCATTTCGTTTGGCCAGGTTCGTGAGAGGCCTGTTGGTTTATTGGCACCATGGAAATCAACCAGCAAATGATATTTGGCGGTTTCTTCAAAAATGGATTCATACAGGTCGATCACTTCTTTTGCTTCATGATCAAAAAAATCGATCTTCAACCCAGTAATACCAAGCTCATTACAATGCTTAAAAAATGCAACGCGTTTTATAGGATCACGCAATGATTTGGAATGTTGCCATAACCAGATCCCTACATTTTTTTTCTTTGAATAATCAACGAGCTCTTTTAACTGTGCATCTGTCCATTTTGTCCAGAAGCCTTCGAGGATATTGTGTTCAAATCCCAATGCAGCAGCGCCATCCGTAAACTTTTTCATTACTTCCAATGTGCCATCACCGCCTCCATCGAGGTATTTCCAAACGGCACGGCCCGGTTTGATCCAGCCGGTATGAATGCCTGCGGGAAATAATTTTTTATCAGGAGCTTCACACAAATTGTGTACGATATCACTGTTCACCATCGTGTTCAGATCCTTACCGATCATCACAACTCTCCAGGGTGTGGTAATGGTTCCTTCAATAACTGCAGGCTGCAACAAACGCGCAGTATCTTCTGCGCTGTATCGTAAGCGGTAAGGATAAGAAGTTGGCTGGTTATGCGGCAACCGTGCTACCAATCCATTATTGCCATTTGCTTCAAGTCCCATGCCACCATAATTCTTAAGATCTGCTTCCGTAATCGCAATGTATGTTTTGTTCGATAACTGAATAGCTGCCGGTGGCGCAACCCACTCCCCTTTTTGGATCAGTGAAATTTCTTTTTTTGTATGCACACCTTCATAATGCATATAAAAATCATGGTACCATACAGAACTTCCTTTGGGCAAATTAAATACCGTTGCTTCATCCGGTACCCGCTTGTCTGAAACTGCTCCCGGTACGATCACCCGAAAACCAACACCATCATTGAATACCCTTACATCCAACGTATATTTCACTGCATGATGTGCTAAGGTTATCCGGGCTCCGTTACAGTGATTATTGGCAACAGCATGAACACCGAGCCACGGGTAATTTTCATTGATACTGTATTTGCTCACAGTACCCAACGTTACCTGTTCTGTGATCACTTCATTATTTACAGAGAATACCAGCGGTGACGTGTTAAGAACCCACTGGTTCTTACTTGTGATGGCAAAGCCAGGTTTACCATCTTTCAGCAAGAACCTGAACACGACCAGGCCATCAGGACTTTTTACAGTCGTTTCCTGTGCAGAAACTGCCGAAGTCAGAAGAAGAAAGAGGATTACACCAATAGAACTTCCGTATGTTTTTCTCATATGATAAAGATCATTTCAATCGGTAAAAAAGGCAATACAGTCACCCGTTGAAGGCCGGGCATAGTGCAATAGAATATTTATTGTACAGTAGCCGGCCCATCCGATTAGCAAACTATTCAGCTATTCTACCATAGCTGATATAATAGCCGAAAATATCGGAATATTATACCCTGATTCGATTCTTCACTAACGCCCCATATTGCTATGCGCCATATCTCACGAATTATATTATTGGTTTTCATCGTTTCGCTGACCACTAAAGGGACAGCACAAAACTGGCAATCAAAATTCATCAAGATCAATAAGGACGGGAAGCTTCAATATGTGCCCGACGAGAAAGGAAATATCATTCCTGATTTCAGCCAGGTAGGTTATTACCATGGCAATAAAAGCATTCCTGAAATTGCAGTTGCTACAACGGTTACCTCTTCGGGTGATGCACAACAAAACATCCAGGCAGCTATTGATGCATTGTCGAAAACTGCACCTGATGCCAATGGTTTCAGGGGAACCATCCTTTTGAAAAAAGGAATTTATAAAATTCCCGGAACAATTAAAATTTCTGCAGGTGGTATCGTATTGCGTGGCGAGGGCGATGAAACAAAACTGATCGCAACAGGTACCGTACAAAGAACATTGATCAGCATTTCCGGCGCTGGTGCGGTAAAAGAAGTTACCGGTTCACGAGTAAAGATCACTGATGCGTATGTGCCTGTTGGTGCCAAATCATTCAACGTTTCTTCTACAGGGGGATTAAAAGCCGGTGACAATATCATCGTCTATCGTCCCGGAACGGCAAATTGGATCTCCGATCTGAAAATGGATCAGATTGAAGGAAGAGAAGGTACAAAACAATGGCAGCCGGCTGAATATAACTTACAATTCGAACGTACCATCACGAATATAAAAGGCAATACGGTTTACATAGATAATCCCATCGTGCAATCCATGGAAACCATATATGGAGGTGGTGAAATCTACAAGTATATATTTGATGGCCGCCTGTCGCACAATGCTGTTGAACACATGTATTTCGAATCAGAGTTCCTGAGCGATACTGCAGAGAACCACGCCTGGGTTGCTGTTGAATTTAATAAGGCAGAAAATGGTTGGGTGAGAAATGTGACAGCAAGATATTTTGGCAATTCCTGTGTACATCTTGAACCCTGGGCCAAAAATATTTCTGTCTTGAACAGTAATTGTTACGATGCGAAATCCGTGATCACCGGAAGCCGCAGGTATTCTTTTGCCAACGATGGTCAACAAAATTTATTTGTCAATTGCCAGAGCACAGAGGGCCGTCATGATTACGTGACCGGTGCAAGAGTTTGCGGGCCAAATGTTTTTTATAACTGCACAGCCAAAAATACACACGCTGATATAGGCCCGCACCATCGCTGGTCAATGGGTACACTCTACGATAATATTGTAACAGACGGAGAGATCAACATACAGGACCGCGGCAACTGGGGCAGCGGCCATGGATGGAGTGGTGTGAACCAGGTATTGTGGAACTGCACTGTAAAACAGGCAGCCGTACAAAATCCCTGGGTCTCAGGAAATAATTACAGCATCGGTTTACAAGGCGGGAAATATGATGGCCGCTTAAAAGGAAAACCTGATGGTATCTGGGAGGGACAGAATAAAAAAGGGCTGCAACCTGCATCGCTATACATGGCACAGGTAAAAGATCATCAATAATTAAATAGGATATTATGAAAGCATACGTTTTAAAATCTATGGGAGTTGCTGCTGTACTGCTTTGCTCGTTCAACCTGTTTGCACAGGAGAAGCCGTCCATTGAAGAAACAGTTAGAAAAGTAGCAGATAATATTATCCAGTCAACCACTTTCCGTTTTGCAAACAGCAAGACCAGTGAAAAATTCGAATCCACCAAAGGTGTTGCACCATCGGTAGATGTGAAAGCAGAAAGCAAGTTCAACAAATGGATGTATGTAAATGGTGTGCTTACAACAGGCATGGTGCACTTGTCTGAGGCATTGAAGGATCCAAAATACGCAGACTATTCAAAAAAGAATTTCAATTTCATTTTTGGTAACCTTGAGTATTTCAAAAAACAATTTGATGGTGGTGCTACTTCTATAGAATACCGTCCGGTTTTCAGAATGGGTTCATTGGATGATGTAGGTGCGATGGCAGCAGGCATCACGGATGTTTATAATCTCGACAAGCAACCGCAATACAGGGAATATATTGAACGCGCGGCAGATTATATCATGAACAAACAGGTAAGACTACCTGATGGAACGCTTGCACGTAATGGTCCACGCAAAATGACGATGTGGCTGGATGATATTTACATGAGCATTCCTTTTATTGCCCGTGTAGGCAAATTAACAGGCGACGCGAAATATTTTGATTTTGCGATACAGCAGGTAGAAAATTTTAACCGTTACATGTATGATACCGCAACCGGTTTATATTTTCATGCATGGTACCAGGATGAGAACATGAACGGTGTAGCAAGATGGGGTCGTGCAAATGGATGGATCGCAATAGCACAAACTGAATTGTTAAACAATCTCCCTGCAGATCATCCAAAACGTCCTGAACTGATCAAATATCTATTACGTGATATCGTGGGATTCTCGCGCTACCAGGATACCAGCGGCATGTGGCACCAGGTGCTTGACAGACCCGACTCCTATCTCGAATCCTCTGTAACCGCTATGTTCACCTACACCGTAGCCAAAGCCGTAAACAGCGGATGGATCAATAAACGTTTTATATCGGTTGCACAAAATGGTTGGGAAGGATTGAGCAAAAAAATTACCAGTGAGGGCCTGGTACAGGATATCTGCATCGGCACATCTATTGAAGAAGATATCAGGTATTACTATACGCGCCCCAAAGAAACCAATGATACACATGGTCTGGGCCCTGTATTATTAGCCGGGGCAGAAATGGTTTTGGCGAAGGATAAATTGGTGGATATGAGTAAGAGAAGATGATCATATTGATTTTGGAATTTTGGAATTGGGAAATTGGGAAATTTCTTCAGGGTGCTAGGCTCGTTACAATTCCAAAATTTCCCAATTCCAAAATTTCAAAATGTTATTAAACATACACAAACAATGAAACACCTAACACTGATAGCAGCACTTATCCTCACAATCAGCTTCGTCGATGCCCAAAAGAAACCCGCAGCAAAAAAACCGGAGCCAAAAAAAAAGATCGAATTGCCTGAACCATTTGCAACAGAATCTGTAAAAAGAAACAGTAAAGTGATCGGCTGGCCGGAAGGAAAAACGCCTATTGCTCCTGCCGGTTTTGTAGTTACCAAATTTGCTGATAAGCTAAATAGTCCACGCTGGTTCTATGTTACACCCAATGGCGATATCCTTGTTTCCGAATCGCAGACCAATCGTAAAAAAAGCACCAACGATATTATTTTATTCCGCGATACCAATGGTGATGGTAAACCGGATGTTCGCGAAACATTTATGAAGGACCTGAACCAGCCATTGGGTATGCTGGTATACAAGAACTGGTTCTATGTTGGTAATACAGATGGTGTATATCGCTGGCCATACAAAGCTGGGCAATTACAAATAACAGGTGCCGGTGAAAAAATACTGGAACTTCCTGCAGGTGGTTATAACAATCACTGGACAAGAAACCTGATCATGAATGCAGAAGGAACCAAAATATATGTAACCGTAGGTTCGGGTAGTAATGTGGCAGAACATGGAATGGATAATGAAATCAGACGCGCCAATATTCTCGAAATAAATCCTGATGGCAGCGGTGAAAGAATTGTTGCAGGCGGATTAAGAAATCCCGTTGGCCTTGCCTGGCAACCCGGCACTAAAATATTATGGACCGCAGTGAATGAGCGTGATAATTTAGGCGATGACCTGGTTCCTGATTATATGACAAGTATCAAAGACGGTGGTTTTTATGGATGGCCTTTCGCCTACTTTGGCCCTAATGAAGATCCAAGAATGAAAGGACTACGTCCCGATCTTGTAGCAAAAACACTGGTACCCGATGTACCGCTTGGTGCGCATACTGCATCACTTGGGTTGGCATTTTATACAAAGAATGCATTTCCTAAAAAATATTTGAACGGTGCTTTTGTAGGACAGCATGGTTCCTGGAACCGTTCTGTTTTTTCAGGATACAAGGTTGTTTTTGTTCCATTCACCCATGGCAAACCGGGGGTGCCGGAAGATTTCTTAACCGGCTTTATGGCCAGTGAAGAAAAGAATGAAGTTTACGGCCGGCCCGTAGGTGTATTTGTGCTGGCTGATGGCAGTTTACTCGTTGCAGACGATAGCGGCAATACGATATGGAAAGTAAGTGCAAAAAAGTAATGAATGTTTTATGGCAAGCTTAAAGTTGGTTGTTTAAGCAACAGAGCCGGTTTCTACCGGCTTTTTTGTGCAGATTTGAGAAAGCTGTTAGCTGTTAGGTTTTAGGCGTTAGCCTGAGCAGCAGTTTACAACGGGTTTCCTGCTTATGGGTTATGCGTATACCTAATACCTGACAGCTAACAGCTTTCCCTTACTTTTGAATCCTATCTAAACTAACAGATATGGTTGATTTGAAAGCCATCCAGCATAAAATGCCTGCATTCTTCGAAATGACACCTGACCTGGTCTGCATTGCCGGCAAAGATGGTTTTTTTAAAAAAGTGAACCGGGCGGTTATTGATAAGTTAGGGTACACAGAAGAAGAACTGCTTGCTGTGCCTATTAACTCTTTTGTCCATCCTGAAGACAGGGATCTGACAAACAAAGAGAGGTCCGCTTTGCATAGTGGTAAACTGCTGATCAATTTCGAAAACCGGTATGTAGCCAAACAAGGAGGAACTATCTGGCTCGAATGGACCTCCATTTATTTTCCTGATGACCAGATCGTATTCGCTATCGCGAAAGACATAACGAAGAAAAAGGAGATTGAAAAAGAGGTAGAAAAAACCTATGAAAAATTCAGGAGTTTAACCACCCATTTTAAGAACAGCATTGAAAAAGACAGGAAATATTTAGCAGTTGAATTACATGAAGAATTGGCGCAGCTGGCTTCTGTGGTAAAAATGGATGTTGACTGGTTACGCATCAAAACACCCGATCTGCCAGATGCCGCCAGAAGCAGGATTGAACACGCTTCTGTTATTGCCGGCCTCCTCATCAATACCATACGCAGGATCAACTTTTCGATAAGTCCCATTATGCTGGAAGAGACCGGGCTGGATGCCACACTGGAATTGCATTGCAGGGAGTTTTCTGTGCTCAACGGCATCTCCTGCTACTTTGAAAGTGATTATGAGGAAACGGATCTGTCACTGGAGATCCAAACAGATTTCTTCCGTATCTGCCAGGAGGCATTAAGCAATATAATGCTTCATGCAGAAGCGAAAAATGTACTGGTAAGTATCAAAGAAATTGATAACCATATATGCCTGTCGATTATTGATGATGGAAATGGATTTGCGATGGAACAGCAGGAGCAAACATTGGGCTTGATCAGTATGCGTGAGCGGGCCAATTCTATCAACGGAGAACTGAGCATTGATAGCGTTCCGGGAAAAGGAACAACCATTACGGTGACATTGGTAAAACCGTCGTAAAATCTATTTTTTTTCACGCAAAGGCGCAAAGGGTTTTTTTAGCGCCTTGGCGCCTTTGCGTGAAACCTTTTTTCAAATGTGATCACCGAATCATATTTTCTACAAAGCCGGTGTCCCTACGGGATGCGGCGACTGTTAGCAGTTGAAGATTTTCTCCGTCTTTGTTGCCGTTATCACCAACTATATTTCCTCGCTGGTTAATATTGCTTACTACAAGGTTAATATACACTCTGCCCATACTGTCAAACTACAGTTACTTAGTATTACTAATTATCAGCTCACGCACTTATATCATACCATGAAACCGACTTGCCTTTTTACAGGAACTATTCTAACTGTTTTAATCCTTTTAACCACTCTTACTGCAAATGCCCAATCCGCGAAAAGTCAATGGGTATACCCCATTGCAAACGGAAAACTGGCGTATAAAAAAACAGAAAAAGGCGACAGGATCATGGATTATTCCTATGCGGGTTATATGGGTGGTGGTGTAACCATTCCAACCATAGGAACAAAGATCACACTCGGTCCTGTTGAAGGGGACAATTCCGCTGCCATACAAAAAGCGATTAATGAATTAGCTGCCACAGAACCGGTAAATGGTTTCAGGGGAGCGATATTGCTTAAACCAGGTATCTATCATTGCGAGAACCCCATCAACATCAACGCCAGCGGAATTGTATTACGCGGAAGCGGTTCGGGCGAAAACGGCGGTACTGTTTTTAACATGACAGGAAAGCCACATGCCTGTGTGGTAGTAAAAGGCCCCGTTAAAATAAACATGATCGGTAATGCAACAACCATTGCAGATGCTTATGTTCCCGTAAGTTCTCTTAGTTTTTCATTGGCAGGTGTATCGGGTTTAAAAGTGGGTGACATGATCCGCATCAGCCGGCCGGTATCAGATTCGTGGGTGAAATTTATGGGAATGGATACGCTGGTGCGTGATGGTAAAAAGCAAACTTGGGTAACCGGTGAGATCTCTGCGGACCGCGTGATACAAAAGATTGAAAAAAATAAGATCACTGTTGATGTACCGTTGAATGATTCATACGATTCGCAATTTGGTGCAGTTACCGTGCAGAAGATCACTGTTGCCGGCGAACTTTCACAGATCGGGATAGAAAATTTCCGGATCGTTTGTCCTGCACAATCTGTTACCATCAGCGAGGGCCATCACCGCGCATTTACCATGGATGGCATGAGTGATGGATGGGCGAGAAATATTGAAGTGGTCAACACAGTGAACAGTATCAGCATCAATGGCAAACGCATCACAGTTGATCACGTGAACATCAATCATGAAGTGCCCACACTTGGCGCTGCAAAACCTGCAGACTTAAACGGCAGCGGCCCGCAAATTTTATTTAACCAATGTAATATCACCGGCGATAATGTTTTCTTTCTCGCCACCGGCGCAAAAGTATCCGGCCCTGTTGTTTTGTTGAATTGTGTTTTTAAAGGCAATGGATGGATCCAGCCCCACCAACGCTGGGCAACAGGTGTATTAATTGATAACTGCGAAGTACCCGGCGGTGGAATAGATTTTATGAACCGTGGATCCATGGGCTCCGGTCATGGCTGGGCAGTTGGTTGGGCCGTTGCCTGGAACTCGAAAGCAAAATCTTTTTTAAACCAGCAACCACCCGGATCCGCTAACTGGGTGATCGGCAGCACAGGCGAGCAAACAAAAAGAGCAGCGCCTTTTAATCAATTACCATTATTGCCTGAGGGTTTGTATGATTCGCATGGTGTGAGAGTAACACCTGGCAGTTTATACCTGGCGCAGTTGGAAGAGAGATTAGGAAAGGGAGCGGTGAAGAATATTGGGTATTAAAATTTTGCCACGCTCTTGCCACGCTTTTGCCACGCTCTTCAGAGCGTGGGGATCAAATCATTCATATCATTCCTCCTGGGACTTTTAGTCCCCTGAATGCTCATCATCCTTAAATTTATACTTGTCCATAAATTCTTTATGCTCTTCCATAAAGGTCTTCTTTTGATGATGTATTTCCTGGTTATCAATGTACATCCTCACTTTAGGTACTATCGATTCACTTACAGATACTACAAAATATTCATCCTGCCATTCAAGTTTTGCATTCTGAACACCAGCCCGACGATTAAACCAATATGCTGATTCCCCTTTTAATAATTTGATGATCCCTGATATAGTTTGTGTAGGTTTTAGCCATACCAGACAATGAACATGATCCGTATAGCCATTCAACCTGTCAATGTGAATCTTTTTTTCTATTGCGTTTTTCCGGATATGATCAAACAATAAATTTCGCAATGGTTTACTTAGAATCTGTTCGCGATCTTTTGTGGACCATACATAGTGTAGGCAGACTTTGGTGTAAGGCATTTTTTTATCAAAGCAAGTAAATTTGTTTGAGTGTACGATTAGGTATTAACACCTGATTTTTTCTGTTTAACCACTGAGAGAATAAACATTCTGGGGACTGGAAGTCCCAGAAAAAATCTCTATAAACATTAGTCTTCCACGCTCTAAAGAGCGTGGAAAATAAAATCATAAGCACTCTATGTTTCTTTAAAGCTGCTCTTATTTTGCCACGCTCTTCAGAGCGTGGGGAGAAATAAGAGCAAATGATCAGACCGGGACTTCCAGTTCCGAGGATCATCTCAACAACGCCGTTGCACACCACATCACCGGTGCCTGCCCATGCATATCTCCTACATTCCTTGCACGATCTAAATAATACTGCCTGTCATTCTTTTTATTTGTGCCCTCACATACTTCACGCGTATCGCCATTGGGGTTGATATAGTTGATCATACCCAACCATCCTTTGCGTGCCACTGGGCCAAATGTTTTTTTATCGAGCCAGCCTTCTTTTACACCGGTGATCATTGCAAAAGTAAACATACCCGTACACGACATCTCCGGCCATGAAGAAGGATCATCAATTAACTGGTGCCACATACCGTTTGCGTCCTGGTAATTTTTTAATGAGTTCATCATGGTTAAATATCCTTTCATGATACGCGGCCTGTCAGGGTGGTTGTTTGGCATGCTGCGTAATAATTCAGCCATACCTACTGCGAACCAGCCTGCTCCCCTGCCCCAGAAAAAAGGAACATCGGGTGCGTGATAAAATAATCCGTTGGGTTGTTGTAAAGAATCAAGATACACAACCGCTTCTTTGGCGGCATGATCCAAATAAGTTTTATCGCCTGTAGCACGGTATGCCTGTGTTTGCACCATGGTGATCATGAACATATCATCTACCCATAAACGTGTTTGCCAGGTAAGACCCATTGCATAATACCTTCTTGAATCGGCATTCACACGCGGGCCGGATGGTGGCGCCCATTGGTTATCGGCGATCTTTTTTCCGAGACCTAAATATTTCTGTTCTTTGGTTTGCATGTATAGTTCCAATGGCACAGAACCAAATACACTGTAATCCACGTGATCAGGAATGGGAATCATAGCGGCTTCTGTTCCAAACAGTGGCTCAAATCTGTCAGCTAACTGTTTCGCCATGGTTTTATCACCGGTCACTTTTGCAAAGGTGAGCGCGCCATACCAGCCGCAGCTTTCAGGATACGTGATCACTTTTGGTGGTGTGGGCCGGTTGAAATTACTATGTGGCATTTCAATAAAATGATTGGCCACTAACCTGCCGATCTCCAGCGGCGTGGATCCTTTCGGAAAATTTTTCAGGTCAGCATCCGGTTGGGCGATGGCTGTTGCACATGTTAAGATGAGACATGCGATCAATAGGCTGATTTGTTTTCTCATATAGCTTTTTATTTCTCTCTGCGTTAACTCATGTAACTCATGTTCTCTGCGGTTGGTAGCTCCTCCAACCGCAGAGGTACAGAGTAGCAGAGGTAACCGCAGCGTTGTTTATAGATCCCCGTTCTCCTCTTTCCCTTTTTCATCCAGCATTTGTATACAGGACGATGGTCCAAGATCGGGATTATTCCATTGATACAATGCCCAAACTACTTTTTTATCAGGCGTTACTTCTATCACCTGCACCACTTTATCCCAATCTTCTTTTTTCAGTGAGCCGCCCCAATTGCAAATGACCGTATTGCCATTTGCCAATCTCCTCGCCTGTTGTACCGTATACAATGGATAACCCGGAAGATCATCTTTATTGATCTCCCAAACGGTCTCTCCTTTTGCGTTTACTTCTCGCACATACCCATGTTGGTTACCGGTGAATAATGTGTTGCCATTTTGTAACCTTGCAACGGACCATACAGAAGGTGCATCAACCGTTAAGATCGGGTTCCAGTTTTTATCATACTCAATTACTTTACCCAGGTTCAGATGTGCAATTAAATAGGTTCCTTTTTTTGTCATGCGGATATTGCGGAACTGTCCATGTACACTTTTCGGATCCTCCGGTCTTGCGGTATTCAACACATGTTCCATTTCAACAAGACCTGTTCTTTTATTAAGCAGAATAGCTTTGGCAGGATTTCCATTCAAACATAAAAACACTTTATCATTACCGACCGGCTGTGCGGAATGGCATTCGGTACCGGGAGCGCAATCATAGCTCCATACAATTTTCCTGTCGCGTGTTACTTCATCCGCCCCTGTTTTACGTGCGTATAAAACATTGCCGTTTGATAATTGGTGAATATCACTGAACTCACTCAACTGCCCGTTCTTATCTTTAATGGGAAAGGACCATGTCCATACGATCTTACCTCCTTCTATTCGAAAAACCGTTTGTGTATCTTTTCTTGTGTCCCATTCGCCGGCATATAAAAAATCATGTTGTGCCATTCCTTTTCCGGGGAGTACGGAAGGAACCGGCGCTCTCAATCCTGGTTTGGGTGCAGGTGGTGGTTTAACAGCAGTATCATTTGATTGTGCAGATAAGAAATATGTTAGCAATAAAAGAGGTATGATAAAAATGTGACGAGTATATTTCATAATACTGTTTATCTGTAAGATCAACCGTGAGCGGTGAATAAACAAGACATCCGCGCCCCATTTACTCACCTGCGATTGCTCACGATCTAACTGATCAACTGCCAAACGACTATCATCTTTATTACCAACCCGGGTTTTGCGGATAGGGTGTTCCTGTGGTTACTGCGTCTATCTGCCCCTGTGGTATTGGTCTTAATAAGTGTTTCGGTGCAATGAAATTTAACTGTGCATCTGTATTGTGCTTCTGTATACGTGTGGCCAACTGCCCTGTTCTTGAAAGATCAAAATATCTCACCATCTGCCCACATAATTCTCTTGAACGTTCGTCAAGAATAAAATCGAGCGACAGATCTGCTGCGGTAATATCCATGGCTGCAGCGCTTCCTGTTGGGTACGCAGCTCTTTCTCGGATCACATTCATCAAGACAACTGCTTCCGGAAGTTTACCCGTCATAAACGCAGCTTCAGCAGCGATGAGGTAAGTTTCACTAAGTGTCCATACAATCACAGAACGGATGGAAGGTGCATTCTGGTCGGCGCGCTTGGTATCAAAATATTTGTTCATCGCGGGCGACATCTGGATATTGTATTTACGCGGCGGCATCAGGAGATAACGTGTTGAAGCGATCTTTGCATCGGTTACATCTACACCCGGCATATAACAGGCCGTATCTCCCAAATTGAATTTGGGTTTACCTGCGAGGCTCGGATCTACACCTGCCGGAACAGGATTGGGCCATTTGGGAATACCTGCTGCATAATTGCAATACCATACTGTCTGAAAAGTTTTGCTGTAACGTGTATCGTTTGATTTCTCTTTGAATACGGTATCGGTGAGCCAGCGTGTAGGCACTGCACGGATATAAGGTCTTCCATTGATCACATCGCGTTGCATACCCGGAACAAAAGTCTCATATTTCGGAACCCACATATGGTTCAGCACATTGTCTGTACCGCTGCTGTTATTCGGCCCGTTATACGCAATATTGGAAGTATGCTGGATCGTCCACAAAACTTCTGAATTGTTTTCATTGCCTTCTAAGTAAATGTTTTTAAAATCCTGCTGCAGCGCTAAACCAAGTGAGCCCTTATCGAGGATCAACGCGTTGGCAACAGCGTAAGCATTCTGGTAATCATTGGGATCTTTTGCTGCGGTGCCCGCTCTTGTTAAATATACTTTGGCCAATAAATGTCTTGCAGCAGCTGCATTGGCTTTACCTGGGAGGAGGCCGTTGCTGAACGGCCCTGCCGGAAGACCGGCAATCGCATCGATAAGATCTTTTACAATGAATTTGTATACATCTGCCATTGGTGCGCGTTTTGCTTCGGTAGTGGGTGTTCCCTGGAAATGTTCATTCAATGTTACATCGCCCCAGAACTGAACAAGCATAAAATAATAATTGGCCCGAAGAAATTTCGCTTCCGCTACCATGGATTTTTTTGTGACGTCATTCACCCCGGTTATCACATTCGCGTTATCGATCAAGCCATTACAGGTATTGATGAATGTATAGCACGGGTTCCAGATCCCTGATAGTTTTCCGTTACCGGGATTGTAGTTGCTATTGTATTTGTTGATATCATTGTTGCCATCATTACCGGTGATAAATTCATCGGTTCCGATGCAGGCCATGGTAAATAAATTCTCTGAACCCCATAGGTTACGCATGCCACCGTATGCAGCATCCAGACCCGATTGAAATCCCTGTGCTGTTGCAAAAAAACCGGGTGTTAAAGTTGATTGCGGGTTTTCGATAAGTTTTTTTTGGCAGCCTGTTATGATCAGCAAAGCTGAAAAAACAACTGTTATTTTTATTGATAGAGTTTTCATGATGATTGTCGTTTTAAATTATAAGGTTACGTTGATGCCAAATAATATGGACCAGGATGCAGGTGTATCCACACCCAGTGTTCCTGCAGTTTCAGGGTCTATACCGTGGTACTTGTTACGATACGGTGAAAAAAGAATGAAAGGATCTTTTGCAGTTGTATAAAAACGCATCGAACGAAGCCCCAGTTTTTTTACAGCATTCTGTGGAACCGTATAACCCAATGACATACTCCTGATCTTTAAGAACGACCCATCGAAATAACCTAACAAAGAATTCTTTGGCGGATTTGTTTGCGCAGAATTTGGTTTTGGATATTCGTTTGATGGATTAAGCGGTGTCCAGTAAGCAATATTTACGTTGTTATAATTCGCCTGTAATGTATTGGCAAAACCACCACCGAATAAAGTTGAAGAAATAGTTCCACCTACCCTGGCTGCAGCAACAAGGGTAAAATCAAAATTCCGGTAAGTAACCCTTTGCGTGGTACCACCCTGCCAGGTGGGTTCCTGAGAACCTAATATATACATGTCACCGGCATCGATGGTTCCGTTTCCGTTCCTGTCGATTGTTTTGATCTGCCCGATCACTGAACCTGTACCGGTCAATGATTGTCCCAATGATTTTGCCAATGCACTATCTGCCGGAGTTGCCTGCCAGATACCCGCTTTCTCATAATCATAATAAGAGGTTATCGTTCGGCCCACAAACCATTTGTTGCCAATATCTGCAGGCTTCCCATCTACCGTAGTGATCAATGATGGATTTAATTGTGTGATCTTACCACGGTTGATAAAAAAGTTGAAATCTGATGTCCAGGTTACGCCATGGCTTCCTTTTGTTTGCAGGTTCACAGTACTGATGCGTAATTCAATACCCTGGTTCTCTGATTTCCCGATATTGGTCAGGATCTTATTGGGGATACCGGAAGTTGCCGGTAAACTTTGCGGCAATATCATATCATTTGTATACGCATGATAATATTCTAATGAACCGGAGATCCTGTTCTGGAAAAATCCAAAATCAATTCCAATATTCAGTGTGGAAGTGTACTCCCATCCAAGCGTTGGATTAGGTACGCTGTTTGGATACAATCCTGTTGTAACAGTGGATCCATAATTATATACCTGGTTGGCCAGTGAACCCAATGTTGAGTATGGACCAATAGAAGTATTACCTACCGATCCAAAGCTTGCTCTTAATTTGAGGTTGGAAACAGTTGTTGAATTAGCAAGGAATTTTTCTTTATTGATATTCCATGCCGCAGCTACAGAAGGAAAATAATGTGTCTGGTTACCCGTTGCCAGGCGTGAAGAAGCATCTGAACGTACCGTTAATGTCAACAGGTATTTATCACGAAATCCATAGTTTACCCGCGCCATGTAAGAAATAAGCGACCATTCGGTACGTGAACCGCTGCCACTTAAATTAGAACCCAGTGACGGATTAAAATACTGTGCATTATCTGACAAGAGGCCCGAATAATCAAACGAGTTGGATACGTTCACATTATTTTCATAGCTGAACAGTCCCGTAAAGTTTAGTTTATGTTTTTCGCGGAATGTTTTATCGTAGGTTAAGATGTTCTCGAGGATATAATCGCTGCTGGTTCTTGAATCGTTACTGGCTTTGGATGGACCGCCTAAATTATTAGTGGTCTTACTCGCATAAAAATTACCATATATTTCATTACGCAATTGGATGCCTGCATTGAGTTTGTATCTTAACCCTGGCAGGATATTTACATCCAGTGTAAGATTGGTAAAATTAGAGAGCCTTTTTCTTTTTTCTACTACAGCTCCATCCAGGAAATTAGCCAATGGGTTCCATACCTGGTTGGCACTTCCGGGAACAAAATAATTGATCAATGCACCTGTTGAATCCCAGGGAGATGATAATGGGCTTGCGCGTAAAGCCTGTCCCATCGGGTTCTGGCTTTCTCCTTTTGTAATGGTGTATGTATTTAAACTGCTCACGCCAAGTTTAACCGATTTACCCAACTGTTGATCAAGCGTGGCTCTTAAAGAGTAACGTTCAAATCCCTGTCCGAAATAAACACCGCCTTCATTGTAATATCCACCTGATACAGAGTATTGTGTTTTATCCGTTCCACCGGATACGCCGATCTGGTGACTGGTAGTGATCCCTGTTTTATATACGAGTTTTTGCCAATCGGTACTCCGGCCCGTTGCAATACCCACTTTTTCTTCAGGTGAAAACGCATCCTGTATAATTTTCGGATCGTCAATGCCTGTGTATGTTCCGGGCTTACCGATGAAGTTGGCCCATTTTTTCAGTTCGAGATATTGCGGCCCGTTCATCATAGGATATTCACCCATGCTTTTTGTAAAGCCGGTAAAAGAACTATAACTGATCACAGGTTTACCATCGCCGTTCCTTCCTCTTTTTGTTGTGATCAATATCACCCCGTTTGCGCCGCGTGAACCGTAAATGGCAGTAGAAGAGGCATCTTTCAAAATGTCAATAGATGCCACATCATCTAAATTAAAATCATTGATGTTGCCATCGAAGGCAACACCATCTATCACAAACAGTGGTGAATTACCCGCCTGCACAGACCTTGTTCCCCTGATGAGGATATTGGGTGCCTGGCCGGGTTTACTGTTACCACCACTTTTTTGAATATCGATACCTGCACCTTGTCCCTGTAATGCCTGCGAAAGGTTTGCAGAAGGAACATCTGTAATGGATTGTGCGCTGATAGAAGTAATGGCGCCGGTAACATCCGCTTTTCTGCGCGTACCATACCCTACTACCACTACTGTATTCAATTCATTTTTATCGGCAAGCAATTGCACAGTAATCTTCGACTGATCGGTTGTACCTACTTTAATTTCCTTATTAATGTACCCGGTAAAAGATACAACCAATGTTGCGTTTTGCGGAACGGTGATCTGGAAGTTTCCATCAGGTTGTACACTCACACCTTTTGTACTCCCTTTCTCCACCACGGAAGCGCCAAACAGTGTTTCGCCTGACTGACTGGTTACTGTTCCTTTAACAGTGACTGTTTTTGTTTGCGCGGAAATAAATGTTGTAGACAAGGAGAATAGCAAGAGCAGCATACAGACACTTTTTTTCATAAAAGCGTTTCGCTGCATTGACAGTTTTTTTTTCATACGGCAGTTTTAATAAGCAGTTTTTTTACAATCGATGTTATGGACAGAGCCAATGCAATTGAGCAAGATTTTCAAACAATCTGGCTTGAATTATTATCAAATCATTAAACAATTCTAACATGATTTTGATCTTCTGAAATGCAGTTATAGCAAGGGTTTGCTAAAAAAGTTTACACAAACGATTTCGTAAAATCCAGGCGGAGAGAGCGAGCTGTTTCACGCAAAGGCGCAAAGAGGCAAAGGCGCAAAGGCTTCTTGCGCCCTGGCGCCTTCTCGCCCGCTAAGTTCAGGCGAGCGGTTGCGTGAAATTTTTACAATAAAATTGGCAGCAGTTATTTTAATACAGCAGCTTCTTTCTTAAGCCCCGATGCTATATCAATTGTTTTGGAGATGTTGGCTATTTTGTTTTCTATGACCCGGATCATTTCACTGGTCATGCCTTCTATACGAACAAAGGAACCGGCTCCTTCTTTTACGTCAACACCCTGTATCAATGCTTTCCGAACATTTTCCAACCTGATCACTGATGCAGCGCCAGGGGTTGATGGTAAATGGCAATCACTGATCTCTATATCTTTTCCATCCTCACAAATAAATGCAGGGCGAAGATCATTGCTGCCGAGGCGGAAGTTTACATTCTTCAATTTCAATCCCTGAACATGTCTTGCCCATACACCATAAGCCGGGACCAGTGGGCCGAATGTTTTTACTTCAGGATATTTATCTATCGCTTCGGGTACTGTTTGTCTTGCATTTTCTGCAGTACCGCCGCCGGCGAGATCAATATCGATATTTTCTAAAGTAAGATTAGTGATATAATGTCCCGGTACCCCTGTGATCAAAATTCCCGAAGGTGGCATTAGTTGTGCAGTATCGGCAGCTTTCGCTTTTACATTCCGGATCACTACATTTTCAAATGTACCTGTTGGCTGCTGGGTATCTGCTGTTTTACGGAAAACGCTTAAGCGTGATCCGAGTCTTAACAGGATGGGTGTTTTAACATTCACCATGGTAATATCTGAGATCTCAACATTCCGTAAATGTGCCCCATCTACGGTCAATAATTTGATACCGCCATTGTTTGTGTTATAAATATAGCAATTGGATATTTTTATATTTTCAAACGGTGCCATTGATTCCGTTCCCATTTTAATGGCACCCTGGCTGCTTTTTAAACGCATACCGCTAACAATAATATCACTGCATGCCATCTTGCTCGAAGTGGTTTTGAAACACATGGCATCATCACCGCTATCGATATCGCAGTCTTTAATGCGTACATCCTGGCAACCATCGATATCGATCCCATCGTTATGTGGTACGCCACGGCTAACGATCTTTACATTCTCAATGCGTATATGTTTGCTGTGAAAATAATGCGAGGTCCATGCCGCTGAATAATTCAGCGTGATCCCCTTTACCGTAACACCATCACAACGAACAATACGAACCAGGAAAGGACGTCGTCCCCATCTTTGTCCTTCGGGTCTTGTATCAGTGAGAATCTGTTGTTCTTTTAATTTGCTTCCCTGTCCATTGATCGCGCCCTCACCTTCGATACCGATATTTTTTGCGTCAACAGCAACGAGTAATGCCCAGCCTACATCGATACCCAATCCATCGGTAAACGGATCCATGTTCTTGTAGTCATCCACATTCGTGCTTCCCAATAACAATGATTCTTTATCGAAATGCAGTGTTACATTATCTTTTAAAACGATCGTGCCTGACAAAAACCTACCCGCGGGAAAGATCACTTTACCACCACCCTGTTTATTTACCTCATCAATCGTTTTCTGGATCGCCTCTGTATTCAATATTTGCCCATCCCCTACCGCACCATATTTTGTAATACTAATATCAGCAGCGTAGAGATTATTAAATAGAAATATTATAAATACAATGAAGGTTTTTTTACAAAACATAGGACGTTTTTGTGAATGATTATTACAACACGAATTGGAAAACACGAATTGAAACGAATGATCCCCGATTTGTTGATCGACATGTATTTATAGAGTCCATTCGTTATAATTCGTGTAATTCGTGTTCACCCTTTAGTCGATCGAACCTGTCTTCATTTTACCTTTTGTTTCCAGCATACTTTCAACATCTCCTTTTACCTGTAACTTTATTACTGATGCATTTAAGTCGGGCGCTTTTGCAGGAACATTGATCACAACACCCTCTTTTGTATTCTCTGCTTTCCATACACTTCCGTCGGCCAGCAGAACAGCGGAAACAGTTTCATTTTTTAATCCCGGGATAAGTAATTTACCATCCGTTGGCCAGTCAAATACACTTATGTATAGTGTTGTACCGTTGTTGGTTTCTTTCTTTGTGCAACGTCCCCATGCCGGTAGCTCCAGTGGACCCGCTTTGGTTGCATAGATAGCTTCACCATTCACTTTCATCCAGTCACCTATCTCTTTTAAAGCCTGTACGCTTTGTTCAGGAAATGTACCGTCGGGTTTAGGACCAACATTCAATAAATAGTTGCCGCCTTTGGAAGCGATATCACAAAGATTATGGATCAGTGTTTTTGTTGTTTTCCATTTATTGTCTGATGTGCGCCAACCCCATGTACCGTTCATGGTCATACATGTTTCCCAATCCTTTCCATCCAGCTCTGCAACTGTGGGAATTTTTTGTTCCGGTGTTTTTGTATCGCCCGGGAAATTGGGGCGTTTCAATCGGTCATTCGTAATAATGTTGGGTTGGTATTTTAATTGTTCCTGTAACTTAACAGCTGCTTCATCCGTCATATTGGTTGGTGTGTCCCACCAGAGAACCGCTATGTCACCATAGTTTGTCATTAATTCCTTTACCTGCGGAACAGCTACGCGGTCAATGTATTCAGCGAATGAACTGGTTTCCTGTGCAGGATCCCAATGTCCTTTGTGTTCGTTTGTATATGCATCGATCTTTGCAGAATCGGGATTCAGCCATCCTTCAGAAGCAACTTTGCGGGCGGCTGAACCGCCGGGGTTGTTCCAATCCTGTGCCTGTGAATAATAGAATCCTAATTTGACACCGTACTTTTTACAAGCCGCTGCCAATGGTTTCAATATATCTTTCCCGTAAGGGGTTGCATCTGCAATATTCCATTTACTTGCTTTTGATTTAAACATCGCAAATCCATCGTGGTGCTTTGCTGTGATCACGATGTACTTCATCCCGGCATTTTTCGCTGTTTTTACCCACTCATCCGCATTAAACTTAACGGGATTGAATTGTTTTGCCATCGCCTGGTATTCGGCAACCGGTATTTTGGAACGGTTCATGATCCATTCTGCACCACCGCGTAATTGTTCATGTCCATTGTATACACCGGCAAACTGTGCATATACACCCCAATGAATGAACATACCGAAACGTGCCTCGCGCCACCATTTCATTCGTTCGTCTTTTGAAAGTTGTTGGGCAGAGGCAAACTGTGCCATGCAAATGATGGCAAGGATAATAAGGAGAGTCTTTTTCATGGCTAAGCTGATATTATCTGCAACTAACTACTAATTATAGAAGGAACAGGTAAAGGTATTAACCAATTATTAAACGATTTTGTCGGAAAAAAAGGTTTCACGCAAAGGCGCCAAGATCCTCTTTGCGCCTTTGCGTGAAATTTTTACCAGAGTCCCTTTCCTTCCCTGATCTTCTTGCCCCGTAACAAAGCCTCCAGATAATAATAATCGCCATAGATCAGCGGCACATCTACTTCTGTATTCGAGGCACGTGAACCGACGCTGTGTGCGAGGATAAACCCTTTGTTCTCACCTATTGGAGAACGATAGCTATTCGTAAGGCTTTCCATGATCTTGTCTGCGGCGGCGCGGTATTTTTTCCCATTCGAACTATACAGGCTTAATTCGTAAAGTCCTGATGCCATGACGGCGGCGGCCGATGCATCTCTTTCTTCATTGGGAATTTTAGGCGCATCATAATCCCAATACGGTACAAGATCTTTTGGCATGCGTGGATGATTGAGCAAAAATTCCGTGATCAGTTCCGCCTGTTTTAAAAAGGTTTTGTTTTTTGTTTCACGGTAACACATAGTATACGCATACAATCCCCATGCCTGCCCGCGACTCCAGGCCGATTCATCCGAATATCCCTGGTGATTATTTCTTTTGAGAACATTTCCTGTTGCAGTATCGTAATCAATTACGTGATACGTACTGTGATCAGGACGGTAATGATTTTTCATGGTGGTCATGGCATGCGTGACTGCGATTTTGTAAAACGATGAATCATGCGAGAGTTTGGTTGCCTCGAATAACAATTCAAGATTCATCATATTGTCAATGATCACAGGAAAGCGCCATTGTTCCTGGTGATGATCCCAGGAGCGGATCACACCGGCTTTTTTGTTGAAACGTGTTGATAGGGTCCTGGCAGATTCAATGATCACTTCTTTGTAATGCGGATCATGCAATAACCGGTAGCCATTTCCAAAACTGCAATACACTTTGAAACCCATATCATGTGTACCACCGTTTGTTTTTTCTTTTTCGATATTGGCAGTAAAGGCAAGCGCTTCTTTTTTCCATTCAGTTTTCCCTGTGTATTCCTGTAAGTACCATAGAACACCGGGAAAGAAACCGCTTGTCCAGTCTTTGGAAGCAACCAGTTTCAGGTTTCCTTTGTCGAGTGTTTTTGGGGAGACCAATTCCGGCTTCCCTTCTTTGGCAGCGGCTATTTCTGTGAACATCAGTTTGGTTTGCTTTTCAGCATCCTCTATCACCTTTGCGGTATTTACTTTTTGTGCACTAGCTGAACTAAATACACACCATACAACTGCAGCAAATAAAATTCTATACTTCATACACATTTATTTTTTCTTTTCGATAGGGATCAATTGTACTTCCAAAAGTTTCATCAACTCTGTTTTCTTTATATCAACTGCGGAAATGTTTATTTCGGTAATCGCCACATCCAGCTTTACGGTTCCTAATTCTTTGGTGATAATGCTGTTGCCTGTTTGTGTGGGTGTAACCGTCTCATTAAAAACCTTGTCTCCCACTTTGATCCTGCTTATACCTTCTGTTTCAGGAGAAGCCATATATTTTAACACCACTATGAACATAGTGGGTTCTACGCAACGGAAGAACCAGGAAACCGATTGGTCTTTTGTTTTCCATCCTTCTACAAAATAACCGGTTGATTTCCCGTCACCAAAACCAAATCCTTTGCCATTGAGTTCCGCATCAAATGCAAGAAGGCGGGTCGGAACATTGCTCGCCACAAATCTTGTTGAGTCCGTTTCAACATCTCCTTTCATATCCAATACAATCACTGTATTGCTGGTATCCGGCGCTGTTAAAGGAACGGTGATCGTGATATCTGCCGCATTCAGGAACTCAATGGGCAATTTCTTCTGTGTTTGATCAGTAAGAAAATACGCTTTATTGATATTGCTTTTTATTCCACCTATCATCAATCTCCCGTCAGCCGGCCAATTGAATACATGCAGGTACACCAGGTTTTTCTTCATCGTAGTAACACCCCAGCTCTGCAGGGCCAATGGCGATGGATGTGTTTGGTAAATACTTTCCCGGTTTTTATCTACCCAGTTACCAATGCCTTTTAAAATGTTCAGATCCTTCACATCGAATGCTCCATTACCCATTGGCCCGATATTCATCAACAGGTTTCCTCCGCGGGAGGCTGCTTTGGCTAACAACTGTACAAAAAATCCAACCGGTTTATGACTATCATCAAATTTTGAATAGCCATAGGATTCATTGGTGGTAGGTATTGCTTCCCAATCGCCCGTAACAGGTGCAAATTCAGCAGGGCGGTCACCGGTATTTTTGTAATCACCCATCATCAGGTTATTAGGCCCGCGAACCAATCTTCCGTTAACCACTACATTCGGATCTGTTTCACGTATTGCTTTTAGTATGCGTACATTTTCTGATAACGGTAATTTCTGCGGTGTATCAAACCAGAGAATATCGGGGTGATATTTTACCAACAATTCTTTGATCTGCGGAATCGCTTTTTCATTTACATACTTTACTGCTTTGGTAAGCAATTCAGGATGCAGGTCATACCAGTTTCTGCCATCGAATAAATTCAGGTCGCCACCAGGGTTTTTATATTCCCAATCATTACCCGGCGCATCGGGATGTTCCCAATCAAATGCATGTGAATAATAGAATCCGAATTTCACTCCATATTTTTTGCACGCTGCTGAGAGATCGGCCATCGGATCATGCTTCCAGGCAGTTTGTTGCATAACATTAAAATCAGAAACTTTCGAATCATACATTGCAAACCCATCATGGTGTTTGGCTGTGATGATGAAATAATTCATTCCTGCAGCTTTTGCATTCTTTACCCACTCCTCTGCATTGAACTGTATCGGATTGAATTGATGCGCCAGTTCCAGGTATTCTGAACGTGGTATTTTTTCTTTTCGCATCAGATGCTCAGCATAACCACTCACTTTCTTTCCCTTCCATTCACCACCCGGTAAAGAATACACACCCCAGTGAATGAACATTCCAAATTTTGCATCTCTCCACCATTGAATACGTTGGTCATGCGTTTTCATGCTTTCTTTATGCCAGCCATTCAACGCCTCATCTATTTGTTTCTGATCGCGGATCTTGCCGGTATTGAGCATTTGTTTGTCTTCATCGCCTTTATCCTGTGCGGATAAATGAATGGTGATGATACTTAGAAAAAGTATCGTTGAGATTTTTAGAAGGCTGTATTTCATTGATGTTACTTTTTTTTGCCACAGAGTACACAGATTTTTCTGTGCTAATCTGTGTATTCTGTGGCGATACTATTTTTCAATCATTCAACCAGATCAACGGATGTCTCACCGGGAGATTGCGTATCACCTCCTCTACTTTAGGATCGTGATCCAATCTTTTCCAGGCATCCAGCAACTGTGTATTATTAAATGCATTTGCACCGAATACTAAGAACGGTTGTGCAACCGGCCAATCATTCCAATACATTACATCGTGTGCAAAGGGCCATTTGGTTTTATCAGCTACATAGGGATATAAAAAATCAATCCCTTTTTTGATCGACTTACCATCAGCGCTTGTAAAATTCCACAGATCGTTTTCTTTGGTTGATAAGATCTGGCAGATCATCGTAAATGCATCCAGGTTAAAAATGGAATAACCATAAGGCTTGGTTCTTTTCAATTCTCTTGTCAGTCCACCGTCCGCTGCCATTTGATTGGGAAGCAATACATTCTTATAACGGTCGCTGCAGAATTTCATCAGCGATGTGTTACCGGTAAATTTTGCAAAGCATGCCACCTGCATTACCCAACAGGTTCCATGGTTGTTCTCTGCATTCATTTCATCCTGCCCGTATTTATGTGTTGTTAACCATTTCAGGTATTGGGAGAACCAATCTTTCATAGCGTTGATCGCTTCTTTATCTACGCCCGGCGCGTTTTCCATCACCAATAATGCCTGTGCCACTTCCATTAACTGAATGGTATCGATCACTCCTATTCCTCTTCCTGTAAACCTTCCTTTGATCGCCTGCGCGTACAAAAGGCTTGGATTCATTAATGTTTCCTTATCTACAAACCATGCTTTGCAATGTTTCACAGCATGTATCACATATTTTTTATCTCCTGTTAATTGATAAGCCGATGCCAATGCCCCAATGATTTTACTGAAGCGGATCATGGCCAAACGATGTGCTGTAAAATTTTCAGGATTAGTCATCCCATCGCGTTGGATATAGGGACTGTCCACACTTACCGGGTTGGGCCACCAGTAATCACCTTCAGAAAAAAAATCGTGTTTGCCTCCTGCGCTTCTTGGTGAGCTTTGCGCTGTAACGGTAACCGGCTGTTGCTGCAATGCCCAATCAGCTTCTTCCATGATTTGTTTACGCAAAACATTGGCCACATCTTCTTTAACGGTATGATCAGCATGTTCTTTACTCCAGGCGATACAACCTATCAGAAACAATGCGATGATGAATACTTTACAACTCATATCCTTACAGATTTTCTTTGTGAATCTTCGTGCCTTTGTGCCACTAAGACACTAAGGCACAAAGTAGCACGAAGTAATGGTTAATACTTTACAGCCGCTATTCTCACACGTTTCCTTAGTGAACCTTCGTGCCTTTGTGCCTTCGTGGCTATTTTCTTGAACCACGAAGTGCTGATTATTTCGTCATGAATTTCCATGTTATATTTCCAACGGTGTTTGGTTTTCCTGCTATGGCATCAGAGATCGTTCCTGCAACATTTCCCGAGCTGTTTTTTCCGATTTTGATCTCGCGGAAACTATATTCTCCCTTTTCGTAATTGAATGATTCGCCGTCATCGTCGTACAAATTATATTTTCCTGGCTTGGTACCGTAATACCTGATTTCAAGATCTACTTTTTCCCCGGCTTTCGGTGCATGTGTCATAGCCGGCATCATCGGGATGATACCACCATCTTTTACATAGACAGGAATTTTATCCAGTCCAGGTGTAACAGTGATCACTTCGCCATCACCTGCCAGTTCACCTGTATAGAAATCGTACCATTTCCCTTTGGGAAGTACTACTTTCCTGGTGGTTTGTCCTGTGAACAATGGTGCTACCAATAAATATTCGCCTGCCATGTATTGATCTTTGATCTCTTTGGAAGTGGCTTCTGCATACGGATTCTCTTCGAGGTTTTTATTGGCCGCATCTTTTTTGATCTCCTGTTTAAATCCTTCTTCCAGTGCCATCCCATGAAAAGGTGGCGTTCCTTCAAAATGATATTTTGCGAATTCAGAATACCAGTAAGGCATCATCCGCATACGAAGCAATGCGAGTTTTTTTACCTGGTCCGCCACTTCGGGATATGACCATGGTTTGGTTCCGCTCGACCATGCATTGATCATCGCCATCGGCGAAAAGATAACCGTCTGAAAACGACGCAACCATTCCTCTGCTGTTTTTGATGCCCGAACTTCGGGTGTCCATAGAACACCGGCAGTTCCGCTGTTGATCAATGCTGTGATAAAATCTTCGTGATTATAATAATCGTTGTAGATCACATACGGCAACGATACACCGCCTCCATTGTTTGCACGGACCAATCCAAATGTTCTTTGATTTTTCTGGTGAAACATTTCAGCGGAATACCGCATGGCCAATACACCATAGGTTTGGCGCATCTGTTCAGCGCTGATGCCCGAAGGAAAAGTTGCTACATCGGGCCAGAGATAATAATCATAGCCATCTACTTCATCTATTTTATAACCACTCACACCAATATCTACCTGGCTCTTTTTCAGCTGACCAAAAAAAGGCGCCCTTGCCTGTGGCATAGTAAGATCAGGCACTTCACCAACCCATACGGTGTGTGAGCCTGTATATGGTTTTATCGCGTTATAAAACGGTGCATCTTTTGAAACATAGGGATTGATCCATAAATTTAAACGGATGCCTTTTTCAAGCATTTGCTTCACAAATTTCTGTGGTTCAGGGTAACGTGTTTTATCCCATTCAAAAGTACCGGGATAAGCTTTGCTCTGCCAACCGGGTTCAAGACCGATATAATCAAGCGGGAAACCTTTTTCAGCAAAAGCCGCCGCTTCTTTTTCTACTTCATCTGAAGTGTATAAGGATTTCACTCGTTGTGTAAAACCCAATCCCCAACGGGGAGGTAATGGGCCACCGCCATTGAATAAATTAAATCGTTTTACTGCATCCATAGCAGTTGGACCTGCAAAAACATAGATCTCAACACCTGTTGCGGGAACAGCTATCTCTACAGCATCAGAATAAGGACGTGAGCTCCAGGTCTTATCTGTGTTGCGGTCTTTTGGAACAGCGGGTGTTTTACTGTCTTTGCGAACACCACTACCTGCATACACATCTATATAACGTGCTGAATTGATAAATACACCATATCCTTTTGAAGAAACATAAAACGGTGTAGGTGCATGCGTACGGCCATTATCCTTTCCGCCATAATGATCCATGTGCAGCTGCAATATTTTTCCACGTTGGTGAACGGTCTGGAAATTCAACCCAAAGCCATACAACTGTTCTTCTTTTTCCAATGGAATACGAAGAGAAGTTTTCCCATCAATGATCGAACCGATGACAGCATCGTTATCAAAAGGGAAAACTGGTTTAACGATCTTAGCTAATGCTTCTCTGTTAGGTTTTGAACCTGATGCGTGTAAAAGATCATAAGCCTCGGGTTTACCAACTACTCCTTTCCATACGCCGGGGGCTACTTCGCTCCAGCTTATTTTTTGTGCAGTAACCGTTATTGCAAATAAACTGATTGCAATAAATAATAAACTCTTTTTCTTTGTGTTCATCTTCGTTTTTCAATTGGTCCTTCTCTGTGAAGCTCTGTGTTCTCTGTGTCTCCGTGGTAAAGCCTTCGCTTCGATCTTTTTTTCACCACAGAGACACAGAGAACACAGAGTTACACAGAGGGTTGTTTATAATGGAATCACCGTGTACGATTTCCCTTTTTCTGTTTTAAAATCAATGACATAACCCTTCGAATTATCAACCGCAACCAATTTTGCATTTGCATTCTTTTCATAGGGTGGTTTGCCATAGACTGTTTGTAATTCATTCCCACTTGCATTAACTGTTGATTTTACTTCAACAATTTTTATAGGCTCATTAGTACGCAAACGGCAATTGCCTCCCAGGATGGAAACTATTTTACCCTGTGCCAATTTTCCATCTTTCCAATTAATATCGATCACAAAATTTCCTCTTGCTTTAATTCCTTTCACGGAACCATTCTTCCACGCATTGGGCAAAGCCGGCAACAACGAAACCTGTCCATCATGACTTTGCAATAACATTTCTGTGATACCTGCAGTCGCCCCAAAATTTCCATCGATCTGGAATGGCGGATGTGCATCAAACAGATTTGGATAGGTACCGCCACCACTCATCTGTTCTTTTTCTTTGGTTGGATCAATAAAAGCAAATGCCGTGCTTAAAATTTTATAGGCGTGTTCACCATCATGCAGTCTCGCCCACCAGTTGATCTTCCATGCCATTGACCAGCCTGTACTTACATCTCCTCTTTCGATTAAAGATTCTTTTGCAGCTGCAGCTAGTTCCGGTGTGTTATTCAAGGTCACCTGGCTACCGGGATACAAACCAAATAGATGCGAAATATGGCGATGTTTATCAGTCGGATCGTCCCAGTCTTTGAACCATTCCTGCAACTGGCCGTTTTTGCCGATGTGGTAGGGATATAGTTTTTCTTTTGCCTTACTCAATTGCTCACGAAAAGCAGGATCGATATTTAACACATCGGTTGTTTTGATCAATGCGGTGAACAGTTCACGAATGATGGACATATCCATGGTTCCCGCCATAGCCATTTCGTATTGCTTACCATTGATCTTGATCGTATTCTCCGGCGATGTGGATGGATTGGTAATCAGGTATCCTGATTCCGGATCGTTGATCAGCCAATGCAACATGAATTGTGCTGCGCCCTTCATTAAAGGATATGCCTGTTCTTTTAAAAATTTCTTATCGCCAGTAAATAAATAATGTTCCCATAAATGCGTACTAAACCACGCCCCTGCCATCGGCCATGCAGACCATCTTGGCGCCGCTCTTGGATCCCAATCGTATCCACCGGGCGGAGAAGTCTTGGCCCAGAGATCAGAATTGTGATGTGTTACCCATCCTTCATTGATCCCATAATTTGTTTTGGCAGTTACGGCTCCATTCACTGCGAGTTCTTTCATAAAATCAAACAATGGCTGGTGGCATTCGGAGAGATTCGTGTTCTCTGCCAGCCAGTAATTCATTTCAGTATTGATGTTTGTTGTATAGTTACTGCCCCATGGCGGCTGTACCGCATCGTTCCATATTCCCTGCAAATTGGTAGGACGTGAACCCGGTCTTGTACTTGCAATCATCAGGTATCTGCCAAACTGGTAATACAAAACCGTTAAGCCATGATCATCGGGTGATGAAGTGAACCTTTTTAAACGTTCGTCGGTTGGCAGTTTAGCTGTTTCAATATTTTCACCCAGATCAAGTGTAACGCGGTCAAATAAAGAACGATAATCTGCTATATGCCCTTTCCGTAAAGTGCCATATGATTTTTTCATGGCATTGTTAAGATTGCTCTTTGCTTCTGCTACAGGATCTTTTCCCGCAAGACCCGGAGATTTATTAAACCCATTGAAACTGGTGGCTTCTGTAAGATAGATGGTGACTTCGTTGGCGGCTGTCACTTCTAATTTATCACCCCGCTGATTAATATTACCTCTTTGAACAACCAGTTGTGCCAATACCGAAAAATTCATTCCTTCTCCATTCGGATTTTCATCATATCCTACCTGGACCGGCTCAGAAGGCCGGTTCGCAACCTGTTTGGGTGCTTTGCCCGTTAAGATCATACTCTCATCGTAAGCTTTTGTTTTGTATCTCAGTTTACTTGTCAACGACATCGTGAAATTTATTGATGCCGGTTTATCGGCCCTGATCTTTATCACCATCACTTTATCCGGATGGTTGATAAATGTTTCGCGTGTATAGGTAACACCATCAACGGTAAATTTTACAGTGGCAGTCGCATTATTAAGATCCAGATCGCGATAGTATTTTACAGGTGTACTGTCTTTGTAACTAAACTTCAACCACAGATCGGCCAATGGAAGATATCGCGCAGAATAGGGTCCCTGCATTTTGCGCCATAAAGTAGTAGCGCTATCATAGTTACCTGCAAACACCTGTTTACGTACCTGCGGTAAAAATTTTATTCCATCAGGATTATTCCCGGGGTTTGGGAAACCGGACCATAAAGTGTTATCATTTAACTGGAACCGCTCAGTAACCACGCCGCCAAAAACCATGGCACCCGTTTTTGCATTACCAAGGGGCAATGCTTCTTCCCATGCTTTGGCGGGTCTGTTGTACCACAACTTCAAATCAGCTTTTTGCGCGGATACACATGCACAGGCCACAAAAAAAAACAGGATGGTAATGATCTGGTATTTCTTCATGTTATAAGTTATGCAAATTAGGCGATAAAAATAGTCCGTTTACAATGTATCAAACCAGTTGTTTCAATAAAAGAAAAACGAAGGAAAAAAGATATCCCGAATTCCGGAGACGCTTATTCTCTTCGTTTCTCTTCTATTGAAATTTATTTTAGCCCCAAGGGCAGTGACCAGCTAATTATTATAAAAGGTTTATTGCGGAATGAATGACCGCAATAAACCTTTAACCATACAATGAATTTATTTAGATGGATAGATAACCTGTGCATATACATGCACTACCCCATTGTTTGTTACATAACCGCCGGACCTGTCGTTGGCCCTGTCGTTATGCACAATGGGTGCGATGTCTGCATTGTTCTGTATCCTCAAATAGAATTTACTTTCCTGGTCAAAGCCGTTACCGCTGTTCCAATAACCCAGCATAGATTCTTTGCCTGCTTTTGTACCCGGAGGCAATATGGATACAACCGTTTTATTCTCCGCGTTCAGGTCATTAAAATTAAATGTGCCCTGTCCTATCAGGTAAAGGAAATAATTCTTCACTGTTGTTTTTGAGTACTCGGTCCAATCCAATGCCGGATGCGTTTTCGGCAGTCCTGTTGTGGCATCAATGATCGGGTTGCCGCTTGCATCAACATTTACGATCGGGAAAGTGAAGAACAATCCACCGGTAACTGCTTTGGTAGTGGTGTTGTATATCCTGATGGCATCGTTGTGCAGGAAGAAATAGGTCCGGTCTGTCTTTTCATATTCAGCCAGGTCCATCCCGCAATACTCCAGTCCTTTTTTCATCCACCTGAAAACAGTATCGGTAGGTGCACCGGTACTTCCATCGGCACGTGAAAGAAGGAACTCTTTAGCGGTCATGTTGATCTTGGGATCCAATGTGCGCTGCTGGTAATTATAATTCTCCTGCAGGCTCAATCCCAATACTTTCTTGCAACCTGTTGCTATCATGGCAAGACAAGACAGGAGCAGTAAATTGATTGATATTATTTTGATCGTTTTCATTTTTATTCGTTTTTATGCTTAGTAGCCTGGGTTCTGAACTAATTTTTTATTCGCATTCAACACGCCTCTTGTTAAGGGCCAGCGTATTTTTCTGGGATCAGCAAAACCTGTTGCATCGGCGGCCGCGGTACCTGCAGCGATCTGTCTTTTTCTCAGCAACGGATCCATTACACTAAATACATGGTCAGTACGCACCAGGTCGAACCATCTTTTTCCTTCCCCAATTAATTCCCATTGACGTTCCTGCAAAATGGCATCTGTCATGGCTGCTTTAGTTGCTACCAAAGGATTTGTCGCGATATAAGGAGGAAGACCTGCGCGAACATGTACAAAATTGAGATACTTTAATGCGTTAACGAGGTCGCCGGTAGCATTCAGTGCTTCCGCATACAATAAATAAATATCAGCCAACCGATACATCGGCATATAAACAGGCAGTGTCTGGTTATAATAAGCAGCAAGTTCTGTAGCAGTAGATGCCGCAGTTGGGTTAACCGGCGACGCGTACCATTTGATAAACCTGTCGCGAAGATTTTTTGTAACATCGGTTACGGTATATGCATCCAATGTTTGCTTTGGCCTGATATCACCTGTAGCCGTTGCTGTACTTGTCTGTGGCAAGATCCATTTGGTATACAAATCGGGATCCACAACAATGGGTTTGTTATTGGCCGTAAAAGAAGTGATCATACAGGCGCATGCATTTTTGGTATAGTCCCAATGAATGTTCCAGATACTTTCAATACTTGTAGCAGGTGCTGTGAAAATATTTTTCCAGGTTGCACCGGGTTGTAAGAATGCGCCTGTTGTTCCGGTGTATACAGAACCCGTAGGACTCTTTGCTTTAAACAGGTTGTTGATCCATACAATGGCATTGGCATAATCTTTCTTCCACATATACACATCGGCCATCATTGCACAGATGGCGCCTTCATTAATGCTCCATATAACAGGTGTTTGTGCTTTTACAGTAAGATCATATGCTTTTGTAAGATCAGGGATGATCGTTTCAGTGATCACTTTATCAGCTGCGGTTCTTGCTTTCTCAGCATCCTGTGAAACATTCTCATAGGGTTCTGTCCAAACCGGCGCATCACCCCAAACACGTACAATATAGAAATAGCACATGGCACGCATTGCATAACTTTCGGAGAGTGCCTTGTTTATCACAGTCTGCGTAACGGTGTTATCATTAACAGCTGCACCTGCCACATATTTAATATTACTGTTTGCTCTGCCTATCACGGTATACAAACCCGACCAGTCGGCAAATTCGTTATCGGTTGTAATACCATTCAGTGTTACTTCGGTGGTATTGTTATTGGTATAACTTAAGAAGCGTTCAAAGTTATCAGAACGGTAATCGCCCCAATACAGAACCCTTTCTTTATACTGGTTATCCCCGATCATTTGCTGTTGAAAGGCAGCGTACATACCGGCAACCGCAGCATCCACATCATACTTGCTTTTGTAAAACTGGTTCACAGAAACCTGCGAGAGTGGTTTTTGATCAAGGAATTTATTGCACCCGGCTATGAAAGTGATACCGCTCAATAGTACCAGGCTGTAAATTATTTTTTTCATGATAGTCATTTTAAAAGTTAACATTTACGCCAAAACCCATTTCTCTACGCTTTGGATATTTTCCTGTGTCATCACCCTGTGTTAATACACTTGAACTGCTAAACTCGGGATCATATCCACGGTAGTTTGTCCAGGTTAACAGGTTGGTGCCATACACATACGCTGTGAGTCCTTTTACGTAAATACGGCTCGCCCATGCAGATGGAAGTACATAAGAAATGCGCGCACTGGTTAATCTTATGAAAGAAGCATCCTCAATAAACATGCTGTTACCATTTTGTTTCAGGCTACCCCTGCTCGCTCTTTCAGGATAATAAGGATAGCGTGCAATATCACCGGGCTGTCTCCATGCATTATATACCAGGTCAGGACTGCCTGCGCCGGTATTGGAAGGATAACTTTGGTTATACAACAAAGTGTTATAGACATTCGCACCGAAAGATGCATTGACTAAAAATGATAAAGAGAATTGTTTATAGGTAAATGTGTTGATGATACCGAGATAGAATTTAGGTTGCGCATTTCCGATTACCTGGCGATCCCTGTCATCTATCAAACTATCGCTGTTTATATTTTCCCATTCAGCATCACCACCTTTAAATTTACCGGCAGGATCATATAAACTGCGAACAGTTCCGGTATAAGGCTGGCCGTTAAAAGTATAAACAGGTTTCCCGCTGGCATACAGTGGCACGCCTGTTTTATCAAGCTCCAATGTCAGTTTCTGCCAGGAATCAGTGTAGGCATTGGATTCATTCCATTGATAAACACCGAGGTTCCTCCATCCGAAGAAATTACCCAGTCTTCCACCCTGTTCCACATACCATTTGTTTCCGGCTATGAAAGGAATACCATTAGAGAGCTCAGTAACTTTTCCGCGCTCAAAAGAAATATTACCACCTATTTCCCATGTAACACCTCTTGTTCTTGAAGGGGCCGTTATCGGTGTTCCTTTTACAGAAAATTCAAGCCCGCGGTTTTCTATTGAACCCACATTTACCGAAGTAAGCGTGAAGCCTGTTTCAGCTGGTATTGGTTTTTGATACAACAGTTCCTTGGTTGTTTTCACATAGTAATCGGCAGTGAACTGCAGTTTACCATTGAACATGCTAAGATCAAGACCTATATTTTGCTGTATGGTTGTTTCCCAATGTATAAATGAGTTTCCGAAAACATTACCTGTTGCAGCACCACCTACACCATTATAGTTACCGGTGAAGGAAACGGTTGTGAGTGATGGATAATCACTGCTGCCTATACGGTCATTACCCACCTGGCCATAACTCAGTCTCAGCTTGCCATCGTTAAGTACGCCTCTTGACCAATCCATGAATTTTTCATCAGAGAACCTCCATGCAGCAGATCCGGAATAAAAATTACCCCATCTTGATTCAGATCCAAATCTTGAAGAAGCATCTCTCCTATATATACCTGCTAAAATATATCGGCCTTTATAACTGTAATTCCAGCGTGTAAAGAAGTTGGCTCCTGTATTAGCCGTCGCATCTGAATAACTGCTTGAAGCCGTAATATAAGCCGGGAATGTAACCAGGAGTTCTTCATTCACAATATTTGCATATTCGGTATGTGTGCGGTCGTAGCGTCTTCTGTCGGCACTAAAACCAACCAGGCCCTGTACGGAATGGTCTTTATCCTTACCCAATGTTGTGCTGTAATTCAGGAATGCCTGGTATTCCCAGGAAAAATCTTTGGTTACCTCATTGGTACCGTTATTCTGGTCCTTGTTTGCCGAAACATATCTTGGAGAAAAATAAGTGTATTGCCTGTTGGAGAGTATCGCATTAAACAAAGTGGTAAACGACAACTCTTTGGTGAACTGGTACAAAATAGAATTATTGAATTGCGCAGAATAAGTTTCTGTCAAATTCTTTTCATACAATGCATTGGCTACCGGGTTTCTTTTCGAACCGATATAGCTCGTTAAAGAACCATCGGGATAATAGATCAATGAGAATGACGGCCTGTCGAATGCCACGTTAACCGTGCGGCCCAATGGTACCTCATTTCCTTTCTGCCAGGTAAAGGTTGTATTGTTGGTGTATTTTAAATTTTTACTTGCCTGGTACTCTACATTGGTTCTAGCCTGCAGTCTTTTTATATAACTGTTTAGTATGATCGATTTATCATCAAGGTAGCTTACCCCTGCGTAATAGGTCAGTCCTTTTTGCCCGCCGCTGATACCGATATTTACCTGTTGCCTGTCGCCGGTGTTACCGAGTAATAATTGTTGCAGGTCATTATCAGAATTAAAACCGGGGTTTAACGAATCGGTATTACCGCCGGTACCGCCACTAGGGGTTGCTGTTTGTATCCTCCTGAACTCACGCACTTCAGCAGAATTGTTCTGTGGAAGTTTATGCGCCAATTTTCCATATACACGTGAATAGGTAAGATCGATCCTTGGTTTGCCTTCCTTACCTCTTTTAGTAGTAATGATGATGATACCATTGGCAGCGCGTGCACCATAGATAGCTGCAGAAGCCGCATCTTTCAGTACTTCCACTTTCTCAATATCCATCGGGTTAATGCTCGAACCGTTTGGATTGATCACACCATCTACCAGGTATAAAGGACCGCTGCCACCACTAAATGTGGATGCGCCGCGGATTTGTATGGTACCTTCTGCGCCGGGAGCACCGCCTCCGTCATTGATGACCAATACTCCGGCGGCTTGTCCCTGCAGGATATCAAATAAATTCACAGGTTGTCTTTCCTGAATCTGTTTTGAAGTAACAGATGAGATGGCGCCTGTTACATCACGTTTTTTTTGCGTTCCGCCATAACCGATCACAATCACTTCATCAAGACTGGATGATTCGGTAGCCATTGAAACATCAATAGAAGTACGGGTGCCCACCGTTTCTTCGCGTTTCATAAAACCTACCGAAGAGAAAACCAGTACTGCTTTTGTATCAGGTACCGTGATCGTATAACGACCCTCGGCATTGGTGGCGGTACCACTTGTGGTTTGCCCTTTAATGAGTACGTTTACTCCCTGCAGTACAACGCCTGCCGGATCTTTTATAACCCCTGATATTTTTATGCTCTGGGCATATGCCTGGCTAAAGACCAGCATTTGCAGAACCATAAAAAAAAGCAGGAGAAGGGGTTTATACCGCACAGAATAGGCAGTAAAAAAGAGAAGTTTGTTCTTTTTCATAATAGCAGGCATTTAGAGTTTTGGATAGATATTTTTCGGTGGCTTGGCAGCTATTTTTTAATCCGCAAAAAACAAATGATCCTTCAGAATAAAAGCTGGTCTACCCTTATCTGAATGAACATTTTATCTATCATATGCAAATACGACTGTTTTCGAGGATTAAAAATTTTGCCTATTATCCATTTTGTAAGCTATTTTACCATGTCATCGGTTGCATTGGAGGGGTGGATCCTATAAGATGATCAGGCAGAAAGGGAATCAGCCGCCATAGCAATTACTTTTTTTAAAAACGGTATGAAACCTGGCAATATCCAGGGATTAGTGAATATATCAACATGGTGAATAAACGTTACGTAACCAATCTCTGGTTCGTATTCTGTCTCCTGATTGAAACCATTTGTGTAACGGATGCACTGAAAATTCCCTCCATCATTCCAACGGCAACCATACTCTACTTTCTGTCAGGAATCATTATTTCCTTACTCATTGTAGGATTGCCATCCGTGCAAATTACCCGCGATTCATTAGCAGGCCTTGCAACAAAAAAACCTGGTACAAATTATTGATCGCTTCAGGTATGGCGCTAGCCATATGCTATTTTACCCGTGCATGGATCATAGACACGCCCCTCTCCTTTTATGAGGCAGATATGCTACCTATCATCAAAACAATGTGTCAAAGATTTCTGAATGGTGAGTGGTCGATGGTGTACCAACCGATACCGGAATTATGGAGTGGCATACAACCTATTTATCTGCCTGCTATGTGGATCCCTTTTGTTTTTGCAGTTGAAGGAAATTTTGATTTGCGATGGATCACAGCGGCAGGCTTATTTTTTTCATTCTCGTTTTTTTTAATTTTATGGAACCCTGTACAGAAAAAAATATTGGCACACACCGTTCTCGCCGCCGCAGCCATTATTTTGTGGTGGCTGTTAACAGAGCCGTCGCATAATTTTATACGGTTAACAGAGGAAGGTGTAGTGGTTTTTTATTACTGCCTGCTTACACTCGCTTTGCTCTCGGAAAACTATCTCCTGATCGGTCTCGCTGCCGCATTGTGTGCACTTAGCAGGTATATGTTAGCAGGATGGTTTCCTGCGATGATCCTTTATTTATTGCTGATAAAAAAGCAACCCAAACAATTATTCATTTTCCTGGTTACAGGAACCTGCGTGTTGCTTTTGCTTGTTATTTTTCCATTTGGTTTACAACCCATAAAGATCTCTATTGATTTACCAGCTCAATATATAGCCCACGCGGAGCGTGTTTGGAAAGACAATCCTCAATATTTTTTTGAAAGTATGGGTTTGCCAAATTTTTCGGTCCAACAGGCGGGTATTTTTTACACCGCGTATTACTACTTACCGCATTTATCGTTCCCATATCATTTATACTGGGTTGTTTTGCATGGGGAAAATGGAAAAAGAAAAAGCTGGCCAATATCCCATTGGCATGTCTTAAACTTACGATTGTAATGGTCTGTTCATTTATAGACGTCCCCTATCAATATCTTTTTTACACTTCTTCTTTTATTAGTTTGCTTATGGTAACGGCGGTAATTGATAATGCGATGGAAGCATAGCCTGCGGTATTTCAACAATACTTTTCCAGTTCTGTAGGTATTTTCTAATCCCTGACAAGTATCAACTGGTAAATTGACCTTTCTCATTTTTTTATGAGTCGCATGAAATTAATTTTACAATAGATAACCACGGTTACGGCAAGTGAGGAAATAAGAACAGTCGGCCCTAAAGCGATAGTTTATTTCCGCAGCAGCGTAAAACCTGCGCTAAACTGCCTAAAACGGGTTTACACAATTAAGGTAAAGGGTACTTAAATGGCCTGCATTACCTTGATCAAGCGGGCTAAAGGCCCGCTTTTTTATTCTCTGTAAGGTGTTCGTCAACTTTAAAAAAAGAGAGTTCCCCGCAAGTGACTCTGCGAGTTGAGGTTACGACGATAACGCAACATGCCTAGCAAACAAACTGAAGTCGCACAAATAGCCGCTATCGTTTACCATGGTTAGATATTCTTAATAGGATTTAGTATTAAACAAGGTGTTTATCCTTTCAAACCGCAGGGTCAGCTGCGCGAGACCCTGCGGGGAACACTCCGCATTTTCTGTGGCAGCGTGGGATGATGAAATGAAAGTAGACCTTGCGGAGAAGAAAAAGCAACTTTTTAGAAGAGCCTAACACACAGGCAATTTGACTTCCTTTTTGCACTAGAGATTATTTTACTGTCCTACATTGAGTTTACCACCTCCATCAGCATTTATTTCCACATTTGCATCATCAGTAACATCAATCGACTTACAGGTAACAGTGGTACTGGCGGGAATATGTTTAGTCCCTGCATTACTAACTATAAGCGTATGAAAAGTAAAAGAAGGTATTGTTTGCGTGCTTGCTCCATTAAAATCGACAATACTGTTTAATACCGTATAATCCCCCGCACCTATGGTAAATGATCCGGCAATTCCCAGTGAATCGGTCGTTGCCAATATCCTGTCTCCACCTGAGCCATCGAGATTATAATAATCAACTGCGGCAATCGTGGTTGGATTTGAATTGGAATACATTACGGTTGATGTGCCGGCTGAAAATGTTCCGTTGTTTACCAAAGGGGTTCCACCACCTGCAAGATTCAAAGTAAATGAACCCAGGTCCAGTTCGCTCGATGCATTGATCGTAAGGACTTCGTCAACCGTAGTTGTACCGGTCAGCGTCTTTAGACCGGTGCCCGAGAAACTAACATTATTGTAGGTAAAATCCGGAATGGCCTGGGGTGAATTACTTCTGAAATTGACAGTTCCGTTATTGGATGTAAACGTGATCGCATTACCTGATATGACTCCATCTATATTCAGCGTGCTGGTATTGCAACGCAAGGTACCCGCCGTATTTGTCCATGTACCGGTAAATGTATGTGTATGGCCTCCGCCAAGTCGTAATATTCCTCCGGCGCCATTAGTGGTTAAGTCTCCTGCGTTAACATCCCCCTGTAAAATAGCTGTACCGTTTGTTTTGATCATCGATAAAGCACCGCTGGTTGTAAATCCACCAATATCCTGCGCCGCAGTTCCTGCGATGATCACATTTCCACTGGAAGATGTCCATATACCATTATTAATAAAATCACCATTAAACGTAATATCGTTTGCTGCCGCGTCAAACGTTGCACCCGGATTTATCAGGAAGGGCACGCCTGGATCAAAAACTTTACTGCCATTGGCTGTAATTGTTCCTGTATTATCTATTATTACTCCACCCGTTGCTACAAAAGGTGTGATCCATTCCACTCCTGCTGATCGTGATGAGGACGTATTATATCTCAATGAAGCAGAAGGTCCATATGTAGGAGCTGCGGATGCCGTCGCGCTACCCTCAATAGAAAAAATATTATTTACTACCGTAGTAAGATCTGTTTTCAAACCGGTATTAGAAAATGTCAGGTTGTAAAATGTTTTAGTACCGCTGGCAGATAATCGCTGTGCTCCGTTGGCACCGAGGTTTACTGTTCCTATTCCCGGATCGAAAACGGTCGCGTTACTACCGCCCCATGCTGAAGTACTGATAATATTTACATTAAGAATGGCAGACCCGCCGTATAAAGTTCCCGCAGTGAGTATTACAGTACCGTTTGTTGTATGATTTAACCCGGTTCCAAGATCCAGCGTTCCACCTGCTCCGTTCATTGTCAAACCATTCGATGTAACATCACCTGTTAACGTAGCTGTTCCTGAAGTTTTGGTACAAGAAAAGCGGCCATTTGTTGTAAAACCACCAATAGATTGCGAAGCTGCAATACCTGATACTACAATCGCAGCCGTACCGAAATTAACACTGGAGCTGGAATTTAAATTGATAAAATCACCAGTGCCTAATGTAATCACAGCCGTGGCTGAATACATAATGCTACCAGTTGCAGAATTAGTAATGTTACCAGATGTTTCAGTAATCCTTCCGGATGTGCCGGTTACAGTTCCATTGTTGATAAAATTGCCTGTGGTCATCGTTATCCTTCCTGTTGTGTAATCGAAGCTGCCATTGTTTGTGAAGAGATTATCGTTTATGATGATCTGGCCGGTGGTTCCGGTCATTGTTCCATTATTCAGGCAATCACCGAGAAATGTGAGACTACGGATCCCGAAAGTAAGTGTACCGCCAGCATCAACCGTCAAACCTGAAATGGTACGGTTGGCACCTACGGTAACGTTATTTCCATTCTGAATGATAAACACATCATTATTAGTGATGGCGGTGCCATTAATGGGTGAACCGGTTGGGCTGGTTGACCAGGTACTTGCAGTGTTTAAAGCGGCACTGGCACGCGAATAATAAGTGGTGGAAAAAGCTGCCTTTGCTCCGAGCAAACACATCAGGCCAACCAGTGCCCGTTTTCCGATTAAATAGCAGGCAATTCGAAGAGGGGAAAGATGCTTCATAACTGTCTGTTTAGTGTCCCGTTATCACACTTTCATTACTTCAGACAGCAAATTGACGCAGAGAGATTAGCAGCCATTTAAATTAGAATTAGAATATTATTAGGATTTTATCCGTCTGGCTAAGGCAGTTCCAAATCTAAAATATTGCTTCAATCTTAATTAAAAAAAAATGAAAATTTTCTATTTCCCGAAGCACTAAAAGAATTTAGTAATGTTGAATTCGAAAACACAACAAACAGTGTTGATGAATAATCCGCAAGCATCAAAAAGGAAATAGCAGCCATTGAATCGATGGAACGATATTTGAGATATCATGGAGATTCAATTCTCACATAACCAATATGTTTTAGATTGGTTTAAAACCAAACCGAATACGAGGAGTTGTTATAAAAATGTATCCTGATATACAATATATAGCTCAAGCCATCTTTGGTACGCCAATGCCAGATTGGTTTGGTATAATTAAAACCTTTGGACTGTTTGTTCTATTACTCTGGGGGATGCGAAAAAGGGTTAAGTATCCCTTACACCTATTCGGTTTCTATCTTATACTGAATGGGATTGAGCGATTTTTTATAGAAAAGATTAGAGTAAATTACAAAAAGCTGGCCAATATTCCGTTGGCATGTCTTAAACTTACGATTGTAATGGTCTGTTCATTTATAGATGTTCCCTATCAATATCTTTTTTACACTTCTTCTTTTATTAGTTTACTTATGATAACGGCTGTAATTGGGAGTGTGAGGGAAGCATAACCTACTGTAGACATACCTGGGAAGGAATAGTATAAATCATCATTCAGAACTGCGAATCCACTATCGGGAGACTCGCCTGAGAAGGAAACTACCAGTGCTTAAATAAGCAAAAATTGATCCCGGTCAATAAAATGAAAAATAATTACAATTAATTACTAAATTCGGTACGCATCCAAAACTGGAGAACTCCCCCTTCTCTCCGGGAACCTTTTTTCATTCGTATGATCGGGTCACCAAAAGAATCCGGTCGTACTGCTACATCTACCAAAACTTACTGAAATGAGACTATTGTTAATTCTGATCTTGTCGTCATTTACCACCATGGCTATCTCACAAAACGCGTACTATGATGCCCAGAAGATAGCGGCATGGGAAAAGAAAAAGGTTGCCAGTACCGGGCTAGGCAACGACTCTATTGCATCTATCATTTTGAAATACAGTCCAGATTATACATGGGATCAACTGTTGCAGAATTCGCCGTTGATAAAGCTGGGTGAATGGTATAATCTGTACCTGAGTCGTAAGGGCATTCTAAAACAGGTTGATGACATCGCTAATAATTTAAAAAACAAATACGAAACACCAAACTTTGATTCAACAATTAAAAAAAAGGTAGTAATCTTTTATAACAAAATAAAAAGCGCCGAGGCCGAAATTAAAAGTGCTACGGAGGCATTAAAAAACTTCAAAGAAACCTCCCTGTCTGGCCTATCAAAAGAACAGCAGGTCTTAAGACAAAATCCCGATTTAGTTATTGAGGATATTGTTACAACCAAATCCAACCAGTACCTCTTAAATCCATCTTTGAATTTTAATGGTACTATTCGAAGATCAGCCTATTACACCTTTTTACATGACACAAGTCTCCGTTTGGATACATTTTTCTCTCCAAAATCCGATACCGCTGATTATGACAAAGTAGTTGTAATAATTAACCAGCGAATCGGGGAAATCGATTTAAAAAAGAAAGAGAATGAACTTCGCGATAATGAAATAAGTAAAATAAAAGAAAATATAAAAGGAAATGTAATTGACTCGCTATATACTAAGCTCAAAGTTGATTTGGACAAGCGGGAAATTGCCTCGAACAACCAACTGACCGCAGCCAAAATCGAGTTTGCATCTATATTTTCAAGCGAAGCTGTGCTTAATGCAGGGCAACAACAATCGATTCTTTCGATCACAACCGAACAACTTGCGGCTTATACCAATCAGACTGCGTACAACAAAGAAGCATTTGTAACTTCTGTTCGCGAAAAAGTAGAAGCAAGTGAAGACTCGAAAGAAGAACAGATTTCACATTCGTCTGCCCTTTCAAATTTTAAACTTCCTACCGAAACTGAAATGATCGATGCTTTAGCAATTTATCTGACCAAAAGAGTGAAACAGGAAGCGATTATTTTCTTCACTGACAATCTTAAAAAAAGATTTGACAGTATTGAAATTGTAGGGAGTTTATTTAAAAACTCCTACTCACTATTGAACACCTGGGATAATTCAGTCCCTCCGAATTTCGGTAGCGCTTGGAAATATGCGTTTTCGAAAGACCTTGCCCAACTGCCCAATAATATTATATCATACGCGCGCAGCAAAGGATATATTGATAATGAGTTATGCAAAGGCTTTTCAGATGTACTTCAGATAACCGACAAGATACAGTCGCGTTATAATTTTATTGAGATCATACAGGTTATAAAGGACACAGCATTGATACAAACCAATGCGATAAGGGCTTTCGTGTCGTTGATTGACATGGTGAACAACGAACTTTTTGATACGACCCAGACCACAGGTGCAAGTCATAATAAATATTGGGTACATTTTCAGGATTTCGAAAAAAACATTTTAAGAAATCCGGGCACGTTTATGATATATATGACCTTGCTATCAAAAAAATATCCCGACTTCAATAAAATACTTGGAATTGAACCAATAGATGTGAATACCAATACCACCAAACTTAAGAAAATTGGTGAATGGTTAAGCAGTGTACTGATCTCGTTGGATCATTTTCAGAGAAATCAAAATATTTCCTTCGAACGAAATTCACAAAATTTTGTAGCAGTAAATTACTGGACGATGTTTTCAGATATCATTAAGAATGTTCTGAAAGACAACGATTTTATTTCACCAAAATGGATGAATGGTCAGAAGGTTTCTGTTGCTATCGAAAAAGTAGAGGGACTTTTTGAAACCTACACATTGCTTCAGAATAAAAATTATTCGGCTGCAGCCCAGTCATCAGTTAATATGCTGGTTGAAATCATAAAAACACGTACCACACAAAGCGCTCGAATGAACGCCAAACACATGGAGATAGTCCGGAACATCGTAAGCCTTATGGCTGACGTCAGCAAAGCGAAAAGCAGCACGGAATTGGCTGAGGTGATCGAATCAAATGCATTGCCCCCAAGTTCATATCGTTATAAAACCCGGTACAAAAATTCGATCGACATCGGCGCCTATTTTGGCGGATATTTAGGATATGAAGGGGTTCAGGACAAGAAGGTGCGTGGACGTTATACCAATGGTGGATTTGTATTTGGATTAACTGTTCCGGTTGGAATAAATTTCAATAGTTTCAATACGAAGAGTAAAAAATATTCAACCCTTTCTTTATCGTTAATTGATGTGGCTGCGGTCGTTTCATACAGGCTGTCGAATGACGAGTCAACGCCTTTACCAAGTTCTGTCAGTTGGTCGCAGGTACTGTCGCCGGGAATATTTTACCACTGTAAAAAAGGTCTGATAAATACACCGCTCGTATGGTCAGTTGGTGTTCAATATGCGCCAAAGCTTCGGGTGCTTGATGGTGCCGATGATAATAATACAATACGCGTTGCCGTTGGCGTGGCTATAGATATGCCGATGTTTATACTAAGGCGAAAAGAATTCAAAGTGCAGTGATGGCGCAAATTTGTGACAGATTTTTGTTATTTCCTTCTCCGGCAAATCTCCCGATAGGGAACTCATCTGAAAGGAAGATTGGATTGCTGTAAAACTATTTCAGGACAAGACATAAAGAAATTCCATAAAGCGGCACCTATTTAAGATATCATCGCTCTGTAGTGCCCTTAATCAAACAAAAAACCCTTGAAAGCTAATGCTATCAAGGGTTTCATTAAAACCTATGTGCCCCAGGCGGGAATTGAACCCGCACTCGCGTTGCGGCGAACAGGATTTTAAGTCCTGCGTGTCTACCAATTCCACCACCAGGGCTTGCCCTTTTGGGAGAATCTCCCAAAAAAAAGCCCGTCACGCCACCGGCTTGACGGGATTCTGAGCGAAAGACCGGGCTCGAACCGGCCACCCCGACCTTGGCAAGGTCGTGCTCTACCAAATGAGCTACTTTCGCGGTTTTCCAACGTAGCTTTAGCAAAGGTGGATTGTCCAACCTTTTGTTAAAGAACAGGGATTAATTATAAGAACTTTTATGGCCTCCTGCGCTAAAGCTTTGGGGCTAAAGGAGTGCAAAAATAGCCATCCCAAATTCCTGACAAAATTTTTTTATTCCTTTTTACTTGTATTCGGGTTTATATTCAGAACTTTTTTGCACTTCTACTTCGGGTTTGCCTTTGTAGCGCTGGTTGTACAGGCGATAACATCCTCCTAATACAAAAGCTAAAATGCAGAATACCTGCAGGTAAAACAGGAACCTTGATGAATTTACCCAATTCTTGGTAAAATCTTTCTCGTTGGTATCGTGGGTCTCGTGTGACATAGTGGTTAGTTACTTTGCAAAAATAGAGGTACGCGGGCAAATTATAAAGCCTTCTTCCCAATAATTTCCCGGAAACGTGTGTGGCCCTTTACAAAATACTGCCAAACCACCGATCCATGGTACACGCCTTCCAGTTTACACAAGGGTTTCAGCGGATGGGGCCGTTTTTTGTACGGGAAAAATAAATGTTTCAATACGGCCATATGCGCCTTAAAAATGGCCGAGAAAAAGTGCGAATCGCCACTTAGAAGCCCTTTCCAGCCAGAGATGGCATCAAGACCAAACCGTAAAGGCAGTTTCCAGATCTTTTCCTGCCAGGGCAGGTTCTTGCATAACATCAATAAGTTATTACGGAAATTCAGGAACACTTTTCTACCCCCACGTGGTAAAGTACCCGCGCCTACATGGTATACAACCGAAGATGGACACGACATGACCCGGTAGCCCGCCAGCTGCATGCGCCAGCAAAGATCGATCTCTTCCTGGTGGGCAAAGAAGGATGCGTCCAGTCCGCCTAACTCATGGTAAATGTTTGCACGCACAAACATGGATGCACCCGATGCCCAGAAAATGGGTGCGGCATCATCATACTGGTGCTCTTCTGTTTCACACACATCAAAGATCCTCCCGCGCGAAAAAGGATAACCAAGTGAATCTATCCACCCCCCTGCTGCACCTGCATACTCGAAGAGTTCCGGCTGGTTATAAGAAAGCAGTTTCGGCTGGCACGCAGCAATGGATCGATCGGCTTCCATCATACTGATCACAGGCTCTATCCAACCGCTGGTTACCGACACATCTGAATTGAGCAATACATAATAGTCTGAACTTACTTTTTTCAGCGCCCAGTTATATCCACCGGCAAAACCTTCATTCTGGTGGTGCGTAACGATCTCAACGGAAGGGAAATGTTGTTGTACAAAAGAAACCGAATCATCCGTAGACGCATTATCGGCCACCACTACGCGGAAATTTCCATAGGTAGACGCGAGCACAGAAGGCAAAAAGTTTTCCAAATGCTTTCTGCCATTATAATTTAAAATAACAACTGCTACTTCCGCTAAGGCCAATGGGGTGATTTTGCACGAAAATAAGGCAATTAGAGTTGACAGGTGATAGATGACAGTTGACAGAATTAGAACCTGCATCTGCCATCCGCCATCTATCATCTGTCATCTTTTTAAGACACCAATCCCCAATTGATCAGATACCTCACTTCTTTCGGCACAGAATGCACGCGTATTGGAGAAGTCATCTTTCCCAGGCGAACAATGATTATTTTTTTGGATGGGATCACGATAATGTATTGGCCGAGGATACCGCGGGCATAGAATATTTCGGGATGCACGGGGTCGATCCACCATTGGTAGCCGTAGTAATCGCAGCTTAGCCCTTTTTCGTCTGTGATGCCGCAGGGTTTGATGGAATTGAGATAATAGGCACTGTCGATGATAGCGGTGCCGTTCCATTTACCGCTGTCGAGCATCAGCTTACCAATGCGTGCAAAATCGCGGGTGTTGGAATTGAAGCAGCAATAAGCTTTCTCATTTCCTTTTTCATGATCGGTGCTCCATAAGGCAGGATGCTCTGCACCCAATGGCTGCCATAATTTTTGAGCGGCATAATCACTGAGCGATTTGCCAACTGCTTTTTCCAATACCAGTCCGAGTAACTGTGTATCACCGCTTTTATATAGGAAGAATGTACCTGCGGGTTTTATAGCGGCCACGCCGGTTGCGGCTTTGTATACATCAGAACCGTAATAAGCTTCAGTGGTAACAGAGAAGGGATTCATGTAAGATTCGTTCCAATCGCTTCCACTGCTCATGGTCAGCAGGTCTATGATCTTTATTTTACCTTTTTCCCCGGCAGCAAATTCAGGCAGGTAATTTCCAACAGGTTCCTGTAATGATTTGATCTTACCTTCCTTTAGCGCAATACCGATCAACAGGCTGGTAATACTTTTGGCCATGGAGAAGGAATTGGATAAGGAACTGTCGCTATAGCCATCCCAGTATTTTTCAACCAATACGGAATCATTCCTGATCATCAATAATCCAACAGAACTCAAATTATCCAACAGGTTCAAAAGACTATCGGGCAGTACCGGTTTATTGTAGTCCGCCGAAACCTGCCAGGGTTGAGGTTTCCCGACAGCAACCGTGTTATTACTGAATTTTTTATAGTCATCAATATTGGCAAAATTGTACACTACCGCTTTAAATAAAAAGGTCTTGCCGCTGATGAATGCATACGCAGAAAAAGCAAGCACCAGTATCAGCAGGAAAAGCAGGATCCGTTTCAAGATTCTCATGATAAGCAGGTTTGATGGTTCTTTGAAAGTAAGATTTTTATTAGTATAAGACAGCCCAATCAATTATCTTGCAGCAGAATTATCGTCTATGCAATTCCTCGGCCTGAATCTTGATGTTCTGAATCACTAACTGCGCACCGGCAATTAGTAATTAATAATTAGTAGTTAGTAATTATTGATCTCCTAATTCCACTCCCTCCCTTCTTATTGTAACTCCTTTCAATTACTAATTACTCACTACTAATTACTAATTATATGTCTATCATACTATCTGCAAAAACAACAGCATTCCTGGAACTTGAAGAAAAACACGGTGCCCACAACTACCACCCTCTCCCCGTGGTATTAGAAAAAGGTGAAGGCGTTTTTTTATGGGATGTGGATGGCAAACGTTATTATGATTTTTTAAGCGGGTATTCTGCCGTGAACCAGGGGCACTGCCATCCCAAGATCATTGATGCATTGATTGGCCAGGCAAAGAAATTAACGCTTACCTCGCGGGCATTTCACAATAATTTATTGGGTGAGTATGAAAAATTCATCACGGAGTATTTTGGGTATGATAAGGTATTACCCATGAATACAGGTGTGGAAGGTGGCGAGACCGCTATTAAACTGGCAAGACGCTGGGCCTACACCCAAAAAGGAGTGGCAGAGAATAAAGCAAAGATCGTTTTTGCAGAAGGAAATTTCTGGGGCAGAACATTGGCGGCCATCTCCTCTTCTACCGACCCGAGCAGCTACAAAGGGTTCGGCCCGTTCATGCCGGGTTTTGTTCTTGTTCCCTATAATGATCTTACTGCATTGGAAAAAGCATTGCAGGATACCGATACAGCTGCATTCATGGTTGAACCGATACAGGGTGAAGCGGGTGTGGTTATTCCCGAGGAAGGTTATTTAAAAGGAGTTCGTGAGCTATGCACAAAATATAATGTACTGTTTATTGCAGATGAGATACAAACAGGACTTTCGCGCACAGGTAAAATGCTGGCCTGCGATCATGAAAATGTACGGCCTGATATTTTAATTCTCGGCAAAGCCTTGAGTGGTGGTGTGTTGCCAGTATCAGCTGTATTGGCTGATGATGTGATCATGATGAATATCAAACCGGGCGAACATGGCTCAACCTATGGCGGTAATCCATTGGCCTGTGCAGTAGCTGTAACCGCTTTAACGGTTTTGAAAGAAGAAAAGATGGCTGAGAATGCTGAACTGATGGGGCAATTATTCAGAGAGGAATTGGCCAAACTCCAATCACCTTTTATTACCACCATTCGGGGAAAGGGTCTGCTGAATGCAATCGTTATTAAACATGACAACGCGGATGCTGCCTGGGATCTTTGCCTGGCTCTGAAAGAGAATGGACTGTTGGCAAAACCTACACATGGAGATAAGATCCGTTTTGCGCCTCCGTTACTTATTAATAAAGAGCAGGTGTTCGAATGTGTGGGGATTATTGAGAGGGCGTTGGGAATTCTTTGAATTATTTTGAATGTTAAATTTTGAATGTTAAATAACAGAGGCTCAATCTCTGTAGCCGCGACAGGAAAGTAACTACCGCCTCATTCAACATTTAAAATTCAACATTCAAAATAAAAAAATCATTATTTCTTCTTCACTTCCATTTTCGGTAAAAGCGCCATTACCTGTATAACAGCGGCAAGAAGGACCAGGAGATACAACCCGATCTTTTTTTCAGGGCACTCACCTGCCATGCAAAAGGGTAATACAATAAAGTTGCGAATGGAAAAAGCCAGGTTCAGGGCTGCAACAAGTACATTGGTTCTTTTGGCCCAGATAGCGGGTACTGCAAACATGACCAACATGATCACGCACATAATAAAATTCAAAAGTCCCGGTTTGCCAAAATTGGTTCCGATAGCTATAAAACCTGAAACGGTAATTTGTTTGCTGGCAATAAAAACCCAGGGTAAAAAACAATCCGCCATCAGGGCGATGGTTGCGATGATGCCGATCCGTTGAGAATATTTCATGTAACAAAGTTCTTGTTACACAAACCTATAACATTTTCAATTAAACAGTGGATCAGCTGTTTTTTGTGATACTGTATGCGTAGTTACCGGCAACCTGCAATTCGAGTTTGATGGTATAGTTACCAGCCTGTTTGATCACAATGTTTCCTCCACCATAACTCGGCACGCCCATATCATCAGTTGCTTTTTGTCCGAAATAAATGGTATTGCTATTATTTGCCCTGATCCTGAAAACACCTTTTACAAGATCCGTTGTTACACTCCATACTGCGCTGTTCTCTTCTGCCTTCATCACAGGTTCTGCATTGGTATTCCCCGGTATGGCTGTACCTACGATTCCCCATTGTTTGATCTTTGTATATGACCATTCATGCGTATTGTAATTGGCCCTGAAAAGATATACACCCGAACCGCCAAAAACAGATAACACCGATCCGCCAAAACCAAATTTATCCCCGCCAATATAACTGTAGGTTGTTACTGTTTCCCATTGGTTTCCTTTTACCATTAATACCTGTGGGTAGTCATTTGTAAAATGAATGTATCCTTCATATTCATCCGGATTGTCTAAAGGAACAATCTTTGGCGCAGTGGAAATATTCCAACCCTGGTAATTGCCTGGGATCTTAAATATATGTTGTTCATCATAGGCTATATAATTCCGGTAAGTTGTTACCTCCATCGCAACGGGCGCTGAATACACCGGATTTCTCTTTGCATAAGCGGGCGCATCTTCTCTAATACGAAATTCTACCTTCGCTGTATTGTTGGCATAGATCAATCTAGACATGCTTTTGTTAAATTCTTTTACACTAAAGGCGATACCCTCTTCGCCGGTTGACATAAGTTCAATCGCATTGTCAAATGATGATCCGCAAACAGCAGCTTCGATAGTATATTTCACATCAGCTTCCGCACTCTGTTTCCAATTAAATGAGACAGCCATGTTTGACTCGTTGCCCTGAAGCAGCACCAGTTTTGATGCAGAGACATGGAAAGATTGTACCTGGTTATTTGGCGATGCAATGGGTTCCTGTATGCTTTTCTGGCATGAAAGAAAGATGATTGATCCCAGGATAAGTATTCCTATTTTTTTCGTTAGTAAAATTCCTCTTCTCATAAAAATCGTTTGGCTTCGCAGCATGATCGAGATGTTCAATGACAATACAAATAGACGAACTCTGCTTCCCTAAAAAAATAACAGGAACTATGAATAAGTAGTAGACATGTGTGCCACTTGCGGAGACAAAAGGTGAACCTGGAGCGTAGGTAAAGGAGGATGAAAACATAACCGTACAACCACTATGACGGTAGCTATTAAAAACACTACTGTAGTAATATATCTATGCAATTTGGGACATAAAACAGGGCAAAATGAGGACATGAGCCGCAATACCCCCATTCACCGGCTGAAACATACCGTTCACGTGGGAATTCTACACGGGGTAACTTTTTTTGGGCATTTCTTTCACGACGGCTATTAGCGTGTATACTACAAGAAAAGGCTCAGCAGGCCTTATTTTAAAGCCAACCTGACTTCAAAAACCGAGCCTTTACCGGCTTCTGACTCGATTGAAAGTGTGCCCTGGAGATCATCGATCAAATGTTTTACAAGCGACAACCCGAACCCATATCCTTTTTCACCGGACGTTCCATCCCTGGAATCTGAGGTTCCCTGCAATATGCGGTCAACACTTTCTTTGTCCATTCCCGTGCCTGAATCCTGAACGCGGATGAGTAATTGCTTTTTATCTTTTTCAACAGACAGGTCAAGTTCAACAGTGATCGTTCCATCTATTGGCGTGAATTTGATGGCATTGGAAATAAGATTCCCGGTTATCTGCATCAATTTGTTTTTCGCGATCGAAACGTTCTCATTAACGCCAAGAATGTTTACCGAGAAATTAATATTTTTTGGAATGGCCTGTGGCCTGAACAGTTTTTCAAGTTTGTCTTTAAATACGAGCAAATTAAAATCATCCATTGCAGGCTGCCCGTTACCGGCAACAGGTTGTTTGTTACCGCTTAATATTTCATTGGCCAGGTCGAGCAGGGAATTTCCGCTTTTTTGTATCAGCTGAATAAACTGGAGCACCTGGTCCATTTGATTGTTCTTGCCCTGTTCGGCAATGATCTGGGCAAGGCTCACGATGCCGCCTAATGGGCCGCGTATGTCATGTGCAACTTTCCGTTGATTATCCTTAGCTTCTTTTACAGAGCTGCGCATCTGGCGCAATGCCTGGTAAGACAGTAACCTGTTCACGATCTCATCGGCTATGATCTTTAATAGTTCTGCTTTTTCAGGCGAGATCTCTTTCCCAATTTTATCCATTACACATAAGGCGCCAATATTATATCCATCCGATGTTTGCAGGGGAACACCAAAGTAATAAGTTAGTTTGGGTTCACCTACCACATAAGATTTGTCTGCGAACCTGTCATCAGCGGTAAGATTCTTTACTTCAAAACTTTCTTTAGCAGTGATCGTGTATTGGCAAACAGTATCTTCTCTTGGCGTTTGTTCTACATCTAATCCAAAATTGGAGATGGTCCACTGTGTAAATACATCAATAAGGTTGACCAATGAGACAGAAGTTCCTGCAACTTTTGCCGCAAGTTTAGTAAGGTCCTTTAGTGAATCCTGTACATCTGCATAATCGATATCAAATTCAGATAATTTAAGCAACCTATCCATTTCGTTGGAAGGGATCGGGGGGGCGACATTCATTAGATACCTGTTTGAATCGTAAAAATACTTAAAAAATATCTTGAAATATTGTTAAGTATCCGGTGCCGCGCATGGCAGGGTATCTATTAACGTGTTGTGCTATTAAATGAAAAACCGGGACGCAATAACCTTTATAATATAGAATACTGATGTAGGAGAAATTGTAAAAAGAAGATTTTCCAATAGAAGCAGCGTGATCGTCATTGCGAGGCACGAAGCAATCTGTGCTTCGAATTGCAGAGTTTCTGAATATCGGGGGACAGATTGCTTCGTGCCTCGCAATGACGGCCAGCCTGCAACACAGATGGTAATTTGGTTGAAACGTTTACGAAACCAGCATTAAATAAAACATCAAATAGCACAACACGTTATTTATTATTTGAAACAAATAATACCGTGAAGTATATTCCTGATTCAGATCAATTTATTATCCACTGCGTACCTGATCAATTCAAGATTATTGTGGAAACCCATTTTATCAAAGATCCTCGCCCGGAAAGTGCTTACGGTATTAGTGCTGAGGATGAGTTGTTTGGCGATATCAGAAATGGACCGGCCGGATGCGAGTAATTTAAATACTTCAAATTCCCTGTCAGACAAACTTTCAATGGAATTCGTGCTGTTAATATTTTCAAAAGCGTCTGCCAGAACATCAGCCACATCGGGACTTAAATATTTTCGGCCGGACATCACCTGGTTAACGGCTTTTACCAATTCGAGTGTTGCTGCGCTTTTGGTGAGATAGCCCATAGCACCAGCTTTGATGGCACGAACGGCGTATTGATCCGGTGTGTGCATGCTTAAAATAATGACAGGCGTTTTGGACGAGTGTTCTTTGATCTGTTTAATAGCTTCCAGGCCCGAATCACCGGGCGGCATGGAAATATCACAGATGATCACGTCCCATTTTTCTTTGTATACTTTTTTCATCAGGTCCACGGAATCTGATACATCTATGATCTCTGCATGTGGGTAGGCTTCTATCAACAGTAGTTTGATGCCTTCCCGTACAATGGTATGGTCGTCGGCAATTAAAATTCTCATTGGATCGTATTTTTAGGTATAGTAGCTAAAACAATTGTGCCTTTTCCTATCTCACTTTCAATTCGTAAACTTCCATTCAATGAAACCGCACGTTCACGAAGGCCGATCAGGCCAAGTGTATTTTTCATAACAGTTGTATCAAACCCCACCCCGTCATCAATGATCTTCAGATGAATGGTTTCTTCATCTTCCGTGATTTCAACTGTTACATTTTCTGCTCCCGAATGCCGCATCACATTGGTCAATGATTCCTGCGTTATCCTGAACAGCTCTGTTTTTATTTCTATTGATAAATGATTGTCGTTAAAATCTGAATTAAAGATACATTGAATCCCATTTATATTTTTAATTTCCCTGCATTGCCATTCAACTGCAGCATTCAATCCAAAATCATCCAGTATACTTGGCCGCAAAGAAGAAGCGATCTTCCTGATAGATGAAATCAGTACTTCAATCGTTTTTGTTGTATGGTCGATCCTTTTTTTGGCGAGTTCATCCAGACCGGGAATTTTTAAGTTAATCCAGTCGATATTTATTTTCAATGCCGACACCAGCTGCCCCAATTCATCATGTACTTCGCGTGCGATATATTTTCGTTCTTCTTCTCGTACATGCTGCAGGTAGGCGGATAATTTCTGCAGCTCTGTATTTTTTTCTATTAACTCCGTTTCAATCTTTTCACGTTCACTGATATCCCTGAAATTGTGTACTACGGCTCGTACTGCGGGGTCGTGCAGTAAATTGGTTGCCACTCCTTCCATCCAATGCCAGTTGCCATCTGCATGCTGGTGACGCCATTGTGCCTGTGCAGTTTCCCCCGGCCTGGTTACAAGGTTTTCTAATATTTTTTTGATCCTCGGTATATCATCTTTGTGAACAAATTCCAGTGCATGTTTCCCTACCCTTTCTTCGGCTTTATAGCCGAGTAATTTTTCTATGGAAGGACTCATATAAACCACTTTTCCTTCCCTGTCATGCATAGCGATGATCTCGTTTCCTTTTTCGATCAGTGAGCGGAAGCGGAGTTCGCTGTTCTTAATCGTTTCCTCTGTTCTTTTACGTGCACTGATATCCCTTATAAAAGCACAAAAGAATTCTTCACTCCCCTGCTTGATGGGCAATATGGTCAGCTCAACAGGGAACTCTTTTCCTTCGCGGTCAATCGCACTAAATTCAAGTAATACATTTAAAGCAGGACCCTGGCCTGTTTTTCTATACATGCTCATTCCATTTGCATGCCTTTCCCGGAATTGCTTGGGGATGATGATCTCTGATAATAAATGCCCTTGCACTTCAGCGGCTTTCCACCCAAATATTTTTTCTGCCATCGGGTTCCAGAAAGTGATCTTATCATCCGGCTCGATACAAATAATGGCATCAAGTGCCGAATTCATGATCAGGCGTCTTTTTTCTTCGCTGTCGTGAATGCTTTGTTGGGCTATTTTTTTATCGGTGATATCCCGGAAGAAAAGAGACAGCCCTTCAGGCGACGGGTAAATGTGGTTCTCAAACCATACGCCATATGGAGCATAATATACTTCGGTATGAACATCTACCTGCTCATTCATTGCTTTATGAACAGCTTTGTAAAAATCATGCTCCGTAGGATCCCCATCTGCCTCGAAATAGTCCCATACACATTTACCGATCATAGATGCCGGGTCCATGTTATTGAGTTCGCCGGCTTTTTTATTCATGTAGGTATAACACCAGTTATTATCCAGTGCCAGAAATGCATCTGTGATCCGTTCAAAAACATTATTCAGTTCCAGTGCCGTTATACTGATCTTTTTTTCGAGCGCCTGGTTAGCAAACAACAATTGTTCTTCCAGCTGCTTTCGTTCCGTGATATTTTTATTTACCGCAACCAGTCCACTGAATTTTCCTTTCTCATCGTATAAAGCTGATGAACTTACCAATACATGAATGTGTTTTCCGGACCGCGTTTTCCGTATAAGTTCCTGGTTAAAATAGCCTTGCTTGGTAAAATCAGCGCGTACCTCTTCAACCGTATGTTCACCATATGCCGTAGGTAACAGGTATTCTAATTTCTGACCGATGGCTTCTTCTGCTGTCCACTCATAGATCATTTCAGCACCTTTGTTCCAGCTTTTGATAACAAACTGGTCGTCTGTTGAAAGAATCGCATCCTGAACATTGCTGATCAGTTTTGCGAGGTAATCGGTTTCTGTTCTTTGTTTTTTCTTGATGAGAAAATACCTGGCGAACATCAGCCCGATCGTAAAGATCAGTACCGTAATAATGACCAATAAAATAAACTGGATACTCATTTGAGAGGTTTGTACCGCCTCAGCCCTGGAGAAAAATATAAAAGCAATAGCAAGAACGCCTGCAAATATAAGAAGTACTGCACCTATCCATATCTTTTCGGAAAGACGTTTCATTTGCACGATCTTTAAAACTACCAATACAGGATGAACCGGGGGAAGATAAAGTGTATAGGAAGGTACCTATTATTTTGAATATTCTATTTTAAAAAAAATTAATTTTTACCGTCATTTCGATGTCGCCTTAGCGGGCAATGTTATTAAGGTAAGCATTTAGAGATAGGTTTCACGCACCCGCTCGCCAAAGCTTAGCGGGCGAGAAGGCGCAAAGATGCCAATGCGCTAAGAAACCCCTTTGCCTCTTTGCTGCTTTGCGCCTTTGCATGAAACTTTCTTAACTTAATGACATTGCTTAGCGGGATCGAAGTGTCGTTCTAAGTTTAGTGAGTGTATGATCGCTATAATCAGTTAACTATCCTGTTATCGATTGCGTGTTTGATCAGTTCAAGATTATTTTTGAATCCCATCTTTTCAAATACACGAAGGCGAAAAGTGCTTACTGTGTTATTGCTAAGCATTAATTGTTTGGCTATATCTGAAACTGCTTTACCTGAAGCAAGTAATTTAAATACTTCAAATTCCCTGTCAGATAAATGTTCCAATGAATGGTCATGCCCCTGCTCTACCGCATCGGCCAGTATATAAGCAACATCCTGGCTCAGGTATTTTTTCCCTAATAATACGCGGTTCACCGCTTTTACCAGTTCAAATGTGGCCACTCCTTTATTCAGATACCCCATAGCACCTGCTTTGATGGCGCGTAAAGCGTATTGGTCGGGTGCGTGCATGCTTAATATGAGCACAGGCGTTTTGGGAGAACACTCTTTGATCTGTTTGATCGTTTCAAGTCCCGAATCGCCGGGTGGCATAGAAATATCACAAATGATCACATCCCATTTTTTCTCGTTTACTTTTCTGAGCACACTTGCGGAATCTGATACATCCGTTATTTCTGCAAGGGGGTATGCTTCTGTGAGCAGCATTTTTACACCTTCTCTTACGATTGTATGATCATCAGCGATCAGAATTTTCATGGGGATTTCTTTGGGGATGAGGATAAAGAATATTGAACAAGGAATATTGAATGATGAATGATAAAGTGAGATTGCCGCTATACCCGCATACCTGCTGGGTTTGAAAAAAATTAGTGAACTGCTGATCATGACACAATAACCGTGGATGGTTACAGGCAGTGCGATATGCATCTGCGTGGGGATGTTTTTTGCAAAACCTTTTCAACACAGGTATAATACTATATAGTATCATACCTGGTGAAAGGTGGATATTGGATCTTAGCATGTTGGTTTTGGGTGTTGCTTATTAACAACTAATTCTTTAAAAAAACCGGTTTTATTTTGACCATTGTCCATGGTCAATGGTCCATGGACAATTCAATAACGCTATTTTGTTAGTAAATATTTTATCATTTTGTTTCGAATCGTTAGTTTTTATTCCAATTTGTTATCTATCGCGTATTTGATAAGCTCCATATTATTGTGAAAACCCATCTTTTCGAAAATCCTTCCGCGGAAAGTGCTGATGGTATTACTGCTGAGTACCAGGTCCTTTGATATTTCCGAGATCGTTTTACCGGCGGCGAGCATCCTGAAAACCTCCAGCTCGCGTTCAGATAATTTTTCGATCGTTTGTTTACTATTGATGTTTTCAAATGCATCGGCTAAAACATAGGCTACTTCGGGACTAACGTATTTTCTTCCCGACAATACCATATTAACTGCATTCACCAGTTCCAGTGTTGCGGCGCCTTTGGTTAAATAGCCGGAAGCTCCATACTTCATCGCTCTTACTGCATACTGCTCCGGTGCCTGCATACTTAAAATGATCACCGGTGTAGAAGGTGTATATGCTTTGATCTTTTGCAGGGCCTCAAGACCAGAATCACCTGGCGGCATAGATATATCAGAGATCACCACATCCCATTTTGCAGTGGTTACATGTCTCAATAATGCGGCAGCATCTGATACGTCTACAATTTCAGCAGCAGGATATGCTTCCGTAAGAAGCATCTTGACTCCTTCGCGTACAATAGTGTGATCATCTGCAATAAGTATTCGCATGGATTATCTGGATTTTGGTATGATGGTACAAATTATAGTTCCTTTTCCCGGTGCGCTTTCGATCATGAGCGTTCCATTCACAGAAAGTGAACGTTCGCGCATACCGATCAGGCCGATCGTGCCTGTTTTTTGTTGCGCATCAAAGCCTACCCCGTTATCACTGATCATCAACTGGATCAAATTCCCATTCTGGTATATGCTTACACTCACACTTGTTGCGGATGAATGACGTTTAACATTCGACAATGCTTCCTGGCAGATCCTGAAGAGTGCTGTTTTTACCAGTATCCCCAGTCCATCATCTTCAAAAAAAGATTCAAACACACAGGGTATCCCATTGGTCTCTTCAAATTTTCCGCATAGCCATTCGAGCGATGTATTCAATCCCAGTTCATCAAGCATCACCGGGCGCAGTTCTGATGCAAGCCTGCGTATCGTACTGATCAATAAACCCGTAGTGGAAGACGCATGTGAAATACGTTTGGTATGCGCTTCCGGCAAATCAGGCATTTTGAGCTGCAGCCAGTCAATATCCATTTTAACCACAGCGGCCAGTTGGCCTAACTCATCATGCACTTCCCTGGCAAGGTATTTTCGTTCTTCCTCACTAACGTTCTGCAAATGCCGCGAGAGTTCTTTTAACTGTATATTTTTTTCGCGCAGCTCTTCTTCTGTTTTCTTACGTGCAGTGATATCCACCATCACACCTCGCAACTGCTTAGGCTGGTCATTTTCAACAACCACCGTAACAAAATCAGCCAGCCATACCACCCGGCCGTCTTTTGCAATCATCCTGTACTCGAACTGGTGTTCTTTTTTCCGTCGGGTATAGTCTTTGCAATAATCAATTACCCAATCCCTGTCATCTGGATGAATATGATCCTGCCAGAAGGTCGAGCCCGATTTCCATTCTTCCCATGTATACCCCAATAATTTTCCTGCATGATCGCTTACATAGGTAAACTGGAAATTTTTGGCATCCGCTTCCCATACAATTCCATCGATCGTATTTACCAGCGAAGTAAATTTTTCACGCGATTGTTTGATCGCATCTTCTGATTTCTTCCGTTCGGTAATATCCTGCATCGCCCCAATCATTCGAACGGCTTTACCGGTATCATCCCTGATGATAACGGCCCGGTCCTGCACATATACATATTCTCCTGCGATGTTTTTGTAACGATATTCCCCTGTCCAGTTCGACGCATTTCCTTTGATCAGTTCATCAATGCCGGCAAAAACAGCTGTTCTGTCATCGGGGTGAATATTATCAAATGAATGGATATGGTTATCGATTTTGTTTGAGATTTTATAGCCGAATATTTTTTCATATCCTTCTCCCCAGTACAAATGGTCATTAATGATATCCCAATCCCAGATCGCATCGAAGGTAGCTTTGGTGGCATATACATAACGCTCATTACTGATGCGCAGCGCTTCTTCTATCTTCTTCCGTTCTGTAATGTCGATCATGATGGTACTAACCCTGTCTTCACCGGATAATACATCTTTGAATACACAGGAAGATACATCCACATACATCCGTTCGCCATTTTTTTTACGAACAGACATCTCGCCACTGATCTTTCCAAACTGGTCCCTCTCTCTTGCCATTTTAGCCAGGCCCTGGTCAGTTTCATCTACCAGGTTTTTCCTGGTGATCGTTTTGAATTCTGCTTCCGTATAACCCAACATTTCACTGGCCCTGCTATTGACCTCAATAGAAGTGCCATCCATTTTTGAGAGAAATAAGGCGCCCGGGTAATTATCAATGATCGCTGTTTGTTTTTTTTCTTTTGCTTCTTTCGTCAAAAGCGTTTCAACCAGTAAATTCTTATTGGCACTTAATTCTTCATGAGCGAGAAGCAATTCGGAATAGGCACGACGCAGCTGGTCGTATTTGACCCTTAGTTCCTGGATAGAAATATCATCAGACTCCATAACCGCTGCTTTGTTCATGGGAGAAGTATCAAATGCAATTAGTTTCACCTGCCGTTCCTGGGGTATTTGTACGCTGCTTTTTGAAAGCATAAAATAATGCCTTAATTAAAGGAAGAACAATAGACGTCTACGAAAATAGCTGTGGTTGGTATTAATCATTTTGTAGTGGATGGACTACAAACCGAAAAATGACATGCATGGAAAGAACAATAGATGCGAATACAAAAGTTGAGTAAGCAAGCCCGCAACACTGATGGTAATCTTGTTGAAACTCTTATCAAATCAGCATTATATAAAATATCTAATAGTACAACACGTTACTTTTCATTTTATGAAACAGGTGTTAGTCCCTGTGAAGTTTTCTTATAACGCGATCAAATTACAATGGTATTACGATTTCTATCCTGCACCCTTTGCCCGGTGTACTATCGATTGCCAGTTCGCCGTTAAATGATTTAACGCGATTGATCATATTTGAAATGCCAATGCCTTTTCGTTTTTGATTGGTATCAAAACCCTGGCCGTTGTCTTCCATCATGATCTTAATGTGACCGTCTGTATCCTGCACCGAAACAGTAATCTTATCAGCATGGGCATGTTTCAGAATATTATTCACCTGTTCCTGTATGATGCGGTAGATATTTAATTTCAAATCATTATCTTCTTCAAAACCAGGGGATGCCTCGTAAAAAAATGAGGTTTGAACAGAGGCGTTATCTGTAACACCATCCAGCAGTTTGCGCAGCATATCCTCCAGGTGAATACCATTAACCGGCGCTACCAGTTGACTGCTTAACATACGGATCTCTTTCATACACAGGTTTACCAACGCTGTAGGGTATTCAAGCGACGGTGCTACTGCCGGGTTATCGCGGCACGCTTTGTCCATATGAATTTTTATCGCTGCCAGGATCTGGTTCACATTGTCGTGCAGTTCCTGTCCTATATAGTTTCGCTCTTTTTCCTCTCCCTGGATAATAGCGCGTGTGATCTTTTTCTGTTCCTGTATTTCCTTTACAGCATTTTCACGCTCCATCGTTCGTTTCAGCTTCTCCGCATTTTTCAATTCGGTAATGTCACGCCCTGTGATACAGGCGCCTGCTATTTTTTCATTTTTCCATACGGGCATGATTGTGAAACTGAGCCAGAGTCTGACTCCTTCTACTTCGTACACCTGGCTATGTTCTGCTTTCTCACCGGCAAATACCTTAGTGAACATTTCTGCCACAAGATCCTTTGCTTCGGGGCGAACAAAATCGAAAATATTACTGCCCGATTCCAGTTCATTATCGGTGATATAAAAAGCATATTTTTTCCCGTTCCTGTTATATGCGCGAACAATATATTCCCTATCGATCAGCACAAATCCTTCTGAAGTATTTTCAAATATCGCGTTCAGGTTCTCTTCAGATACCAGCTTCTCTTTTTCTATCCTTTTTTGTTTTAACGCGCTTTCGATCGCAGCCGGTAACCGGGTGAGCCGGTCCTTTAAAATATAATCATCTGCACCGAGTTTGATGATACCCGCCGCGAATTCTTCGGATACGGTTCCGGTTACGAGGATAAAAGGGATGTGAAGTGTTTTTTCCTTAAGTATAACAAGGACCTCTGTTGCACTGAATTGCGGAAGGGAATTATCTGACAGGATGAGTTCGGGCTGAAATGAATCCAATGCAACTAAAAAATCATCACGGTTCATTACGAGTTTCAGCTCCATATGCAATGATGCTTTTACCAGCACACGCTGGATCATCTCGGCATCGTTATGGTCGTCTTCTAGCAATAATATTTTTAACCTCGTATCCATGCGGCATTTTTGCTGCTAATTCACCAGCACCCAAGAGAACCCAAGTTTCTTGATGGACTCGGCAAATTTTTCAAAACTGACAGGCTTCACGATACAGCTGTTCGCGCCGAGTGCATAACATGTTTTGATATCCGGGTCCTCTTTTGAAGAAGTGAGCATCACAACATGCGTGGAATGTGTACGCGGATCGGTTTTTATCTTTTGCAACACTTCCATCGCGTTCACCTTCAGCATATCTATATCCAAAAGTACCAGTTTAGGGCGAGCCGCTACGTCACGCACTTTGGCATAGCGACCGGTTGCAAAAACAAATTCCAGTGCCTCTTCCCCATCTTTTACATGAAAGAGGTTATTGGCCATATGATGCCTGTTCAGCTCGCCGATGGTCAGTTCCGCATCATTCTTATTGTCTTCAACAAGTACTACTTCTACAGAATTGTGGTTGGTCATATTGTTAGTTTTATAAAAATGTGATATCCTTTATTTGTCGCCGCATGTAATTAATCAAGCAGTAAAGGTTTCATTGTTGTTGGATGTTTTACCCGCCAATCATGAAAACCGCAGCTTTCGTATAACCGGAGATACTTGCCAATCCGGTGTACTTTAAAAGGGGCCGGAAGAAGAATCTTCCGGCCGTGGTTTCCAAAACCTGCTAAAAAACTGTAACCAAATACAAATTTTCCTTTCTTATACGATTGCCTGCTTAATCCTTTCTCATGTTGTAGAACACAATAAAACTAGGTTCGTTTTATACTTATACTTGTAGAATTAATTCTGTTGCCTTCATTCATCCTGTAGAATTAGTTCTATTACTTTTATTCAAATTCTTATTGTCGTTTAATGGTTATATCACCCGTGCTTCTTACAATTTTTCCTGTTGTTTTATTGGTGGCTACTATTACGTAGTAATAGGTCCCATCCGGTAATTCGGCACCTATCATATTACTCTGCGTGCCTCTTCCATCCCAATCATCTTTATAGTCTGCTGAAGCATGTACGATGTTACCCCAACGGTTAAACACTTTCAGGTTGATACTTACATCGGCAGGGTGACGGATCACAAACTTGTCATTGATACCATCGCGGTTGGGTGAGAAACCGGATGGTATATCCAGTGATGTTTCAGGTAATACAAATGGTGTTGGATTACGTGCCAGATCACCATTGCCACGCAAAGGATCATTGGATGCAATGCTGAGCCATCCAAACTGTGATTTGGCGTCCATGGTTGATTTATTCTCCAGTGTACCTGAGAGTTCTGAAGCCAGTCGCACTACTAATTTTACTGTATCGGTTGTACCCGGCGCCAGCCAGCTTGCAGGTAATAACATATTGGTTACCCCAGTTCCATTGTATGATGGATTGACGATCAGGTTACCTGTTGCTGTTACCTGTTGCACGTTGAATATTGCTAATGCAGGGAACACGATTGAAAGATCATCCGTTAATTTTACACTGTCTATTCTTGCCGTATGTTTATTGGTCATCAGGAAGGTAAATCCTATCAATACACTACCATCGGTTTGTACAACAGGTGAAGAAGTAAGTAATTTCCTGTGATCAGCCACAACCAATGGTCTTAAAATAGTAACCTTGTATGGTATAGGATCGCTTTCAATTCCATTGATCACCTGGCTCACATAATAAGTGTATTGTCCGATAGCAGTTGGTAATACAGGTACCGGTACTGCAGTACCGCCTGTCTGTAAGTAGTAACGCAATGTACCGCCTGCTACCGCTGTTACCTGCACGCCTGTATTAGGTGGATTGCTGATACTACTGCTGATATAAGTTGAATCGATGACAGATGGTGGTGGTGGTATTACTGTTACCGCATCTGACTCTACACTGCTGCAACCCAATGCATCCTTAACGGTTACTTTATAAATACCAACCGTAGGTGTGGTTACTGTAACGGTTTGTGTGTTACTTCCATTGGACCACAAGTAAGTTACTGCTGCTGTTGATGCGAGCATTACACTTCCATTGGCTGATAATTTCAGCGGGCCACTGGCTGTAATAACAGGTTTAGCTACCGGTGGTGCTACTGTTATTTTCACTGACTGAGTAAACGATGTTTGTATGCCCGATGTTACCGCTTTGCGGATATACCATACACCAGGTACTAATGTACCTGTCGTATATCCTGCAGTTGTTGCACCAGGTATATCTGTAAAACTGGTATTGTCTGAAGATGACTGCCATTTGTATTGGTAGCTTCCTACTCCACCACTGCTTGCAACACCGGCGTTTAGTACGATACCTGTTGCAGGAGAACAGAATGATTTGTCCTGGGGAGATATATTATTGATTCCATTCGTTACAATCACAATACTTCCCGGGTTAAGTGCTTCATCTACCGTGATGGTGATGGATGCTTTTGCAGAACAGCCTGTACTGCTGATCGTACCTGCAGCAGTGTATAAGATCGTACTGTTAGGAATAGCTGTTACTGTTGCGGCATTGGTTGAGGAAAGCGCAGTTGATGGCGTCCATACATAGCTGTCCGCTCCTGATGCCTTGAGTACAATAGAACTTCCCGATACAATATGAGCAGATACAGGATCGATTGTGATAACAGGCAATTGATTCACAGTGATTGAAGCAGGTGCACTGTTACTCACCGCACAAGTTCCTGACTGAACCACTGCGCGATAATACAATGTACCGCTGGCGGTAAGGTTCTGCAGGTTAAGGTTTGTGGTGGTATTGCTGATATCTGTTACACCACTTCCAAAATTATTTACCGGTGATGATTGCCATTTGATCACATTACCTGTTTGGCCACTTAATGTAAGTATAGGATTATTCGTTCCTGAACAAACTGCTGCTGATCCGTTTACGGTTCCTCCTGTACTCGGCGTCACATCTATTTTTACTGAGTTGGTAAATTCATCCGCATCAGTTGCTGTAAATGCTTTTCTCCTGTAATAAGTGGTTTGTGTAAGCGCAGGTGCAACGTAGGTTGCAGCGGTTGCTGTGGTTATATCTGTGAATGTTATATTATCAAGACTCTGTTGCCATTGGTATTGTATGGTACCTGTTCCACCTGTTGCATTCACAGAAGTAAAGGCAGCAGGAACAGTTCCTGAACAGATCACCTGGTCGGATGATATACTGCCCCCTACCAAATTCGTTACCACTGTAACATTTACAGTAGCCGTACTGGTACAGTTACCGATAGTACGCGTACCTGTTACGGAATAGGTAATAGAACTCGAAGGTGATGCATCTACTGTTGTACCTGTAGAAGAAGATAATGCAGTTGATGGTGTCCATAAATAACTGTCTGCATTTCCGCTTACCGTTAAGGTTGTTGTTTTACCCGGTGTTACGGTGATGCTGCTTGGTGATACTGATACTGCCGGTGGCGCAACAGCTGTTACAGTTGCAGCAGCGCTGTTTACAATTGCACACGGACTTGCCTGTACCACGGCCCTGTAATAAGTTGTTGTTGCCAGGTTTACTATAGCTAGTCCGGTAGTTGTGTTTGCGATGGTAGTTATGCCTGATGAAAAATCAGCTACAGTGGATGATTCCCACCTGAGTACATTCCCACTATGTCCTGCCAGGGTAAGTGTTACATTATTATTACCAGCACATACAGTGGTTGGACCATTTACAGTAACAGTTCCGGCAATACTCTGCTGCACTTTGATGGTTACAGAAGCGGTATACGCAATATCATCGCTAATGGAAAGTGCTCCGCGACGGTAATAAGTTGTTTGTGTTAATACACCGGGCGCATAAGTTGCAGCTATGGCTAATGGTATGTTCGTAAAATTCTCATTGTCTGTACTCACCTGCCATTGATAGGTGATCGTTGCAGTACCACCTGTTGCAGCGGCAGTTGAAGTAAGACCCGCAGGTGTACTGCCTGTACAGATCACCTGGTCTGCTGCAATGGTTCCGGGATCAATCGTTGTGAACGTAGCCAGGCTGATAATTACCGGCCTTACAGTAACAATTGCTACCAAACTAAAAGCCTGCGCGCAACTGCCCTGTTGCAGCACTGCACGGTAATGGGTAGTGTTGTTAACGTTATTTGCACTGTAGTTGAAACCGGTATTCGCTATATCAACTGCATCGGTAAAATTACCCAACAAAGATGATTGCCATTTTACTACAGAACCGGTTGATCCTGTTAATTGCAGCAGCGTGCTGTTGATTCCCGGATCAACAGTTGCAGAACCATTGATGGTTCCTCCCACTGTTTTTTGTATGGTGATCAGTACCGAGTTTGTATAGGTTACTCCATCATTCGAAGTAGATACTCCCCTGCGGTAATAAGTAGTTTGCGTTAATGCACCCGGAGCATAGGTATCAGAAACTGCGCCCGGTATATCCGTGAAGCTGACATTATCAGGACTTGATTGCCATTGATAATTCTTCGTACCTGTGCCACCTGCTGCGGCTGTTGTTGAAGTAAAGGTTGCAGGTGCAGTGCCGGAACAAATAGTTTGGTCAGCTGCTATGTTACCTGCTGTAAGCGCAGGGTTTACTATGATCGTTACTGATGCGGTGTTGGTGCAACCGCTTCCGCTTGAACCGGTAACTGTGTATACTGTTGCCTGTACGGTATTAGTAGGACTTGCTGTTACTGATGCAGTATTGGTAGCAGATAAGCCTGTTGATGGCGCCCATGAATAACTGGCAGCTCCCGATGCCGTAAGTGTTACCGACTGCCCGCGTGTAATAGCAGCAGCCGTTGGATTTACTGCAACATTTGGTAATGGGTTCACTGTAACTGATCCGGCAGTACTGTTTGATGAAGCACAGGTTCCCTGCTGTACCACTGCACGATAATAAGTTGTGGCAGTAAGATTAGTTACACTTAAGCTCACAGTGGTTTGCGCAATATCTGTTACACCACTTGCAAAATTACTTACCGGTGATGATTGCCATTTGGTAATTGTACCTGTATAACCGGTAAGGTTCAATACCGTAAGATTATTGGCTGCACACACGGTTGCCGATCCTGTTACGGTACCGCCAACGCTTTGCTCAGCGGTAACCGTTACAGATCCTGTATACTGTATAACATCACCCCCCGTAAACGCCCCCCTACGGTAATAAGTTGTTTGTGTTATAGCTGTTGGTGTAAACGTTGCAGATACAGCGCCGCTGATATTGGCGAAGGTTAAATTATCTGTACTGCTCTGCCATTGGTAACTGATGTTTCCTGTTCCGCCGCTGGCATTAGCAGTAGAGGTAAGCGTAGCTGGTATACTTCCCGCACAAATCGTTTGGTCAGTTCCTATGGTGCCGCCGTATAGCTGGCCATTCACTTTTACTTCTATTGTTTTTATTCCCTGGCAGCTGTTTGCATCCGTACCGACAACAGCATATACGGTTGTAGCGTTCGGGTTTACGTTTACAGTAGCGCCGGTTGTGGCAGACAAACCGTTTGCCGGGCTCCAGGAATAAGTAGATGCTCCGGAAGCCGTAAGCGTTATTGTTTGCCCATTGGTAATTTCTGCAGAAGCAGGATTGATCGTTACTATTGGTAACGGATTTACAACAACTGCAGCGATAGCGCTGTTGGCTGTTACGGAACAGTTTGCTACCTGCACCACCGCCCTGAAATAACGCGTAGATGTTAAGGTTCCTATCTGTGTTGACGTGAGTGTGGAAGAGGCTGATGCACTGATATCATTGATATCGCTGCTGAAATTACTGGTACCTGAGTACTGCCATTTGATCACGTTTCCTGTATGCCCGTTTAGTATGATATCAGAAGCCGGGGTACCTGAACAGATCGTTTGTGTAAGCGCTGCAGGTACACCGCCCACTGCTGCTGGCAATACGGTAATGGCTAAGGCTGATGAATTAAGTGTAGGACACACACCACTCGTAACCGCGGCACGGAAATAAGTTGTCTGTGTTAAGTTACCGATCTGCGTACCGGTTAAGGTGTTTGATGCTACTGCTATATCTGTTGCGCCGCTGAAATCTGCCACTGTTGAATATTGCCATTTGGTTACACTACCAACATTACCGCCAAGCGTAAGCGTAGCAGGTGAGGTACCTGGACAAATGGTTTGTGCAGGCGATGGTGTGCCGCCTGCTGATGGCGCATTTACGGTAATCGTAACCGGGGCTGATGCAACCACAGTACAAACGCCGTTCTGTACCATCGCACGGAAATAAGTAGTCTGTGCCAGCGTACCGATCTGCGCGCTGGTTAAAGTTGTTGATGCTACTGCAATATCTGTTGCACCGCTGAAATCAGCAGCTGTTGAATATTGCCATTTGGTTACACTACCCGTGTTTCCGCTTAGTGTAAGATTTGCAGGTGAATTGCCTGAACAGATCGTTTGCGCAGCGGTTGGTGTACCTCCAACTGATGGTGCATTCACTGTAATCGTTACGGTACCTGATGCAACCGCAGCACAAACACCGTTCTGCACCATTGCACGGAAATAGGTTGTCTGCGTTAAGTTGCCAATCTGTGCACCGGTTAAGGTTGTTGATGCTACTGCAATATCTGTTGCACTGCTAAAGTCTGCCGCGGTTGAATACTGCCATTTGATTACACTGCCTGTGTTACCACCCAATGTAAGGTTTGCAGGTGATGTGCCAGTGCAAATAGTTTGTGCAGCTGTTGGTGTACCGCCTATGGATACTGCATCTACTGTAATCGTTACTATACCCGATGCCACCGCAGCACAAACGCCGTTCTGTACCATTGCGCGGAAATAGGTTGTCTGGGTTAAGTTGCCAATCTGTGCACCGGTTAAGGTTGTTGATGCTACTGCAATATCTGTTGCACTGCTAAAGTCTGCGTTTACTGATCGCTGCCATTTGGTTACGCTTCCTGTATTCCCGCTAAGTGTAAGGTTAGCGGGTGAAGTATTTGCACAAATCATTTGTGCAGAAGTTGGTGTACCTCCTACAGTTACTGGATCAACCGTAACCGTTACTGTTGCTGAGTTGATCACTGCACAAACACCACTCTGTACTACTGCCCTGAAATAGGTTGTTTGTGTTAAGTTGCCTATCTGCGCAGAGGTTAATGTTGAGGAAGCTATCGCGAGATCTGTTGCACTGCTAAAGTCTGCATTTACTGATCGCTGCCATTTGGTTACGCTTCCTGTATTCCCGCTAAGTGTAAGGTTAGCGGGTGAAGTATTTGCACAAATCATTTGTGCAGAAGTTGGTGTACCTCCTACAGTTACTGGATCAACCGTAACCGTTACTGTTGCTGAGTTGATCACTGCACAAACACCACTCTGTACTACTGCCCTGAAATAAGTTGTCTGTGTAAGGTTGCCTATCTGAGCAGATGTTAAGGTTGATGATGCAACCGCAAGATCTGTTGCACTGCTGAAATCTGCATTGACAGAATATTGCCATTTGGTTACACTACCTGTATGTCCACCCAGTGTAAGATTAGCGGGTGATGTGCCTGTGCAAATAGTTTGTGCAGCTGTTGGTGTACCGCCTACTGTTACAGGATCTACTGTAACCGTTACTATACCCGATGCCACCGCAGCACAAACACCATTCTGCACCATTGCACGGAAATAGGTTGTCTGAGTTAAGTTGCCAATCTGTGCACCAGTTAAAGTTGTTGATGCTACTGCTATATCTGTTGCACTGCTAAAATCTGCATTTACTGAACGCTGCCATTTGGTTACAATTCCTGTATGTCCGCTAAGTGTAAGGTTAGCGGGTGAAGTATTTGCACAAATCGTTTGTGCGGCTGTTGGTGTTCCACCTATTGATACAGGATCTACCGTAACCGTTACTGTTGCTGAATTGATCACTGCACACACACCGCTCTGCACAACGGCCCTGAAATAAGTTGTTTGTGTTAAGCTACCTATCTGCGCAGAAGTTAGTGAGGAAGATGCGACTACAATATCTGTTGGACTACTGAAGTCTGCATTAACAGAATATTGCCATTTGGTTACAGTTCCTGTATTACCTGCCAGTGTAAGATTTGCAGGTGATGTATTGGCACAAATGGTTTGAGCAGAAGTTGGTGTACCTCCTACCGTTACAGGATCCACCGTAACTGTTACTGTTGCTGATGTGGCTGTTGCACACACACCACTTTGTACTACTGCCCTGAAATAAGTTGTCTGGTTAAGATTACCTATCTGTGCACCTGTTAATGTTGTTGATGCTACTGCTATATCTGTTGCCCCGCTGAAATCAGCAGCTGTTGAATACTGCCATTTGGTTACATTACCTGTGTTTCCACTAAGTGTAAGATTTGCAGGTGATGTGCCTGCACAGATCGTTTGTGCAGTTGTTGGTGTTCCACCTATTGATACGGGATCTATCGTAACTGTTACCGTAGCTGAGTTGATCACTGCACACACGCCACTCTGCACAACGGCCCTGAAATAAGTTGTCTGTGTAAGATTACCTATCTGCGCCGATGTTAAGGTTGATGATGCAACCGCAAGATCTGTTGGACTGCTAAAATCTGCATTGACAGAATACTGCCATTTGGTTACAGTACCTGTATGACCACCCAGTGTAAGATCTGCAGGTGATGTACCTGCACAGATCGTTTGCGCAGCGGTGGGTGTTCCGCCTACTGTTACAGGATCAACTGTAACAGTTACTGTTGCAGAGTTGACAACTGCACACACACCGTTTTGCACAACGGCCCTGAAATAAGTTGTCTGGTTAAGATTACCTATCTGCGCACTGGTTAAGGTTACTGCATTGGATGCTGCGATATCCACTGCCCCACTAAAGTCTGCATTGATTGAATACTGCCATTTGGTTACACTTCCCGTTTGGCCGCTCAGTGTAAGATCAGTTGGCGAGGTGCCTGCACAGATCGTTTGCGCAGTGGCTGGTGTTCCGCCTACTGATAGCGCATTGACCGTTACCGTTACCGTAGCTGATGTAGCCGTTGCACAAACACCGCTCTGTACAATCGCCCTGAAATAAGTTGTCTGGTTCAACGCTCCTATCTGCGCACTGGTTAATGTTGCTGCATTGGATGCTGGTATATCAATCGCCCCGCTGAAATCCGCATTGACTGAGTACTGCCATTTGGTTACATTGCCTGTATGTCCTGTCAGTGTAATATCATTTGGTGAAGTGCCTGTACAGATCTGCTGGGCAGGAGCTGAACCGCCTACTGACAGCGGATCAACTGTAACAGTTAGCGCTGATGAATTAACGGTTGCGCAGGTCCAGTCTGTAATAACAGCACGGTAATAACGGGTTGAAGTAAGCGGACCCATTTGTACTGATGATAAAACAGCTGACGCAGAGGAAGGGATATCATTGATATCGCTGCCGAAATTATTTGAAGAATATTGCCATTTAACGATCGTGCCTGTATAACCGCTTAACGTTATATCAGCAGGCGTGCTGTTATAACAAATCGTCTGTGCCGCTGCAACTGTAACTGCTGTTGCGATCGTAATATATCTTGTACTGCTTACAGTTAAACTGCCGGCAGGAATGATCGCATTGCTGATACCGCCGATGGTCATTACACCACCCGCATTGGTAAACGTTAATCCATCCGCAGTACTGAATATATTGGTTCCGCCATTGCTGAAATCACCGTCATCATCTACCAATAACCTGAGCCCGGTGTTATTACAAATGCTTGTCGGTGTTATATCCAGTGAAAAAACTCCGGTAAATCCTGTATTGGTCACTTTCCATTCGCGGGTGAGCCTGCCGTTTATGCCAGCGGGGTATTCTGTTGAGCCGGTATTTGACAATGCCCCATTATTATTTCCAATTAATACAAACTGCCTGTCGCCACTGAAACTGCCTGCATTTAATGCATTGCTTGTGGCAAGCGTACCAAGATAAATACGTGTGAGATCATTTGCCTGGTGCGATTGTTTTTGTAACAAACCTGAAGCATCATCACGGCCGATACCGATCACATTGTTATGATAACTGGGGCCAGTGGTAGAAGTCCAGATATTGGTAACGGCGCTGGATGCATAATTCCCTGTAGTATTCAGACCGGTACCCAATGTAATCCCGTATTTAATGGCCAGATAGGATTCTACTCTCAGAGTACCATTCCCTGAAATATTGTCCAGGTCATAATGAATGACTTCGGCTATTTCACCGGTATAGATCCGGCCGGCACCTCCTAAAGTGGAGCCACCAATCTCAAATGTGCCGTTAGGCTCGGGGATAGCAGCGGCGCTGCCAAAAGTCGAAACCACGTTGTTAAAAGCCGTTCGGGCAGAGTTTGTACCGTTATCTATATTGGTAAGAGGAGAAACATAATCAGCTCTTGCTATTCCCGGGATATTCATAATGTTTGCCGTTTGGGATGTTTGACTTCCTGCTATACGCTCAAGACAATAAACGGCATTGCTGCTGCTGATTACTACCACATTAAGATTGGCCGCTAATTGGGGGCCCTGCGAATAAACAGCGCCAAATGTGTTATTAGTAGGTGTGGGATATTTTTTAACCGCTGCAAATATCAGTGCCCCGGTTTTGGGTGCAGTGGCAAAAGTTCCTGCCAGTCTTTGACCAGATGCCCCGGTATAAATAAGGGTAGGATTGTAATTAAAATTATCCGGATCAAGTGTAATAGCTGAGCTGGCGGTTACTGAAGGTTGTGTTGTCATTAACCTATTCGCCTGGTTGGTCCATTGCGATACGTTGACACCTGCCGCGGTCACCCCTGCATCCGCTTTTGTCCAGAGTGCGATATTATCGCTTAAGCCTCCAGGTGATGGTACCTGAACGATCGCGATATACCGGGTGGTACCGGCTGGTATCATGGTTGTAGTGATCCCGCTTATCGTTAAATATGCACTGCCACCACTGGTAGAACTGATGGCTGCACTCATAACGGTGGCATTGGTAAAATCACCGTCATCATCTATCAGTATCCTGAGCCTTCCGACCCCTCCATTAACACCACCACCTATTGACGATCTTATGTCTACTGAAAATGTTCCCGTAAAACCGGTGTTGGTGATCTTCCATTCCCTGGGTATACGGCCCGTGATGCCTAAACCGGCAGGGTATTCTGTGCTGGAAGTAGTATTCGTCATACTGCCGTTATCATGCCCGATCATCACAAACTGCCCGTCGGTGCTGAAACTGCCTGTATTGGATAGATTGGATGTTGCCACTGTACTACCTATATAAATACGAACGGAATCACTTGCGTCGTGCGATTGGTTTTGCAGCAGGGCCGTGTTGTCATCGCGCCCGATACCAATCACCTTATTATGATACCCGGCGCCTATGCTGGCATTCCATATACTGGTGCCTGCGCTTGATGTATAGTTGCCATTGGTTCCACCGCCACTATTGCTTAGTGTGAGGCCGTATTTAAGCGCCAGGTAAGATTCTATTTTATTGATATCCGCGGCTCCACCTGAAAGCACATTCAAATCGTAATGGATCACTTCGGCAATTTCACCGGCGAATACATTGCCGGTTTGCCCGCCGTAGGTTCTTCCCCCTATCTGGAACGTTCCATCTGGTGCAGTCAATGCGGTGGCGCCGCAGTCTGCCGACGACAGCAATCCATTAAAAGCAGACACTGCGCCCGATGCATCAGCTGCAGCATTATAATCAACTCTTACCAGTGCCGGTATATTAACAGCATTGGGTGTTGCAGAGCATCCGCCTGCTGTATGATCTATCATATAAGTACCCGTGCCGCCAGAGGCGGCATAACCAATCCCCGCTGCACCAGCGCCCCCCAGCGAATAAGGGTTTCCTGAACTGGTATTGGGGCTGGTTGCTTTTTTTACCACCGCAAACATGAGTGCGGGATTGGTTGTGGCGCTGCCAAAAGTTCCCGACAGTGTTTTACCGGATGCACCGGTAAAAACAAGCGTTGGGTTATAATTGAAATTATTAGAGTTGAGTGTAATATCGGTGCTGGCAGTTGCGGAAGCCTGTGTTACCATAGCCTCGATGGACAGGTTGGTCCATTGTGTAACATTGGCACTGGTTTCTATTACACCCGCATCTGCTCTTGTCCATAATTTATGGTTATCGGTAACACCGCCGGGGTATCTCTGAACGGCAAGGGTAATATATTTAGTGGCGCCTGATGCGATCATGGCATTGGAGATCCCGGTGAGTATGATCCTTCCGCCTGCAAGTGTAACGGTTGGAAAGATCTGGGTGGCGGCATTGCTGAAATCGCCGTCATCATCAACCAGCACTTTGATCTTGGTGACATCAAAATTGTTTCCTGCAGGTAATATGCTCAATGAGAATGTTCCGGTAAAACCGGTATTGGTGATCTTCCATTCCCTGTCGAAACGGCTCGCCGCCCCTAAACCGGAAGGATATTCCGCATTGTTATTATTGAATGCCAGTGCTGCATTATTGTTTCCCATCATCACAAACTGTGCGTCGCTAGTAAATGTCCCGGCGTTTAATGCATTGGTTGCGGCGAGGTTGTCGATATATATACGTGTGGCATCATCCGACTGGCGCGATTGTTTTTGCAGCAATGAGGAAATATCATCCCGTGCAATGCCGATAATATTGTTGTGATAGGCAGCTCCATTATCAGCATCCCATATAAGTGCACCGCTGCTTGATGTATAATCACCATTTGTACCGCCACCGCTATTGCTTAGAGTAATCCCATACTTTATTGCCTGGTATGAGTTAACGCGCTGCAGCTCCGTCGTGGTCAGCGTACGGTCATAAACGATCACTTCCGGATTCACCATATCGGGCATTTCTGAAGCCTGCCTGCCACCAATGCGTAGCGCAGTGGCAAGTAAACCCGATGCAATCGTACCGGAACCATCAGCAGCACCGTTTGTATATAAATTGAAAATATTCCCTCCGCCGTTACCACGTGTCATGCTGAACATGCGGGGAACGTTTGCCGTGGCATAGGTAGTTGATCCTGCGATAACCGGAAGAACATTTGTTATAGTTACATAATGCTGGTTAGTGTTAGAAAGACCCCATGAAAGAGTTCCGGTTGACAGGCCAGGCTGGCCAAGAAAACCATCGTAGGTACCTATACTCTTGCGGCTATTGGTGGAAAACAGCGTAAAAGGATTGCTGCCTGTTACACCGAGATTCCCTGCAAAGTCCATTGCATCATCCGTTCCGTCAAAATTCAGCCCGGGGTTATAGTTGATCCCATTGGCGGCACTACCGCTTACCGTGGCCGGCTGGCTGCCGGCTGTACCCTGCGTGGCATTGTTACCATTCCCGCTCTGGTCCTGCCAGGTGGCCCCTGTAGAAACACCATCATCTGCCCTCAGCCAGGCCCTTGCTCCCAATATACCTCCGGGCGCTCTCACCAATGTTGCAAAAGTGAAATAAGTTCCGTTAGGCAACAGGTTGCTGTTGAACGTTACCGTCTTATCCGAAGCAAGTGGCAGTTCCGTAGTATACGTAGCAAAAGTTGGATCTGTACCGATCAATAAATATACCTGGGTGGTAACCGTTACACCAGGTTTGAGGGTAATGGTCTGGTCGGCCCAATTGGTTTTGCTTACTTTCCAGACACGGGCCATACGATAGTTCACATTCGGGCTGGTTACTGTTGATGCGAAAGATGTGGCAGGCAGGTTATTGTCTGCAATTGCCAGGAACGATTTATCGTTGGTGATCGTACCTGTATTACTCAGGTTGCTGGCGGCAATAGTGCTGCCCACAGCAAGGGTCACAAAACCTGTATCTGCACTTATTGATTGTTTTTGAGACAGCATGCCCGCATCATCACGGCCAATAACAGTAATGTGTTTAGCATAACCACTGTTAACAGTGGCATCCCATATTTTGGTAGTACCGTCACTGGCCAGGTAATCTACCGGCGCATCAACACCCAGCGTAAGGCCGTATTTTACAGCCAGGTAAGATTGTACCTGCTGGCGTTCTAAAGCACCGAGCTTACGTGAAAAAACCAGGACTTCAGAAATATCCCCTCTGAAGATTGAAACATGACCAGCCCCAATGTAATTATTGGCGCCTGCTGGACAAACAAAATTCACCGTATTAACATTTGATGATAACACCGCTTTGCCATCAATACCAGCGGCCCAGTCATTGGTTGCACTCGAGATATTCAACAGGTGTGGATTGCGTACATTTACCCCGGCCGGATAAGTAAAATTGCGGCGGATGGTGGAACCAAAATAAGTATAATGATCATTAGGGGTCCAGGTATATACAGATTCAGTATTAGCAACATAGGTACCCCCAAACTCAAAGGGATATTGCACAGCGCTAGTACCGTTATTATTATTAGACAACTGTACCGAAAATACTTCGCCGGCTGTTAAGGCATTCAGAAATTGTGCCGTAAAGAAATAGCTGGTGCTAGGAAATTTTATGGCCGGATTGTAGTTGAACCCCGCAGAATTTATGGTAAGTGCCGGCGTACCCGTCTTTGTCCATACACGGCCCGAAGTAGACTGGTCGGTCCATGATGTTACATTCGCCGTTGTGCCACCGATGCCGGCATCTGCCTTGGTCCATATGACGAGGCCTGTTCCAACACCTCCGGGAGTTTGTGCAATAACTTTACCTGCCATCATAAACAAAATGGCTATGCATATTATTTGTTGTAAGTGCCGGAGTAAATTCTTTTTCATAGCATTGGAATTAGTACTTGGATCGTGTTGCCCTATATGCTGTATATTTCTTTTTCGCATCAGTTCTTTTACAGTAAGTTCAATTATTGTTTTACAATTTTTATTTCTACCCTGCGGTTCAGTTGTCTTCCATACAATGTTCCATTAGGCGCTACGGGACGGGTGAGGCCATAGCCTTTACTGATCATTTTGTCTCCAGGTATTCCTATCGACATAAGATAGCTGCGAACAGAAGCTGCTCTCCTGATGGATAGATCCATGTTATATGTTTCCTCTGCACGGATATCTGTGTGACCTTCTATCATGAGCAGGTAACCGGGATGCATGTCCATAAATATTTTTGTATCTGCCAGTGCTTTTTTGGCTTCCGGCAGCAGTATGTCTTTTGCCGGTTCAAACAGCACGCTTGTGAAGAGCAGATCCATATCGGGTTGTGTTGTTCTCACGTAATCAGTCAGCACTTCTTTGAGATGTGCCAGTTCTTCCTGCCTTCTGCGGGCATCTTCCCCGGTATTTCTTGCTTCAGTTGCGTTACGTTTAAGCTGAGCGATGTGATTGAGTGAATCGATAGTAGAAAGATTCATATGGGGTAAATTTGTTCTGAAAGAATACAAATCATCGGAACCGAGGCGGTTGCTTGTAAACAAACCTTCTGTTCCATTGGCGGCATACACGATTCCAAAATCATCATACGATGAATTGAAAGGAGCGCCAAGATTTTCCGGCTGATTATTTTTGTTTGTTCTGTAAATATCAAGACCACCTAATCCAGCATAACCATCTGAACTGAAATACAAAGTATCTCCATGAAAAGTGGGGAACAATTCATTGCCTTCGGTATTAATGGTTGATTCATTGATGGCGCCGGGGGGTGCGCCATCTGCTGCTGTAACAGCTATTGAATAAATATCGGTACCGCCTGCACCGCCGGGTTGGTTACTGCAGAAATACAAACGGCTGCCATCGGCAGATAATGTGGGATGAAAATAATCGTAGCCTTCTTTTACAAAAGCAAATGTTTTTACTTCACTCCATTCACCGTTTTGTAAAACAGCGCTGCAGATCTCAAGATGATACAGACCTTCTTTTTTATTTCGGCTGTTACGCGTAAAATAAATCGTGTTTCCTTCTTTGTTAAAACATACAGGGCCGTTATTAAAATCGATGTGTAATCCATTGGCAAAAGGTTGCGCAGGATACAACCCGGTCATATTTGCACGGAGTGCAATACCCGGCTCTTTGGGCAGCGTAGGGTTATCATTGCTGGTAGGACGTGTGTCATCATCATTAAATGCCAGCTCCTCCATATAAGAAGGCAACTGCCATTTTCCTGTGGTGTCTTTGCCGGTGAGCAAAGAGGTATCTTTTACCTGGTACAACCTGCTATAGGTATTACCGTTCCATCCAATACTCCGTGTAGAACGGTCTGTTGTGATACGACCCGAGAGATACACCAATCCCTGCCCATAATACTGCGCACTATAATCAGATTGCGGAGAATTGATATTTAAATATTGTACATGATACGCAGGATTCTCTTTGATAAATTTTGCTGGATACATAAACCCTTCTTTTCTTGCCTGCACCAGTTTGTTGTTGCCATCGCGCATTTTTCCAAGCAGTTTTACTGCGTGATCATAGTCGCTGTTCTGTGCCAGCAGTTCTGCATACCTCCACATAGCGGATGACTGCATTGCCCCGCCGGTTGTTTCTTCATACTGTTGATAATAACGCAATGCAGAATCAATATTTCTTACCTGCCAGTAAGAATCTGCCAATTTGTGAAGTGTTGCAGTATCCTTCCCTCCTTCTTTTAATACCGCTTTATACAAGGGAATAGCATACAGGTATTGTTGTGCAGCATATTCTTTTTCTGCGAGGCGGAAATATTTTTTTGCGGCACCGGTTGATTGTGCGATCGCCTGGCTCCCACCCATCAAAGCCACCAGTAAGAATAAACGATAAGTATGTTTTATCAGCTTCATAGTTTTGGATATGATTGCGCGAAAAATTTAAAAATATCTTGGTGATACAGCTTTTGATTGGTTACCACCGCCCAGCTCAAACCGCAACATCAATTCATGTGTACCCGAACTATACGACCTGAGATCTGTCATAGGATGTTCGTACGCATAACCCATCCGGAATTGTTTGGTCAGCTGCAGCTCCGCCATTCCCACATACGCATCACCGGTACGGTACGAAGCGCCAACAGAAATAATATCATGGAACCATGCATTCAGGTTAAGATCGAACTGAACAGGTGCGCCGCTGGCAATTTTTATCAGCGTCGATGGCTTTAATACAACATTGTCGTTCAGTCTTGCAACAAAACCTGCGGTAGTATAGAGTTGCAGGTCCTGTCCTGCATAGGTTACATCGGCCTGTGCATCATATCTTATTTTGGTTTTTAACAAAGCGGGTGTAGAGATGCCTGCATAAAAATTATCAGAGTTATAGAAAACACCTGCCGCTGCTGCGGGAAGGATGCCCGAAAGATCCTGTGCAAATACAGGGTCCCCCGCCTGGCGTGTATTCAGCGTGGTATAGTTGGCGCGATAATTCAGAACACCGCCCTGCAATCCAAGGCTCAGTGTTCCCGCATCAGACATCCGGATGCGGAATGCGTAAGAGAAATTAAATCCTGTGGTCCGCTCCACGCCCAGCTTATCATCATATAACTGGAAACCGAGGCCGATGCGTTCATTGTTTACCGGCATATCCATAGAAAGCGTGGTTGTTTTCGGCGCATTACGGATACCTACCCATTGGTTACGGCTCAAACCGGTAAATGTGGTTGTACCGCGGCTACCTGCATAGGCAGGGTTGATGTTCATCATATTGAACATGTACTGCGCGTACATCGGGCTTTGCTGTGCGTTTGTCTTCACAGAAGAGAACACCAGCACCAAAACGATCATTGCAACCTGCAGGACCGGTCTGTTTCTTTTTTGTAAAATTGGCACCATGACTTGAAAATTGAATCTTATATAATATGGCAGTTACCTGCCTCAGAAAATCAGTACAAAGCCATGTGTAGAATTACTGTCTCACTGTCTATTTCACCGGGTGAAACTGTCAATCACTTCTACAACAGAAGTAATTCTAGAGGATATTGGATATTACCTAATCGCGTATCTTTCCTGCGATTCCGGGTACTAAATTGTAGAATGAGCGAAACAGAATTTGTAGAATAAAGTCTACCGACTGAAGAATTAACCCTGGAAAAATGGCTGAAAACAGGTTAAAGTATTGATTATAAAACATTTGCACATCACATAGAATTACTTCTACACGCAGAAGTGGCCATATCTGTAATATTGTGCCCGAAATCACCAGGAATGCAACCAGTAATTCTTATAGCGGATGATCACGGCCTGATACGAAAGGGACTGAAATTATACATGAAGTTCGATATGGGATATACCGATATCCAGGAAGTGGCTTCCTGTCATGAATTGATGAATGAACTGGTGAAGAAAAAATATACGCACCTGGTACTTGATATTATTCTCTCCGATGGCAACACACTCGAGATCATTCCCAATATCAGGAAAGTGTATCCCGATCTGAATATTCTTGTTTTCTCCATGCAGCCCGAAGAAATTTACGCAAATGCATTACAGCAATATGATATCAGGCAATACCTTTCCAAAACTGCCGACGAAAGCGAGATCATAAAAAGACTGGGTAAGTTTCTTCAAAACGAAGCTGATGAAAAAAGCACCAATGGCACCAATCTTCACAACCCCTTTTCTTCACTCTCACCAAGGGAACTTGAAATACTGCATTATCTTTTGAAAGGTTCAGGCACAAAAGAGATCTCCAATGTGCTGAACATTAAAATGAATACGGTCTCCACTTTAAAGACCCGCATATTCGAAAAAACAAAATCGGGCAGTACCAGGGAATTGCTTGAGCTTGCTTCATTGTATAATATCAATTATTAAGGTGTTGTACGATTTTGCCGCGCCCTTCAGGGCGTGGATAATTAATCATCTTTTATGAATTGTTTGCCGGGCTTTAGCCCGGAGTATCAC
>JAZKBT010000001.1:141909-144226 GCA_040388475.1 Bacteroidota bacterium | reverse complement strand
GCTACCATTACTGTTCTGCAGGCCGTGAGCGCTGCCAATGCAGGTGCTGACCAGGTTCTTTGCAGTACTACTTCTGCTACACTTAATGCTGTTCTTCCAACTTCAGGTACAGGCAAATGGACAGTTGATCCATCTAATCCTACTACCGCTACGTTTACCGATGCAAATGACCGTGGGACATCAGTGAATGGATTAACGACTGGTATCTATCAATTCATATGGACCGTGTCAAATGGTTTGTGTGCCACTTCACAGGATATCGTGCAGATCACCGTTAATCCGCAAACAGTACCGGGTACACTTGCTGCAAGCGCTACTGTTTGTGCTACAGGAAATGCAGGCACTCTTACTCTCACCGGTTATACAAGTGCTGTAGTAAGATGGGAATCTTCTATTGATAATGGTAGTACATGGAATAATATTCTGAATACCACCAGCACCATTGCCTACAACAATCTTACTGAAACAACACAATACAGGGTGTCTGTACAGAGTGGTGTTTGTGCGCCGCAGTATTCCAACATTGCTACCATCACTGTTCTGCCGGCAGTGAGCATTGCCAATGCAGGTGCTGACCAGCTTCTTTGCAATACCACTTCTGCCACACTCAATGCTGTTCCTCCAACTTCAGGTACAGGCACATGGACAGCTGATCCGGCTAACCCTACTACCGTTTCTTTTACCAATGCAAATAGTTACGGAACATCTGTGAATGGATTAGCGACTGGTGTCTATCAATTCACATGGAGTGTTGCCAACGGATCCTGTGCTGCTTCGCAGGATATTGTGCAGCTTACTGTTTACAGTGCAACTGTTCCTGGCGTACTTGCTTCCGATGCCACGGTTTGCGCAACCGCCAATGCCGGCTCACTGACACTCACCGGGTATAGCAGCAGTATTCTTAACTGGCAGTCTTCTACTGATAATGGAAGCACCTGGAACAATATTCTCAACACAACCAGTTCTGTCGACTTTACAAATCTTTCTACAACAACAAAATACAGGGCCTCTGTTCAGAATGGTGTTTGCCCGGCATTGTATTCCAATGTAGTAACTGTAAATGTGGTGCAGGCTGTGAGTACCGCAGAAGCAAACGGTCCTATCATCGTGATCAACGGTATTACCAGCACACTGGCGAATGCTGATGTGCCTACTTCTGGTATTGGCACCTGGACATGGGTATCGGGACCCACTAACGTCAGTTTTTCTAATGTGCATGATCCGAAAGCAACGGTAGGTGGATTGACTTATATACCAGGAACCCCAAATACAACTGGTTATTACGAATTACGCTGGACCGTTTCCAATGGTGTATGCGCAGTGTCTGAAGATATCTTGAAGATCGAGGTAGAACCTCCTACCAGGCCTGGCCAGATCGGACCGGATGCAGTGGTATGTACCAATGACAATCATGGTATACTTAAATTAACCGACTACGAGGGAACTATTCTGCAATGGGAATCATCCGAAGATTATGGAGTTAGCTGGAATGTGATCCCCCGTACGGTAGGTACTGATCAGGATACCCTTATGTATAATAATTTAACAAAAACTACGCTCTTCAAGGCATTGGTAAAGAATTTATCAGGTGTGCCATTGTATTCCGGTATTGCGGCAACGGTTACCGTTTTAGAATTGGTTACACCATCCAACGCAGGTCCTGATCAATTTATTTGCAACAGCACTACAGCAACACTTGCCGGTAATACACCGACTTCCGGTACGGGTACCTGGACAGCTGATCCGGCTAATCCTACCACAGTTGCATTCAGTAACGCGTTAGATCCGGCCAGTGTTGTTAATGGACTCACTGTAGGTACTTATAAGTTTTTCTGGACCATCTCCAACGGTATCTGTTCTAATTCGGAAACTTTTGTTCAGATCACTGTATATCCACCAACTGTTGCAGGTGCGCTGGCAAGTGCTGCCACGGTTTGTTCCACTGCTAATACAGGTACACTTACACTTACCGGTTATGTTAGCTCAGTGCTGAGATGGGAATCTTCAACTGACGGAACCACATGGAATAATATTCTAAACACAACCAGTTCTATCGACTTTACTAATCTTAGTGCCACAACACAATACAGGGCTTATGTGCAGAATGCGGTTTGCCCGGCGCTTTACTCCAACGTTGTCACAATAAATGTAACACCGGCTGCTGCCGCGGCCTATGCAGGTCCTGCTCAGCAACTCTGTAATGTAACTGCTGCAACGCTTGCTGCTGATGCACCAACAGCGGGTACAGGTGTTTGGACAGCGGCTGGAACCAATCCTACCGGAGTAACATTTACCAATGCAAATGATCCGGGTACGA
>JAZKBT010000001.1:0-141809 GCA_040388475.1 Bacteroidota bacterium | reverse complement strand
ACGGAACCACATGGAACAATGTCGCCAATACGACTTCATCTCTGTCTTATGGCACACTTACAGAAACAACTTCTTACAGAACATATGTACAGAACGCGGTTTGTCCGGCATTGTATTCAAATACCGTTACCATTAATGTAGTTCAGGCGGCTTCCACTGCCAATGCAGGTCCTGCTCAGCAATTGTGTAATGTTACTGCTGCTACACTCGCAGCTACTGCACCAACATCGGGCACAGGTGTTTGGACAGCAGCTGGAACCAATCCTACCGGAGTAACATTTACCAATGCAAATGATCCGGGTACGACTGTTAACGGATTGACTGCTGGTGTTTACCAGTTTATATGGACCGTTTCCAATGCACCTTGTTCTTCTTCACAGAGTACGGTAGAGATCACTGTTCATCCGCCAACTGTTGCAGGTACACTTGCAAGTGCTGCCACCGTTTGTGCCACTGCCAATACAGGTACACTTTCGCTCACAGGTTATGTAAGCTCAGTGCTGAGATGGGAATCTTCTGTTGACGGAACCACATGGAACAATGTCGCCAATACGACTTCATCTCTGTCTTATGGCACGCTTACGGAAACGACCTCTTACAGAACTTATGTACAGAACGCGGTTTGTCCCGCATTGTATTCAAATACCGTTACCATTAATGTAGTTCAGGCGGTTACCATCGCTGATGCAGGTGCTGATCAACAACTGTGTAATGTTACTGCTGCTACACTGGCTGCCAATACTCCAGCTTCGGGTACAGGAACATGGACAGACGATGCTGCCAATCCTTCTGCTGTAACATTTATTAATCCAAATGATCCGGGTACCAATATCAATGGATTGGCTGCAGGCACTTACAAATTTTTCTGGACCATCTCCAATGCTGTTTGTTCCGAATCAAAAGATAGTGTACAGATCACTGTCTATGCACCTACTCTTGCCGGTACACTCGCAAGCGCTGCTACCGTTTGTGCCACTGCCAATACAGGTACACTTTCTCTTACAGGATATGTAAGTTCTGTTTTGAAATGGGAGTCTTCTTTGGATGGAACCACATGGAACAATATCGCCAATACAACAGGAACGCTAACTTATACGAATCTTAACGCTACCACTTCTTACAGAACATATGTACAGAATGCGATTTGTCCCGCATTGTATTCAAATACCGTTACCATTAATGTAGTTCAGGCGGTTACCATCGCTGATGCAGGTGCTGATCAACAACTGTGTAATGTTACTGCTGCTACACTGGCTGCCAATACTCCAGCTTCGGGTACAGGAACATGGACAGACGATGCTGCCAATCCTTCTGCTGTAACATTTATTAATCCAAATGATCCGGGTACCAATATCAATGGATTGGCTGCAGGCACTTACAAATTTTTCTGGACCATCTCCAATGCTGTTTGTTCCGAATCAAAAGATAGTGTACAGATCACTGTCTATCCGCCTACAGTTGCCGGAAATCTGATAGCAGACGATTTTGTCTGCATAGCAGGAAATAATGGCACAGTAAAACTTACAGGTTACACAGGCAGGGTTACACAATGGGAGGTTTCAATGGATAGCACTTCATGGACTACAATTGCCAATACAGCCGATTCTCTTATTTACACAAATATTGTATCTACTACTTATTACAGAGCCTTTGTACAAAATGGCAATTGCAATACTGTTCAAACCAACATTGTTACTATCCATGTGAATCCTGTTTCTGTAGGAGGTAATTTAACACCGCTGCGTGATACGGTTTGTGCAACAGCGAATACAGGTAGTTTGAGGTTGTCTGGTTTTACCGGCGTGATTATGCATTGGGAATATTCTACGGATAAAGGCAACAGTTGGACATCTGAAAATAACAGCGATACTACTTACAACTATACCAATTTAACCAGTACTACCTGGTATCGTGTTCTGATTCAAAGTGGTGTATGTTCATCAGCCTATTCCGATACTGCTATCATTATAGTTGATTCACCAACCGTGATTGGTCTTCTTGCCGATAATGCCGTTGTGTGTGCCACATCCAATAATGGTAAAATATCCGTTACCGGAAAAACAGGTGCTGTGATCCATTGGGAAGTTTCCGTTGACAATGGAAATACCTGGAACATTATTGCAAATACCGCTGATTCACTTATTTATACAAACCTTACAACCACTACGCAATACAGGGCATTGATCCAAAACGGAGTATGCGCCATCTTATATTCCAATACAGTTGTTATTTCGGTTATTCAACCTGTAACCATTGCGAATGTTGGTGCGGACCTTGTATTCTGTAATGCAAATGCTGATATCACCTTGCAGGCGAACACGCCATCTTCCGGTACCGGTATCTGGAATTTTGTATCCGGCCCATCAACAGTTTCATTCACAAATTCGGCTTCATCCAATACGGTGGCCTCTGGTTTGAAGACAGGTACTTACCAATTTGCATGGACCATTTCAAATGGTACCTGCCCAAGTTCAACAGATACTGTTGTTGTGAAAATTGATCGTGTTATTTCAGGGTTCACTGTGGCCAGTGTGAATGACTGCGGAAAAACTACTTTCTTTTATACCAATACGAGCCAGTCGGCTTTTGGAATACAGAACTGGAAATGGTTCACTAATACAGGTGATTCAGCTACATCAAAAAATTATAGTCTTTCATTTACTTCCGAAGCTTCTGCAAAAACCACGCTTGCAGCACAAAGCATTACAGGCTGTACCGATACAATCAGTGCACTGCATGATGTGGTAGTTTACCAGTTCCCGAAAGTAAATATCAATGCCGTTTCAGAGATATGCAAGTCACAACTCCTCAATGTTTCTTCTGATGTGGCTTCACAGGATTCGATCGCATTCATGTTATGGAATCTTGGCAATGGTACAAATACAAAATCTCCATCTGTAATAATTCAATATGTGGAAGATGGTTACTATACTGTTAAGTTGACTGTGGCTACTGTTAATAGCTGTTATGATTCAGCTTACAAAGCGATCACCGTTCACCCTATACCGGATATTTTTATTACAACCAACCCGATTGTTTGTAAAGGTGATTCAAGCATGTTGACAGCCTCTGGTGCAAAAAATTATATCTGGACCGATCAGAATAATAATATCATTTGTAATGGCTGTAACTCAACAAGGGTAAAACCAATTTTTAATACAATATACAGAGTAGTAGGTTACAGCGAATATGGATGCAGCCAGGTAAAAACAACCGATGTGCGTGTAATACCTGCATTAAAAATGCTGGCTACAAAAGGAGACACGTTATGTGTTGGAGAGACAGCACAACTACATGCTTCCGGTGCCGCGAGTTATAGTTGGTATCCTTCAATAGGATTAAGCAATAAGGATATAGCTTCTCCTGTTGCCAATCCAACCACCACTACTACCTATCACGTGATCGGGAAAGATGAATTCAATTGCTTTGTTGATACAGCAGAGGTAAGAGTTGCAGTGGGAGGTCCTACACCACTGAATATAGGAAAGGATACCGTTATCATAGCAGGTAGTGTTTACCAATTTAACCCATTGCCTTTTAATTCGCAGGATATACGCAAATGGATCTGGAAAAGTCCTGTTGAACTTTCCTGCAGGAATTGCCCTACACCTCAGGCACGTATTTCCAATGATGTTGACATAACACTTTCCGTTGTTAACGCCTATGGTTGCGTAAGTAATGATACCATTTCCATAAAAACACTCTGTGGCGCTACTGAATTATTTGTTCCGAATGCATTCTCTCCTGATGGTGATGGTGTTAATGATGTGTTGCTGGTACAGGGTAAAGGAGTTAAGATGATTAAGAGCTTTAAAATATTCAGTCGCTGGGGTGAACTGGTTTTTGAAAAATCCAATTTCTTACCGGGCGATCGCTCCGCTGCATGGGATGGGAAAGTAAGAGGTAACCCGGCACCACCGGATGTGTTTGTATACATCGCGGAAGTCATTTGCGAGAAAGGTCTTCCATCATCATTTAAAGGAAATGTAGCAATCCTGAAATAAAAAATAAAATCCGAATCCAAAAATCCTATGATATGAAACCAATTTTACTTACCGCTTTTTTAGTGACGGGTATTTTCACTATCTATACGGGTAAAGCACAGGACTATACTTTTTCACAGTTCTATGAACAACCGTTGTTACGCAATCCCGCATTGTCAGGTTTGTTTACAGGCGACCTGCGTGTTTCTATGTCATACCGCGATCAATGGGGGAGTGTTACGGTCCCGTACCGTACAGCTTCCCTGAGTATCGAACATAAGATACCGGTTGGCACTTCACACGATCTGCTTACCGTTTCTTCACAAATGAGTATGGATGGTGCAGGTGATATCCGTTTAAAAAGAACCCAGATCCTTCCGGGTATTGCTTTTCACAAATCACTCAGTGAAGAAAATGATACCTATTTAACCGCCGCATTTATGAGTGGTCCCGTATCAAGCCAGTTTGATGCTACACAATTAAAAATGGGCGACCAGTTTCGTAATGGTTCGTATGATGCTTCTAACCCCAGTTCACAGCGGATTACAAATACGGGTTACTCCTATTGGGATGTAAGTGCAGGTCTTGCTTTCAGCAGTAGCATAAAAAATAAAACAAATTTCTATATCGCTGCGGGCATGACACATATTACCAATCCCACGATCAAATCAACAACCGGTAACGCTGATGGTTTTATCTCTCCCAGAATATCATTCAATGCCGGTATCAATGCGCCTTCAGGTGAAAGAGGTCATATCACAGCCTTTACAGACATGTTCATTCAGAATGGCAACCGGCAATTATTATGTGGCGTTATGTATGGCGTTAATTTGATAAACTATGATAACAGCGATCCTGATATCCTGTATGTGGGTACTTTTATGAGATTTGGTGATGCGGTAATACCGGTTGTGAAATTGGGCCTCAATCATTTCACCATAGGTGTAAGTTATGATGTCAATATCTCCTCACTCAATGTAGCCTCCAACTGGCGCGGTGGATTGGAAATGTCGATTACTTATCATGATTTTCTTAAGATCAGGAATTCCACTTTGGATAAGTTGAGATGTACGAAATTCTAGAAAACTGTTAGGTATTATTTGTTAGCCTTGAATTGGAAATTCTGCTAACGGCTAAAAGCTAATACCTGACAGCTTTTCTCAAAATCAACTCCCTATTATTGAGAGATGGTGAATGTTCTAAGGAAATTTGTTTATAAGCCTTAACCTTAGTAGCAAACGAATACAATCGAAATCAACCTTATTGACCTTATTTAAAACACGAAAATCTGAACCTTAGTATTCAGCCCATTCGATGTTTGATTCAAATAAGGTCAATAAGGTTGTGTATATAAATTCATTTTTCTACTAAGGTTGAAGACATCAATCTACAAGCTTTCAGACAGTGGAAAATATCGATCCGCTAAAAGCTAATGCCTAACAGCTTCTCTACTTTTTGACTTTAATAAAATAGATCACCGCGTTATTATGCAGATCACTGGTAACACTTACTTCTGTCCGTTTGTTATCTCCGTCTGTTATGATCATCAGGGCTGAGTTCGGAGGTGTAATACCGAGGTTCTCTGCAAAGAAGATCATTTCATTTTTTGTCAGATCCGGATCCAGTTTTACATAGAACCTGATCGGTTTATTGGTCAGGAGCATCTGTTTATAAACGGTAAGCTGTTTATTATAGATCACTGAAACGGAGTCGTTATCAAATACACCATTATCATATAACTCGATTTTAACAGAATCTGAAGTGGTAAATACTTCGAATGATCTGCGCGGTGTACGGCTCGTCATTTCATTGATCACATCTGCATTTTTTAATCTTGGTGTGAAATCCAGCAGCTCCGCTATTTTCATTACCGTATGCAAACTATCCGCTTTTTTACGTACAACAGGTTTGGCTGCTATTTCCTGCACGGGTTTCACCGTTTTTGTAACAGGTGCTTTTGCAACTACTTTATTGCGACCCGCCTTTAATACAGAATCTGCTTCACGTTTATCCGCATTTAGTTTCTTTCGCATAGCTGCATAGCCGCTTTTCTCTTTTCCTGTTTTTTCATTGCCCGTTCTTTCTGCTACATCATTTCCTGTTGCAGCAGTTATATTTTTTTGCTGTACATTATCTTTTGCATTTTTATTTGTGACAATATTCGACCCTGCCGGGGTCCCTTTTTTATCACCAGCGCTTTCTTTCACTGCACCAACTCCTATTGATATAGGCACATTTTTATTCTGCGTTTTATCTTTCGTATTTGTATTGATGCCAGTACCCGTTTCTGTAGAACGGGATAATCCTGTTTCACCTCCGGTTTTATTGATATCAACTTTAATAGCCGGCTGAGCATTCTCCTTCTTTTCATTTGCTGCGAGATTACGCACCGCAGATGGATTCGATGATGGGTATGGATTGCCCGATCTGCCCGGTACGATTTCTTTGATATCCAGTTCCTCACCTGTAGGTTGCCATTTTGGATCAGGGTCGTGCGTAACGATCAGGTCAGAACGCCTATTGGCCAGCTGGCTCGCTTTATTGTAAGATCTATCTTCTTTACACGCAACGATCAAATGTTTCTTTCCAAAGAAATCAATATTGATCCTGCCGGTATCTATTCCTTTTGCAGCTAAATACTGCATAACCGATTGGGATCTTTTTCTTGACAAACGGATATTGGCATCTTTCGAACCAATACAATCTGTAAATGAAGCAATAAGTAGGTGTAAAGAAGGATCACGTTTCAACAAGCCAACAATATGATCAAGCTGTGGCTTATCTTCTTTCCTGATCCTGGCGCTGGCAAAATTATAATTCACATGCATCCTTTCAACAGTAACCAGGCTGATCGAATCCAGTACCTGTTTGTTGGTTTTTTCCTGCAGTACAACCGGTGGCGTTACTTTTTGTTGTGGCACTTCTTGTTTCGCTATCGCTGTACTGTCTTTATAATGTATCTGAACCGCTTTAAATATTTCGAGACAACAGTTAGATGCCCTGTCTGAACTCACATATGCGATGTCGGTATTTTTTTCTTTTACATAGTAAACATCATCTTTAACAGAGTTCACGGGCGAGCCAAGATTAACAGCCGTTGCCGCCCATTCATTAGACGCTGGTTTGCCGCTCACTTTATAAATATCCATTCCTCCCATGCCGACTCTTCCATTGGAACTATAATAGAGATAGGCTGAATCCGAATCATAAAAAGGGGAAGCTTCTTCTCCATCTGTATTAATCGCGCTACCAGGATTGATCGCTGTACCTGTCACAGTTCCATTATCTATGTTGATCATCCATACATCATATTTACCAAATCCACCGGAGCGATCAGATACAAAAAATAAATGACGGTTATCCGTTGTGATAAAAGGTTGCTTCGCATTAAACCCGGGAACATTTACAGATGCAGGTAAGGCAACTGGCTTACTCCATTTATCATCAGTAGATGCCCTTGTACTGGAATATATCCGGTAATAAACGGGCAACGAGTTTTTATCCTCTTTCCATCCTGTGAAATAAAGTGTAAGTCCATCGGCCGATAAAGAAGCGGCACCCGTATTCATATCATCTCCGGCAACATCTGTAACTTTTTGAACAGTGCTTCCATTTGCTGAATACAATCTTACCGGGTAAATTTTTTCTTTTTGTTTATCGGTCTCATGACGCGAACTCGTGAACCAGAATGAACCATCATTCATTTTCTGCATACCAAAATTTGATCCGTCCTCCGACACCAAAGCATTCATTTTTGTAATGGTTGCCTCGGATCGTAACGATCTGCTGCTGATCCTGAAATTGGCATCGGCAATTCCTAAGCGTGCTTTTTGTGCGAATGAATCTACAGCCCTGTGTTTTTGTAAGAAGGTATTAAAGGAACTGATTGCTTTTTCCGGTTGATCCGTTGCCAGTAAACACATGCCATACCATAATCCTGCCAAAGGAAATCTTGTATCGCGCGATTGAATGTATTGTTCGTATTGCGGAACCGCATCTTTGTAGTGATAATATAAACGGTATGATTCTGCCAACTGGTATTGTGCGTGGCTTCTTCTCGATTCTTTGATCTTTGTGGTATGCGTTGAACTGGCAGGTTTAAAAGGATATACCAATGAGGGTGCTCTTGTTACCAATGGACTATCATACAGAATGGCCGCGTATATTTTTGCTGCAGTATAATAATCGTGATTTTTAAAACTGGCTTCTGCTTTACGTTCCAGTCTTCCTGCATTTTGTGCTTTTCCAGATCCGGTTGCACATACAATGGCTACCAGTAAAAATGCAGTGTTAAAACGTATGTATTTGTTTTTTATAATCTCGGGCATATAAATTTCGTATCCGGTATTTTCTTCTGATTGGTAAAGCTAATGGATAGTTCATACCCACCTTTGGAAGAAGACGCCGTTTTTATTTGTGAAATATTGATATCATAACTAAACCCAATGGTCAGCCCGTTAAAATGCAAACCAATATTGGGTGCGATAGCATCATCCACACGATACAGACTACCTAATAAAAGATCGGTGCCATCCTGTATTTTCAGGTTGCACATCATGCCCGCCGCTATTTCATTCGTGTTTCCCTGTTGCATAAAAACAGCATGCGGGATCAATTCTGCACGGCTACCCATTTTAAACCGGATGCCACCATGAATAGTAGTACGCATCGGGATTTTGTTATCGTCACCGCCAGACAGGAAACGATTATCAGGTTGCGTAGGATGATACAAGCTTACGCCCAGGAAGGGATTCACAGATTTTAGCGGATCACCATCAAAATAAAAAAGGCCGACACTTCCATCCAGTGAGGTAGCGGACCGGTTGGTAAATATTTCATTCGATGGTAATGTTGGATCATAACCGATCAGCGGATTAAACTGGTTTCCAAACTGTAATTTGCCCGGATCTATTTTTCTGTTCAGCATCCCAAACTGAAATCCCGCGCTTAATATTTTATATTTTGAAAGAAATACCCGGTAAGAAAGCGATAAGTAGCCTGTTGTATAGGCGTAGCCCACATCTGTTGAGCTCTGATTTAATAATGTGATCCCAAGCCCGAAATTCTTTGGCAGCGCAACATCTGCTGTAACGGCTTTTGTATTCATGGGTGCATATAAACCCGGAAGTTGTTGCCTGTAATTGATACCTACACGATAATTGCCTTCGATTACCCCTGTTAATCCAGGGTTCAGCCATAAAGGATATGCATAATACTGCGTAAAATGCGGGTCTACCTGCGCATGCAGCCGGCAGGCTGCCACTGATATCATGATTAATAAAAAAAACAGTTTACGCATAGTGTTTATTTTATCGCCCCTATCTTATCAAACTAAAAGTTCCTCCTTTGGTGATCCGTGTTCCATCCTGCATGATCACTTCCAAAGCATACGTGTACAATCCTGCCGGCGAACGCTCGCCTTTGGAAGTACCATCCCATCCTTTTGAAATATCTGTCGAGATAAATAACTGCTTTCCCCATTGGTTATAGATCATGAGCCTGACTGATGTGATCGCCGTTCCATGTACAAACAGCACATCATTCACTCCATCCCCATTAGGTGTAAAAGCATTGGGTACATAAATTCCATTGCCAAACGGGTTGAGGGTGGTGGCACTTATCTGCGAGGTATCGCTATCCTGGCACGCATAAGGGCCGAGCGCTTTCACCGTTATTGTAACGGGTTTGTTAGGGAGCAGTCCCGTAATGCGATGTGTTACTCCCAATGAGCCACTGGATGGAGACGCATACGTAATACCTTTATCAAGACTAACAAGATAACCAACAGCACCCGGTAAAGGATCCCAGCGGAAAGCAAGATTTGTATTGCCGATTGTATCGGCACGCAATACTGGTTTTGACAATTTTATCCGCACAATAATTTTTGCATTGGCGGTTTGGCTTGAGCAGATAGCCGGATTGCTGGAACCGGTAACTGTATATGCAATATCTTTTGTGATATTCTTTGGCAAATAATTAATACCGGTACTGATCACAGATGGATTACCCGAAACTGACCATAAATAAGTGATCCCGCTCTGCGGAGTGGTCACAAATAAAGAGTCTGGATCACCCGCGCAAACAGAATCTTTGAATACACCTATGCTAAATGCATTAACCGGCGCAGCAAATAAAACCCTGCTTGTATCTGTGGTAGTACATGCACCCTTGCTTATAGTAACTGAATGAGTTCCATTTTGCCTTGTAACAATACTTTGCGTTGTTGCACCTGTGTTCCAGAGATAAGTATTAAAACCCGGGCCCGCATCTAACACAACACTATCGCCACAAATATTTGCAACAGGTTGAAGCAGGGTTTTCATATCGCTTACTGTAATCTTAATGCTATCTCTACATACCTGGCTGCCGATGGTTCTTACTACTTTATATAAAGTTGTTTGTGTGGGTTTAACAGTAATCGAAGAAGTTGTATCGCCGGTTGACCAAACTGTAGATCTCAAACTTGGCGGCACCAAAGATGAATCAGGGTAGTAGGCCCATATACCGTCATACCTGGCCCAGATCATTCGTTTGCCAACAGGATCATAATAACTATAATTATTAGACAATGTTTTGGGCATGGGAGGAGGAACATCTCCTTCTCCTTCGAATTCCACAAAACCATTGTCTACACCCCTGCGGAAATAAAATGTTTTGTTGGTATTGGGCAGATTTTGATTGGTTGCATAATCACCCGTAGGTTGATAACCACCAAATAAATAGAAACGCGATTTATCGTAATAATATACAACCGCTCCTTCGTATTTGATCGATTGGTCATTGACGGGCAGGATGTTTTGAAATTTGTAAGTCGCCAGGTCAAACTCCCACAGATCACGTAACCAGCAATACATACCTCCTGAAGTGGCCCATGGGCTACCGAGTGTACAGGTTCCGGTTAATTCATCACCCGAATTATTTCCCTGGCCTGAAAACAAATACAATTTGGTGCCATCCCCATTCGTGCTTACGATGTTCCCACCTTTGGGTGGGGCAAAATCTATGGGGGGATTCGGCTTTCTCTCCACCCAGTCTGTCCCATCATTTTCAAACACCCAGCTTTTTACCGTATTAAATCCATAACCACCATAAATCCCTGCCTGTTTTTTGATTGGGTTCCAATAAGCCGATGAACCATTGGTTTCCCTGTCGATCGCACCGGGACTAATCAGCGTCCAGTTACCTCCGGTTGCAGGAATGGCATATAACATATCACGTCCACCGCGCCAGCATAGTAACCGGTTATTGGTATAATCAAAAGTGAATTCGGTATAATCCCCGGGCCAGTTACCTGCCGGTATCGATGTTACCGTATTTGTTTTCAGATCGTACCTGATAATTTTTTGATGGATGATGGAGTACAGGAACTGGTTGGTTTTATCATAACCAAAAGGTTTTATATTAAACAGGGTAGAATCAAAGGCTGTTCTTGGAATAAGCAATCTCCATATACCAGGCAGAACAGTATCTTTTACAGGTGGAGGAAGGAGGTTCAGAGAAACACTCACACCAGGACAAATAACAGTATCTTTTTGTTGAATAAACGGCGAGCACCCAAGCGAAGTTTGGCTGGAGGCAGGTATGGCCTGTGTGACCATAAAAATTGACAATAAAGAAATAAGGCGTAGTCGCTTTTTCTTCACGAATGATTTTTTGGATATTGGATATATGTCACTAGGAAACTCTTGTGAAGATACAGAAAAAGATGCGGTTGAAGAAGAAATTACATCACAAAATAATAGGCGATCAGCTGGCTGAAAACGCCGACAAAAAGTCCGGTATATACTTCTTTATTGGTATGATCGCTCACTAAAAAGCGCGCGGTACAAACTACTCCGGTAATCAATGCAGCCACACTCATGGAAACACCTAATGGTATTTTGTAATACAACGCGAAAAGGATAACAGCTGTTAGCGCACCACCAACACCTATCGCATGGAGGCTGATCTTAAAATAGGTATTGAGCATAAGCCCCAGTACGGTTGCAATAAAAATACCCATGTAGAAAAATTTCAACACAAGCGGTTGATCAGAAAAATTCCGGCTGAGGTAGTACATCCACCAGTAAAAGAACATTGTGATCACATAAGGAACGATCCTTTCTTTCTGGGTGCGTAAAAAAATACTCTCGCTGAAACGAAGGCGCCACAATAAGAATACAGCAAACGCAGGAAAAAAAGCAGTCAACCAGAAATTACTGAACAAACGCAGTTTTAACTGGTAATCCGTGATCCCTGCAAATTCATAAGGCACCTGGTACATCAGGAAAATAAAAATATAGGTGGGGATGAACAATGGATGAAACACATAGGAGATCACCTTGGCAGGAAAAGTTAATAAAGGGGATGTCTTTGTATCTTCTGATGTCACTTCCATGTTTTTGTTTTGACTGGGGTTTATCGTTCAGGCCGCTTGAGGTCGGGATGCTTATGCGGTCTGAACGCTAAACGTCCCGACCGATTATAATTCTTTCCGTAACCTCGCTACCGGAACATTTAACTGCTCTCTGTATTTTGCAACGGTTCTTCTCGCAATATTATATCCTTTTTCCTGCAGCATATCCGTAAGCAGTTCATCACTTAACGGTTTGCGTTTATCTTCCGCCTCTATCATATCGCTCAAAATCTTTTTCACTTCGCGCGTACTTACTTCCTCACCACTGTCTGTGCTTAATGATTCGCTGAAAAAGAATTTCAGGCGATAAGTTCCGAATTCTGTTTGTACAAATTTACTGTTAGCCACACGGCTCACAGTAGAAATATCAAGTCCTGTTAATTCAGCAATATCCTTCAGGATCATGGGGCGCATAGTGGTTTCATCACCTGTTAAAAAGAATTCCTGCTGGTGTTTCATGATCGCGCTCATAGTTCCCACAAGGGTATCCTGCCGTTGTTTGATCATATCTATGAACCATTTGGCAGAATCGATCTTTTGTTTGATAAAGAGTACGGCTTCTTTCTGTCGCTTATCTTTCTTGCTTCCTTTTTCATAATCGCGAAGCATATCCTTGTACCCATCACTGATGCGGAGGTCGGGTGCATTCTTTGCATTCAACGTAAGTTCCAGTTTGCCATTACTGTTGATCACAAAAAAATCGGGAACAATATAATTTTCCGCTTTATTGATCTCACCAATATTGCCACCTGGTTTAGGATTGAGTTTTACGATCTGGTTAATCACTTCTTTGATCTGGTCATCCGTAAGATTCAGGCTTCGTTGTATCTTTTCGTAATGCTTCTTGGTAAACTCATCAAAATATTTCGTGAGGATCTGTACCGCAAGCGCCACACTTTTTCCATCGTTGATCTTGCGTTTCAACTGTATCAGTAAACACTCCCTCAGGTCTCGCGCACAGATTCCCGGCGGATCAAAATGCTGGATCTTATCAACCAGTTCTTCTATTTCTTTTTCATCCACGGTTAGTCCCTGCCTGAAAGCAAGATCATCTGCAATGGAAGAAAGTTCTCTCCGCAAATAGCCATCATCATCCAGGCTTCCTACAATTTGCTCGGCGATTTTGTAACTGCGTTCGTCCAGTTCAAGCATTCCCAATTGGGTGAGCAGCATTTCATGAAAACTGGTCTCCACTTTAATAGGTATCACTTTCTGATCATCCATTTCTGGATAATTATCATCTTTCATTTTATAATCAGCGATCTCTCCATCATCATCGGCTATATATTCGCTGATGTCAACATTGTCATACTCTTCTTCGCTGCCATTGGGATCGGCGTCATCATCGGTACCGTTGTCGAATTCATCCTGTATATCATCCCCATATTCATCTTCATGACCTTCTTCATCAAGTTCCAATGCGGGGTTTTCTTCCAATTCTTCTTTGATGCGCTCTTCCAGGTTGGCAGTAGGTACCTGCAACAGCTTCATTAACTGAATCTGCTGGGGTGACAGTTTTTGTAATAATTTCTGCTGTAATGACTGGCTAAGTGACATAATTCGTTAAAGCGCTCAAACGCGAAGTACCCACAAAAACCGCTTCGTACCTCACTCTTCGCAAATCCTCGTTTAGTTTAATGCCGTAAATTTACATACAAATGAAAGTAACCCCACCTTGAAACCGATTTGTTTGTTTGTGAAATTATTCCTAATAACGGCCACCATTAGCTATGGGCAGGCAGGGTCTTTTTCATTGATAAACAGGCAAAAAAGGATCGACAGTTTAAGAACTATCCCCTTGCAGCTGCTACCGCAGGATCATTACAGCAACACCCTGGGTTTTATTTGCAAGAAAGAGTTGCAACTGGAGAAATTGACAAAAATTCCTTTCAGGATAAGATTGGGCAGCCTGGATTATGTAAATGCATTGGAAGGAAAAGGACGCGGTCTTAAGCAGTTGCCAAAGCCGGCATCGAAAAATTGATCATCCGGATCTGTCTTTGAGCCGCATACTGTTCTATTAATTCCAGGATCTGCATTTTTTCTTCTTCCTGAAAATCGGCCAGTGGAAAACCCACACTAAAACTGCTTTCCCGAAAGATCATGATCACCTCGTTTTTTTCTTTCTTTACCCAGCGTATGTCGCCCCATTGGATACTTGTGGGTTTTTCTGTTTCATGCATCGACCATGTTAATGCATCCTGATCAATCTCGAGAAAAAATTCTTTCCGTTTTCGTTTTTGCAAATACTCGTACCCGGATACGCTAAAATGGATCGTAAAAACAATATAGAGCGTTTTTCGTATCGTGTCGTCTTCATGGAACAAATAATATATAAGTGTCCCAAATAAAAAAACAGCTGTGGCAATATTCAGGCTACCCCAAATGAGATGCTTCTTTCTCTTTGCTTCACTGATATGGATTACAAACCTTGACATACTTATGCCTGCTGCATTTGTTTTTGTAGCACTTTTTTTATAGCTGCCACCAGTTTCTCCCCTTTTTCTTTGATCTGTTCATCTGTCCATACCATACTGATAGCGGTAGAGATACAACGGCTCATGATTGCATCACTCGCGGGAAATTTTGTTTCATTCAATTTTAATAATGCTGTTCGTTGCTCATTGCTGATATTATGTAAGGAAGCTGCCTGTTTCAAATGATCCCATTTACTGATGTAGTGCCAGTTGTTTACGAACCAATAAAAATTCCCTGCAAGAATTCCCTGTTCTTTTAATTCGGCAACAACCGCTTTGGTTAACTCTTCTGTTGGCAGGAACCAGCTAATAAAACTGCAACTATCCTCACCACCTTCGGGTATCACGCGAAAACTGATCTCGGGTATTTGTTCGAGATAAGAACGCAGTGCTTTATAATTTTTTTTCTGCAATCCCAGGAATGTTCCCAGTTTCCTGATCTGCGCCAAACCCACAGCAGCATGCAGTTCACTGATCCGGTAATTGTATCCCAGGAATGGATGCTGGTCCGCACCACGGTCCGCACCGCCTTTGTGATCATGACCATGATCAGTATAACCATCAGATTTGATATACACGTCTTCATTGTTCGTCATCACCACACCACCTTCTGCACATGTGATGGTCTTTACAAAATCAAAAGAGAAAGTTCCTGCGTCACCGATCGTTCCCAATGATTTACCTTTATAAGTAGCCCCAATACTCTGGCAGGCATCTTCCAACAAGATTAATTTATGTTCCTCGCAGATCTGTTTTAATGCATCAAGATCTGCCATGCTTCCGCACATATGTACGGGCATGATGCATTTTGTTTTCGGAGTAATGGCCGCGCGAACAGCTTCGGGATTTACGGTTAGTGTTTCATCTATCTCAACCAAAACAGGAATTGCGCCCACACTCAGCACAGCTTCAAAACTTGCTACAAAAGTAAAAGCAGGCATGATAATCTCGTCTCCAAAACCAATTCCCAACGCTGCCATGGCTGTTGTTAAAGCAGAGGTTCCGCTTGAAGTAAGCTGCGCATATTTAGTGCCAAACACTTCCGTAATGGCCTGCTCCAGTTCTTTCGCTTTCCAGTTTCCCTTGCGCGGGCCATCAAAACCATAGCGCATCAGGATACCGGTTTCCAATACATCATTTACTTCTTTTCTTTCTTCAGCGCCGAATAATTCAAAACCAGGCATGAGATTCAGTTTGTGGTTTGTAGTTTGTGGTCTGCAATTGTTACCGACCTTTCGGGAACAAAGATATAAAAGATTAAAGATTCGTTTCCTCAACCACAGACTACAAACTACAGACTACAGACTTTCTTACCTTCGCCCCATGAATCCCACTCTCTTTTACTGCTACGATGCCTATTGCGGATGGTGTTATGGGTTTAGCCCGGTGATCAGGAAACTGGCAGACAACTACCCCTCTTTACAAATAGAGGTTTTGTCTGGAGGAATGATCCTTTCTGAGAACCCGGTACCTATTGCTGCAACAGCGGGATATATTCAGAAAGCATATCCTACTGTAGAAGAATTGACAGGTATTAAATTCGGTGCCGATTATTTATGGCATATCAATCATCCCGACCTGAGCGACTGGTTCCCACATTCTGAAAAACCGGCCATTGCTTTATGCATCTTTAAAGAATATTATCCCGAAAGACAAGTGGAGTTTGCTGCCGACCTTCAATATGCTTTGCACTTTGAAGGAAGAGATCTTACAGATGATGAAGCTTATCGCCATCTTCTCGAGAAATATAGTATTCAGCCCGAAGTCTTTTATACAAAACTGAAATCGGATGAATACAAGGAACAGGCTTACTACGAATTTCAATTGTGCAAACAGTTACAGGTAACCGGTTATCCTTGCGTGTTATTACAGAATTCGGACACAAAATTTACGTTACTGGCGCGTGGATTTACTGATTATGAAACATTATCTGCCAGGTTAGACGCGGCTTTGAAAGAGATTACCTGATTTTGAAGTTGGGAAATTTTGGAATGATTGTTTTTTAAAAAGTAAAACCACCTGTATGAAAAAAATCTTTACCAGCGTGTTTCTGGGCCTCAACTTCCTCGCTTCAGCACAATCAAAAATGGATTTTGAAAACTATAACCCGGTTTCTACCCTTGTTGTGCCCGGAAAAAAACTAACACACGCAAAATTTCCTTTCATCGATGTACACAATCACCAGGGGAACATGGCCTCTCAAAGTATCCCAGACCTGTTAAAGGAAATGGATCAGCTGAATATGAAAATAATGGTGAACCTGAGTGGAAGAAGTGGCCAGGCTCTCATGAACGCAGTTAAACACGTAAAAGAAACCACACCCAGCCGTATTCTCCAGTTTGCCAATCTTTCTTTTACAGGTTTTGGTGAAACCGGATGGACGGCAAGCACCGTAAAACAACTGGAACAGGATGTTAAGGCCGGCGCCAATGGGTTAAAAATATTTAAGACACTCGGACTCGGCAGTAAAGACAAGAACGGAAAACTGATAGCAGTGGATGACCCGCTTCTGGATGCTGTATGGGAAAAATGTGGTGAGCTGCACATACCGGTTTTAATACATACAGCAGACCCAAAGCCATTCTGGGATATAGCGGATGATAAAAATGAAAGATGGCTGGAAATTGTTTCTCATCCAGGCAGAGGATATTATGGACTTCCTCTGCCTTCATGGGAAACATTGATACAGCAGCAGCATAATATCATACGCAAACACCCAAGAACCATTTTTATCGTAGCACATTTTGGCTGGTATGCGAATGACCTGAGTAAATTGGGCAGCCTGCTGGATTCTTTTCCCAATATGAACATCGAGTTCGGTGCGATAATAGCAGAACTTGGCAGGCAACCAAGAATGGCCAAAAAGTTTTTTGAAAAATACCAGGACAGGATCTTGTTTGGAAAAGACAGTTGGGTGCCATCAGAATATGAAACCTATTTCCGTGTACTTGAAAGTGAAGATGAATATTTTCCTTACCACAAAAAATACCATGCTTTCTGGCCGATGTATGGAATGGGATTGAGTGACGAGGTTTTGAAAAAAGTATACTACAAGAACGCTTTACGGATCATACCGAACATTGATAAAGCATTATTTCCGGGCTGATACCAATTGGGAAATTGGAAAATTTGTCGGCGTACTGTAACCGTTTTTCAATTTCCCAATTTCCCAATCCATCCCGCATAGCGGACAAAATTAAAACAACCTTTCCCCGGGTGGACGAATGCCCAATAACCTGATATAGATCGTACACTGACCGCGGTGGTGTGTCTGGTGTTCAAAATCTTTCATGAGCCATAGATAGCGGGCAAAACGGCCCTGCATTTCACCGAGTTTAGCGGCATCCATGGCTTTGATCCCATTGATGACATAATCATAACTGGCATTTACATAATAAGAAACAGAATCTTTATTCTGCGCACTGGCTGATTTTTCCATATTAAATCCAGGGAAGATCCTGGCTGCTCCGGTGCCGTTGAAACCAAGGCCGATATTACCCATCGACAAATGCAGCATCTGTTCTGCAAAACTGCGGGTGGTATCTACCGCTTTGAAAGTGTATTTATCAGCGGGCATTGCGGCAAGGTATTCGCCAGTATATGCTTTTGCTCTTTCCCAGTCTTTGATAAACTGTGCTTTGAGTGTATCAAATGACAATCCTTGTGCGTTTAGTTTGGCAAAACCTACACTCAAAAGCAGGCAAACAAACAATAACGAAAATGATCTTTTCATGGTAATTAGTTTTGTATTGAAGTTAATTTATTGTTGTGGTACGGAATGCAAACCGATGCGGTTGCCTTCTGTGTCAATGAAAACAGCCATAAAACCATACTCAGGTGAGATCTCTGTTTTGGGAACGATGATCTGTCCACCTGCAGCTGTTACTTTATCCAATACCTGCTGCACATCAGGATTCCCGTTGAGGTAGATCAAAGGGCCATCGGTAACTGATGGTTTGTGAAAACCGCCGCTGTCAACAATCGCACCGCCTACACCCATCATATCTTCTAAAGGAAACATGCGCATTTTTATATTTTGCAGATCCGTAACAATAAGTTCGAGGTCAAAAATTGTTTCGTAGAATTTTTGTGCACGGTCAAGATCAATAGAAGGGATTTCGAACCAGCTGATTGCGTTTACAAATGACATAAGCGTAAGTTTTGGCTTGATTTATTTTTTTCTCCTGTATTCAAGATCAAAGGTTGTTTTCCAGGTTTTACCTCCATCAACCGAATTCTCACCATGCTGCCGCACTTTGTCTTCATTTAATTTAGAGAAAGTCATCCGCATGATCAATGAACTGCCATCAGGTTGTTTCAGGTTAGCAGTTTGAAGGATCATTTTATCTTTTTCTGCATGACCATCAAAATATTCTGTTATGCCGCCTTTGTTATCTACCCAATATTGTTGCCATTTGCCTGTAACTGTATTAAAAGTATTGTAACTTTTTCCGCTATAACCTGCCTGGGCGCTTGTCCAGTTCTCAAGGATCACACAACTATCGAGCAGTCTTTCTACTTTACTGTCGCCCCCTTTTTTACCCTTGGGGCCGAATGCTTCCCATTCACCCAACCAGAAATCAAACTGGTTGTAAACCGGATTGGAAGAGCAGGGCACAGATTTGGGCGCCTGCGAAAACGTAACGCAACTGGCAATGCTGAAGAGGGAACAAAGAATGACTTTTTTCATACGCATGTCGTGTTTCCCGAATATAATTTTTCTGTCTTATGAAAAAATTTGAAAAAAGATAAGCCATGAATTTATACAGTTGAAACAACATTTTTTACTGTTGAAATTTGCCGATCTTGAAAAAGAGCTGGCTCCGGCCCAATTCTTTCGAATCAATCGTAAATACCTGGTAAGTATCAATGCGGTAAAAAAGATACAATCCATAGGTAAAGGAAAATTGTGGGTAGAATTATCGCCTGCTGTTGACGAAGAAATAGCGATCAGCAATGAAAATGTGGCCGGATTCAAAGCGTGGGTAGACAGATAATGTATAGGAAAATCTTAAATATTGCTTTCCGGCAGATTCTTACGGCAATTTTCTTCATTTTCCCCTTACTTTGCAGCTCTTAATTAGTAAATATGGAGTACAGTAAATTAATATCGATAACCGGCTTAAACGGTTTATTTGAACTCGTAGGAAGCAAAACAGACGGCGCCATCGTAAGATCTCTTGACGATCAAACGACCAAATTCGTGAGCAGCCGCGTACACAATTTTTCACATCTTGAAAGCATTGAGGTTTATACAGTTCGTGATAATGTGAACCTTGTGGATGTTTTCCAGGCCATGGGCAAAAGCAAAGAAGCCTTGCCTTCAGATAAAGATGCAGCAGCTGTAAAAGCTTATTTTCAGAAAGTATACCCAGACATGGATTTCGCCCGCGTATATGCAAGCGATATGAAGAAAATGGTGAAATGGTACGCTGTGATCAAAGCAAACAATATCGATCCGGTTCTCGCCGAAGAACCCGAAGAAGATGCAGAAGGGCAGGCATAAGCCTGTTAAAATATTTTAAAGAGGCTGTCTTAAAAAAGACAGCCTTTTTTATTCGGATAATAGCACGCAGATGACACGGAAAGAGGCGGATAGCCACGGATTTTAGCATGCTGACTTTCTAATCCGTGGCTATCCGCCTCTTTCCGCGTCATCCGCGTGCCATTACGTGCCATTAATTGTTAACTTGTGCCTCCTCAAGATGGATATATGAAAAGAAAAATTTTGCCTCTGGTAGCTCTCCTGTTTTTTTCGTTAGCAGCATCTGCTCAGAATTTTTATGAAAAAACACCCGCCGCAGAACGCTGGGTAAAAAAGAAATTCAGAAAACTGAGTAAGGACGAACGTATTGCCCAGTTAATGATCATTCGTGCACATAGCAATCTCGGTGCTGAACATATTGCCGAAGTAACCGAACTGATCAAAAAATACAATGTAGGAGGACTCTGTTTTTTTCAGGGAGGGCCGGTGCGCCAGGCAAATTTGACCAACATGTATCAATCCATCGCAAAAACACCATTAATGATCTCGATTGATGCGGAATGGGGATTGGGAATGCGGTTGGATAGTGTGATCAGTTTTCCGCGTCAGCTCATGATAGGCTCAACACCCGATGCCAAACTTATCTACGCTTTTGGAAAAGCCGTTGGCGAACAATGCAAACGTATAGGCATACAGGTAAATTATGCGCCTGTTGTTGACGTGAATAATAATCCCATGAACCCTGTGATCAATGACAGGAGTTTTGGTGAAGACAAATATAAAGTAGCATTATACGGCATTCAATACATGAAAGGCATGCAGGATGTTGGCGTGATGGCAACTGCCAAACACTTCCCAGGTCATGGAGATGTTTCGGTTGACTCACACAAAGACCTTCCCGTTATCAATAAAAGCCGTTCACAATTAGACGACCTTGAATTATATCCTTTTAAAGAACTGATCAATGCCGGTGTAGGGAGTATTATGACCGCGCATCTTTACATTCCGGCAATTGATACAACAGCTAACCTGGCAAGTTCTCTCTCCCCAAGAAACGTGACAGGCATTTTAAGAAATGATCTTGGCTTCCAGGGAATTTCGTTTACTGATGCATTGGAAATGCAGGGTGTAGCGAAATTTTTTCCAAAAGGAGATGCATCAGTCATGTCGCTGATCGCAGGTAATGATATGTTGTGCTTGCCTGGCGATATCCCCGGCAGTATCCAAAAAGTAAAAGAAGCCATTAAAGAAAGACGATTGACATGGGATGATATTAACGCGAAGGTGAAGAAAGTGCTTCTTGCAAAATATCATTTAGGACTTGATAAACTGCAACCCATTCAAACCGAAAATTTAGTTAACGATCTGAATGCCCAAACCGCAGGCATCAAAAATCTATTGAGCCAAAATGCGTTAACCCTGTTACGTAAACAAAATGAAACGATTTTTCCAATAACCAAAGGAAAGAAAATAGCTTATGTATGTATTGGCGCCCCTTCAGAAAATACCATTGCATCAAGGCTTAGGACAAATTACAATGCAGATGTTTATTTATTCGGCAGCAAGAATGAATTGGGCAAACAATTGATGGATGACAAAAATCCTGTTACTACAATAGAGAAAAGCGACAGCATAAGTGCTGCAGAACTGGTCAATACCATCCAACAAAAAGGATATGATGTGGTGATTGTTGGTTTACATAATTACAGCCGCCGCCCCGCAAATAATTTTGGATTGAGTAATGCTTCTGTTTATTTGTTAAACGCATTGCAACGGCCCAAAACCATTACGCTTGTTTTTGGAAATCCATATGCCCTGAAAAACATTGCGAACGCTCCCAATCTTATCGCCTGTTACGAGGATGATGAAGTGGTACAGGAAGCTGCCTTTGGTTTATTAGAAGGTCGTACACAACCCAAGGGAAAATTACCTGTTACCGTAACAGATAATTTGAAATTTGGTGATGGCTTAGTCTACAACAGTTATTTTCCCGTTGCTGTTCCTGAATCTACCGGTATGCGATCAGACTCTTTGAGAAAGATCGATGCCATTGCAACTGATGCCATCGAAAAAGGTGCGGCTCCAGGCTGTGTAGTGCTGGTGGCAAAAGAAGGCAAAATCGTTTACCACAAAGCATTTGGCTATACCAATTTTGATAAGAAAGAACCCATGACGACTGACATGGTTTTTGATCTTGCTTCAGTAACCAAAATATCTGCTACAACAGTTTCCATCATGAAATTGTATGAGGAAGGAAAAGTTGATCTCAATAAAACCATTGGTGATTACTTGCCTTGGGTAAAAGGTTCGGATAAAGCACCACTGAAATTAACCGAGATCCTGTTACACCAGGCAGGACTAGCTCCTTTCATTCCTTTTTACAGGGAAGCGATCGACACGGTTACCGGCAACCCGCTTGTGAAATATTTTTCAACGGTTAAAGATGCAAATCATCAGTATCGCGTAGCAGAAGGCTTATATCTAAGAAATGACTACCAGGATACATTGTATAAACGAATCCTCAAAAGTAAACTCGCTGCCCCTGAAAAATACGTATACAGCGATATGGATTTTATTTTCCTCGGCAAGATCGTAGAAGCAGTAAGCGGTAAACCATTGAATGAATATGTAAGAGAGACTTTTTATGAGCCACTGCACATGACCACAACAACCTTCCGCCCCAGGGAATTGATGCCGATAGATTTGATTGTTCCGACAGAGGAAGAAAAACATTTTCGCCAGCAATTGATCCGTGGCGACGTGCATGATGAAGGTTCAGCCATGTTCGGTGGTGTAGCTGGCCATGCAGGTTTGTTCAGCAATGCTTATGATCTCGCGCAACTATACCAGATGTTGTTAAATGGCGGCGAATTGAATGGTGTTCGTTTATTGAAAAAGACAACTATCGATAAATTCACAGCGTATAACAGCAGCATAAGTCGCCGTGGATTGGGTTTTGATAAACCGGAAAAAGACAACGCAACACGGAAAGAGCCCTATCCTTCCAAAAGTGTATCACCCGAAACCTTCGGCCATACAGGCTTTACCGGAACCTGCGTTTGGGTGGATCCTGTGTCTCACCTGGTATACATTTTTCTGTCGAACAGGGTAACACCAACCCGCAACAACAATAAACTTAGCTCCTTAAGTGTACGCTCAAACATACAGGAAGCCATTTATCAGTCAATTGCGAAATAATATATAATGATAAAGCATGAATCAATAGCAAAGTCTAACTTTACTTATTATAAACCTACTGACGTTATTATGAAACAAGTATTACGTTTTACTACACTGGTCTTGTTTATTGCTGCCGGCCTGACCTCCTGCAAGAACAACGTTCCTAAAGAAGCAAAATATATTCCCAAAGAAGCGGCTTTTGTAATGGTACTTGATCCGCAGCAATTGGAGGATAAATTGCAGAAAGGTGGCATCAGTATCGATACGCTGATCGGGAGGATCTTCAAAAATGAACCAGCCGACTCAAAAGATAGAGCACATTTTAATGGAATGAAAGACAGCGCAGGAATTAACTGGGGAAGTAAATTTTTTGTTTTCGCCTCGCAAAAAAGCTTTCCTGACAAAACAAATGCAAGTGTATTAAGCGTACTCTGCGGATTAAAAGATGCTGCAAAATTTGAAGCTTTTATTAAAAGCCAGGGTGAGCACAAGAACGATACAATTAAAAAGGAAAAAGATTACAGTTACCTGCTAAAAGATGCGCTAATGGTTGCATGGAACGACGAGCAGCTGATTGTAACGTTTTACAACCATATGTTGAAACCAACATATGACACCGTGGAAATGACCTTTAAAAGACCTCCGCCTGCTGATACAGAGACAGAGTTGAAAAACCAGGTTGCTCACTACTTTACACAAAGCGTAAACGAATCGTTGGCAGATGTGAAGATGTTTACAGATATGTTTAAAGACAAAGCAGATGGTTATATGTTTACCAGCACAAACAGTGCATTGCCTACTTTAAACAATCTGCCTATACAGCCACCCAAACTGGAAGAGTTTGTAAAAGACAATTATTCAACATCTACATTAAGTTTTGAAGATGGAAAGATCATTGCAAAATCAACCATGTATCCAAATAAATTATTGGGTAATGTACTGAAGCAATATTCCGGTCCGACTGTAGATCTATCACTCATCGAGAATTATCCATCACAGAATATCAATGGGATTATGATGGCAGCATTTAACCCTGAATTGATCGGTGGCATTTTAAAACAATTGGAAGTAGAAGGTCTGGCAAACGCATCGCTTGAAAAAATAGGTTTGACTACACAGGATTTATACAAATCGCTGAAAGGAGATATTGCGGTGATAGTTTCGGATCTGGGCATGCCTGCAATGTCACCTGAACCGCAGATGAAGCATGACGAGAAAAGTATGATGCATAAAAAATCTTTCGGAAAAATGATCTTTAATGCGCCTGTTGGTGATAAAACAAGTTTCTTCAAAATACTGGACAAAGCTGTTGCCAATGGCATGCTTACCAAACAGAACAATGTTTACAAAGGAAGCAGTCTTGCTAATGCTATCGGTTTGTTTATTCATGCAGATGAAAAAAATCTAATTGTATCCAGCGATTCGCTTACCTATACACAGTATATGGCGAAAAGCAGTAAGGCAGTGATAAGCAAAGAGGCCTTAGATCGTTTTAAGGGAAAATCATCTGTATTCTATTTTGATATAGCTAATACATTAAATGGTTTTACCAAAGACTCTACTGGCTCATTTGGTTATGATCATTCCATCAGGACTGCTAAACAAACTTTCAAAGACGTGATTGGCACATCTGATAATTTTGATGGAACCAGTATCAAAGGTGTATTCGAATTAAGGATGCAGAATGAAAAACAAAACAGTCTTGTAACATTAACGAGCCTTATCGCTGATATAGCCGTAGACATGCGCCTACAGGCAAAAAAGGAAAAGGAAGCGGAAGAAAAACTTTTTCCGGGAGGCGTTCCTGCTATTATTCGTACTAATTAATCCCATTGAGAATATATTTTAACAATAAAGTCCCGCAATGCGGGACTTTATTGTTTTGATTCATTGTATTTTCGGATATAGCAATCAACACATATGAACATTGCGCTCGACCATATAGTACCTACACCATTAAAAGACCGGTTCTTACAAAGAGCTTCTGATGTTTGGAATACACGCATTCAATTCAATCAGGGAGAGTTCATTAAGATCAAAGCTCCGAGTGGAACGGGGAAAACAACACTAGTGCATCTCTTGTACAAATTGCGACATGATTATGAGGGAAATATCAGGATAGATAACAGATCTATTTTAGAATTGGATGAAAATGAATTGTCCTTGTTGAGACAGAATAAGATCAGTATAGTGTTCCAGGATCTTCGTTTATTCCCAAATCTTACCGCGCGTGAAAACATAGAATTAAAAAGGGTATTACAAACACCTTTTTACAATAGTGACGTGATAGATGAAATGGCCGGGATATTAGGTATAACACATGTATTAGAACAGAAAGCAGGTTTATGCAGTTACGGGGAACAGCAACGTATAGCAATCATTCGGTCATTGATACAGCCATTTGGATTGTTAATCATGGATGAGCCATTTAGTCATCTGGATATTGAGAACACAAAAAAAGCTGCCGCATTAATCGAAACAGAATGCTTAAAAAGGAAGGCGGGTTTTATTATAACCGACCTTGACGAGGATAGCAATTTTAATTATACAAGGAATCTGGTATTATAAAAGAGGACCAATGGGTGAATTACATTTTTTATTAAAAAAACTGATTCGTGCAGGTGCCGGCCGTAAAAGATTTTTTATGGCAGTTATCGGCTTGTCTGTTGCAATGCTGCTAATATTGGCGGCTGTACAGATCCAGGCCGACTATAATGATCTTCTTCATAGCAAAAACAACCAGGATAGTGTTGCCAATTTTTTAGTACTGAATAAAACATTGAATGATCAAAACATTGGTGCAACTGCATTGTCTGATGAAGAGATAAATGATCTGAAAAAACAGGTATTTGTTGAATCAACAGGATCCTTAACACCCAGTAGGTTCAAAGCATCTATTCAAAGTTCTAGCGACCGCTTTCCTTTTTTTACAGATATCGCTTTTGAGAGTGTTCCCAAAGATTTTATCGATGTCACCAGTAAGGATTGGAAATGGGACGAGAACGCCGCATTTGTTCCGATCATAGCGCCAAACATGTTTCTTGATTTTTATAATTTTCAATTTTCTTTTTCGCAAAATCTACCGCAGTTAACACAACAGGTGGTAAAAATGATTGTGTTCAAAGTAAACGTGTACCGCCCTAATGGACTCGTTACTTTCAATGGAAGGGTTGTTGGCTTCAGCGATCGGGTATCTTCCCTATTAGTACCTCAGGAATTTATGGATTGGGGAAATGCAAATTTTGGAAGAAACCAGGATGCGAAGCCATCGCGAATTATCATCAGGACTAAAGACCCGGGTAATCCACAATTGGTACAATATCTAAAACAAAAGGGGCTAACAACGGATGCTGATAAGACCCGTTTTAGCCGTTACAGGCAGGTGGTAGATGTTGTGGTAAGCATTTCATGGATTACCGGAGTGATCATGTTGCTTTTTGCATTATTGGTTTTTACACTTTTTATCCAGCTAACGATAGCATCGTGCAAGGAAGAAATTGTTTTGCTGATTACGCTTGGCGCCTCCCCTAAGCAACTTCGGCGTTTTTTAATGAACCAGTTTTTCCCTGTTCATATTTTAATCATCATTGTGTCTTTATTGACGATTTCCGGACTGCAGGTTTACATTCACTATAAGCTTACAGCGCAGGGTATTTTCATCAATAGATTTGCTTCTATCACAACCATATCAGCAGGCATTTTTGTATTAGGGGTGATATGGATTGTAACAAATTTCTCAATCCGCAAATACATTTCAATACCTGTAAGAGGGGTTCAGTAATTGATTTTCAATTAGCGTTTATGCCTCTAAAGTGTTCATAAAACACAAAACTCAGTCTGAACCGCTGGTTCATAAAATGTTTAGTAAGTGTAAATAACCGATCATTTATAGGTGTTTTCACGGTATTTTTAGCGTGATAAACACCGTTTTTTTATTAATTTAACTATCGTAACAAATTGATTATCATTAAAATAGATGCATTTTCTCTATTACTTGCCAAATTACTTAACATATAAAATCAGGGAAACATTAACTTGCATTCCATATATTTTCCACTGCCAGCATAGTGTATTGTTCACTGGGGCTGTCGGGTGATAAACTTACGACTTATGAAAAAGTTTTCCTTTCTTTCTGCGGCGGTACTACTGTCTTCGATAGTAGTTGTCCTTTTGATCTCATGTCAAAAGGAACAAAGTATTGCTTCAAATGAGCCATCGCTGAACTCAACTGAGGAAACGCATATCGTGGCACTTTCGGGAAACGGACCGTATTCTGGGTCCATAAAGCCATCATATGCCGCATCATTGGCAGCCAATTATGCAAAAAAATATGGCTCTGACAATAATCAAACACAATATGTAGCTTTTTCTGCAAAGGATTTAGTTGCCTTTATTAATGGCTTACAAGCAAAGTATAAATCAGATATTATTTATGTGAATTTTGGCGTGTATGGCCAAGGGGCTTTACCTGTACAATCTAGAGATTATGGTAGGCTGACAGTTTTCTTTACCGGGAATAAAATTCTAGGATCAAATACACAAAGGAATTTTGGTGCCGCAGATGCAGATAATGCTGCAAATGACGACTTTTTGAATCATGGAGGTCTTGTTCCTTAATATGGAGAAAGGTGTTTACCTATATTTTGAAATAATTAGCTTTTTAACTGCAACATTTTTTTACACTAAAAAAAGGAATAAATTACTACTGTATTTTATTCCTTTTTTATTTTTAACTGTTACAATAGAGTTAATTGGTGGAGGGTGGACTTCATATACGTGGTTCGTGAAATATCGCTATGCGATATATAATATCTTTACCACTATCGAATTTATCTTTTATTCCCTTCTTTTTTATATGCACTTTAGAAAAAGTGTATTCAAGAAATGCATTTTAATTTTTATTCCTGCATTTGTATTGTTAGTGGCAGTAAATTTAGCTTTTATTCAAGGCTTAAATAAGACCTTTCATACTTATACTTTTCTCCTAGGTTCTTTTTTTATTGTTATCTTTTGTTGCTGTTTTTTTTATGAATCCGTTTTACCAGACAAGATTGATGATCAGCTTTCTAAACAGCCTTTTTTTTGGATTTCAAGTGGGTTGTTAATTTATTATTTAGGCTCTGTTATTATTAATGCGTTATTTGACTATTTGACTACTAATGATTTAAAAATTGAGGGAATGCGCATTTATGGAATAATCAACAATTGTTTAAACGTAATCTTATATACTTCATTCTGCATCGCCTTTTTTCTATGCCGAGACAACAAGAAGATATCCTCATAACCATCGTCGTTGCCTCGGTCTTTTTTATATTGATCGGGAGTTTTTTGTTATTGCTTGTATTCGTTTTTCTCCGTCGTCAAAGAAAGAATAAAGAAGAGAAGGAGGAAATGAGAAATCGCTTTGAACAGACTTTACTCAAAACACAGCTTGAGATACAGGAGCAGGCATTTACCTATATCAGCCAGGAAATTCATGATAATATCGGACAGATTTTAAGTCTCGCCAGACTTAACTTGAATACGTTCGGTGATTCTGTGCCTGAAGACAAATTCAACCAGACAGATGATCTTCTCGGCAAGGCAATCAAAGACCTTCGCGACCTCAGCCATAATCTTCAGAATAACCGCATCCACAATATCGGTATTATTGAATCCATCAGACAATTATTGATCTCCCTGGAAAAAACGGGTCGGTTTAAAACCTCTTTTTACACTTCGGATAATTTTCACATACTTGATCCCAATACGGACATCATCATTTACCGTATGATCCAGGAAATCATAAATAATATTATCAAGCATGCTGCTGCAAACAGCATTGGTGTCGAGATTAAAAACGAGGATGGGTCTACCGTTATCAAGATACAAGACAACGGTATTGGGTTTGATACCGGTTTATTAGACCAGGAAAGATCAGGTATTGGACTACAGAATATTATAAACAGGGCTAAAATGATCAACGCAACTGTGGATGTAAAAAGTGCGCCGGGTAACGGAACTATTATAACTTTGTTTATTAAATCTAAATCACCCGCTATATGACTTTTGTTGCTTTGGTTGATGATCATGAATTATTACGAACCGGGCTTGCCGCTATCATTAATTCATTTGAAGGCTTTAAAGTAGTAATGGAAGCCAACAATGGCAAACAATTCATAGAAAAAGTAAAGGGCAAAACTCCCCCCGATATCGTTTTATTGGATATTACTATGCCCATAATGGATGGTTATGAAACATCAAGCTGGATAAAAAATAACCTGCAGCAGACAAAAGTGCTTGTTCTTAGCATGTTGGAGAATGACACCGCTATCATACGAATGCTTAAAAATGGCGCAAGAGGGTATATACTCAAAGACAGTAAACCAAAAGTTTTTAAAGACGCTCTTGATAGTATTCGCGACAGTGGTTATTTTATCAACGAACTGGTGAGCAATAAACTCATGCACTACATTAATCATGAAGAGGTTTATGACGGAGATGCCGTTGCGCTGAACAGCCTAAGCGAAAACGAATCCACCTTTTTAAAATGGATCTGCACAGAAAAAACCTATAAAGAAATTGCAGACGAAATGTGCCTCAGCCCAAGAACCATTGATACTTATCGTGATAACCTGTTCAAGAAACTTGATGTTAAAACAAGGGTTGGCCTTGCCATTTTCGCGATCAAGAACGGCATTGTTAATATATAGCGCCTAACTTAGTGTGGTTGATCCTGTAAAATGAATGGCATGCCTCACTCGTTTCTTTTTGATTTATATAAGAACGCTAAAAAGCAGGATCCGCTTTTATTACTCTTATTATCCCTATTCGCCATTTCCAGCCTTTCGGCACAAAACATCATCCCACCTATTGGACAATGGAGAGAACACCTTAACTATCAACAAACAACCCAGGTAGTAAACGGCGATAAAATATATTGTGCCACAAATACCAATCTTTTCTCAGTTGACCCTGACAACGAAATAGAACGATTTAGCAAAGTATCCGGTCTGAACGATGTTGGTGTGCAATGCATCGGGTGGGACGCCACTACGCAACAACTGGTTATTGCCTACACAAATAGTAATATTGATGTAATAAAGAACAATAACACCAAAAACATCAGTGATATTAAACGGAGCTCAATATCCGGTAATAAAACAATCTATTCGGTTTACTGCAAAGACGGGTTGGCTTATTTAAGCAGTGGATTAGGAGTTATCGTTGTTAGCCTTTCTAAATTCGAGATCAAAGACACATGGTTTATTGGTAACAATGGTGCACAGGTAAAAGTAAATGCATTAGCTATTGATGGTTCGTCAATATATGCTGCGACAGAAGAAGGATTAAAAAGTATTTCAGTTAACTCTAATAACCTTTCCAATTATGCCAACTGGCAAATACTGAGCGGAGCAAATGGACTCAGCTCTGGTCCTGTGAAAAATATTCAATTCACAAACAATAAGATCATTGCCGAAAAAAATGATTCTTTATTTATTTTGAACGGAAATACATGGAACTTATTATACACTGACAAAAACTGGCCCATAATAAATATTACAGCTTCGGAAAATAAATTAGCGGTTTGCCAAAGAACTACAGCAGGAAATGCCCGCGTGATTATATTAACTACGACTGGCCAGATTGAAAAAAATATTTCACAAAGCGGTGTTATCTCTTTTCCAAAATCTGCCATAACAGAGAACAACGCTGTTTGGATTGCCGATCAATTTGGTGGTTTGTCTAGATTCGGGTCAGCGCTTGAACGGTTTATACCAAATGGCCCGCCAGGTACCGCTGATGGTGAGGTGCTAGTCAAAAATAATATTTTGTACGCCGCCGCCGGTAGTGTAAACGCCGCCTGGAATTATCAATACAACCGAAATGGGCTGTATTATTTTCAACAGGACCAATGGAGTTTTAAAAACACTAATACTCATCCTGTTTTGGATTCCGTTTTGGATTTTATTACAATAGCAGTAGATCCAACTGATGCAAGCGTATGGGCCGGTAGCTATGGCGGTGGATTGGTAAACTTTAAAGGTGAAGCACAACCAACCATCTACAAAAAGAGTAACAGTAGTTTACAAGCTTCTATCGGTGATCCTACAAGCTTCAGAGTGAGTGGATTGGCATTTGATCAAAACAAAAACTTATGGATCAGTAATTATGGCGCTCCCCAAAACCTGCAGGTAAGAAAAACTGATGGCTCATGGAAAGCTTTCTCCATTCCTTTCACACACCTTGAAAATGCGGTTAGCCAAATCGTTGTTGATGATATTAACCAATTATGGATCATAAGCCCAAAAGACAACGGCTTATTCTGTTATAACTACGGACAAAGTATTGATAACACCACTGATGATAAATGGAAGTTTTATAAACAGGGTGGTGGTAATGGTAATCTTCCCAGCAATAATGTTTTGTGTTTATTAAATGACCGTGATGGATTTATATGGGTCGGCACCGATAAAGGAATTGGTATCATTCAATGCACAGCAAATGTGTTCAGTGCACAAAGTTGCGATGCTGTTTTACCGATTGTTCAATTAGACCGTTTTGCAGGCCTTCTGTTTAAAGATGAAATTGTTCAATGCATGGCTGTTGATGGAGCAAACAGGAAATGGGTAGGCTCTAAAAATGGTCTTTGGCTGATCTCACCAAATGGCGACAAAATTATTTATCGTTTTACTGAAGAAAATAGTCCGCTGCTCAACAATGATGTAAAAAAAATTGCAGTTGATCCTGCCAGTGGCGAAGTTTTTATTTCTACTGTTTCAGGTATCTGCAGTTTCAGGAGTACAGCAACGGAAGGTGCCAGCACCAATAATAATGTTCTTGTGTTTCCCAATCCCGTTCCACCGGGTTATAATGGAACCATTGCCATTCGTGGTTTGGTAGATAATGCCATTGTGAAAATTGCTGAATTAAATGGGAAACTTATTTTTCAAACACGTGCATTAGGTGGCCAGGCAATATGGGATGGCCGTAATTATAACGGGCAAAAGATTGCCAGTGGTGTTTACCTTGTTATTGTAAGAGATGATAGCGGCAATGAAAAACTTGCCACCAAGATCGTGATCACTTCAGGAAGATGATCAATTAATCATCATCGTCATCTGCTTTTTTGATCGGTTTAAAGAAAGCTGATCGTTTTGGACCGGGAAAAGGAACATTATCGCCCTTCAATCCATACCATAATACAATATTGAATTCAAGATCAGGCACTGCATCTTCTTTGGCCAGGTTAAATTTTTCTGAACGACGCTGCCATTCATTCATAGCTGTATTTTTATCCCGCAAATTTACTTTCGATGATTTTGCCGTAAAGCCTCTGGGATCGAATTTACTACTGAAGCAACGCCACATAGGTTCTGCAGCTGCATCATACTGGCTCATCGGTGGAATGCCCAGGATCAGCTCGATTGTACGAAGCATAGACGAAGTTGAATACATTGTATGATCTACAAAACCTCTTTTTACAAATCCTCCTGCTACATAAGCAGTACTTCGGTGTGCATCTACATGGTCTGCTCCATTTTGTGCATCATCCTCAATGATAAAAATGGCTGTTTCTTTCCAGATCGGGCTCTTGCTTAAATATTCTACGAACATTCCTACCGCAAGATCATTATCGGCTACATGCGCATTAGGCGTTGGCCTTCCCTTCCGCAATCCCTCGGTGTGATCGTTACCCATTCGTACACTGTTGAAGCGTGGTACAGCGTTGATTGCCATTAACGAATCAAACTCCCTCTTCCATTGACGAAAACGTGTGGTGTCTTGTACTTTCAGATCCCATCCTGTATAGGTAGTAGAAAAATGATCTTTTAAAACAGGAATATTGGCTTTGCCATTATCCGCAAATTCACCATACGTTCTGTAACTCACGCCTGCACGTTTGCAATGATCCCAGATAAACCCTCCTTTGTTATTTGCAATCGGACGGTTTCCCTCTCCATCATATGAGCCTCCGCGTCCCCCATAACTGGTTACCCAGTTCTTTTCAAGATAATCCGTTCCATAAGCACCTGTCGTCCAATTATGACCATCCATACTTACTTCACCATCTACGTAAAAATTATCCAGTAACACAAAATCCTTCACCAGTGCATGCTGATTAGGCGTTACATTTTCTCCGAACAAAACCAGTTTCGGATCACCATTGCCTTCCTTCACATCTCCCAAAACCTGGTCGTAGGTTCTATTTTCTTTGATCACATAGAACACATATTTGATCGGGCCTTGTTCACCCACTTTTCGCGGAATCGGATTTCCTTCTTCACCCTTCACCAATAACTCTTTCGTTTTATTGTAAGGAGTGTTCCGGTAAACTACCTGTGAATACACTGCCAGTTGCTTTTCATTCGGTTCATCAATAATGCTCATCGTTCCCTGGAAAAGACCTGCTATATATTGTACCTTTTTGGGTATGTTAGGATCTCCTTTCTGATAGATCACTTCCTGGTTATTACCATATGGATTCGGACCATAAGGATTGGCTTTGGATGAAAATCCTTTTCCATTAGAAACAAAAATCTTCTTACCGATCACTTTAACGTTGGTAGGATACCATCCCGCCGGGATAAACCCTTTGCTTTTGCTTTTATTTGCAACCGACACATCAAACACACATACGCAATTGTTATCCGCATTCGCGATATATAGTGTCTTCTCATCGCTACTCAAAGCAAGGCCATTGGTGGTAGATCCATTAGGTGCATCAGGATACAAAGCCGCATTCAACACCTCCATTACTCTCCTCTCGGCTACATTAATGATGGATACAGAGTTATCATTTGAGTTGGCTACGTATAAATATTTTCCATTTTTGGTCAGGCATAATTCATTTGGATTATCTCCCACCTTTATCTCTGCTGTAACATTTCTTTTCTCTGTATCAAATACATATACCCGGTCGCATCCCCAGCAACTGATGTACAGTTCTTTTCTATCGGGTGACAGAATACAGGAATATGCTTCTCCTCCCAATGATATTTGTTGTTCTGTTGTTTTTGTTTTCAGATCAATAATGTAAAGGGAATTATTTTCTTTTGAAACAACATACATCAGTTGTTTCGCATCGTCTAATGCAATGCCGGTTGGCGATATTTTAGTGGGCCATTTTTTACCGAGAATAATGCTGTCTTTCAATACCAGCTTTTTATTCTCGATAGCATATTCCAGAATCCAGTTATCGTTACCGCCTGATGCATACAATTTTTTTTCATCGGCACTGAATTGGAGTCCGTACCAGCTTTTAGGTATCACAGCACTATCCAGCATTTTTTCTGTTGCAGGATCTATTAACTGGATACTTTGCACACTCTGGCCGTTATTGGTAACCGCTATTAATTTTTTAGACTTGCTAACAGCAATATTCAAAGGAAGATCTCCAAGTGGCAAACTACGACCGATGGGTGTGAGGCTCCATCCGTTAGGAAGTGTGACCTTGTTTGCTTCTACCTGCTGTACGGTTTGAGAAAAACTTACTACAGAAAAGAGGATCCCGAAGGATACGACAATAACCTTTTTCATATGCATAATTTAATCTGGAAAATAAAGATACAGATAGCCTGCCTGAAAAAACAGAAGCTACAATAAATTAATGCGCGAGCTAAAATTTGTTTTCTGGCTAAGGCTTGGTAAAATCATAACTCCGCAAGGGCTTGAATTTATACCCTCCACGCTCCTCGGGAATTACCTGGTACTGCACCTGGCGCATTAAAGTTCCGCTGGTGGGTGCCGGTGACCCACCTTCTGTTGGATATACAGGAAAACGACGTACAAGGTATCCTTCCATCAGGAAATAAACATCATTACCCTTATAACCAACACGCAGTTTGGGATCATTAAAAATATCAGGTAAGGAAATAGGTGCTACACTTTCGTTTTTCTCAGAAGCAATCCCGATCACAGAACCCTTGGGTATAGAATCATTATTAAAAACATATAAAACAAGATCAGGAAAACCATCACGGTTCATATCATCTACTTCCGCTGTACCGATCCTTCCTTTTATTTCAAATGAAAACTCCCTGACGTCTTTATCAAAACCAAGGGGTGTAATGGAAATATTGTTTTTGTCGGCATTCTTATTGGTACAGGATACACGGTAGCCGATTTTCCCAACTTTCATGGTTGTATCAAGCCGTCTTGCAGGAAGCTGGGCATTGATGCATGAAATGCCCGTACAAAAACATATAACCAATACCCATACTTTCTTCAGATACATACTCTTTTCACTATTTAATAAGCGTGCGTAAGATAATAATTCCATCTTACATATTTCGCCTGTATTGACCGCCTACCTCGTATAGCGCATTGGTGATCTGGCCAAGGGAGCAATATTTAACAGAATCCATCAGTTCTGCGAATAGATTATCATTATTAATAGCAGCCTGTTTTAACTTTTGCAGCGCTTCTCCACTTTTTCCTGTATTTCTTTTGTGAAAGGCTTTCAGGTTCTGAATCTGCTGTTCTTTTTCTTCAGTAGTGCTTCTGATTACTTCGCCCGGTAAAATAGTTGGGCTTCCCTTTTTATTGAGGAAGGTGTTTACGCCTATCAACGGCAATTCACCTGTATGTTTTAATGTTTCATAATACAAGCTCTCTTCCTGTATCTTATTTCGCTGGTACATTCTTTCCATCGCGCCTAAAACACCGCCACGGTCTGTGATACGGTCAAATTCTGTCAGCACCGCTTCTTCTACTAATTCGGTTAATTCTTCCAAAGCAAAACTTCCCTGCATAAAGTTTTCTGTGACTGCTGTGCCTAGTTCACGGTTAATGATCAATTGAATGGCCATGGCTCTTCTTACACTTTCTTCGGTTGGAGTAGTGATGGCCTCATCATATGCATTTGTATGAAGACTGTTGCAATTATCATAGATCGCATATAATGCCTGGAGCGTGGTACGTATGTCATTGAAATCAATTTCCTGTGCATGCAGGCTTCTGCCGCTGGTTTGAATATGGTATTTTAACTTTTGCGAGCGTTCATTTCCTTTGTATTTATTCTTCATTGCCTTGGCCCAGATACGACGCGCCACTCGGCCTATCACACTGTACTCCGGGTCCATTCCGTTACTGAAGAAGAAAGAAAGATTGGGTGCAAAATCATCAATGTTCATTCCACGGCTGAGATAATACTCTACATACGTAAACCCGTTTGATAACGTAAACGCCAATTGTGTGATTGGATTAGCACCCGCTTCCGCGATATGATAACCACTGATGCTGACACTATAAAAATTTCTTATTTTCTGATCAATAAAATAAGACTGCACATCACCCATCAGCTTCAATGCGAACTCTGTGGAGAAGATACAGGTGTTCTGTGCCTGGTCCTCTTTCAAAATATCCGCCTGCACCGTTCCACGCACTTGTGATAAAGCTTCTGCTTTTATTTTTGCATACACATCATTCGGTAATACCTCATCGCCGCTAATACCTAAAAGTTTTAATCCAAGACCATTGTTCCCTTCAGGTAAACGTTCAGGTGATGCAGGATTGTAGTAAATGGCTTTAGGCACTTTTGCAAACTTCTTTTTAATAAAATCATTCACCATCGGCCACTGATCATTTGCTTCGATCCATTTTTCACAAAGCTGATCGATGGCAGCATTCATAAAGAATGCAAGCAATATGGGAGCAGGGCCATTGATGGTCATACTCACCGACGTCTTTGGATCGCACAAATCAAATCCGCTATATAGTTTTTTTGCATCATCCAATGTGGCAATGCTTACACCGCTATTACCTACTTTACCATAGATATCCGGACGATGATCAGGGTCTTCCCCATATAAGGTAACGCTATCGAATGCGGTTGATAAACGGATCGCCGGTTGACCAAGTGATACGTAGTGAAAACGTTTATTGGTACGCTCAGGTCCACCTTCTCCTGCAAACATCCTGGTTGGATCTTCGCCCTGTCTTTTTAATTCGAACACACCAGCAGTATATGGAAATTCACCGGGAACATTTTCCTGCAGTTGCCAGCGGAGTATATCACCCCAATCTTTATACTTTGGCAATACCACTTTTGGAATACGTGTACCGCTTAATGACCTTATTGTTAGAGGTTGTTTAATCACTTTATCCCGAACCTGGTATTCAAAAAAGTCTGCTGTATATTTTTTAACAAGTGCGGGCCATTGATTCACTAATTTTTTACATTCGGGATGTAACTGTTTTTCAAAATGATCTTTTATTTCAGTAAGAGATATTGCATTTTTTAAAGAAGGGTCCGCATTCATGGTATCAATTACACCATTTACCTGGTAAAGTTTTGATGCAATGGCACATTGCTCATTCACCCAGGCATCATAGCTGCGATTATTTTCAGCGATCTCGGATAAGTAACGAACCCGCTTAGGAGGAATGATCTGCGATTTAGTGGTCGTTGACTCGCCTTCTTTATTTTGTAAGGCCGCAATATGCGTGAAAGAAATTTTGCATTTCTGTTCGATCGCTGCAAAGACTTTTTCGAATAAAACATTTACACCGATATCATTGAACTGAGCGGCAATCGTTCCTACGATCGGTAATTCATCATCCTTTGCGGTCCACAATCCATGATTTCGTTTGAATTGTTTGCGCACATCATGTAAAGCATCCAATGCACCGGCCTTATCAAATTTGTTGATGCATACAACGTCTGCATAGTCAAGCATATTGATCTTCTCTAATTGAGATGCGGCGCCATATTCGGGTGTCATCACATATAAACTCACATCACAATATTCTAAAACAGATACATCGCTTTGGCCAACGCCGGCAGATTCTAAAATGATGAGGTCAAATCCTGTTGACTTACAGATATCGATCGCATCCTGCACATGTGCGCTGAGTGCGGTATTATCATCGCGTGTTGCGAGGCTGCGCATATAAGCACGGCCGTGAGAGATCGCGTTCATCCGTATACGATCACCCAATAAAGCACCACCGGTTTTTTTCTTTGATGGATCAACAGATATTACCGCAATGGTCTTATCAGTGAATGTATGCAGGTAACGTCGTACAATTTCATCTGTTACAGAACTTTTGCCGGCGCCACCGGTTCCGGTTATACCGAGAACGGGGATTGTTTGGTTTGTGGTTTGTTGTTTGGAGTTTGTGGTTGGAGTGCCATTCTCAGCGTTTGTGATCAGGCGGGCTACTTTTCTTACATCTTTTGTTTCGCCGAGTGTCATGGGGTTTTTATACTCGCCATTTCCATTGAGGTTGAAATCACATTGTTTGATCACATCCTCAATCATTCCTTCAAGACCCATATGGCGGCCATCATCAGGGCTATAGATCCGGGTGATACCATAGAGATGCAGTTCACGTATCTCTTCCGGTAAAATGGTTCCACCACCACCACCAAATATTTTAATATGCCCGCAACCATTTTGGTCCAGCAGATCTTTCATGTATTTAAAGAATTCAACATGGCCACCCTGGTAACTGGTAATGGCAATACCCTGTACATCTTCTTCTATCGCGCATTCAACAATATCAGCTACGCTGCGATTATGACCGAGGTGAATGATCTCCGCACCTTTGGATTGCAGGATGCGGCGCATGATGTTGATTGCGGCATCATGACCATCAAATAAACTAGCAGCAGTTACAATTCTAACCTTATGTTTGGGCGTATACGACATGATCCTGTTTTACTTATGCAAATTTACAGTATTGCAGCGAAAGGTTAACAAGTGTTAGCTTTTAGTTGCGGAACTGATTTACTGTCAAAACTTCTTATTTTCAAACCCGAAACAACAAGCTATGTCTTTTGAAACGATCGTTACCGGGGATACGGGCCATCAGGTTATTACTTTAATGGACATGGGGACCGGTTGCCAGGCTGAGATTTATGGTTTCGGTGGATTATTAAATGCATTCCATGTGCCGCATAAGGGTGGCCTGGTAAATGTAATTGATGGCTTTTCGTCTGTGAAAGATGCCATGGACAACATTACAAATGGTTTCAAAAGCACCAAGCTTAGCCCGTTTGTTTGTCGCATGAAACGTGGCGAATACAGGTTTGAAAATAAAGGCTACACCATTCAAAAATATTTTCTTTCCGGGCATGCGATACATGGGTTATTGTATGATGCGGTTTTTACAATCACTGGTACCATATCAGCCCCAGATCATGCCGGTGTAACAATGGAATATGATTATAAAGGAACGGATGAAGGCTACCCGTTTCCATACAAAATGATCATTCACTGGAAACTGGAAGCAACAAATAAATTAAGCGTTACCACAACACTTACACATCAAAATCAAACAAACATTCCTGTTGCTGATGGCTGGCACCCCTATTTTACTTTAGGCGGATCAGTAGATGATTGCCTGTTACAATTTGACAGCAATTGCCAGCTTGAATATGATGCGGACCTTCTTCCGACAGGAAAAAAATTCAGTGATACCCGTTTTACCAATGGCAGTTCATTGCGAGGCATAGAACTCGATAATTCATTCGAGCTCGATACAAATATGGCAGCCAAATGTGTTTTGGAGAATGATGCATTCAGATTAACGATCGAAGCAGGCAAAGCGTATCCGCTGCTTCAACTCTATATACCATCACACAGAAATAGTATTGCGATAGAAAATCTTAGCGGGGCTCCGGATAATTTTAATAACGGGATGGGGTTGATATTATTGGCTCCGGGGGAAGAGAAGGTGTTTACAACGAGTTATACGGTAATAGCAAAGAAGTGAATTTGAATGTTGAATTTTAAATGTTGAATGAAGGTTAGTCTGTCATTCAACATTTAAAATTCAACATTTAACATTGCTATCTTATAAATCCACAACAGCAATCACACTGATCTCCACGTTCACCCCTCTTGGCAATCCTTTTACTGCAACGGTTTCGCGTGCGGGATAGTCACCTGAAAAATAAGTGCCATATACTTCATTTACCTGTGCAAAAAGACTCATGTCACTCAGGAAAATCGTTGTTTTTACAATATGCCCGAAAGTGAGTTTTGCTTCACTAAGAACCGCATCGAGGTTCTTCATTACCTGGTGGGCTTCTGCCTGGATATTGCTTGTTTCAAGCTCACCTGTTGCGGGAATGAACGCCACCTGTCCGCTTACGAATAATAAGCCGTTTGCTTTCACAGCCTGGTTATATGGACCGATAGGCGCAGGTGCTTTATCTGTTTGAATGATCTGTTTTGCCATGAGATTTGTTTTAATCAGCAGCAAATTGCTGCATTTCTATCAACCTGCCAACCTAAATTTGCGCTTTAAGTGTTGATATGCATATAGTGGTTAAAGCAGGTGCCCAGCAAAAACAGGAATTCCTTTCAAAGGGTGTTCCTGGCGAAATATGGGTCAGCTTTCTGGAAACTGATGGAATAATACCCGGGGCTGATGCTTATTTTGATCTTTGTTTTGAACCCGAAGACCCGGCATTCTCTTCTATAACGGATAAACCTGTTTTTGCCAATGCGGTGATCGCGACAAGTACAGAGCTTCCTGCAAACTACATCCGCATCAATGCATGGGATGGTTTTTTGAAAAGAGAGATTATGGAAATTGTGGCAGCAGGCCCGCAGGTTTCCAACCTAAATGTACTGGATGCATTAGGATGGAAATATCAATTGGTACCAGACGTACCGGGCATGATCGCAGCAAGGGTAATTGCTATGATCATTAACGAAGCGTATTTTGGTTTGGGTGATGAGATCAGCACAAAAAAAGAAATAGATATAGCGATGAAGCTCGGCACCAATTATCCTTACGGTCCATTTGAATGGAGTGAGAAGATCGGGTTGGAAAAAATATATGCATTGCTGAAAAAATTAAGTGAGAAAGATAACCGGTATGCAGTGGCGCCTTCATTGGAAAAAGAAGTTTTATTAAATAAGTAAGCAGAACCTTGGCCCTATTATTAAACATAGATACCGCTACCGAACATGCAAGTATTTGCCTGAGCAAAGACGATAGTCTTTTGGGATTGATCGAAAGCACAGAGCAAAAGAACCATGCCTCATTTGTACAACCAGCTATACAAAAATTGATGGCTGATAGTGGTTATTCCTTATCACAACTAGATGCCGTCGCGGTTACTTCGGGACCCGGTAGTTATACAGGATTACGGGTAGGACTTGCATCAGCCAAAGGCATTTGTTATGTGCTGCAAAAACCATTGATCCTGGTAAATACATTGGAAGTAATGGCACAGGCTATTCTCTCACATTATCAATCAACCAGCCAAACCATTGATTCATCATCACTTTTATGCCCGTTGATCGATGCAAGAAGAATGGAAGTTTTTACAGCTATTTATGATTCCTCTCTCAAAGAGATAGAACCACCGCATGCATTGGTGATTGATGAAAATGCTTTTTCTGTTCAATTATCAACCCATCCAATGATCTTTAGCGGAAGTGGTCATCACAAACTAAAAGATTCGTTATTGAATCAGGCTGCAAGCTTTCTTCCTATCCAACACAATGCATCTCACCTCGCCATAAGAGCCATAAAAGCCTATCACTCAAACCGTTTCGCTGATCTTGCTTACAGTGAACCGCTTTATGTAAAGGAGTTTTTCGATACACGGAAGAAAGATTAAATAACGGTTAAAAAATATTCGTAAAATTTATACTATGAATCCCAAAACAAATTGTTTAACTTTATTAATGCGAGTTTAGTTTTATCACCCCCCAATTATAACTCTTATTGTCATGACCCAATCATTACAAGCTGTCGTCCTGATAAACGGCAAAAACCAGATAAAGGTAGATTTCCTGCACACCAAGAAAGCTTCTCTTATTCTCAGATCAATCAATCACAAGCTTCGCCAACAGATCATCAAATTGCTGGATGAACACCAGAAAATGACTGTTACCGAGATCTATGTGAAACTTCGCCTGGAGCAATCTGTGGCATCGCAACACCTCGCCATTTTACGGCGTGCGGGTATTGTGAGTACTTCGCGCGATGGTAAATTCATCTTCTATTCGGTGAATTACAACCGGTTAGCTGAAGTAGTGCAATTCGTCGAAACACTGGTAGGTTGACAGGTTTTATGCCATTTCAGCTCTTTTTCCATCTTCCGTATCCTTTGGCCTGAACCTTGCCATTATCTTTGCTTAAAATCACAGATATGTTCATAAAGCAATTATATACCGGTTGCATTAGTGAGGCTGCCTATTATATAGAGAGCGACGGAATTGCCGCGATTATCGATCCATTGCGTGATATTGAAGAATATCTTGAACTGGCACAGGAGCGTAAAGCAAAGATCAAATACATTTTTGAAACGCATTTTCACGCTGATTTTGTGAGCGGCCATCTCGACCTTGCCGCTGCAACAGGGGCTACCATTATATATGGCCCGGGTACCGTTACAAAATTTCCCGTGCACGTAGCAAAAGATGGTGAACTCTTTGAGATCGGAAAACTGAAAGTGGAAGTGTTACATACCCCAGGCCATACACTGGAGAGCAGTTGCTTTTTATTGAAAGATGAGAACGGAAAAGACCATGCATTATTTACCGGTGATACTTTATTTGTAGGCGATGTGGGCCGCCCCGATCTTGCGCAAAAGGCAAATGAAATTACGATGGAAGATCTGGCAGGCATGATGTATGAAAGCCTGCATTCAAAAATATTTCCGCTGGCAGATGATGTGATCGTATATCCTGCACATGGTGCCGGCAGCAGTTGCGGTAAGAACCTCGGACCGGAAACCGTTAGCACCATTGGTGAGCAGAAGCAAACCAATTACGCCTTGCAACCACAATCCAAAGAAGAATTTATTAAAGTAGTAACTGAAGGATTGGCTGCACCTCCGCAGTATTTCCCGATCAATGCAATGATCAATAAAGAAGGATATGAAAGTCTTGATGCAGTTTTGGAAAAAGGATTACAACCTTTGAGTGTTGCTGCGTTTAAAGAAAAAGCAAAGGAAGATAATGTGATCATTCTCGACACAAGAAGTTCTGATATTTTCACACAGGGTTTTGTACCGGGTTCTATCAGCATTGGCTTAGATGGTCGTTTTGCTGAGTGGGCCGGCAGTCTTTTACCGTTTGATAAAACATTGATCCTGGTAACTGAAAAGGATAAAGAAAAAGAAACCATCGTACGATTGGCAAGGGTTGGTTTTGATAAAATAGAAGGCTGTCTCGAAGGTGGTTTTGAAGCATGGCAGGCCGCCGGTGAAACGGTTGACCTGATCATCGATGTAGAAGCAGATGAACTTGCAATGGATATTCCTTTCGACGAGAACCTTGTGGTGATCGATGTTAGAAAAGAAGCTGAATATGGAAGCGGTCATATCAAAGACGCACTCAATATCCCTTTAAGCGATTTGACTGATCCGGGAAGGATGGCCGATCTTGATGATAAACACAATATGTATGTGCATTGCGCCGGTGGTTACCGCAGCGTGATCGCCTCTTCCATCTTAAAACGTGAAGGATTTCATAACCTGCGTAATGTAGTTGGCGGATGGGGTAAGATCAAAGAACTCCCTGATAAATTTGAGATAGAAAAAGATGCTGAAGTTTTGAATTAACGATCGGGACGCTAAAGCGTCCGGATCGCTTGATGCTTCTCTGGATTGAACTCCCATTTCCAACGGCGATGGCTCCAAAGATAATTTGCAGGTTTTTTGCGTATGGCTTTTTCTAAAAGCTTTACATAACGTTGGGTAAGTTCTCCTGGCTCAAGATCATTCGGTGTTTCGGTGATCACTTCAAATTCAAAATTGTAGTAGCCTCTTTTTATTTTATAAAAATGTCCAAACACACAGACCATGTCATTTGATCTTGCGCCTTTCTCCGGGCCCGGGAAAAAAGGTGTTAAACGGTTAAAGAATGGCACCCAATATGCTTTATCAGGCGAGCCCGGATTTTGATCAGCTGCCAATCCAAGTGCATAGCGCCCTTTCACCATCTCCTTGAATTTGTGTTTGAACTCCCCTGCAGACAACATGGCTGAACCATAACGAGCCCGCAGGTCAACAATAATTTTATTAAACGCTTTATTACCAAGCGGCAGATACACAAATACCAATGGCAGTTTTGCGTTTTTGGCAAACCCAAGATTCGCGAACTCCCAGTTAAAAAAATGACCGGTAAACATTTGTGCGTTCTTGCCGCTATCATACAGATTATTTACGACCTCGATATTGGAGGTAAAACGTTTATCAAACTCCTTATCACTTACAGATATAAGTTTGATCGTTTCAATAAATGTATCTGTAAAATTGTGATAGAAATCTTTTGCAATGCGCAGTCTTTCTTTTTCTGTTTTTTCAGGGAAAGCAATGAGTAGATTATTCATCACTACTTTTTTACGGTAGCCGAGAATATAATAGATCAACCCATATACAACATCACTGATAAAATATAATACACGCCAGGGTAATAGAGAGAGCAGATAGAATATGGGGTAAATAATATAATACATCAAAACAAATATAGTTGTTCCTGAACAGCAGAGATCAAACCGTGCCTTGGTGCCTTGGTGTGAGATTTAATTTGCACACGGAGGCACAAAGGCACGGTTTGGTTGCGGAAGGTTGAGATTGGTTATCAAATCAGGCAGGTAACGGTGCATCATCGACCCATAAAGGTGCGTACTCCGGTTTCCATGGATGTTTCCAGCGGCGGTGGCTCCAGAGATAGAGTTCGGGTTGCAGGCGGATATTTTCTTCCAGATGTTTTACATAGCGGCGCATCAGTTCACCATCAGGTAATGTTGGAAGTTCATCTGCTGTGGTCAATAAAAAGAAATCAAAATGATAATGCCCACGTTTTTTTCGCATGGTTGTCGCCATTACAACATGTATCTTTTGACCACGTGCGTATTTTTCAGGGCCTTTTACAAATGGTGCGGGTCGATTCATAAAATTCAGCCAGTAACTTGCAGCGGGTTGCGTAGAACTTTGATCACCACCTAATGCAATACAGTATTGCTTTTTGCGCCAGGGAATAATAGCACGGGCCATATCAGGTGTTGGGATCTGCGGGTTTCCCCAACGGCTGCGTACATATTGCATCAACCTGTCCATGGTTTTACTTTTCTGCGGAAAGTACACACTCAAAAAAGTATAGGGTTGTGCGATGCCCATGTATAGATTCAGGATCTCCCAGTTAAAAAAATGCCCAAAATTGCCTTGTACCGCTTTTCCTGTTTTATAGAGTTCATATAAAACAGAAAAATCACCGCTGATACGCTTATCCAGGTTTTTTTTACTGACAGACAGCAACTTTAAAGTCTCTATCCAGTTATCGCAAAAACATTTATAGAATTTTTTTGCGATCAGTTTTCTTTCTTCTTCTGTTTTTTCAGGAAATGAATAGCGAAGATTATCATTGATCACCTGTTTCCTGTACCCGATAAAATAGTAAACGATAATATAGGCGAGATCACTTAACACATATAAAATGCGCCAGGGGAGAAGGGATACGATGTATAGCAAGCCAAAAACCAGGTAATACATAAACGCTGTTTCTGGTGAATATTGAGTAGTGAGCGGTGAATAAACCTCGAATTTTACTCACCGCTCACTACTCACCACTCACATTTTTATAAAATCATATTCTGAAGTATCTCGCTTTTCTGCGGATGGTCCGTGTTGTAATGCAGTCCCCTGCTTTCTTTGCGGAACTCGGCACCTTTTACGATCAGGTATCCTACTGTAATTAAATTTCTAAGCTCACATAATTGTGGCGATACTTTTGTTGAGCGGTATAAAGCCTCTGTTTCTGCAAACAAAAGATCCAGTCTTTTCATCGCTCTTTCCAAACGGGTATCGGTTCTTACGATACCAACATAATCGCTCATGATCTGCTGCAGTTCTTTCTGGCTCTGCGTGATCAGGATCATTTCGCTGGGCTCTGTTGTGCCGGTTGCATTCCAGTCGGGGATACGTTCTTCAAAAGAAATATTATTCACACGATCCGAACTATCCAAATAACAACGATGCCCGAACACCATTGCTTCCAGTAAACTATTACTTGCTAAACGGTTGGCACCATGCAGACCGGTACTGGCACATTCACCGCAGGCATACAGATTCTGAACAGAGGTTCTTCCCCATTCATCTGTTTTAATTCCACCGCAACTGTAATGTGCCGCGGGGGCTACGGGTATCATGTGTTGCATCACATCAATTCCCATGCTCAAGCATTTCTCATAGATGTTTGGGAAATGATGGATGAACTTCTCTTTGTCCATGTGGAGACAATCCAGGTACACATGTTCTGTACCCGTTTTCTTCATTTCATTGTCGATAGCACGTGCCACAATATCGCGCGGGGCAAGGTCTTTACGCTCATCATATCTTTCCATGAAAGCCTCGTCACTTTTGTTACGAAGAATTCCTCCATCTCCACGTACAGCCTCAGTTACGAGAAACGAAGGTGATACGCCAGGTTCATACAGCGCTGTTGGATGGAACTGTATAAATTCCATATTCTCTATCTTTCCTTTTGCACGGTATACCATCGCAATACCATCACCGGTTGCAATGCGTGGATTGGTAGTAGTGCGATAAGCTTGTCCGCAACCACCTGTTGCCAGTAAAGTGATCTTCGCTAATATTTTTTCTATCTGTTGTGTATGCAGGTTAAGTACATATACACCATAGCAGGTAATGTCCAATGTTGATTTGGTTACGAGATAACCCAAATGGTGTTGTGTAATGATATCAACCACAAAACAGTGATTGATGAGTTCAATATTTTTGATCGATTGCAGTTCTTCCAGCAAAGCCCTTTCCATTTCCTTACCCGTAACATCTTTGTGATGCAGTATGCGGTTCTCACTGTGCCCACCTTCTTTTCCCAAACTGTATTCGCCTTTTTCATTCCTGTCGAATTCGGCGCCATAAGCAATGATCTCCTTAATTCTTTCAGGGCCCTCTTTCACTACGATCTCTACAATATGTTCATCGCATAAGCCATCGCCTGCTATCAAGGTATCTTCAATATGTTTATCGTAACTGTCTTTTGCTTCATCCCAAACTCCGGCGATACCTCCTTGTGCGTATTTGGTATTGGTTTCATCAGCCTGTGTTTTGGTGATGACGGTGATCTTTTTATCGGGAAAAGATTTGGCTGTTTTTAATGCATAGGTTAAGCCTGCAATTCCTGAGCCTATTACTAAAAAATCTGTTTGCATATGTTTTTATTTTTGACACAGGATACACAGATTAGTACAGAATAAATCTGTGCTCATCTGTGTATTCTCTGGCAATTAATATTACGCTGGTTCTACCCAAGCCTCACTTTCCTTCAATAAATTGATCAGTTCATCAACCGCTATCTCGCTGTCGATATTTCTTTTCATAATGTCTTTGCCTTTGTATAAAGTGATCTTACCTACACCGCTTCCTACATATCCAAAATCAGCATCGGCCATTTCGCCAGGGCCATTTACAATGCAACCCATTATAGCGATCTTAACACCTTTAAGGTGATTGGTCACGCTGCGGATCTTTGCTGTTGTTTCCTGCAGATCGAATAAGGTTCGTCCACAACTGGGGCAACTGATGTATTCTGTTTTGGAGATACGAGTCCTGGTCGCCTGTAAAATACTAAAGGCAGTTGAGTTGATGAATTGTTCAACTGTTGTGTTACTGCTGTAATTTCTTCCGCTGGTATCCTGTGTGCCCGATGATTGTAATTGGTAACTCTGGCTGGTCATGCCTAAACAAATACCATCACCAAAACCATCCAGGAACAATGCACCGCATTCGGTAGAATAGTGTACCAGGTGTTCATCAGCCGTTTGCCAATTGCTATCGGTGATCAGGATCACAGGATTTTGAATTTTGCGGTTCATCAGTTCCATGAACATCCTGCGAACCGCGGGCATCGCATGTTTGTTGGTACTGCTCAGGCAAAGTACCACTGATCTGTCGTTGGCTAATTCATCAAGATGCGTGAAGTTGTTGATCTCAGATTCATCGCTGAAACAATCCACCATTACAAAATTCAGTACAGCACTCTGTTGGTCTGCATCAACATAACCTGATGCTTCAAATATGGGAAAGTATTTTTCTTTATCGGTTGCTAATGCCCAAGTAGCTGGATAGGTAATTACTTTTAATGTACCAGGTAATGCGAAGTTTAGTAATTGATTCCCCGTAAATACATAATCGGCTGCGGCATCACTGATGTTCCATTTATCTGATGGTTCATCATAAGTATAACCGATACTTTCCAAATGATTGGGAGTGATCGCGGGGATCTTACTAAAATCGGCTATCACAACAGGAACATGTTTGGCGCCGATATTACCCACTTCAAAACTTTCTCTTCGCTGGTAAGTAAATGGACTGTAAGGAATTTTTTCAATTGATTGAATATTCACAGCTGACGATTCACGAGTCACGTATCTCTTCACAATATCCCTGCAGACAGGAATTTCAAATTCCGGATCTTCTGTTAAGCTTACGCGAACGGTGTCGCCAATACCATCTTCTAATAATGTTCCGATACCTGCTGCACTTTTTACCCGTCCATCTTCACCATCGCCAGCTTCTGTTACACCAAGATGCAAAGGATAAGATTCACCAAACTCTGCATCCATTTGCTGGATCAATAAACGATAAGCCTGTACCATTACCTGCGGATTGCTGGCTTTCATACTCAACACAATATTGTGATAAGCTTCGCCACGCGCGATTCGCAAAAACTCCATTGCACTTTCCACCATACCCATTGGTGTATCTCCATAGCGGCTCATGATACGATCACTCAAAGAACCATGATTGGTACCGATACGCATGGCGGTACCATATTCACGGCAGATCTTAACCAGTGGTGTGAATCTTTCGCGGATGCGTTCGATCTCTTCGAGGTATTCGGCATCTGTGTAATCTATCTGTTCAAATTTTTTCTTGTCAACATAGTTACCGGGATTCACTCTTACTTTCTCAACAATTCTCGCTGCAATCTCCGCTGCATTGGGTGTGAAATGAATATCGGCAACCAAGGGCGTGGTATATCCTCTTTTGCGCAATTCATTTTTTATGTTGAGTAAATTTTCTGCTTCTTTTTTGCTGGGGGCTGTAATACGCACCAATTCTGCTCCTGCTTCTATACAACGGATACTTTGCTCAACTGTGGCGAGCGTATCCATGGTATCAGTAGTGGTCATTGTCTGCAGGCGGATGGGATGAAAGTTACCCAGCAGCAGGTCGCCAACCTTTACCTCCTTCGTTTGTAAACGGCTATATTTTGTAAGTGAATTACAATACAATTGCATAGATCATAAATGTTCTGCAAAATTAGCAGATATATGGCAGACAATTGACCCAAATAAGGCCTTCGGAAAGATAAATTAACGATCCTGGTAACCTTTTTTTCAAATGGGCGTTTAAAACAAAAACCGGAGATATGAGAAGGCCGATCGCAAGAACCATCGCTATAGCTATAGGTGTACTATTTATTACTGTTGTGCATGCACAAACGGCCACTATTCGTGGGCAGGTCCTCAGTTCGCAAAAAAAATCAATGCCGGGGGTTTCTGTTTCCCTGCTGGCCAAAACGGATTCTTCTATTCAAAAAACGATTGTGACGGATGATAATGGCAATTTTTTGCTTACCCAGGTTAAAGATGGCGATTGGCTTTTGCTGGCAGATGCGGTAGGTTACAAAAAATACTACATCGCTGTTATCATACAGCAACAAAAAAATATGGTTGTTCCTTCTTTTCAGCTATCGGATGCCGCGGCAAAAGAACTGACTGGCGTTACCGTAACGGCTAATAAATCTTTTACAGAACAGAAGATCGATAGAACCGTCGTAAATGTGGATGCATTGATCTCCAATACAGGAACCAATGCGTTGGAAGTATTGGAAAAAACACCCGGCGTATTGGTTGATGAAAACGGAGCCATTACATTTAAAGGGAAATCTGGGGTGCTGATACTGATAGATGACAAGCCCACTTATTTATCGGCTACCGATCTTGCCGCGTACCTGAGATCATTGCCCTCTTCTGCGTTGGATAAAATTGAATTGATGGATAACCCGCCTGCTAAATATGATGCAGCAGGTAATGCGGGTGTGATCAATATCAAAACAAAAAAATCAAAAGCAAAAGGTTTTAATGGATCTATTGCTGCAAGTTATGGCCAGGCATACTATTGGCGCACAAATGAAAGTATTAACCTGAATTATTATACCGGCAAAGTAAACCTGTTTGCCAATGTGGGTCACAGTATTAATAATGGTGCCCGTAAACTGGAGATCAGTCGTACCTATCTTACGCCTTCAGGCGGAGTTGGTTCTGTATTTAAACAGGAAAACTATTTTGCACCGGTGGGTGATGGACCCAATTATAAATTCGGTTTTGATTATTATCTCACACCGAAAACCACCTGGGGTTTAGTTTATACAGGATCTTCCTGGCATAGAACAGAGTACAAACCCACATTCAGCTACCTGTATAATGCAGCTGATAAACTGGATTCATCAATACTGGCTGGCAGTAACAGTAACTCCCATTTTAGAAAGCATGGGTTAAACCTCAATTACACGCATAAGTTTGACAGCCTTGGTAAAATGTTCAGTTTTGATATGGATTATATTAACTACCGATCCAACAATGAGCAGTCTTTTTTAAACACTGTCTATATGCCCAGTGGCAGTCAAACAAGTACGCAGAATATACTGGCAAAACTGCCTTCTGATATTTCTATATATGCAGCTAAAACGGATTACTCACAACCCTTACCAGGCAAAGCGAAGTTTGAAGCAGGTTTAAAAAGCAGCTATGTTACTTCCGATAATGAGGCTAATTATTTTAACATCAATAATGGAATTTCCAGCATCGACTATACCAATACCAATCATTTCATTTATAAAGAAAATATCAATGCTGCATATATAAGTGTGAACAAAGAATTCAAAAGGCTGACCATTCAAACGGGTCTTCGCTTAGAAAATACAAATGGCAATGGGCACCAGTTGGGGAATGCTGTTAAACCGGATTCCGCATTTACCAATCATTACACCAATCTTTTCACAACCGCTTATCTCTCCTATAAATTAGACAGTGCAGGTGATAATCTTTTAAATCTTTCTTATGGCCGTCGTATAGACAGGCCGAATTACCAGGATCTGAATCCGTTTGTTTTTATATTAGACAAGTTCAGTTATTTCGCGGGTAACCCGTTTTTGAAACCGCAATTCGCCAATGATTATAAATTATCATACACACATAAAAACAAATTTACTATTGCCACTTATTATGCACATTTTTCTGATGTGCAGATAGAAACGATTGAGCAGAACGGAAACAGTTTCATCAGTCGCAATGGAAATATTGGTGATTACTATTTTGCATCCATTTCATTGGAAGCAACGTTGCGGCCGGCTAAATGGTGGACATTGAATCTGTATGTTGAAGCCGATTACAATAATTACAAAGGAAAATTATATACCGGCTATATTAACAGCAAGGCCAAATGGATCTATGGTACCGTCAATAACCAATTTGTTTTAGGGAAAGGATGGAGTGCGGAGTTAAGTGGTTTTTATTGCGGACCAAGATCAAACGCGCAATTTGACAAGATCGCTTTCGGGCAGGTAAATCCTGCTATCCAGAAAAAAATATGGAACAATAAAGGCACGATAAAATTAAGTGGAAGAGATATTTTTAACACCAATACATCTACCGGCAACATCACCAATGTACCGAATGTACTGGCATCGTACCGGAATTATTTTTACAACCAATCATTCACGATTGGTTTCACGTATAGTTTTGGTACGCAGTTGAATAAGGAGCAAAGAAAGGTTGGTAGTGCGGATAGTGAAGCGGGGAGGGCGGGGAATTAAACCTTTGCGCTACTTTGTGCCTTCGGGTCTTTGCGGCGAAAACTTAGCCACGAAGACCCGAAGGCACAAAGGATCACGAAGGGTTTATCTTTTCCCTTCAAAGAAATCATTCTCTTTCAGAATAGCTTTCAATATCTCAAGACGCATAGGCCCCAGTTTCGCATCATGTTCTCCTTCTACATTCAGTACAAAAAAGTAGGGATGTTTGTTTTCCTCTATCCAGCCTACAATCCAGCCTAAAGATTTGCCGTTCTCTAAAAATCCCCAGCCGGTTTTATAACTGAGTTTGTAATTGGCGTTGTCTTCCTGCAACATGGCTTTCTTTACAATATCCTGTGTGCGTTTCTGGAAAGGCAATTGACCGAAATATAATTTTTTAACAAGACCCATTTCTTCGTCAGGTGTTACCTTAAGAGAATTATCGAGCCAGAAAGTGTCAATTTTTGTGGCGATCTTTTTGCTGCCGTATTTCAGGCTATCGAGCCAATGTTGCATGGTATCTTTTCCGATCCTTCTAGCTACTTCCTGGTAATAAGGAACCGCAGATACTTTGAAAGCTTCTTCCATGGTAAGATCCTTGTTCCATGCTTTGACTGTATCCCCACCTGGAAATACACGCACCACGCCATCCCATTTGATCATCATTTTTTCATTGGTGATCTTCCCTGTTTCAAGGCCGATCAATGAATTCACGATCTTAAATGTGGATGCCGGTAAGAAAGCAGAATCTTTAAAACGCGCAAGGTTATATATCGTGAACTGGCCCGTTGCATTATTATACAAACCAAAAGTGCCGGTTACATGATTCTCATCAAAATATTTCTTCAGACTATCGTCTGTTTTTACATTGTTCGGAGAACACGATATAATTAGTAATGAGCAATTAGTAATTAGTAATAGAAGAAGTGTCTTTGTTATGTTTTGCTTTGTTTTCATGTTTTATATTTCGGTATTTCAACTACTAATTACTAATTTTTCAGCACTCCAAGTTCTTTACCAACTTTCGTAAACGCTGCAATAGCTTTATCCAAATGTTCCTGTTTGTGTGCGGCACTTAGTTGAACGCGGATCCTTGCGAGACCTTTTGCTACCACAGGAAAGAAGAAGCCAATGACGTACACTTCTTCTTCCAATAATTTTGCTGCAAAATTTTGTGCAACTACCGCATCGTATAACATAATCGGAACGATGGGGTGATCGCCGGGTTTGATATCGAAGCCTGCTTCTGTCATTTTGCTACGGAAATATTTTGTGTTGTATTCAAGCTGGTCGCGGAGTTCTGTTGTTTCTGTGAGCATATCCAGCACAGCGATTGATGCACCGACGATACTTGGCGCCACTGTATTTGAAAAAAGATAAGGACGGCTTCTTTGGCGCAACATTTCAATGATCTCTTTCCTCCCGGATGTAAATCCACCGCTTGCACCACCGAGTGCTTTACCCAATGTGCCTGTGATGATATCGATCCTTCCCATCACATTCCTGTACTCATGTGTACCACGTCCTGTTTTTCCCAGGAAGCCGGAAGAATGGCATTCATCGATCATCACGATCGCATCGTATTTATCAGCCAGGTCGCAGATCTTATCTAATTGTGCGATCGTTCCATCCATACTAAAAGAACCATCTGTAACAATGATCCGGCTCCTGCAGTCTGCGCTCTCTTTTAATTTGGATTCAAGATCATCCATATTATTATGTTCATACCTGAAACGCTGGGCCTTACACAAACGAACTCCATCAATAATAGATGCATGATTCAAGGCATCACTGATAATGGCATCTTCTTCACCAAACAATGGTTCAAACACTCCGCCATTGGCATCAAATGCGGCGGCATATAAAATGGTATCTTCTGTGCCAAGAAATGTGGCGATCTTTTGTTCAAGTTCTTTGTGAATATCCTGTGTACCGCAGATAAAACGCACACTGCTCATTCCATAACCATGTGTATCAATAGCTTTGTGTGCTGCTTCTATTACTTTGGGGTGGGAGGACAGGCCGAGATAATTATTGGCGCAGAAGTTCAATACTTTTTTCCCGTTTACCGTGATCTCGGGTCCCTGCTCACTGGTGATGATGCGTTCTTTCTTGATCAGGCCGGCAGATTCAATTTCCTTTAGTTCCCCCTGTATGCGCGTTATAAATTTTTCATTCATATAAGAAGCATTTTCGAAGGGCAAAGGTAGGGAAGAATACAGGTTAAAAGTGAAAAGTTAAGAGTGAAATCGATTGCGCACTTTTCACTCTTAATTTTCACTTTTAATCAAAGGCCTTATTCTTTCTCAATCTTCACAGCCGTTCCATAACACAATACTTCCGTGATGCCGTTCATGATCTCATTTGCGTCGTAACGAACACCGATAATGGCATTAGCGCCGCGGCTTTCTGCATGCATGATCATTTCTTTATACGCGTCCTGTCTTGCACGTTCACACAGTTCGGTGTAAATAGTAATGTTACCGCCACCAAGACTTTGCAACATACCACCGATATTACCGAATATGCTTCTTGAACGGACGGTGATGCCTCTCACCACCCCCAGTTGTTCAACAACGCGAAAACCTTTTACTTCGAAAGTTGTACTGACAAAAGAATCGTAAACCATGGCTTTAATTTTTAAAGGGATGAAGGGATAAGGTAAAAACAAATCGTCAAAATGCAAACCGTTAGGTTCAGATTTTGACGAAAGCCTTTCATCCCTGACCAATTATATGATCAGCCCCCAATAAATCGATACCCAACACCTTTGATCGTAATGATCTCCAGTGAATTATCTTCTTTCAGGTAACCGCGTATCTTGGTAATGTATACATCCAGGTTACGGCTGTTGAAAAATGAATCGTTGCCCCAGATATGGTTCAGAAGGTCGCGACGGTCTATTACCTGCTCGCGGTGCCGGTAGAGGTATTTTAATAATTCGCTTTCGCGATAAGAGAGTTTTTTTTCTTCTGTACCTACAGCCAATACCTGTTTGTTTATATGGAACTGGTATTTGCCAATTGAAACCATATCACCTACAATAGTGAACGGCTCATCTTTTTTCAAACGCAATGCATTTTCAATACGCACGATCAGCTCTTCCATGCTGAAGGGTTTGCGGATATAATCGTTACCACCTATTTTAAAACCATGCACCACATCATCCGTTTGTGTTTTGGCCGTGAGGAAGATCACAGGAACATCATCATTCAGTTTACGGATATCTTCTGCCAGTTCAAACCCGCTGCGGTTGGGAAGCATTACATCAAACACGCAGATATCGGGATTGTTTTTTTCAAAAGAACGGATCACATCAGCGCCATCGCTTTCCATGACCACTTCAAAACCCCGTAATTCCAGGGTTTCTTTTACAATTTTCCCAAGAAACAATTCATCTTCTACGTAAAGAACTTTTATGCTCATGTTACAGGTAGTTTAACGGTAAACGTGCTTCCTTTCCCGGGTTCACTTTCTACAGATATGGTTCCGTTATGCCGCTTAACTACATGCGACACATAACTCAACCCTAATCCATAGCCTTTTATATTGTGGTGATTACCCGTTGGTACACGAAAAAATTTATCGAAGATCTTTGATCTGAAATCAGGTGCGATACCAATGCCTTTGTCTTCTACCTGTAACACAATGGTATCAGTATGATGTTGCAAACGGATATTGATCTCAGGGTTTGCGTTACTATATTTCAGCGCATTATCAAGCAGGTTAAAAATTACGCTGGTAATATGCAACCTGTCTGCCAGTATTGTAAAATAATTTCCTTCCACATCAAATTCCACTTTGGCCTTGTGGGTATCAAATTGAAGTTTCATGGTATTGAGTACTTCTTCGGTAAGTTGCCGGAGGTCGATGATTTCTTTTTTCAGTTCCAGTTCACGGTTTTCGAATAAGGAAAGTTTGAGCACCTTATCAACCAGCAAACTCAGCCTTTGCAATTCTGATGCTGATATATCCAGGTATTCTTTGGTTCGTTCGGGGTTTTGAATCCCGCCAAAATTTCTCAGTGCTTCTACGGCAACGCTAACAGTAGCCAGTGGCGTTTTTAATTCATGTGTGATATTACTGATAAAATCGTTTTTCATTTCTGCCAGCTTGCGCTGTGCAACAAGGTTCCGATAAAGAAATAGAAAGGTAACAGAAGTGAATGCAATCAAAAACAAAGAAAATAATATTGGCAACGAGATCTTCTTCAACAAAAATCCTGTCGGGTTTTCAAAGACTGCCTGGTACCAGAATTTTTGAGACAGACCCACGGCCCGGGGACTGGTAACCAGTTTGGCTGAATTCAGCGTATCCTTCCAATGTAGTGAATCACCCTTTCCTTTTTTGATATTAAAATCCAGTTTGATACCAGCTTTTGCGAGTTCTCTTTTATAAATGGAATCCAGGAGCGAAACAGACAATGAATCGTCCAGCGCTTTGGTATCAATGATCATTCTTACAAATGCCTCTTCCGGAAGTAAGTTCTCTCCTCTTACCATGATCCTTTTTCCTGCAGGGTCCACTGTTTTGTTGGTGACAAAAAATCTTGGTGCACTTACTTTTCCTGTAGACACGTAACCAATAGCCCCTCCTTGCATTTCTCTTACGGTGGTATGGGAACTGTCACCGGGTTTATCAAAATTTACCACCACTTTCATTCCTGATTGCATACGCCTTAGCAATGCTGAGTCCATCATGGGTGGTAATTTAACAACCTGGCGTTTGGTGATTTCCTGTAAAAGTTCAGGAGGCAGCGCATCTCCATGTATCTCAATACGCGATGTGCCGGATCTTTCGGCATGTGGGCTATCCGGTATCTTAAGTGCGCGTAATACTTTTCTTTCAAAATCCTTTATTGAGTCTTTTTTTGAAGGATTGTTTATCCGCTTAAAAGTGTCACTCTTATGCCGCAGGTCGTTTACTACATTCATAGCAAACAGATCGCCGTTTGGTCTTTTCTGGTTGAGGGCCGAATCATTTTTATATCGTGTGAGCTGGATACTATTGTATCTTTTTACCTGTATATCGTATACCACATCACGCAATATGGCATTGGTATCTTTTTTTAAACCCAGCCATTCTTCCCTATAGAGTTTACTTAGCCAATACGACTGGAACGCAACGATCAGCAGGATCGCGGAAGCCAGCAGTATGCGGGAAAGTTTGAGTTTGTTCTTTGGGCCCATTATCTTACAAATATAAATAGCCTTTTAGCCGGCAGTTTGTTTTATTAACCTTAATTAACCTTTGAGTAAGGCTGTTTAACGCCTGTACAGCCTAGATTTGAACCTTAAAACCAACCTACATGAAACGAATACTTTTTACACTTACAGCCATTGTAAGTTTTTCATTTTCACAGGCTCAGGTGAAAGAAGGTACTGTTTATTATGATCAGAAGACCAATATGCACAGAACCATTACAGATGAGCAGATGAAAGCCATGATACCAGAGTTCCGGACGGCTAAATACATGTTGCTTTTCAGCGATAGTGTGTCGATGTACAAAACAATACCTGAAGACGAAGCACCCGATCCATTTGCAGGTGGCGGTGGACGCATGGTGATCCGTATGGGCGGTGCTGCAGGTGGTGATCTTTATAAAAATCTTTCGCAGGCCAAAGCGGTACAGTCATCTGAACTGGGTGGCAAGAATTTCCTGATCGTTGACAGCATTCGCCAGCAACCCTGGAAACTGGGTACAGAAACCAAAACGATCCTGGGTTATACCTGCCATAAAGCAACCCGTAAAATAATGCAGCCTATACGGTCTGTTATGAGAATGTCTATGAGCCAGGGTGGTACCACCACTACAGATACGACCAACAGGTCAGCTCCACCAAGTAAAGAGGTGGAAGTAGTAGCCTGGTATGCAGATGACCTTATCAGCCCGGTGGGTCCTGAAAGTTATGGCCAGTTACCCGGCGTAATTTTACAGTTGGATGTTGATAACGGTCAAACTGTTTACACTGCTACTGATGTGAAAAAAACAGTTGATCAGAAAGAATTAAAAGAGCCCAAGAAAGGAAAAATAGTAACCCGCCAGGAATATCAAAAGCTGATGATGGATATGATGAGTAACCAGATGCCGATGGGTGCAGGAATGATGAGATTTTAAATTGTTGCTTGCCTTTTATATGGCCCATCCAGTTTGGATGGGCTTTTTTATGCACGAATGAGCAGATTGGCATCGTTATAAAACGAGAATTATTGCGGTAAATACGTAATCCTAGATAACCCCTAGTCGTTTACATTTGGCCGATATGAATCACTAGTGCAATACAATATGAGATTTATAAAGACTTAAAGATTACTGAGGATTTCAGTGTGTTTGAATTTTCAAGCATTGGAAAACAAGAAGCTATTTTAAAAAGAATATTATTTACGTCTACTGAATCGTATACAATTTAGCCTTTGGCGATATTGATGCTAATGGATTAAAAGGCAAGAATCTGGCTCCCAAAAAATTGGCTGCCGCAAATGAAATCTTGCGCAAAACTCCGATTGAGCAAATAGATAAGTTTCGTCGACAACATTGATACCAATGTAATCGCTGCAATCATCCTTCACTCTCCATTAAAATGAAAATTGATCCGTCGTTTATTATTGGTTTTTTAGTTCCGTCTTTGACAGAAATTTTTATTTTATATAAAGCGATTAAGATAGCAATTAAAAGAAGAAAAATAACTCTTTGGATATTGGTTGTTCTCATCTGCTCTTTACTTGTACTATCTCAATACATGCTTTTCCAAATGGCTTTTAGGGATGCATGGCCAACACTTATACCCTATTTTCTTATTGGAGGATCACTTATCCTATTGGGTTTATTATCATTTAGTCGATCCAGCTAAGTAAGAAAATCAGCAATAAAAATCCCGCTTCTTCCAAAGCGGGATCCCTACTAAACGCATATAAGAAAACAGTTGATACGGGTTTAAAATCATATTCAAATCCGTGCAATCCGAGATCTTATCCTCCGATCATACGTGTTACAATCCTCGGTCCCGTTCCTGCATTACCCGCTTTGTTCAAACTGAATGTAAAGCCTAAAGTGAAGTATTGCTGCAACACATTGTAACGGCTGTCTTCCAAATAGTTCTGGTTGGCATTGCGGCTGATACCCTGGTTCTGGTTCAGCAGATCAAAGGCGCTCAGTTTTATTTCTGCACGTTTGTTCTTTAAGAAACTTTTTGCAACCGATGCGTTCCAGTAACCTACGGTGGTATTAAAACCATCTGCACGGCCTGAGTTGATGGTATAGTTGAAATTATTGTTGATCACCAATCCCCATGGTAAATAGTTTGTCATATCAAGGCTGTAAACCTGTTGCAGGTAATTACTGCTTAGCATGGGTTGTAAGGAATATTTGGCTTTGCTGATATTTAACCTGCCGGTTGCATTGATATCAATTTTGTTTTCCAGTGAGAAACCATATTGGAGGTTCGGGCTCACGCTGAAATTATCGATCTCGTTCCTTGCACCATTCAGGAAACTGATGTTGTGCAGGATATTGGTTCCGAGTCCCAGGTCAATCCTTGATTTTATTTTCTTCAACGGGAAACCCGCATTGATACTTCCAAACAACATGTAATTGCCATTGGCATTTATCGGCGTACTCTCACGTGTAGTATTCACCGTATTGTAATTTTCCGAAGTTATAATCGCATTATCTGTTTTAGTTGCAGAGATAAAGGCGAAGAAATTTCGCTGCGTGTACATATTGCTTGAAAAATAATTCAGACTCACAGATTGCGCATAACTACGTTTCAGGTCGGGATTACCTTTATATGTGTTCAGTGGGTTACTTACGTCCACAACAGGTTGCAACTGTGTAGTAGTTGGCTGCGTTGTTGATGTACTGTAGTTAACCGTTAACGTGCGGCTGCTGGTTAAACGGTATTGTATATTTGCATTGGGTAAGGCATCTGTAAAACTTTGTTTGATCACGTTACCCAAAGTGTTGTTGGTGCTATACAGTTTCGCTTCCTGTAAGGAACTACCCACTGTCAGACTCATTTTCTTCAGGTTGGAACGGAAACTCAAACTACCGCCTGTAAAAGTATACTCACTTTTAAAATCGTTGCTTTGTGTAGTGTTCATCTTATCATACTTACCCGAAGCAGCTGCATAATCATAAGTGATGCGTTTGCTGTCTCCGATGTTGGCATTATAATAAGCACTCAACTCAACCAATGACCTTTTACCGATCGGTTCGGTGTATACAACGTTGGCACCAAAGCTACGTGTAACCGCTTCACGCCTGTTCTTCTGGTTGGTAAGGGAGTCTTTGGGAATACCTGCTGTATAAGAAGTAAGACGCGTATATAAGCTACCATCCTGTTTACTATCATTATAAGCAAGGCTCAAATTACTTGAGATTGTTCTGCCTTTTTTCTGAAAACGTTTCCTGAACAATGCATTACCACCAAAATTGAATGCATCTGAATGATTGCTGTTGTCTGTAGATCCATCATTGATCTTGGTACCATCGATCCTGGTAGATGAATAACTACTCGTGCTTCTTGAATCCGTTTGTTGCGTAGTAAACGATGGTGTGAATTTGAATGAGTTAAAGCTATCGATCCTGCTGTCGATCATCATATTCACTCTTTGTTGCTTGCTTGTACGGGCAGTATTACTGTTTGAAACATAGTTATACTCATTGCCCGGGATAATATAATGTTGGTTGGTAACACGATCAGTACGCAGATCAATATTGCTGCCCATACCGCTCATATTAAAATCTGTTTTCCTGTTGTTCCAGGTATCGTTGTAGTTGATGCCACCGGCAAAAGTTGTTGCAACACCCTGTGCATTTTGTCCGGCACCGGTTACAGGCAGTCCGTTATTATCTCCGCCACCACTCATATTAATAGTAATTCCCCCACCGCCGCTGCGCATGCTTCTCGACATATCTCCGCTAAAATTCAATATATCAGAAATAGAGAAGCCCTGCTTGTTGGTATTGTTGCCCATACCGATAAACGACATCTGCTGGTCGCCATTGAATTTGTTGATATTGGTTTGTCCATCATACCGCTTGTTGGTTCCGGCTGCAGCGGATACTTTTCCAAATACTGCATTGTTCCTGTCTTTCTTCAGTTTCAGGTTGATCGTTTTTTCACTCTGTCCATCATCCACACCTGTGAATTCTGCACGGTCACTTTTTTTATCAAATACCTGTACTTTATCTACGGCATCTGCATCAAGGTTCTTGGTGGCCATCTTTGGATCACCCGTAAAAAATTCTTTACCATTTACTAATACACGGTTTACCTTTTGGCCGTTTACACGTACCGTACCATCATTATCAACAGTAACACCCGGTAATTTTTTCAGCATGTCTTCGACTACTGCATTGGGCTGTGTTTTAAAATTTTCGGTGTTGAACTCAACAGTATCATTATTAATTGTAACCGGTGGGCGACGTGCGATAACGGTAACATTGCCCGAATTCAATACATCGGTCATATTCAGTTTACCAAGATCTATCTCTTCACCATCTTTGTTGATCTCTACTGATCTCCATACCGGTATAAAGCCTACATAGGAGGATGAAAGAAGGTATTTTCCTTTTTCGAGTGATGATAATTTGAATTTTCCTGTTGAGTCGGCCCTGGTGAATGTTACAAGGGTTGAGTCTTTTGCGTTTACTACAGAGATCGTGGCGTAAGCCAGTCCGCGTTTGGAAGCGGTATCAAACACAACACCTTTTACAATAGCCGGTGCTTTCTGTGCCTGTAATAAAAAGGGAAGTAAAATGATCGTAAGCAGAGTAATGATGCGGTACATAGCCATTTTGGTTTTTAATAACTCAAAAATAGCTTACCGTATCAGTAAAAGGGGTTAAATAACTTTAGTGAAAGGTTAATGAAGGTTAAAATCGATTTTGAAATTTTGGAATTGGGAAATTGGGAAATTGCTTTTATGCAGCGAGTCTCTGCAATTTCAAAATTTCCCAATTCCAAAATTCCAAAATCCTTTAAGGTTCAATGCCAATTAATTCTAAATCAAAGATGAGCGTAGAGCCCGGTCCTATTTTTCCTGATTCACTATCGCCATAAGCCAGGTCTGCAGGAAGATATACTTTCCATTTGCTTCCCACTGGCATGAGCTGCAGAACTTCCTGCCAGCCTTTTACGAAACCATTTACCGGGTAAACAATGGGCTCTCCTCTCTCAACAGAACTATCGAAAACAGTACCATTGATCAGGGTGCCGTGATAGTGAACTTTTACTTTACTGGTTAATGTAGGTTTTGTATTATCAGTACTTGCTTTGATTACTTCATACTGTAATCCATCAGGCAAAGTAACCACACCCGGGCGTTTGCCATTGGAAGCTAAGAACGCCTGACCCGCCTGCCTGTTACCCACTGCTTTTGCTGCATTTTCTTTTTCAGCTGCTGCATTCCTTACTGAGTTGATCTGTTGCTGAAAATTCATCACACAGGTTTTAACTTCCTCGTCTGTCAGCAAAGGTTTTTTATTTTGTGTAGCATCAGTTAATGCTCTTTGAAACAGCGCCAGGTTTACATTGGCTATACCCTGTGCTTTCAGGTTCTGGGCAACTAAAAGACCAATGGAATAACTCACACTGTCAATTTGATTTTTAAACGGTTTGGCCGTTGCAGCTGTTGCTGTTTTTACGGCAGGTTTTGTTGCAACTGCAGGTTTCTTTGCCTGTGCAAAAACACTCACTGTTGCCAAACCGAATGCCATAACTAAGATCGATTTCTTCATTTTTTTGATTTGTATGATTCAAAGAAACAGTATTTCCTGCTTCCATATCCCGTAAGGGAAAAGATTTTTATTTTTTTAGCAATTGATCGATGGCAGTGTGCACTTTCTCAAACCCAAACTGGTCAAGGGTTTGCTGCATCATGCCCTGGATTTTATCGTTGCATAGATTGCCGATACTGCCTTCGTGGGTATGATTCACAGCGGTTGTATAATTGAACGTTCCTTCTTCAATCGACATTCCTACCTGCTTATATGCATCACGGAAAGGAACGCCCTGCAGAACCAGTTTGTTCACTTCTTCCACACTGAACACGTATTTATATTTTTCATCTGCCAGTATGTTTTCTTTAATACTGATATTCGATAACATCAAACTCGCCATCGACAGGCAATCTTTTAATGTCTGGAATGCAGGGAAAAGATGCTCCTTCAACAACTGCAGATCGCGGTGATAACCCGAAGGAAGATTGCTTGTCATAAGCATGATCTCATTCGGCAATGCTTTCAATCGATTGCAGTGTGAGCGGATCAGTTCAAACACGTCAGGATTTTTTTTATGTGGCATGATGCTGGAGCCTGTTGTGAGTTCTGCCGGAAAACTTACAAAATCAAAATTCTGGTTCAGGTATAAACAGGCATCCATACTTAATCTAGAGAGCGTATCTGCAAGATTGGCAAGTGCCATGGCTGTGATGCGTTCTGCCTTACCACGGCCCATCTGTGCATATACCACATTATAATTCAGGTCAGCAAAACCAAGCAACTGTGTGGTTAAAGTTCGGTTGATGGGAAACGAAGACCCATATCCTGCAGCAGAGCCCAATGGGTTTTTATTTACTACTTCATAGGCGCCTTTCAGCGTGATCATATCATCCACCAGGCTTTCTGCATAGGCGCCAAACCATAATCCGAAAGAAGAAGGCATGGCTAATTGCAAATGTGTATAGCCCGGAAATAAATGTTGTTTATATTTTTCACTTTGCTCAAGCAATAAATGAAAGAAGGGTTGAATTTCTTTTACCAGTTCTTCTATTTCATTTCTTAAAAAAAGTTTTACATCTACCAACACCTGGTCGTTGCGGCTACGGGCAGAGTGGATCTTTTTACCGGTGTCGCCGAGCTTTTTTGTGAGTAGCAACTCAACTTGTGAATGGATATCCTCTACGTTATCGTCAATCGTGAGTTGTGAGCCGTGAGTGAGTGCGTGGATGTTTTTTAATTCTGCGATAATCGCGGCTGCTTCATCAACCGTAAGTAAGCCAACACTACCCAGCATTTTTGCATGGGCAATAGAACCGAGTACATCAAATGGTGCAAGAAGCAGATCAAATTCCTTGTCTTTGCCAACAGTGAATTTCTCTACCTGCCTGGAAGTATCGGTATTGTCTTTGCTCCACAGTTTCATAATACTTGCTTTAAGAGTTGAATATACAGTTCAATGCCTTTGTTTATTTCATCCATGTAAATATACTCATCTGCCGTATGACTTCTCGCACTGTCCCCGGGGCCCATCTTCAATGTCTGAAAAGGCATCAATGCTTTATCGCTTGTAGTAGGAGAACCATAATAACTTCTATTCAGAGAGAGGCCTGCCTTGATCAAAGGATGTTCCATAGCAATAGACGTTGAACGCATGCGAAGGCTTCTTGGTGTTACTTCACTTTTTACATTCGATCGAATGGTTGCCAGGATCTCTTCGAATGTATACAATTCATTTACCCGCACATCCACTACAAAACGGCATTGAGATGGGACCACATTATGCGCTTTGTTTTCTGTTTCAATTACCGTTACCGTCATTTTCACTTTACCAAGCAGCGGGGAAACTTTTTCAAATTCAAAATTCCGGAACCATGCCATATCATCCATTGCTTTGTATAAAGCATTCTCACCTTCTTCGCGTGCGGCATGACCGGCTTTACCTGTGGCAATAACATCCAATACCAATAAACCTCTTTCTGCAATAGCCATCTGCAGTAAAGTTGGTTCCCCAACAATACCGCATTCGATCTTTGGTAATTCTGCCAATAAAATTTCAATGCCATTCTTACCCGAGATCTCTTCTTCAGCTGTAGCCGCAAAAACTAGATTATACTTCAGATCCTTTTGTTCGTAGAAATATAAAAACACAGCAAGCAGCGATACCAATGATCCGCCGGCATCGTTACTGCCAAGGCCAAATAGTTTTCCATCTTTTTCAATAGGCGAAAATGGGTCGAGTGTATAGGCTTTGTTGGGTTTAACCGTATCGTGATGTGAGTTGAGCAGAAGTGAAGGTTTGTTCTCATCAAAATATTTGTTGATGGCCCATACATTATTCAGGAAACGTTTTGCCGGAACATCATTTGATGCGAGAAAGGTTTCAATGACAGTAGCAGTCTGGCCTTCTTCTTTACTGAAAGAAGGTATGGCGATCAATTGTTTTAAAAGATCCTGTGCTTTGGTAACTAATATCTGCAGTTGCTGTTCACTCATGATTGATGGTTGTACCTGAATTTCCGTCTATCAATTGTTGAAGATTTTCCGCTTTGCCAATGATCACTTTATACACGCCTTTTTGCAATGCAGCAAAAGCATTATCCAGTTTGGGTATCATGCCGGCGAAGATCAACTGCTTTCCCTTTAATTCTGCATAATAGGAAGCATTGATCTGTGGTATAACAGAATCCTCATCAGCAACATTCAACAGAACGCCATTCTTTTCAAAAGAATAGATCAGTTCTGTTTGATACAGTTTGCCCAATGATGTAGCCAGTTCCTGTGCAATAGTATCGGCATTTGTATTCAGTAAAGTGCCTTTCGCATCATGCGTGATTGGTGCCGCTACAATAGCGATGTCCTGGTCAAGCAATGTTTGTAACAGGGACGTGTTCACAGAATCAATATCTCCTACGAAACCATAATCAATTGTAGCGTGTTGTCTTTTGTGTGCCTGTATCAAATTCCCATCCGCACCACTCAATCCAATGGCATTGCATCCATTGGCCTGCAATTTCGCAACAATATTTTTATTGATATAACCTGCATACACCATGGTTACGATCTTGAGTGTTTCCGCGTCGGTGATCCTTCTTCCATCAATCATCTGTTGTTCTACACCCATTTTATCAGCCAGCCTGGTAGCTAATTTTCCACCGCCATGCACCAGTATTTTTTTCCCTTTCATAGATGCAAATGATTGAAGGAATGATGAAAGTTTAGTTTCATCATCAATAATATTACCACCAATCTTTATGACATATAACTTATCCAACTTATCCTTTTAAAAGTTCGCTCAATACTGCCTGTGCGGCCCAGACCCTGTTGCCTGCCTGTTTTGTTACCAGGCTGTGCTGACTGTCCAATACTTCGTCGCTCAATTCAACATTTCTTCTAACTGGAAGGCAATGCATCACTTTTGCGTTGTTTGTTGTTTTCAGTTTTTCTTCAGTGAGCATCCATTCAGGATCGTTCTCGTAAATCTTCCCGTAATCAGTATAGGTGCTCCAGTTCTTTACATACACAAAATCCGCGTCTTTCAAAGCTGCATCCTGGTCGTGGGTAATGGTTGCACCTTTTGTGAATTGTTCCGCCAGTTCATAATCATGCGGATGGGTGATCATAAATTCCGCTTCTCCCCATGCATTGACCCATTGAGCAAAGCTGTTGGCTACGCATTGAGGAAGTGGCTTGATATGCGGGGCCCATGTTAATACGATCTTTGGCTTACGGGTTGCCGGTTGTTGTTGTAAAGATTCTTTTATTGTAACGATATCAGTTAATGATTGCAGCGGATGTAACGTTGCACTTTCCAAACTTACCACCGGTACTCCTGCATATTTGATAAACTGGTTGATAAACATTTCGCTGTAATCATCTTCCCGATTTTTTAAAGATGGAAATGTTCTGATGCACAGAATATCAAAATACTGGCCGAGTATCGGACCGGCATCTTTAATATGTTCAACTGTATTGCCGCTCATGATGGCACCTTCTTCAAATTCGAGGGCCCAGCCTTCTTTGTCTACGTTGAAAACAATGGCTTCCATGCCGAGGTTACGTGCTGCAATCTGTGTACTTAAACGTGTGCGTAAACTGGGATTCAGGAAAAGTAAACCAATGCGTTTGTTTTCACCAAGATGGCTGTCAACAAGCGGGTTTGCTTTGTAAGCCAGAGCCTTTGCGACTAAGGCGTTGATGTCGTTTACATCGTTAACAGAAATAAATTGTTTCATGTTCCTGATCCCAAAGGGAATTTTTATGTTACCAACTATTGAATATGCATGTTACTTTGTTGTATCACTCACTTCAGCATTCTGTTCATCCCTGATCTCTTCTATTGCTTCTTTTATAGATTCAATAAAATCATCAATTTGTTTTCTCTTCAATGCAAGAGAGGGTAGCAAGCGAATTACATTTGGTTTCGCTTCGCCTGTGAATATTTTAAAATCGAATAATAATTTCTTCTTCAGATTCTTCAACTCATCTGATACATCAAACCCGATCATTAGTCCAAGGCCGCGCACATTATTCAACCCTTCGATCTGTTTTAATTCACTCATCAGATAATCACCATTCTCTTTTGCATTGTCAATTAAATTTTCTTCTTCAATCACTTCCAATACTGCCAGTGCTGCGGCGCAGGCTAATTGATTGCCACCAAACGTTGTTCCTAGCATTCCATGTTTGGATTGGATAGAAGGTGCGATCAAAATGCCTGCTACAGGAAATCCATTACCCATCCCTTTGGCCATCGTATAAATATCTGCGTTCACACCTGCGAAATCATGTGAAAAGAATTTGCCGCTTCTGCCATAGCCACATTGTACGCTGTCTGCAATATATACTGCGCCATGGTCTGTACATAATTGCCTGATCAATTGCAGGAAAGATGTGTTGGCAATGTTAATACCACCAACACCCTGTATTCCTTCAATGATCACAGAAGAGATCTCATTTGCATTTTTTGCAAAACAGTCTTTCAATGCCTGTTCATCATTGAACGGAAGAAAGATCACATTGTCTGTTTCATTAACAGGCGCAACAATAGATGGATTATCCGTTGCTGCAACTGCAAGTGAAGTTCTTCCGTGAAATGATTTATTAAATGCAATGATTTTTTTACGGCCATTGTGAAAGGAAGCAAGTTTTAATGCATTTTCATTTGCTTCGGCACCGCTGTTACAAAGGAATAATTGGTAATCTTGCTTATCACTCAATTTTCCTAATTGATACGCGAGTTCTTTTTGTATGGGGATGATCACAGAATTGGAGTAGAAAGCAATCTTCTCCAGTTGATCTTCTATTCGTTTTACCCAATGTGGATGAGTATGTCCTATACTGATGACAGCGTGGCCGCCATACATATCGAGATACTGTACACCATCGGCATCCCATACGTAAGAGCCTTTTGCTTCGGTGATGGCGATGTTATTGAGAGGGTAAACGTCGAATAGTTTCATGTTCTTTTGTTTCACGCAAAGGCGCCAAGGTGCAAAGGCGCAAAGGAGGGCCTTTGCTTATTAAAAATAATTTGCTTTAAGTTTAAGTCCTTCTGTTTCTGTGATTCCAAGCATCAAATTCATATTCTGTACGGCTTGACCACACGCCCCTTTTAATAAATTGTCGATCGCTGAATGAACTACAATTTTGCTGCCTTGTTTTTCTATATGAATTAAACATTTGTTCGTATTCACTACCTGTTTCAGGTCGATCATGGTATCGCTTACATGTGTGAACGGCTGATCCTGGTAGTAGGTTTTATATAATTGCTTTATTTCGTCCAAAGGCAGTCCACAATCAATAATGGAGCTGATGTAAATGCCCCGTGTAAAATCTCCTCGCCATGGAACAAAATTTACATCCATGCCATCATTGCCCTGCAATTGTTGCAGGCTCTGATGGATCTCATTGATGTGTTGATGCTGCAATGATTTATAAGCCTGTATATTGTTTGCCCTCCAGCTAAAATGTGAAGTGCTGCTTAATCCCTGTCCTGCACCTGTTGATCCTGTAATGCCGGTTGTATATACATCGCCAAGTACACCTGCTTTTGCTAATGGCAATAATCCAAGCTGTATTGCAGTTGCAAAACAACCTGGGTTGGCAATATTGTTTGCCGCTTTGATTGCTTTTTTATTTAATTCAGGTAAGCCGTATACAAATTCACGGTTGCCATTTTTTGCATTTGCATTCAAACGGAAATCCTGCGAGAGATCGATTATTTTGATAGATGCTTCTATATTGTTTTCAGCTAAGAATTTTTTTGCATCGCCATGACCTACACATAAAAACAATACATCAATACTGTTTTGCAAAGTATTAGTAAACACAAGATCTGTTTCTCCAACCAGGTCAGCATGTATTTTGCTTACCTGGTTTCCGGAATTGCTTGTACTGTGAATGAACGATAATTCAACACCGGGATGATTGATGAGTAAACGGATCATTTCACCGCCTGTGTAACCCGCGCCTCCAACTATTCCTGCTTTTACTTTTTTCATATTGATAGATTGATCCTGTCGCCGGCCGTTGATGGCTGGGACGAAAGAATGAATTCAATGGCTGCTGCTGTGTGATTGGTGATGCGATGCTTTTGTCCCGCCTTTATTTGTATGCCTTCCTGTTCATTCACGATAACCGTTTCATGATCGATCTCGAATGTTGCAGTTCCTTTCAATATAAAAAAGAACTGCTGCGCGTATTCGTGATAGTGCAATGCTTCTGAAGTTCCCGCCGGCATTCTTTCCTGTTTTACAGAAAGCGAGGGTTCGTCCACAAAGTTCCACCCTTCGCAACCTTCACCCCATGAGTAATGTTTCAATGGCTTATTTGTGGAAACCTTTGTCATTTGTTGGACTCTTTGATGTTATGATAGATAGCAGTCTGGTTGCCGAAGATCTTTGAGAACCCTCTTACGTCTTCACCACTCCATCCACTGTTCATTTCACCATATTTTCCAAACTTACTGCTCATCAGGTCATATTTAGATTCGATACCGATCACCTGGAAACGGTAAGGCAGTAATTGTACAAATACATCTCCTGTTACATTCGCCTGCGAACTTTCCAGGTATGCTTCAATGTCTCTCATTACAGGGTCAAGTATCTGGCCTTCATGCAGCCAGTTACCGTAGAACTGCGCAAGCTGGTCTTTCCATCCGAGTTGCCATTTGGTCAACACATGTTTTTCCAATGCATGATGCGCTTTCAATATCACCATGGGTGCTGCCGCTTCAAAACCTACTCGGCCCTTGATACCGATGATGGTATCGCCCACATGAATATCTCTTCCCAAACCATAAGGGCCCGCTAATGTTTGTAAATATTGAATGGCTTTTGATGGGTGATCAAATGTTTGGTCATTCACACCGGTCAGTTCGCCTTTTTCAAAATGCAGTTTTATTTCTTCGCTGCCGGTTTTGGTAACTTGTGTGGGCCATGCTTCTTCGGGTAAGATCCCTTTTGATTGCAATGTTTCTTTCCCACCAACACTGGTACCCCATAATCCTTTATTAATAGAGTACGCTGCTTTTTCAAAATTCATCTCAACACCTTTTGATTTGAGATAGGTGATCTCTTCTTCGCGACTCAACTTCATATCGCGTATCGGTGTAATGATCTCAACACCTGGTATCAGGATATTAAAGATCATATCAAACCTAACCTGGTCGTTGCCCGCACCGGTACTACCATGCACTACTGCTTTGGCGTTCAATTTTTTTGCATGCTCTGCAATATGCAATGCCTGGCTCAGCCTTTCGGCGCTTACGCTTAAAGGGTAAGTGTTGTTCTTTAATACGTTTCCGTAAATAAGGTATTTGATAATACTGTCGTAATAGCTTTGTACAGCGTTAACGGTTGTATGTGTTTTTACACCAAGCGTATAAGCATGTTTTTCGATCTTACCCAATTCTTCTTCGCTAAATCCGCCGGTGTTTACGATCACGCTGTGTACTTCATATCCTTTTTCGTCAGTAAGATATTTAACACAGTAAGTCGTATCCAATCCGCCGCTAAAACCCAATACCACACTGTCACCTGCTTTAAGATTGCTATGATGATCCTTTTCGTTTGTCAGTTCTGTTTTCATTGTATGCTTGTCGATTATAATTGTGTTTTTCAATTCCCCATTAAGGGTTAGGCGTTTTATAAATTAAAGAACGCATGAAACAAAGATTTCGGTTTTGCTCCGCCGCCGCCGTTACCTTTCTCTTTTTTCCGGAACAGGTTCAGCAGTTTGCTCTGTTTTATTTTCATGAAACGCTCATACAGTTTTGAATTCTGTTTGAACTCTTCAGAAGTTTCTTTGGGTTCATAATGATCAGCCGGATCAAATAACATCGCTGTACACATACAGTTCTTCCGGTCTTTGCTCATCAGGATATCATAGTTCACGCAGCTTTTGCAGCCCGCCCAAAATTCTTCGTCATCTGTGAGTTCACTGTAGGTAACGGGTTCGTAACCAAGATCGCTGTTGATCTTCATTACGGCTAAGCCGGTAGTAAGACCGAATATTTTTGCATGCGGGTATTTTTCTCTTGAGAGATTGAAGATCCTTTGTTTGATCTTTTTAGCTGTGCCGCTTTTCCTGTATGGCGGAGAAACGATCAGTCCGCTGTTGGCCACAAACTGCTCATGGCCCCACACTTCTATATAGCAGAAGCCTACCCATGTACCATCGGGCAATACGGCGATCACAGCTTTGCCTTCTTCCATTTTTTGGGCTACGTATTCGGGGCTACGTTTGGCAATACCGGTTCCGCGGGCTTTTGCAGAAGCCTCCATTTCGTCTGTTATGGTTTGTGCGTAATGAGTGTCGCCACCATTCGCTACACGAACAATAATATTATCTTCCAACTTGTACTGATTAATAGAGTGAAAAAGAAAACACCTTGCGTGTTTTTAGATCCAATTCCGGGAGAATTTCCACTGATAGGGGCAAGTGCCAGTTGCTCGTCCTATCAGCAACCACGTCGGGGTCGCGGAAGGAAGCTGAATGCAGGATTTACCGGGGCCATGGGGCTGGCCGGGATAAACTGGCAGAAATTAATATGTGTAACTGTGTGTTTCACTTGTAACTAATAAAATTGCTTTATTGGATTGTAAAAGTATAACAGTTTGCTTTAACAGGGTGCATTTTTTTTATAAAAGTTAGGTTAAGTATTGATGTTCAAAAACAAACCACCATTAGTTTTCAGCACTCAAAGGGGTTAAATTCGACATAGATCGAACCAGCTTCCGTCTATGCCCGTCAAAGAAAATGAATGCTCAATCAGCCAAAAAAATAAGACCGCTCATCTCACGATGAACGGCCTTCGCAGTATATATAAGTTGACAATGTGTTTATTTGTTATTACTCACCACCACCGCCTCTACGGCCACCGCCCTGGTTTCCGCCACCCATTCCGCCTTGCATCATCATCATACCCGGCATACCCTGGCCACGCATCATGTTCTGCTGGCCTCCTCTTTGTTGCTGGCCAAATGCACGCAGGTTATAAGTGAAGGTTAACATCACATAACGTTTCAGGTTATTAGAGATCGTATTAACGATCTGGTTAGCATTGGTTGATACGTTTACGGTTTGATTCTGGTTCAACAGGTCAAAGCAACTTAACCTGAGTTCTCCCGCTTTATTCTTAAGGAATGTTTTCGCGATCGATGGTGTGATCAGGAATACTGTTGTGTTAAGACCAGCTGCGCGACCCAGGTAATGTGTGTAATCGAAATCACTTGCGATCACCCACCCGTTGTTTGAATAAACGGTAAAATCAGCAGCCATTGTTGCTGTCATGTAGTCTGTCTTGGTAGGCACTTTTCCATCTATTCTGATCGGGTTGTATCCAAATGTTGTACTCAGGTTCATATCAAAGTTATTCTTCAGGTTGGTTGTCCATTTCACGGTTTGGCTGAGGTTATAACTTTTTGTTACGTTTAAGATACCATCCGAAAATGACTGGCCCTTGCTGTAGTTAACATTTGTCTGAAGACTTACGTTAGATTTTGGTGTTTTGATCGGGAAACCATAGTTAAAATAACCACCCAGGTTATAAGTTGCACCATAGTTACGGTACTTAGTTGTTCTTCCACCATTTGGATTCTGCGTGATATCACTCACAATATCATTTGTGGTAATGCTACCATTGATGGTTGCAAAGATCAAACGCTGTGTAAATGGATCAATAGAAGAATACAGGAAACGCACGTTATTGTTGAACTGTGGTTTCAGATCCGGGTTACCAACCTGGAAATTGATCGAATCAGATGTGGTTATGATCGGCTGTAACTGGCTGGTACTTGGCTGGCCGGTTCTTCCGTTATAGAAGAAACGCAGACTTCTTGTTTTGGTAAAATTGTAAGTGAAATTCGCTGTTGGCGTAAGGTTCACAAAATTACGTTTAATAAGTACCTTCTTGGTTGTGTTATCGCTTTCCAGGTCCATGAACTGTAAACCGGTTCCCACGCTGAAATTGTATTTCGTCTGCTGCATCCGGTAGCTAAGGTTAGCTGTGCTGGATGAAGTATTGTATTTGTACGAGTTACTATAGAGGCTGTCGAACCTGCTGAATTTCTGAGACGCATTATCGAAGCGATAGGTATTGTTGATCGTTGTACTGTTGTTGTAGTTATATGAATAACGCAATTCGATCATCGAGTTCCTGCTAAGCGGCTCGGTATAGGAAATAGTTGGGTTAAGTGAATAAGAACGGGAAGAATCTACATAATGCTGATTGATCGTATCGTTCTTTACAAACGGTGTGTAAAAATTGTTCACTGAGTAATTATTACCGTCTCCATTGTTGGTGCTGGCTGAGAAACCAAAATCCAATGAAATGGTGCGGCCTCTTTTTGCAAAACGATGCCGTATCTGGAGATTAGATCCATTGATATTGTAGCCACTGTTATAACCCGAACTATTGCTAACTGATTTATAAACATTTGTAGTACCGCCATTCTCAACATTCTTACCACCCATGGTTGTTGATGTAGAATAAGAAACCGGGTTACTGCTTTGCAATGCTATATTCGGACGGAAGATCAAAGAATTCATTGAGTCGATCCTGTTTTCAAAGTTAAAGCTAAACCTGTGGTTCTCTGATTTACTGCGTGAGGCAGAAGTTGAATTAGTAAAATTTGCTGAATCAGGGTACTGCGACAGGATGCTTCTTGTATAATTTGATGATTCCGAAATAGAGCTTGGCTGGTTAAATACATAACTACCATAGGCATCAATTTTCGGACTCCATACATCACGATAGTTAAATCCGCCTGACAGAACGGTTCTGATACCGCCGCCGCCACCACCGCCGCCGAAATTCATTCCGCCACCGCCACCACCGCCACCGAAGTTGCGGCCACCGCCGATATTGTTTTCAGAGAAGTTTTGTTTGTTTACGTTATTAGCCTGTCCCATAACGGTGATCTGCTGATCTCCATTCATCCGGGTGAAGTTGAAGCTTTCTTCATATCTCGTGTCACCATAATCATCTTTTGATCCGATACCCGCAACGGCCTTACCGAAGTAGCCTTTCTTCTTATCTTTTCTGGTGGTGATATTGAGTGTTTTTACACGGTTACCATCATCAAAGCCGCTGAATTTAGCCTGGTCGCTCATATCATCAAATACCTGGATTTTGTCGATCACATCCGGAGGCAGGTTTCTTGTGGCCAGTTTAGGATCATCACCCATAAAACGTTTCCCATCTACCAATACACGCTGTACTGCTTCACCCTGTGATTTGATAGAACCATCTTTGGCGACTTCCATACCCGGCATTTTACGGATCAGATCCTCAGCAACCGCATTAGGTTTTGTTTTGAAAGAGGATGCGTTGAACTCTGCCGTATCGCCTTTCATACGCATAGCAGATTGAGAAACGGTTACACCCGCCAGTTCATTAGCAGCCGGAACCATGGTAATATTTCCAAGATTTACGCTTGAATTGCTTGACGAGAAGGTAATATTCCTTGTAACAACCTCATAACCGTTGAATTTTACCTGTACGATCATCGCGCCAAAACCAATGTTGACAATCGAAAAACTGCCATCTTCCTTAGCAAGACCAAAAACTTCCAGTGAGGAGTCTCTTGCATCCAGAACAGTAATAGAGGCATCTTTCAGGGATTGCTTGTTAACAGAGTCAACAAGTTTGCCTTTGAGTGTAGCGGTCGTATTTTGGGCCGACACGGTGAAACTCATAAAGATGCAAGCGATAAGTGTAACAATTTTGCTCATAAATCCAGGGATTATAATTGAAGGGGCAAAGATAACTCGCTTCCCTTTTAAATAATGGTTTGTTAAATATCAGCGGCAAGCTACCATGATAGTTGGGTACCACCCCACTAAAATCGGTGAAAACTTAGATGCGATAGGTAGGGTAAATCTTGTCGATTTTTTCATCCCTGAAAACCTTGTATTCACCGAATACCATTGGTCTACAGCGCCTTTAAGGTATCCTTAACATTTATAAAAACCGGAAGTGAAAATGCTAAATACCAACGTGTATGATCAACAAATACCTGCTCGTAATCTTTTTATGACCGGAGCTGGATTTTACAATTTCTCCGCTATTTTTGTTAGACCCCCTAATCACTTCATATTGCCTAAAATCTATTCAATTATTATGAGAAACCTTATGTATGTTTTAGTGGCCACCTGTCTTGGAATGACTGCCTGCGCCTCTGGCCCTGAAAAAACAGAAAAACCCGCAACTGATACGGTTGCGATGAAACCAGATTCTGCGGTCAATGTACTCGATCACCTTTTGGTAAATAATAAGAAAGATCCAGCCTGCGGCATGCCTGTGTCGGCCGGCATTGGTGATACGGCACATTATAAAAACCTGGTTCTGGGTTTCTGCTCCAAAGAATGCAAAGAAGCTTTTGACAAAAATCCTGAAGGATTGATCGCTGTGGCGGAGATAAAAAAATAAACCCCTCACCCCCAGCCCCCTAAAGGGGGAGTTGAGAACAGTTCCTAAAAAAAAATATTAATTCCCCCTTTAGGGGATGAGAGGGTTAACTAAATAGATACTCGACATCTTCCTTCGTCAAACTCTTCACAAATCCTTCATCATCTGTAATAAGATCCTTCGCGAGGTTGCGTTTGCGTTCCTGGAGTTTTAGTATTTTATCTTCTACTGTATCCGTACAGATCATGCGATATGCAAAGATATTTTTTGTCTGTCCGATACGGTGAGTACGATCAATCGCCTGCTGTTCTACTGCAGGGTTCCACCATGGATCAACGATGTACACATAATCAGCCGCGGTTAAATTCAGACCCACGCCACCTGCTTTTAAAGAGATCAGGAACACACGGCAGTTCTCATCATTCTGGAAACGGGTGATCGCTTTTTCTCTTTCGGCTACGGTACTGCTTCCGTCAAAGTATTCATAATCCACACCCAGCTCTTTCATTTTTTCTTTGATCAATGCCAGCATGCCCAGGAACTGCGAAAAGATCAATGCTTTATGGTTGCTGATATTTTCTGTGATCTCGCGGCCGATCTCTTCAAGCTTAACGGATACATTCGGGAAACGTTCTTCTTCTTTTACAATAGCCGGGCTATCGCAGATCTGGCGCAGTTTCATCAATCCCTGTAAAATGGTTAGTTGAGATTTTTGAATTCCCTGGTTCTCTACAACGCCCAATATCTTATCACGGTAATCATTCCTGTAGGCGTCGTAAATTTTTCTTTGCTCATCACCCATTTCGCAGAACAGTACCATTTCCTGTTTTTCCGGAAGATCCTTGGCAACCTGTTCTTTGGTTCTGCGAAGAATGAAAGGATATAATAATTTCCGTAAGTGATCCTTCTGTTCTTTCTCGCCGAATTTATCAATTGGCACAGAAAATTCCTGTTTAAAGAATTCTACACTACCCAGCATTCCCGGGTTTAAGAAATTCATCTGCGCAAAAATATCAAAGGTATTATTCTGTAATGGCGTTCCACTTAAACACAAACGGTTCTTTGCTTTTAGTAAACCTGCCGCTTTGGTTACTTTACTTCCGGGGTTTTTAATTGCCTGGCTCTCATCCAATACCACGTAATCGAAATTCACATCTACAAACTGTTTGATATCGCTGCGAAGCGTTCCATAAGTTGTAATGATCACATCAATAGAAGCGCTGGCAAGACTTTCTCTTGAACGGTTTCCGCCATGGTGCACAGAAAAAGTTAGAGAAGGTGTAAATTTCTGGATCTCATTCTGCCAGTTGAACATAAGTGTTGTTGGACAAACCACCAGCGCTTTCAAATGCCCGCTCTCTTCTTTTAGGTGATGCAGGAAACTGAGTGCCTGTATGGTTTTACCCAATCCCATATCATCGGCCAATATCCCGCCCCATTGTACTTCGCGTAAATAATTGAGCCATTGAAAACCGCTTTCCTGGTAAGGACGCAATACATCTTTAAGATGTGCGGGTGCCGCAATTTCTTTGATGGAATGATTGCCTTTGAGGCGTTCATATTTTTCTTCCAGCTGGAAAAACAATTCTTCTTCATCGCGCTGCAAATACAATTCTTCAATCACACTGAAATGATATTTGCTCAGTTTCATATTACCCGACTTACCATCGCCTACACGAAAAAGCAGGGAATATTTTTTGATCCATTCTTCCGGCAGGATACCAAGCGTGCCATCTTCCAGTTGTACAAACTGTTGTTTATTGCCGAGTGCTTTTTTTACTTCTTCCACCGTTACTTTCTGATCGCCAAACAATATTTCTATTTTGGCATCGAACCAGTCGGTATTGCTGCTGATAAATATTTTGGTAGATGGCTTCGCAGTATTGAAACGGAAATTTTTAAGCGCTTCAAAACCAAAAACAGGAATGTTCATTTCCTTTACCGCATCAACAAACAGGAAGAACCAGTTGTTGCGTAACACATCGGCTCCTTTGAGCGCCAATACATGTCCCTCTGCCGGACGAATAAAAGCGGAATGCAGTGATTCTATTTTCTGCACAAATTCTTTTTCTACTTCCAGGTTGCGCTGGATCACCAATAATTTATCAGCGATGGGTAAAATGATTTTTTCCTTGTCGGTTGTACGCACATCGTATCCACGGTAATTAAACACCGGTTGGAACAAAAGGTATTCGCCTTTTTCTTTCAGCATAACCTTTACTTCTGGTCTGATATCTTTTACTTCTTCTTTCTGTACATTGGTAAAATGCACATTGTATTCCTTTGAAAGCGGGAGAATGAATTGCTGCAATTGGGTTGCCCAGTCTTCTGCTGCAATGATGATCTTTCCTGAGGGCAGGAATTTTTCTACAAGGGCGATGTCCTCAGATCGTTGCCAGGTAAAGAACTGGTTATGATACTGGAACAGCAGGGCCGATTCGCTTTCATTATCAGAAATATTCAGGTCAGCCAATGGCAGTTTGATGCGGCAATCCACTTCGTATTTTCCATTAACATAATTCACTTCAAACTCCGGGCTGATAAATTGTTCAACCAGTTCTGCCTGTAAAAGATTGGCGGTGGTAAATGTTTTTTTGGGTTGCAGGTAAAAAACAAATTTACTGGTTGCCAGTTCCGTAATTATTTTTTTGAACTTTGGATGCAGGTATTCATTGATCAGGTGACGTGTTTCTTCCGGCAACTCATCGTTATGCTGTTGAATGATATTTTCCCAGATCCCGCTGAATGGTGAGTTACGGTTAAGGTAACGGCCCACTTCGCCAGGCATTAATTTACGCAATTGCTGCAACAGCATTTTATCCTCTTCACTAAAAATTTCAGTATTGATAAATTTGGCAAGATCGAGCCTGACAGTTTTCGTAATATATTTTGTTAACGCTTCGTCCGCTTCTCCCTGTACCGCCTCCAGTTGTACGTATGGGTATTGTTGCTCAGAGGCTGTGATCACAATACCTAACTTCAGCATGGTTCTGGTAGGTTCTTCTTCTGTCACAGTTTGAGCAGTGGCAAATTCCTGAACCATGGGTTGAGGTCTTGGCTCGCTTACCGTGTTAACAGACACACGTTTGATAGAAGCATCCAATACCCGCAAAAAAGGTTTTCCATCTGTATAAGTGAATTCGAATTTTCCTTTCAGGTCGTCTGTTAATGAATAACCATACAATGCCAGCAGTTTGTTTTTTTCTTTGTCCCAGTTACGGATGCTGTCAAAATAATTGGGGCCGTAGTTATGGAGCAATTGCAATAACACGATATTCTTATGAATACAAAGCGGGTGTTCCGTATCACTTTGACAGGTACAGCTGGTATCAAAATTTCTTTCTTCGTTCTTTTGTATCACTACTTTGAACGGTTCACCTTCGTATTCCAATTCTGCCGATACGCGTTCGTCTTTTGCTTCGATGATATTGCTGCGTGTGCTGCGTAAATAATTTTCAGCGGCTTCGAAATTTTCCTGGGCCGATAACATGCGGATCAATTTCAGTTCCAGCTGCTTCATTTTTACCACCGTGTGGTGCTGGTCGTATATGGTTTCTTTATCGCCCAATAAATTTTTATCAAGCATATCCTGCAGGTGAAATAATGCACCTGCTTTATGACGGCAGATCTCTGATAAATTATATGGGCAGCTGCAGCGGAGTGATAAGGTCTTAGGATCTTTGAACTGGTTAATATGTACTTTATAAAAAGTTGCATACCCATCATCTTTTACCCTGAAAATAACAGCTGCCATGAGGTCGTCATATTCAACAAGTTCCACATTGCCCAGGGCATGGATTTTTTTCCCACGGCGGATCACTTCTTCCGTGCCGCTGTTGTAGATATGTTTGACCAGATATGGTAGAGCCATGGAACGGTTTGTGGTTTGTGGTTTGTAGTTTGCGTTTTATGGTTGTCTATAATATGGGGATGAAAATTATTTTCAGACTGCTACCCCCAACTACAGACCACAAACTACAAACCACAAACTCGAAAGGGCAATTTGCAAAAGTAAAGGAAAGGAAACCGCTTTGCGAAAAGAAATGAAAAAAATCTCTGGTTGAAAACAGAATTTTATGATTTGTTATGTGATTGCAAAATAAAATCAGAAATAGCGACGCATATATTAACATCAGATGAAACAAATACGTTTACTTGCAAAGTTTTTGTTTTTCCGATCAGAGAATCAGGTCTCCATTTTTATAAAAAGGAAGTATGTTGGCCACATCGGGTGTTACGCAATATTCAAGTTCTGATTCGAGACCATAAGATGCGAGCCTGTGCCAATGTGTGGTGCGGCGTATAAAACTGAACATATCGTTTTTATGCAGTTCATACATATCGGCTGCCATCAGGCTGCTGTCGCAATGAATGGTAAAATGATCCTGTACTTTTTGTATAACAGCGCCGGCAAATAATGCATCTTCCAGATTGAACCTGTCTTTCCAGGCTGAGCAGCCAAGGATCACATTCTTTTTTTGAGAACAGATATAATTGCAAACAGCAGAGAGGTTAGGAAAAGAACCGGTGATCACTTCTGATGCGCCGCAGTTCAGTGCCATATGTAAAAGGCGTGTGCCATTGGTAGTAGTAAGCACCAGTGTTTTGCCTTCAATAAAAGAGCGTGGATATTCTGCCGGAGAATTACCGTATGATAAACCGGGAATTACTTTACCATCTCTTTCACCTGCTGTGATGCCACCTGTTGTTTTGCCCAGTTCAATACATTTATCAACCGAGTCAACCGGTATTACTCTTGCTGCGCCATTATATAAAGCAGTAGCAATGGTTGATGTGGCGCGAAACACATCAATGATCACAACAATGCTGTTACTGATATCGTAAATATCCAGTAAGCGCGGCGAAAGAACGGTATGCAATAAAGGTTTTTGTTCCATGAGCCGCAAAGATAAAGGCTGGGGGGGAATCGTGAGTGGTGAGTAGTGAATGGTGAGTAAAAAAATCGAAGACCTTTAACGCTTCGATTTTTTTGACCATAGACCATAGACCACTCACTACTCACGCCTTCTTCGTCAGTATCAACAGCTCATTTGCCTGGATCTCTGTTACGTATCTTTTCACTCCCTGTTTGTCTGTGAAATTACGATTGATGAGTTTTCCTTCGATGGCTACTTCGATCCCTTTTACGAGATATTTTTCTGCGATCTCGGCGAGTTTGCCCCAGGCGATCACATTATGCCATTGGGTTTCCGTTACTTTTTCGCCTTTGGCGTTTTTGTAATTCTCATTGGTGGCCACGTTCAGGTGAGCCACTTTTTTGCCATCGGCGATGGTTTTGATTTCAGGCGCCTGGCCAAGATGGCCGATCAGCTGCACTTTGTTTCTCATTGCATTCATAGTATGTATTTTAAGATCGTTAAGGATCGTTATACTGTTAGCTGCATGAGGGTTACTGTACAAATATGAAAAGGAAATACGTACACAACCACACTTAAGCGTTTGTTTGTGTATGTAAGTGTTTGTAAACGAATAAACCACAGCCAGTACTTTACAACAGTCGGACAGGACGGGTGAGGGAATGATTTTTGTACTAACAACCCTGAGGAACATTTCTGTGTATGTAAGGCGTTCCCCAGACAGTTATTTGAGGTAATGAAACCCCTGATACCCTTATTGGGCTTATATTTGCTCGTTATTGCCCCTCGTTAAAATTCAATTTCAAATGCGCCGGAATTATTTTTTTTCATTCATTCTAAAGCCAGGGTTATGGCATTGGGCATGTATGAAGAAAATGATATTGGGGGTTGGATTGTTAGTGTTTAACGCTACCGACACATTTTCTCAAGTTCCTGTTTATAATATTGATCTTAGTGCGAACAAAAATTCGTCTGTTACGATCCTGGACGCACCGGAGAGAAAGGGTGGCGTTACCTGCGGTGTCCAAAGCGGCCAAGGTGAAAATTGCATTATTTTTAATATCACCGTGCACCCGCAATCTGACCGGATCAGCTTTGGCATTAAAGGAGCATCAGGAGCCTTAAGTTCGGCTGCCTATCAGATTAACTGTGCCTCACATAATGCGTTGTCAACGCCCATTTGCATCGGCGGAGTTACCAACGTAAGCATTTCATTCTGTAAACAAGGGAAAAATGATTACGAATATCAAATTAGCACGTCATCAGCTGTTCAAGGTTCAGCAGATCTCACGCTACGACAAAACTGTTCCGGTACAATGTTGGTTGAGGGACTGGATCCATCAACGGTTACCTGGAGCGCAATTGACCCCGATCCGGCAAAAGTTCTGACGTATAATAGTTACCTTAATCCCTCGTCTGGTTCTGCTACCACAGTGGTTACTCCCCTACCGGGCTCGCCGTCGTTTATCGATTATCGGGTAACAGGGTCAACTGCAGCTTGCGGCGTAACAAAAGCAGATACTATTCGCGTTAATACAACCCCTGCTTTAAGTATTTCCATCACACCTCCCAGCCCTGCCATTTGTTCCAATACACCAATAACGCTTACAGCAACTGCGACAGGCGGTAATCCACCTTATGCCTATGCCTGGAGTACGGGCGGAACAACAGCAAGCACCCAGGTAAGCTTAGATGGACCCTATACTGTGTCCGTAACTGATGGCACCAATTGTGCAGCGGTGGTGCAACCTATTACTGTTTATGCATTACCAACTCCCGCTGCCCCAACTGCATCGGGAGCCACGATCTGTCCAGGTACTACAACAACATTAACAGCATCCGGATCAACTGGGGGTTACCGATGGTATGACGCGCCAACAGGTGGAAACTTGGTGTCTTCTGCAGCAAGTTTTACAACACCATCGCTTAGTAGCACTACCAGCTATTATGTTGAAACCACCGTAACGGGATGTACCAGTCCCAGAGCAACAGTAACCGTTACCGTGAATCCAACCCCATCGGCACCAACCGGAACTCCGGCCACTATCTGTGAAGGCAATTCCACCACAATAACCGCCACAGGAACAGGAACTTTAGATTGGTTTGCCCTGGCTTCGGGAGGTTCTCCCTTACAGCCCCCCGGCGGAAGTTTTACAACACCGGCCCTAAATACGACGACTACCTATTACGCGCAGAGAACTGTTTCAGGATGTGCCAGTACCAGAACGCCGGTTACTGTAACCGTTAACCCGATACCCGCAGCACCAACTGCACCCGGTGCTGCTGTCTGTACAGGGTCTTCCGTTACGCTAACGGCTACGGCACCAGGAGGTGTCTATACCTGGTTTGATGCAGCTTCAACTCAGGTTGGAACCGGTTCTTCTTTTCCTACGCCTATACTCGGTGCCAGCACCAGTTATTATGTGCAAACAGTTGTGAACGGATGCATCAGCCCCCGAACAACTGTAAACATTTCAGTTAACTCAACACCGCCTAGTCCCACAGTTAATTCGGCCGGTATATGCAAAGGAAGTGCAGCTACCTTGGTTGTTAACTCACCTTTATCGGGTGTTACCTATAAGTGGTATGACGCATCAACCGGAGGAACCCTGTTAGAGACCGCTACAACCTATACAACTGTTACATTAAACACCGCTACCATTTATTATGTGGAGGCTAACCTCACAGGTTGTAATAGCAGTACCAGGGTACCGGTAAATGTAACGGTCAGCGACAAGCCGGCACAACCTGTTGCGCCAGCTGTAACGATTTGTTCCGGGAACCCTGCACCATTGACAGCTTCTGCAGCCGCTGGCACTTTAGATTGGTTCGCAGTTGCTTCAGGCGGAACGTCTCTGAATTCCGCAAACAATTATGCAACTCCTATACTCACCGCATCCACCATTTATTATGTACAAACATCAGTATCAGGATGTGCAAGTGACAGAACAGCCGTAAACGTAACGGTTAACCAAATACCAGTGGCGCCTACTGCCGCCGATGCGACTATCTGTAGCGGATCTCCTGTTACGTTAACTGCTACCGCACCCGGAGGAGGCACTTATACATGGCATGATGCAATCTTGGGCGGCACCCAATTGGCAAATGTTGCATCTTATTCAATTCCCTCACTTAACGCATCTACACTTTATTATGTACAAATAGCCGTTTCAGGATGTGAAAGTACACGAACACCCGTAAACGTAACAGTCAACCCAGTACCCTCGGCACCCACCGCTTCAGGAGCCACAATCTGTCCTGGCACTACAACAACACTAACGGCATCCGGATCAGCTACAGGTTACCGATGGTATGATGCGCTAACAGGTGGGACTTTAGTGTCTGCCGCTACAAGTTTTACAACACCTTCACTTAATAACGCTACCAGCTACTATGTTGAAACTACCGTATCAGGATGCACCAGCCCCAGAGCAACAGTAACCGTTACCGTTAATTCAATTACTCCCGCCCCCACCGGAACTCCGGCCACTATCTGTGAAGGCAACTTCACCACAATAAGCGCCACAGGAACAGGAACATTAAATTGGTTTGCTGTAGTTTCAGGCGGCACTGCATTGCAGCCACCCGGCGGAAGTTTTACCACACCGGCATTAAATACAACTACTACTTACTACGCGCAGAACACTGTTTCAGGATGTGTTAGTACCAGAACACCGGTTACTGTAACTGTTAACTCAATACCAACAGCGCCAACAGCAACCAGTGCCGCAGTATGCACCGGATCTTCGGCCACATTGACTGCTACCGCCCCGGGAGGTCTTTATACCTGGTTTGATGCAGCTTCTATTCAGGTTGGAACAGGGTCTTCTTTTCCCACTCCACCACTCAATGCCAACACCAGTTATTATGTGCAAACCGTTGTAAACGGATGCACCAGCCCGCGTACAACTGTAAACATATCGGTTAACACTACGCCGCCTATCCCCACAGTTAATTCAGTTGGTATATGCAAAACAAATACTGCTAGCCTGGTTGTCAATTCCCCATTATCGGGGGTTGTCTATCAATGGTATGACGCATTAACTGGAGGGACCCTGTTAGCGACCGCTACAGATTATACAACTCTTGCACTAAACACAACTACCTCTTATTATGTGCAGGCCAACCTCACAGGTTGTAATAGCAGCAGCAGGGCAAAAGTAGACGTAACTGTCAGCGACAAACCGATACAACCTGTTGCTTCAGCTGTAACGATTTGTTCTGGCAATGCAACAACATTGACGGCTTCTGCAGCCGTTGGCACGTTAGACTGGTTTGCTGTTGCTTCAGGCGGCAATTCGCTGGGAACTAGCTACACCACACCTGTATTGACTGCATCTACCACTTATTATGTACAAACATCAGTATCAGGATGTGCAAGCGACAGAATACCCGTAAACGTAACGGTTAACTCAATACCAGCGGCACCGGTTGCAGAGAACGCAGTAATCTGCATGGGGAGCAGTGCTGTTTTAACAGCCACATCACCAGGCGGAACATATAATTGGTATACAGTTTCCAGCGGCGGAACATCTGTGCATACCGGTGCAAGTTTTACCACCCCTGTTTTAAATGCTCCGGCTACCTATTATATTCAGACAACTGTGTCCACCTGTACAAGCAGCAGAACAATAGTAACGGTAACCACCAATCCAATACCCGCGACACCTTCTGTGACGGTTGCACCTGTATGTTCCGGAAATGCAGCAACGATAACAGTTGCTTCACCGGTTACAGGTGTTGTTTACCAATGGTATGATGCCCCCTCGGCGGGAAACCTTCTTGCAACAGCTAACAGTTTTACCACACCTACTTTAAGCGGCAACGCCAATTATTATGTTCAGGCAAATCTTTCAGGATGTGCCGGCAACAGGATAATTGCAGCGGTGCCTGTAACACCTCTCCCTGTGGCTCCCACCGCTCCGGCTGTTTATATCTGTACCGGCAGCACAGCTACCATAACTGCTACGGCCCCGGGAGGTACTTATGAATGGTATGATGCTGCAACCGGGGGAAATTTATTACAACCCGGAGCAACATACAATACACCTGTTTTAACGGCCACCACTCAGTATTATGTACAAACTACTGTATCGGGTTGTACCGGTCCGCGTTCTGCAGTTACGGTAAATGTAAATCCCGCACCGGCAGCACCTACAGTTGCAGGGAGCACGATCTGTGCCGGAAATAATGTATCACTTACCGCAACCGCACCGGGAGGGACCTATCAATGGTATGATGCTGCTACGGGAGGTAACCTGTTAATAACGGGATTCAATTATATCACCCCATCACTTAATAGCACAACAACTTATTATGTTCAGACTACGGTTGCCGGATGCACAGGGTCGAGAACACCCATAACCGTTTCTGTTATACAACCACCACCTGCTCCCACGGCATCAGGCATTTCTGTTTGCGCTGGATCGGGCGGGAGCCTTACCGCATCTGCACCGGGTGGCACCTATCAATGGTATGATGCCGCTTCGGGTGGTAATCTTCTATACACTGGTGTTTCGTATACGCTTTCATCAATTAATACTACCACAACTTTTTATGTTCAAACAACGGTGGGGTTTTGTACGGGACAAAGAACCGGCGTAACCGTTAAGGTTAATCCGATACCTCCGGCGCCAACATCTTCCGGAGGAAGTATTTGTGCGGGAAATTCAGTGACACTTTCTGCCGGTGGTTCCACAGGTAGTTATCAGTGGTATGACAGTACCGTTTTGGGTAACCTGCTGGCAACCGGTACAAGTTTTTCAACACCTGTATTAAATGCTACCAGGATCTATTATGTGCAGGCCACACAATCCGGTTGTACAAGTGCAAGGACAGCTGTAACAGCTAATGTGATCCCTATTCAACTACCTGCTTTTCATTACCCTTCGGGAACATTGTGTGTAAGTGGCAGTAATGCAACACCTATTATCACAGGAGGAAGTGGTGGGATTTTTAGTGCCGCACCAACCGGTTTGGTATTTGCAAATACCGGCACCGGCGAAATCAATGCTGCGGCAAGCGCTTTGGGAGCTTATACCATCACGTATGTTACAGGTGGCGCCTGCGTTTACAACAGCACAGCAAAAATTGTCATCACCAATGCACCTAATGCAAGCTTTTCTTATAACGGTCCTTACTGTCCGCAACAGCTTACTACCTTACCTGATTTTCCTTCCGGGGCAAATGCCGGAGTATTTACTGCTTCAGCCGGTGGTTTGATATTCAAAAGCAATAGTACGGGAGAGATCGATCTTCAAAAAAGTACACCAGGTGTTTACGCGCTTACCAATACTATTGCAGCATCGGGTGGTTGTGTCGCAGCAATAGCAACAGGCAGTCTTACTATTTTGCCACAACCCGGGGTTAATGCAGGGATCGATCAAAACATTTGTGCAGGAACTACCGTTTCATTGAATGGCAGCATCAGTGGTTCAGCAAGTAAACTGAACTGGTCCGGAGGCACAGGTATTTTTACGGATGCCGCGCAAGCTGCTACCCAATACACCCCTGCCGCCGGCGAAAGCATCGTGAAATTATATGCAACAACGGATGATCCCGCGGGACCTTGTGTTGCTGCTGTAGACAGCCTTATTCTATTCATCAACCCCTTACCTGTATCACCTGTTGTGCAGGATGTTTCAGTCTGTACAGGAAATTCAGCCACGTTTGTTGCTACTGCACCCGGGGGAACCTATGATTGGTATGATACACAAAGCGGGCCTGTTATTGCCACAGGCAATACATTTACTTCCCCTGTATTAACCGCCAGCCGTACTTACTATGTTAGATCAACCATTAATAATTGTTCAGGACCAAAGACTGCAGTAACGATCAACGTTTCACCAAAACCATCCATCGTAAGTGCCGCTACGGGTGAAGTGTGCTCTGCCAATTCTTTTACCTACTTAATAGAAAGTGATCAACCGGGTTCCTCTTATACATGGGCGCGTTCTGTTGTAACAGGTATCAGCAACCCGCCTTTTAATGGCCAGACAGATAGTTCTATAACAGAAGTACTAAACAATACCACCAGTAACACTGTTCCGGTAACTTATAGCATCACTCCTACATACAAAGGATGTACAGGCAACCCATTCTTTTATACCGCATCCGTTAAACCAACGCCAACTGCACCGGCTATCACCAACAGCACACCGGTTTGTGCAGGAACGCCGCTAAGTCTTTTTACCAGTACCATTGCGGGTGCAACTTACCAGTGGAGCGGGCCGAATGGTTTTTCTTCCACGTTGCAAAATCCTGTGCTTTCAAATATTACATTGGCCTCTGCGGGTATTTACCAACTTGCCATTACGGTAAACAGTTGCAAGAGTTCGCCATCTTCAAAAAATATTGCGCCTGTAATTGCAGCTCCTGCAGCGGCAAGCAATTCTCCTTTATGTGAACAGAGTACACTCCGGTTAACTGCGGGTGGTTTAGCGGGTGCCACTTATAGCTGGAGGGGCCCGGCTGGATTTAATTCCGGAATCCAGAATCCTGTACTTCCATCAGTTAACAGCGGGCAGGGGGGCATGTATTATGTAACAGCTTCCATTGCAGGATGTGCCGGCCTAACCGATTCTGTTCCTGTGATGATTAATGTACCGCCATCCACACCATCGATCGCCAGTAACTCACCTGTTTGCAGTAAGGATTCCATCACGCTTAAAACTTTGAATACTGTTCCTAATAACAGTTTCCAATGGTCGGGGCCTGCCGGATTCAAATCCACTTTACCATCCCCTTTGATACCCATCGCTGATAAAACGAATGAGGGTCTTTATAATTTAACGGTTAGTTCACTGGGTTGTTCTATGACAAGCGCTTCTTCTTTGACAGTTGTTGTAAATCAAAAACCATTTGTTACCACGATCAGTAATAACGGACCGCTATGTGAAGGTGATACGCTTCTATTAAAAGCTTCCAGCTTGCCCGGCGCAGCTTATTCATGGAGCAGTTCATCGGGATACCAGTCTTCGTTGCAGAACCCATCTATACCTGGTATCACCAAAGCCAATGAAGAATCCTATAAAGTTTTTGCAACCTTAAACGGATGTATCAGTGATACCGTTACCACTACGATTGCTATCACCAAAGCTTCTATAGCAAATGCAGGCAGCAACCGTACGGTTTGTGCAAACAATGCATCGGTCATGCTTATCGGCAATATTACTGGAGAAGATACTCAAACGGGAACCTGGCGCTCTAATGGATCAGGTTCATTTTTTCCCAATGCCAGCCAGTTATCATCTACGTATATCCCATCGCTGTCTGATACGACCAGACGAAAAGTTATCCTGACCTTACAGACAACCAATAACAAAGTGTGCCCGGTATCTTTTTCCACTATTGAAATAAATATTACACCTGCTCCCGTAGTAGATGCAGGGGCCGATGGACTTGTTTGCGCCAATGATTCTCTGATCACGGTTTCCGGAAAAATATTTAATGCATCGAGCGGGAACTGGACCGCCAGCGGTTCGGGAGTTTTTCAACAAACCAATTCCTCTCTTACAAAAACATACGCCCCTTCACATGCAGATATCCTGAAAGGTAATGTTCGCTTTTACCTGGTCTCTACATTCAACGGAGATTGTAAGGCAGTATCAGATACGGTTTCCTATATCATCCAGCCCATCCCTGTTGTGAATGCCGGCAATGACCTTACTATTTTTGAAAATGAAACGATAAGGCTGAATCCGCAGATAACAGGTGCAGGTAACCTGAAATTTTTATGGACACCAAATAATAACCTGAGCAGCGATACGGCGCGTAATCCATTACTCACCGGTAAGAATAACCAGGATTACATACTGCATGTAACAGGAGCCGGCTCCTGTGTATCAGAAGATGCTATATCAATCAAAGTGCTGAAACCATTTATCATTCCGAATATTTTTACGCCCAACGGGGATGGTATTCATGATACATGGGAGATACCGGAAATAAATAATTACCCGGGATCTATTGTTGAGGTATATACCAGGACCGGGCAGCTAATATTCAGATCTGTTGGTTATGAGCGGCCATGGGATGGAACTTATAATGATAAACCCGCGCCAGTAGCAACTTATTATTACATTGTTAAAGCCAATTTCAGGAACCAGGTGTTTTCAGGATCGGTAACGATTGTACGGTAACCAATCCAAACCTTTCGTGGAATGAAAATTGCTGAGATACGATAGCAAGAACCTTTTTAAATACAGAACAGTATGGCCAGTTTTTCTGATATCATTGTAAAAGACAAACTTGTACTCATCGACTTTTTTGCCGAATGGTGTGGCCCTTGCAAAACCATGGCTCCGATATTAAAAGATGTAAAAACAAGAATAGGTGATAAGGCTACCATTCTGAAAATGGATGTAGATAAAAATCCGCATACGGCATCCGAATACCAGATACAGGGTGTTCCTACTTTTATTCTTTTTAAAGAAGGCAAACCCGTATGGCGGCAATCGGGTGTATTATCGGCGCAACAGTTGCAGCAGGTGATTGATCAGAATCAGTAAACCCGATTTTAAAAATCTGCTTAAAAAAACAGTGAAATAACCCGCTCCCTGCGTATTAATACGCTGCCATTTTTCACTCCACTAAAATATATTGTGTTCGTTTGTAACCTGCCATCTAAAATTTATTCCGATGATCGCAGAAACAAAAGTTTGCCTCAGTTGCAACCACCAGATCCATGGACGTGCAGATAAAAAATTCTGCAACCACTATTGCCGCAATGCCCATCACAACCTACTGAACAGCCAGGGTAATAATTATATCCGCAATATCAACCACAGCCTGGGCAGGAACCGGCGCATATTGGAAGGATTGTTGTTACCCACCAAACTGATCACCAAAACATCGAAGCAATTGTTACTGAACAAGGGTTTCAGTTTTCATTATTATACGCATTGCCTTACCAATAAAAAAGGCAACCGGTTTCATTTCTGTTATGAATATGGATACAGGATTGTGGGAAGAGACGAAGTGGTGGTGGTGAGGAGAAAGAGTAATATTGAATATTGAACAAGGAATGATGAATGATGAAGTATGGCGTCAATAACTGATCTTCACTTTAACCACCCCCGCCGCAAGCATATCAATTTTTTTAGCAGCCTTTTTTGTAAGATCAATGATTCGCCCAGCAACAAAAGGCCCGCGATCATTCACGCGCACTTTTACGCTTTTACCGTTGGCGAGGTTGGTTACTTTTACTTTGGTCCCGAAAGGAAGCTTTTTATGCGCGGCAGTAAGTTCTGATGAATTGTAGATCTCACCATTGGCCGTTTTCTTACCGTTGTATGTTTCTGCGTAGAAGGATGCCATTCCTGTTTCTGTGCCGCTTTCGCCCGGTATGGATTTACGGTGGCAGGAAGTTGAGAGGATGATAGCTACGATCGCAAAAAGAAATGATCTTTTCATCATGTTACAAATCTATCCTGATGCACTTGCAGGCAGAGGTGTTTGTTTTCAACAACGAGGGATTATTGTTAATAACGAAGGGCTATCGCCACAGATTCACAGATTAGCACAGAAAAAATCTGTGAATCTGTGGCGATAAAAAATTATGCAAAAGGCGCTTTTACAACTTTCGCCTTAACCGGTGTATTTCGTATATCAATAAATATTTCGCTATCCAATGAAGTATACGCAGTAGATACATAACCCAGCCCGATGGCTTTTCCTAAAGAAGGCGCCTGTGTTCCGCTGGTTACTTTACCGATGGTGTTTCCCTTTTCATCTTTGATCAGGTAATCATGGCGGGGTATGCCTCGGTCAATCATTTCAAAACCAACCAGCCTGCGTGTAACGCCATCTGCCTTTTGCTTCTGAAGAATATCTTTTGCTGTAAACTCTTTGGTGAATTTCGTGATCCATCCCAACCCGCCTTCCAACGGTGAAGTGGTATCATCAATATCATTACCATATAAACAATAACCCATTTCCAAACGCAGGGTATCTCTTGCACCGAGACCGATAGGTTTTAATCCCTGTGGTGCACCCACTTCAAAAATAGCGTCCCAGATTTTTTCAGCTGCGCCATCTTTATCCTCAAAATAAATTTCTACACCACCTGATCCTGTGTAACCCGTCGCACTCACCAATACATTATCCACGCCGGCAAATTTTCCTTTGGTGAATGTGTAGTATTTGAGGTTCATGATATCGGTATCCACCAATGGCTGTAATATTTTGGTAGCATTCGGGCCTTGTATCGCTAGCAAACATGTTTTCTCGCTGATATTATGCATTTCCACACCTTCTGTATTGAATTTGCTGATCCAGTTCCAATCCTTTTCAATATTTGATGCATTTACTACGAGCATGTAAACTTTATCCTTTTCAATGCAATACACGATCAGGTCATCTACAATACCACCCTGTTCATTCGGGAGACAGCTGTATTGTGCCTGGCCGTCTGTGATTTTTGATGCATCGTTGGAAGTAACGCGCTGGATCAGGTCGAGGGCTTTTTCGCCTTTCAGCATGAATTCACCCATATGACTCACATCGAATATGCCTGCGTTTTTACGAACAGCTGCGTGTTCATCATTGATGCCTGTGTAACTGATGGGCATATTGTAACCGGCAAATTCAGCCATTTTCGCGCCCAGTGCAATATGCTTCTGTGTGAAAGGAGTGTTCTTCATTCGTTAGATTGATTGAGACGGCAAAAATAGGGAAGATGAGATTGAAAAAACACGAATTAGGAACACGAATTACACGAATCGGCACGAATAGTGTCCGATAATCATAGGCTGGCTCAAAACATCAGTGATTATTCGTACCAATTCGTGTAAAAAAAAGCAGCGGGTTTCCGCTGCTTAAATATATCGCTATTGGTCTTTCAATCTTCTGCCAGTTTACGTTTGAGCTTTTCGCCAAGGGATTTGATGCGGTGATAAGCTTCAGGATCATTTTCCCTTCTGTCCATTCGTATAATTAATTTGCCGGGATAGGCCTGTACATAAAAGTTGCTGCGGTCGTCTAAGACTATGTCGCCATCGATTCTTGTATTGCTGAAAACATTAGTAGTATGCAGTTCCTGGTCGATAAATCTTTGTACACGGAAGGTTTTGTTTTTTGCATACAAGGCTTTGATCTCGTAGATCCTGCTGTTTTCTTTTACCCTGATGGAAGTGTTTCTTCCATTCGTAGTCCAGTCCCAGCGGAACCGGATCACCTGACTTACAAACCAAACAGTTCCGATAAAAAGCAGGAGGGCGACCAGTAATACTTTTCTCATTTGAATACGATTTACGGATTAGTGGATTGGCGAATTGGCGGATTACTTCGTTTCAAAACCTTGGTACCAATGCAGAATTCGCTAATTCGTAATCCGATAATCCGCAAATTCGATAATTGGAATTCTAAGAAGTAAGGGAAGAACCCCATCCTGTGATCAAGACAGGGTTCTTGAAATCCCAACTTCAACCGAGTTTATAATACCATTTGCATAAATGCGATCCTTGAAGTTTCTGCAGCAGGTGCATTGTCATCCGCTTCTGTTACTTTTTCAACTGCTGTTGTTTTTTCTGCCTTCGGAGCAATGATATAAGTAGTGGCTTTCTGGTAATGATACTTGGTTGTATCAACCGGTTTGTCCAGTTCTTTTTTCAGGTCCTCTGCTTCTTTTTGTTTTTTATCGTACTCTTTTTTCAACTCTTCTTTGCTCTTCTTGTATTTTTCTATCGCGTCATTTTGATTCGTTTCCTCGTCATTGTTTTCTTCTTTCTTCGGCTTGTTCACTCTTTCCAGTCCACCTACTGTCATGATGTATTCTACATCTGAGTGCCAGTCTTCATAATTGTTGCTCCATTCTTCATCAAAATCCCAATCGTTTCTGCCGGTATTGATATGGAAGGAATTCAGCCTGCTGGAAACCCTTCTTTTGATCACGATCTTTTTGCCTACAGGGATCTGTATGATGACAGTAACACGTTGGTTACGGAACCTTGTTCCTTTCTGCAATGCAAAGCCACGGTCAAGGAATAACAGGCTATCCTGTTGTGCGATGTTGTAGTTGATCTGTTGCACGTTACGCAGTGCCGTTGTTTCATCCGCGCCATTACTATATTTGTTTGCAGTGATGTGGTATAAGGAGTCGGTACTTTTTACCAGGTGAAGACGCACATTGTTCAAAAGAAGGCTATCGTCGTTCATATTCAGTACGCCATCCATTTTAAACCAGCGGCCATATACTTTCACTTTGGTGTCCGGAATATCTACGATCAGTTTACCGGTAACAGGTTGTGTGATGGTATATTCCTGTTTGTCTTTGGCAGCTGCATCAAAATTGCGTGCAATAGAGGCTGCGAGTATTCCACCGCTCACCAAACCTATCACCCATAATCCTGCGAATGTAAAACCAATGTATTTGTTGCCTGATTTAACACCCATGATCCTGCGGATAACCCAGGTAATAAACGCTACTACCGGTACACCTAAGAATAATAACAGTGTTAACCATGCAAGAAGATTCTGCCATGGACCTTCGAGGAAGAAATCCTTTAAAGGAAACACGCCGATTCCTGCTACCATTCCGGCAATCAAAGCAACCAGTAAAGCGAAAGCCAGAATACCTGCAACAAATAAGAAGAAAGCTTTGAACATGATACCAATGGCGCGGCCGATCCTGCTGCCATTACTCTTTGCAATGTATGCGGCTTCGGTTCCGAACTGTTGTCCTTTTTGTCCAACGGTTGCTCCGAACTCCTGTCCGAAATTTTGTGCCTTATCTTTAAATTCACCACCCCATTTCTCTGCACGTGATTTGAATCCTTCGAGGTCTTCCTGTATGGTATTCTTAATAGTGTTCAGGTCAACTTTTTCACCACGCATTTCTAATTTTTCTGAAGCGCTTTTGGCTTCAGGTATCACGGCCCATAAGATGGCATAAGCTACAAACAGTGTTCCGCCGAATGATCCGAATACAATACTTGGGAAAGCATCGCCGTCAAACCAAAATGCACTTCTGAAGATGGAGCTGATGATACCTACTACCAAAGGAAGGGCGAATATCAAACGCGGGATCCACACAGCGATATCGAAATAAGACGCGATACCACTTGCTACACCAGCGATTACTTTTTCTTCAGGGTTACGGTATAAACGTTTGGTAGAAGATGTGTTATTGAGTGGTCTTGAAGGAAGGATCACCCATAACAATATATATAGTAAGATACCTGTACCTGCGCCGAAGCTCATCAATGCAAACACTAATCTTACGATAGTTGGATCGATGCGGAGATAGCTTGCCAATCCACCACAAACACCACCCAGGATCTTATCGTTATCATCGCGATATAAACGGCCACGGGGTTGTTCGGTTGTATAATTAGTATAGTTGCTGCCTGCAGAACTGCTGCCTGTTTGCTCACCACCTAACTGTGATTGTACTTTTCCTTCTTCGCCTTCGAAATCTTCGGGACGGCCCATGCTTGCGATGATGTGGTTCACTTCATCATCGGTGATGCAGGTGCTGCCTTTTTTCAGGCTCTCGCCAAACAGCTCTGCAATACGGCCCTCGATGTCGTTAATGATCTCATCACGTCCCTCCTCATTGGCAAAGAACCTGCGCAAACTTTCCACATACTGCTTCAGCATGTCGTAGGCAGACTCCTCGATGGGAATCACCCTGCCCTGAAAGTTTATATTAATTACCTTTTTCATGTCAGTTCAATTTTATAGTTGGTTAAGGTTGGGATTGGTTTTCATTGGATGTTGCGTTTACCGGTTGCGTAAGCGCGTGAACTGCATCGGCAAGTTCCTGCCAGGTTCTTTCGAGTTCGCTGTAGAATTCGAGGCCTTTGTCTGTCATGACAAAATACTTACGTGGCGGTCCGCTATTACTTTCTACCCAACGGTAGGTAAGCAATCCAGCGTTTTTTAATCGGGTAAGCAAAGGATAGAGTGTGCCCTCCAGAATATGGAGGTTGGCTGATTTCATCCGCTCTACCAGGTCACTCGGGTAAACCTCGCCCTGGCGAATAATGGACAAAATGCAAAACTCCAATACACCCTTTCGCATCTGACTTTGTGTGTTCTGAATATCCATAACCGGAGTTTTTTTCCTGCCTTTTAAAAGCTCTCTTGAAAATGGCAGGCGTTTGTGATTGAAATAATTCTGTTCTCTTAGAAGGTATCGGCTTAAGCGTAATGCCTTCTGGCTATCCTGTTTCTACGGGTGCGTTCCAGGTTCCATAAATCTACAACGCCGAAAGCGTTTTTCTGATTGATGTGGGGAGCGTTGGTAGCTACGGTTTCTTTTACTTCTTTCACCAGGTTTTCAAGTTGTGTTTGTCCGAGAGCCTGGAAGAAGTTTGTGTTTTGCGTTTTCATGATCTTTTTATTAAAATATGGTTGAATATTGTTTTGAAAGGGTTGGTTGAGGTTTTGCTCTCTTCATCTCCTTTGACAACACAAAGATGGGGGATTATTTGGTACTATGCAACACCGAGTACCATGTTTTTTTCAGTAATAGGTAGCGGACTGTAACTGGCTTAATATAAAATATTAATAATCAATCGATTATGATTTTATTGAAATTTAGCGATATGGTAAGCGGTAATAATTGAGTGACGAATGGTTTTTGGATCAGATGAGGTTATTTTGCCCTTAAACCCTGTAAAAAACTATCATATAGGATGTACTGCATACTATATAGATAGCCTGCGCAATATGGTATGATATTAAAAGTTGGATTGAACCAGGCAGTATTATGACCGCTCTTCTTTCTTATCCTTCCCGATCAAAGCCTCAATAAAGGAAGAAACCAAACTCACCACCAGGCTGAATATTAATGCAGTGAACCAGCCATCAACCGTAAAGCCGCTCACGATATCTGCGGCCCATTTTACGATAAGGATATTTATGACGAGTAAGAACAGTCCGAGTGTTACAATGGTAATGGGTATGGTAAGAATGATCAGTATGGGTTTGATAAAACTGTTGAGTAATCCAAGTACAAGTGCAACAATCAATGCAGTTAAGGTTCCATCCACCTGCACGCCTTTTAAAATATAGGCAGCAAATAAAACTGCCACCGCCGTTGCTACAGTCTTCGCGAAGAACTTTCCCATACTTTTTAATTTATGAATAACACGAATTGAAGCGCGAATGATACAACTTTCAGCATTTCATCACTAAAACTACTATGCCTGTTCTATTTAAAAAAGAGTATTTACCGCAATCTGGAATATTTCTCTGCGAAACCTCTGCGGCTCTGCGGTGAATCGAGCACCCACTCACCGCAGAGCCGCAGAGATGGGGAGTTTACGCAGAGAAAACCCAAAAATTAAACCACCACCAATTCATAAAACTCCTCCGGATTCAAATACTTCTTAGCCAATTCCTGTATCTCTTCTGCAGAAATGGTTTGTACAATTTTAATACTGTTATAAAAGTATTCAGAAGTTAACCCGTTCAGGATATAATTCTTCCACCGCGCAATGATCTGGAAGGGACCATCAAGATCGCCGAGGAGTGAGCCGATCATATAATTGCGAACAAGATCGAGCTCTTCGGCTTCAACCGGTTCATTACACAGGATCTTCATTTCTTTATAGATCTCTTCAATGGTTGCTTCACACACATCACGGCCGGCTTCGGTACTAACCATCCAGGCGCTTTCATGAATATGGTTCTGCATATAACTATGGATCCCGTATGTATATCCTTTATCCTCCCGGATATTACTCATTAACCTCGAGCCGAAAAATCCTCCATAAATATTATTCAATACCTGCGCCTTTGAAAAATCGGGATGGTGTCTGTTAGGAAACTGGCGCGCAATACGTATCGCACCCTGCACACCTTCCGCATCATTGATGATATTGTATTTTTTATTTTCTGCCGGTTGCAGGTTGTACTGTATATCAGGGATAACAGAGGTATTAAAAGGCAGATGACCAAATACATTATTCAATTGTTGTTCTACATCAACAGGCGGCTTGCCTGCAACAAACATCATACATTTTCCTTCGGTATAGAATTTTTTATAAAAAGCGGCAAGCTCCTCGCGATTCAAACTATCATAATCCAGCGTAGAGGTATAACGCCCATAAGGATGATGAAAGCCATAAATATATTCATCGATCAAACGGTTGGCGATGAAATCACATTTTTTCAGGTTCACTTCCAGCCGCTGTTTCTGGTTCTGCTTGTAAATAGCGATCTCTTCTTCCGGAAAAATGCTTTCGGTAATGATCTCTGCTACTACAGGTAATAGTTTAGGCAAGTGTTTACTCAAACAATGCAATGAGATGATAGCGGTTTCATTATAACAACTCCTGTTCAAATAAGCGCCATGGAATTCAAAATGTTCATTGATGGCAAACGCTTTTTTATTTTTTGTTCCATTCTTCAACATGAAGTTGGTGGTAGCTGCCGCAATGTTTTTTTCTTCGTACCAGTTACCTGCATAAAAAACCCATTCGATCAATAATACTTCCTGCGCACCTGCATCAATGCTATAAACAGGAACACCGTTATCCAATGTAAAATGTTCGTACGGTTTTAACTCCAGCTTCATGTTCACTGCATCTATAATATCGGGGGCCGTTGCTCTGTTTGGCATGTTTGTGTTTCTTTTCTTTTAAACTATTGTATCAACCATTCTTAAAAAGATCACCGCTACTTTGCGTAATATAATAACGTATTGCTGTTATCATTCCTGAAAACTTCCTTACAATATTGTTGTACCTCTTCGGTAGTTACCGCATGATATCTTGCCAGTTCAGTATTCATCATGCTGGCATCGCCAAGCAGTTCATACATGGCTAGACTGCCTGCTCGGCTCATCACACCCATATCTTCAAATGCAATTACACTTTCTGTTTTGTTTTTTACTTTCTGCAGTTCTGCTTCTGTTATGGCTGTCGTCTGCATCTTTTCTATTTCTTCATCTACTGCTTTTGCTGCATTTTCCATGCTCACGCCTTTTACCAGTTTACCTTCTATCGCAACAAGTCCTTTGTCTGTACTGCCGAAATGATAGCAATCAAGATTGGAGAACAATTGTTTTTCTTTTACGAGTGCCTGGTACAAGCGCGATGATCCTCCTCCACCTAACACTTCTGTGGCAAGATCCATTACATAATAACCGGTATCCAAACGTGCATCCATATGCCATGTTTTGATGAATGCATCCAACGGAACATTGGCCCGTACTTCTGCAACCCTTGCTTCAGTTTGTTTGGGTTCCTGGGGCAATTGACGGTTATATTTTTCTCCCATCGGGATATCGCCAAACCATTTGGCGGAGAGTTGCTTGATATTTTCCAGCTGCACATTTCCCGCAACAACCAATATGGCATTAACCGGGCGGTAATGTTTGAAGAAAAAATGTTTTACATCATCAATATGTGCATTCTCAACATGGCTCAGCTCTTTACCGATCGTCATCCAACGGTAAGGATGCACTTTGTAGGCCAGTTCGCGCATTTTATGCCATACATCGCCGTAAGGCTTATTGATATAATGTTCTTTGAATTCTTCTACCACCACTTTTTTCTGCACGGTCAAACTTTTCTGGCCAAAAGCAAGACTCATCATCCTGTCGCTTTCCAGCCAGAAAGCGGTTTCTATATTTTCTGCCGGGAGTTGGCAATAATAATTGGTGAGATCATTGGTGGTATACGCATTGTTCTCGCCACCCGCTCTTTGCAAAGGCTCATCATAATCAGGGATATTGATGCTTCCGCCAAACATCAGGTGTTCGAACAGGTGTGCAAAGCCGGTCATATCGGGGTTCTCATCCCTCGCGCCTACATCATACAACACATTTACTACAGCCATCGGGGTGGAGTGGTCCTCATGCACCAATACACGCAACCCATTATCTAACACAAAACGATCGTATAGAATCATAGAGAAAATTAAAAGAGGTGCAAAATAACTGGGAATATTGAATATTGAACAAGGAATGCAGAATTATGAAGTGGGTTGCCGTATTTTAAGGAATGATCAAAGAAGCGGAGGTTTTACTTCAACATTCAAAATTCCTTGTTCAGTGTTCAATATTCGCCTACCGGCGAATGTCCTTGATATCCATAACAAGAATAAGCGGTTTTTGATCGCGGAAGATCACAATTCGCATTTTACCGATGCTGTTTTGAAAGATATTTTTGTAGGCCTGTATATTTTTAGATGCATTGGTCTCTACGGAAAAGATCACATCTCCGGGGATGAAACCGGCTTTATCGCCCGGTGAGCCGGGCATTACATCTACTACCCTAATCTCTCCGTCGATCTGGTAAATACCCAGGCCGGTATAAGAATAATCGAAGCTCTCATTAAAATGGCTGTTGGGTTTGATGTGGATGCTTTGTTCAGGATAATTCAGCACTACATTGAACCGGCGAAGGATATCATTGCCTATCAGACCGCCCAATAGGGGGTACGAGGTTACATTGAAATCATCTTCAAAAACATGCACAGGCACCCGCTTGAATTTGTAGGGTCCTATACGGATCTCGCGGGCAATAGAAATACTCATTTTCCTTTTACCACCCAGCCCCTCTGCTTGTGTTGGATAGAATTTGCGGTTCTTTTTAAATACGGTACTGTCATCAACAAAATCTCTCGACAAAAGAAAGCATAGCCCGGCGCCTGTATCAAAAATGAACCGGCTCAGGATCTCCCTTTCATCATTCAACACTGCCATTTGCAAAGGAAGCGTTGAAAAATTAGGTTTTAACAACTGCCCGCCACGTGGGTATTTATAGGTGCCGGGGGTATACACTTCTATAAACTGGTTATCGTAATCAAAACGAACAACATACCTTCTGAAAAAACTGTATCCCACAATACCATCTATGCGCACGCCATAAACGCTGGTGAGCAATTCATAATCGTTGATATGAAAGTCAAGATGAGGCGTTTCAAGCCCGGGTAATTTTAATGTATGATCCATCGTAAAATCAACTGTCTTGATACCAGCGATACCACGGATGGTTTTTTCTGTTTTTACATAAGTAACCTTAAGGTAACCGGCAGTTGTTGAATCGAGGGAGATCCCGCCGCTGCCTGTATCAAAAACAAGGTTAAGTGTATCGGGATAATTATCTATCTGTGCACGAACAATCACAATACCACCACTTAACTGCGTAAACGGGAACCGCGTGATCAGTTTGGCCTGCGGCGGAACAAACTCCTCCTGGGCCATTCCCGTAAGGGTCACGCATAGCAAGACAAAAGCAACTAAGGGTGATTTCATGCAAGTTGAAAATACGCTGAAAAAACAATTTCAGGCAGCCATAATCTGATAAGCGGCCCGTTCTCAGGACAGTAAATAGTTGCTTTTCGATGCAGGAGAGGCAGCTGTGAGCTATGAGCTGTGAGCTGTGAGCCGAAAGCGTTGAAGTGCAATCCCAAAACATTGAACGGCAAATTGTAAGCACCAATTACCAGGCAGCAGGCATTGAATAGAAAGTTGCACCCATTGAATTATACGCTACAAAGGCTAAATAGACGGTAAAGGCTGGATCTTTAGCGGGTTTTTCCGGCTCGCGGCTCATAGCTCACGGCGCATAGCTATCTTTGCATCCGCACCAACTAACACCCCGAATATGCAACTCGCCGATCTATACCAAAAAGCTTTACAATTTGAATTTCTCAGCATAGAAGAAGGTATGTTCCTATTTGAGCACGCCCCACTTACAGAACTGATGTTTGTAGCCGATGAGATGCGCAAAAAACAGGTACCTCATAATAAAGTTACCTGGCAGATAGACCGTAATGTGAACACTACCAATGTATGTATTGCCAATTGTAAATTCTGCAATTTCTATCGCATACCCGGCCATGCAGATGCGTATATCACCGACATGCCCACTTACCGTAAAAAGATTGAAGAGACCTTTAAATATGGTGGCGATCAATTGCTGTTACAAGGTGGCCATCACCCTGAATTAGGACTGGATTTTTATACAAAAACCTTCCGCGCCATTAAACAGGAATACCCGAATGTAAAACTGCATTCGCTCGGACCGCCTGAAGTGGCGCATATCTGTAAGCTGGAGAAGATGAGTCACCATGACGTTCTGAAAGCCTTACAGGAAGCGGGTCTCGACTCATTACCAGGTGCCGGAGCAGAGATATTGGTGGACCGTGTAAGAAGATTGATCTCCAAAGGAAAATGCGGAGCTGATGAATGGCTGGCTGTGATGCATGAGGCCCACAAACTCAATATTACTACCAGCGCTACCATGATGTTTGGCCATGTGGAAACACTGGAAGAACGCTTTATTCATTTAACACGTATCCGCGAAGTGCAGAGCCGTAAACCGGAAAATGCGAAAGGGTTCCTGGCATTTATTCCGTGGACCTTCCAGGATGTAGATACTTTGCTGGCAAGGATCAGGGGGGTACATAACCTGACCACGCCGGATGAATATATCAGGATGATCGCCATCAGCCGAATCATGTTGCCGAATGTGAAAAACATACAGGCCAGCTGGCTCACTGTAGGCAAACAAACCGCGCAGATCTGTTTACATGCCGGTGCCAATGATTTTGGAAGCATTATGATTGAAGAGAACGTGGTAAGTGCCGCCGGCGCCCCGCATCGTTTTACTTATAAAACCATCCAGGAAGCCATTAAAGAAGCCGGTTTCGAACCCCAGCTCAGGAACCAGCAATACGAATGGAGAGCAATACCGGAAGCGATACAGGAGCAGGTGATTGATTATTAGACCATAGATCATAGTCCATAGACGATAGTCCATGGACTATTGTCTATGGACTATGATCTATCTGTCCTGACAAACGCCTTTTAACATTTTTTTCTACCACCCACTACCAAATACCCCTACTTTCGTATAACCTAAAATAAACTCATATGAGGCCAAAACTTACTTTGCTGCTGGTATTGGCAATCGCAACCGTAACCTTTATGGCATTCCTGATCGGGGAAAGCAAATCTGAAAAGATGGTTTGTAAGGAGAAAACCTGTTGCGAAAAACAGGTGCCTTGCCCTGAAAGTGGCGGTGGCGCAGATGATAACCCCAACGGCACCATTAACCATCTGATCGTATCTACCATAAAATAAAATCTTCCTCCTGCGGCAATTACCGCAGGATTTTTTTTCTTTGTACTGTAACAAAATACAGGCTGCCACGTATAACTTCTAAACAAGGCAACTAATTCTGAGCTATCCCTGCTGTTTATGACCGAGAGAGAATATAACCAATGCGTGAACCAATATGCCGATAACGTGTACCGCTTTATCGTAAAAAACCTCCGGCACGAAGAGGACGCAAGGGATATTGTACAAACTGCTTTCGAAAAACTCTGGCGCAACAGGGAGGCAGTTGAAACAGAAAAATCCAAGTCCTATCTTTTTACGGTGGCGTATAACCAGATGATCGATCATATCAGAAAAAACAAACGCATACAGTTAAGAGAAGATTTTTCAGAAGACGGAAGGGTGCAGCACACAAATACCGGTAACCTGAAAAAAACATTGATGGATGCACTGAACCGCCTGAATGAAACACAGAAAAGCCTGGTGATGCTGAAGGATTATGAAGGATATAGTTACGAAGAGATCGGCGTGATCATGAGCCTGACCGAGAGCCAGGTAAAAGTTTACCTCCACAGGGCGAGGCTGACTTTAAGAGAATATTTAGTGAGCCCTGAAAATGTAAGATGATCATAAAAATCATAAATAAATCTGTGTAATCAGTGATAGCGATCCACCAACATAATTACGAGGAGTTTTTCCTGCTGTATGTAGACAATGAACTGTCTGCAACAGACAAGCAAGCTGTTGAGCAGTTTGCGCAGGCAAATCCTGATCTCGCAATTGAGTTGGAAATGCTTCAGCAAATGCGGTTACCTGTTGAAGAGATCCTGTTTGATGAAAAAAAGAACCTTTACAGGGATGAAGCAAACAGCATCAGCCTGGCCAATCATGAAGAACAGTTCCTGTTATACGTAGACAATGAACTGGATACTTCTGAAAAAGAAAAAGTAGAAACTTTTGTATTGCAGCACCCTGCTTTACAGGAAGGATTTACTTTATTGAAACAAACCAGGTTAGAACCCGAACACATTGTTTTTGCGGATAAACAATTGCTGTACCGGGAAGAGAAAAAAGAAAGACCTTTTTTTTACTTAGGCTGGCAGCGGATAGCCATTGCAGCAGTATTGATCGGTTTGGTTGTATTGATATGGAACGTGGTTCCTGCAGATAAAACAACGCCGCAAAATTTAGCAGAAGTTTTACCAACCCATTCACCTGCTGTAGAAAATCCTGCGGCACCTGGTAAAACCGATGCAATCATTCAACAACCGGTTAATCCGATAGCTTCTGCAAATACAGCTACCGCTAATCAACAAATATTTGCGAATACGACTGTTGACAGAAATTTGCCTGTCGTTACAGAGGCATTTGTAAAAAATGAGCCCCCGGAAAAATCAATAGAAAAACAGGATATTGTTGAAATAACACCACACAGTAGTTTTCAAACCACGGTTGCAACAACACTTGCTGTATCTGGTGGCAATCCAACCGTTGACAATGCCGACATGAAAACTCCCGATACGCCAGATGGAAGCAATATCGTCAATAGTAACTATAACATACAGCCAGCTGTTTACAAAGAACTGGATACTGAAACAGAAGATGAAAAGAAAAGTTTATTACTGGGTTCCTTAGAGATTAATAAAGACAAACTCCGTGGATTTTTCAGAAAAGCGGGTAGCCTTTTCCGCAGCAAATCAAAAACAGAAGAGGATAAAACAGAAAGCCGTCCTTCTTCCACCACCAAATCAAAATAACAAGAAAAACGAGATATATGAAACGCTTAGTATGCGCAGCAGCCTGCTTACTGGTTGCAGGAACAAGTTTTGCCCAATCGGATACCACCATCAGAACTTCTGACACCGTTAAAGTTGGCAACTTTATCATCATAAAAAAGAAAAACGCCAACGGATCTGCTTCTGAAGAAAGAGAGCGTGAAATGGAAAAAATAAATAAAAGAGACAGCTACGAATACCGTGTTGAACGCAGGCCGCGCAGAAGAAGCAATGTGAGCACCAACTGGTGGATCATGGATCTTGGCTTTGCCAATATGCGCGATAATACAGATTATACTTTTGCGCAGGGTGGTTCTTATTTTAAAACACTTCGTCCCGCAAGTGGCGCCGTTAACCAGAACAGTTATAAACTCATCACCGGTAAATCAAGCAACGTAAATATCTGGCTCTTTATACAGAAATTAAACGTGATCAAACATGTGGTAAATCTTAAGTATGGTCTGGGATTGGAGATGTATAATTTCCGCTACGATAACAACCTCAGTTACCGTAAGGACCCTGAGCCATTTGTATTCAACGATTCAATTTCGTTCTCCAAGAATAAATTGTATGTAGAATATTTAACGGTTCCCCTGATGATTAACATCAACACCACACCAGACAGCCGCAGGGGTTTAAGTTTCAGTGCCGGTGTTAGTGCGGGTTATCTTACCAACAGCCGTAACAAGCAGATCAGTGGAGAGCGTGGCAAACAAAAATATAAAGCCGACTTCAATTTCGAACCCTGGCGCGTAGCGGCTATCGGAGAGTTGGGATTGGGACCTGTGAGGTTATATGGCAGCTACAGTTTAAACCGTTTACAGAAAGATGTAACCAGGGTTGAGCAGTATCCGTATACAGTGGGGATAAGGCTTAGTAACTGGTAGTGCATTAACATATCGATCTACACAAAAAAAGCGTATGGGGAAAATCTTGCGCTTTTTTTGTGCGTTGTGCGTAAAAAAAATCCCGTTTACATTTTTCTTAACTTTTTTAAGTGACTTTTAATTCCGGTGAGACTCCACTTTTTACAGCGCGCGCACCCTTATTGAAAATCTGGCAAACTGTTGCTGGGTAAGGGTTTCAGAAGAATGATAAGGCTTACATTCGCGATTTGTTTTTGAGGCGGACATTTTTTCTTTGCCAAACGTCCCTTATGGCTGTTCACCTTAACTTAATTTTTGGTGAATTAACCGTTATACAACATTAGTATCCGCTAGTTTGCTCTCTCAAACAAAAACCAATGAAAACCTTTAAAATGAAAACGCGCGCGTACCAATCGCTGCGTTATGTGGTTAGCATTACTAATCACATTCCCTTCAGGAAAATGAAAACACCTTTCTATTTATCGCTGATGGGTATGGTGGCTTTAACAAGCACCTCGTTCAAAAAAGCAAAAAACTACTCGCTTCGAACGGCTACCAAATATTCTTACAAGGTTATCATCGTCAAAAACAAATACGAATTACAGATCTACGATTCTACCGGCGAATGGCTGGTTACCTATCCCGTTGTATTTGGCAACAAAGACATGGGTGATAAAATGATGGAAGGCGACCGCAAAACACCCGAAGGCATTTTCCATATCGCCATGAAACGCAAACATGAAAAATGGAACAGTTTTCTTTCAATAGATTATCCCACAGCAGAAAGCTACCAGAGATTCAACCAGCGAAAAGCAAAAGGATTGATTCCTACAAGCGCAAGGATCGGTGGTTCCATCGGCATACACGGTACCTGGCCACATGAAGATTTTGCGGTGGATACTTACCAGAACTGGACAGAGGGATGCATCAGCACAAAGAATAATTTTATCCAGGAAATATTTTCAATGCTGCCAGTGGGAACAACGGTGGAAATAAGACGATAGCATCTCTGTTTCAATAGAAGAAGAACGAAGAAAAAAAGCGCCATCGAAATTCGGAGACGCTTTTTTTCTTCGTTCTTCTTCTATTGAAGTATTTAAATCTTTGTACTGCCAAAATACCTGTGCAGCACTTCTGGTAAATTGATCCCATCGTTCGTTTGATTGTTCTCTAACAAACACGCAACAATCCTCGGCAGCGCCAATGAACTTCCATTTAATGAATGTGTGAACTGCATTTTGCCATCGGCATCTTTATAACGACATTTCATGCGATGCGTTTGATAGTTTTCAAAATTACTTACACTGCTTACTTCCAGCCAGCGTTCCTGTGCGGCGCTGAATACCTCAAAATCGTAAGTAAGTGCGCTGGTAAAACCCATATCGCCACCACATAAACGTAAGATGCGGTAAGGAAGCTCTAAAGTGATCAGCAGCTTCTCTACATGCTTCACCATTTCATCCAGCACTTCATAACTTTTTTCCGGTTCTACCAGTTGTATGATCTCTACTTTCTCAAACTGGTGCACACGATTCAAGCCACGAACATCTTTTCCAAAACTTCCGGCTTCTCTTCTGAAGCAGGGTGAATAAGCCGTCATGCGGATCGGCAGTTCTTCCTGCTTTACAATCGTATCACGGTAAATATTAGTAACCGGAACTTCAGCAGTGGGTATCAAATAAAAATTATCTGCAGTGGCGTGGTACATCTGGCCTTCCTTATCTGGTAACTGACCTGTTGCAAAAGCACTGGCCTCGTTCACCATATATGGAGGGATGTATTCGGTATATCCTGCTTCGGTATTATAATCTAAAAAATATTGCACCAATGCTCTTTGCAGTTTAGCTCCCTTGCCTTTGTATAATGGAAATCCGCGGCCGGTAATTTTAGCGCCTGTTTCAAAATCTACGAGATCATATTTGGTGATCAGGTCCCAATGCGGCACAGCACCAGCTTCAAGCGTTGGTTTAACACCACCTTCTCTCACCACCACGTTCTCTTCGGGCGTACGTCCTTCTGGAACCTGTGTTGATGGCAGGTTGGGAAGTATCACAATTGTGTCCAGCAGGTCTTTTTCAACTTTGGCCATCTGCTCTTTCAGGGGTTCCAGCATGGCTTTCCAGTTGCCTACATCAGCCTTGATCGCTTCAGCGCCTTCTTTGTTTCCCTGCGCCATCATTTTACCGATCTCTTTGGAAGCGGCGTTTACCCGGGCTTGTGTATTATCGAATTCTGCCTGTAACCTTTTCCTTTCATCATCCAATGCAATGATGGTATCCACCAGTTCGGGTTGGGCAAAATGTTTAACGGCTAATCTTTTTTTTACGTCTTCTGTATTGTTGCGCAATACACTCACTTGTAACATAATCAGGTCAATTTGCGGCAAAGATAACTTTTGCCGGGTGATGATGGCATGCTTCAACGGTTTACCTTTGCCAGATTATGTTTATTTCAGACGATTTTCAACAAAGATGGTGGAACCTCGAGGCCAAACTGGTAGAGCGGTTCGGCAAAAAACCCGATCTGGAAGCAGTTCTCTTCCTGATCGGCATGCAGGAAACAGGGTTCATGGTAGAAAAGATCTCCAAAGAACAAAAGCAGGACCTGATGCATGTAGCAGTATGCAAAGTGCTCAGCCAAAGCGGCTATTATATACTGGAAGGCAACGATGAAGAAGGCTGGCCTCATTACAAACAGGTAAAAGAACTGCCGGTGATGATATTACATGAGCAGGAGAACTTCATCAAAGACCATGTATTGCTGTATTTTGAGCAGACAGGGTTTTAGAACGTTTGGGGTTTGTGGTTGGGTTTTGCAACTTCGGGAACCCAACTCCAAACCACAAACACCAAACCCCAAACTATATATATTTGCACTACTAAAAACACATACTTATGAATTTCCCGGCAGAACTGCGTTACACAAAAGATCACGAATGGATACGCCTTGAAGGCAATGTTGCTACTATCGGCATTACTGATTTTGCTCAGCATGAGTTGGGTGATATTGTATATGTTGATATCAACACCACTGGCAAATCACTCGCTGCCGAAGAGATCTTTGGTACTGTTGAAGCCGTAAAAACCGTGAGCGACCTCTTTCTCCCTGTAGCAGGTACCGTAAACGAAGTAAACCCATTACTCGAAAAACAGCCCGAATTGGTGAATACCGATCCTTATGGTGATGGCTGGATGATCAAAATGACTGTTACCGATACAGCGGCTGTTATTGCGCTGATGGATAGTGCTGCCTATGCATCTCTGGTTGGCTAAAACCAAGGTTCGCACTATATCGTACATACTCCAACAACCTTAGTAAACCTGCATTGGAAGTAGCTAAAAAATACAGTGAACCGGAACTGGTCCAGCTGCTCAGGCAACGGAGCCAGCATGTATTCAGCTACCTCTATGATAATTACTCAGGTGCTTTACATTCCATTATCCTGAATATTGTTAATGAGGAGGAACTGGCCAATGATGTATTACAGGAAGTGTTTGTAAAGATCTGGAAACAGGTAGATACTTATGACAGCAGTAAGGGAAGGCTATTCACCTGGATGCTGAATATTGCCCGTAACGCTTCGATTGATACGGTACGGAGCCGCAGCTACCAGAACAGCCGGCAAAACCGCGAACTGACAGAAGATTCAGACACCATTGGCGGCAGGAGCGAAACAAAAACGGATCATATAGGATTAAGAAAGATCGTATATAACCTGAAGGAGGAATATAAAGTGCTGGTTGAGTTGTCGTACTTCCAGGGATATACACAGGATGAGATAGCCAGGATGATGGGGATACCCTTAGGAACCGTGAAAACAAGATTGCGAACCGCATTAATTCAGTTAAGAGAAATTATTAAACCATAAAGTGGATATCAAGGCTTATATAGAAAGTGGTGTGATTGAAAGCTATGTTTTGGGCATGGCCGATGCACAGGAAACTGCAGAACTGGAGCAACTAAGCCGTCAATACCCTGAGATCAGGAAAGCGATTGACGATTTTGAGTTGAACCTGGAGATGCAGTCTCTTGCCACCGCCGTTATGCCATCTCCTGAAGTGAAAAAGCAACTGCTGAATAAGCTTGATTTTGCAAAAGAAGAAAAAGCCCGTGTGGTTGGATTCCAGTGGACACGTTATGTTGCCGCGGCATCTGTCATTCTTTTGGTAGCAAGTGCGGCACTGAATATTTATTTCTATAACCAGTTCAGATCTACCTCCAATGCTTACCAGGCATTACTCATTGAAAAAACAAGCCTGATCGCAGACAGCCGGAATATGCAGACAAAGGCGCTCGAGTTGTATAATAATATGCAAATGATGAGCGATCCTTCATTCATGAAAGTATCAATGAGCGGAGATCAGATCCCTGGTAAGGCTGGCAACCTGGCTACTGTTTTCTGGAATAGTAAATCGAAAGATGTATATCTCCTTCCCAATAAATTAGCAGCCGCACCGCCAGGCATGCAATACCAGCTATGGGCCATTGTTGATGGAAAACCTGTTGATGCCGGTATGATCGGCGCCTGTGCAGGACTCTGCAAGATGAAGAATATCCCTACTGCTTCTATGTTCGCGGTTACGCTTGAAAAAGAAGGGGGTGTTCCAAGTCCAACTATGTCGCAGATGTATGTAGCGGGTAAGGTTGGATAATTGTTTATTTTGCCGCTTAATTCTACTCAATTTTGTCAGTTCCCCGTTTTATCCCGGCCATCGGTTGGTTTATTTTCAGCCTGGTTTTATTATGCCTACCCGGGTCGCGTGTACCAAGCTACCCCTGGCTGGCGACTATCCATGCTGACAAACTGATCCATATTACCCTCTTTGGCATTCTTTGTCTTTTGTTTGCCCGGCCTTTTCACAAAAGCAGTCAATCTGTAGAACAACGCAAAAAATGGTTTTTCCTGATCCTTTTGGGTGGAGTGGCTTATGGAACGGCAATGGAATTTGTTCAGAAATACTGGGTATCCAACCGCTCATTCGAAGCCTGGGATATCGCAGCAGACAGCGTGGGTTGTTTGCTGGCGTATTTCTATAGTTTGAAAAAATGGTTGGAAAAGAAACCACTCAGTTAGGGGCAAAAAATTGGTCCCGATGGAAATCGGGACCGCAACCAAAACTAACTGCTTATGAGAAAAATTTAGACTGTTCTATTTTTTATGTTCTTCACGCTTTCTACTACTACTAACGCAAATGATATGCCACTGGTTACCATTTTTTTGTTAATCCTTTCTAAAAGATACAGGATCATGCATTTGCGCTGTCTCGAAGCAAAGAACTATATATAAGATGCAAAAAGGAGTCCAGAGTTTACAAAGCAAATGTTAAAGCCCAAAAGATTTTTTGGGGACAATCGTCCACAAAAAATTCCACAGTTTGTGGAGGGAGCCGCCGTCCATAGTCCATTGACGATGGTCCATGGTCTATGGACTATGGTCTGTTCTTTTCTTTTACATCCCATAGCAAGCAATTCCAACGTATTTTTACACCCATGCCTTATTTTAACTGGAACGATAGTATCAATTTTCTGACCAAGCTTCGGCCAAGGAGGCTTTGGAATGCGACCAAAGTGTATAGCAGCTTTCAGCTGACCAAATTAACAGGCAAACCTGTTCAATGGGGTTACCCGATCTCTATCTCTTTTGAGCCTACCACATCCTGTAACCTGCGTTGCCCGGAATGTCCCAGCGGTTTGCGGGCATTCACGCGTCCGACAGGGATGCTTGAAAACAGTTTTTTCAAACAAACCATTGATGATATTCATAAGGATCTGTTGTATCTCATCTTCTATTTCCAGGGAGAACCTTACCTGAACCCGGAGTTTTTGAATATGGTAAAATATGCGCATGATAAAGGCATATATACAGCCACATCTACCAACGCCCACTATCTCACAGATGAAAAAGCAAAACAAACCGTAGAGAGTGGCTTAGACAGATTGATCATTTCTATTGATGGCACTACACAGGATGTTTACCAGCAATACCGCGTAGGCGGCAAACTGGAAAAAGTACTGGAAGGCGCACGGAATATTGTAAAATGGAAAAAAGAACTAAAAAGCAAAACACCTTTTATCTTTTTCCAGTTCCTGGTTGTAAAACCCAACGAGCACCAGATAGAGGAAGTAAAAAAACTAGGCAAAGAGATCGGTGTTGACCAGGTACGTTTTAAAACAGCGCAGGTATACGATTATGAGAACGATCCGCACCAGCTCATTCCTACCAATAATAAATACAGCCGTTATAAAAAAGATGCATCAGGTAATATGAAAGTAAAAAGCGGCCTCAGCAACCATTGCTGGAAGCTATGGCACGCCAATGTAATTACCTGGGATGGCCTGGTGGTACCCTGCTGTTTTGATAAAGACGCCACCCACCAATTGGGTAACCTGAAAACGCAAAGCTTTAAAGACACCTGGCACAACGATAACTACAAACAATTCCGCCGCGAGCTGCTCACCAGCCGCAAAAACATCGACATCTGCGCCAATTGTAGCGAAGGGCTTACGGTTTGGGAGAGCTAAAGCAAATTTGTTGTCTGTTGTCTGTTGTCCGTAGTTGTAATTTTTTAGATATCTTCAAAGTCGCACAACCACAAACCAAAGATTACAAACTACAGACCTGATTCCATGAGCATCGAAAAAGATATCCAGCAACAAATCTTCAGGAACGAATACCAGAAAGCTGCTGTAAACCTTATCTTTTCTGCAGGCTGGCTCAATGAAAAGATCAAAATTTTCCTCGATACAGAAGACATTACCCCACAGCAATATAATATTCTCCGCATACTCCGCGGCAGTAAAACACCTATGAGCACCCTGCAGATCCGCGAACGTATGCTCGATAAAATGAGTGATACCAGCCGTATTGTAGAACGCTTACAGAAAAAAGGAGTGGTAGAAAAAAAGGTCTGCCCCGCAGATAAACGGCTGGTAGATGTGGTGATCTCAAAAAAAGGACTGGCCCTTTTAGAAAAACTCGACCGCAGAAATACCGAATTAGACAGCATTCTCCAATCACTCACAACCGAGGAAGCGAAGAGCCTTAACAGTTTGTTGGATAAAATGCGCGGGTGAACTGGAATGAATATTGAAGATTGAATTCATCTTAGCACGTCATTGCGAGGCACGAAGCAATCTGTGTCCCATATTGCAGTCAGAAAGAAATTCGCAGCACAGATTGTTTCGTTCCTCGCAATGATGGCCACCCGATTATCATTCATCGTTATCTTTGCCTCCATGAAAAAAGCATCTTCCCTCATTCTCATCCTTACCTGTATCTTTTTTCAAAGAACAAATGCGCAGGTAGTGGTTCCAAATTACGAGTTCCGTGCTGTATGGGTGGCTACGGTTGAGAACATCGACTGGCCAAGCAGTAAGACCCTGTCTGTTGAGCAGCAAAAAGCTGAATATATACACCTGCTGGATATGCACCAGCGCAATGGCATGAATGCCGTTGTAGTGCAGGTGAGACCGGCGGCAGATGCTTTATATCCATCCAAATTCGAACCCTGGAGCGAATACCTTACAGGAAAACAGGGCCTTGCACCCGAACCTTATTATGATCCGCTGGAATTCATGATCACAGAAACGCATAAAAGGGGAATGGAATTTCATGCATGGCTCAATCCATACAGGGCGGTGTTCAATTTGTTGCGGTCATCTATTGCGCCCAATCACCTTGTTAAAACACATCCCGAATGGTTTTTGATCTATGGAGATAAAAAATATTTTAATCCCGGTTTACCTGAAGTAAGAAAACATACGGCGGATGTGGTGAAGGATCTTGTTTCACGCTACGATCTCGATGGTATTCACATGGATGATTATTTTTATCCTTACCGCATTTCCGGAAAAGAATTTCCCGATCAAAAAGATTACCTGAAATATGGCAAAGGTTTAAATAAGGAAGACTGGCGCAGAAGTAATTGCGACAGTATCATACTTCTTATACACAATATTGTAAAAAAAGTAAACCCGCATATCAAATTCGGCATCAGTCCATTTGGTGTATGGCGCAATAAGAGCCAGGATCCGATGGGTAGCGATACACGTGCAGGACAAACCAATTATGACGACCTCTATGCCGACATTCTTTTATGGTTACAAAAAGGATGGATCGACTATGTAGTACCACAACTGTACTGGGAGCGTGGACACAATCTTTGCGACTATGATGTATTGCTCGACTGGTGGAACAAAAACAGTTACGGAAAACACTTATACATAGGCCACGGCATTTACCGCGCAGGAAGTAATACCGCGTGGAAAAGTCCGCGTGAAATTCCTGAGGAGATCCAGAAATTGAGAAGCTATCTCACCACCCAGGGAAGCGTTTATTTCAGCAGCAAAACCTTTGAAAAAAATCCGAATGGATGGAACGACAGCCTGCGCAATAACTATTACCGCTATCCTGCTTTGGTTCCTCCTATGCCATGGATAGATAATTCAGTGCCTTCGCAACCGTTGATAGAAAAGCAGGCGAACAATATGGTGAAGCTGGTGTACAAAGGCGACAAAAAGATCAAGGCTTTTGGTATTGTAACCCTTACGTTGAATACTGACGTGATATTTACGCTGGGGCAGTTGGTACAGGTAATCGTAGCAGATAAAGTAGCCACGATCGACCTGAGTAAAATAGCTGATACAAAAGACAAGCGGATTTTTGTAGTTGCGGTTGACCGGGATAATAATGTGAGCCCGATGACGGAGATAAAATAGACCACGTAGTCGCTCGGCTCTGCCGAGTGACCAGTATCCAACAGCCTCCGGCTGTTTTATTTCTAATTCCCGAATTTTGATAAAGTTCAACTCTCCAAGCGAGTTGATTATCTTTACCCATGCCCAACACCCAGCAACAAAAAGAACAATTCGACAGGATCTACAACAACCTCAACGAGCAACAAAAGCGCGCGGTTGATACGATCGAGGGCCCTGTAATGGTCATTGCTGGCCCGGGTACAGGCAAAACACAGATCCTCGGTGCACGCATCGGGAAAATATTATTAGATACAGATACACAACCCGAAAACATTCTTTGTCTCACATATACCGATGCCGGTGCTGTAGCTATGCGTAAACGTTTGCTCGGTTTCATCGGTCCCGATGCCTATAAGGTTAACATTTATACTTTTCATGCATTCTGCAACGATATCATCCAGGAAAATCTTTCGCTGTTTGAAAAGACAGTACTGGACCCGATTTCCGAACTGGAGAAAATTGATCTGTTCAAACAACTCATCGATACGTTCCCAAAAAATCATCCGCTAAAACGTTATCGGGGTGATGTGTATTTTGAGATCAAGAACCTGCAGCAATTGTTCAGTTCTATGAAACGAGAAGGATGGGCGCCTGAGTTCATCAACCAGAAAATTGAAGAATACCTTGCAGATATATTGAACCGCGAAGAATTTGTTTACAAACGTGCTTACAAACAATTCAAAGCGGGCGACCTGAAAGAAAACAAGATAGAAGAAGCAAAAGAAAAAATGGAAAAGCTTCGCGCAGCGGTAAACGAATTTGATCGTTTTCAAAAACTCATGCGCAGCCGCAACCGCTATGATTTCGACGACATGATCAATTGGGTGATCAAAGCCTTCGAAGAAAACAAACCCCTGCTCACCCGCTACCAGGAAAAATTCTTATACATTTTAGTTGATGAATACCAGGATACCAGTGGTACACAAAATAAACTGGTAGAATTGCTGATTAATTATTGGGAGCAACCCAATGTATTTGTGGTGGGCGATGATGACCAGAGCATCTATCGCTTCCAGGGCGCGAATGTGGAGAACATGCTGGGTTTTGCAGACAGCTATCAAAAAGATCTGCTCACCATTGTACTCACCAATAACTACCGCTCTACACAACCCATACTTGATGTTTCAAAAACATTGATCGATAGAAATGAAGAACGCCTGATCAACCAGGTGGAAGGATTAAGCAAAACGCTTTCAGCAGCAAACACATTGATCAACCAATCAACTAATCAACCCCTGCTGAAAGAATGCGAAACACAGCGGCAGGAAATGATAGATATTACACTGGAAACAGAAAAACTGTTGCAGCAAGGTGTTTCTCCCGGTTCAATCGGTATTATTTATAAAGAAAATAAATACGGCGAGGAGCTGACACAATATTTTACACAGAGAAATATTCCTGTATTCAGCAAACGCAACCTCGATATTTTGCAGATCCCGCTTGCAAAAAAACTGATCCTGTTATTGCAATATCTCGCAGCCGAACATGATATACCTGATGGTGGTGATGAAATGTTATTTGAGATCCTGCATTTCGACTGGTTCAATATTCCTCCTGTTGAAATCGCCAAACTAAGTACAGCTGTTGCCGACAGGAGATTTGGCGAGAACAAAACATCACTCAGGAAATTATTAAGTGAAAAAGCAAATACACCCCCCGCTGATCTTTTCAGCACCGGCGCGCCGGCAGGAATGAAAGCAGCTGCTTTTGCGATAGAAAGCCTTATCTCAGATATATCGAATGTTACTTTGGTAAACCTGTTTGAAAATTGTATCCGCGAAGCAGGTGTATTAAACTGGGTAATGCAAAGTCCGGAGAAACATCGTCACCTGCAGGTGCTGACTGCATTGTTTGATTTTGTGAAAGAAGAAGCACGTCGCAATACAAAACTTACACTTGAACAATTAGTGAACATATTTATGCTGATGGAAAAAGAGGCCATCTCTTTGCCATTGGTACAGGTAAGCGGCAGCGACAAAGGTGTGAACCTATTAACCGTTCACGGCTCCAAAGGTCTGGAATTTGAACATGTTTTTTTAGCGGGCTGCAATGCATCCAATTGGGAAAAGAAAAGAAAACCCGGTGGTGGTTACAGCTTTCCCGATACCATGTTCTCCTCTCAACCCAAACAAAGAGACGAAGAAGAATTACGCCGTTTATTTTATGTAGCGCTCACACGCGCGAAACAGCATTTACATATTTCGTATAGCCGTTTCAAAAACGATGGTAAAGAGCTGGAACCTTCTATGTTTATTGCGGAGATACAGGCAATACATGCTTTACCGGTTGAAAAAGTAGAGATCACAACAGAAACACTGAGTGAATTTGCGATGATACAATTCAGTGTGGTGCAGGCGCCGGAGATAGACAGGACCGAAGCAGATTTTGTTACGCAGTTGCTCGACAAATTTGTGATGAATGTTACAGCTTTAAGCAATTATCTCAAATGTCCATTGCAATTCTATTTTCAGAATTTGGTAAGAGTACCGCAGGGCAAATCGGAAGCAGCTGAATTTGGTTCTGCCGTCCACCACGCACTGCAACGGTTGTTTGAAAAAATGCAGCAGGCCGAACGCTTTCCTGAAAAACCCGAATTTATCCAGGATTTTGAATGGTATATGCATCGTCATCGCGAAAGTTTTACCAAAGAACAGTTTGCCAGAAGATTGGAATACGGGCAGGAAGTATTGAATAATTATTATACACAATACCTGTATAACTGGAACAAAATTGTAGCCGTAGAAAGAACCATCCGCAATGTGGTGGTTGAAGGTGTTCCATTAAAAGGCAAACTCGACAAACTCGAATTTGATGGCAAATCCGTTAACGTGGTGGATTACAAAACCGGTGATATCGACAAGGCAAAAGATAAATTAAAACCACCGCACGATAAAGATCCCAACGGCGGCGATTACTGGCGCCAGGCCGTGTTTTATAAAATACTGGTAGATCATTATGAAGCCAAGAACTGGAAAGTAGTAAGTACAGAATTTGATTTTATTGAGCCGGATAAGAAAAAACAATACCGGAAAGAAAAAATCATTATCACACCCGAAGACATTACTACCGTAACCCAGCAGATCAAAATGGTTTGGCAAAAGATACAGGAAAGGGATTTCTATACCGGTTGCGGCAAACCCGACTGCCATTGGTGCAATTTTGTAAAAGACAACCATATGGCGGTGGCGTTGCATGATCTGGATGAAGAAGATAACCTGGAATAATATTTTCTTCAACCGTGCCTTGGAGTCTTGGTGTGCAAAAAAAATCCACACCAAGGCACCAAGGCACGGTTATGGCGCCAGTAATTTACGTTTCCCTTCACAATCCTTTTTGCCATTAAGCAACACGGTGTTCTATATTTGCGTTTACATGAAACGTTCGTTTACCTATCTTTTTATACTGGCGTGTTTAACCCTGCATGTGGTCATGCTTTCTTCCTGTGCCAATATCCTTCCGCCCAGCGGTGGTTTAATAGATAGTTTGCCCCCCAGGATGGTAAATGCATTGCCGAAAGATTCTGCAGTTAAGGTGCCGCTGACCACAAAAAACATCGTTCTTACCTTTGATGAATATATACAACTGCAAAATCCGCTGGATGTGATTGTTTCCCCCATACCCAGTCAAAACGGGTTTCCGGTGGTGGATTATAAACTAAGGAATGTTACCATTAAGCTAAAAGATACGCTCGAACCCAATACTACTTATTCATTCAACTTCGGTGATATTATACGCGATGTTAATGAAGGTAATATTGCCAAAAATTTCACCTACGCTTTTTCAACCGGCAATACCATCGATTATAATGCGTACAGTGGTAAAGTGCTGGAGGCAGAAACCGGCAAGCCATACCGTGACAGCAGCCTGATTGTGATTCTGCACAGGAATCTTGCAGATACGGCCGTAAAAAAACTATCTCCCCGTTATTTTGCACGTACAAATGGCAAAGGAGAATTCACTTTTCGGAATCTGCCACAGGGAACATTTGCCGTATACGTGGTAAGCAGCCTTTTCACAAAAAAATACGATGACAGTACGCAAATGTTTGCTTTCCGCAGCAATCCCATAACGATCAGTGCAAGCACACCTCGCGATACTTTGTATGCTTATGAAGAAGTCAAAAGAGTAGCACCAACCAGCGGGGTGCTGAGTTCTTTGTCCTCCGGCAGCAGGCCCGCACCCAATGCCAAAGAAACAGATAAGCGCCTCAAATACACGATCGAACTTGACAATGGTCTGCAGGATTTACTTAGCAACATGACCCTCACATTCAACCGAAAGCTCACTGTTTTTGATAGTACCAAATTTGGATTGTATGATACCGGATATAACCGGCTAAGTGGTTATTCATTTTCGCTTGATAGCACCAAAACAAAAGTAATTGTACAATACAAATGGAAAGAAGCCACTCTTTTACGTTTACTGATCGCTAAAGATGCGGTAGCTGATTCAGCTGCTGTTACGCTGACCAAGGCCGATACCTTACGTTTCGCAACAAAAAGAGAAGCAGATTACGGAAGTCTCCATTTACGTTTTACCAACCTGGATCTTTCAAAGAATCCCGTATTGCAATTGGTGCAGGGAGAGAAGTTAATAGAATCTGTTGCACTTACACAACCCGATTTCCAGCGAAAGTTGTTTCGCCCCGGGGTCTATGATGTTCGTATCCTGTATGATGTAAATAAAAACGGTAAATGGGATCCCGGTAAATTCTTTGGAGAAAAAAAACAACCCGAAACCGTTTTCCTTGTTTCCAAACAGGTTGCCGTAAGAGCTAATTGGGATAATGATGTGCCGATCACGTTGTAAAACCGTCCATGGACCATGGTCTATGGTCCATGGACTATAAATCTTAACTTTGCCCTATAACCCCAATACAAAATGCAACTCCCCTCATCCTTACTGGAAAACGCAGTGGCCCAGTTTACCAAGCTCCCGGGTATTGGTAAGAAAACGGCTTTGCGACTGGTATTGCATTTGTTGAAACAGGATGTGAATGAAGTGCAGCATTTTGGAGAAACGATCGCGCGTATGCGCAGGGATATCAAATTCTGTCAACGTTGCCACAACATAAGCGACGGCGATATCTGTTCTATCTGCGCCAATTCCATGCGCAACCAGCGGATGATCTGCGTGGTGGAAAATATCCGCGATGTAATCGCTATTGAAAGTACACAGCAATTAAGCGGCACCTATCATGTATTGGGTGGCATCATCTCTCCATTGGATGGCATCGGTCCCGATCAGTTAACTATCGAATCATTGGTAGCACGCATCACTAAAGAAGAAACAGAAGAGTTGGTTTTTGCCTTGAGTCCGAATATCCAGGGCGATACTACCATTTACTATATACAGAAAAAAATTGCGCATCTTCCCTGCCGCATTACAACTATCGCACGTGGCATCGCATTCGGTGGAGAACTGGAATATGCCGATGAAATGACATTGGCCCGCAGTATCGCCAACCGCCTCCCAGTTCAACAGTATGTAAAGTAGTCGCTCGCCTCCGGCGAGTGACGCCTATCATCTGGCCTCCGGCCAACTAAATTTACCCCACAGGCAACCATTATTTTATTACCCCGTATCATTTTGTATCGATACATTGAATATTTTGCAGGCAAAACAGCAAAGATGGCAAGGTGGAAGAAATGGCATAAGATGGTTTTGGCAGTTGTAGTACTCGGTGCCCTGGCAGCAGGAAGTTATGCCTTGTATGTATACTATAAACCGCACAGAGATGTAACCAAAGAAAAAGGCGTACAGTTATCGGCACAGAACTTGTATGATGCCTTCAAAACAAACGAGGCCGATGCCAATACCAAATACCTTGACAAAGCCATTGAATTAACCGGTGAAGTAGGCGCAGTATCTAAAAACCAGGATGGAAATACAGTGGTTGATTTTAAAACCAATGATCCGATGGTGGTGATTAACTGCACATTTAAAACCGATTCGGGAACATTAACGCCCGGTCAAACCATTACATTCAAAGGAATTTGCACTGGTTATATTCCCGATGCAAATGTGGTGATCAATGAAGGCGTACTTGTAAAATAAAAACAGCTCTAATGAAATTGTTCTTCTCTTGTATACTCGCAATGATGTTCGTGGTAAATAATGCGGACGCACAAAAAATATATGCTACACGAAATGGTAAGATCAGTTTTTCTGCACCTTCTGATGATGATGTAAAAGCAGTAAATAATGAAGTAACCAGCCGCATCGCAGACAATGGCCAGGTAACTTTCAGCCTGCTGATCAAAAGTTTTAAATTCAAGCTGGCTGAAATGCAGGAACACTTCAACGACCAGTATCTTGAAAGCAATAAATTTCCACGTGCCGATTTCAAAGGCAATATTGTGAATGTGAGTGACGTGAACTTCGGTAAGGATGGTTCTTATAAAGTATCGGTGAAAGGTGATCTCACCTTACATGGTGTTACAAAGAGCATCACAGCCAATGGCACTATAGAAATAAAAGCCGGTAAGCCCATCGCTTCCTGCCAGTTTCCTATAGTGATGAAAGACTTTAATGTGAATGCTTCTACCGTAACAGACAAAGTGAACATTGACCTCAACTGTCAATACCAATAATCATTAACACATATTAAATTTTGCTTTTATGATGATCTTTACAAAAAGGTTACTGGCCATCTTGTGCCTTTGCGTGACTGTATTCCAGGGGGTTTCGCAACAGGTTGATATTTTTAAAATACAGGACAGCACCGCTGCCACAGGAAACGAACCCGTGATCAATACATTTTATTCAACCCGCCTGGTGAACAGTCATACGGTTGAGATCCTCAATCCCGGCAGTATGGATTTCAGGATCAATCACCGTTTTGGCCCAGTTAACCAGGGTATCTACGAAATGTTCGGTCTCGACCAGGCTTCTATGCGCATCGGTTTCGATTTCGGGCTATGCAAAAACCTGATGGTTGGTATCGGTCGCTTCAGTACGGCCAAGGAGTATGACTGGTTTGCAAAATGGCGCATCATGCACCAGAAAACAGGAGCCGGTGCTCCCTTGTCCATTGACCTTGTAGGTGCAATGGCTTACAAAACACTCAACCTCGGGCCATCATTCGTAGTAACAGGTGCGGATCGGACCTACTATACTGCACAACTTTTGATCGCAAGTAAACTTAATGCACATACTTCTATACAGGTGTCGCCTACTTATACGCACTATAACCGCATCTTCTTTTTAACAGGAGGCAGCAAAGATCTCTTCTCTATCGGTTTGCTTGCCAGGCAAAGGATCAGCAGGCGCGTGAGCATTAATGCTGAATATTTTTTACAGACCACGCGCTTTAACAACACGTATGATCCTTTATCGATCGGCGTGGATATCAATACAGGCGGTCACGTGTTCCAGCTGCATTTTACCAACTCAACGGGTATGAACGAGCATACGTTTATACATGAGACCAATGGATCATGGGGTAATGGTGCCATACGTTGGGGTTTTAATATCTCGAGGATCTTCTTTATTGGTAAGAAGAATAAGGCGACCGTTAACGTTAAATAGACGGTTCAATCCAATTTACTATTGAATATTGAACAAGGAATTTTGAATGTTGAAATAATCTCCGTCATTTCGAACGAGCGAAGCATCGTGCGAAAGCTCTCATCGATTAGTAGATAGTCACAAAGATTTTCGTCAGGGTTATCTGCTAATCGATAAGAGCTTTCTCGCTATGCTCGAAATGACGATTCCGGTCGCGGCCCTACTTCAACATTCAAAATTCCTTGTTCAACATTCAAAATTCCCTCTTTCTTCTCCTCCCTGCTTATATTTTGCCATAAGCCTCACTCTCTTTATCTTTGCAGTTCTTAATACCAGGCGGATTTGTTTATTGTTCGGCCTGATATCCCGCTTCCGGCGGGATCAAATCGAACTAATAAACGTTTTGAGGTGCCCCTTCTTACACTTTACAAAGCGTTTACGGTTCGTTATTAATTAATTCTCCACCGCGGTGGGGAGCTAAAAAATGAATTGTATGGATATCAGGAAAGAATTAGAAAAAAGGATATTGGTGATCGATGGCGCAATGGGTACCATGATCCAGCGTCATAAGCTTACCGAGGAAGACTACCGTGGCGAGCGCTTTAAGGATTGGCATTCTGATGTAAAGGGCAATAATGACCTGCTTTGCATTACCCAACCCGATATCATCAAAGGCATTCACAAACAATATCTCGCCGCCGGCGCAGATATTATTGAGACAAATACATTCAGCAGTACCGTGATCGCCATGGCTGATTATGATATGCAATCACTCGCATATGAGTTGAATGTGGCTGCGGCCAAATGCGCGAAAGATGCAGTAACAGAATACCTCGCAGAAAACCCGGGATCCAATCCAAAATTTGTAGCGGGTGCTATCGGGCCATTGAATAAAACACTGAGTCTTTCTCCCGACGTAAACAATCCCGGCTTCCGTGCCGTAACTTTTGATGAAGTGGTGGATGCTTATTACGAGCAGATCAAGGGCCTGGTTGATGGTGGTGTTGATGTGATATTGATCGAAACCATCTTTGATACACTCAATGCCAAAGGCGCCATCTTCGCTGTTAAAAAATATTTCCGCGATCAGCAAAAACCCGAGCTGCCTGTTATGATCAGCGGTACCATTACAGATGCATCCGGTCGTACGCTAAGCGGGCAAACACTGGAAGCCTTCTACACATCTGTTATGCACGCCAAACCATTAAGTGTTGGATTGAATTGTGCATTGGGCGCTGCTGAGATGAGGAGTCATATTGAAGAACTTGCGCAAATTGCCGCTTGTTATACATCGGCATATCCCAATGCGGGTTTACCCAATGCCATGGGCGAATATGATGAGCAACCACATGAGACCGCACATTTTATTGAAGAATGGGCCAAAGAAGGTTTTGTAAATATTGTGGGCGGATGTTGCGGCACAACGCCGGATCATATCAAACACATTGCAGACAATGTGAGAAAAATACAACCAAGAGAACTGCCTGTTCTTGAACCGGAATTGTTTTAAGAAACAGAGTATAAAAATATTATGAGTAAGATATCGATCAGACCATTTCTACGCTTATCCGGCCTCGAACCATTAGTGGTAAGGCCCGAAACGAATTTTGTGAACGTGGGTGAAAGAACCAATGTAACCGGTTCTAAAAAATTCGCACGCCTGGTACGCGATGGCCAGTTTGAAGAAGCTTTATCAGTCGCCCGCCAACAGGTAGAGAACGGCGCGCAGGTATTGGATGTGAATATGGATGATGCCATGCTTGATGGCGTATCTGCCATGCGCACTTTTATGAACCTGATCCAGAGCGAACCGGATATTGCACGTATCCCCATCATGATCGACAGCTCAAAATTTGAGATCATTGAAGCAGGATTGAAATGTGTGCAGGGCCGTTGTATCGTGAACTCCATCTCCATGAAAGAAGGAGAAGAGAAATTCATTGAACAGGCTTTTACCTGTAAAGCCTATGGCGCCGCAGTGATCGTAATGGCGTTTGATGAAGTAGGACAGGCAGATACCAAACAAAGAAAAGTAGAGATCTGTCACCGTGCCTATAAAATACTTACAGAGCAGGTTGGTTTTGATCCGCAGGATATTATTTTCGATCCGAACATCTTTGCAATAGCAACCGGTATTGAAGAACATAACAACTATGCAGTTGATTTTATTGAAGCTACCCGCGAGATCAAACAACTGATGCCACTCACGAAAATAAGTGGTGGTGTATCCAATGTATCTTTCTCTTTTCGTGGTAACGATCATGTACGCGAAGCAATTCACTCTGTATTCCTTTACTATGCTATCAAAGCCGGTATGGACATGGGCATCGTTAATGCCGGGCAGTTAGTTGTATACGATGAGATCGAACCTACTTTAAAACAACTTTGCGAAGATGTAATACTCAACCGTAACAACGATAACAATGAGGCCACTGAAAAGCTTATTGCACACGCTGAAACGGTAAAGGCAAAAGGCAAAGTAGAGGTAAGAGATGAAGCCTGGAGAAATGATACCGTAGAAAAAAGATTATCACATTCACTGGTCAACGGCATCACCGAGTATATTGACGCAGACACAGAAGAGGCAAGACAAAAATATCCTACCCCACTTGAAGTGATCGAAGGGCCATTGATGGATGGAATGGGTATTGTGGGCGATTTGTTCGGTGCCGGAAAAATGTTCCTGCCCCAGGTTGTAAAAAGCGCACGTGTGATGAAAAAAAGTGTGGCTATTCTTACTCCTTATATTGAAGCAGAAAAAGAAGCAAGAAAACAGGCACATATTGCCGCAGGCACCGCTAACAGCGAAGCCGCCGGCGCTGCCAAAATATTATTGGCAACGGTAAAAGGCGATGTACACGATATTGGTAAGAACATTGTGGGTGTAGTATTAGGCTGTAATGGTTATGATATCATTGATCTCGGTGTAATGGTTCCCGCTGATAAAATATTAGAAACCGCGCAACGCGAAAAAGCAGACATCATTGGCCTTAGCGGACTCATCACTCCTTCATTGGATGAGATGGTACATATTGCCAAAGAAATGAAACGCCGTGGAATGGAGCAACCGTTATTGATCGGTGGCGCTACCACATCACGTATACATACAGCCGTAAAAATTGCACCTGAATATGATCTGGGTGTGGTACATGTACTCGATGCGTCAAGAAGTGTAACCGTTGCCGGTTCTCTTCTCAGCAAAGAACAGAAAACAGATTTTCTCGGTGGCGTGAAAGAAGAATATGTAAAACTGAAACATGGTTTTGATAATAAGAAATCCGTTAAAACCTATCTCACTTATCCAGACGCGTTAAAGAATAAAATAAAGGTCGACTGGAACAACCACGCAACACAAACACCTCAGTTCACCGGCACCAAAGTATTTGAAGATTTTGACCTGGCTGATTTACGTTCGTTTATAGATTGGAAACCTTTCTTTATCACCTGGGAAATGCATGGCAATTTTCCCGAGATCTTAACAGACAGTGTGGTTGGTAAAGAAGCTACCAAACTATACAATGACGCGAATGCATTAGTCGATAAAATGATCGCTGAAAAATGGTTAACCGCAAAGGGAACCATTGGTTTCTGGGAAGCATCCAGCACGGAGGATGATGTGGAAGTAAGAACGGACAGCGAATACGTGAATCTTTCTTTCCTCCGCCAGCAGATCAAAAAAGCACCGGATCAACCTAATTTATCATTGGCAGATTTTATTGCGCCGAAAGCTAGCGGTAAAAAAGATTTTATCGGTGCATTCGCAGTAACACTTCATGGTATTGAAGAACATCTAAAAAGATTCGAGGCGAATCTTGATGATTATAACAAGATCATGTTACAGGCATTGGCCGACAGGTTCGCAGAAGCCTTTGCAGAAGCACTTCACCTGAAAGTGAGAAAAGAATATTGGGGTTATGATAAAGATGAGAGCCTGAGCAACGAGGACCTGATCAAAGAACAATACACCGGTATCCGACCTGCACCAGGTTATCCTGCCTGCCCGGATCATACAGAAAAATACAAATTGTTCGATCTTTTGAAAGCAACAGATACCATCGGTGTACAGCTCACCGAGAGTCTCGCCATGTATCCTGCTTCATCTGTTTGCGGCTGGTATTTCTCCAATCCCAAGAGCCAGTATTTTGGTGTAGGAAAAATTCAGCGCGATCAATTGGAGGATTATGCCAGACGCAAGAACATGGAACTGCATGTTGCGGAAAGATGGTTGAGTCCTGTACTTGAGTAAAAACTCTCTGCGTCAACTCTGCTTCTCCGTGGCTCTGCGGTGAATAGAACTTGCTCAATAGGAAATTTATCTATTCGTGAACCCTTTCACCGCAGAGCCGCAGAGGGCGGGGAGTTTACGCAGAGTTAGAGCGATTGAGTATTTTTGAGTTTATTATCACATTTATATGAGACTTAGTAAAATAATTATATTTTCTTTCTTAACACTCCCTTTGCTCACAAACGCACAGGAGAAAAAGAAAGAACGCAAAGGAGAGTTTTATTTTTCGTGGGGATACAATAAAGAATGGTACACACATTCTGATGTAAAAGTGAATCAACCCGCGCTGAATAATAATTACAAACTGGTTAGCGTTCGTTCACATGATCATCCTGGCTGGGATGAAGGGTTGTTTACCACACCGATCAGTATTCCGCAATACAATTATCGCATCGGTTATTTCTTTAACCGCAAAAAAGGGTTGGCCTTTGAGATCAATTTTGATCATACCAAGCACATTATACGGGACGGGCAACAGGTTAGACTTTCCGGAACATTGAATGGCAAACAAACCGACTCAACCATTAACTTTTCAGAAGGCAATGGTTTTTACTATTATCTGAATAACGGCGCCAATTTCCTTCTCTTCAATATTGTAAAAAGATGGAACTGGCAGGAAAGTAAAACAGGAAATTTTAAACTGGATGCATTAGGCAAAGCCGGTATCGGTCCTGTTATTCCACATGTACAGAACAGTTTCTTCGGTAAAGCCAATGACCCGGGTTTTCAACTCGGCGGATGGAACATGGGTATAGAAGCAGGCGCTCGCGCAACTTTTTACAAACGCATTTATCTTGAATTTACCAACAAGATAGATTATGCGAGCTATTCAAATCTGAAAGTTTACCAGGGAACTGCGAGGCAATCCTTTGGAACGTATGAGTTGATATTAAGCTTAGGTTTCACTATTCCGGCAGGGAAAATAATTAGGAATTAGTAGTTAGGGATTAGTAATTGGGGTCATCGGTTTCAATAATTCCTGATTACTCATTCCTGATTACTCATTGGTTCCTTAGTTGCTAATTAAACTGCAAATGTGTGCTTACGGCAATCCTGTTCCAGCCGTTCATTGAAATAGTGGCCATGATGATGTCGCCAATGGTTTCGGCACTAAAAAATATTTCTGCCTGTTGATAGGTTTCATCAGAAATACCATGTTGATGTATCAACGTAACCTCTTCCGTTATAGCAAGAATTGCTTTTTCCTCCGGTGTAAAAAGATTGGTTTCTTTCCAGGCGCTTAATACAAATATCCGTTGTTGCGTTTCGCCAATGGCCAAAGCTTCTTTGGTATGCATGTTTATGCAGAACGCACAGGAATTGATCTGTGAGACCCTGATCTTTATTAAGTGTTGCTGGATAGGGGTTAGAGATGTTTTGCCGAGGCTGACAGACAAGGCATACATGGCTTTCCATGCATGGGGCAGCGATTGTTCGATGTTTACTCTTTGTTTCATTTTTTTAATTTAATGAAGCAAAGCTAGTTCTGCACTCTTGTTGAATTACTTAAACTGGATTAAGAAATTCTTTTGCTTCTTATTTTACTGAGATATTCCGGTGTAAATCCTAAAAACGATGCCAACAGGTATTGAGGGATCCGTTGCGCGAATTCCGGGTATAGCAAAATAAAGTGACGATAATATTCTTCTCTTGAAAGATCGTACCAGTACCTGGTCCTGAATTGTGCAGCTGCATGCGCCCGCTGGTGAATCAACCTGAAATATCTCTCCATTAAAGGAAATTCCCGCAGCATTGTTTCCTGGGCAGACAGTGTTAGTGACAAAAGCTCGGAATTTTCCACGGCCTGTATATAAAATCCTGAGGGGTCCTGTTTTGAAAAAGATGTATAATCTGCCAGCCACCAATTTTCTAATGCAAACTGGATGGTTTGCTCAACACCTTTCTCATCGATAAAAAATAACCTCAGGCAACCTTTCACAACAAAATAATTTTCATTACATACTTTCCCTTCAACAAGCAGGTTTTGTTTTTTCTTTACGGAGATGGGTTTACAAAAGCCAAGAATGCCGGCAAACTCCTGCTCATTTATTTTTATGAATTTTTCTATGTGTTTTTGTAACTGCTCTGCCATCCTTCAATAATTATTAACTATTAACTACTAATTATTAATTGGTTCACGGTGACCTAAAAAATTAACGCTTCTCAAGCAGCCACCAAAGTTTTCTGCGGGGTTTTACTTTGAAATTCTTTGCGATATATGCCTGTATATATTGCATCGCCTCATTTATATCATCTGTAAACAGGATCAGGTTCTTATCCGTCCCCGAGATCGTTCCTTTTAATATCATCTCATCGATTGTATTCATCAAGGGCTGATAAAACTCTTTGCCGAATATTACGATCGGGAAATTGGTGATCGTTTTTGTCTGCACCAGTGTGATCGCCTCAAAAAATTCATCCATCGTTCCAAAACCGCCGGGCATGATGATGAATGCATAAGAATATTTTAACAGCAATGTTTTCCTGACAAAAAAATAGTCAAAAGTGATCCATTTCTGCATATAAGGATTGGGCTGTTGCTCAAAAGGCAGTTTGATATTACACCCAACAGAAGCACCTTCATTCTCAAAAGCTCCACGGTTAGCTGCTTCCATAATGCCGGGGCCACCACCCGTCATGGTAGTAAATCCAAGTTCGGCTATGCGTTTACCAAATTCCCGCGCTGTATCATAGTACCTGTCGCCTTCTTTAAATCTTGCCGAGCCAAATACCGTAATGCACGGCCCTACAAAATGTAATGTCCGGAAGCCCCTGATAAATTGCAGGAAGATATCAACCGCAAAGAAAAATTCATTCACCCTTGGTTTGGGGCCATCCAGGTAAACCGATTCTTTTGCTGGAATGATCCGTTCAGTTTTTGCCATATACAATCATTATATTCAATCCTCGTTCAAATTAGCATAGTATTTGCTGTGCTAAAGATACATTACCCAAACTGCTGTATGAACATGAGAAAAACTATTCTTTTCCTGCTCGTTACGTTTTGCGTGCATTTTTCTCAGGCGCAAAAAAGCATTGTACTCGAAAAATTCCGGTGCTTTTCAGCAACAGGTATGACCATGAGTTATTTTAAAGACGAGACGGTCCGCAGAACTTTTGCCATACAGTTAAGCAAAGTGCTTTCCCAGTTCCACCAGCTACCGCTTGCGGATTCAAACAATATTTCTGTAGAGTACCTGAACAGCATTGGCGATCTTGTTCCGGCTACTATTACTTATACTGATAAAGAAAATGCATACCTGCATTTATACATTGATCTTTTTGAAATGGCGCCAGATGATTTTTTTAATTTCCCAGACTCCGGGCCAACAGATACCACCATCAGGCAAAGGGCCAGGAGTGTATTCCTGATAAAGGGCTCATTGCTCAGGGCCGACAAAACCATTGCATTTAGTGAACAATTAAATGTGGTAGTATCCGCATCCCAAACAACAGGGATGGGTATTATATACAAATATTACAGTGCAGATGGGCGCCAGCGACAGGTGGTTGCAACACCGAAAGGATTTCTTGAGCTATTGAAAGCTTCCAGTACTATCCTCTTCGATCCAAAAAATCAATTGGAAATGGTAGAGATGAAAGTGTCTCCTGCTTTTTTTGCAGATAATTATATTACTGCAAAAGCAATGAATCAGCCCAGGATCTTTGTAACAACCACTAGAAACATCAGCAGCTATTATTATAAAGATGCCGGGGAAATGATCCGTATGGGTGATCCTGTGTATGAAGAGATCCTCCTCAGAGGAAAAAAAGCGCAGAAATATCCCGATGATATTACAGCCGCGATAAAGCAATCCTCGAATTATGCTGGTTCAGATTTTGTATTTCTACGCGAAGAATGCAGGGATGTGATCAGGGATAAAAATTATCTTTTAAAATTAACCACGCAGGTAAATCCGGAAGGCATGCTGAAGCCGCCTTTTACGTTTACCAATTTTCTATACGGAAATTTTCATTACCTGATGCTTGAGAGAGATACCATTGCAAGGTTTGCCATACTAAAAAAGGTACCTGACGTGAATAAAAAAATTTCCCTCAATAAGGTTTCGAACGGGAATGACACCGCATTTTTTTGGGTCAATACTGCAAATACGGACCTCTACGTTATATACGATTATGTTGCAGAAGGCATGCTCAACAACCAGGGCTTCTCCATCAGGTGTAGCGGTTTTACCAATAGCATCAAAGAGATCTATCTCGATAAAAAACTGGTTTGTATTGCTCAGGGAAGATTTAGTCCTGAGAAATTTGTGGTTTTTGATGCATCTTTATCCTCAGAATTGTTGAGCCAGTTATTTATGATCGGGTTCAACCGTTTTTTTGAGTAACCCAAAATAAACCACATGCGAATCATTTCATACAATGTGAATGGTATACGTTCTGCTATCAACAAAGGTTTTACTGATTGGTTAAAAACAGATCCCGCCGACATCATCTGCTTACAGGAAACCAAGGCAGAAAAAGACAATGTAGATTATAAAAAGATTGAAGAGCTCGGTTACCAGACCTATTGGTTCTCTGCACAAAAAAAAGGATACAGCGGTGTGGCCATCTTTACCAAAATAAAACCCAGCAATGTTGAATACGGCCACAAACTGGAACAAAGCGATTTTGAAGGAAGGGTGATCCGCGCAGATTTTGGTGATATCACACTGATCAACGCTTACTACCCTTCGGGCACCAGTGGCGATGAAAGACAAACTTATAAATACAAATGGCTCGATGAGTTTTTTGCTTACCTGCAGGACCTGCGCAAAACAAGAAAGAAGTTAATTGTAGTGGGCGATTATAATATTGCACACAAGGAAATAGACATACATGATCCGAAAGGAAATAAAAAATCTTCAGGCTTCCTACCCGAAGAAAGAGCCTGGATGGATTCTTTTTTACAGAATGAATGGGTAGATAGTTTTCGCGAATTAAACCCTGATACAACAGGTGCATACTCCTGGTGGAGCCAACGATTCCCCACTGTACGCGCGCAAAACAAGGGATGGCGGATCGATTATATCTGCGTAACACAAAACCTGAAATCACAGTTAAAAGAGGCAAAGATCTATCCTGATGTGAAGCATAGTGATCATTGTCCGATCTATGCTTCTTTTAAAGTATAGAACCCTGTTTATTCAATTAATAATTAGTAGTTAATAATTATTAAAACTAAAGCATGGGTCCAAACTAAAACTCCTCAATTATTAATTATTAACTATTAATTTTTAATTATGTTCATCTATAATGTAACCATCAAGATCAATGATTCCATACACGATACGTGGCTCCGCTGGATGAAAGAAAAACACATTCCCGAGGTAATGAGCAAAAACTGTTTTACCGAGTGCCGTATGGTGCGTTTGCTTGACATTGATGACAGTGAAGGCCCAACCTATGCAATGCAATATTCTGCAAATACAAGAGACGACTATGAACGTTACATTGAAGTATATTCTCCTGCTTTACGTAAAGATCTTATAGATAAATGGGGAAATAATTTTGTTGCGTTCCGGTCTTTAATGGAAGTTGTGAATTGAGTGTGGATAGTTTAACTAATTCATTTTGGCAATCACAAATCTTCACTATATTCCGCTGAAACATGCGCAGGCATTGAATTTCAGCGATTACCTGCTTAAACCCTTATACAGCAAGGCTTTCGGATGGTATTTATCAATACACAAACAATCATATATCAAACAGCATTCTTCGGAGATCCTTTATACATAGGGGTTTTGAACAAAAAACGCGTAATTAAAAAATAAATAAAAATATTTTGCTGATTGGGAAAAGCGAATAAATTTGTCGCTCTAATTAAAATACCTAAAAACACATCTATGAACAAAGCTGAATTAATTGCCCAGATCGCTGAAGATGCAGGCGTAACTAAAACACAAGCAAATGCTGCTCTTGATTCTTTTGTAGGCGCAGTTACAAAAACACTGAAAAAAGGTGACAAAGTTACTTTAGTAGGTTTTGGTACTTTTTCTGTTTCTAAACGTGCTGCACGTACAGGCCGTAACCCTCAAACAGGTGCTGCGATCAAGATCAAAGCTAAAAAAGTTGCTAAATTCAAAGCAGGTAAAGAATTAAGCGCCAAGCTCTAATTTTCAAGCCAAAAAACGAATTGCCCCTGCAGTAATGTGGGGGTTTTTTATTTTCTGTATCTTTACCGTTCATTCTTAAAAAACAAATCATGGGAAGAGGCGACAAAAAAACCGCAAAAGGAAAAAGATTCCAGGGCTCATTTGGTAAATCAAGACCCGCTAAAGCAACAAAGAACACAAAACCTGTTGTAAAAGCTGAAGCAACAAAGGCTTAGGATTAGGATATTTTGAAATTTTGGAATTGGGAAATCGGGAAATTTGCCGCCAGGCAGAGTGCCCAAACAATTCCAAAATTTCCCAATTCCCCTTTTCAAAATTTGCTTCACTTCTTTCTCCCGGCAATCTCTTCAATTGCCAGAACCAGTTTATCAAGATCTTCAAGTTTGGTATACACGTGCGGTGTTATTCGTACGCAGGAGATATTTTCCCAGACTATGGGAGTTGTGTGAATTTTATAAGTTGTGAAGAGTGCCGTATCTAATTCAGCCGGTGTCATTCCATCCACTGAAACACCACAAATAGCACAGGCATATTCAGGTTTGAACGAAGTATGGATTTTTACTTTGGGAATATCTTTTACTTTCTTCGCCCAATAATTTTTCAGATAACGGATCCTGTCTTCCTTTCTTTTATTACCGATCGCATTCTGAAAATTCACCGCTTCACCAATCCCCTGTTCTATAGGGAAACTGCGTGTACCGAGTGTTTCGAATTTCCGTATATCGCCGCTGCGTGGCTCACTATTGCATAACAGTGGCCAGATTTTTTCAATCTTTTCTTTTTTGATCCATAACATGCCGCTGCCTACCGGTGCACTTAAAAATTTATGCAGGCTGGTACCAAAATAATCGCAACCAAGATCAGGGATCTTAAAGTCGAGCAGACCAAAAGAATGCGCACCATCAACAATTACTTCCAGGTTATGTTTCTTCGCCATCGCACAGATCTTTTTCACCGGCATGATCTGCCCGATCCAGTTGATGATATGTGTGATGTGCAGGATCTTTGTTTTAGGTGTGATCGCTTTTTCAAAAGCAGATACGATCTCTTCATCATTCTCTATTGGAAACTGAAAATTTAGTTGTGTGTACACAATGCCCTCGCGTTGCGCGCGTTGGCGCCATGCCTGTATCATGTTGGGGTAATCCTGTTTGGTGCCGATCACTTCATCGCCGGCTTTCAGGTCCAGGCCATAGATAACAGTGTTCAATGCTTCTGATGCATTTCGGTTGACAGCAATTTCCTCAGGCAAACAGCCAGCTAATACGGCCAGTTTCTGCCGCAAAGGTTCACGACCCTGGTCAAGAATGCGCCACATATAATAAGATGGGCCCTGGTTGGATAATTTGTTATATCGTTCCACAGCCTCCTGTACCACTCGTGGCGAAGGACTTACTCCGCCATTGTTAAGGATGATAATATTCGAGTCTACTGAATACGATTGTTGAATAACGCTCCAGTAATCCTCATCAGCCGTAACTGCTTCAGGAGAAAGGCCCTGTATTTTTCGGGAAGCATTTTCAAACGATGCGGCATGTAACTGGTTAAAAAGGCTGCCGGCAGAAAAAGCACCGGCCAGCAATCCCATTTGTTGAATAAATCTCCTTCGTGGTTCCACATGAATAATTTGAACGAGAAAGTTAACGATTCTGCAATTATTTACAGTCATATCTTTGCAGTGAAACCAGTATGAGATGAGGAAGAAAGTATTGTATTATTTTGTTATTCTTTCAGTGTCAGGTATTACGATTGCGAACGCGCAATGTTCTATCTGTACCAAAACCGCTTCCCAATTAGGCGAGGGCCCCGCCTCTGCCTTAAACTCTGCTATCTTATACCTTGCCGCTGCACCTTTTGCCATCATGGGTTATATCGGGTGGAAATGGTGGAAGAATGAAAAGGAACTGAATAAGAAATAACGCCTGCCGGTACTTACGGAGTATATCGTTTGATAAATTGGTAGAGGTTAGAGCTGTCAAATCCTTCCAGTTCTTTTTTCAGCACAGCCTTATCAATATCTTTCATCCTGTGTTGCTGAATCAAATGAAAAGCCTTCTCCGCCAGCAACCAATATCTCTTATCGGAATTTTGTACGAGTTGCTGATGTGCCGTGATCTTTTCAAACAATTCTTTTATGCCTTCTTTCTGCGAAGCAATGGTTTTTACGATAGCAATTTCGTTTGTGGCGCGATGAAAGGCAGGTGCCAGCATCAAACGTAAATTTTTTACGAAAGCATCTGCATCGGGCCTGTCGGCTTTGTTTACTACAAATATATCAGCGATCTCCATCAACCCCGCTTTCATGGTTTGTACTTCATCGCCCGCTTCAGGCACAACCACTACTACTGTTGTGTCGGCAAGACCGGCTATTTCTATCTCGCTTTGTCCAACGCCAACGGTTTCAATAATGATATGATCAAATCCGGCCGCTTTCATCACATCGGCTATTTCAATGATCTTTGGATGCAACCCACCCAAACTTCCGCGCGTAGCGAGTGAGCGGATAAATACATTGGGATGGTTGTACCATTCGCTCATCCGGATCCTGTCGCCAAGCAAAGCGCCAAGGTTAAAAGGAGAAGAAGGATCAATACATAATACACCCACTTTTTTATCCTGCGCAACTATCTCGCCGATCAATGCATCTACCAACGTGCTTTTACCTGCTCCGGGCGGACCTGTAATACCGGTGATCTTTGCGGAAGAAACAGGGAGATGCTGTAATAACCACTCATATCCCTCCATCTCATTCTCTACCAAAGAAATGGCCCTGGCGAGTGAACGGGTGTTACCCTGCAATATATCCTGTAATAAATCCTTCCACATGATTGCTAAAGTAAACTGGATGAACGAATTTCGGTACATGATGCAAAGAGTGTTGAAAAATAAATGGGCCGAACAATGGGTCACTGCATCGCTGGTTTGTTTGTTTATTGGTTTATTGGTAAGCAGGGCTTTGGTATCATTTGCATCTGTATTGATCGTGGTTCCTTTCTTTTTTAACCAGGGCCGGATAAAAAAGTCTTACCTGCCCGCGATCCTGCTGCTCTTTCTGCCCGTTCTTCTTTCAGGATACTGGAGTACAGATAAGAGTAATTGGTGGAACAGCTTCTCCATCAAACTTCCTTTGCTTACCATGATGCTGGGTTTATCCTCAGTTCAATTGTCAACAAAAAGATGGGAACAGATCATATGGATCTTTTTGTTCATCGTGTGTATGGGTTGTTGCTGGAGTTTGTTGCAATACTCCTTCGAAATTCAGGAGGCTTATTTACAGGCAAAAACACTTCCGACTCCTGCGGACAATGATCATATCCGTTTTAGCTGGCTCGTAACCATAGCTGTATTACTGGCTTTGCAATGTCTTTTTGCTGAAAAGAAAAAGATTGTGCGGTACGTATTGTTAGCGGTTATCGTTTTTCTTGTAATCTACCTGCACATACTTGCTGCAAAAACAGGATTGGCCTGCCTGTACGCAGGTTGTTTTATTTATTTTTTATATACGCTTTTCGTTCAAAAAAAATGGAAGATTGGATTGTATGTTCTTGTGGTCGCAACAGCCATGGCTTCTGTTTGTTACTATACAATGCCCACCCTGCGCAACCGTGTACAATATGTATTGTATGATTTCAGCAATTATTCCAAGGGCAATACGATGCCCGGGTATGGCGACGCATCAAGATGGTTATCTATCCGCGCAGGGTATGAGCTCACCACTCAACACCCCATTACAGGTGTTGGGTTTGGTGATATACTAAAGGAAGTGGATCAATGGCACCAAACCAATCACCCTTCCAGCTTAGCCTATGAAAGATTCTTACCCGCCAATGAATGGCTGGTATATGGTGCCGGCAGCGGCTGGCCGGGGCTGATCTGTTTTACTGTTGGGATCCTGTTGCTTTTATATGCGGTTACATCAAGCCATCCGTTATCGTTTGTTTTATCTGCCACCTCATTGATCCCGTTTTTAATTGATGATACACTCGAAGGACAATACGGTGTGGTAATCCTGTCTTTTATTGCTTTCTTTGGACAACAGAAATTAACCGGGCCACTACATGAATAAATTACTTTCCGTTGTGATCATTTGTCGCAATGAAGCACATATCATCGGCAGAACCCTTGCAGCAGCGCAAAGGGTTTCGGATAATGTGATAGTAGTTGACAGTGGCAGTACTGATGGCACGCAATTGATCGTTACAAACTCCGGCGCAAGATTGATAGAAACAAACTGGGAAGGATATGGCATCAACAAAAACAAAGGGGTTGCCGCTGCCAAACACGACTGGATCTTATCTATCGATGCCGATGAGATCCTTGATGATATGCTGGTTAAACAATTACAAACGCTTACACTCAACGATACAGCTGTTGTGTACAATATCCGTTTCCGTGCATTCCTGGGAAACAAGATGATCCGTTTTGGCGAATGGGCAAACGACCAACATATCCGTTTATATAACCGCACGCATGTTGGCTGGAACGAAGCGGCAGTACATGAGGGCTTGATCTTCCCGGCTGGTACAAAAACAGTTACTGTTAAAGATGGATACATTCATCATTATACTTCAGAGAACATAGAAGACTTTGCTGCCAAAACGGTGAACTATGCCATGCTGAATGCACAGAAGTATCATCAGCAGGGAAAGAAAGCATCCTGGTTACAGTGCCGGATAGCACCCGCTTTTTCTTTCATAAAAAATTATCTTTTCCGGTTGGGGTTTTTAGATGGCGAAGCGGGTTTTACAGTTGCTAAAATGAATGCATGGTACACCTGGTTAAAATATACAAGACTGAGAGAACTCGGTCGGGCCGCTTAAGCGTCCCGACCGGGGAATGGCACGGTTTATTTACCTTTGCCACATGACGAATTTCGTTCCCATATTTCCTTTGGCAATGGTGGTGTATCCCGGCGAAAAACTGAATCTTCACATCTTCGAACCGCGTTACCGGCAACTGATCAATGAATGTTATGCCGAAGCAAAACCCTTTGGTATACCCACTGTTTTAAAAACAGGTGTTGCCGAAATGGGTACATTGGTTGAGATCAAAGAGATAGCGGAAATTTATGCAGATGGGAAAATGGATATCCGCACAAAAGGCCTGCAGGTTTTCAGGATTCTCGAAGTGGTGAAATCTATCCCTGAAAAATTATACAGTGGCGCCATTGTTAATTATCCGGATAACCCGGAAACGGGTCACAAAGAATTGTTGCGTAAAGTAATAGCCGGCATCCGCGAACTGCACAAGCTGCTGAATGTGACCAAAGATTTTTCCAAACCCGACGAATTACTCACCAGCTATGATATTGCCCATCATGCAGGATTATCCCTGGAAGAAGAATATGAAGTTTTACAACTCTTACATGAAATGCAGAGACTTGAATATTTAAAGCGCCATCTTACCAAAGTATTACCCGTAGTAGCCGGCATGGAGAACCTGAAAGAAAAGATCCAGCTGAACGGGCACTTTAAAGAAATGAAAGGGTTTAATTTTGATTTTTAATTCGTGACTCGTCAGCCGGTAGTCGTCAGTGGCCCTCTCACGACTGACGATTCCCGGCTGACGATTCACACCTCACGATCACACTATGCAAACAACTCTCTGCTTCGATTTTGGCAATACCCGTTTAAAATGTGCTGTTTTTGAAGACAGGAACTTTAAAGAAGAAAGGGTCCTGTATACTGCTGAAGAAACCTCTATCCGGCAACTGATTGATGAATATAAACCGGCGAAGTCTATCTTATCGTCCGTGATCAAACATCCACTTGAGATCGAGAGCCTGCTTGCAAAACATACCCGTTTTCATAAACTGGACCATAACAGTAAACTTCCGCTAACCACGCCTGTAGGCAAACCAGAAACCATTGGGGCAGACAGGCTGGCTATTTGTTCGGCGGCAGTTGACCTTTTCCCGAAACAGCACTGCCTTGCCATCGGGCTGGGAACCTGTATTACCTATAATTATGTAAATAATGCGCATGAATTCCTGGGGGGAAGTATTTCTCCGGGCATGAATATGCGGTTCAGGGCCATGCATGAACAAACGGCTTTATTGCCCCTAATAAAAGCGGAATCCGGCTTCCCGTTGGTGGGTTATGACACCAAAACCAACATTTTAAGCGGTGTAATCCTTGGAATGTGTAAGGAAATTGATGGAATTATTGAAGCTTATGCGTTGAAATACAACAACTTTAACGTGCTGTTAACCGGGGGGGATATGGGTTTTTTTGTTCCGCACCTTAAAAACAAGATATTTGCCGACCCTAACTTAATCTACAAAGGCTTGTATGCGATCAGTGAGTACAATAATCGCTAAGCTCTGCTTAGCACTTTTACCGGTTTTTTTTCTGCTACCCGCCGAGGCGCAACAGAACTCTCCTTTTACCAGGTATGGTTTAGGTGAATTTTATACCAACCAGCATATTATCAGCCGATCCATGGGTGGCCTTACGGCGGCTTATGCAGATGGTGCCAATAATAATGTGGGGCAATCCATCAACTTTAGCAACCCTGCTACTTACAGTCATATGTATATGGTTACGTTCGATCTGGGCTTTACCATTGATTCAAGAACTTTATCCAGTAAAACACCTACCAGCAAATTCTCTACCAATAATTTTATTCCCGGTTATCTTACACTGGGTGTTCCGCTTAATAAAAAGACCGGATGGGGTATGGCATTTGGCCTGAAACCGCTTAGCAGCATCAGCTACTCAATCGAAACAAGAGAAAGGATCGCCGGTGATAGCCTGCAGACCATTTATGAAGGAAGTGGCGGACTGAACCAGGTATTTGCAGGTATCGGCAAAAAATGGAAAGGATTCAGCCTTGGCTTTAATACCGGCTATAATTTTGGCCGCAAAGACATTGCCACCCGCAAAGCTTTTATCAACGACACCGTTGCCTACTATCAATCCAAAACATCTACTCTGACCAATTTTAGCGGTCTTTTCCTGGATGGCGGTGCGCAATATGAATTTTCGGTTCGCAAAAAAGTTAACACCGCAACAAAAACTACCGAGAACTACCTGCTTCGCTTTGGTGTTACGGGAACCTTACAACAAAGGCTGAGTGCACTTCAGGACCAGTCAAGACAAACCTATGTAGTGGGTACTTCAGGGGATATTAAAATTGATTCGATTTCAGAACAGAGCAATGTAAAAGGAACGATCCTGTTGCCTTCTACTTATGCTGCGGGCGTTACTTTTCATAAAGCAACTACCAATACAAGGGGAACTTTTGAAATGTGGTCGATCGGCGCAGAGTTTACCGCTACCAACTGGACCAATTACCGTTTCTACGAACAGCCCGACAGGTTATCAAAAAGCTGGCAATATAAAATAGGTGCACAGTTTTGCCCGGATCCTTTATCGGGCCGTGGTTACTGGAACAATGTTAATTACCGTGTAGGGTTTACCACAGGCAAAGATTACCTGAATGCTGATGGTCTTGGCTTAAAACATTATGCTGTTTCATTTGGTGCAGGCTTACCTATCCGCAAATGGAGAGCGTATGATAACCAGTTCACTTTCCTGAACACCGCTTTACAATTTGGCAAACGCGGATCTGCTGTTAATAATATCACAGAAAGTTATTTTCAATTTTCTTTGGGAATGAGTTTAAGCGACATTTGGTTTACTAAGCGCAAATATGAGTAATCAACTTTTTCATAAACAACTAATAAAAGCAGCCCTTCTAACCGGCTGCTTTTTTATGTACGCCTGCGAGAATGATGTAAATGAAGTAAGGGAACTGGGCAAGAGAAGACAGAACATTGAAGAAGGAAAAAATATCGAATCCTATCTCAGCATGAATGGAAAAATGCGCGCCCATTTAACAGCGCCATTGTTGCTTCGTTATGTTGACAGCGGTAATATGGCTGAATTTCCAAAGTCATTGCATGTAGATTTTTATAACGACAGCGCAAAAGTTGAGAGCCAGTTACGCGCCCGTTTTGGACGATATAAAGAGAATGAGAACAAAGTATACCTACGCGATAGTGTGGTTGTATTTAACACAAAAGGAGATACACTTTTCTGCGAGGATCTTTACTGGGATCAGACGACACAGAAATTCTACACCGACAAAAAAGTTACCTGGAGCAGGAATTACCGGAGCAGTCTGATAACCGGCAGAGAGGGAATGACCGCTACGCAGGATCTTTCCTGGATCAGCTTCTTTAAGATGGATCCCAACTCTTACTATATTGTGCCGGATAGCACACAGTCTTCTTCCACAACTACAACCACAGCTCCAACGCCACCGGCTCAGTCTGGTGTAGTGGTTGATTCGGTTAAAAAAAGACCAAAACGATCTCTTAATAGATGATAGATGTTAGTTGACAGTTGCTAGTTGACGGAACAGTCGCGGGCCTGTCATCTAGCATCTGTCAACTGTCATCTGCCAACTAACAACTGCCGTCTGTCAACCAACATCTGCCATCTTCTCCCTAACTTGCTTTTCAAAAAAAAATACTATGGAATACAGGAGAATGGGTCGCACCGGTTTACAGCTTAGCGTATTGAGTTATGGCAGCTGGGTAACCTTTCACAAGCAGATCAACGATAACAGTGCGGATGAATTAATGGGCGTTGCCTACGATAACGGAATCAATTTTTTTGATAACGCCGAAGGATATGCATTTGGCGAAAGTGAAAACATGATGGGCCGTGTGTTGAAAAAGAAAAACTGGGACAGGACCTCGTACACCCTCTCCTCTAAAGTATATTTTGGCTGGAGAAAAGAGAACAAACCCAACCAGACCGGTTTAAGCCGCAAACACATTGTAGAAGCCTGCCACGAAGCTTTGGGAAGATTGCAGACCGATTATCTTGATCTATATTTCTGCCATCGCCCCGATACTGGTGTTCCGATAGAAGAAGTGGTATGGACCATGCACAATTTGATTCAACAGGGAAAGATCTTATACTGGGGAACCAGCCAGTGGAGTGCAGCAGAGATCATGGAAGCGCACAGGGTGGCTCATCAATACCATCTTATCGCCCCCACCGTTGAACAGCCCCAATACAATATGTTCGAACGTTTTAAAATGGAACAGGATTACCTGCCCGTATTTAAAAATGTAGGATTGGGCACCACCATCTGGAGCCCGCTGGCTGCAGGTTTCTTAACAGGCAAATACAATAACGGTATACCGGCCGATTCGCGCCTGGCCATTGAGGGCTTTGATTGGTTAAAAAACCGCTGGATACAGGATGCCAAGCTGGAAAAAGTAAAAAAACTCGCTGTACTGGCAGATGAACTGGGTGTTTCATTAGCGGCTCTGTCCATCGCATGGACCATCAAAAATTCCAATACAACCACTGCCATCCTCGGCGCCACCAAAAAAGAACAGCTGACAGAGAACCTGAAAGCGCTGAATGCATTGGCCCTTCTTTCAGATGAGGTATTGGTAAAAATAGAAGGCATATTGCAGAATAAGCCGTTTATGGACCTGTCTTAGAGCCATTTTGGAATTTTGGAATTGGGAAATTTGGAAATTTGTAGAAAGAATGTGACTGCCGTTCAATTCCAAAATTTCCCAATTTCCCAATTCCAAAATTTCTTCCCCCTCCTTTCCAACCTTTCACTCAACCTCACCTCTTTATAACGAGAATCATTGGAACAGGCTAACACCATACAAACGGCTGTTGTGAGAAAAGCCTGCAAGGG